>SCTY01000006.1 GCA_004297625.1 Betaproteobacteria bacterium | reverse complement strand
GCGGTTGACGAGGACGGTCTTGAAGAATCCGCGCCATGCTGCGTACACCGCGTCGCACGCGTCGCCGGCGGCGAAGAGCGCCTCGCCCCGCCTCACCGTGCGGCGCACGTAGACGATGCTTTGCACCCTTTCGATGTCCGCGGAGCCCACGGCGCCGGCCGGGCAAGCGCGCCGGACGCTGCAGTTCGCGCAATCGGCGTGGAACTTGGATAGAGGCATAGGTTTCAGAGTCCCCGAGAGGAGTTGTGACCGCGGTGGATCGGCCAGCGGGGATTGCCGAGGTTGAAGCGCGGCTGGAATCCCGAGGCATCGTCCTGCGCGGCCTTCAAGGCGTCGATCGTGCCCACGTCGCGCCAATAAGCGGTCTCTTCGTAAGCCTGAACGCCGGGCACCTGGTTGCTTGCGAAGTCGTACGCAAACACCCGCGGGCAGCGCGCGAGCGCCGGCAGCACATCCCGGCCGAAGTCGGTACCGCCGTTCTTCCTGGCGCGGTGGAGCAGCCCGGCGAGCACGTCCGGATCGAACAGATAGTTGCCCATCGACCCGTACGCGCGGGTCGGGTCGGTCGGCATGGGTGCCGGCCGCTCGGGCTTTTCCTGGAATAGGGTGATGCGACCGTTCGCGTCGGTGACCATGACCCCGAATGAACGCGCCTTTTCGATCGGCATCGGCACCGCCGCGACCGTCACGTAGGCCCTGCGGTCCAGGTGAGCGTCGACCATCTGCCGCACATCCATGCGGTAGACGTGATCGGCTGCGAACACCGCGACGACCTCGGGGCGATGCCGCGCGATCAGCCCGAGATTCCGATAAACGGCATCCGCCGTGCCCTTGAACCGGTCCGCGGCATTGTCTGACCGGGGCAGCAGGACTTGTATGCGGCTTCCCGCGCCTGTTCCGCGGCGGCCCCACACCGCATCTATGTGCCTGATCAGCGAGTCCGGCTTGTATTGCGCAATGACGTAGATCGTCGAAATCTTCGAGTTGACCAGATTGCTCAGGACGAAATCGATGATGCGGTACCCATCGACGAATCCCACCGCGGGTTTCGCGTGCTCGGCGGTCAGCGGGTAAAGCCGGTTTCCTTCGCCGCCGGCCAGCACCAGGGCGAGCAGGTTCGTTTCAGTCCGCATGAGCCTCGGGGCCGACGTAGACCCAGGTGTCGCCGGCTTCGAAATCGGCGGGCGCGATGCTCTTCAGCGGGAATCCCGTCGGGGAATGCAGCGTATCGAACCGCCAGGCAAAGCTCTGGCCCTTCTCATTGCGGATCGTGAGCGTCTCGAGGTGGCGCGCCTTGACGAGCATGGTGTCCGCGCCGATTTTCACCACGCGCGCAGTCGCACCCGACACCGCCGTGCCGAAGTGCGCGGAGACCTCGTGGTCTGCATAGGCACCGGCGGCGAGCACCGAGGCGCCGAGCAAGGCGGCCAGCACCAGCGTCCCTTTGCCGTCCATCATGAGACGACTATAGGGACTGCGCGCTCACGCGAGCGTTACGGCAAGGTTACGGATTTGTGATCCGGCGCGCCCTCGGGAATGCTCAACGCGAATACGGTCGATTTGCCGGGGTCGCTTTTCACCGACACGTCGCCGCCGTGCATTTTCATGATGGAGCGCGCGATCGCGAGCCCCAGGCCGGCGCCGCCGGAGTCGCGCGCCCTGCTCGGCTCGGTGCGATAGAAGCGGTCGAAAAGGTGCGCGGCATCCGCCGGTGACAGGCCGGGCCCGCGGTCCACGACCGACGCGGTGACCGTGCCTTCGCCGCGCTCGAGCACCACGTCGACCCGCTCGCCGTCCGGGCTGTGGCGAATGGCGTTCGACAGCAGGTTGCTGAGCGCCTGCCGCAGCATCGCGCGGTCGGCGAGGACCGTTGCGCGGCCGTGCGCTTGCAGGGCGATTCCGCGCTCTTCGGCCGCTATGCCGAAAAACTCGATCAGGCGCTCCGCTTCCTCCCGCAGGTCCACCTTGTCGCGGACCAGGACGGCCGGGGCGTGATCGGCCTGCGCGAGGAAAAGCATGTACGAAGCGAGCGCCTTCAGCCGCTCTATTTCCCCGACGCTCAACTCCAGCGCCTCGCGGTACTCGTCCGCGCCGCGGCTTTTCGACAGCACGAGGCGGGTCCTGCCGAGCAGGCTCGTCAACGGGGTGCGCAGCTCGTGCGCGAGATCGGCCGAAAAATCGGAGAGCCTGCGGAACGAATCCTCCAGCCGCGCAAGCATGGTATTGAACGAGCCCGCGAGGTCCTGCAGCTCCCAGGGCACGCCCGCCAGGTCGAGCCGCTCGCTCAAGTGGCTCGCGGTGACGCGGCGGGCCGATTCCGCGACCCGCGCGATCGGCCGCAGCCCCGCTCGCGTGATGAGAAAGCCGGCCAGCCCCGCGATGAGCGCCGCCCCCAGCACGGCGGCGAGAATCGCTGTCCTGAGCGCTCTCAGAACCCGCAGCGTCTCGGATACGTCGAGCGCCAGCACGATGAAGCCGCGCCCGATTTCCTCCCGCTCGGAGCTGAAGCGCGTCACCGCGAGGCGGTACGCGTTCTGGCTCGTGGGCTGCCATAAGCCCAGCGCGATTTCCTGCGGATCGACCCCGGCGAGGCTTGCCCACCACGTCTCCTTCGGCACCACGACGTGCGATGAGGAGGCAAACAGGGTGCGGCCGTCTTCTCCGTATATCCGCAGGCTCATCAAGGGATGCGAGCCGAGAAGATGGCTGACCGCGTTCGGGTGCTCGCCGAAGTATTCGATGGAGGGAATGTCCTGCATCATGTTGCGCAAGACGGTGGCGAGCCCGATCAGGGGCTGGCGCTGGCGGGCGGTCAGCGCGTCGTCGACCTCTTCGTAGAGCATGGCGCCCAAGCCCACCAGGACAAGCGCCGAGGCGACCGCGAACAGCACGCTCATGCGCACGGTGATCGACCGCGCGATGGCCCGTGGGATCACCTCTCACCCCGCTCTTCGAGCACGTAACCCGCCCCGCGCACGGTATGGATCAGCTTGCGCGCGTGGGCGTCGTCGAGCTTGGCCCGCAGGCGCCGTATGGCCACCTCCACCACGTGCGTGTCGCTCTCGAAATTGATGTCCCAGACCTGCTCCGCGATGACCGTGTGCGAGAGCACTTCGCCGCGCCGCGCCAGCAGCAGGTGCAGCAGCGCGAATTCCTTCGGCGTGAGCGATACCGGTGCGCCGGCGCGGCTGACGCGCCGCGTGCGCACGTCGACTTCGAGGTCGGCCGCGCGCAGCACGTCGGGCTCGCGCTCCGGCGCCCTGCGCAGCAAAGTGCGCATGCGCGCCAGCAGCTCCGAAAAAGCGAACGGCTTGACGAGGTAATCGTCGGCGCCGAGCTCGAGACCCGTGACGCGATCCTCCACCCGGTCGCGCGCGGACAGGAATATGACCGGCGTGCTTTTGCGGCGCCGCAGCTCGCGCAGCACCTCGCGGCCGTCCATTCCCGGCAGCATGATGTCGAGCACCACGAGGTCGTAATCGCCGGTGAGCGCGAGGTGCAGGCCGTCGGCGCCGTTATGCGCGACGTCGCTGACGAAGCCGTGCTCCGCGAGACCCTTCCTCAGGTAATCGGCGGTGTTGCGGTCGTCCTCGACGATCAGCGTTCGCATGGCGCGCCTGGCTCCGCCAAGCTAGCCGGAGCCCGCGCGCGGGGCTTGACGATGATCAAGAAGCGCGCTTGAGCGCGCGCTGCATGAAAGGCGCGAGGCGCCTGACGATCTCCCTGGCGGCCGCGTCGCCGAGACCCTCGGCATCCAGCCTCTCCAGCACCTGCAGCGCGCGCTCCACCTCGGCCGCAAGGAGCGCCGGCTTCGGCGCGATATTGCCGGTTTGCAGGCGCTGCAGCGCGCGCTTCATCAGCTCCTCGATCGAGTCCGCGGCGTCGACGCCGAAAGAGGCGCAGCCGACGCTCGCCTGGATCTTGAGAACCTGCCCGCCATAGCTCACCTGCGCGTTCAGCAGCTGCTCGCGCAGCCGGCGCGCGAAGGCGAGCGCCTGGGCGGGCCCCGTGCCGGGCGAAAGCACCATGAACGTCGCTTCGGCGGCGAGCCCGACCGTGTCTTCCGCGCGCATCATGCTGGCGACCAGCTTGCCGATCCTCGCGAGCAGCTCGTCGGCGACCCGCTTGCCGAATTTCCCGGCCGCGTCCGCGAAGCTGTCCACGCGCAGCGCCATTACCGAAAGCTGCGTGCCGTGGCGGCGCGCATAGGAGAACTGCTTGTGCCCCTCGGTGACGAGCAGCTGCGGCGTGGCTGCCGCCGGCTTGACCAGGCGCATGAGGTTGCCGATGCGCGCGAGCACTTCGGGCGCGTCGGCCGATTTCGAGATGAAGTCGTTGGCGCCGGCCTCGCGCGCGCGCCTTCTGGAGGATTCGTCCTGGCTGCCGGAGATGATCACCACCGGCAGGCCGCGGATGCGCGCATCGGCGGACTTGCGGATGCGCTCGATCAGCGCGAAACCGTCGAGCTTCGGCATGTCGAGGTCCGAGAACACCATGGCGATCGACGCATCCGACTGGAGCGCTTCCCAGCCCGCCTCGCCGTCGGCTTCCTCGCGCACGGCGAACCAGGCGCTCAGGATGCGGTTGAACGTGGTACGCACGAACTTGGAGTCGTCGACCACGAGGACCCGCTTCTGCGCAACCACGCTCGACATGGGGTCGATTATCGGCCTCGAACGGCTCGCGCGGGTCGCGCCCGAACGGGCGTGCCGTTAAATAGGTCGCACTTGGCCTTCTCTTATCGGACAGAGCGACAACGGCGACGCTACGCGCGGAGCGAGCGCCGCATTGCGCCTTCGCCCTCGCCCTCGCCCGCGCGGCCGCGAGTCGCGGCGCCGATCGGCTGCGCGAGGGTCTCGGGGATGGGCAGTTCTAGAACCCGGTAGAGCTGCGCGAGCTGCGCGCGAAAGAGCTTGTCGAAGTCGCGCACTATCACTGCGAAATTGGCCGAGCCGAGCCACCAGAACGCATCCGAAGCCTCGCACGCGCCGAGCTGCCTGTACGCGGCAGCGAGCTGCTCGCCGCCCAGGCGCCCGCTCGCCACGAGCACGTCGAACGTCTGCTTCGCCGAGCACAGCAGGTCCCAGGCGTGGTTCTTCTCCGGCGCGCCGATCCAGGTGGAAAAATTGCCGTGCACCCAGCTGCCGGCGACGACGCGCTCGAGCGGGGCGGGCGCCGCCGGAGGCTCCTTCACCACCTCGCTGCACGTTGCCGTGCGGATGCGCGGATGCGATTCGAGCGCTTTGTAGAGCGCGGTGAGGAAGTAGTAGCCGTTGTACGCGTATTGCGCCCAGCAGTTCTCCCCATCGAGCATCACGCTGACGACCGGCGGCTCGTTTGCCGGCGCGCCGGCGATCGCCTCGAGCTCGGCGATCATGTTGGCCGCCGCGTCGTGGCTGTTCCACTTGCGGTACTCGAAGCCGATGAGATCGGAAAGCCGCTCGTCGCGGAAGAAAAGCACCAGCGGCCGATTGCCGGCCTGGAAGCGGTACGGCTGGTAATGGCTCGCCCCCTGAAGGCTGTTGCGCAGCACTTGCGCGCTGCTCGCCGCCCAGGTGCGGCCGCTTGCCGCAACCAGCTCTAGAAACGTCCTGGAAATCGCGCCCTCGGCGGGCCAGACGCCGGCCGGCGGCGCGCCGAAGCGGCTCGCGTGAGCGGCGATCGCCGACTCGAGCTGCGAGCGCACGCGGCCGTAGCCGCCCGGATAGCCCTGCGAAGCCGGCAGCGCCACGCCGGGCATGGCTTCGCGCGCGGCTTCGAAGCTGATGAGCAGCGGCGCGAGCGGGTGGTGATACGGCGTCGTGGAAAGCTCGACGCGTCCGGTGGCGGCGAGCTTCGCATAGCGCGGCAGCACGCCGCGCACCACTTCGGCGATGAGATCGAAGAGCGCCTTGCGGTCGGCGTACGAGAAGCGCGTGCCGATCGCCATAAGCCGCGTGATGATCGGCGACGCGCGCCGCACCGTCTCGCCGGTCCAGCGCAGGTGATGCCAGACGAGCAGGTCGTAGAAGTACTGATCCGAGAGGTGGTGGTGCGAGCCCACCTCCTGCGCCTTGAGCGTCTTGTAGAGCGCGCGCAGCGATTCGTAGGCGGCGAAAGGCTGCGCCAGGTCGGCCTGCTCGGGAGGCAAACAGCGATCGAGGATCAGCGTACGCTCGTGGTCGGCGACCGGCTCGCCGGCGGGACGCGCAAGCAGGCGCAGCAGCGGGTCGCGCAGCTTGCCGGTCGCGAACTGGTCGGCGTAGTCCTCGAGCTGTTCGAGCAGCACCGGGGTGAAATTCACCACCGCGTGCACGCCCGGATGATTCTCGAGGTGCCATGCCATGTCGGAGTAATCCTTGAGCGCGTGCAGGTATACCCAAGGCAGGCGGAATTCGCGGCTTGCGTAATCGCGGTATTCCGGCTGGTGCATGTGCCAGAGCAGCACCAGCGTGAGCTGCTGCCCGGCGGCGGAACTCATATCAGCGCAGCGGCAGGCTGCGCTGCGACGCGGCTTTGTCCTGCTGTCGCTGGGTCCACAGCAGCGCGAGCATTGGACACTCGCGGGCGTGGCAACGATGCTGTCGCGCGCATTCCTCGACCGTCTGGTCGAGCGCAACCCAGTCCTTGCACACCTTGCACCAGTCCAACGGGGAATCGAACATCGCGGCGGCCCAAGAAAGTTTGCTCATTAAAACCCGTATGCCGCCGAGGGGGTTGACCTGCGTCAAAATCCCCCTTTGGCCGAGGGGGTAAAAAGATTCATTCATGCGGGTTCTGCTTGCGTCGGCGGAGGTATTTCCGCTCGCCAAGACGGGAGGGCTCGCAGACGTTTGTGCTGCGCTGCCGCGCGCGCTTCATAGCCTCGGGGCCGACGTCCGGCTTCTGCTGCCCGCCTACGAGTCGGCGCTCGATGGCTTGCGTGCGCCGCGCATCGCCGCCGACCTCGGCTCGCTGCTCGGCGTGCCGGCCCGCTTGGTGGCAGGCGAGTTGCCCGATTCCGGGCTGCCGACCTGGCTCGTCGATTGTCCGTCGCTTTACCGGCGCGCCGGGACGCCCTACCAGGATCCGCAAGGCGCCGATTGGCCCGACAACGCGCTGCGCTTTGGGGTGTTCTGCCACGCGGCAGCGCGCATCGCTCTTGGCGAGTTCGGCCTCGGCTGGCTGCCGCAGGTCCTGCATTGCCACGACTGGCATGCGGGGCTCGCGCCCTACCTGGTTACGCGCGCGCACGGCAAGCGCCCGTGCACTGTATTCACGATCCACAACGCCGCGTTCCAGGGATGCTTTCCGCTCGAATCGGGGGAGCGCCTCGGCCTGCCCGCGGAGGTGCTTGGCGTCGACGGCATGGAGTTCTACGGCAAGCTCTCCTTCCTGAAAGCCGCCCTCCGCTATGCCGACCGCCTGACGACCGTGAGCCGCAGCTACGCGCGCGAGCTGCTCACGCCGGAATTCGGCTACGGGCTCGAGGGGCTGATCGCGGCGCGCGCCGCGGATTTCATCGGCATCCTGAACGGCATCGACACCGAGCTGTGGAACCCCGCCACGGACGCCTACATCGCGCGGCGCTATACCGCCGACGATCTCGACGGCAAGGCGGTGTGCAAGGCGGAGCTGCAGAACCTGGGCGGCATGGCGCAGGATGCGGGCGCGCCGCTGGTCGCGTTCGCGAGCCGGCTCACTTCGCAGAAGATGGCCGACATCGCCCTCGAGCGGCTGCCCAACATGCTTGCGCAGCACCCGCGCATGCAGTTCGTGCTGCTCGGCAGCGGCGAGCACGCGATCGAAGCAGGGTTCTCCGACCTCACTCGCCGGTTCCCCGGGCGCCTGGGGATTCACATCGGGTATTCGGAAGCCGAAGAGCACCGCCTGCACGCGGGAGCCGACATTCTGCTGCACGGCTCACGCTTCGAGCCCTGCGGCCTGGCGCAGATGTACGCGATGCGCTATGGCACGCTTCCCGTGGTGCGCCGGGTGGGCGGCCTCGCCGACACGGTGACCGACCGCGAGGACGGCTTCGTGTTCGAGGAGGCGAGCCCGCAGGCGATGGCGAGCGCGCTCGAGCGCTCGCTCGACAGCTACGACGCGCAGCCCGAAAGCTGGCGCGCCCTGCAGCAGCACGCGATGAAACGCGACTTCGCCTGGGACCGCCCGGCGCTCGAATACCTCGAGGTCTACGCCGCGCGCGACTGCGGCGCGGCGAGATAGCGCGAAAACCAGCGGCAGGCGTGGGCGCCGACCGCGTCGAGCGCCGCCGGCTCGTCGAAGCGATGCGAGCCGGTCGCCACCACCACCAGCTCCTTCTTGCCGCCGAGGCTCTCGTAGCAAATCAAGTAAGGACCGTCCAAGCCTTCGACCAGGAGCAGGGTCGGCGCCTTGACGCGCGGCAGCCAGAAGAGCGCGGTATCCGGGCGCCCGCCGCGGCAGACGACCGCCGCGACGCGCCCGGGGTTCTTCGCCGCCGCCATCAGCGCGACGCCGGCGCCGATCCCCGAGCCGAAAAGCCCGAGCGGCAGGCCGCGCGCCCAGCGGTTGCTGTCCAGCCAGCGCACCGCTTCGAGCAGGCGCGTGCACTGCAGCTCGATGTCGAACGCGTTGTGGCGCTCGGCCGCCTGCCACACGTCGAGGAGCTCCGGCTGCAGCGTCGCGAATCCCGCCTGGCGCAGCCTGCGCGCCACGTAGCGGTCGCGCACGTCATAGCGGTCGACGCCGCTGCCGTGCACGAATACCGCCACGCCGCTCGGCTCGCGCGGAACCTGCAGGGCGGCCTCGAGGCGCCGCTCGCCGAGCGGGATGGAGATCTGGCTCAAGCGCCGCTCACTTGCTCCGCGTGCCGATCACTTCCACCTCGACGCGGCGATCCGGCTGCAGGCAGGCAACGAGCTTCTTGTTGCTGCGGTGCTCGCGGCCCATGTTCTTGCACTTGTCGCCGGTGACCGGCTGCGACTCGCCCTTGCCTTCCGCGTACACGCGGTTGGCGTCGACGCCTTTCGAGACGAGGTAGGCCTTCACGGTATCGGCACGGCGGACTGAAAGGCGCTGGTTGTAGGCGGTGCTGCCGATGCGGTCGGCGTGGCCGCTCGCGATGATGACTTCGAGCGCGATGCCGCTCACGTCGCGCACGAGCTGGTCGAGCCTCGCCTTGCCTTCGTCGCGCAGCACGGCCTTGTCGAACTCGAAGAGCACGTCGGCCGACAGCGTGACGCGCTCGGCGACCGGCGCCACCGCGGGCTTCGGCGCCGGCGCGGGCGCAGGCGCAGGCGCTACGGGAGCCGGAGCGGGCGCGGGCTGCGCCATGGGCGCCGGAGCGGCCGCGGGTTTCGGGACGAGATCCGGATCGCATTCCATGACCGCCATGGCGGGCGTCCAGTAGCTGGTGCGCACGCACGATTGGGCGGCCTTGACGTAGATGCTGCCGCCGGTGTCGGTGAGGTAACCGGAATCCCGCGCCTGCGCCTGCGCGGCGCCGGCGACGGCGATGAGCGATACGGCGAGCAACGAGCTGCTTAAGACTTTCATGACTGTCTCCCATTTTCGAGAACGCCGCGCAGCAATACCTTGGCGCCCGACGGCGTGGCAACCGCCCCGCCGATCAGCGCTGCGCGCAACTGCTCGGGCGTCGGGTCCTGAATGCCTTGCGAGAACGAGCTTGCGCGCAGGCCGCCGGCCAGGCTTTCGAAGTTTGCCGGCGATCCGGCGAAGGCCTGGAGCTGGGGCGCGAGCAGCAGCAGTTCCTGCGCTGCCGGCGCCAACTGCGCGCCTGCCCCTCCTGACGCAACCAGCGCGAGCGCAATAAGATAGCGCCACGCTTTCATGAGGGTAACCGTACTGCTTGCGGGGGTTAAACTCTTGATCCAGCGCAAAAGACCGGGACGCGGGTGGCATAAAAGGAACGCATGGTTCGCGAATCGGCCGTCGTCGCATTACGCTGGGAGGGCCCGCAGAGCGTGAAGGCCGCGCGTAGCGCCATCGCGGCCGGCAGCCAGGTCGAGATCGAGCTGCCGCTCGAAGATCACTACGCGCTCTACCGGCATCTTCACCCCGAAGCGACGCGCGCAGCCGACCAGCTCGACGCCTCCGGCGGCGCTGAGCTGCTGGCTTCCATCGCCTCGGTGGCGGGCATGGAGGACGTCCTGAAGCTTCGCGCCGCAATCCAGCGCGCGCATTACCGCGTGCGGGTAACGAGCCCCGAGCCCCTGCTCACGCTGATTCCCCCCGTGCGCACGCGCTAGCAGGGCCGCGCGCCCTTGCAGGTGAATCCATGAAGAAACTCCTGGTTCCGGTCGACGGGTCCGCCGCGTCCCTGAATGCGGCGAAAGCCGCTGTCGCGCTCGCGAAGCTGAGCGCCGGTGCATCCATCCATCTCGTGCATGCGCACGAGGAACCCATCGTCTACGGCGAAATTGCGGTGTACGTGCCGCGCGAGAAAATCGATGCGGCGCAGCGCGCGCACAGCGAAGCCATCCTCGCCGAAGCCGAGGCCGCCGTGCGCGAATCGGGCGTGCCCTACACCCGGGAAACGCTCGTCGGCCCGATCGGCCTCACGATCGCGCAGCACGCCGAACGCACGGGATGCGATGCGATCGTCATGGGGCGCCATGGGAAGACGACGCTCGGCGATATGCTCGTCGGCTCGGTAGCGATGAAGGTGCTGCATGCGTCGCGCCTGCCCGTGATGCTCGTGCGATAAGCGGCATCAGCTCGGCGAGCGGCCGGGTGTTCAGCACGTCGTCCTTCTCGAGCCAGCCGCGCCGCGCCTGGCCGACGCCGTAGCGCAGCACCTCCAGCCCATCCATGCTGTGCGCGTCGGTGCTGATCGCCACGCGCACGCCCTCGTCCTTCGCCATGCGGCAGTGCACGTCGCTGAGGTCCAGCCGGTCGGGATGCGCGTTCAGCTCGAGCGCGATGCCGCGCGCGCGAGCCTTGCGCATGACCGCGAGCATGTCGAGCTCGCTGGGCGCGCGCGCCTCGAGGAGCCGTCCCGTGGGATGCGCGAGGATCGAAAAACAGGGATTGTCCATCGCGGCGAGGATGCGCGCGGTCTGGCGCGCGCGCGGCAGATCGAATTTGCCGTGCACGGCGCCCACCACGAGATCGAGCCTCGAGAGGATCGAGTCCGGGAGATCGAGGCTGCCATCCTCGAGGATGTCGACCTCGATGCCCTTGAGCAGCTGGATGCCGGCGAGCTCGCCGTTCAGCCGCTCGATCTCGTCGATCTGGCGCGCGAGGCGCGCCGGGTCGAGACCGTGCGCCATCGCCACGCGGCGCGAATGCTCGGTGATCGCGAGATATTCGAGGCCGCGCGCTTTCGCCGCGAGCGCCATCTCGCGCAGCGTGTTGCGGCCGTCGGTCGCGCGCGTATGCGCGTGAAGGTCGCCGCGCAGGTCGGCGAGCTCCACGAGACGCGGCAGCTCGCCGCGCCGCGCCGCCTTGAGCTCGCCCATTTCCTCGCGCAGCTCGGGCTCGATATAAGGCAGGCCCACTGCGGCATAGACCGATTTCTCGGTGTCGCCCGCGATGCGCTTCTTTCCGCGCCAGACGCCGTACTCGTTGATCTTCAGGCCGCGCTCGATCCCGAGCTTGCGCACCGCGATGTTGTGCGCCTTCGAGCCGGTGAAGTAGTGCAGCGCCGCGCCGAAGCTCTCGCGCGGCACGACGCGCAGGTCGACCGGCAGCCCGCAAGCGAGCACCACCGCGGCGCGCGTGGTTCCGTGCGCCCGCACCTCCTTCACTTCGCCGTAGCTCACGAAGCGCTCGACGGCTTCCGCGGGCCGGTCGGAGCAGACGAGGAAGTCGACGTCGCCCACGGTCTCCTTCATCCGCCGGTAGCTGCCGGCGATCACCGCGCCGAGATGCTTCGCGTACGGCTCGGCATACTGCGCGGCATCCGCGAGCTTGAAGCGCCGCGCCTTGGAGAGATGTTCTGCCGCGGCCTCGAGGATGCGGCTCTCGGTTTTCTCGCCGAAGCCCGCGATGCCGCGCAGGCGGCCCTCGCGCGCGGCGCGCTCGAGCGCGGCGATCGAGTCGATGCGCTTGTCGTGCAGCAGGCGCACGCGCTTGGGACCGAGGCCCGGCAGCTCGAGCAGCTCGGTGATGCCCTCGGGAAATTTGCGCCGCAACTCGGCGAGCAGCTTGCACGACCCGGTCGCGGCGATCTCGCGCATCTTGGCGAGCAGATCCTCGCCGATTCCGGGGAGCTTCGGCAGCTCGCGGCCTTCGGCCAGCGTCGCCGCGACGTCCAGGCGCAGCTCGCCCGCCACGCGCGCCGCATTGCGGTAGGCGCGCACGCGGAACGGATTCTCGTCGCGCAGCTCGAGCAGGTCGGCGATCTCGTCGAACGCGCGCGCGATGTCTGCGTTGTGCACCGGCACGGCTTCCACGTTGCGCCGCTGACGCCCGCGCGTGTTGACCCGGATCAAGCCGCCTCCGCGGCGCTGCGCTAACGTGTTTTTCAATGAAACGCCCGAGCGCGCTCCAGCGCTTCATCGCCGAAAATGTCTTCAGCCGCTGCGGCCAGGCGGTCACCCGCCTGTCGGAAGCGGGCCTCCTGCCGCGTCCCGAAATCCCCGGCAGCGAAGCCGAAGTGCGCGAATGGTGGCTCGTCTCTCCACTCGCCGCGCGGGCGCTGCGCGCCGCCGGCGAGCCGGTGCTGCAGTTTTGCGAGCTTTACCTGTGGGGGCGCACCCAGGCGCGCGGCAGCTCGCTCGAGGACGACCCGGCCCTCGCTGCTGCCGCGAAGCCCGCCGAGCCGCCCGCGCCCACCGGCTGGTAGGGATTCAGTCGCCCTCGGGCGAGTAATCCAGCGGCCAGTGCTTGGCGAGAAAGTGCAGCACCGCGCGCTCGAATCCCGGGGAGTAGAAGGTCCAGTTGGGCTGCAGGGTGGAGAACTTGGCGAGCTGCTCGAAGCGCAGGTTCACTTCGCCGGCCGCGAGCTCGGCTTCCGCATACGCCTCCAGCTCGGCCGTGGCACGCGGGTCGTCGCGGTAGAACAGCCACTCGCGGGAAACCGTTTCCTGCATGCGCGCGAGCTCGTGGCGGCGGTCCTCGGCGAGCGACCAGGGCGAATGGAGGTGCGTCTCGTCCACCGCCTCGTAGCGCGTCTCGCGGTGGCTGTAAAAATCCTCGAGGAGAAAAAAGCCGCTTACGCTGGTCGCATCACCGCGCGGGCCGAGAAACCAGCCGTACGCGTCGCGCTCCGCGCCGAGGTAGGCGAGCGCGCAGCGCAAGCCGATGCCGCGCGGCGCGTAGGCAAAGAACACGTTCGGCGTTCGCATGCTCAATCCTCGTCGGGCCAGTCGCGCAGCGGATCCTGGACCGACGCGTCGTAGGGCTGCGGCCGGTATTCGCGCCGCTCGGGATCGCGCCCGAGTTGCGCGCGACTGGCGGCGTTCAGGTCCGGCTGCCCGGGCCTCGGCTCGCGCAGCACGCGGCGCTTCGCACGCCGGCGCCTTGTCTTGGCCATCAATGCTCCTCGAGGCGCGGACGCTCCTCCTCGGTGGGCGCGCCGGTGTCCGGGTCGATGAACTCGGCGATGCCGATCTCGGACTCGGCCTCTTCCAGCGTCTCGCCGGGCTCCACGCCGCCGTTGCCGCTCGCCTGCATGTCGAGCACCGCTTCGAGCAGCGTGGCGAACGGGCCATACTCGCGCCCGTTGTCCTTCGCCTGCCAGTAGAACCCATCGGGCCGCTCGACGATGCGCGTGCGGTCGTACTCGGGCGGCGTTTGCGGGATGGGCTGTGTCATGAAAAAAGTGTGCGCGCTTGCGCGCGCGAGCTATTGCTCCAGATCAAACCCGCCACATGCCGTAAAGGATCAGCCCGATCTCGAAGGCGATGAGCGCGACGATGTACCACTCGACGCGCAGCGCGTGCCGCGTGCTCATCAGGTCGACGAGCGTGCGCTCGGCGCGCGCGACCAGCTCGAGCTTGCGGTCGAGCGCGGCGAGGCGCTCGCGGATCTCGAACTCGTCCTCGAGCAGCGCGTTCAGCCGCTCGAGGCGCGGATGCTCCCAGAGCACCTCCGGCTTGTCGCCGATCTCGGCGCGCCCGACCATGCGGCTCTCGATGAGCAGCAGCGCGCCGATGCGCTTCAGGTGCTCGCGCGTGCGGCCGCCGAAGCGCCCGCGGCGCTCGAGCTCCAGCGCGAGGGGCTCGATGCGGTCGAAGTCCGCAGCAAGCCGCGCCTCGTAATGCGCCAGCAGCACGCTCTTGGACAGCGCCTCCGCGACGAGCTGCAGCCGCTCGAGGCTCGCCGACTGCAGCACCAGCGCCCCGTCCTGCAGGCCCTCGGGGCGCGTCTGGTCGACGCGCACTTCGAGCTCCTCGGCCTCGGGGCTGCTATAGCGGTGCTCCATGAGCGGCGCCAGGCGCTCGCGCAGCGCGCGCTCGGCATCGCCTGCGGCGTTGAGCAGCACCGCCACTCCGTAGCGGAAGAGCACCGCGATACCGTCTCCGGCGAGCTTGGCGGTGAGCGGCGCGCGTGCCAGCGTCTCGGCCTCGGGCCAGTTGCGCAAATCCAGGCGCGCGCCGAGCAGCAGCGCGCGCGCCCGGAACGACGCCGAGCCGAACGGCTTATCGGCAGACAAGGACCGGCACCCGCGTGTGCGCCACCGCCTTCATCGTCTGGCTGCCCAGCGCGGCGAGCCCGTGCTTGCCGCGGGAAGCCATCACGATGAGGTCGCAGTCGCGCGAGCGCGCGGTATGCACGATCGACTGCCAAGGCGCCCGCGCCAGCGTGCGCGCGCTCGAGCAGCGCACGCCTGCCGCGGCGGCGCTCGCCTGCGCGAAGCCGAGCGCCTTCTCGGCGGCGCTGCGGATCGCGTCCCGGACCTGCGGCCCGCGCACGCCCGAGCCGTAGAGCTTGTCGCCGCTGAACAACGTCGGCACGCCCTCGGGCACGACGTAGAGCGCGGTGATGCGCGCGCCGAGCGTGCTCGCCAGGGCCACCGCGGTCCGGACCGCCCTTCGCGAGAGCGCCGAGCCGTCGGTCGGCACGAGGATATGCTTGTAGAGCATGCGTCTATTTAAGTCAGCGGCGCGCCGCCCCGTGTTGACCCGGATCAACGTGCGCGCCGCTGGTTGCGCTGTACTGGCGCCATGCCGTGGAACGAGGACTACTACCCCGCGTCCATGAAAAATCTGCCGCCGCACATTCGCGCCAAGGCGATCGAGATCGCGAACGCGCTGCTCGAGGCCGGACGCCCCGAAGGCCAGGCGATCCGCATCGGCATCGCGCGCGCGAAGCAGTGGGCGGCGCGCTCTACAGCGGGCCCGGCAGGCCGTGCACGATTTTCTTGAACTCGGCCCAGTCGACCGCCGGCCACACTTCGGTGTGCGCGTGCCCGTAGCTGCGCACCAGCGCCGACACGCGCATCGCGCTCTGCACGTCCGGGGCCTCGAAGATGTCGACGTAGTCGTAGGGTCCGAGCACCGCGAAGTTGGCCGTCCACTTCACTTCGGGACAGGTCTTGGCCACCTGTTCCGCGGCGTGGCGCTCCAGCGTCTCGAAAGATTTCGGCTGGTGCAGCGACTGTGCCGCGATGCGCGTCAGCATGATGAATTGCGGCATAAAGCCTCCTTCGGTGGTGAAGCGCTAATGCTGCGCCGGGCCGCGGAAAGCGTGTTGTTCCACGTCAAAGGGCGCCGCTTCGTCCGCCCCCTTGTGAAGGGGGGAGCGAGCGGTTTTCGCGAGCGGGGGGGTTGCTTTTTCCAAAACCAACCCCCCGCTCGTTTCACTCGCGACCCCCTTCACAGGGGGTCGGCGAAGCTTGGCCGATGAGCGAGCTGCGGCTGTTTCTCTGCGGCGACGTGATGACCGGGCGCGGCATCGACCAGATCCTGCGCTCGCCCTGCGACCCGGCGCTCGACGAGCCGTACGTGCGCAGCGCGCTCGATTACGTCGAGCTCGCCGAGCGCGCGAGCGGCCCGATCCCGCGGGCGGCGGATCCGGCGTACATCTGGGGCGATGCGCTTGCGGAACTGGAGCGCGTGAAGCCCGATGCCCGCATCGTCAACCTCGAGACGGCGGTCACGCGCAGCGGCGAACGCGCGCCCAAGGGCATCAATTACCGCATGAGCCCGGAAAACGCCGGCTGCCTCGCTGCCGCGCGCATCGACTGCTGCGTGCTCGCGAACAACCACGTGCTCGACTGGGGGGCGAGCGGCCTGGAAGAAACGCTCGCCACGCTGCAGCGCGCGGGAATCCGCATCGCCGGGGCGGGACGCGACGCCGCCGAAGCCGCGGCACCTGCATCGATCGAGCTTCCCGGCAAGCGCCGGTTGCGGGTGCTCGCTTTCGGGATGGACAGCGCCGGCGTGCCGGCCGACTGGGCCGCGACGGCTACGCGCCCCGGCGTGAGCCGGCTGCCCGACCTCTCGGCGCGCACCACCGACGCGCTCGCCGACCGGATCCTCGCCGCCAAGCGCGCCGGCGACCTGGTTGTGCTCTCGATGCATTGGGGCTCGAACTGGGGCTACGAGGTCTCGCGCCAGCAGCGCAGCTTCGCGCGCCGGCTGATCGACGCGGGCGCCGCGGACCTGGTGCACGGGCATTCGTCGCACCACCCGCGGCCGATCGAGATCTACCGCCAGCGCCTCATCCTCTACGGCTGCGGCGATTTTCTCAACGATTACGAGGGCATTTCGGGCCACGAAGCGTTCCGGCCGGAGCTCGCGCTCATGTTCTTCCCCCGCATCGAGGCGAGCGGCAGGCTGCTCGAGCTGGCGCTCACGCCGACGCGGACCCGCAAGTTCCGTGTCGGCCTGGCGAACGCCGAGGAAGCCGACTGGCTCGCGGCGCTCCTGCGCCGCGAGAGCGCGATCGCCGTCGAGCGCATGCCCGAGGGCCGCCTGCGCATCCGATGAATTCCATCGCGCTCATCGCCGGCGATGCGCACCCGCCGCTCGGGCGCGCGATCGCGCGCCAGGCGGGCGTGCCGCTCGTCCCGGTGTCGATTTCCGCGTTCGCCGACGGCGAAACGCAGGTGCGCATCGAGGGCGACGTCGCGGGCGCCGATCTGTACATCGTCCAGCCGACCTCGGCGCCGGCGAACGAGCGCCTGGTCACGCTCGCGCTCGTCGCGGAGGCGGCGCGCGGCGCAGGCGCGCAGCGCATCACGGCGCTCATGCCGTATTTCGGCTACGCGCGCCAGGACGTGCGCAAGCGCCCCGGCGAGCCGCGCTCGGCGCGGCTCGCGGCGCGCATCCTCTCGGCCGCGGGGATCGACCGCGCCATCGTCCTCGAGCTGCACTCGGGCGCGCTGGAAAGCGCGTTCGACATGCCGCTCGTGCACCTGCAGGCCGACGAGCTGATGCTGCCGGCGGCGCGCGAGCGGCAATACGCGATCGTTTCCCCGGACGCCGGAGGATTGAAGAGAGCGCAACGCTACGCGATGGCGCTCGGCGCGCCGCTCGCGGTCGTGGCGAAGACCCGCCCTGCCGCCGACGTCGCGGCTCCGCTGCAGGTTCTCGGCGAGGTGCGCGGCCGGGACTGCCTGATCGTCGACGACATGGCGAGCACCGGCCGCACCATCGCCGGCGCCGCGCAGGCGCTCGCCGCCGCGGGCGCGCGCGAAGTGCACGCGCTTTTCATCCACGCCGTCATGGCCCCCGGAGCGCTCGAGCGCATCTGCGCTGCCGGCGTGCGCGGCATCGTCACGACCGACAGCGTGCCCGGCGCGCCCGACGCCCGGGTGCGGGTCATCTCGGTCGTGCCGCTCTTCGTCAGTGCGCTGCGGGATAGCCGACCGACTGCGCGAGGATGATGGACTGCTGCGGAGAAAGACGCATCAGCCTCGCGAGCGCCGCTCGGTCGACCATGCCGCGCGCTACGGTCGCGAGACCTTCGGAGGCGCAAAAGAGATAGACGTTCTGCGCGATGAAGCCGGCGTCGGGCCCGGCGTACTGCGCTTTTTCCTCGGCGCTCGCTTCGTCCATGCGCGAAAGATCGGCGACGTACACGAGGTTCACCGGACCAGCTTGCGCGCCTCGCGCGCGCGCGTGTTGAGCTACGTCAACGCGCGCCGGCGAAATGAGCGGAGAATTTTTGTGTGACCCGCATCTTCCAGTCGCGCCTCGACGCCGGGCGGCGCCTTGCGAAAGCGCTCGGCGCTTATCGTGGCCGCGATCCGCTCGTGCTCGCCATTCCGCGCGGCGCGGTGGAGATGGGCGCGGAAATCGCGCGCGAGCTCGACGGCGAGCTCGACGTCGTGCTGGTGCGCAAGCTGCGCGCGCCGGGAAGCCCGGAGTTCGCGGTCGGCGCGATCGACGAAAGCGGATGGACCTACATCGCAGCCCACGCCGCCGCCGCGGGCGCAGACGCGGACTACCTCGCCAGAGAAAAAGCCGTCCAGCTCGAGCTCCTGCACCGCCGCCGCGCGCAGTACACGCCCGCGCGCGCGCCCGCCGATCCGGCGGGACGCGTCGCGATCGTGGTCGACGACGGCATCGCGACCGGCGCGAGCATGATCGCAGCCCTGCACGCGGTGCGGGCGAAAAAACCGGCGCGGCTGGTGTGCGCCGTGCCCGTCGGCGCTCCCGACAGCCTCGAGGCGGTGCGCCCGTACGCCGACGAGCTGGTGTGCCTCGAGGCGCCCGAGTACTTCCAGGCGGTCGGCCAGTTCTACCGCGAGTTCCCGCAGGTCGAGGACGACGAGGTAGTGGCGCTGCTCGCGCGCCATGGCAAGCGAAAAGCAGCCGCCTGAAACGCTGAAGGCGCTGTTCGAGGCGAGCTTCGCGCGCTACCGCGCCCGCCCGGCCTTTACGAGCATGGGCGTGACGCTCACCTACGGCGAAGTCGATGAGCTCTCCGCCGCGTTCGGCGCCTGCCTGCGCCGGCGTCTCGCGCTCGCCGCGGGCGAGCGCGTGGCGATCATGCTGCCCAACCTGCTGCAGTATCCGGTCGCGCTCATCGGCGCGCTGCGCTCGGGGCTGACGGTAGTGACCGTCAATCCGCTCTACACCCCGGCCGAGCTGCAGTTCCAGCTCGCCGATTCCGGGGCGGCGGCGGTCGTGGTGCTCGAGAACTTCGCGCATACGCTCGAGCAGGCGCTCGCCGGCACGCGCGTGCGCCACGTGGTGACGACGCAGGTGGGGGATCTGTTTCCCGCGGCGAAGCGCTGGGCGGCCAACTTCGTCGCGAAGCGCGTGAAGCGCATGGTGCCCGCATGGCGCCTTCCGGGCGCGCTCTCCTGGCGCGACGCGGCTGCCCATCCTTCGCGCCTCGCCGAAGTCTTCGTCCAGGCCGACGACATGGCGTTCCTGCAGTACACCGGCGGCACCACCGGGCGCCCGAAGGGCGCGATCCTCACGCACCGCAACGTTGCCGCGAACGTGGCGCAGACCGTCGCGTGGATCGGCGCCGCATTGGCGGAAGGCGAGGAAACGGTGATCACCGCGCTGCCCCTCTACCACATCTTCGCCCTCACGGCGAACCTGCTCGTCTTCATGAAGCTCGGCGGGCGCAACGTCCTCATCGCGAACCCGCGCGACCTCGCCGGGCTGGTGAGCGAGCTGAAACGCACGCGGTTCAGCGCCATGACCGGCGTCAATACGCTTTACCACGCGCTTCTCCACCAGCCCGGCTTCGCTGCGCTCGATTTCTCCGGCCTGAAGCTCGCGATCGCCGGCGGCATGGCGCTGCAGCGCGAAGTCGCCGAGCGCTGGCAGCGAACGACCGGCGCGCCGCTCATCGAGGGCTACGGCCTTACCGAAGCCTCGCCCAACGTGTGCGTCAACCCGGTGGACGCGCGCGCGTTCAGCGGCAAGCTCGGCCTGCCGCTTCCCTCTACCGAGGTCGCGATCCTCGACGAGCGCGGCGCCGAGCTGCCGCGCGGCGAGGTGGGCGAGATCTGCGTGCGCGGCCCGCAGGTGATGCGCGGCTATTGGAACGCCCCGGAAGAGACCGCGCAGGCCTTCTTCCCCGGAGCGTGGCTGCGCACCGGCGATCTCGGGCGCATGGATGCGGCCGGCTACGTCGAGTTCGTCGAGCGGCGCAAGGATGTGATCGTGGTTTCGGGCTTCAAGGCCTATCCGAGCGAGATCGAGCAGGCCGCCCTGCTGCATCCGGGGGTCAAGGACGCCGGCGCCGCCGGCGTGCCCGATGCGCGCAGCGGCGAAGTGGTGGCGCTCTACGTCGTGCGGCGCGACCCGCAGCTCAGCGCCGAGGCGCTCGCCGAGCACTGCGCGCGCTATCTCGCTCCGTACAAGCGGCCGAAGCGGATCGAATTTCGAGATTCGCTGCCGAAGTCGCCGCTCGGGAAGGTGCTGCACCGCGAGCTGCGGGCGGCGGCGACCATGCCGGACGCGCTCCGCGCTGCGAGTCAATGACGACCAGCCAGCGGCCCGGCCAGGGCGTCGGCTCGCGGTCGGGGCGCAGCACCCACAGCCGTTCTCCCGCGCGCTCGGCAGCCTCGTAATCCGCGTCGAGCAGCCCGTAGCGGTCGATGAAGACATTGAGGCCTGCCGGAATGCGGATGCAGCCCTTGGAGTGCCATAGGCCGAGACGCGGCTCGAGAAGCTCGGGATCGGTCGCGTGCATCTGCAGCCGCATCACGCCCATGCCGCCAATTCCCCAGGTGCGCTCGGCGCCGACCCAGCCGAAGTCGTAGATGCGCATGCCCTTGCGCCCGTAGCCGAGAATGCCGAGCGCGTTGCGCGTGCCCTCGGCGCGAAAATCCATGTTGGCGATCGTGTGCGCGAAAACGCCGCGCGGAGTCAGGAAATGCTCGAACTCCCCCGGGCGCCCGGTGGAAACCGGCGAGGCGCCGATGAACTGCAGCGCGCCTTCGGGAGAGCGCCAGTAGACGAAAGCCGCCTGCACGCGCGGGCTGCGGTCGACGAGCACGAAATATTGCGGCCGCGGATCTTGCACCGCCGCATGCGCGAGCGCCTGCTCGAGCCTTTCCGCGTAGCCGGCCTGCTCCTCGGCCGGTACCGCGAGGCGCCGATCGACTTCGCGCGCGAAGTCTTGCGCGTCGGGCCGCGGCTCGGCCGCGTGCGCGCCGAATACGACTGCAAACGCGACTGCCAGCGCTTTGACACCGGTCAAGACGCCCTGCGCGCGCCGGGTGTACCAATGCCGCTGGCGGCGCATTCTCGCCGCCACCATCCCATCAAAGGAGCACATCATGTCCGTTGCCAAGGTCATCGAAATCAGCTCCGAATCGACTCAGAGCTTCGAAGACGCGATCCGCGCCGGCATCCTGGAGGCGTCGAAGTCCGTGCGCAACATCAAGAGCGCGTGGGTCAACAGCCAGCAGGCGATCCTCGATCACGGCGATACCATGAAGTTCCGCGTCGACCTGAAGGTCAGCTTCCTGGTGGACTGACGGTTACGCGCCAGAGCGCATCTTCGGGCGCCACGCTGAATTGAGCCGGCAGGAATTGCTCGAGCAGCCAGATTGCGGTGCGTGCATGGCTCGACACCGCGCGCGTGGTGAAGCTCGAGCGGCCTTTCGCCATCGCCATGTAGACCAGAACCTGGTCGGCGGCGTGCATGTCGAGCGCCGCGCCGGCCGCCAGATCCGCCGCAAGCTCGCTGCCCGCCGCGGCGCCCAGCGCCTCGGCGCGCACGCCGCGTTCCGCCACCCGGGAAGCGCCGAGGAGGCCCGCTTCGCTTTCGGCCCAGAGCGTGATCGCGCCGCCCGTGCCCATCGCCGCGCCGCGCGCGAGCGCTTCCACCCTCATGTCGAGTGTTTCGTGAAGCGCGAGCGCGGCAGCATCGCGCATGCGCTCGGCGACGGACAGCGGCAGATTGGCGACATGCGCGGCGCCGGCGATGCGCCACGGGCCGGGTTTTTCTTCGAAGACCAAAGGCCGCGGCGCGGACGGCTCGAGCTCGACGACGACTTCGCCGCCGCCGCGCGGGTAGTAGCCGCGGCGCACGACCGACGCGCGCACGCCAACTCCCATGCGGCCGAGAAGCCGCAACAGCACCTCGTGGAAATAGTCCCAGGTCGGAGCCTGGCGCACGTCGGTGCCGCCGCTCACCACCACGCGCGAAGGCGCGCGCGCCGCGAGGAGAACGGGCACAAGCGCCTGCAATACCAAAGTCGCGCTGCCCGCCGTGCCGACGTCCACGCGCAGCTCGCCCGCTTCCGGCCGCCGGCGCGGCGCGAAACTGAAAGCGGTGGAGCGCAGCTCGAGTCCCGCGCAGCGCGCGTCGCAAAGGCCGGCGAGCGCACGTACCGCGGCCAGGTGCTGCGCAGCGAGGCCGGGCCGGGCGCGATTCGCCCGCACGTTGGCGAGGCGAAGGGGCTTGCCCGTCAACGCGCCAAGCGCCACCGCCAGGCGTGCGAGCTGGCCGCCGCCTTCACCGTGCGCGCCGTCGAGCTCAATCACGGATGAAACTTGCCTTCTTTTGCGGGAAATCAAGATGCAATGCGCCGGCCGCACCATACTTCAAACGGCGCTCTTTTTCTAACGGAGGCAAGTCATGGCAAAAAGCGGCAAGGAAATCACGATTGCAAAGGGCGCGCCGGAGCGCATGCTCCGCCCCGCGCTCTTCAGCGACTTCGATCGGATGTTCGACGACTTTTTCGGCAGGCGCTGGATGCGCCCGTTCGGCTGGGAACGGCCGCTCGGCGAAATGGTGTCGCTGCCGAGCGTCGATGTGATCGACCGGGACGACGAGGTGGTAGTGCGCGCCGATGTACCGGGCTACAAGAAGGAAGACATCGAGATCTCGGTTTCGGGCAGCTCGCTCACCATCAAGGGCGAGACCAAGGCCGAGGAAAAGGAAGAAAAAGGCGACTACTACCGCTGCGAGATCTCGCACGGCGCCTTCTCGCGCACGGTCGCCCTGCCCGCAGACGTGGACGATTCGAAGGCGAGGGCATCGATGAAGGACGGCGTCCTGGAGCTCGCGCTTCCCAAGCTCGAGAAATCCAGGCGCCACACGATCAGCATTTCCTGAGGGCGCATCGCACGGCGAAGGGCCCGCCCGTCCGCCAGGCGGGAGGGTCCTTTGCGCCTCGGCGCAGGTGAAGCCATGAAATCCACTCTCAACGCTTGCGGTCGAGCGCACGCAGCTTTTCCCAGAGAGCGCGTTCTTCAGGACCCGGGCGCTCGGGCAGCCTGACGGCGAGCCTGACGTAGAGATCGCCGCGGCCGCGCGCGCCGAAGCGCGGCAGCCCCTTGCCGCGCAGGCGCAGCCGCCAGTCCGGCTGCGTGCCCGGCGGCACCTTGACCGCTATCGCGCCGTCGAGCGTCGGCACCTTGATCTCGGCGCCGAGCACCGCGTCCGCCGCGCCGATCTCCTGCAGCCTCCACAGGTCGGCGCCCTGGCGCTCGAAGCGCGGATCGGGCGCGGCGCGCACCACCACCAGCAGATCGCCGGCCGGCCCGCGCGGCTCGGGGCTCGCGTAGCCCATGCCGGGGACGCGCAGCACCAGCCCGTCCTCCGCGCCGGGCGGAATCTTCAGCGCGAGCGACTCCTCCCGCGCGAGCTCGCCCGCGCCGCCGCAGGCCGTGCACGGCTTGTCGATGATGCTGCCGCGCCCGCCGCAATCGGGGCAGATGGCGAGCCGCCGGATGTAGACGCCCTGCTCGCGCCGGGTCGAAGTCTTCTGCCCCGTGCCGCCGCAGCCCGCGCACGGGCGCGGCTGCGTGCCCGGCCGGGCGCCGCTTCCCTTGCACTCGGCGCAGGGCGCGATGCGGCGGTAGCGCACGGTTTGCTCGCCGCCGCGCGCGATGCGCTCGAGCGGCACCGCCGCCTCGATCTCGATGTCGGCGCCGCGCCGCGGGCCGCGCGGCCCGCCGCCGAAAAACCTCTCGAAGATCGATTCGCCGAAACCGAAATCGCGGAAGATCGATTCGAAGTCCGCGCCGCCGAGGATCTCTTCGGGAACTACGCCGGCGTCGTAATCGGCGCGCTTCTTGGCGTCCGAGAGCACCGCGTAGGCCTCGGCGACCTCCTTGAAGCGCTCTTCCGCCCCCGGCGCCTTGTTGCGGTCCGGGTGGTACTGCAGCGCGAGCTTGCGGAACGCGTCCTTGATCGCGGCCGCGTCCGCGTCGCGCGGCACGCCGAGGACCTCGTAGTAATCGCGCTTTACAGCCGGCATTCTTCGGGATCGCAGCGCGACGCTGAATCGTAGTGCTGCGGCTCGTCTTCCACGCCGAGCTCGAGCACCTGGGCGGCCTTCGCCCCATAGCGGTAGACCGTGATGCCCTTCAGGCCGAGCGCCCACGCGCGGCGGTAGGCGTGCGCCACGTCCGCCGGCGCGGCCTCCTGCGGCAGGTTGATGGTCTTGGACACCGCATTGTCCACGTGGCGCTGGAACGCCGCCTGGATCGCGAGGTGCCGCTCGGCCGGGATCTCCAGCGCGGTGACGAACAGGCGCTTCATCTCCTCGGGAACGCCGTCGACCTCGGCCAGCCGTCCGCGCTCCAGCACCGCCGCCAGCACGCGCTGCCTGTCGAGCGCATGGCGCTCCAGGTACTCGAGCAGCAGAGGGTTGACCTCTTCCAGCACCTTGCCGCCGAGCACGCCGCTGCGGCGATACGCGAGCGCGAACAGCGGCTCGATGCTCGCGCTCGTGCCGGCGATGATGCCGAGCGTGCCGGTCGGCGCGATCGCGGTGCGCGTGGCGTTGCGCATCACCTGGCCCGCGCTGCGTTGCCACGCCGGAAACGCCCCGCGCGTCTGCGCCAGCGCCGCGGAAGCGCGCCCGGCGGCGCCGGCAACGGCGCGCATCAGCTGCCCGGCGAAGCGCTCGGCCTCGTCGGAGTCGTACGAGATGCCAAGCCGGATCAGCGCTTCGGCGAAGCCCATGACGCCGAGCCCGATCTTGCGCGTGCTGCGCGTCATGCGCCCGATGGCCTCGAGCGGATAGCGGTTGACCTCGATCACGTCGTCGAGGAACCGCACCGCCTCGCCTACGATCGCCTCCAGCCGCTGCCAGTCGAACTCAGCCTGCCGGCGCGCGCTGCGCACCAGGCGCGCGACGTTGATCGAGCCGAGGTTGCACGATTCGTACGGCAGCAGCGGCACCTCGCCGCAGGGGTTGGTCGCTTCGAGGGCGCCGAGCTGCGGCGTCGGGTTCGCCTGGTTGATGGCGTCGCGGAACAGCAGCCCGGGATCGCCCGTCTGCCACGCGGCCCGCGCGATCGCGCCGAAGACCGCGTCGGCCCGCAGGCGCCCCGCCGGCTTGCCGGTGCGCGGGTGGATGAGCTCGTAGCCCTCGCCCGCGTCGGCGGCGTGCATGAAAGCGTCGGTCACGCTCACCGAGAGGTTGAAATTCGCGAGCGCGGCCGCCTCGCGCTTCGCGTCGATGAATTCCATGATGTCGGGGTGCTCGACCGCGAGCACTCCCATGTTCGCGCCGCGGCGCTTGCCGCCCTGCTTGATGTGCTCGGTGGCGCAGTCGAAGATCCTCATGAACGAGACCGGGCCCGATGCCTCTCCGGAAGTCGAGGCGACGAGATCGCCGCGCGGGCGCAGCCGCGAGAACGAGAATCCGGTGCCGCCGCCGGTGCGCTGCACGAGCGCCATCTGCTTCAAGGCCTCGAAGATGCTCTCCATCGTGTCCTCGATCGGCAGCACGAAGCAGGCGCTCAACTGGCCGAGCGCGGTGCCGGCGTTCATGAGCGTCGGGCTGTTGGGCAGGAACTCGCCGCCCGCGAGCAGCGCGTGATAGCGCTGCGCCCAGTCGGCGGCGTCCTGCGCTTCGGCCTGGGCGACGGCGCGCGCCACGCGCTGGAAGAGCTCGCCCGGGGTCTCGATCAGCCGGCGCTCCCGGTCGCGCAGCAGGTAGCGCGCCTCGAGCACGCGCCTTGCGTTGGCCGGCAGCTCGCGGCCGCTCATTTCACGTCTTTCCCGGCAAGAGCCTCGCGTGCATCGCCGCCTGGATCATCATGAATTCGCCGGCATTTTCCAGCGTGACGATGCCCACCAGCG
Source organism: Betaproteobacteria bacterium (assembly GCA_004297625.1). GTDB lineage: Bacteria > Pseudomonadota > Gammaproteobacteria > Burkholderiales > SG8-39 > SCGC-AG-212-J23. The sequence continues at coordinate 45,287 of SCTY01000006.1, read as the reverse complement.
GTCCGTTGCGCAGCACGGGCAAAGAACGGCAGGTGCTGCTCTGCAGGCGCGCGAGCGCGAGCTCGGCCATCTCCCCGGGCGAAAGCGTGCGGAACTCGGTGGTCATCACCTGGCCGACGGGGATGCCGCCGAACGCCGAGCGCATTTGCGCCATGCCGGCTTCCTGCGCCGCGCCCATCCAGACGAACAGCGCGATGAAAACCAGGAATGGGTTCACGAACAATCCGAGCAGCCCGAAGAGCAGCGCGATTCCCTGCCCGATGCCGGCGGCGATCTGCGTCGCCCGCAGGTAATTCATCCGGATGGCGAGCAGGGCGCGCAACACGCGGCCGCCGTCCATCGGAAAAGCGGGCAGCAGATTGAACAGCGCCAGCGAGACGTTCACCCACATGAGCTTCGACAGGAAGTCGCCGCCGACCAGCGTCACGTCGGTCAACGCCGTCACGCGTTCCCCGGCGGCCAGCATCGCGAACAGGATCGCAGCGAGGAGGACGTTGACCGCGGGGCCCGCGAGCGCCACGGCGAGCTCCTGCCGCGGCTCGTCGGGGATTCGTTCCAGCCGCGCCACGCCGCCGATCGGCAGGAGCGTGATATCGCGCGTGCGAACTCCGAAGCGTTTGGCCGTGAGCGCGTGTCCCAGCTCATGAAGGACGACGATCGTGAACAGGGCGATGATGAACAGCACGCCGTCCGCGACGTCCTGCCAGCTGTGCCGCGGCAGATAGTGGCTGAATCCCACCCAGGCGAGCAGGATCACAAAGGTGGCGTGGACATAGATGCCGATCCCCGCCACCTGCGCGATCTTCCAGGACCACTTCACCGCCGCTTCTCTCCGTGGATCGGAACAACGCGGACGAGCGAGAGAGCGATGCGCTTCATCGGCTGACGCTACGCGCAAGGCGAAAACCTGCTTTGATCCTCGTCAACGCCGCTCACGCCGTCGAGCGTAATGTCGAGCCGGATGAACGCATGAACCCGGCCTGGTCCCAAACGGTCGCCAACCTGGCGCGCGCCGCGTTCTGGCTGGTGCTCGTTGCCCTCGTTGCCCTCGTGCTGGTGCAGACCGCAGGACAACGCGGCATCGACAACGCGCGCTCGGAAGCGCTTCAGCGCTTCGAGCAGGAAAGAAAGACGCGCGTCATCGCAATGATCCACCGGCAGGACCAGGTCAGCTTTTTCGGCGTCCCCGTCGCGAGATACATCGATATCGAGGACTCCGAAGCCGTGCTGCGCGCCATCCGCCTGACGCCCGCCGATCAGCCGATCGATCTCATTTTGCATACGCCCGGCGGGCTGGTGCTCGCCGCCGAGCAGATCGCAAGAGCGCTCGTCGAGCGCAAGGCCAAGGTGACCGTCTTCGTGCCGCACTACGCCATGAGCGGCGGCACGCTGATCGCCCTTGCCGCCGACGAGATCGTGATGGACGCCAACGCCGTGCTGGGACAGGTGGATCCGCAGATCGGCGATATGCCCGCGGCCTCCATCGTCCGCGCCGTCGAAGTGAAGAAGCCCGAGCGGGTGGACGACGACACGCTGATCCTCGCCGACATGGCGCAGAAGGCGCGCATTCAGGTCGCGGCGTTCGTCGCTCAGCTCCTGACGAAGCACATGCCGAAAGAGAAGGCGGTCAAGGTCGCCACGGTGCTTTCCGAAGGGCGCTGGACGCACGACTTCCCGATCACGCCCGACATGGCGCGCGAGCTCGGCCTGCCGATCTCGACCGAGGTTCCGCGCGCCGTGTACGAGCTGATGGACCTGTACCCGCAAGGAGGCGGCGCGCGGCCTTCCGTCCTGTATACGCCCGCCCGCAAGGGCGCCGAACCGGCAGCGCCCGCAGCTGCGCGGCCGCCCCGGTCGGAGAAGTGACCGATGTCGAATCATTTCAGGAGCAGGACCGGCAGGCCGGAGAAATGCAGCACCTTGTTCGCGGTGGAACCGATGAGCGCCTTGCCGAGCGCGGTCATGCCGCGGCTGCCGATGACGATCAGGTCGCAGCCGCTCTGCTCGGCATGCTCGACTATCGCTTCCGCCACCTCGCCGACGAGCACCCGCGCCTGGTAGGCGATGCCCGCGGCGTCCAGCTTCTTCTTCGCGGCCGCGAGCCGCGCCTCGCCCTCTTCCTGGTAATAGCGCTGGATCTGCGCGTCGCTCACCACCAGATGCATGCGCGGCAGCCTCGGCACCGGCAGGTGCACGGTCACCAGCTCGATCTCGGGTTTCTCGCGGCACCAGCCGGCGTGCTCGATGAGGAAGTCGACGCTCTCGAGCGAGCGCTTCGAGCCGTCGAGCGCGAGCAGGACCTTCATCGCCTCCGGCCCTTCTTCAACGCAGCGCGTTCCAGCGCGCCAGCGCCTCGTCGCGCCGCTGGCGAGCCTCCTCGACGTCCTTCTCCTCGGCTCGCTGCAACGCCGCCTGAGCGGCCACCATCTCGTCGTAGGCCCGGTCGAGCGCGGCGGCACGGTCGGGGTCCTGCGCGCCCGCGGACGCGATCAAGGCGAGGAGCGCGGCGAAGACCAAGCCGCGCATCAGGTCGGCCGCCGCACCTGCGGGGCGGAAACCATCGGCGCGGCGTAGAACTGGCGCGTGGTTTCCAGCCAGCGCTGGTAGGCCGTGTCCATCATCTCGACAAGCGGAAGATGGGACGCCCCCGTGATCGCGGGCGCTTGCGGGATCGGGAACCACGATTGCTGCGACAGGCGCTTCGCGATGCTCGACTGCGTAGCGAGCGCGATTTCATAGAGCTCGCGCCAGTAAGCCAGCGCCTTGCCGAGGTTCGCCGAGCTCCACTCGCTGTGGATGCGCCACAGCTCCTGCGCGTCGCCCGCGCCGGCGATTCGCTTATGCAGTGCTTCCACGCTCGCATGAGCTTCGGTTGCCGCCTTGAGCTGCGCCTCGCGCATCCTCTTGGATCCTTCCGTGATCGCCTCGATCACGCACACGGCGGTCTCGAGCTGCCGCTTGCAAGCCTCGATCGCCGGATTACCGGGTGTCGCCGTCATGTCCGTCTCCTTTAATGTGTTTGCATCAGCCCTGCGCGCGCAGCGCCGCAATGCGTTCGGCAATCGGCGGGTGGCTCATGAACAGCCGCCGCAGGCCCACGCCGGCGCTGCCGAAGATGCCGAACGCCGCCAGCTGCGCGGGCAGCGCGGCGCCGTGCGCGGCCTGCAACCGTTCCAGCGCGCCGATCATGTTGCCGGTTCCCGCGAGCCTCGCGCCGCCGGCATCCGCCCGGAACTCCCGCCGCCGCGAGAACCCCATGACGATGATGCTGGCGAAAATGCCGAGCACGACCTGCAGCACGATCACGATCACGAAATAGAAAGGGCCCGGCCCGGTTCGCCGCTGCTCGCCGCGTCCTCCGCCGAGCGCGCTGTCGAGCAGCGTGCCGATCGCCCGCGCAAGGAAGATCACGAACGTGTTCAGCACGCCCTGGATGAGCGCAAGCGTCACCATGTCGCCGTTTGCGACGTGGGTGATCTCGTGGCCCAGCACCGCCCCGGCTTCTTCGCGCGACATGCCGCTCAGCAGCCCCTCGCTCGCGGCGACGAGCGCCGAATCGCGGCGCGCGCCGGTCGCGAATGCGTTCATTTCCGGCGCATCGAAGATCCCGACCTCCGGCATCCCGATACCCGAGCGCTCGGCGTGCGCGGCAACCGTTCTGAGAAGCCACGCTTCCTCGCCTGTCTGAGGGCGCTCGATGGTGCGCACCCCCATCATGGCCTTTGCCGTCCACTTGGACATCGCGAGCGAAACGAGCGCTCCGCCGAAGCCGATCGCCGCCGCCAGAATGAGCAGCGCGTTTGCGCCGATGCCCTGCTGCGCGAGCAGGACATCGAGGCCGAGCACGCGCACTACGATCGACAACAGCACCAGGACCGCAAGGTTGGTGACGAGGAAGAGAGCAATGCGCTTCATCGTTCGTGTAACGCTACGCGCAAGACGAACGCCTGCTTTGATCGGCGTCAACGCCGCTCCTGCCGCCGAGAGTAGCGTCGAGGCGTCGACCTCGATGAGGGACCGTATGTACAAGCACATCCTGCTGCCTACCGACGGCTCGAGCTTCGCCGCGAAGGGAATCAGGGAAGGCGTGAGGCTCGCCAAGGCGCTGGGCGCAAAGGTCACCGGCGTGTATGTCGCGCCTCCTTTCGTCCCGCCGGTCTACAGCGAGGCGGGCATCCGCTACAGCGGGCCGTTCTCCGCCGCCGAATACAAGCAGGTCACGGAAAAGATCGCGAAAAAAGCTCTAGGCCCGATCGAGCGCGCAGCGCGAGCTGCGGGCGTTCGCTGCCGCACGCGGCTCGTGACGGACCCGCAGCCGTGGCGCGGCATCCTGCGCGCCGCAGGCGACGGGCGCTGCGACGCGATCGTCATCGGCTCGCACGGCCGCGGCGCCGTCGGCGGCCTGATCCTCGGCAGCGAAACCAGCCGCGTGCTCGCGCACTCGAAGCTTCCGGTGCTGGTGGTCCGCTGAGGCCGGCGGCGCGATGTCGGGACTTGAGCCAGTTCGGAGAGCGCGCCATCAGCGCTCTACGCGGCGCCGGGCGAGCCGCCGCAGGCGCCAGGCCGCGGCGGCGAAGACCCGCAGCGCGTGCTTCGCGATGCGGCACTCCCGGTCAAGCAGGTTGCGCGAGGCGAGGTTGACGGCCGAGTACATCGCGGCCATGCGCCGGGAAACGTCGCTCTCGCCCTCGATGGGAAGGCGCACGCACCACTCCGGGATCGCGGGCACGTCACGAAGCGAACGGGTATAGACCGCGAGCGCCGCGAGCACATCGGCGGCGCAATCAGCGTTTCGAATCAATTCAAGCGCGTCCATGCACGAGCATGCTACGCCCCGCGCGCGACGCGCGGCGCTGAAAATCGTTACTGCATGTTTCGCCAACCTTGCAGCAATATTTCATGCCGCGCGGCGCGCGGCTAGCTCTTCTCGTCGCGCGTTTTCCCGCGGCCGCGCACGGCGGCGACGAAGATCCAGACGATGAACAGCGGGATCAACAGCGGCAGCAGGAACGGGAACGCGAGCCCTGCCGCCACCAGCCCGGCGAGCAGCAACGCGCCGAGCACGACCAGCGCGATCCCGGCGAAGACGAAAACGAGCAGTATCGCCGCGCAGGAAAGCGCCACGACCGCCACCAGCAGCCCCCAGCCTTCGGCAGCGAGCTTCGCCGGACCGGCGAGCTTCTGCCCGTTCACGATGATGGAAATATCGCTCGCCTGGAACACCACCCAGGCGAGCAGGCCGAGAAGCGCGATCACCAGCGCGACCGCGATGGTCTTCACCATGCGTCATTCGAGGAACGAGCGCAGCCCGGGTAAGAGCTGCGCTCGCTTCGCGATCAGGAAATGGTGATGGTGCGGCGCTTGGCTTTCTCGACCTTGGGAAGCGTGAGCTCGAGCACGCCGTCCTTCATCGAAGCTTTGGTTTTCGCCTCGTCGACCTCGGCGGGCAGGGCGACCGTGCGCGAGAAGGCGCCGTGCGAGATCTCGCAGCGGTAGTAGTCGCCTTTCTCTTCCTTTTCCTCGGCCTTGGTCTCGCCCTTGAGGGTGAGCGTGCTGCCCGAAACCGAGATCTCGATGTCCTCCTTCTTGTAGCCCGGCATCTCGGCGCGCACCACGACCTCGTCTTCCCGGTCGATGACATCGACGCTCGGCACGTACGCCGTCACCTCGGCGAGGGGGCGCTGCCAGCCGAAGGGCCGCAGCCAGCGCGGGCCGAAGAATTCGTCGAATAGGCGCTCGACGTCGCCGAACGGCGCAGGGCGCGGCAGGCGCTCCAGCGCGCCCTTGGAGATGGTGACTTCCTTGTTGCCTTTTGCCATGTGCATACCTCAGTGGTTGAACTGCGCGCGAAGTATGGCGCCGCCGCGCCGGCGGATGTTGATGCGCGTCAAGCCGAGCGCACGGCTATCTCGTATCTTGCAGTCATGTTGTCTCTCGAAGATTGTCTTGCGCTTTGCGACCTGACGGAAGAGGAGGTGCTCGCGATCGCGCAGCACGAGCACATCCCGGAGATCGCCGCCGCGGAGCTCGGCAACTACCTCGTGCACACGCCCGAGGGCGAGATGCGCATCAAGGCGATCATCCGCGACGACATCGCCGAAGCCGCCGCGCGCGGCGACCGCACCCGGCAGCTCGCGCTCAAGCTCCTGCTGCGCAACTTCGTGCTCCAGCATCCGCGCTGCGAAGAGCGTCACCGCAGGCAGCTCGCCGCCGCGGAGCGCAGGCACGAAGTCGGCCAATGAGCGCTGCGCGCGGCGAAGAAGCTGCGCGCTGACTTCGAGCGTGACGAGTCGTGACGACCGCGACAACGACACCCTGCATCCTGGCCGCGACAGACGGTTCGGAAGGCGCCAGCCGCGCGGTAGAGATGGCCGCGCGGCTCAGCAAGCAATTGGGAGAAGAGCTTCTGATCGTAACGGTCGGCAAGGGCCGGCTTTCCGCCGACGAAATCCTGGAGGCGAAGCATCAAGGAATGTCGGAAGGCGAGGCGCTCGAAATCCTGTCGCGTGAGATTCTCTCGGACGCGAAAAAGCATGCGAGAAGCGCGGGCGCGTCAGCGATCCGCGTTCTCGCGTGCGTGGGCGATCCGGCGGAACTCATCCTCGATGTAGCGCGCCGAGAACGCGTCGATATGCTCATTGTCGGAAGGCGTGGTCGCGGGCGGCTCGCCGGCCTGCTCCTCGGAAGCGTCTCCCAGAAAATGGCGAGCCTCGCGCCCTGCAGCGTCGTCCTGGTTCCCTGAAAGTCCTCGCCCCGAGCCGAGCGTCTCGGCCATCACCTGCGAGTACGAGTAGGCGAGGCCGCCGGACGGTAGTTTCAAGTCCGCCCGCGCTCATACCACCTCGATGAGCTTTTCGCCGTTCCGGATCCGCTGGACGATATCCGCCAGTAGCGGCTCGAGCCATTCTTTCAGCGCAGCGTTCGTGGCATTGCCGAGGCGCACCCATACGACTGGCGCAGACTCGGGCGCGAGCGTAGCGAGCGCCACGAAGTCCTCGTCCTTGGTGACGATGACGCAGCCCTGCCGGCGAGCGAAATCCCCGATCACAGCATCGCTCGCTTTGTGACCCGGCTCCTCGAAGATGTGGCTCGCCTCGTGACCCTGTTCGCGCAGCCATGTCGCCAGTCCCGGCGGCAGGTTTGCGTCGACCAGAAACTTCATGCCATCCGGGCGGGCAGGACGGTGTGGTCGAGGTACGCTGCCGCATAGGCGACGGCCGCGCGGATATCCTCGGGTTCCAGATAGGGGTAGTCGCGCAGGATCTCCTCCTCGCGCGTACCGGCGGCAAGCATGTCAAGGATGTCTTGGACGCGGATGCGCATGCCGCGGATGCACGGCCGCCCGCCGCACTTCCCGGGCTCAATGGTGATGCGCTTGAGCAGGTCGGATTTCATTCGTGCGCGGATGCTACCACCTTGCCCATGGTTCGTGGATACGCTTCAGTCAGATGCTCTTCACGGCTGTAGCGGTCAGGGCTTGAGCCAGTTCCGCCTTTGGTCTCTCGGCTGGCGGCGCGCCACCCTGCCTTTGAAGCGGCCGACCGCCGCCATGACCTGATCGAAGGTGATCTTCTTCGGCAGAAGCAGAACACCCCGGCCGAAGCGCCTGGATATCTTTGCTGTCTTCGTCCCGTACTCCAACCAATAGAGACGGGCAGTATAGACCGTCAGCAACCCTGACAGCGGCGGCAGCAGTAGGCGGTGCGGCCGCCGACCTTGAAGACCTTCAGCAGCGACCGGCAACGTGGACAACGCCCTCCTTTGCGGCGCTCGGGAAGGAGCAAACCGGCCGATGTCTCGAGGACGGCGCGCATTTTCCGAAACAGGCGCCTGAGCTCGGCCGGCGCGAGCCTGTCCATGCGCGCGGCCGGATTGATGCGCGCCTGGAACAGGATCTCGTCGGAGTAGATGTTGCCGATGCCGGCGATGATCTCCTGGTCCATCAGGACCGATTTCGCATCGCGCTTGACGCCCCGCACGGCGGCCTTGAACGCGGCGAAATCGAAGAGGCGGTCGAGCGCGTCGGGGCCGAGCTTTTCTTCCACGATGAAATCGGCCGCGTCCGCGGCGAGCCCGACGCGCCCGATCATCCTCTTGTTCGTGTAGGCGAGGCCGCCGTCGTCGGCGAAATCGAGGCGCACCCGGGTGAAGGGCGGCTCTTCGGCGCGGCTGGGCACGAACTGCAGCGCCCCGCTCAAGCCGAAATGCAGCGTCAGCCAGCCGCCGTGGTCCATCCTCGCCATAAGGTGCTTGCCGTGACGATGCACGGCAACGAGCTTCGCTCCCCGGAGGCGCGAAGCGAACGTCCGGGCAGAGAGCTTCCCCAGGATGCGCGCATCGCTCACCTCGACCCGCGCGATCGTCTTGCGCAGCGCATTCCCCGCGAGCTCGCGCTTGAAGCCTTCGACGTCGGGCAGCTCAGGCATGCGCCGCGGCGGGCTCGGCGCGCTTCACGCCGTCGGCGGCGAAGATGGCGTCGCACAGGCGCTGGAGCATCGGCACGCCGCGGATCTCGGTCTCGAACAGCGGCACCACGGCGCGCACGGCGCCGTCGAACTCGCGCCATATGGTCTGCAGGTGCTCCTGCTGCATGGCGACGCGGTTCTTCACGAACTGCGCGGCGTCCGGACCGACCGACGCGGGGTCGATCACCATGTTGACGAGCACGCCGCCCACGGGAATGCCGAAGTCCTTGAACCACTGGATGAAGCGCGTGACCACGGCGATGGGCAGCGCCTCGGCCAGCGTCACGAAGTAGAACGCCGTGAGCTGCGGATCCGTGAGGAGCACGCGCGCCTGCTCCATGCGGTCGCGGAAGGAGACGAGGTACTCCATCAGCGGGTCGGCCTCCTTCTTCTTCGTGAAGGAGAGCATCTCGCGGAGCGTGCGCGCCTCCTCGCGGCTCTTCATCATCTTGTTGACCCACAGCGCGTACACCTTCGACATGCCGAGCAGGCGCCGCGCGTTGGCGGTGGGCGCGGTGTCGAAGACGTAGACGTCGTACTCGTTCCTGAACATGAGGTCGATCATGTTCTCGAACATCGCCGACTCCTCGAACGCGGGGTTCATCGTCGCGGTCTCGACGAACTCGTCGGCCTTGGTGGTGATGTCGGCGAACTTGAGGAACCAGCGGATCTTCTCGCGGATCTGCAGCTTGCTGCGCTCGATGGTCTCCTTGGTCTCGATCTCGTACGCCCAGAGGTTCGGCACGCCGGCGACCGGGACATGTCTTCCGAGCACGTCCTGGCCGAGCAGGCTGGTCAGGCTGTGGACGGGATTGGTCGAGGCGAGCAGCGTGCGGCGTCCCTGCCGGGCGAGCCCGATGGCGGCCGCGGCGGCGAAGACGGTCTTGCCGACGCCGCCCTTGCCGCCGAAGAACAGGTACTTCTGCGCGGGGTGCTCGCGCAGGTATTGGCCCATCGGCATCGAAATCGAGTTATTCATGAAAGCCCTAGGCGAACATGATGTCGGCCAGCTTCTCGATCATCGGCAGCCCCGTGACGTCGCGCTCCATCTCCGGCGCGAGCGCCAGCACCCGGTCGCCCAAGGCGGTGCGCACGCCGAGCAGGTTCTGGTCCTGCATGGCGATGCGGTGGCGCAGGTACTCCGGGATGTTCTGGCCCAGCAGCTCGTGCGGGATGACCCGGTTCACCACATACCCGGAGAGCGGCACGTCGAACTGCGCGAACATCTTCGCCGCCTTCTGCGTGTCGTTGATCACCCCGGCCTCCGGGATCACCACGAAGAAGAAAGCCGTCTTCGTCTTGTCGGTGAGGATCCCGGCCGAGGTGTTGATGCGGTTCTTGATGTAGAGCAGCTCCTGGAGGATCTGGTCCTGCTCGGTCACCTTCTCGCGCCGGATCCGGCTCACCATCTCCTCGTACTCGCGCATCTCCTCCCGGAGCTTGGTGACCTTGTTGATCCACTCGTCGTAGACCTTGGCCATCGACAGGTAGTAGAGCGCGTGGCCGAGGGGCACCAGATCGTAGATGTAGTAGTCGTAGTCGCCCTTCATGACCACGTCCACCACGGCGTCGAACATCGCGCTCTCTTCCATCGCCGGCTCGGCGCTCGCCGCCTGGATGTAGTTCTCGATCTCCTCGGGCACCGCGGGCAGGCCGTACATGTCGAGGATCTTCTGCCGGATCTCCTGCTGGTACGCCTTGATGTGGCGGTCCGCGTCGATCTCCTGCGCCCAGAGGTTATCCATGACCTGCACCGGCCCCTTGCCGAAGATGTCGCGCTTGAAGATGTCGGTGAGCGACGCCTGGGGGTCGACGGAGAACACCAGCACCTTCTTGCCGTGGCTCGCGAGCCAGTACGCCGCCGCCGCGGAGAAGGTGGTCTTGCCCACCCCGCCGCCGCCGCCGAACATGATGTAGCGGCGCTCGGGATGCTGCAGGAACACGTCCTTGAAACCCATGGCTTACCCGAACATCGCGTCAGCGACGTCCTTCTCGCGCAACATGCGCCGCTTCCAGGTCGCGATCTGCGGCACCACGTAAGGCAGGAGCCGCAGGCTGTAGTACGGCGGCAGGATCGGGATGCCGAGCAGGTCGCCCATGGTGATGAGGATGAAGAGGTGCTCCATCGATGCGCGCGTGCGCAGGGCGGCGCGGCTCATGTCGTGCGCGGCCATGCCGTACACCGTATCGGTGATGTTGTGCCATAACCTCTTCGCTGCGGATTCCTTTTCTTCCTCGGTCACAGGCCTTTCCTTTCACACGCCGTGCAGGTGGTGCTCGTGGTCGCTGCCGAGCTCGCGCTCGCGCAGCATGCTGCGCTTCCAGGTCTCGAACTGCGGCACTACAAAAGGCAGCAGGCGCAGCCCGTAGTACGGCGGCAGGATCGGCACGCCCAGCAGCTCGCCGAACAGGCTCAGCATGAACAGCCGCTCCATCGTGCCGCGCAGCTCGAGGGCCTCGCGCGCGATTTCATAGCCCGCGAGGCCGTAGAAGAATTCTTTCAGCGCCTTGCGCATGCTATGGTCCCGGGCCATGACGAGCCTCGTCGGGATCGCGGCGGTCGTAGTGGTCGCATGGTTCGCCGCCGGCACGATCTGGAATGTCCACGCCGGGCGTTCGCTGATGCGCTGGATGCAGGAGGGCCTGCCGGTCCTGGGCAGCCGGACCACGGTCCGCTGGCTCGGCTCGAGCGTGGTCGAGATGGTGATCAGCGAGGCGAAGGCTCCCTTTGCCGGCGTAACGGTCGTCATCTTCCTCGAGCCGCGCGACCTGCCCTGGTGGCCCCTTTCGCGGGCGCGCGGACGGCGTGACACGCTGATCATTCGCGGGGTTTTTAAAAAAAGCCCTTCCGTCGAGCTCGAAGCCCTCGACCCGGCGAGCTGGTCCGCGCGCGATGCCCTGCCCCGCGTGCCGAAGGACTGGGCAGCGCAAAAAAACGGGCTGGTGATTCGCTTTGAAAACCCGGCCGCGCTCGAGCGTGCGCAAGCGCTGCTCGCAAGGGCCGGGATCGCGGTCAGCCGCCTGTCGGTGCGCCGCACCGAACCGCATTTCCAGCTTCACGTCCCGCTGCCCGATCGGCAGCGGCCGGCGCGCGAGTTCTTCGAGATGGCCCATGCGCTCTCCGAACTCGCGCTCAAATGATGCCTAAGCGTGTGCCGCCGGCGGGATCGCTCCCGGGTGCGCGGCAGGCGGCGCCTTGGGCGTCATCGTGCCGTGGCGCAGGTAGGCCTTGTAGCCGTCCCAGCCGATGATGATCGCCGCGACGAACAGCAGCACCGAGACCGCGATCATGGCCCACGCGCCCGCCACGGGCAGCGCGGACATCTTCGGGTTCGCCGCGATCGTCACGTAGAGGTTGCGCGCCGTGACGGCGGTAGCCGCCAGCGTGGTCACGTACATGAAGACCATCGGCACGACGGCGTAGGTCGGGTTGCGCTTCTCGGACTTGAGCCACACCGCCACCACGAGCAGGCTCAGGGCCGCCATCAGCTGGTTGGAGGCGCCGAACATCTGCCACAGGTACACCCAGGTGCCGGTGAGCACCAGCGCAGCCGTCAAGCCCATGGAGATGACGCTCGCGACGTGCATGTTGCGCATGGGCGGAATGGCATCGCCCACCCACTCGGCGAGCGTCACGCGCATCACGCGGAAGACGAGCTGCGTCACCGTGAGCACGATGATCACGAACGTGGCGAAACCGAGCGCGGTGCCGAACGTCTCGGGGATGAGCCCGAAGGTGCCGGCGTACACCAGCTTGCCGACGCCGGCCGCGAACCGGCCGCCGCCGCCGCCGGCTCCGGCGATGGAAACCGCAGTCAGGGACAGCAGCGCCAGGGGGAACTCGCCGAACAACATCGCCCCTGCGCCGACCGGCAGCGCGTCGGTGTCGTATTCGATCTGCCGCGCCGTGCCGATCGAGCCGACGAGCGCATGCCAGCCCGAGATGGCGCCGCAGGCGATGGTGACGAAGAGCATCGGCCATAGCGGCTGCCACGCGGCGCCTTCCACGATGCCGAAGCCGAGGTCCTTGAAGGCCGGCAGCGCGAACGCGCCGATGAGGGCACCCGAAGCGTCCTTCGTTGCGAGCAGCGGCGCGACGACCATGCCCAGCGCGCTGAGCAGGAGCGTGATCGAGGTGATCCAGAAACCGATGTAGTTGACCGGCTGGGCGAAGCGCCAGATCGGCAGGTTGGCCCCCATGTAGCTGAAGGCGAACAGGAAGATCATCCACCCGAGGTAATTGGGCAGCGTCTTGAGCATGCCCGTGCCCGCGTCGTACGCCGCGGTGCTCGCGCGCTTGCCGTCCTTGCCCGGCGCCGGGATGCGCGGGTCGGCAGCCGTCGGGTCCTCGACCGTGAAGAGCGGCTGGCGATCGTTGATCTCGTCCACCGCGCTGTTCAGCTGCACCACGGCGGCCGCCACCGGGCCGTGCACCAGGGCGCCTTTTTCATCGCGGTGCTGGCCCCAGGGACCGGCGACCATGCCGGCAAGCGTGAGCGCGACCACGAAGACCGTGACGCTCATGATGCCCATCTTCCAGCGGTACATCATCTGGCCCGCGAGCAGGCCCATGAGAGCGAGCATCACGATGCCGAACGGCACGTCCGGACGCGCGGACAGGATCGCCGCCAGGATGCCGACGAACGCGCCGGCGAGCAGCATCAGGTAGAAGAAGATGAAGACGAAGAGGATCGTGCGCGCGCGCGGCGCGATCAGCTTGTGCGCGATCGCCGAGAGGCTGTTGCCGTCGTTGCGCACCGCGACCATGATGGCCGAGTAGTCGCTCACCCAGCCGATGAAGCTCACGCCGAGCACCAGCCAGGCGAGGGACGGCGACCAGCCCCACAGGTTCGCCGCGGTGATCGGTCCGACGATGGGCCCGGCGGCCGCGATCGCCTTGAAGTGATAGCCGAAGAGAATGTTGCGGCTCGTCGGCATGAAGTCGACGCCGTCCATGTACAGCTTGGCGGGCGTCGCCCGCTTGGCGTCGGACTGGATGATGTGGCGGTCGATCCACCTCGCGTAGAAGTTGTAGGCGAAGTAGGCGGTCAATCCGCCGATGATGACGATCCAGAGAGTGTTCATGACCTGTCCCTTCCTCGATCATGGCCGTGACAAGCGATGTGAAGACCATAGACCGCGGGAAAAATGCCGTATTGACGGGCGTCAAGCGCCGCCGGCTTTAGCGCGTTTCGCGGTAGTCGGCGTCCACGACCCGCGCGCCCGAAGGCATTTTCACCTCGCGGTAGACGCCGGCGTCGGGCCGCTGCGCGTAGATCACCGCGCCCGCCTCCTTCAGGTGCCTCTCGAGCTCGCCGCTTTTTTCTTTCGCCGCCGCGGCGTCCTTGCGGCCGATCGCTTCGCGCGTGTCGCGGCGCGCCGCCTCGATGCGGCTCTTGAGCTCCTCGGTGAGCTTGTCGCCGAAATCCGCGAGCGTTTTCTCCGCCTGGTAGCACATCGCGTCGGCGGCGTTCAGCGCCTCGGCGTCCTCGCGGCGCTTCCTGTCCGCCTCGGCGTAGCGCTCGGCCTCCTCGACCATGCGCTTTTTCACGTCCTCGGCGAGGCGCGTCGAGCCGCTGATGCGGATCGACTGCGCGCGCCCGGTGGCGCTGTCGCGCGCCGCCGCGTTGAGGATGCCGCTCGCATCGATGTCGAAGGTGACCTCGATCTTGGGCATGCCGCGCGGCGCGGGCGCGAGGCCGTCGAGGTTGAACTCGCCGAGGCTCGCGTTGTCCGCCGACATCGGCCGCTCGCCCTGGAACACGTGGATGGTGACGCTGGTCTGCATGTCGGCGGCGGTGGTGAAGACTTCGCTCTTCTTCACCGGCACCGGGGTGTTGCGCGCGATGAGCGGGGTCGCCACGCCGCCGAGCGTCTCCACGCCAAGCGTGAGCGGCGTCACGTCGACGAGCACGATGTCCTTCACCTCGCCGGAAAGCACGCCCGCCTGGATCGCCGCGCCGGCAGCGACGCACTCCATCGGATCGACGCCCATCTCGGCCTTGCGGCGCAGCAGGTCCTCGAAGAACCGGCGCACCACCGGCATGCGCGTCGGGCCGCCGACGAACACGACGCGGTCGATTCTCTCCGGCGTGATGCCGGCATCGGCGAGCGCCTGCTCGACGGGGCGCCGGCAGCGCTCGATCACCGGGCGCACGATGTGCTCCATTTCCGCGCGCGTGAGGTCCATCTCGAGGTGCTTTGCCTCGCCCGCCGCAGCGCCGATGTAGGGCAGGCTGATGTGGGAGGTAACGCCGCTCGAGAGCTCGATCTTCGCGATCTCGGCCGCCTCCAGCAGGCGCGCCGCGGCCTTTGCGTCGGCGCGCACGTCGATGCCGCTCGCTTCCCGGAAGCGCTGCGCGAGGTGCTCGAAGATCGCCTGGTTCATGTCGGTGCCGCCCAGGCGCGTGTCGCCGCTCGTCGCCTTCACCTCGAACACGCCCTTGCCGAACTCCATGATCGTGACGTCGAGCGTGCCGCCGCCGAAGTCGATCACCGCGATGCGCAGCTCCTGCGCGAGCCGGTCCAGGCCGTAGGCGAGCGACGCCGCCGTCGGCTCGTTCACCAGGCGCACGACGTTGAGTCCCGCAATCGAAGCCGCGTCCTTGGTCGCCGCGCGCTGGTTGTCGTCGAAGTACGCCGGCACGGTGACCACCGCGTCCTTCACAGGCTCGCCGAGGAACGCCTCGGCGTCCCGCTTGATCTTGCCGAGCAGGAAGGCGGAAAGCTCTTCCGGCGTGAGCTCGCGGTTGCGCAGCCGGATCTTCTGCCGCGTGCCCATCTGCCGCTTGAAGGCGGTCGCGGTGCCCTCGGGGTTGGCCGCCACCTGGCGCCGCGCCGGCTCGCCGATGAGCATCGTGCCGTCGGCCGCGATCGCAACGTAGCTCGGGAAGGCCTTGCCGCCGAGGCTCACGCCTTCGGCGCTCGGGATCATCACCGGCCTGCCGCCGCGCAGCACCGCCGCGGCCGAGTTCGACGTTCCGAGATCGATGCCGATGATCGTCATGGGGTCAGCTCCGCCAGATGCAGCGGCTCCTTGAAAATGATGAAGTCCCGGCGGCCTTCGCCGTCGATGATCTCGATGCTCTGCAGCCAGCCGTCCTCGTCCCGCACGTAGATACGCGCTGGCCGATGGATCGTCCGGTCGGCGCCGTGGGCCGCGATCGCGAGCAGGTCGTTCGCCGCGTCATACGAGAGCTCGGCAAGCCGCACCCAGTCGGCGGCAATCCTGTCGCCGAGCCCGAGGCCGGAGGTCTCGACCTGCACGACGCTCGCGCGCAGCAGCGGCGAAAGCCGCTCGAAGAACGCTTCCCAATGCCGCCTTGCTAGCTCCGTCTGGCTCATATCCGTACGAAACAGCTTGATCGCGTCCAGGCGCGGGGTGTTGACGAAGCTCAATAAGCGCGCAGAGCACGCGATTACAGTGGCGCCATGAAATCCATCGTCCTAATCGCGCTGCTCGCCGTCTTGCGCTTCGCACTCGCCGCGGACGCGCCGTCTCCGCCGCCCGGCGCCGAGATCACTCCGCCGCGCTTGAGCTTCGTCGACGGCAAGGTGTCGTTCTGGCGTCCCGGCGCCGAGGACTGGGCGCCGGCGCGCGTCAACACGCCGCTCGCTGAAGGCGATGCGCTCTATGCCGGCGAGCGCGCGAATCTCGAGGTGCAGGTCGGGCCGCGCGCCTTCGCGCGCGCGGCCGAGAAGACTGAGCTCGGCATCGTCAACATCGAGCCGGACTTCCTGCAGCTCAAGGTGACGAGCGGCCAGGCTTCGCTCGACCTGAGGAGCGTTCCGGCGGGCCACACCGTGGAGCTCGACACGCCGAACGCCGTGTTCACCATCGAGCATCCCGGTTACTACCGCGTCGCCGTCGTGGACGATGCGACGCATTTCATCACCCGCCGCGGCGGGCGCGCGACCGTGACGCTCGCGCAAGGGACGCCGCAAACCGTCGCCGCGAGCGAAGAGATCGTAGTGCGCGGAACCGCGTCACCATCGGTCGAAACCTATGCGGCGCCGCAGCTCGACGCGTGGGACCGCTGGAATTACGCGCGCACCGACTACGAAATCGAGGCGCTCAGCGCGCGTTATGTATCGCCCGGCACCTACGGCGCAGGCGTGCTCGACCAGTACGGCTCGTGGCGCGTGGTGCCGTCTTACGGCGCGGTGTGGATTCCGCAGAGAGTGGCGCCCGGGTGGGCGCCGTATACCGCCGGGTCGTGGATCTGGGACCCGAGCTATGGCTGGACATGGGTCGACGAAGCGCCGTGGGGCTGGGCGCCGTTTCACTACGGACGATGGGTCGTCGTGAACGGGTACTGGGCCTGGGCGCCCGGTCCGGTGATTCTGCGCCCGGTCTACGCGCCGGCCCTGGTCGCGTTCTTCAATCTCGCTGCGGACGTTTCCGTGCGCATCGGCATCGGCGGCCCGGCGCTCGGCTGGGTCGCGCTCGGCTGGGGCGAGCCGCTTCGGCCGTGGTGGGGCCGCCCGGGATTCGTCGGCGTGCCGTGGTGGGGCGGCTGGGGCGGCCCGCGCGTGGTCAACAACATCGTGATCGAGCGCACCACGGTGGTCAACGTGAACACCCTCGTCTATCAGCACACCCGAACGCCGCGCGCCGTCGTCGCCGTGGGTGAGAAGCAATTCGGCGGCGGCCCGGTACGCGGCGTGCGGCTCGCGCAGGCGAGGCCGCAGGAGCTTGCGCACATCGGCGACTTGCATTCCGTTCGCCCGGTAGCGGCGAGCCGCGTCCCTCAACGTGGCGGCACGGTGCGGCCGCCGGCCAACGTGGTTTCGCGACCCGTTGTGGCAACGCGCGCGCCGCGCGAAGCGCCCGCGCAGGCGAGAGTCGTCGCGCCGCCGAGCCGCGCCGATGCGAGCGCGCCGGCGCCGCGGCCTTCGTTCGGCGAGAAGGGCGTCGAGCGGACGCGCCCGTCGGCGCCGCCGCGGCTCGAAGACATGCGACGCGCCCCGCGGGTGGTTCCGAAAGCGCAGGAGCCACGGGCGCTGCCCGGCCGCCCGGCCAACGAGTCCTTGCCGAGGCAAGCGCAGGCGCGCAGCAAAGGCCGCGGCGTTGAATCGCAACGCTAAGCCACTGGCACTCGAGTGCCGCGTCGCGGATGCGCGCATGGTGCCGAAGTACAATTTTTTCGTGCGGATCCGGCTGCCTTCGAGGATGAAGTAACGCTGCGCGCGCTGCTCGTCCTCCTTATCACCGGCGCGGTATCGGTTGCGGCGCCGCTCGCCGGTCTCGCCGCCGCGGGGATGCCGTTCGCGGCGTACCTGGATTTTCCGCCGCGCACCGTGGCCGCGGCGCACGCGCCGTTTTCCTGGGCGGTGTTCGCCGCGCTTTCGTTGCCCGCTGCCGCCGGGGTAGCGCTCATCGCGTTCGTGCTTTGGCGCGCACGCGCGCCCGGCCGCGCGGTGCTGAGGCGTTTCCCCTGGTGGGGATGGATCGGCGCGGCGCTGGTGGCGCTCGGCTGGCTCGCCGCCTGGACCGAAGGAGTTGTGCCGGCGGAGTGGCGCCGCCAGGCATTTACGGTCCTTTGGGTGGGCGCCATCGTTCTGATGAACGCCCTCGCCTGCCGGCGCGCCGGCCATGCGCCGCTCACGCATCGCACGGCCTGGTTCCTCGCGCTTTTTCCGGCAAGCGCGGCCATGTGGTGGCTGTTCGAGTACCTCAACCAGTTCGCGCGCAACTGGTATTACGCCGGCGTCGTGGCGAGCGGCGACTGTGATTACTTCCTGCAAGCGACGCTGCCCTTCTCCACCGTGCTGCCCGCGCTCGCGAGCATGCAGGCCTGCCTCGCCACTTACATGCGCTCCGAATCCGTGGCGTTTGCGCGGGTGCGCGCTCGTCGATGGCTCGCGCCCGCTTGCCTCGCGTGCGGCGTAGCTGCGCTCGGCGCTATGCCCGTGTGGCCGGAAACGTTCTTTTCTGCTCTGTGGCTTGCGCCGCTTGCGGTTCTGGCCGGCTTGCAAGCGCTGGTTCTCCGCGAATCGTATTTCGCGCCGCTTGCGCGCGGCGACTGGCGCTGCGTGGCGCAGCCCGCGCTCGCCGCGCTCGCCTGCGGATTCCTCTGGGAACTGTGGAACTACGGCAGCCTGGCGAAGTGGCACTACAGCATTGCGTTCGTGCAGCGTTTTCATCTCTTCGAGATGCCGCTGCTCGGCTATGCCGGCTACCTGCCGTTCGGCGTGTTCTGCGCGCTCGTGATGAATCTCGTGCTTGACGCGGATCAAGAGGCGCCACGCGAGCGCACCTAGACTGGTTTCATCGTCAAGTTCAGCACGCTTTGGGAATCGCGCTGGCGCATCGCCGCCGCAGCGGTAATCGCCGCGGTCCTCGGCTATGGATCGGTGCGCGTGGTGTTCGGGCCGAAGATCGAGGTCGACCGAGTCGAGCGCCGCGACATCGTGCAGTCGGTCGTGGCGAGCGGCCGCGTGGCGACGCCGTATCGCGTCGACGTCGGCGCGCAGATCGTCGGCACGGTCGCGCAGGTGCCGGTCGAGGAAGGGCAAACTGTCAAGGCCGGGCAGACGCTCATCGTCCTCGAGGCGGCCGAGGCGCAGGCCGGCGTGAAGCAGGCGGAGGTCGCCGTGGCGCAGGCCGAGGCGCGCCTGCGGCAGTTGCGCGAGCTGCAGCTTCCGGTTGCCGACCAGGCGCTGCGCCAGGCCGAAGCCAATTTCGCCAATGCGCGCGTGCAGTACGAGCGCAACAAGCAGCTTTACGAGAGCGGCTATATCGGCAAGGCGGCGCTCGACGATTCGCAGCGCAACCTCGACGTGAGCCAGACCCAGGTCGAAGCCGCGCGCAAGCAGGTGGAGACCGCGCGGCCCGCAGGCAGCGATTACGCGGTCGCCGTCACGGCGCTCGAGCAGGCGCGCGCAAGCCTCGAGGCGGCGCGCGCGAAGCTCGCCTACACGACCATTCGGGCGCCGTCCGACGGCACGCTGATCGCGCGCGACGTCGAGCGCGGCGACGTCGTGCAGCCCGGAAAGGTGCTGATGGTGCTCGCGCCCGCCGGCGAGACGCAGATCGTGCTGCAGATCGACGAGCGCAACCTCGCGCGCCTGAAGCTCGGCCAGAAGGCGCTTGCCTCCGCCGACGCCTATCCGGCGCAGCGGTTCCCCGCCGAGCTCGCGTACATCAATCCCGGCGTCGACGCGCAGCGCGGCACCGTGGAAGTGAAGCTGCGCGTGCCCGATCCGCCGGCCTATCTGCGCCAGGACATGACGGTGTCCGCGGACATCGAGGTCGACCGGCGCCCGGGCGTGCTTGCGCTGCGAACCGATGCGGTGCACGACCCGGCAGGGCCTGCGCCCTGGGTGCTCAAAGTGAGCCGCGGACGCGCGCTGCGCCAGCCGGTCGAGCTCGGGCTGCGCGGCGAAAGCTGGGTCGAAGTGCGCGGCGGCCTCGCTGCCGGCGACGGCGTCGTGCCCGCTTCCAACGCGGCCGTCAAGCCGGGGCGCCCGGTGCGTGCGATCCGCCATGAATGACTGGGTGCCCTTCGAGTGGATCGCGGCGAGCCGCTTCCTCAAGGAGGGCCGCATGCAGACCCTCTCGATCCTCGCCGGCATCGGCATCGGCGTCGGCGTGATCATCTTCATGTCGGCCGCGCTCGCCGGACAGCTCGCGAACGTCGTGCGCCGCGTGCTGAGCGCCCAGGCGCACATCGTGCTGGTACCGCCGCAGGAAGTGGCGCGGCCGCTGCGCGGGCCCGAGGTCGCGGAAGCGGCGATCGTGCAAAGGCCGTTGCAGCGCGTACGCTCGATTGACCAGTGGCAGCGGATCATCGACGAAGTCGCCGCCATGCCGGCCGTCACCGCGGTCTCGCCGATGGCCTCGGGCTCGGTACTCGCGGTGCGCGGGGAAGCGACGCGCTCGGTCAGCGTTCAGGGCGTCGAGCCCGATCGTTACTTCAGGATCGTGCCGCTGCCGGACAAGATCGTCGCCGGCGCGGCCCGGCTCGGCGCCGACGACATCGTCATCGGCGCGGACCTCGCGACGGATCTCGGGGTGCGCGTGGGCGACAAGCTGAACATCGCAGTGGCTTCGGGACAGCGCGCCACGCTCACCGTCTCGGGCATCGTCGATCTCGGCAGCAAGGGCGCGAACATGCGCACCACCTACGTCGCCCTGCACACCGCGCAGGCGCTGCTCGGGCTGATCGGCGGCGTGTCGAGCATCGACGTGACCGTGCGCGACATCTACGCCGCCGAGGACGTGGCGCAGAGAATCAGCGCTCTCACCGGCGTCGAAGCCGACAGCTGGATCAAGACCAATACGCAGCTCTACCTCGCGATCAGCGCACAGGCGATCGCCAATACGACGATCCGCTTTTTCGTCGGCCTCGCGATCGCGTTCGGCATCGCGGCGGTGCTGATCGTCTCCGTGGTGCAGAAATCCAAGGAGATCGGCATCCTGCGGGCGATGGGCGCATCGCGCGGCCAGATCCTGCGCGTGTTCCTGCTGCAGGGTGCAGTGCTCGGCCTGCTCGGCTCGGTCATCGGCTCGGCGCTCGGCGCCCTCGCCATCATCCTGTGGGGCGCGCTGGTCAGGAACCCCGACGGCACGCCGCTTTTCCCGCTCGAGCTCGATCCGGAGCTTTTTCTCGCGGCGGCGATCCTCGCGACGCTGAGCGGCCTCATCGCCGCGTACGTGCCCGCGCTGCGCGGCGCGCGCCTCGATCCGGCGGCGGCGATCCGTGGCTGACGCGGTCGTCCTGCTCGAAGCGGTGCGCAAGTCCTATAACGTCGGCACGCCGGTAGAGACCGAGGTGCTGCACGGCATCGACCTTGCCCTGGAGAAAGGCGAGCTCTGTGCCCTCATGGGCCCGTCGGGATCGGGCAAGAGCACCCTGCTCAACCTCATCGGGCTGCTCGACCGGCCGAGCGGCGGGCGGCTCACCATCGACGGGCACGAAACGAGCGGGCTCGGCGACAAGGCGCTCACCCGGCTGCGCGGCCACACCATCGGTTTCGTGTTCCAGTACCACTATCTCATCCCGGCGTTCACGGCGCTGGAGAACGTGATCATGCCGATGCTCGTCGACCGCGGCCGGCCCGATCCCGAAATGCGCGCGCGTGCCGAGGCGCTGCTCGACAGCGTCGGGCTCGTGCCCTGGCGCAACAACCTGGCGACCAACATGTCGGGCGGGCAGCAGCAGCGCGTCGCGGTGGCGCGCGCGCTCGCGATGAACCCCGCGCTTCTGCTCGCCGACGAGCCGACCGGGAACCTGGACACCAAGTCGGCGCAGGGCGTGTTCGACGTCATGCGCGCCGTCAATCGGGATCACGGCACCACGATCCTCGTCGTGACGCACAACCGCAGCCTCGCCGACCAATGCGACCGCATCGTCCAGATCGTCGACGGCCGCATCACCCCCGATGAGGGCACCGCGGCCCATGGATAACAAGACGCCCTGCAGCACCTGCGGCGCCGCGGTCAGCGAATGTAGGCTTCGGTGACGTAGCGCCGCATCATGCGGTGGCTGTTGAAGAACGAGGCGTTCTTGCAGATCGCCCCCTTCATCACCGCGATCCATTCCCGCCGCGGCGCCCGGCAGTAGAGCGGCAGCACCACGTCTTCGAGCTTCCGATAAAGCGCCGCCGCGTCGTCGCCGTTGCCGGACACCTCCGCCTCGCCGACCGCCCATCCCGTGACGCCCTCGATGCAGCCCTCGATCCACCATCCGTCGAGCACGCTCAACGACGGCACGCCGTTGAACGCGGCTTTCATGCCGCTCGTGCCGCTCGCTTCGAGCGGCCGCAGCGGCGTGTTCAGCCACACGTCGACGCCGGCGACGAGCGTGCGGGCGAGCGCCATGTCGTAGTTCTGCAGGTAGGCGACCGCGATGCTGCCGTGCAGCTCGCGCACGTGCGCGTGCAGCGCCTCGATCAGCCGCTTGCCGCCCTCGTCCCTGGGATGCGCCTTGCCGGCGAGCACCACCTGGAACGGCAGCCGCGCCGCGATCGCCTTGAGCCGCTGCAGGTCCGAGAACAGCAGGTCCGGGCGCTTGTAGCCGGTCATGCGCCGGGCGAAGCCGAGAATCGGCACGTCGGGACGAAGCGCCACGCCCGCCCTTTCCTTCACCGACGCGATCAGCTCGCCCTTCGCCTCGGCATGCGCCGCCCAGAGGGCGTCGTCCGGCACGCGATCGGCCCGCGCCAGCAACTCGGGCTCGTGGCACCACCCCGCGAGGTGCTGGTCGTAGAGCCTGACGAAGCCCGGGCTGGTCCAGGCCATGGGATGCACGCCGTTGGTGATGGCGCGCACGCGATAGCCGGGAAAGAGGCGCCGCGAGGTCTCCGCGTGGCGTCGTGCCACGCCGTTGACGTAATCGCTCA
Source organism: Betaproteobacteria bacterium (assembly GCA_004297625.1). GTDB lineage: Bacteria > Pseudomonadota > Gammaproteobacteria > Burkholderiales > SG8-39 > SCGC-AG-212-J23. Next base: position 22,476 of record SCTY01000006.1, on the reverse strand, counting down.
GGTTGAGCGCGAGGCGCGTCATGTTCAGCTGGTCCTCCCCCGCGAAAGTCTTCAGCGCGGCCACGTCGAAGTAGCCGCCGAGCACGCGCGCGACGAGATCGTAGGAGAACTTGTCGTGCCCGGCCTCGACCGGCGTGTGGGTCGTGAAGTTGCACACCTCGCGCACCCGCGGGACGTCGTACGGCTGCTCGCCGGGGCGCACATCCTCCGGCGCGTACGCATTGCGCCGCAACAGCTCGAGCGTGAGCAGCGCCGAATGGCCTTCGTTCATGTGATAGTGGCTCACCTCGAAGCCGAGGGCTTGCAGCATGCGCACGCCGCCGATACCGAGCACGATTTCCTGCTTCAGGCGGTATGCGTCGTCGCCGCCGTAGAGATGATGCGTGATCTCGCGGTCGGCGGCGCCGTTCTCGTCGAGATCCGTGTCGAGCAGGACGACCGGCTGGCGGCCGCCGGGGTGCGCCTGCAGCTCGTACAGCCAGCCGCCGACCCAGATGCGCCGCCCCTCGCACGGCACGGTGATCTTCGCCTCGAGCGGCGTCGCGAAGCGCGCCGGCTCCCAGGGATCGGGCTGCTCCACCTGCCGCCCCTGCGCATCGATCGTCTGCCGGAAATAGCCGCGGCGGCTCACCAGGCTGACCGCGACCATGGGCAGCTCGAGGTCGGCGGCGGTGCGCAGGGTATCGCCGGCGAGCACGCCCAGCCCGCCGCTGTACGTGGGAATCTCGGCCTGCAGGCCGATCTCCATCGAGAAGTAGGCGATCCGCGGCTGCGGCAGAAAGTCTTCGAGCATGCAGGCTCAACGAGCGATATTGGGGTAAATCCGCGCGCTCGCAATCACGAGGACGACAAGCGCGCCTGTCAGCACCAGGAAGTCCGTGGCGAGCCCGACAGGAGCGGCAGGCGCGCCTACGAGCAGCAGCTCGCGCAGGCCGTCCACCTGGTAAGTGAGCGGATTCATGTGCGAGATCACCTGCAGCCACCGCGGCATCATCGAAGTGGGATAAATCGCGTTGCTCGCGAAGAACAGCGGCATCGTGAGCACCTGGCCTATTCCCATGAAACGCTCACGCGTCTTGACCAGGCAGGCGATGATCAGCGAGAAGGTCGAGAACACCGCCGCGCCGAGCAAGATGAGCAGCACCGCGCCGCCGATGGCGAGCGGATCGAAGCGGACCCGGACATCAAGCAGCAGCGCGAGCAATACGCGCATAAGGCGCCGAAACGGCGCGTCAGGCGGTTCATCGAAATCACTCACCCATGCTAGTGCGGCGCCTTGCCGCACAGTTGACGGAGATCAATCGGGTACATTCACGCCAGCTTGCGCACTTTCTTCGTATTTCGCGCCGCTCGCGCGCGGCGACCCTGCCGTTCGGCGTCTTCTGCGCCCTGGTGATGGACCTCATTGACGGGAATCGAAAGGCACCAGGCGGCGGCACCTAGACTGGTCTCATCATTGACGCTCGTCAACTCGCCGCGCTCGCGATGGTATAGCGTGGCGCGCATGAGAGCGCTCTTCACACAGCCTCTCGCGCGCGAGCTGACGGTCGCGCTCGTGGTGAAGATCGCGGCGCTTGCTCTCATGTGGTTCGCGTTCTTCCGCGAAGCGCCCGTCGTCGATCCCGGCCGGCTGCTCGCGCCCGCAGCGCCCCACCCGCAGGCCCGGCGATGATCAACGAGACGATGGTCAGCCTGTCGCGGCTGCAGTTCGCGGCAACGGCGATGTACCACTTCCTCTTCGTGCCCCTCACGCTGGGGCTCGCCTTCATCCTCGCCATCATGGAGTCGGTGTACGTCATGACCGGCCGGGAGATCTACAAGGACATGACGCGGTTCTGGGGCAAGCTCTTCGGCATCAACTTCGCCATGGGCGTCGCCACCGGGATCACCATGGAGTTCCAGTTCGGCACGAACTGGGCCTACTACTCGCATTACGTGGGCGACATCTTCGGCGCGCCGCTCGCCATCGAGGGCCTGATGGCATTCTTCCTCGAGTCGACGTTCGTGGGGCTCTTTTTCTTCGGCTGGGACCGTCTGACCAAGGTCCAGCACCTCGCGGTCACCTGGCTCGTGGCGCTGGGCTCGAGCCTCTCGGCGCTGTGGATCCTGGTGGCGAACGCCTGGATGCAGAACCCGGTCGGCGCCCGGTTCAACTACGAGACGCTGCGCATGGAGCTCGCGAGCTTCGGCGAGCTCTTCTTCAACCCGGTGGCGCAGGTGAAGTTCGTGCATACCGTGGCGGCGGGCTACGTCACCGGCGCGATGTTCGTGCTTGCGATCAGCGCCTGGTACCTGCTGCGCGGACGCGACCTTGCGTTTGCGCGGCGCTCCTTCGCGGTGGCCGCCGGGTTCGGCCTCGCCTCGGCGCTCTCGGTGATCGTGCTCGGCGACGCGTCGGGGTACTCGGTCGGCGAGGTGCAGAAGGTGAAGCTCGCGGCGATCGAAGCGTCGTGGGAGACGGAGAAGGCACCGGCGAGCTTCACCCTCGTCGGCATGCCGGACGACGAGGAGATGAAGACGGACGCGGCGGTGAAGCTGCCCTGGGTGCTGGGCCTGATCGCCACGCGCTCCGTGGATCAGGAGATCACCGGCATCAAGGAGCTGATCGCGCGCGCCGAAGAGCGCATCCGCTCGGGCATGACGGCCTACGCGAGCCTGCAGAAGCTGCGCGCCGGCGACAAGTCCGAGGCGCAGCGCAAGGCGTTCGACGCGCACAAGGCGGACCTCGGCTACGGCCTGCTCCTCAAGCGCTACACGCCGAACGTCAGCGATGCGAGTGAAGACCAGATCAGGCGCGCGGCGCGCGACAGCATTCCGAGGGTGGCGCCGCTTTTCTGGACGTTCCGCCTGATGGTCGCGGCCGGGTTCTGGATGCTCTTCGTCTTCGCCGCCGCGTTCTATTACGGCGCGCGCGGCGCGGAGGGCGAGAAGCGCTGGCTGCTGCGCGCCGCGCTGTGGAGCCTGCCGCTGCCGTGGATCGCCGCCGAGGCCGGCTGGTTCGTCGCCGAGTACGGGCGGCAGCCCTGGGCGATCGGCGAGGTGCTGCCGACGTTCCTCGGCGTCTCCAGCGTCGGCACCTCGGACGTCGCGCTCTCGCTCGCCGGCTTCGTCGCGTTCTACACGGCGCTGCTCGTCGCGGATATTTACCTCATGCTGAAGTACGCCCGGCTCGGGCCTGCGAGCCTCGGCACCGGGCGCTATCACCTCGAAAGCGGAGCCCCGGCATGATCTTCACCTTCGACTACGAGACGCTGAAGCTCATCTGGTGGCTGTTCGTGGGCGTTCTGCTCATCGGCTTCGCCGTTACCGACGGCTTCGATCTGGGAGTGGCCGCGCTGCTGCCCTTCATCGCGCGCGACGACGAGGAGAGGCGCGTCGTCATCAACTCGATCGGCCCCGTGTGGGACGGCAACCAGGTCTGGCTCATCACCGCGGGCGGGGCGCTGTTCGCCGCTTGGCCCCTCGTGTACGCCGCGGCCTTCTCGGGGCTGTACTTCGCGCTGCTGCTTGTGCTGCTTGCGCTCATCCTGCGGCCGGTAGGCTTCGACTTCCGCAGCAAGATTGCGGACCCGCGCTGGCGCTCGTTCTGGGACTGGGCGCTCTTCGCCGGGGGCGCGGTGCCGGCGCTCGTCTTCGGGGTGGCCTTCGGAAACCTCTTCCGGGGCGTGCCGTTTCACTACGACGAGATGCTGCGCCCCGCTTATACGGGGAGCTTCTGGCAGCTTCTCAATCCGTACGCGCTGCTCGCCGGCATCGTGAGCCTCGCCATGCTCGTGCTGCACGGCGCGCTCTACGCGCAGCTGCGCACCGACGAGCCGATCGCCGGCCGCGCGCGCCGCGCCGCGGCGATCGCGGGAGCCGTCTATCTCGCGGCGTTCGCCCTGGCGGGCGCATGGCTCGCCTACGGCATCGCGGGCCTGCGCCTCACGAGCCTTCCCGATCCGAACGGCGTGCTCACGCCGCTCATGAAGAGTGTCGAGAAGGCGCCGGGCGCCTGGCTCGCAAACTACACGGCACATCCCTGGCTGTGGGCGGCGCCGCTCGCCGGCTTCGCGGGCGCGGCGCTCGCCATGCTCGCCGGCGTTGCGCGCCGTCCGGGCCTCGGCCTCGCCGCGAGCGGCCTCGCGGCTGCCGGCACGATCCTCACCGCGGGTTTCGCGCTCTTTCCCTTCGTGCTGCCGTCGTCCACCGACCTGCGCTCCAGCCTCACCCTCTGGGATGCGACTTCGAGCCACTGGACGCTGCAGATCATGTTCTGGGCGGTGGTGGTGTTCCTGCCGATCGTGCTTGCCTACACGGCCTGGGCGTACCGCAAGCTTCGCGGCAAGGTCACCGTCGCCCAGATTCGCAGCCAGACCCACTCGGCGTATTGAGGAGCGCGCATGTGGTACTTCACCTGGATCCTCGGCGTGCTGCTCGCCTGCGCCGCCGGCATCATCAACGTGATGTGGCTCGAGTCGAGGGGCGCCCTGGAAGGCAAAGACGAGCGCGAGCGGTGACTCTCGCGCGCGTGAGGGCAATTTCGCTCGCCGCGCTCGCTTGCGTGGTGATGGTGGCGGGCGTCGCCTACGCGGGCGCTTACGACGCGGTGCGCATCGTCGCCCCGAATGAGGACGAGACGGTGCACGACAACAACGGGAACGTCGCAGTTGTTGTGAGGGTATCGCCGCCGCTCGATGTCGAGGCGGGCGACCGGATCGTGCTCCTGATGGACGGCAGCGCCGTCGCGAGCGGGCGCGACGCGCGCTTCGACCTGAAAGGCGTCGACCGCGGCACGCACGTTCTGCAGGCGCAAGTCACCGCGGCCGGCGGCTCGGTTCTCGCCGCTTCGCCGCAGGTGAGCTTCCACATGTGGCGCGCATCGCGGCTGTCCCCTGGCAGGAAGGATTGAGGGACGTCCGGAGACGCTTCCCGCGTCCTCAAGAGCGAGCTTTGCGGCCCAGCCGCCGCCTGCTCGAGCACGTACCGCTAAGCCTGGACGGTGATCGCGATGCCTTGCCGAGGGGGGCCCTAGCCGCTGTACTTCTCCACCACCTCGGGCGGGCGCACCTCCGCGGCAGCCGGGTTGCCGCCGGTCTTCCGCGCCGCCCGGCGTTGCCGCAGCAGGTCCCAGCACTGGTCCAGCTCCACGTCGATCTTTTTCAGCCGGTCGGCTTCGGCGGCGGAAACGTATCCGTGCCCGTACAGCCGGTGCTCTTCGGAAACGAGGCGCTGAATGCGCACCAGGACGGGTATGTCGCTCGCAGACTTTTTCACGGCAGCTCCTTTGCGCGCCTCCGCACGCGACCACGATACGCCGACGCGGGAAGCAGGATGTGATGCAGGTCAATCAGCCGGCCGGGGGGAAAGCCAGACGAAGCGGCGCGTATCGCTACTTCTGCGCGGCGGATCGGCGAGAGGGAGCTCCTGGCGCTCCTCGGCCGGTGAGCGCGGGCTTGTTTGATCCGGATCAAGGGCCCGCGTCGCCGCCGATGCAGGATGGCCGCGTGAGGGTCCAGGTGGAGTGCAGGCGGGGAGCCGATCCGCGCGCGTTCTTTATGGGAGGGCGGCGGCTGCACGTGATGCGGGTGCTTGAACGCGTCAGCGAAGACGCCCACCGCGATTACCGCGTGCGCGTGCCCGGCGGTCGCGAGTTCGTGCTGCGGCTGGACCTCAAGAGCGGCGGATGGACGCTCGCGCGGATCATCGAAGCTCCCCGCAGCCACGCAGCTCGCTTATGAGAAGCCTCGTTCTCGCTTTGTTGCTCGCCTTCGCCAGCGCCGCGCCGGCGCAGCCTACCGACAAGCCGCTGCTGCTCGTCGCCACGCCTGCGATGCACGGGCTCTACAGCCGCACCGCCCTGATCGTCGTGCCCGCCGGCAAGCATCATCTCGGGTTCATCGTGAACCGCGCGACCGCGGTGCGGGTCGCCTCGGTGCTGCCCGAGCATGCCGCCTCCGCCAAGGTGGTCGACCCGGTGCATTTCGGCGGCCCGGACATGGCCGATACGCTTTTCGCCGTGGTGCGAGGCAATCCCGGCGCCGATGCGCTGCCGCTGTTCGGCGAGCTCTACCTCGCCGCGAGCGCCGCAGCGCTCGTGCGCGTAATCGAGCGAAGCCCTGCCGATGCGCGCTTTTTCGCCGGCTTCGTCGCCTGGGAACAGGGCGAGCTGCGAAAGGAGCTCGCGAGCGGAAACTGGTACGTCGCCGATGCCGACGCGGCGCTGTTTTTCCGGCAGGACACCAGCCGCCTGTGGGAAGAGCTGGTCGAGCGCCTGGGATCGGCTCAGACCGCGGCGGCAGCGAACTCGCCAGCCTCGCGCGCGCGCAGCAGCGTGAGCGCGGCGCGCATGAAAGCCGGCAAGTCGGCCGGCCCGCGCGAAGTGACCAGGTTGCCGTCGACGACGACCTCGCTGTCCTCGTAGCGCGCACCGGTTTTCTCGAGGTCATGCGCGACGGACTCATGCGCCGTCACCGTGCGTGCCTTGAGCACTCCGGCCGCGGCGAGGAGCAGCGGCCCGTGGCAGATCGCCGCCACCGGCTTGCCCGAATCGAAGAAGCGCTTCACGACCGAAAGCGCGGCCGCATGCGCGCTCAGCGCCTGCGGCGCCTTGCCTCCCGGCACGACCAGCAGCTCGTAGCGCTCGGGCTCCGCCTCGCGCAGCGAAAGGTTGGCGCGCACGCGGTAGCCGTGTTTCCCGATCACGGCGCCGCGGCGCGGCGCCGCGATATCGACTTGCAGGCCCTCCTCGAGCAGCCGGTAATACGGCACCAGCAGCTCGCTTTCTTCGTAACCGTTCGCGCTGATGATCAGCGCTCTCATCGGGACTTCCCGACCGGAACGAGGTAGAGCGGCCGCGCGTCGCGAGGCAGCCCGAGCGCGGCCTGAACATCCGCATCGGTGAACGCGCCGACGAGGCCGGCGTCCAGGTCGAGCGCGCGCGCCTGCAGCAACGCGTTTTGCGCAGCGTGGCCCGCCTCCATATGCGCGTAGCGCACGCCGCGCTGCCCGTACTTGGCGGTCGTGCGCCGCTCGACGGCGGCGATGACGAGAATCGCCGGGGCCTGTTCCATCCAGCGCTGGCCCCAGGCGGCTTCGGCGAGCTCGCTGCGCCGGTCGCCTTCGGCCACCGCGGCAAGGCGATGCAGCGAAGGCTGGTAGCGGTACACGCCCGGGGCGAGATCCTGCACGTTCGCCGCGACGATGTAGACCTCCAGGGGATAGAGCGCGCCCGCAGAAGGCGTGGTCCTGCGCCCGCTCGGCGCGATCACGCCCTGCGCCGCCCAAGCGAGCTGCGCGACATCGGCGAGGCGCAAAGCGGCGGGCCCGAACTCGCGCACCGTGCGCCGCTCGGCGAGCGCCCGCTCGAGCGGATAGCTGCTGTCGCGGCGCGGCTCGGGCAGCGTCACCGCGAGCCCGGCCTGCGCCATCACGGAAGCCGTCATTGCGAGCATGATCACGCGCGCGCGCCGCGAAGGCTTGACGGAGGTCAAGCTTCCCCTCGGGGGTTGAGCCAAGCTAGTCGCCTTTCCCGGAGGACAGCCCGATGAAAGCAAAAGACGTAATGACGCAAGACGTCGTCTCGGTGCGCGAGGACGCAAGCGTCGAGAGCATCGCGCGGCTGCTTCTCCAGCGCCGCATCAGCGCAGTGCCCGTGACCGACGCCGCCGGCCGCCCCGCCGGCATCGTCAGCGAGGGCGATCTCATGCGCCGGCCGGAGGCCGGCACCGAGCGCCGGCCCTCATGGTGGCTCGAGCTGCTGCAAGGCTCGGACGAGCAGGCCGCGCAATACATCAAGTCGCACGGCCTCGTCGCCCGCGACGTGATGACGCGCGATCCGCTGACGGTGTCGGAAAACACGCCGCTCGAAAAGGTGGCGAGCCTGCTCGAGCAGGAGCACATCAAGCGCCTGCCGGTGGTACGCGGCGGCAAGATGGTCGGCATCGTCAGCCGCGCGGATCTGCTGCACGCGCTGGTTGCCGGCGCCACGTGGCCCGCGCCGCGCACCAAGGCATCGCCCACGCGCAAAGAGGTGGTCCGCGGCATCCGGGAGGCAGGCCTTCCGCTCAGCCTGGTCAACGTAGTGCTCGAAGGCCGCGTGGTGCATCTCTGGGGGAGCGTGCAGTCGAAAACCCAGCGCGACGCAATCGCCCTCGCGGCGCGGCGATCTCCCGGCGTCAGGGGAGTGAAGAACCACCTTTCCGTGCTGGCAGCGGTCAGCTCCACGTTATGAAGTAGGGCGAGGCTCGACCGACAGGTGGTACGGATGAGCGCCGACGGCGAGCCGCGGCAGGCGGCGCGCGCCGTCGAGCATGGCGCGCGCGGCGAACTGCGTGGCATCGAAGCGCCCTTCGAGCAGAAGGCTCGGGTGCGGCCCGCCGCCGCCGCTGCCGCGGCGCTCGAAAACCAGGCCCTGGCCCAACGCCTCCATCGCGGCGACGCTGTCGACTGCGAACACCTCGGCCGGCTCGCCGGCGTACAGCGGATCGGCCGTGATGGCGGCCTGCACCGCGTCTAGCCGCGCGCCCGGCGCAAGCTCGACGTAGATGTAACGCCGGCGCTCGGCGCCGGCGCTCCGCTCGGCTGCGAGCGCGGCGCGCACGCCGGGAATCACTCCGGTCATGTGATGCAACTTCAGCGCGGGACGCAACCTGATCTCGCTCGCGCCGTGCGGGATGAGCATCTCGAAGGCGCCGCGCAGGAGCGTGAGCACCCCGGGATCCCAGCCCGCTCCGAGCATGGCGCGGCCGCGGTGGCGCGCCGCGACGCGCGCGAGCTCGGCGTAATGCGCCTCGAGCGCCGGCCCCTCGAGCGCCGCGCACTCCACAATCGCGTGCCCCTGCTGCAGCAGCTCGGCGGCCACGTCGAGCGCTGCCGCAGCAGGCACGCAGACGAGCGCCACGCGGACCGCGGGCAAATCGCGGACGTGCCCGCCGCGTCGCACGATGCCGGCGAGCTCGAGCTCGGCGCAGTCCTTGATCGCCTGCGCGCAGGCGCGCCCCAGTCTTCCGTAGCCGATGATCGCAACGCGGCACCGCATACGTCGCACAAGCGTGCATCATCCAGCGCTCATGCAGGTTGACGCCCGTCAAACGGCTCGCGCACGGCGGCAGGACAATGGCGCGTGGACTGGCTCCTGTTCGAGCAACTCGACCGGCTGCGGCACGCGCAGGGTGCGCTCCTCGACGCGGTCGGCCTCGGACCCGCACAGACGCCGTACCGCGAAGCATTCAGCGCGCCCGGCGTGAGCCTGCGCCGTTACGGCAGCGGCGAGGAAAGCGGGCCGCTCGTGCTCATCGTGCCGGCGCCGATCAAGCGGCCGTATGTCTGGGACCTCGCACCCGGAATAAGCGCGGTGCGCCGCTGCCTCGCCTCGGGCGCGCGGGTCCTCCTCGCCGACTGGCAGCCCGCGCCCGCCGGTTTCGGCCTTGCGGAGTACGGCGAGCGCCTGCTCCTCGCGTGTCTCGACGCCGCGCGCGCCGAGCGCGCCGTGCTGCTCGCGCATTCGCTCGGCGGTCTGTTCGCCGCCATCTTCGCGACGCTGCACCCCGAGCGCGTGCAAGGCCTCGCCCTGCTCGCGGCGCCGCTGCATTTCGGCCCGGACACGCCGGTGTTCAACGCCATGGTGGCGCAGCTCGAGGCCGATGATCTCCCCGACTCGCTTCCGGGCGCGTTTCTCAGCGCGGCGAGCCTGCATGCCGCTCCCGCCGTGTTCGGCTCGGCGCGGCTGCTCGACGCGGTGCTGAGCGCCGGCGATCCGGAAAGGCTGCGCACGCACCTGCTGGTCGAGCGCTGGGCGCTCGACGAGTTTGCGCTGCCGCGCCAGCTCGTCACCGAGCTGGCCACGCAGATCGTGCGCGAGGACCGCTTCGCGCGCGGCACGCTCGAGATCGGCGGGCGCAGCGCTGCGCCGTCGCGGCTCACGGCGCCGCTGCTTTGCGTGGTCGATCCGCGCTGCACGCTGGTTCCGCCCGGCGCGGTGCTGCCGTTCGTCGAGGCCGCGGCGAGCCGCGACAAGACCGTGCTCGAGTACGCGGGCGACATCGGCGTGTCGCTGCAGCACGTGGGACCGCTTGTCGGCCGCAATGCGCACGCGCTGCTGTGGCCGAAGATCCTGGAATGGATCGCGCGGACAGGAGCGCATTGAGGTGAAGGACGCGGACTGCGTCGCGTTCCTGCAGTGGGCGCTTCCGCAGCTCGGCCTGCATTGGCCCGGGTTTCGCAAGGTGCGGCGGCAGGTGTGCCGGCGCATCGCGGCCCGGCTGCGCGCGCTCGGCCTCGCCGACGCGGCCGCCTATCGCGGCCACCTGCAGTCGCACAGCGGCGAATGGCCGGCGCTTGCCGCGCTGTGCACGGTCACCATCTCGCGCTTCTACCGCGACCGCGAAGTGTTCGATTGCCTCGGCGCCGCGGTGCTGCCCGCGCTCGCAGCCGCGGCGCTCGAGCGCGGCGCGGCGCGCCTCGAATGCTGGAGCGCGGGCTGCGCCAGCGGCGAGGAGCCCTACACGCTCGCGATCCAGTGGCGGATGGCCCTCGCGGCGCGCTTCCCCGGGCTTGCGCTCCACGTGCTTGGCACCGACGTCGACGAAGCGCTGCTCGAACGCGCGCGCGCCGCATGCTACCGGTCGAGCAGCGTCGAGGCGCTGCCCGCCGCGTGGCGCGAGCAAGCGTTCGAGCGCCGCGGCCGGCTGCTGTGCCTGCGCGAGGCGTTTCGCGCCGGCGTCGAGCTCGAGCGCCAGGACCTCGCCGCCCGGCTGCCGCAGCGGCAGTTCGACCTGACCCTGTGCCGCAACCTCGCCTTCACCTATTTCGGCGCCGCGCTCGCGCGCCGTGCGCTCGAGCACCTGGCGAGCCGGTTGCGCCCGGGCGGCGCGCTCGTCATTGGCGTGCACGAAAACCTTCCTTCTTTTGACTCTTTCGTGCCGTGGCCGGATTGCCGCGCGGTTTTCCGAAGGAGCACGGCTCCCTCATGAATCTCAGCATCACAGCCCTCGAGGTTCTGGCGCCCGGAGCGGCGGCGCACGAGATCGTCGAGCGCAAGGGACGCGGCCATCCCGACAGCCTGTGCGACGCGCTCGCCGAGAACCTGAGCATCGGGCTCGCGCGCTTCTATGTCGAGCGCTTCGGCGCGATCCTGCACCACAACGTCGACAAGGCGCTGCTCATCGGCGGGGCCGCGCGTCCGGCCTTCGGCGGCGGCGAGCTCACCGAGCCGATCGAGATCATTCTCGCGGGAAGGGCGACGCGCCGGTTCCGCGGCGTCGGCGTGCCGGTGGAAGAGCTCGCGGTGGAGCTGAGCCGCGACTGGCTCGGACGCAACCTGCGCAACATCGATCCGGTGCGCGATGTGCGCATCGTGCCGCGCATCCGCGAGACCTCGCCGGATCTCAGCGCGCTTTTCCTGCGCGGCGCCGAAGCCGGCGTGCCGCTCGCCAACGACACGTCGTTCGGCGCGGGCTTCGCGCCGCTCGACCGCCTGGAGCGCGCGGTGCTCGCGGTGGAGCACGGCCTGCGCGGCGCCGCCCCGGAGATCGGCGACGACATCAAGGTCCTCGGCGTGAGGAGCGCGGAGCGCATCGGTCTCACCGTCGCCTGCGCATTCGTCGGTCGCCACGTGGCGAGCCTTTCCGACTATTTCGCCAAGAAGGAGAACGCTCGCGCGCTCGCCGCGGCGGCGGCGCGCGCGGCGATTGGCGGCGAGCTCGACGTCGAGGTGAATACCGCGGACGGCGATAGCCAGGAAAGCATTTACCTCACGGTGACCGGGCTCTCGGCCGAGGCGGGCGACGACGGCCAGGTCGGGCGCGGCAACCGCGTGAACGGCCTGATCACGCCGTACCGCCCGATGAGCCTCGAGGCGGCGGCGGGAAAGAACCCGGTGAGCCATACGGGAAAGCTCTACAACCTGCTCGCCGGCCGCATCGCGCACACGCTCACCGGGGAGCTGGAGGGCGTCGACGAAGCGTATTGCTACTTGCTCAGCCAGATCGGCAAGCCGGTAAGCGAGCCGCAGCTCGCCGACATCCGCCTGCGCCTCGCCGATCCCGGCGCCATCGAATCGCTGCGGCGCGGCGCGGCGAGGATCGTGCGCGCGCAACTGCGCGCCGCGCCCGAGCTGTGGCGCGACGTGCTCGCCGGGCGCTGCCCGGTGTGCTAGGCCGGGTGCGCCGGCGGCCGGGTGGCGCAAGCGCGGAAATGCGGCGTCCAGTCCGCGCGCAGCTTCGCGCGCACCGCCGGATCGCCGAGGCTCGCGTTGAGCTCGGCCGGATCCACGGGCAGCGCGAGCGCCTGCCAGCCGTCTTCGGTGCCGCATTCCACGCGCAGCACCCAGCCCGTCTCCTTCTGCTCGACGGTGTAGACGAACCCGCGCACGCCCAGCTCGTCGAGCAAGCGCTCGACGGCGGCGCGGGCGCTGCGGATGTCTTGTGCGAGCGGAGGCATCGTGGAGACCCGCAAGCTACAACGCTTCCATGGCGTCGAGGTTGATACCGGTCAAGGATCTCGTCATCGTCTCTTCGCCGGGAATCTCAATTTCGTGTTCGGCATCGCTTCGCCCGGCTGCGTCATGCATTTCTCGAACAGCCTCGCGGATACCGACCGCAAGAGCGACGCGTATTGCCGCCGCTGCGCCGCGCGGCTGCGTTGATCCCCGTCAACACGCGTTCACGCGCCTGTAGGAGCATTGCAGTGGAGGAGCAACGCCGGCACCAGCAGGGGGTCGCCATGTCGCCACGCAAGTCTGTCTCCCCCGGTTCCTTTACGACACATCGCATTGCAGCCGTCCGACCGCGGAAAGCACGCGCGGTGCGGCGGCACAAGGGCAACGCGCAGACCGAGATGACGAAGAGCGAGCTCGAGGAGATGGTGTTCCAGGCGGCGCGCATGCGCGCGATCAAGGCGCGCTCCGGAGCATGAACGATCCGAACCGCGCGCTCGTCGAGGCGGTATGGGCGCAGGGCAGGACGCTGCCCGAGGCCGACGCCGCGCAGTGGCGCCAGGATGCCTGCGGCGCCTGGATGCGACGGGAGCATTTCGGGCGCGAGGACAGCGAGTTCGGCTGGAAGATGGAGCGTGTCCAGCCCGGCGGCGCCGACTCGGCGGACAACCTGCGGCCGTTCAATTTGCGCAATCATTACGACATCGCCAACGGCCGCCAGCAGTGCCGCGTCACCGCCGACCGCTCGAGCGTTCCCGCCGAGAAGTACGCCCGGCCGCCGCGCAACCGGAACATCTAGTCATCCCGCAACGACCCACTTCAACGGAGGACCAGGATGAACATTGGAGAGATCTGCACGCAGGAAGTCGTCATGGCCGACCGGGCGATGAGCTTGCAGGAGGCGGCTGCGCTCATGCGCCAGCACCATGTCGGCGCGCTCGTGGTCACCGCAAGCTCGGTTGACGCGGTAGAGGCGGTCGGCATGGTCACCGACCGGGACCTGGTCATCGAGGCGCTTGCACGCGGCCTGGACCCGAAGGAAACCCGGATCGGCCGGCTTACCGACAGCAAGCTCGCGACGCTGCCCGCCGGCGCCAGCCTCGACGACGCGATCGTCGCGATGAAGGAGCGGGGCGTGCGCCGCCTGCTGGTCTCGGCCGACGGCGGCCACCTGTACGGCATCGTCTCGCTCGACGATCTGCTCGACGCGCTGGCGCACGAGGTCTCGGAAGTGGCGCACTCGGTGCGCCGCGGGATCGAGCGCGAGACCGCCGAACGGCCGGCGCTTGCGTCGATGGACGTCCGGGCGGTCCGCATTCCCGCTGCTTAGTCGCGCCGATGGCCATCCGCGCGCATCAAGGCGGCGCTGCTCAAGGTGGCGCGCGAGGACTTTATCCCGAGCGAGTATCGCGATTACGCCTATGAGGAAGTGCCGCTTCCATTGCCCGGAGCGGCGGCGACCATCTCGTGCCCGCACAGCTATCCGCTGTTCTACGAGCCGCTCGGGCTCGACCGCGGCCAGCGCTTTCTCGAGATCGGCGCCGGATCGGGCTACGGCGCCGCCGTCGCGCGCGAGATCGTCGGCGGCGAGGGACGCGTGGTGTCGATCGAGATCGATCCCCTGACCCACGAGTTCGCCAGGCGCAACCTCGAGCGCGCCGGCTACGGCGACGTGCTGCTCGTGCTCGGCGACGGCTGGCTCGGGTATCCCGCCGCTGCGCCGTACGATCGCATCGCGGTCACGGCGGCCTGCCCGGGGATGCCCGCGCCGCTCATCGCGCAGCTCGTGCCCGGCGGCCGCGCGATCGCGCCCCTCGTCGAGGACAGCCGCCAGGTCCTCACTCTCGCGACGAAGCAGGCGGACGGGACGACGCGCAGCGAGCCCCTCTGCGAAGTGCTCTACGTCGCGCTGCGCAGAAAGCGAGCCGGCCGATGAAAGAGATCCAGATCTACCGCGACCCGAGCACGCGCAGGCTCGGCTTCCAGGTGCGCGAGGACCGCAAGCTCGCGCCATGAAGCTTTTTTCGAGCGCATTCCCGCACAACGGCGCCATCCCGCCGAAATACACCTGCGACGGCGCGGACCTTTCGCCGCCGCTCTCGTGGTCCGAGGTGCCGCCCGAGGCGAAGAGCCTCGCGCTCGTCGTCGAAGACCCCGACGCCCCGGATCCGAGCGCACCGACGATGATCTGGGTGCATTGGGTGCTCTACAACATCCCCCCGGATTGCGGCGGCCTCGCGGAAGGCGTGCAGCCGCTTCCCGCGGGAACGCTCGAAGGCGCGAACGACTGGGACCGTTTCGGATACGGCGGCCCCTGCCCGCCGGCCGGCCGGCACCGCTACTTCCACCGGCTCTACGCGCTCAACGCGGTGTTTCCGCGGCTGCGCCGGCCGACGCGCGCCAAGCTCGAGGCGGCGATGCGGCGGCACGTGATCGCCGAGGCGGTCCTCGTCGGCACGTATCAGAGAACGGCTCGATCGCTCAGTCGCGGAGCGCGAGCCTGAGCGGCTGGTGGTCGGAAGCGTCGGTCGAGCGATCGATCTCCAGCGCCGCGATGCGCTGCGCCACGTCGGCCGTCACCGCGAAGTAATCCCGGCAATGCCCGCCCAACGGCCATTGCTTGCGATCGAAAAGGCCGGTGCTCGGCGGATGCGCTTCGCCTTGCCTGAAAAAAGTCCACGCGTCGACGAGCGGCGGCTGGAATAGCGCCTGGTATTCCGCGTCATAGGGCAGCAGGTTGAAATCGCCGCATAGGACCAACGACGCAGGCCGTGGCACCTGGTCGTACGGGCTTTCCGCGGGTCTGGGCGGCCGCGCCTCGTTCTCCGCTGCCTCTGCCTGAAAGGCGCGCAGGCGCTCCACCTGCGCGGCGCGCTGCGAAGCCGAGTAGTACTCGAGGTGGGTGGTGACGACGCGCAGCGCTCCGGCGGGCGTGTCGACGACTGCTTCGATCGCCTGCCGCTGCATGTGCTTGATGCCGCCGTGGGCCGGCCGCGGCAGCAAGTGGCGAAAAACCTGCAGCACCGGAAGACGCGACAGCAGCAGGTTGCCGAACTCCCGCCGTCTTTTACCGTTATCTTTTCTATCAAGTGCGGCGCCAAAGAAACTCTCGTACTCGGGGAAGAGCGCCTGCAGCTCCGCCGCCTGGTCCGCGCCGCCGGCGATCGCCGGGTCGTTGCGCGCGACTTCCTGCATGCAGATCACATCCGCCTCGCCCACCGCCTTCACCACGCGCGCAATGCGGCGCAGGTCCGTGACGCCGTCGCAGCCGAGGCCGCACTGAATGTTCCAGGTGACGATGAAGGTCATTTGATGCCGGCTTGCATGAACGACTGCATGAACTGTCTCTGAAACAGCAAGAATGCGACCAGCAAAGGCGCCACCGCCATGAGGGTGCCGGCGCTGATCACCGCCCAGTCGACGCCCGACTCGGGCGCACCGAAGATGGCGAGACCGACCGTGAGCGGGCGCGTCTGCACCGAGTTGGTGACGACCAGCGGCCACAGGAAGTTGTTCCAGTGGTAGCTCACCGAAACCAGTCCGTACGCGAGGTAGGTGGGCCGCGCGAGCGGCACGTAAACGCGCCATAGCACGCCGAGGAAGCTGCAGCCCTCGACGCGCGCCGCGTCCTCGAGCTCGCGCGGCACCGTCTTGAACGTCTGGCGCAGCAGGAAGGTGCCGAAAGCGCTCGCCATGTAGGGAAGCCCGATGCCCAGGATGGTGTCGACCAGGCCGAGCCGGGCCATGATGCGGTAGTTCTCCACGATCAGCACCTCGGGCATGATCATGAGCTGCACCAGCACCAGGCCGAAAGCGATGTTGTGGCCTGCGAACTCGAAGCGCGCGAAAGCGTAGCCCGCGAGCGTGCACAGCACGAGCTGCGCGGCGAGGATCATCGTCACCAGGATCATGGTGTTGAGGAAGTGGCGCGGGAACGGCGCGTAGGTCCAGGCCTTGGCGAAGTTCTCCAGCGTGAGCGGCGCGAGCAGGTTGAAGTGCGTGGCGAAGTGCGCCGGGTGAAACGCGGCCCAGAACGCGTAGGCGAGCGGCCCGAGCCAGATCAGCGCAAGAAGCCACGCCGCGCCCGTTTCGAGCAGGCGGCCTCTCATCGGTAATGCACCCGCCGTTCGATGAGGAGGAACTGCAGCACCGCGAGGCCCGCGAGCAGCGCGAGCAGCACCACGGTCAGCGTCGAGGCGTAGGCGGTGTCGAAGAAGCTGAACGCGACCTGGTAGATGTAGTAGAGCAGCAGGCTGGACGCGTTGTCCGGGCCGCCCTTCGTCAGGATGAACAGGTGGTCGACCAGCTTGAACGAGTTGATGGTCGCGTTCACCAGGACGAAGAGCGTCGTCGGCATGAGCAGCGGGAAGGTCACGCGCCGGAAGAAGTACCAGCGCGAGGCGCCCTCGATCTTCGCCGCCTCCTCGAGCTCCGGCGGCAGCGACTGCAGCGCCGCCAGGTAGAAGATCATGAAGAAGCCGGCCTCCTTCCACACGACCATGAGCATCACCGCGCCGAGCACGGTGTCGGGGTCGCCGAGCCAGTTGTGGCTCGCCACGCCGAAGAGCGCGTTGAACTGGTCGAGCAGGCCGATCTGCGGCGTGTAGAAGAAAAGCCAGATGTTCGCCACCGCGATCATCGGCAGCACCGTCGGCGTGAAGTACGCCATGCGCACCAGCGCGCGCGCCGGGAGCTTTTCGTTCACCCACAGCGCCATCACCATGGCGAGCGCGATCGCGCTGGGAATGGTGCCGAGCGCGAACCAGAAGTTGTTGCCCAGCACCTGCCAGAAAATCGGGTCGTCGGCGAGCGCGGCGTAGTTGTCGAGGCCGACGAAGCGCGACGGCCGCACCACCGTGCCGGTCGAGAAGAAGCTGTCGAACAGCGTCATCGCCGCCGGGTAGTGCGTGAACCCGACGAGCAGGATCGCGGCCGGCGTGAGCAGCAGCCAGCCGTAGACGTGCTTCATGACAAATCAGGACAAATCAGGGACAGACCACGTTTTCGCTGCCCCCCTGTAAAGGGGGGAGCGAGCTTGCGAGCGGGGGGTTCCCGTCCGGAAATCGGGGTCTGTCCCTGATTTCAGCGGTACGGCTTGAGCAGCCGCTCCGCCTCCGCCTGCGCCGCCTTGAGGGCGGCAGCGGGCGTTTTCTGGCCGGTGAGCGAAGCCTGGATCGCGTCATCCAGCTGCTTGCGCACCCGCCCGGTCTGGAACGTCGAGAGCTCCGGGGTGGCGAACTTGAACTGGTCGCGCGCCACCACGGCCTGCGGGAAGCTCTTCGCGTATTCCTTCAGCTTCGCCGTCTCATAGGCATCGGGCCGCGTCGCAACGTAGCCGGTAGCCATGCTCCAGTCGGCGGCGCGCTCGGGCGTGGTCATCCACTTTACGAACGCGAGCGCGGCCTTGCGCTCTTCCGGCGTGGTTTTCTTGAAGAGATAGAAGTTGCCGCCGCCGGTAGGCGAGCCGCGCTGCTTCGACGCGGGCAGCATGGCGACGCCGAACGGGAACTTCGCCGTGTCCTTCACCGCGGTGAGGTTGCCCGTGGTATGCCACATCATCGCGGTCTTGCCCTCGGTGAAGGCCTGCCGCAGCGTGCCCCACTCCACCGTGCCCTCCGTCATCACTTTATGTTTTTTCCCTAATGAAACCCAGTAATCGAGCGCGGCGATCACGTCCGGATGCGCGTAGTTGGTGCGGTTGCCTTCCTTGTTCATGAGGTCGTGCCCGTTCTGGCGCGCGAACGCCTGGAACATCCAGTACGGGTAGCCGGTGGACGGAACCATGACGCCCCAGCGCGTGACGTTGCCCGAAGCGTCCTTCTTCACGAGCTTCGTCGCCATCTGCGTCATCTCGTTCCAGTTGGCGGGCGGCTTCTCCGGGTCGAGACCCACCTCCTTGAACGCGTCCTTGTTCCAGTAGAGCACGATCGTCGAGCGCTGGTACGGGATGCCGTACACCTTGCCTTTGTAGATGCCGTTCATCATCAGCGCCGGATAAAAGACCTTGAGCCAGGCCTTGTCCTCGGCCGAGGTGGCGACGTCGTCCCACGGCAGGATCACGTCCTGCTCGATCAGCTCGTACAGATCGATGGAGTACAGCACCGAGAGCGGGGCGGACTGCCCGGCCTTCAGCGCCGCGAGCGCCTTGATGCGCGCGTCGTCGTAGTTGCCGGCGTAGATGGGATTGACCTTGATGCCCGGGTTCTCCTTCTCGAACTGCCGCGCATAGCCGTCGATCACCTTGGTGAGCGGCCCGCCCACTGCGATCGGGTAGTAGAACGTGAGCTCGACGTCGGCGCGCGCGGGCGCCGCGGCGGCGAGCAGTACGGCAGCGATCAGGCCGGCGACGCTCTTCATGGGACCTCCCTTTCCTTAACCGGTTTTCCTATGTTGAGCCGCGGCCACGCGAGCCTGTTGACGCACGTCAACCGCGCGCAATCCCGTTTCGGAATCGAAGAGGTGCGCGGCCTCCGGGTCCCAGGCGAGGCGCACTTTCGCGCCCCCGGCGAGCGCGAGCTGTCCCGGCGCGCGCACGAACAGCGTTTCCTCGCCGGCCTGGACCGTCACGATCGTGTCGGCGCCATGGTACTCGGCGCTCGTCACCGTGGCGCGAACGCCGGTCCCCGCGGCGCCCTCCTCGAGCCGCACGTGCTCCGGCCGCACGCCGAGCGTGAGCCCGGCGCCGGACCCCGGCAGCACCACGTCCGCGCTGCCGCGGATGACCGCGCCGCCCGCGCCGTCGGCGAGCGCCACCAGGTTCATCGCCGGCGTGCCGATGAAGCGCGCCGCGAACATCGTCGCCGGCCTGGCGTAGAGCTCCTCCGGCGAGCCCTCCTGCTCGATGCGCCCCTCGCGGATCAGCACGATCCTGTCCGCCATGCTCATCGCCTCGACCTGGTCGTGCGTGACGTACACCACCGTCATCCCCAGGCGCTGCTGCAGCGCGCGGATCTCCACCCGCATGCCGTGGCGGAGCTGCGCGTCCAGGTTCGACAGCGGCTCGTCCATCAGGCAGATCGAGTTCTCGGCGACGATCGCCCGCGCGAGCGCCACCCTCTGGCGCTGCCCGCCCGAGAGCTGCGAGGGCTTGCGCTCGAGCTGCTCCGTAAGCGCCACCAGCTCCACCACCTTCGCGAGGCGCTCCTTGCGCTTCTGCGCCGGCAGCCGGCGCACCTTCAGGCCGAAGACGATGTTCTCCGCCACCGAGAGGTGCGGAAACAAGGCATAGGACTGGAACACCATCGACACCTTGCGCTTCTCGGGCGCGAGCTTCGTCACGTCGCGCCCGTCGATGAGGATCCTGCCCGTCGTCGGCTCCTCGAGCCCGGCAATGAGCCTGAGCAGCGTCGACTTGCCGCAGCCCGAGGGCCCGAGCAGCACCACGAACTTGCCCGCCTCGGCGCGGAAGCTCACGTCGTCGACCGCCTTCACGCGGCCGAACTGCTTCATCACCCTCTCAAGAACGATTTCCGACACCCGCCTCCCTTTGCGGCGCTATTTGTTCTCCAGCAACTTTACCAGCGCGAGGAGCGTGCGGTTTGCCGGAGTGCGAACGCCGAGCGCCTCGCCCTTGCGCACCACGACCCCGTTGAGATGGTCGATCTCGCTTTTCTTCCCGCGCGCGAGGTCCTGCGCAGTCGAGGAAAGCTGTCCGGGCATGGTTTGCGCAAGTCCGCGCACGACGGCGTGCATGTCCCCGGGCACCTGCACCCCCGCGGCGCGGGCCACCGCAAGGCATTCGTCCACAACGTCGCGCATCACGGCGGGCACGCCCGCGCCCTGCACAAGGCGCCCGTAGGGAAGCTGCGTGATCGCCGAGAGCGCGTTGTAGGCGCAGTTGACGATGAGCTTCGCCCATAACGCGCCGCTCACGTTGTCCGACACTTCCGCCGGCACGCCGGCCGCGGCGAACGTCGCGGCGATCGCCTCGGCTGCGCCGCCGCGCCCGATCACGAGCTCGCCGCGGCCGTGGTGGAGGACATGGCCCGCGCCCGCCATCTCGACCGCCACATAGACCACGGCAGGAATCACTTCGCGCCCGAGCGTCGCCGCCAGCCGCTCGGCGTTGTCGACGCCGTTCTGCAGCGTCAGGATGGCCGCATCGCGCTCGAGGTAGGGCGCGAGCGCCTTGCCCGCCGCTTCGGTATCGGGCGATTTCACGGCGAAAAGGACGAGCTCCGCGCCGCGCACTGCGTCCGCCTCGGTGCTCGCCCGGACCGGCACGTGCTCGTCGAACGCATTCGTCTGGATGCGCAGACCCGCGCGCCGCACCGCTTCCACGTGCTGCGGCCGCCCGACAAGCGCCACCTCGTGCCCGGCGCGCGCGAGCATGCCGCCGTAGTAGCAGCCTACGGCCCCGGCCCCCATCACCGCGATTCTGCGCATCTCGTTCCGCGGAATTCTAACTGTTCGGGTAGAAGTGCTACGCTGGCCGCGCCATCGGCAAACCGAAGGAGGTTGCGCATGGAGCTGAAAACCGTCCCCATCGAGAAGCCGGCCGACATCAACTTCATCCTGGGACAGTCGCACTTCATCAAGACCGTCGAGGACCTGCACGAAGCGATCGTGCAGACGGTACCGCAGATGAAGTTCGGCATCGCCTTCTGCGAGTCGAGCGGTCCGGCGCTGGTGCGCTGGACCGGCAACGACGAGGCGCTCCTCGACCTCGCGAAAAAGAACGCGCTGGCACTGAGCTGCGGCCACTGCTTCATCATCTTCATGAGCAGCGGCTTTCCGATCAACATCCTGAACACGATCAAGGCCGTTCCCGAGGTCTGCGGCATCTACTGCGCCACCGCCAACCCGGTCGAGGTCGTCGTCGCCGAGACGGAAAGCGGGCGCGGCATCCTGGGCGTCATCGACGGCATGAAGAGCAAGGGCATCGAGGCCGAGCCCGACATCGCCGCGCGCAAAGAGCTGCTGCGCAAGTTCGGCTACAAGCTATGAGCACGACGATGAACCTCCTGATCATAGGCGCAACGCGCGGCATCGGGCGCGAGCTCGCCAAGCAGGCGCTCGCTTCCGGCCACCGCGTGACCGCGCTCGCCCGCCATCCCGAGCGGCTCGCGATCGAGCACGAGCGGCTGAGGAAGGTACAGGGCGACATCCTCGACGCGCAATCGCTGTCCAGCGCGATGGCCGGGCAGAACGCGGTCTGCTGCGCCATCGGGGTCAAGACCCCCTGGGAGCAGTCCGGCGTATTCTCAAAAGGAACCGAGCGGCTGCTCGCGGCGATGAAAGCCAACGCGGTGCGGCGCCTGATCTGCGTGACCGGCATCGGCGCCGGCAACAGCCGCGGCCACGGCGGCTTTCTCTACGACCGCGTCTTCTTCCCGCTTCTCCTCAAGTCGGTCTACGCCGACAAGGACCGGCAGGAAGCGCTCATCCGGGCGAGCGACCTCGAATGGACGATCGTGCGGCCGGGCTTCCTGACCAACGGCGCGCTGACGGGCAGCTACCGCGTCCTCACCGACCTCTCCGGGGTGACCGCCGGAAGAATCTCGCGGGCGGACGTCGCCCACTTCATGCTGCAGGAGCTTTCCGCGAACCGCTATCTGCGCCAAACCCCGCTACTCACATACTAGGTCGTAGACAAGCCGCGGGTACGCGCCGTGATCTTTCGCAAACAGCCCTTCACGCAAGAAGCGCACTGCCCCGTAGTCGGGCACCGCGTGTTGTTGAGCGGTGTGCGGGTATCAATCCCCGGCAAGGCCGTGATGGCCAGGAAGCGCTGCTCGGAGATCAAGAAATGCCTTGCCGCTCATGGCAGCGTTGGGCGAATACCTGAGTGCCTGCTTCACACTCTTCAGGCCTGAGGTGCCAGGCCTGGCATCGCTCGTGCCGGTAAACGGGCCGCGCGATCCATCAACCGCTCTTGGCCGCTGTCGGACTCGGCCGTTAACGGTAGAGTCGAGATGTGGCGCGGTGGCAGTAGGTCCGGTTTGTCTGTTGCCGCCCCTTTCGTCTGGCGGTGCCCGAGTAACCTCGCCGTAACTCCGTTTCCACATCCCGCTCATCGAACCGGACATGCAGATCTCCCGCATCCGGCTCTCGGACAAGAC
>SCTY01000005.1 GCA_004297625.1 Betaproteobacteria bacterium | reverse complement strand
CTGGTGTCGCTGCTCGATACGGTGCAGCGTCTCCAGCGTGCTTCATGAACCGCCGGATGCGGAACCGCACGTCCGGTGGTGTGGGAGGACGGCGGGGGTAACCCCGCCTCCTACCCGCTGCCGACTCGCCGTATAATCCGCGCCTTCCCGCAGCATCCACAGCGCGCTTGCCGCGTCACAGGCCAAGTAGCTCAGTTGGTAGAGCAGAGGACTGAAAATCCTTGTGTCGGTGGTTCGATTCCGCCCTTGGCCACCACGATTTCAGGCATTACCCGGGCTATTCGCGCGCGTTCCGCCGTGCGCGGAACCAGCGAAGGGCCCGCAACCGCGGGATCATCCGCGGCGATGTAAAGCAGCGACTTTTCAAATGCGGCAAGCGCGCGGGGTGACCATCTAAGCGGCTTGTTTATGCTTGCCTGCACGAGACTCGATAACGGCCTTTCCCGCACGTCCTCTTCGCAGGCGTCGAATCCATCGCGCAGAACGAATTTGAGCATCGCTTGCGGCGTCCGCCCGGCGTCGCGCGCAAGACGCTCCAATCGGCGCTGTTGCGCGGCGGTGAGTGCTAGCGGCTTCATGTGCGAAATCTTACCATCGCGCTCGCTTACTCGGATCTTTGCCTTATGACTGTGCACACTATGGCCCTTTCTTGCCGCTTGATGTTTGCGCTCGCAATGTTCTTAAGTGCAGGTGCCTACTCACAGGAGGCGACTGACCGGCGTAACGAGCTCGGCCTGCGCTATTGGCTGAGCACCGGCGAGACAACCTGGAACCATACCGCCGGAGAACCGGGGCTCGGCAGCCCGACGTCGGTCCTGACCTACGACAAGCTCGAAGGGCACAGCGCCGAGCTTTATTTCCGGCGGTACCTCCGCGAGACGTGGTTCGTGCGCGGCAACGCGGGGCTCGGAACGATCAGGAAAGGATCGTTCGACGACGAGGACTTCGCGGCGCGGCAGGTGAAGTTTTCGGACACCACGAGCCCGGTCGAAGGCGCGGGCCTGCGCTACGCGACGCTCGATTTCGGCAAGGTGCTGCTGGAAGGCACTGCGCGCCGTCCGCAGCTCCACGCGTTCGCCGGCTATCAGTACTGGGCCGAGCGCTACGATGCTTACGGCTTGACCGATCTTTTCGGCGATCCGGGACTGGGCGCCAATGTGCCGGTCATCAGCAACGAGTCCCGCTGGAATTCGATCCGAACCGGAGTCGGCGCCAGGTATGGGAATGGGCCGTACACGTTCTCGCTCGACGTCGCATACGTGCCCTACACCGATCTGCACAACCGCGACTTCCACTATCTGCGGAGCGATCTCGGCGGCGTGCCCAACGTGTTCATGAACGGCAGCGGCACCGGCTGGCAGCTCGATGCGGAGGTGCGGCGAGCGCTTGCCAAGAACCTGGATGTGGGACTCGGCCTGCGCTACTGGGCCCTGAAGGCCGATGGGACGATTACCCTCGGCTCGAGCGCGCCGCTGACGCTCAACGAATTCGAAAGCCGGCGCGCGGGCATCACCGCGACGCTCGGCTGGAGATATTGAACGCGGCCCGCCGGCGGCGTAGCATCGACTCGTCTCTTCACTAGGAGAGCGCCATGTGCGAAGAGTGGTGGGACGAGCGGCTGCTCAAGGAGCAGGCCGAGAAGCTGAAGCGCTCGAGCACGCCGCCGATGCCGGCGGCGCAGCCGCAGGAAGAGCGCAAACCGGAGCGCAAGCCTCAAAACCAGCCGGATCCGGTTCCGGTGTAAGAAACGAGCCCCGCGTCCGCGGGGCTCTTGCTTTCTAATCGTCGAGCGTGAAGCCGACCTTGAGGGTCACCTGCCAATGCTCGACCTTGTCCCCGGCAATGTGGCCGCGGCATTCGACGATCTCGAACCAGCGCATTCCGTGCATGCTCTTCGCCGCCTTGGCGATGGCGCGGCGCACCGCGTCATCGCTCGAGGAAGTGGAAGAGCCGGTGAGCTCGATAGTCTTGTAGACGTGCTCCGTCATGTTGTCCTCGCGGTGGAAAGCTGTAGCAAAAGGCACTACAAAAGGGATCGGATCGCCAATCCCGTATATTCCTCCGGTTTCCAATGAACGATAAAGAGGCGCCCCACAACCCGCTCGGACTCGGCGATCCCTTCGCCCGGCTCGTCCGGGAGCACGGCGGCGGCCGGCTTCGACCATCATCTCGTGAAGCCCGTGGACTTAAGCTCGCTGCAGGAGATCTTAGCGCTCGGCGATAAGCACGACGTTGGAGCCGCCGAAAGCGAAGGAATTCGACATCACCGCGCGCGGCGGTGCAATGCGTTCGGCCTTCAGCGCTACGTGGCGCAGCTTGATCGCAGGATCCGGTTGCTCGAGAAACGCGGTCGGCGCGGCGAGGCCCTCTTCGAGCGCGAGCATAGCCACCGCGAACTCGAGTGCGCCGGCGCCGCCGAGCAGATGGCCGTGCAGCGATTTCGTCGAGCTCACCGGGAGCTCGCCGCTCCTCGCCCCGAACACCGCATTGATGGCCTCCGCCTCGACCGCGTCGCCTACGGCGGTCGCCGTGCCGTGGGCGTTGATATAGCCGATGTCGGCCGGCGCGAGCCCGGATTCGTTCAGTGCCTCGCGCATCGCGCGCATCTGGCCGCCGCGGTCCGGCCGTGACATGTGGACCGCATCGCAGCTGTTGCCGTAGCCGGTGAGAAAGCCATGGATGCGAGCGCCGCGCGCGCGCGCATGCGCTTCATCCTCGAGCACGAACGCGGCGGCACCCTCGCCGAGCACCAGCCCCGCACGGCGCTTGTCGAACGGCTTGCAGCTCGCCGCCGGGTTTGCCGCATCGGCGGGCGCCAGCGTCCTCAGGGCCTGCCACGCCGCCAGCGTGCCGGGCGTGAGCAGCGCTTCCGCGCCACCGGCGACGATCGCGTCGGCGCGTCCGGCGGCGATGGTGCGCATCGCCTCGCCGAGGGCCATCGCGGAAGAGGAGCACGCGGTCGAGAAATTGGCGAACGGGCCGCCCAGGCCGTGGCGCACAGCGACGTTGGACGCCGCCGCATTGTTCATCCCCATTACTACGGTGAGCGGGCGCAGCCGCCATTCGTGCGCGCCGTAAACCTGTTTGTAGGCTGCGTCCAGCGTATGGGCACCGCCCATGCCGGTACCCCAGTACACGCCGATGCGCGTGCGGTCCGCCGAAGCAAGATCGAGCCGGCTGGAGGCCAGCGCTTCGGCGGCCGCAGCGAGCGCGAACTGCGACACCCGGTCGATATTGGCGGCCTCCGCCTCCTTGAACATCGGCGCCGGGCTCCAGTCGATCAGCGCACCGACCTGCACTCCGGAGCTCTGGGTGATTTCCTGCGGCAGCCGCCGAATGCCCGGGCGCGCCTCGGCGAGCGCCCGGTGGAACTCCGGCAAGCCTGCTCCCAGCGGCGAGATGACGCCCGACCCGGTGATCGCGACGCGCCGAGCCATCCTTGCGGGTCAGGCCTTGCCGGCCGCGGCGAGGGCGCCCGCCACGTGGCGCTCGAGGTCTGCCAGCGTCTTGATGGACTTGAGATCGTCGTCCGATACGCTGACGCCGAACTCTTCCTCGACCTTGAACATGAACTCGATGAAGCTCAGCGAATCGATGCCGAGGGTGTCGAGCGGCGCTTTCGGATCGAGCCCGTTGGGGTCGATCGAAAACTCTTTTGCGGCGAGATCCTTGATTCGGGCGAGCGTGTCCATCGACGGTGATTATAGAGGCGTTCGCCCCGGCGCTTTGATCCAGAGCAAGCCCGGCACGAGCGAAAAACTCCTATAATCTGGGGCTTACGTTATCCTGACGCATGTCGCTCTTCGCCCTCGGACTGAACCACAACACCGCGCCGCTCGCGGTGCGCGAGCGCGTGGTGTTCCATGTCGAGCGCATGCGCGACGCGCTCGGCGAGATCAAGCGCAACCTCGCTTCGGAGGCGGCGATCCTCTCGACGTGCAACCGCACCGAGCTCTACCTCGCCGCCGATAAGCCCGCGGCGGTCGCCGAGTGGCTCGCGCAATACCACCGCTTCGAGCCGGCCGAGCTGCAGCCCTACTTGTACACGCTGCCGCGCGAGCAGGCGGTGCGCCACGCGTTCCGGGTGGCCTCGGGCCTCGACTCCATGGTGCTCGGCGAGCCGCAGATCCTCGGCCAGATGAAGGAGGCGGCGCGCACCGCCGAATCCGCGGGCACTTTGGGCACGCTGCTGCACAAGCTTTTCCAGCGCACCTTCGCGGTGGCGAAGGAAGTGCGCTCCACCACGAGCGTCGGCGTGGCGAGCGTGTCGATGGCCGCAGCGGCGGTGAAGCTCGCGGCGAGGATCTTCCCGAGCCTCAAGGACCAGAAGGTGCTCTTCATCGGCGCGGGCGAAATGATCGAGCTCTGCGCCACGCATTTCGCCGCGCAGGCACCGGCGCGCCTCGCGGTGGCGAACCGCACGCTCGAGCGCGCCGAGAAGCTCGCGCACCGCTTCAACGGCCATGCCATCGAATTGAGGGCCCTCGCCGATCAGCTCCACGAGTACGACATCGTCGTCTCGAGCACCGCCTCGTCGCTCCCGATCCTCGGCAAGGGGCTGGTGGAGCGCGCGCTGCGCGCGCGGCGCCGCCGGCCGATATTCATGGTCGATCTCGCGGTGCCCCGCGACATCGAGCAGGAGGCGGGCGAGCTCGACGACGTATTCCTCTACACGGTGGACGATCTCGCGCAGATCGTCTCCGACAACCGCGATGCGCGCCGCTCCGCGCTCGAGCAGGCCGAGGCGATCATCGAGACGCAGGTCGGGCAGTTCATGCACTGGCTGCAGGTGCGCGAGAGCGTGCCGCTCATCCGGGCGCTGCGCGAGCAGGGCGAGCAGGCGCGCCGCGAGGAGTTCGAGCGCGCGCTGCGGCACCTGCGCCGCGGCGACGATCCGGCAGCCGTGCTCGAAGCGCTGTCGCATGGACTCACGAACAAGCTGCTGCATGCGCCGACGCAGGCGCTCAACGAGACCGCCGGCGAGGAGCGCCGCGCGCTCGCCGACACCATCGCCCGCCTGTTCCGCGTCAAGTGAAACCCGCGATGCGAGCGAAGCTCGACAGTCTCGTCGGGCGGCTGAGCGACATCAACGCGGCGCTCGCGCTGGAGAACGCCACGCGCGACATGGAGCAGTACAAGAAGCTCTCGCGCGAGCATTCCGAGCTCTCCACCCTGGTTTCCTTGTATGAGAATTACCGCCGGGCTGAACGCGACGCCGAGGAAGCGCGAGAGATGGCGGCCGAAGCGAGCCTGAAGTCCTACGCGGACGAGGAGCTGAAGAAGGCGCGCGCCGCCATGGAGCGCCTCGAGGGCGAGCTGCAGCAGGCGCTGCTCCCCAAGGACCCCAACGACGAGCGCAATATCTTTCTCGAGGTGCGCGCCGGCACCGGCGGCGACGAATCCGCGCTCTTCGCCGGCGAGCTGTTCCGCATGTACGCGCGCTACGCGGAGCGGCAGCGCTGGCAGGTGGAGATCATTTCCGAGAGCCCTTCGGAGCTCGGCGGCTGCAAAGAGGTGATCGCGCGCATCGTTGGCCAGGGCGCGTACTCGAAGCTCAAGTTCGAGTCCGGCGGCCACCGCGTGCAGCGCGTGCCGGCCACGGAGGCGCAGGGCCGCATTCACACCTCCGCTTGCACCGTTGCCGTGATGCCCGAGGCCGATGCGGTGGATGCCGTGGTGCTCAATCCGGCGGAATTGCGCATCGATACGTTCCGCGCCTCGGGCGCCGGCGGCCAGCACGTGAACAAGACGGAATCGGCGATCCGCGTGACGCACTTGCCCACCGGCATCGTGGTGGAATGCCAGGACTCGCGCTCGCAGCACAAGAACCGCGAGAAGGCGCTGGGCGTGCTCGTGGCGAAAATTCGCGACAAGCAGCTGCGCGAGCAGCAGGCGAAGACCGCCTCGACGCGAAAGTCGCTCATCGGCTCCGGCGACCGCTCCGAGCGCATCCGGACGTACAACTTTCCGCAGGGCAGGGTGACGGACCATCGCATCAACCTGACGCTGTACAAGATCGACCGCGTCATGGACGGCGAGCTCGATGAGCTCATCAATGCGCTCGCCGCCGAGCAGCAGGCCGAGCAGCTCGCGCAGTTCGCCGAAGAAGCGGCTTGACCGTCGCCGAAGCATTGAAGAATTCCGGTATCGACGCGCGCGAAGCCCGGTTGCTGCTCGCCGCCGCGACCGGGTTTTCGGAAGCGAGCATCGTCGCTTATCCCGAACGCGACGTGCCCTTTGAGGCGCAAACCCGGTACCGCGATTTTGCTCAACGCCGCCGCCAGGGCGAGCCGGTCGCCTACATCCTCGGCTGCAAGGAGTTTTACGGTCTGGAGCTCGTCGTGGATTCCGCGGTGCTCGTTCCGCGCCCGGAAACCGAGCTGCTGGTGGACCTGTCGCTGCAGCGCGAATTTTCCTCGGTGGTTGACCTCGGGACGGGGTCGGGCGCGATCGCCCTCGCGTTGAAGCGCCACCGCCCGGATGCGCACGTGGTGGCCGTCGAGGCGAGCGCCGCAGCCCTTGCGGTGGCGCGGCGCAATGCGACCAAGCATGGACTGGCGGTCGATTTCCGTCAGGGGTGCTGGTTCGAGCCGCTCGCGGGCGAGCGCTTTGACCTCATAGTGGCGAATCCGCCCTACGTCGCGGAGGGCGACCCGCATCTACCGGACCTCGGCTTCGAGCCGAGCGGCGCGCTGCTGGCGGGGGCCGATGGCCTTGATGCGATAAGGGAGATCGTGCGCGCCGCGCCGCGACACCTCCATGCGGGCGGCTGGCTGCTGCTGGAGCATGGCATGGGACAGGATCGCGCGGTGCGCGAGCTGTTCCTGCAGGCGGGCCTTGAAGAAGTCGATAGTTGCCCCGACCTCGCGCGCATACCCCGAGTCGCGGGTGGAAAGGTAAAATGAGCGTCATGGACATCAAACAGCGCATCAAGGAGCAAGTGACCGCGCACCCGGTCGTGCTCTTCATGAAGGGTACGCCGCAGTTTCCGCAATGCGGCTTTTCGGCCATGGCCGTGCAGGTGCTGAACGCCTGCGGCGTGAAGGACTTCCACAGCGTCAACGTGCTTGCCGACGCGGAGATCCGTCAGGGCATCAAGGACTACGCCAACTGGCCGACCATTCCGCAGCTTTACGTGAACGGCGAATTCGTCGGCGGCTCCGACATCCTGCGGGAGATGTACCAGTCGGGCGAGCTGCAGAAGCTGCTGACGTCAAAAGAGAAGGCGTAACACCGCCTTCACCTGGCCGAGATAGCCGCCGCCGAAGAGGTTCAGGTGGTTGAGCAGGTGGTAAAAGTTATAAAGGTGCTTGCGGCGCGGGTATCCGTCGTCTAGCGGATACGCGTCGTTGTAGGCAGCATAGAACGCCGCCGGAAAACCCCCAAAGAGCTCGGTCATCGCGAGGTCGGCTTCGCGATCGCCGTAGTACACCGCCGGGTCGAAGAGCACCGGTCCTGCCGCGGTAAAGCCCGCATTGCCGCTCCACAAGTCGCCGTGCAGCAGCGCAGCCTCTGGATGGTGATGCTCTACGAGCGTCAGGGGCGGGAACTCGATGTCGAATCCGTTGCGCTTCGCGAGCTCGATCTGCGGCCGCATGCGGCGCTCGAGCCAGAACTGCGCCCACTCGTCGCCCCAGCGGTTCGCCTGCGGCGTCGTGCCGATGTAGTTGTCGCGCGGCCAGCCGAAGCGCTGGCCATGGCTGCGGTGGACGTGCGCAAGCATGCGGCCGAGCGCCGCAAAATCGCGGCGGCCACGAAGCTCCAGCAACTCGAGGAGCAGATATGCCTGGTCGCCGGCGACGCCGTGCGACAGCGGCTCGGGCGCCGAGGCGCCGGCCGAGCGCAGCGCTTGCAGCCCGTCGGCTTCCGCGGCGAAGGCATCGGCAAATCGCGCGCCATTGAGCTTCAAAAAACTCGCCTTGCCGCCGATGCGAACCCGGTAGCACTCGTGGATGCAGCCGCCCGGCGCGCTGGTCGCTTCGTCTATGCCGAGCTCAGCCCGAAGTGAGGCGTGTATTGGCAAGGTTGAGCCGCTCCACGAGGATGCCGATGAAGGCGCGGTCGAACTTGCTGCGGCAGTCCGCGGAGGCCTTGCCCAAGTCGCTTACCTTGACGCGCATGATGCGCGAGTCCCGCGCCGCGGTTACGGTCGCGCTGCGCTCGTGGCCGGTGAGCGACAGGTAGGCCATTTCTCCGAAGCATTCTCCGGCGCCAAGGACCGAGAGCAGCTTCTTGTTCTTGCTGACGTGCATCTCGCCCTCGATGAGAACGCAGAAGAAATCTCCCGGCTCGCCCTCGTGCACCACCGCGGAACCGCCCGCGATCCGCTCCCAGGCGCCCATGGCCACCACTTCCCAGAGCTCGGGGTCGGCAAACGCGCCAAAGAAGCGCATGCGGCGAAGGGCGACGAACTTGTCGGCGTCGCCGAACTCCTCGCGCTGCGCTTCGCCGACGCCGGCGCGCAGCGCTTCGATCAGGTCTTCGGCGAGCTCGTCGGCGCTTTGATAACGGTTGGCGGCGTCCTTTTGCATCGCGCGCCTCACGATGCGGTCAAGCGAGGCGGGAACCTCTCGACGGTACGAAGAGGGCGGCGGCGGCTCGCTCTGGGTGATCTGGAACATGATGCTGAACTTGTTGGTGCCGCGGTACGGCAGGTGGCCCGAGAGCAGCTGGTACATCACCACGCCGAGCGAATACAGATCGGTGCGGTGATCGACCACCTCGTCGCGGATCTGCTCGGGCGACATGTAGGCAGGCGAGCCTACACCGGTCACTTGCGTGGTCTGCGAGCCGAGATTGATGGCGAGGCCGAAGTCGCCGATGCGCACATCGGCGGGCTCGGCCGCGTAAAGAATGTTGCCGGGCTTGATGTCCCGGTGCGTGACCCCTTTGCTGTGCGCGAAGGCGAGCGCCCGGGCGCTCTTGAAGGCGATTTCCAGCACCTGGGGAACGGGAAGCAGGTTCTCCGGCGCGCAAAAGCGCTCCATCGTGCCGCCGGGAACGTATTCCATGACGATGTAGCCGGAGTCCTCGCCGATGGCGGCGTCGAAGATCTGCGCGATATGCGGGTGGTCGAGCTTGCCGGCGAGCGCCGCCTCGGCGAAAAAGAGCTTCCTGAAAAGCTTGCCGCGCACCGGGTCGCGCAGCGCCTCGGGAAAGATGCGCTTGACCGCGACCTCGCGTCCCCGGAACGGGTCGTTGCACAGGAACACCTCGGAGGTCGCTCCCTCGCCGAGCTTGCGCAATACCGGGTAATTGGCGACATGCTCCACTACGTTAGGCGCTTGCGCGCACGCGCCACCGCCGCGCGCACCCGAACGGGCGCCGTGCCGCCCGCATGATTGCGTGCTGCTATAGAGCCTTCGGGCGTGAGGACAGCTTTTGCATCGGGACCAATCTTCGCGGAGAAGCGCTGCAGCGTGGCGAGCGGCAAGGCGGCGAGGTCGCGTCCGACGCGCTCGGCTTCGCGCACCGCGCGCGCCACCACTTCATGCGCGTCGCGAAACGGCACGCCCTTGCGCACCAGGTAGTCGGCAAGATCGGTGGCCGTCGCATGGCCTTCGAGCACGGCCGCGCGCATGGCGCGCGGCACGGGCTCGAGCCCGGCGACCATGCCGGCGAATACGGCGAGCGAGTCCTTCAACGTGTCGACCGCGTCGAACAGGGGCTCCTTGTCTTCCTGGTTGTCCTTGTTGTAGGCGAGCGGCTGGCCCTTCATGAGGACGAGAAGCGCCACCGCGGAGCCGATCACGCGCGCACTCTTGCCGCGCACCAGCTCGGCGACGTCCGGGTTTTTCTTTTGCGGCATGATCGACGAGCCGGTGCAGTAGCGGTCGGGCAGGCGCACGAAGCCGAAGCGCGGGCTCGCCCACAGCACCAGTTCCTCGGCGAACCGCGAAAGGTGCACCATGGCAAGCGCCGCCGCGGCGCAGAACTCGACTGCAAAATCGCGGTCGGACACGGCGTCGAGCGAGTTCTCGCAGAGGCCTTCGAAGCCAAGCTCGCGCGCCACGCGGGCGCGGTCGATGCGAAAGCTCGTGCCGGCGAGTGCCGCCGCGCCGAGCGGCAGCCGGTTCGTCCTCGAACGGATCTGCTTCAGCCGCTGCCGGTCGCGTTCGAGCATTTCCACGTAGGCGAGCAGGTGGTGGCCGAAGGTCACGGGCTGCGCGACCTGCAAATGCGTGAACCCCGGCATGACGAGCCCCGCGTGGCGCCCGGCCTGGGCGAGCAGCGCGCGCTCGAGCGCAACGATGAGCTTCAGGACGGCATCGATCTCGGCGCGCAGCCACAGGCGCAGGTCGGTCGCCACCTGGTCGTTACGCGAGCGCGCGGTGTGCAACCGCTTGCCGGCATCGCCGACCAGCGCCGTGAGCCGGCGCTCGATATTGAGGTGCACGTCCTCGGCGTCCAGGGACCATTCGAAAGTGCCCGACGCGATTTCGCGGCCGATCCGGGCAAGGCCGCGCTGGATGGCGGCCAGGTCCCTGCGCGGCAGGATGCCTCGCGCCGCGAGCATTCTCGCGTGGGCGAGGGAGCCTTCGATGTCATACTTGGCGAGCCGCCGGTCGAAGTCCACCGATGCCGTGAAGCGCTTGACCTGCTCGTCGACCGGCTCCGCGAATCGGCCCGACCATGCTTTCTTTTTTGGCATGAGAATACGGTTGAAGACCCCTACGTAAGCGTGGTCAGTATAAGACAAACCGCTTATCCGGACCTTTTGCCCGATTTCCGCAACCTCGGGGTGATCGCGCGCATTCTCGTCGCGGTGAACGTGCTCGCCGCGCTCGGCGTGCTGTTCGCCGCGCCGGCTCCGGCGCGTGCCCTGGATCAATTCGTGCAAGCGGCGGCTTATCTTGAGCCGATGCTTCTCGTGAACCTGGTCGTGCTCTCCGCGCTCTCGCCGCACCTCGCCCGGGCGCCGTATTGGATCGGATGCGCACTCGTCCTGGCGCTCGTCCTTTTGCTGTCCGGCATCTATCACGCCACGGCGCTGCGGCTCTCCACCGAGCCGCCGACCGAGCTCGCGCGTGCGCTCACGCTCGCCGCCCTGGTGGCCGCCGGGCTGCTCGGTTATTTGCGCCTCGTCGCCAAAGCGTATTCGCCGGCGCTCGCCGAGGCGCGCCTGCAGGCGTTGCAGGCGCGTATCCGGCCGCACTTCCTCTTCAATAGCCTCAACGCCGTGCTGGCGCTCATCCGGCGCGATCCCAGGCGCGCCGAGCGTGCCCTCGAGGACCTGGCGGATCTGTTTCGAACCCTGATGGCCGAGCCGCGCAAGTTCGTGCGCCTTGCCGACGAGATCGATCTGCTCGAGCGCTACGCGGGCCTGGAGCAGCTGCGGCTGGGAGAGCGGCTGCGCATCACCTGGGAGCTCGACGCCGCGCCCTCGGATGCGCTGCTGCCGCCCCTTGTGCTGCAGCCGCTGCTCGAGAACGCGGTGTACCACGGCGTGGAGCCGGGCACCGCCGCCGGAGACGTGCTGGTCCGCATCGAGCGCCGCGGCGATCGCGTGCTCGCGCGCATCGAGAACCCCTATGTCGAGGGCGAGCAGCGCGCCGGCAATCGCATGGCGCTCGAGAACATCCGCGAGCGCCTCGCGCTGTTCTTCGACGCCGAGGCGCGTATCGAGAGCCGCGCCTCCGGCGAGCGCTATACCGTCGAGATCGAGATGCCTTACCGTCCGGAGGGCGCATGATCCCCGTGTTCATCGCCGACGACGAGGAGCCGGCGCGCGAGCGTCTGAAGGTGCTCCTGAGCGACATCGCCGCCGAGGTGCCTACGACCGTGGTCGGCGAGGCGCGCAACGGCTTCGAGGCGGTGGAGCGCGTGCCGACGAGCGGCGCGCAACTCCTGCTGCTCGACATCCAGATGCCGGGAATGGGCGGGCTCGAAGTCGCGCGCCATCTCGCACGGCTCGAGCATCCGCCCGCCGTCGTATTCGTCACGGCGCACGAGCAGCACGCGGTCGAGGCGTTCGAGTTGAACGCGCTCGATTATCTGCTCAAGCCGGTGCGCGCAGAGCGACTCGCCGCGGCACTTCGGAAGGCGTCTTCTCCGGCCCGCGAGGCGCTCGCCAAGGCGGCCGGCGCGCCGCGCGAGTACCTCTCGGTGGCGGAGCGCAACCGCATCGTGCTCGTGCCGGTGCACGAGATCCTGTTTCTGCGCGCCGAGCAGAAGTACGTCACCGTGCGCACGCGCAGCCGCGAGCACCTCATCGAGGAGGCGCTCGTCGCCCTCGAGCGCGAGTTCGCGGAGAGCTTCGTGCGCGTCCATCGCAACTGCCTGGTGGCGCGCGCCGCCATCCGCGGCTTCGAGCGCGCGGCGGGCGAGGACGAGCCGCACTGGCTGGCGGTGCTCGACGGCATCGACGAGCGCCTGCCGGTGAGCCGCCGCCAATGGCCCCAGCTACGGGAGATCGTGTCTGACAAGTAAACCGATCGTCATCGCCACGCGCCGCAGCCGCCTCGCGCTGTGGCAGGCCGAGCACGTCAAGCAGCGCCTGGAGAGCGAGCATCCCGGGCTCGCCGTGAGCCTCATGCCGATGTCGACGCGCGGCGACGAGATGCTCGACCGGCGCCTCAACGAGGCGGGCGGCAAGGGCCTCTTCGTCAAGGAACTCGAAAACGCGCTCGCCGACGGACGTGCCGACTTCGCGGTGCACTCGATGAAGGATGTGCCCGCCGATCTGCCGCCGGGGTTCGTGCTCGCCGCCGTCATGGCGCGCGAGGACCCGCGAGATGCCTTCGTGTCGAACCGCTTCGGCCAGCTTCCCGAAATGCCGGCAAAGGCGGTGGTCGGCACTTCGAGCCTGCGCCGCGCGGCGCAGATCGCGCAGCGCTATCCCCAGCTGGAGATGCGCCTGCTGCGCGGCAACGTCGAAACGCGGCTGGCGAAGCTCGACCGCGGCGAATACGACGCCGTCGTGCTGGCCGTGGCCGGCCTGGTGCGCCTCGGCCTCGGCGCGCGCATTCGTTCGCGCCTGGACGTCGGCGACAGCTTGCCGGCGCCCGGGCAGGGGGCGCTCGGCATCGAATGCCTTGCCGGGCGGGCCGAGCTCATGGCGCTCCTCGGCACCTTGAACAACGACACGGCGGAGCGCTGCGTGCGGGCGGAGCGCGCGGTAAGCCGCGCGCTCGGCGGCAGCTGCGCGATACCGCTCGGCGCCTATGCCGAGGCTTCCGGCGAGCGGCTGCGGCTACGCGCGCTCGTCGCTTCGCTCGACGGCCGGCGGATCGCGCATGCCGACTGCGAGGGCGCGGACCCGGCCCGGCTCGCTGCCCAGGCAGTCGAAGAGCTGCGGCGCCAGGGCGCAGACGAGATTCTTTCGGCGCTTGTCAAATAAACCGCTCGAGGGCCGCGGCATCGTCGTCACGCGCCCGGCGGCGCAGGCGCGGAATCTTGCGTCGCTGATCGAGCGCGCCGGCGGCAGGGCGCTCGTTTTTCCCGCGATCGAAATCGAAGATGCGACCGAGCGGCCGCTGCCGCCGCTCGAGCGCTTCGACCTCGCCATATTTGTGAGCCCCACGGCGGTCGAGCGCGCCTTCCGGCGCGTGCGCGACTGGCCGCCGAAGCTGCGCTACGCGGCGATCGGCCGCGGGACGGCCCGCGAGCTCGCCCGGCGCGGCATCGCGCCGGTGCTCGCACCCGAGCGCGGCGCGGACAGCGAAGCGCTCCTTGCGCTCGCGCCGATGCACGAAGTGAAGGGCAAGCAAGTCGCGATCTTCCGCGGCGAGGGCGGGCGCGAGGTGCTGGGCGAGACGCTCGCCGCGCGCGGCGCGCACGTGGAATACGTGGAGTGCTACCGGCGCGTGCTGCCGCGCGCGGATAGCGGCCCGCTGCTCGCCGCGTGGGGCGATGGAGCGATCGACGCCGTCGTCGTCTCGTCGGGCGAGGGGCTGCAAAACCTGCTCAAGCTCCTGGGCGACGCGGGCAGGCGGCATCTGTTCGCGACGCCGCTTTTCGTGCCGCATGAGCGTATTGCCGAGCAGGCAAGCGCGCTCGGTGCAAGGAAAGTCATCGTCGGCGGCCCCGGCGACGACGAAATGAGCGCGCGGCTGGTGGCATACTTTGATTCTCGATGAGCGATCCGCAAACCGAAGCGCCTGCGCCGCCGGCCGCGGCGGCGTCCGCCGGCACACCGGCGGCGCGCCGCTCGCGCGCGCCGCTGCTGCTCCTGATCGCGGTATTGCTTACCGCAGCGCTCGCCGCCGTATTCTGGCTGGATGCGCGCGAACGCATAGCGGCTACGCAGCAGGAACTGGCACGCCGGCTGCGCGATATCGAAACCAACGCGAGCGAAGCCCGCTCGGTGGCGCGGCAGGCGCAGGACGGGCTGCGCGACGCTCAAGTGAAGATCGGCCAGCTCGAGTCGCGCCTCGCCGAGTCGCAGAGCCAGCAGCTCGCGCTCGACGCCCTCTACCAGGAGCTGTCGCGCAACCGCGATGAGTGGCAGCTCGCCGAGATCGAGCAGGTGCTCGCCATTGCGCAGCAGCAGCTGCAGCTCTCCGGCAACGTGCGCGCGGCGCTGCTCGCGCTTCAGCTTGCGGAGTCGCGCCTCGCGCGCGCCGACCGGCCGCAATTCCTGCCGGTGCGCCGGGCCCTTGCGCGCGACATAGAGCGGCTGAAGGCCCTGCCAGCCGTCGACATCGCCGGGATGAGCATGCGCCTCGACGGCCTGGTCGCCGAGGTGGATGCCATGCCGCTCGCCTTCGAGGAGCGCGTGGAGCGCCCCGGGGCCGGGCCAGGCGCCGCGACAGACGCGGCACCGGCCGCGGAGCGCGGCTTCTGGTCGCGTCTCGGCTCGGATGTATGGAGCGAACTGCGCCAGCTGGTCGTCGTGCGCCAGGTCAACAACCCCGAGCCGCCGCTCCTTCCGCCTTCGCAGGCTTACTTTCTGCGCGAGAACCTGCGCCTGCGCCTGCTGAACGCCCGGCTCTCGCTGCTCATCCGCGACGAGGCGGGATACCGCGAGGACCTGAGGACCGCGCAGGCCTGGATCCGGCGCTATTTCGATCCGCGCGCGAAGCGCACGGTGGACGCGCTCGGTCAGCTCAAGCAGCTTTCGGCAAGCACCCTCAGCTTCGAAATGCCGACGATCTCGGAAAGCCTCGAGGCGGTGCGCGGCTTCAAGTCGCGCCGCGAGCGCACGCCGAAATGAGCCGCACCGCATGAGGTCGCTTTTCTGGCTGCTCGCGGTTTTCGCGGCGGCCGTGGCGCTCGTCATCCTGGGGCGCGTCGACGCGGGGTACGTGCTGTTCATTTATCCGCCGTACCGCGTCGAGGTTTCGATGGTGTTCTTTGCGGCCGGCGTGCTGGTCGCGTTCCTTGCCTTTTATGCGCTTCTGCGGCTTGTCGGCCACGCGGTATCGCTGCCGGCGTACGTGCGCGCGTTCCGCTCGCGCCGGCGGCGCGAGCGCGCGCACGCCGCCCTCTCGGGCGCGCTCCAGGCCTACTACGAGGGACGCTACGATCGCGCCGAAAAGGAGGCCGCGGTTGCCTTCGAGACCGGCCCGACGCCGGCGCTCGCCGCGCTGCTTGCGGCGCGCGCCGCGCACCAGCTGCGCGATTTTCAGCGCCGCGACCAGTGGCTCGATCGCGGTGAGGCCGCCGCGGGGGAGCGCATGCAGGCGGCGTGCCTCGTCAGCCGGGCCGAGCTCGCGCTGGAGGATCGCGACTTCGCCGCCGCGCGTGACGCGCTCCGCAGCCTGCACGGCGCGGGCCCCAAGCAGATCGCCGCGACCCGCATGTTGCTGCGCGCGGAGCGGGGCGCCGGAGCCTGGGACGAGGTCCTGCGGCTCGCGAGCCAGCTCGGCAAGCGCGACGCCATCGCGCCCGCGCTCGCGGAAGAATACAAGGTCCAGGCGACGATCGAGCTCCTCGCGCGTTCGGCCGCCGAGCCGGAGGCGTTCGAGCGGCGCTGGCGCAGCGTCGAGGCGCGCGACCAGCTCCATCCTCGCGTCGCGGCCGCGGCCGCGCGTCACGCCACCGAGCTCAGGAAGACGACGCTTGCGCGCGAGATCATCGAGCGCGCGCTCGCCGCGGAATGGACGCCGCAACTCGTTTTCCTCTACGCGGAGCTGCCGGAGTCGATGGAAGACGGCGCGCGCGCCGGCGAAGCGCGCGCGCGCATCGAGCGCGCCGAGCGCTGGCTCCTCGAGCGCAGCCGGGACGCGCAACTCCTCGGCACGCTCGGCCGCCTGTGCACGCAGGCCGAGCTGTGGGGCAAGGCGCGCAGCTTCCTGGAGGCGAGCCTTTCTTTCGAAGAAACCCGCGCGGCGCACCTCGAGCTCGCGCGGCTCGCCGAGCGCCTTGGCCAGGCCGACGAGGCGCAGCAGCACTACCGCCGCGCCGCCGAGATCTCCTGAGCGGCGGCAGCAATGCCCGATCCGCAACTGCAGTATTTCCCCGTCACATGGCCGTTCCTGGCCCTGCTGAGCGTGCTGTTCTTGCTGTTGCTCGGCATGATCGCGGGAAGGATCTTGCGCTACGCCTCGGTGCGCATGGGCGTGGGTCCCAGGGTCATGTTCTTTGCCCTGCTCCTGTCGTTGCTGCTCAGCTACGTCAACCTCCCCATCGCCTATCTGCCTGCGCGAACGGTTTCAGCCCCGGCGGTCGTGACCTATTTCGGCATGGAGTACGTCATCCCGCTCACGCAGAAGTGGCCCGCCACGGTGCTCGCCGTAAACGTGGGCGGCGCAGTCATCCCCATTCTCTTGTCGCTGTATCTGATCGTTAAGAACGGGCTGTACAAGCTGAGCTTGTTCGCCGTCGCCATCGTCTCGGTGGTGTGCTACTCGCTCGCCGAGCCGGTGCCGGGCCTGGGCATCGCGATGCCCGTATTCGTGCCCCCGCTCGCAACGGCGCTCACGGTGCTCATCCTTTCGCGCGAGCACGCCGCCCCGCTCGCCTACATCAGCGGAAGCCTGGGAACGCTGATCGGCGCCGACCTCCTGAACCTCGGCATCATCCAGGGTCTCGGCGCGCCGGTCGCCTCGATCGGCGGCGCGGGAACCTTCGACGGCATTTTCGTGACGGCCCTGGTGGCGGTGATCCTTGCCAGCTTCGCGACGCGCCACGACGTCGCTCGCCGCAGGAGGTCGTGAGGGGTTCTACCGTTCGCAGCCGCCGGCGCGCGTCAGGAGGCTGCTACGCTTCACTCAACAATGACTGTCTCTCGAAGTGCCTCAGGTGGTACTGCGCGAAGACCGTCAGCCCGCCGGTCTTCCAAAATAAGCGCAATCGCTTCAGCGAGGCTTTCTTTTGCTTCCTCTTTGGTGCGGCCTTGGCCATTTGCGCCTGGAACCTCCGGGCAGTAGGCGATGAACCACGCGCCGTCGCGCTCTATTACCGCTGTAAATTCGTTGTGCACGGCGACAGAATATCCCGCGGTTGTAGCGCTGTCTAACGGCCCAAGCTCAGCGACGGCGGCCACGAGGCGCGTCGATTGGAACAGGGACGTGATGCCGCCGTTCGCTGCAGCGCATGGTTAGGCGGCGTGGTCATTTTTCTTCGTATCCAATCGCGTTGTTGATTTCCTCAAGCGCGGCCGAAACCATCCCAACACTCTCCTCGCCGTAAAGAGTAGAAAGATGTGCCTTGTATCTATCGAGTCGTTCTCTCTTCTGTTTCGATCTGAACGATTCGCGCGCTCGTTTGGCTAGGGCCTGCAACTCCTCGTCGGAGAATGGAAGAGTCTCCAACTCAAACCGCTCTGCCAGCTTGGCAAGAGAGTCCTTCACCACGCGTGCTTCGTAAATCTTGTGCGCTTCGGCTTTCCAGCTCCTGACGTGTGAAGCCGCACGGCTCGAGGCCCTTGTTCGGCGGCTACCTACAGCCAGCGACGCACAGAAGCCTTGTAGGGCAAGTAGTCCGACGGGAAGCGGGTCTCCAGGTATCGCTCCTCTCGCGGGATAACCACAAACGACATCAGCGCCACCGCTGGAATGAGGGTGACGAGTAGCCAGAGACTGTCGACCCAGAATGCGACGCCGAGCTGGAGCAGCGAGAAAGACAGATAGATGGGATTGCGGCTGTAGCGATAGGGCCCCGTGCGCACGATCGTGGTGGTGGGACGATTGCCCGGAACAGGCGTGCCAGCGGTCCGCAACGTGCGAACAGCGGCGAGGAACAGAGCGACGGCGACAAGCACTGTAGTACCCCCGAGTGGCACGCTCACGGCGCGAGACACGAGCCGAACTGACCATACGGAATGCAGCAACAGGCCAAGGGCGATCGCGCCCAGGTAGATAAGAGGAGGCCGCAAGATCCCGAGGTTCGCGACTTCCGGCACCATGCCTGTCTCCGCCTTATCGTTGCGATCATCGCTTGCCATGGGTTCCCTCGATGTGCCGCGGTGCAGTGTCCATCTCAGACTAGGGCTCCCCCAGGGCAGTTGAAGCCGAACGTCCCGCACCAGCCGCGCGCGCTGACTGACATTTGCAAAGTACGGCGCTC
Source organism: Betaproteobacteria bacterium (assembly GCA_004297625.1). Classification (GTDB taxonomy): domain Bacteria; phylum Pseudomonadota; class Gammaproteobacteria; order Burkholderiales; family SG8-39; genus SCGC-AG-212-J23. The sequence continues at coordinate 2,153 of SCTY01000005.1, read as the reverse complement.
GCGCGCGCGTCGGCCTGCGTGCGGTTGTTAGGCTTCACGGTTGGCACGCTCGCTTTCAAGCCGCTCCTTGAACCCTTCCCGCGCTTCACCTATGAAGACGAGTAGCTGGCTTTCGTGCACAGGTACAACAGAAATGCCCAGACGCTTTGCCTCAGCAGGTAGGACGGTTTGGAACCGGCCAGTTGGTAGGAACAGCGTGCTGGGATAGTGCCTTTTGTGTGCCCAGCCCATCTTGAGCAGACGCCGCACCTCCGACTTCGAGGGTTCCGAGTCATCGACAGGTACCAAGATCATGCCAAAAATGTAGCAGCTCGCTGCGTCCATGAGCGCGACGCTATTGAACGATCCATCCCGCTCGGTACCAATTGGTGCACCGTTCAATTGAAACGCAATCCATGCTTCGTTGACCTGGAATTGGCGTGGGTGCAGCACGGTCGGTCTTCGTGAATCCTAACGTCGAGGTGTGCGGCGCGGCGAGCACCACGGGTGATGAAGCACTGCCTGCGCCGCCGCGTCCGGCACCACCGCCAAGTTAGTGCTCAACCGTTTGCCGCGAGCTCTTCACGCACGATCTTGCGCACGAGCTCTTGAGTGATTGGTTGCTCTGTGAGGCCGAGGTAGGACTTTAAGGCTTCGTTTATTAGGGTCTGATACCCCTTTCCTGTCTTTTCGGACTGTGCCTTGAAGCGCTTAATAACCGCGTCGTCCACATAGATGGTGATGCGGGTCTTTCCGGTTGGCGGAATGACCGCGCCGCGCTTGCCTTTGGAGAAGTCATACACCTTTTTCATAGTTTCTCCGTTCTCTCGGGTCGGGCTTCCGCACTGAGATGGTTCGTGGTCCATCACGCCGGGGAGTGTGGACAACGACCATCAGAGCCCCGAAGACGTTCATTCCAATGGTGACAAAGCGCTGCTCGCCCTCGGCGCTGTCATCTTCCACGGTGAGCGCAAGGGGATCGCTGAGCACTCCGTCGCCCTCGGAGAGCGACACGCCATGCTTCTTGATGTTTGCCGCATCCTTCTTCGGGTCGAAATCGGCGGACACGTGGTGAGTATATGCACGCTATGCATATACGTCAATGCGGGGCGCACGGCGCTGGGTTGGGCACTAACGTTCGGCGTCAGCCGCGCCCGCCTTCGGGCGTCGGCTGCACGCCGGGGTTAGGCAGCGTCTATTTCTTAGCGACGACTTGTGCCAAGACAATCCGCCCCTCCTCGAGATTGCGCCGCTGATTCTGGGCCATGGGCTGAAAATCGGATCCGAGCAGCACATGAAAGCCGAGTGGCGGCATTCCGTCTTTGCGGATTTTTTCGGCCAGCGACACGAACCAGGCGCGTGCGGCATCTGTTGTATCGGCCCAAGCCGCCACCTTGAACCCGGCTTTCTCGAGCAGCTTGCGCAATTCGTCCGGCGCTACGAGGAAGCTCGATTCCGGGGTGCGCGCCCAAGGGACAGGAAAAAGGACTGGACCGGACGGCCCGGCAAGAATGTCGTAGATCGCAAGCGTGCCCCCCGGTTTCAGGACTCGGTACATCTCCCGGTAAAGCGCGGGTTTGTCCGGGATATTCATCGCGACGTGCTCGGTCCAGACGATGTCGAACGAAGCCGCCGGGAACGGAAGACTCGTTGCATCTCCTTGGCGATAGTCGACGAGTTCCCCGAGCCCGATCCGATCGGAGAGCATTGCAGCAGCGCGGCAGTACTCGTCAGTAAGGTCGATGCCGGTGACACGGCATCCGAACTCCCGGGCGAGGCATCGCGATGTCCCGCCAACCCCGCTGCCAACGTCAAGTACGCGCTTCGTGGAGTCGACGCTCGCAGTTCGCGCGAGCTCCAACGTTGCTGCCCGACCGCGAATGTGAAATTCATCGACGGGCGCCAGGTCTTCCGGCGTGAGCCGATTCAGGTCTTTCCCTGCTTTTTCAAGTGCAGCCAGGATGATGCCTCCCAGATCAGGCCGGGTGTAATGCGCCTGGATGGCTTCATTGACTTGAGTCGGAATTGACATCGATCCCCCTTTTGGAAGCTGCCTAACGAACAGGGTCGTATCCGTCGTCGGAACGCATGACGGATACGACCAGTTGAACTGAGCCGCTGGATTCAACGCGCGAGCGGTTGCGCTTGGGGATTGAATGCGGGCTTGGGTGCGG
>SCTY01000076.1 GCA_004297625.1 Betaproteobacteria bacterium | reverse complement strand
CATCAACACGATGGTGGACCAGCTGCGCTCCTTCGCCGCGGAAGTGACGCGGGTGGCGCGCGAGGTGGGCACCGAAGGCAAGCTCGGCGGCCAGGCCGACGTGCAGGGCGTGGCGGGCACCTGGCGCGACCTCACCGACTCGGTGAACTCGATGGCCGGTAACCTCACCGCGCAGGTGAGGAACATCGCCGACGTGACGAAGGCGGTGGCGGCGGGCGACCTCTCGAAGAAGATCACGGTGGACGTGAAGGGCGAGATTCTCGAGCTCAAGAACACCATCAACACGATGGTGGACCAGCTCTCCTCGTTTGCGTCCGAGGTGACGCGGGTGGCGCGCGAGGTGGGCACGGAAGGGCGCCTTGGCGGCCAGGCCGAAGTGCGCGGCGTGTCGGGTGTCTGGAAGGACCTCACCGACAACGTGAACTTCATGGCCGGCAACCTGACCTCTCAGGTGCGCGGTATCGCGAAAGTGGTGACCGCGGTGGCGAACGGCGACCTTAAGCAAAAGCTGACCGTGGAGGCGAAAGGCGAGATCGCGGCGCTTGCCGAGACCATCAACTCGATGACCGACACGCTCGCGACCTTCGCCGACCAGGTGACTACCGTGGCGCGCGAGGTGGGCGTGGAAGGCAAGCTCGGCGGCCAGGCCAAAGTGCCGGGCGCGGCGGGCATCTGGAAGGGCCTGACGGAAAACGTGAACGAGCTCGCGGCGAACCTGACCACTCAGGTGCGCGCGATCGCGGAGGTGGCGACTGCGGTGACTCAGGGCGACCTGACGCGCTCGATCACGGTAGAAACGCAGGGCGAGGTGGCGGCGCTCAAGGACACCATCAACGAGATGATCCGCAACCTCAAGGACACCACGCAGAAGAACACCGAGCAGGACTGGCTGAAAACCAACCTGGCCAAGTTCTCGCGGATGCTGCAGGGCCAGCGCGACCTGCACACCGTCGGCCAGATGATTCTCTCGGAGCTCGCGCCGGTGGTCGGCGCGCACCAGGCCGAGTTCTACGTGCTCACCAAGCCCGAGACCGACAACCCGAAGCTCAAGCTGCTCGCGAGCTACGCCTCCAGGGGCATGCGGGCGCACGGCAAGGAAATCGACATCGGCGAAGGCCTCGTCGGGCAGTGCGCGATCGAGCGCGGCAAGCTCCTTCTCACGAACGTGCCCTCCAACGCCTTCCGCATCGCAAGCGGTTTGTCGGAGTCGAGCGCGCTCGACGTGCTGGTGCTGCCGGTGGTGTTCGAAGGCGAAGTGCGCGGCGTGATGGAGCTCGCCTCCCTCGAGCATTTCAATCCCTCGCATCAGGCGTTCCTCGACCAGCTGACCGAGTCGATCGGCATCGTGATCAACACCATCGAGGCGAACACCCGGACCGAGGACCTGCTCAAGCAGTCGCAGTCGCTCGCCGAGGAATTGCAGCAGACCAACCAGGAGCTGGAAGAGAAAGCGCGCCAGCTCGCGCACCAGAACCAGGAGGTCGAGCGCAAGAACCAGGAAGTCGAGCAGGCCCGCCAGGCGCTGGAAGAAAAGGCGAAGCAGCTCGCCCTCACCTCCAAGTACAAGTCCGAGTTCCTGGCGAACATGTCGCACGAGCTGCGCACGCCGCTCAACAGCCTGCTGCTGCTCTCCGATCAGCTCACCAAGAACGCCGAGGGCAACCTGAGCCCGCGCCAGGTGGAGTCGGCGCGCACCATCCACGCTTCGGGGAACGACCTGCTCGCCCTCATCAACGACATCCTCGATCTTTCGAAGATCGAGTCGGGCACGGTCATGGTGGACGTCAGCGAGCTGCGTCTGCTCGATCTGCAGCGCTACGTCGAGCGCACCTTCAGGCACGTGGCGGAATCCAAGCAGGTGGGGTTCGATATCCGGCTCGATCCCCAGCTGCCGAAGTCGGTGTTCACCGACATCAAGCGCATGCAGCAGATCATCAAGAACCTGCTGTCGAACGCGTTCAAATTCACGCACCAGGGCAGCGTGTCGTTCTCGGTCGCGCCGGTGGATTCCGGCTGGTCGTCGGAGAACGAGGACCTGAACCGCGCGGGCCAGGTCATCGCGTTCTCGGTGACGGATACCGGCATCGGCATCTCGCCGGACAAGCAGCAAATCATTTTCGAGGCGTTCCAGCAGGCCGACGGCTCCACGTCGCGCAAATACGGCGGCACGGGCCTGGGCCTGGCGATCAGCCGCGAGCTCTCGAAGCTGCTCGGCGGCGAGATCCGGCTTGCGAGCACGCCGGGCACCGGTAGCACTTTTACGCTCTACCTGCCGCTTTCCTACGCGCAGCGCAGTCTCAGGCGGCCGCCGGTTGCAGAGGCGCCGGCGAAGGAGCCGCTGCCGCAGGCGCCGGTGATCGAGCCGATCTACGCCGAGGAAGACGTCCAGCCGCAGGCGAACGAGGCGGGCGACGACCGCGCCGAGGTGAAGCCGGGCGACAGCGTCCTGCTCATCGTCGAGAACGACTTGAGCTTCGCCAAGGTGCTGCTCGAGGCGGCGAGGGAAAAGGGCTTCAAGGGGCTGGTCAGCGGCAGCGCCGCGGCCGCGCTGTCGATGATCAAGGAGCACCAGCCTTCGGTCATCACGCTGGACATCTTCCTGCCCGACATGCAGGGCTGGCGCATTCTCGACCGCCTGAAGGCCGATCTTTCCACGCGGCATATTCCGGTGTGCGTGGTGTCGACCGACGATTCCCGCGACCGGGCGCTCAACTCGGGCGCCATCGGCTTCATCACCAAGCCGGTCGCCTCGCGCGACGTCATCGACCAGGCGATCGAGCAGCTGAAGAGCTACATCTCCCGTCCGCGCCGCAAGCTGGCGTTGCTGATGGAGCAGGGCGCTGAGCGCTCCAGCCTCATCGAGCGGCTGAATCCGGACGAGGTGGAGGTCGTCGCTTCCGAGCACGGTACCGAGATCTGCGCCTTGCTGCGCTCGCAGCAGATCGACTGCCTGGTGGTTCAGGCGGGCAGCGGTGAGCTGCAGCCCGGAGACCTCGTCGACATTCTCGAGCAGCAGGCGGTCACGCGCCAGCTGCCGGTGGTGATCTACGGCTCGCGCGGCTCGGACACGCTGGCGCGCTGGAAGCGCGGCGACGGAGTGTTCGCGCTGCGCGAAGTGCGCTCGCCCGAGCGGCTGCTCGATACGATCTACTTCTTCCTGCACCGCAACCTGGCGACGCTGTCGCAGGAAGAGCGCCAGGCCGTCCAGGAGCTGCACAACTCGAGCCGCGTGCTCGAAGGCAAGCGAGCGCTGATCGTCGACGACGACATGCGCAACATCTTCGCGCTGTCGACCGTGCTGCACGACCAGGGCATGCAGATGATCTCCGCCAACAACGGACGCGAGGCGATCCGGCTGGTCAAGGAAGATCCGTCCATCGACATCGTCCTGATGGACATCATGATGCCGGAGATGGACGGCATGACCACGATGCAGGAGATCCGCAAGCTCCCCGACCGCAAGGATCTGCCCATCATCGCGGTCACGGCGAAGGCGATGAAGGGCGACCGCGAAAAATGCATCGAGGCGGGCGCCTGGGATTACCTCTCCAAGCCGGTGGACACGGTGCACCTGCTGGCCGTGCTGCGCGGATGGCTGCACCGCTAGTGGACGACAAGGTCAACATCCTCGTCGTCGACGACCTGCCGGACAAGCGGCTGGCGTTCCAGGCGGTGCTCGAGGAGCTCGGGCAGAACCTCGTCATGGCGGCCTCGGGGGCCGACGCGCTGCGCGAGCTGCTGGCGCGCGATTTCGCCGTGATCCTGCTCGACGTCAACATGCCGGATATCGACGGCATCGAGACCGCGGAGCTCATCCGGCAGCACAGCAAGACGAAGCACACGCCGATCATCTTCGTCACCGCCTATGCCGACGAGATGCAGACCGCGCGCGGCTACGCCCTCGGCGCGGTGGACTACATCCTCTCTCCGGTGGTGCCGGAAATCCTGCGCAGCAAGGTCAAGGTCTTCGTCGAGCTTTACCGCGCGCAGCGCCAGGCGCAGGCGCTCGCCAAGGCCGAAGCCGACCGGGCCGCTGCGGAAGAGGCGACGCGCCGCTCGGAGTTCCTCGCCTTCGCCAGCCGCGAGCTCGGCGCTTCGCTCGAGCTGGAAGAGGGTATGCAGCGCCTGCTCGAGATGGTCGTGCCCGGCCTGGCGGACGAGGCGCTGCTCTCCATCCGCATGGAAGACGGCGATGTCATTTTTGCGCGCAGCGCCGGCATGCGGGGCGTACGCGCGCTGGACTCGCTGCAGGAGCTGCCCGCCGCGCTCGTGCGCGCGCTGGACGAGGCGCGCTCCAGCGGCTACGACGTCGACGTGAGCCTCGCCTCCGGTGCGGGCCGCGTCGTGCCGCTCAAGGCGGGCGAGCGGCTTCTCGGGGCTCTGCTTCTTCTCCATGCGCGGCAGGACGTGCCGTACAGCTCGCCCGATCAGGCGACGCTCGACGAGCTGTGTAGCCGCGCGGCGATCGCCTTCGACAATGCGCGCCTGTACTGGAGCCTGAAGCGCGAAATGACGCGCACCAAGGAAGCGGAAGAAAAGCTGCAGCAGGCGAACCGGCGCAAGGACGAGTTCCTCGCCATGCTTTCCCACGAGCTGCGCAATCCGCTCGCGCCGATACGCAACGCCGCCGAAGTGATGCGGCGCATCGCGCCCGCGGATCCGGGCATCTCGTGGGCGCGCGAAGTGGTCGAGCGCCAGGTGACGCACCTCGCCCAGCTCGTCGACGATCTGCTGGACGTCTCGCGCATCACGCAGGGCAAGATCACTCTCAAGAGGGCGCCGGTGGAGCTCGGCCGGGTCATTCAGCACAGTATCGAGACGGCGCGCACGCTGCTCGACTCCAAGAAGCACAACCTGGTGCTCAACCTCCCGGCCACGCCGATCTGGGTGCACGGCGACTTCGCGCGCCTCGCCCAGGTGGTCGGAAACCTGCTGAACAACGGCGCCAAGTACACCGCCGAGGGGGGCGTCATCGAGCTCACCGCAGCGGCCGATCGAGGCGAGGCGGTCATTACCGTGCGCGACAACGGCATGGGCATCGACAGCGCCCTGCTGCCGCACGTGTTCGAGCTCTTCACCCAGGGCGAGCGTTCGCTCGACCGCAGCCAAGGGGGCCTCGGGGTCGGCCTGACGGTAGTGCAGCGGCTGGTGGAGCTGCACCAAGGGCGCGTAGAAGTGCTCAGCGACGGCGCAGGAAAAGGCGCGCTCTTCAAGATCGTCCTTCCCTGCATCAGCGAAGTGCCGCAGGCGCCGCCCGAGGCGCCGAAGCGCGAAGCGGCCGCCGGGGGCGGAAAGCGGGTCCTGGTCATCGACGACAACATCGACGCCGCCGAGAGCATCGCGGTATACCTGCGGCTGGAAGGCCACGACGTGCGCACGGAGAGCGACGGGGCGCGGGCTGTCGCCATTGCGCAGGTATTCGCTCCGCATGTGGCCGTGGTCGACATCGGCCTTCCCGGAATAAACGGCTACGAAGTGGCCCGCCGGCTGCGCGCGCAGGAGACCAACCCGCCGGCGCTGCTCATCGCGCTGACCGGCTACGGCCACAAGGAAGATCGCGCGCGCTCGCAGGAAGCCGGCTTTCATCACCACTTCGTCAAGCCGGCAGACCCGCGGATCATCCAGTCGGCGATCACCGGCTGGGTAGCGGAGGCTGACGCGGCAGTGCAGACCTCCGTGCGGTAAGCGGAGCCCGCCGAGCCGGCGTGCTACGCTCGGCGCCCAATGGCAGAGCCCACATCGGACCGCGTGTTCTACGCGCGCACCTTTGCGCTGGTGACGCTCGCGGTGCTAGCGTACCTGCTTTTCCAGATCCTGCAGCCGTTCTTTGCGCCCATCGCGTGGGCGGTCTTCATCGCGTTCCTGGTCCACCCGCTGCACACTTGGCTCGCCGAAAAGCTTGGCGGCCGCGAGAGCGTTTCGGCTGCCTTGCTTACGGTTCTGACGATAATCGTGCTGCTCGGGCCGTTGGCTGCATTGGGGACGGCCTTTGCCGCGCAGGCCGCTGAGTTGCTTCGCTACGCGCAGGACTTCGCCGTCGAGCACAAGCCGTCCCAGGCTTCCGACCTGGAAAAGATGCCGGTCGTGGGGCCGGCGATCGTCTGGCTGCAGCAGTCGTTCGGCATCTCCCTCGCGCAGCTGCAAGGCTGGGCTATCGAGGGAGCGCGCACGGTGCTGAAATCGCTCGCGTCGCTCGGCCGCCAGGCGGTGCTGGGCGCGCTCGGCACCGTGGTCGGATTCGCGATGATGATCTTCATCCTCTACTTCGCGATCCGCGACGGCCGGGCAGCATTCAACGACCTGCGTGCGCTCGTGCCGATGGGTGCGGAGGAGCGCTCGCGGCTTTTCGCGCACCTTGCGGCCGTTACGCGCGCGATGGTTTACGGCACGGGCGTCACGGCGCTTGCGCAAGGCGCGCTGATCGGCATCGGGTTTGCGCTGGCGGGGTTGCCGTCGCCGATCGTGTTCGGCGTGCTGGCGGCGCTGTTTGCGCTGGTGCCGCTCGCCGGCACGCCCGTTGTCTGGGTGCCGGCGGCGCTGGTCCTCGTCCTTCAGGAGCGCTGGTATGCCGCGGTGTTCCTGCTCGTGTGGGGCGGGCTCGTCGCCACCCTCGACAACTTTCTGCGGCCGATGCTCGTGTCCGGACGCGCGGAGGTCGGTACCCTCACCGTGTTCATCGGCGTGCTGGGCGGCGTCTCGACCTTCGGGCCGATCGGCATCATCCTCGGGCCGCTCGTGCTCGCGCTCAGCATCGCGCTGATCCGCTTCGCGCTCGAGGTGCGCGCCGCGCGGGTGTAGCCGAAGCACGACAGTAGATTCCGCAATTCCGCGACGAAATAGTTGGCGGTTCGCATGGAGAATCGGTGCCTCCCGATTTTCTTCGCGCGTACATTGTCTATCGGGCATGGCCAAGATCCTGGTGGTCGACGACAACCGCGCGAACCGTGAAGCACTCGCTTCGCTGCTCGAGACCGCCGGCCACAGCGTAGACAAGGCTTCGGGCGCGCCCCAGGCGCTCGCGCAGGCGCGCGCCGCGCCGCCGGACCTGGTGATCTCGGACGTCCTGATGCCCGGCATGGACGGCTACGTGCTCGCGCGCGAGCTGCGCGCCGACCCGGCGACCTCCGCCGTGCCGCTCATGTTCTATACCGCGTATTTCGCCGGGCAGGACGCGCAGGTGCTCGCGCAGGCGCACGGCGTGGCGCGCGTGCTGCTCAAGCCCTCGGACAACGACCTGATCCTGCACGCGGTGAAGCAGGTGCTCGACCAGCACACCGAGCGTCCTACCGCGGGCGCGGCGGAACTCGGCAGCGAGCACCTGCGCGTCGTAGTGGACCAGCTGCTCGAGAAGACCGGCGCGCTGGAGGCGCAGCAGCGCCGTATCGAGCGGCTCAACCGCACTCTCGAGACGCTTAGCGCGGTCAACGCCCTCATTGTGCGGGTGTCGCAACGGGAGGACCTGCTCGCGGAGGCGTGCCGCATCGCCGTCGAGCGCGGCGGCTTCGGCTTCGCCGCGATCCGGCTCTTCGACGACGGCAGGACCGTGTCGAGCGGCGAAGGCAGCAAGGACCCGATGATCGACCAGTTCCCCGTCGAGCCGGAGGCGGCGGTGTGCAACGACATCGAGGCCGCCGAGGTGCCCGGGCGCACGGCTGCGCTGCGGCGCGGCCTGCGCGCGCACGCGGTGCTTCCTTTGACTTTCGCCGGCCGGGCTCTGGGAGCGCTGCTTCTCTATGCGCGCGGCAAGGAAGTGTTCGACGCAGAGGAGATGCGCCTGCTGGAAGAGCTCGCCGGCGACATCGCCTTCGCGCTGCATCACCTGGCGCAGAAGGCGCGCATGGATTACCTGGCGTACCACGATTCGCTCACCGATCTGCCGAACCGCAGCCTCTTCGTCGACCGCCTGGGCCAGGCGCTGATCGCCGCGCGCCGCGAGAAGCGCTTCGCCGCCGCGGTTCTTCTCGATATCGAGCGCTTCCGCATGGTGAACGAGACCTTCGGCCGCGCGGCGGGCGACGATCTGCTGCGCGAAATAGCGCTGCGCCTGCAGAAAGCGGCCCGCGTCCAGGACACCGTGGCGCGCGTGGGCGCGGACCATTTCGCCACCGCGGTGGCCGGCTTCGACAACCCCGGCGAAACGGTCCACTGGCTGCTCGAGCGCCTGGGCGAGGCCTTCGGGCAGCCCGTGCTCATCGACGGCGTGGAGCTGCGCGTGACCATGAAGGCCGGCATCGCCGTATTCCCGACCGACGGCGAATCCACCGAAACGCTGTACGCCAACGCGGAAACCGCGCTGAATCATGCCAAGCAGGCGGGTCAGCGCTACCTCTTCTACGCGGCCGAAATGAACGCGCGCGTGGCCGAATCGCTGGCGCTGGAGCATCGCCTGAGGCGCGCCATCGAGGACGGGCGCCTTGCGCTGCACTACCAGCCGAAGGTCGACGTGCATAGCCGCGAGCTCACCGGCCTCGAGGCCCTCATCCGCTGGCAGGATCCCGAGCTTGGCGCCGTGCCGCCGGCCAAGTTCGTCTCGCTGATGGAGGAGACCGGCATGATCCTGGTGGTCGGGCGCTGGGCGCTCCGGCGCGCCGTCGAGGACATCCGGCGCTGGCAGGCGCTGGGACTCAACGTGCCGCGCACCTCGGTGAACGTGTCGGCAATCCAGCTGCGGCAGAAGGACTTCGTCGATTCGGTGCTCGAGGCGACCGCCGGCTTCGGCCGCGAAAAGCCGTTGCTCGACCTGGAGATCACCGAGAGCGTGCTGGTCGAGGACATCGACGAGACCACGCGCAAGCTGCAGATCCTGCGGCGCGCCGGCGTGGAAATCTCCGTAGACGACTTCGGCACCGGTTACTGCTCGCTCAGCTATCTCGCGCGGCTGCCGGTGGACGTGCTCAAGATCGACCGCAGCTTCGTGGTGCGCATGCGCGACGCCGGCTATCCGCGCAACATCGTCGCCATGATCGTGTCGCTCGCGCACACGCTCGGCCTCAAGGTGATTGCCGAGGGCGTGGAGGACGACGAGCAGGTGCGGCTGCTGCGCGACCTGGGCTGCGACCAGATCCAGGGCTACCTGGTCAGCCGGCCGTTGCCGGCGCACGAGCTGGAAGCAATCCTGCGGCCGGCCGAGGGCCGGTCGGCCGCAGCGTAGCTAACGGACAGAAAATTCCTTCTCTGCTGCACTGCGAGCCGCGAGCGGCAAATAGAGCCCGCCCAAGCGGCTCGCCGTCCTTTCCGGTCCCGGACTTGCCTCCACACGCGCGTCATCGTGACCGACAACGCGCCGACCGGGCTGGGCGAAGTCGGCGTGCCGACGGTGGCGCCGACGATCGGCAACGCGGTGTTCAAGCTCACCGGCAAGCGCCTGGGCGGTCTTCGGCGGGTGATGCGATGCATCACCCGCGGTGACTGCTACTCAGTCCAGCAAGTCTCGGGTATTGTAGTCATTAGGACGAGACAGCCCGCCGGGGCTCGGTCCACCGGTGGGCGCGACAAAAGGAAGAAGACACATGAATGTATTCAGGCTCCTGCTTGGACTCCTTCTGATCACACTTGCTTCCAGCGTGGCCGCGCAGTATCCGGAGAAGCCCATCCTGGTCATCGTGCCCTACGGGGCGGGAAGCGCGGATGTTGTCGCCCGGCTCGTCGCGAAAAAGATCACGGAGAACACAGGCAAGACTGTCATTGTGGAGAACAAGTCCGGTGCCGGCGGCCGCATTGGACTCGAGGCAGCGGCGCGGTCCACGGCGGATGGATACACGTTCGTCATCACCGACTCTGGCTACGTGCTATTGCCGACGCTGTACCCGAATCTGACTTGGGACCCCAAGGACTTGGTTCCCGTCACTCTCGTTTTGCGGATGCCGTTCGTGCTTACCATGGGAGCCGACAAGCGCATTACCTCGCTGTCCGAGCTCATTTCTCGAGCAAAAGCGAATCCGGGAAAGCTGAACTACGGCTCGGCCGGGGTCGGCGGTGCCAATCACATCGTGACGGAGCTGTTCAAGCACGAAGCGGGCGTCGAGATCACCCATGTCCCGTACCGCGGCATGGGCGAAGCAATGCAGGCGCTGCTCGCAGGGCAAGTAGACGTATTGATAAGCACGATCGCGGTCGCCAGCAGCAACCTCAGGTCCGGAAGGGTGGTTGGCCTCGTAGTACCCTCGAAAGAACGCTCGCCTGCGCTGCCCAACGTGCCGAGCTCCGCCGAAGCGGGCTTGGCGCGCTTTGCAATCTCGAACTGGCTGGGTGTGCTCGCGCCGAAGGGAACCCCTGTAGGCGCAATCGATTGGATGCAGAGGCAGGTGGCGGCCGCGGTGGCAAGTCCGGATATCAAACAGCGCTTTGCCTCCCTTGCCGTGGAGGGTTCGGGTATGCCGACCTCCGAATACGCACAGTTCCTGAAATCCGAGGAGCAACGCTGGGGCGACGTAGTGCGCTTTGCGGGCATCAAACCCGAATAGTTGCTGCGGACGCGTGCAAAGCCATGAGCGGGAGGCCCAGCCTCGTCTTCCTCGACGATGATCATGTGCTGCGCATTCTGCGTTTGATCCTGTGCAATGCCGAGAATGAATCGCGGGTTCGCGACTTCTTTGTCCCGGAGAATCCCGATTTTTCTTCTCTGATCGCTTTGGCGGAGGGTCTACGGCGTAGCGATGGGGCCAACGTCGCTTTGGCGAGCGAAAGCGCAACCCGCGCGGATGCCAGCGTGCTGATCTTTCGGCGCGGCTCTATCACCAAGGAGTTATTGGCATCCTACCGGCGGCTGAAACTGGTCCAGCGTCTTGGCGAGCGCGCGGACGACATCGATGTGGCTGCTGCCGAAGCACGCGGCGTGTACGTATCGTGCTTCCCGCGGCTGACGGTGCAGTTGACTGCGGAGCATGCCGTGCTCCTGATGCTGGCGCTGGCGAAGCGATTGGTCCCCGCGGACAAGATGCTGCGTGACGGCCAACATCCGCGCACGACGCGGAGTCCGATGGATGGTGTCCTTTATAACTGGGTGGGCGTCGATGCACCAGGCGGTCTATACGGGAAGACTCTTGGCATTATCGGCCTGGGAGAAATCGGATCCATTGTCGCCAGAATTGCGCGCGGCTTTGGCATGCATGTGCTCTACTTCAACCGGCACCGCATTCCGCCTGAGCGGGAACTTGCGAGCGCCGCGGAGTACAGCGCGCTCGGCGATTTGCTGGCAAGGTCGGATTTCGTGTCGCTGCATGCCAATCTGCCGGGAAATACGAAGATCGCGGACCGCCGCTTTTTCGACCGCATGAAGCGGTCCGCCTTCTTCATCAACACGAGCCGCGGCCAGTTGGTCGACGAAGACGCGCTGTACGAAGCTCTCACGGCCGGGAAGATTGCAGGAGCCGGTCTGGATGTTCATGCTTCCGAGCCGCGCCCGGCCGGCGAACGCTTCACGGCTCTCTCGAACGTCGTGCTCACGCCTCACATTGCCGGCGGTTCCCGCAGCGGAGTTCTGCAGGAGTTCGAAGTTATCGTACGCAACTGTTCCGCGGCCATGCGAGGTGAACCGCCCAGCTATCGTGTCCGTCCGCGCCGGAGCGCAAGCGCTTGAGCCGCAGCCAATTGCGCACCGAACCGAGAGGCCTTCTGGAGGTGCGGCTTCATATCGACGCCGCGTACGAGAACGAGCTCAACGATTGGTACGATAGCGAGCACGTTCCGGAGCTGCTTGGTATTCCAGGGGTTCTCAGTGCGACGCGGTACACGGAGGTCACGGATGGACGCAAGATGCACCGGGCGTTCTACGAGCTGGCTAATGCCGAGGTCATCTCGAGCAAGGAGTTCGGCCGCCAACTGACGCAGCGCACTCCCTGGACCCGGCGCATGTACTCGCTCTACGATAACGAGCATCGTATTCGAAACGCCTACAGCTTGATGGACACAAAGGGGCGTTCGTCGCCATTTGACGGTCAGCGGCTTTACTGCTTCAAGACGGATGTGGCCCCCGAGATGGAGGGGGAGTTTAATAAGTCCTACGATGAGGAATTGTTCGAAGCGTTGGCAGCAGTCGACGGCTGTGTCGGCGCCCGCAGGTTTGTAGTGTTCGAAGGACAGCAAAAGTACATGGCGCTCTACGGACTGACCGACCTGGAAGTCGTTCATTCGAAACCGTGGTTGGCCGCAGCAAATACTGCGCGCAGAGTAGCGATCCGAGCACACTTGCAGCATGCCAGTAAGTGCTATTGCGAATTGCTTCGACCGACCGTTCGTAAATAAGCCCGCCGGGCGGCGTACCGATTCCGTCCCCCTTGAAGACCAACCCTCTCCAGTTCGCCGATCTGATCGCGGCTTGGCACGGAATCGAGCTTCCCCCCGCCCGCGCGACAGCTTTGGCGGCCATGCTCGACGAATTCAATACCGTTCTGAGCGCGGCTCGGGCGGACCGCGATCCGATCGCCCTCCTGACTGACTTTTATCGCGTTCTGTCGGACTTTCCGGATTCACGGTCAAACGAATGAGGGCCGGCTGGAGCTTGGCCGAAGCCGCGGCGGCCATTCGGGAGCGACGCGTTTCCTCCGAGGAATTGACTCGCGCGTGCCTTGATCGCATCGAGCAAATCGACCCACACGTCAACGCGTTCATCAGGGTGCGCGCGCAGGCCGCTATCGCCGAAGCGCGAGCCGCAGATCAGGCGCTCGCGAGCGGCCAAGCCATCGGACTCCTTCATGGCGTGCCGATCGCCTACAAGGACATGTTCCATCGCGCGGGCGAGGTCTCGACGTTCGGGTCACACCCGCGCAATCACCTTGGGGCGAGTGACACGGCCACGGTATTGACCAGATTGGCGGGCGCGGGCGCGATTTCCCTGGGCACGTTGAACATGGCTGAATTCGCGTCGAACCCTACCGGCCACAATATCCACCGCGGCGATTGCAGAAATCCGTGGAACACGGATTACGTGACCGGAGGATCTTCAAGCGGGTCGGCTGCCGCGGTGGCCGCCCGGCTGGTCTACGGTTCGTTGGGATCCGATACCGGCGGGTCAATCCGATTGCCCGCGGCCTTCTGCGGTGTCACCGGGCTCAAGCCGACGCAAACCCGGGTCAGCCGCTTCGGCGTGTTGCCGCTTGCTCCCTCGTTCGATGTTGTCGGGCCTCTCGCCAGAACCGCGCATGACTGTGCGCTGCTGCTTAGCGTGATCGCCGGCGCAGACCCGAACGACCCCGGTTGCAGTGCTCGAGCAGTGCCGGACTATGCGAGTGCGCTTGGACGCGGCATTCGCGGCTTGCGAATCGGTGTGCCTGAAGAGAGTTTCTTTGCTGCCATTGCGGCTGACGTAGCTGCATGCATTGATGAGGCTGTGAGGGTGCTCGCGCAGCTTGGCGCCGCCATCGCGCGCATCCCGGTTGCCAGGATGTCCAGCGCGAACGCCTTGCAAACGGTAATGCAGCGTACGGAGGCATCGATGCTGCATGCGGAACGACTGCGAAGTCAGTACGGCGATTTTGATCCTCACGTCAGAGACATCCTGGAGGCCGGCCTCGCAATTCCGGCCACCCTGTATGCCGAGGCGATGACTCAGCGCGGAGCTTTTCTATCGACATTTCTGCGTTCGACCTTGTCACGTGTACAAATTCTGGCCACGCCCACCGTTGGCATAGGAGCGCCGACGCGCGCCGATACCGCGTACAACAGCCCGGCACGAGCAGGGATATTGAAGAACATTGCCGCATACACGAGACCTTTCAGCTATCTGGGCCTCCCGAGCTTGTCCGTTCCCTGTGGTTTTGACGCCAGGGGGCTGCCGGTCGGCTTGCAGCTGATCGGCGCTCCGTTTGATGAGTTGAATCTCCTGCGCGCAGGTGACGCGTACCAGAGCGTGACGACCTGGCATCGCGATACTCCCCGGATCGGCGATGCCCGGTCAATTAGTTGACGATAGCTTGCGAAATATCGTTGCTACGTTGGCCGTGCGCTCGAGTTGAAGCAGATCTTCGACTGTTTGATGCATCACGTCGGGCGGGATCACGTCGGATACATTGTCACGGAACTTTAAGAGGAAGTCCTGCGGGGTCTTACGTGACTTGCGCGTTTGGGCTACCCACCGGGTGCCGTCGCCCATGAAGACTTGAACCTGTCCGACTGCACCGGTCGAATTCGCGTCCCTTGGAACAAGCACGCATCTAATACGGTCGGCCAACCCGTTGATCCGCGGATCAGCAAGGTTCGCCTCGGAATAGGCTGTCTTGTCGAGTTTGCCAAGGACCAGCGCCTCGGCCAGTGAATGCTGAAAACTCACGCGTGCGTGCCAGCTGTTATTGGGCCGGACCTTCTCGGAAACGGGCTGGCAAACGAGCGCCCAAAGGGGATCGTCGGGCAGGAGGCAAACGATCTCCGTGACGGCAGACGCGTCGATTCCATGGGCCGCTCTCAGCTCCAACACCGCGTCAAGATAGGGGTGACACTGGTATGAGCACGGGTAGGATTTCGAGACGATATCCAGCACTTCCCAGCGAGTGCCGAGTTGGCGCAATAGCGCATCGAACTGGAAATCGTATTCTTGCACCTGGATATGAGACCGGTAAAAGCCAAGCCGGCCATCAAAAACGGCGGGTGGCCCGGAAATTCCATTCTGCGCAAAGGACACGGCCTGCGCCGCGGCGCACGCATCCAATCCAACGTGCAGCGATTTGGGGGCAGTGCCATCTTCGAAGGACGCCATGCAGGATGCCGTCATGCTGGCGCCGAGTCCGATTGCGTTCACGAGTTGCATTGCGGGCAAGGAGAGGATTTTGCCAAGCGCATAAATCGCGCCGAACGTCCCCAAAGCTCCCGTCGCCTGGAATCCGCACTTATGGAACATCCCAGGCGCTACCTGCCCCAGCCGGCAACTCAGCTCATTCCCGACCAACACCGCCTCAATCAGCTTCCGTCCCGAAATCTCAAGCTTCGCTGCCAGGGGAAACGCCGCCGCCGCAACGGGCCCGGTCGAGTGCACCGGGCCATCGAAGTGTGTGTCGTCGAATTCCAAGGCGGTCGCCATCACTCCCAGCATGAGGGCTGCATTCGGAAGCGATGCTTCTCCAGGGTAGCCGATGGTGGGGACACCGCTACCCGCCGCGCTTTGCAGAACGGCATGCCGTACCTTCGAAACGATGGGCACGTTCCTGCCGGCGAGCATGACGCCCAGAATGTCCATGATGTGCAGTTTTGTGGCTTCAATGACATTCGGCGGGATCTGCGACCATGACAAGCCGCTGACCCATTCGGCAACAGACACACTTACCGGTGTACGCGCCATCGTCATATTCGTCATGGATCGATCATAGCAAGGACCAGACGGCCGCCACCTTTGCGCCGGCGAGCGGCGTACCATGGCGGCGTTCCGGTCCGTGAGGAGATGGACATGGACGCCTCCCTTTTTCCTCGCGAACCGGAGTCGCCATGATTCTTCGACGCCGCCTGGGCTGTCATGGCTGGATGCGATAAAGCGCTGCATCCAGCCATGGGCCAGCGTATTGGCCGATGCCGCGGCGTCAAGGGTTTGCTGCGCCGGGCTGTGCCCGCCCTTGACTCCGGGCCTCGGCCAGACGACGCGTTAGAGGAGGGAGGGGGAAGGAGAAGCCTCACGATCCAACGGCATCGATGTGCCAAAGTGGAGATTCTGATCAACCACTGACAGGACGGAGGCTTCTCATGGACAAGGTTACGACAATTGCCGTGGACATCGCAAAGCGCGTGTTCAGCGCGTACTGGGTGGATACGGCCAGCGGCGAGATCGGCGCCAGGACGATGACGCGGGCGAAGTTCGAGGAATTCATGCGCACGCGTGAGCCGAGCCGGGTGGTGCTCGAGGCGGGCGGCAGCGCGCACTACTGGGGGCGCTGGCTCGCCCGGCTGGGGCACGAGGTGGGGCTGATCGCCGCGCAGCACGTGCGCCCGTTTGTGCGCACCAACAAGCTCGATCGCAGCGATGCGCGCGCGATCTGGGAGGCGGCAAGCCGTCCGGAGGTGAAGTGGGTGGCCGTGAAGAGCGAGGCGAGCCAGGCGGTGCTCGCGCTGCACCGCATTCGGGAGCAGTTGAAGCGGATGCGACGCATGCAGAGCAATCAGCTCAATGCGCTGTTGTACGAGTTTGGCGTCGTGGCGAAGGGCAGGATCACGGCGATGCAGCTTCAATCCTGGGTGGCCGCGGGGCGGGTGCCTGAGCTGCTCGCGGCGAGCTTGGGGGAGCAGATCGAGCGCCTTGCGCGGCTTAAGCGCGAGGAGCTCGAGCTCACGCGCGCCATCGAGCGGCACAACGAAAGCGATGCGCTGGCGATGCGGCTGCTGGCGGTGCCCGGGATCGGGGCCTTGGGCGTGAGCGCGCTCTCGGCGGAGCTCACCGCCGGCGCCAGGAGCTTTGCCAACGGCCGCCAATACGCCGCCTGCAAGGGCATTGCGCCGCGCCTGAGCGGCACCGGAGGCAAGGTGCGTCCCGGCGCGATCAGCAAGCGTGGCGATCCGTATGTGCGTACGCTGTCAACGTCGGTTTAAATCTGACCCACCTTTCGTCTAAATCGTCGGAGTAAATTTGACCCACCCGGGACCTTTTTAAGGGTTTAGGCGGCGGCGCCAGCCGCCGCCTTCTCCCAGAATCAGCTTTCGGTTTCCGTTTTCTTCATCACCCCCGCTTTTCGCTTGTCCTTCAGACGGTAGCTGTCGCCCTGGATCTGCACGATGTGCGCGTGATGCAGCAGCCGGTCGAGCATGGCGGCGGTGAGCGTCGCGTCTTCAGCAAACGCGCTCGCCCACTGCGCAAAGGGCAGGTTCGAGGTGAGCACGATCGAGCCGCGCTCATAGCGCTTGGCGACCACTTGGAAGAACAGGTTCGCTTCCTCGCGTCCGAAGGGCAGGTAGCCGATCTCGTCGATGATGAGCAGCTTCGGGCCCATGACCGCGTGGTTGAGGTAGTTCGCAAAGCGCCCCTGGCGGTGAGCCGCCTGCAGCTGCAGCATCAGGTCGGCTGCGGTGATGAAGCGGGTCTTCACCGAGGCGGCGGTGGCGCGAAGCCCCAGCGCAATCGCCAGATGGGTCTTGCCAACGCCGGAGGCGCCCAGCAACACGACGTTCTCGGTGCGCTCGATGAAGGCCAACGTGGCGAGTTCCTGGATGAGCGCCTTTGGGGCGCCCACCGCGAAGCCAAAGTCGAAGGCCTCCAGCGTCTTGACCGTCGGGAAGCCAGCGAGCTTAGCGAGCATCTGGCGGGTGCGCTCGGCGCGGAAGGCCGATTCCGCCTTGAGCACCGTTTCCAGGAAGTCGGTGAAGCTCGCCTCATCGCGCACCGCGCTCTGGGCGGCGGCGGCATACTCCGCCGCCACGCGCTCGAGCTTCAGCTGCTTGCAGAACTGCCGATCCTCTCGGTTTGCAGGTTCATGCCGGCACCTGCGAAACCTTCAGCAGCTCGCCATAGACCGACAGCGGGTGCTGCAGGCTCTCCACGGGAAGCGGCAAGCGAAGCCGCAGCCGCGCTGCCGCCTCGATCGGCGCCATCGCCGGCTCGTAGGGCAACATCGTCTGCTGGTCGGCCTCGAGCCGATCGACCGGGCGCTCGAGCGTGCTCTTGTGCTCGCGCACGTTGGCGATGTCGCGCAGCCACTTGAGGACCTCCACGTTGGCCGTTTCCGCGTCCAGCGCCACGTCGGCCTGTAGCCTTGTGACCAACGGGTTGTAGAAGCTCCCGCGCAAGTATCGGTTGAAGCGCTCGACCTTGCCCTTGGTCTTCGCCCGGTAGGGACGGCAAAGCCGCACCGCGAAGCCAAGATCGCGCGAGAGCGCGAGCAGCCCCGGGTGTAGCCGGTGCCGGCCGCGCCCGTAGGCGTTTCGCTCAAGCACCACGGTCTTCATGTTGTCGAACAAGAGCTCGCGCGGCACGCCGCCCACGTAGCCGAAGGCCGCCTCCAGACAGGCCTTCACCGTCGGCCAAGTCTCGTCTCGCACGAACCGCACGAAGCTCATGCGGCTGTAGCCAAGGGTCGCCACGAACGCCGAGAGCCGCTCGCCGCAGCGCTTGAACACCACGAAGTCGACCTGCATCTGCTGCCCCGGCTCGGTCTCAAAGCGAATGACCGGGTCCTCCTTCTTCGCCGGCCGAACCGCAGCCAGGTACGCCTTGAGCTGCGTCAGGCTGCCTTCATAGCCCTGCTCGCGGATCTCGCGTAGCAGCACCGGCGCCGGAATCCTGACCGAGCCGGCCGCCTGCATCCGCACGCACACATAGGCCTTGTACGCATCCAACTTCGTCGGTCGCGGCCGCCTCGGCCCGTAACTTCGCGGCGCCTGGCCCCGCAACACCCGCCGCACCGTATTCCGCGACACTCCCAACTGCCGGGCAATCGCCCGGATCTTCAGCCCCTGCCGGGCCAACACTCGTATTTCCACTTGGTTCTCCTGAGTCAGCATGGCGGCCCAAAAAGCCGCCGTCGTAACACCCAGGTGGGTCAAAATTCAACCGACCAAGTGGGTCAGTTTTACTCCGGCGCTAACATACGCTGCTCATCCACGGCGCACGCAGCGTGATTACGCACCAGCGCCGAGCCAAGCGCCTGTCGCCGTGGCTCGCCCGGCTGCTTGAGCGCCGGCCGCTGAATGTGGCGGTGGTGGCCTTGGCCAACAAGATGGCGCGTACCGCCTGGGCGCTCGCCGCCCACGGACGGTCGTACCAGGAAAACTACGGCGCGCAAGCGGCGTAGCCGATCAACCTATTAACGAGGAGGATGGATCGCCGAAAGGTTGCGCAAGTGATCTGACTCGATTGATGGCAAACCGGGTGCCCCGGAATCGATGCGAACCTGTATGGCTCCTTGAGCTTCGAGCTCGTTGAGGAGATGAGGTGTCGATTACGGAGACCATCAAGGCCGCAAGGCATAAAGCCTCGCACTGTAGGCCGGATATAAGACCGCAACACCCTCGTTCCGCCATCGCCAAAGTCAGACAACTTGCACTCCGGGAGGCGTCCATATAAGGAGCCGATGAACGTCGAGACCTACGCCATCCCGCAGCTCCTCGCCGACCTGAGGCGGATCCGCGCGCAGTGCACCGACGAGCGGCAGATCCTGCATGCCGTGCGCCAGCTCGCGCGCCGCGCCGCGCTGTCGAAGGCCGCCTGGCTCGAGAAGCGGATGTACGAGGCGGACGAGAAGCAGGGCTGCGGCGTCTACCTGCTGCACGAGGAGCCCGACCACGGCCTCGCCGTGCTCGCGCTCGCCTGGCTGCCGGACCGCGGCACCGCGCCGCACGACCACGGCACCTGGGCGACGCGATCGAGCTCTATCGCAACCCCGAGCATCCGGATGATCCCGGCCCGGTGGCGTTCAGGGAGAAGTACTGCTCGTACGGCAAGACGGACATCGAGGTGAAGTGCATCGGGGTGTGGGACACGGTCAGCGCGCTCGGCATCCCGCTGCGCGGGCTGAGGCGCCTGACCAAGAAGGCGTACGCGTTCCACGACACCGAGCTCGCCGGCATGGTGGCGAACGCGTTCCAGGCGCTCGCCATCGACGGCACCGCGCTCCGTTCGAGCCGGCGATCTGGGAGGGCAAGGCGAAGCCGCCGCGGAAGGTGGAGCAGGTCTGGTTCTGCGGTGCGCACAGCGACGTCGGCGGCGGCTACGCGCCCGGGCAGAAGCCGCAGCTCTACGAATAGGGAATTCCTTCTCTTCTGCACTGCGAGATGCGAGCGGCCCCGGCGCGTTTCGGGGCAACGGCCGGTGCATCTGCGTCACAATGGCTCATGTGGCGGCGGCAAGGTCCGCTGACGCGGTCTTATGGCAAATAAACATCGCCTGCGGCTTCCACGGCGGCGATCCCGCCACCATCCCCCAGACGGTGAAGCTGGCGGTCGACGCCGGCGTCGCGGTCGGCGCGCATCCTTCGCTGCCCGACCTGCAGGGCTTCGGCCGGCGCGTGATGCGCAGGACATGTACGACCTGGTGCTCTGCGGGCGCGGTCGCGGCCTTCGCGCGCCGCCCGCGCGAAGCTGCACCAAGTCAACTGCAACGGCGCGCTCTACAACATGGCGGCGAACGACGAGCCGCTCGCCGAGGCGCTGGCGCGCGCGGTCAAGGACCTCGGCGGCGGCGTCATACTGTACGCGTTTTCGAATTCCCTCCCGATGAGCATCGGGAAGAAGCTCGGCATACCGGTCGCGGGCGAGGTGTTCGCCGACCGCGGCTATGCCGACGACGGCACGCTGTGGCCGTGCGGCAAGCCCGGCGCCATGATCGAGGACGCCGCCGTGGCCGCCGAGCGCGCGGTGGGAATGGTCGAGAAGGGCTACCTCACCTCGCTCTCCGGCAAGCCGGTGCCGGTGTCCGCCGACACGCTGTGCCTGCACGGCGACCAGCCCGGCGCGGTGGTCTTCGCCAGGGCGATTCGCAAGGCCTTCGCCGAGCGCGGCATCACGGTCGCGGCGCCTTGATGGAATCAAGGCTGTTCACCCCCGTCCAGCTCGGGGGCGTCACCCTGCCGAACCGCATCGTGGTCTCGCCGATGTGCCAGTACAGCGCAGACGACGGCTGCATGAACGACTGGCATCGGGCATCTCGCGTACTCCGGCGCCGGGCTGCTCACGGTCGAGGCGACGCACGTGACGCGCGACGGGCGAATCACGCACGGCTGCACCGGGCTCTACAGCGAGGACAACGAAGCCTCGATCCGGCGGGTCATCGAGAACTGCAGGCGCCTCTCGAAGAATCCGATCGGCATCCAGATCGGTCACGCCAGGCGCAAGGCGTCGTCGCAGGTGCCGTGGGAAGGGCGCGATTACCTGAGGGCGGACCAGAACCCGTGGCAGACGCTCGCGCCCTCGCCGCTCGCCTTCGGCGAGGGCTGGCATGTGCCGAGGGAGCTGACGGCCGGCGAGGTCCGCGGCGTCACCGACGCCTTTGCCGCTGGCGCAGACCGCGCGAAGCGCATCGGCTTCGATGTCCTCGAGCTGCACTCGGCGCACGGCTATCTCCTGCTCATGCCGAAGAGCTCCCACAGCAGGTACTTCAGCACCGAGCGCGGGCCGGGCGCCTCCCAGAACTCGGGCTTGCTCGGGTTCTGGATCCACCAGCCCAAGCGCAGGTTGAACACGGTGAGCAGGAACGCCACCGAAGGCGAGGAGTGGTAGCCCATGTTCGGGCTCGCCGCCGCACCCGAGATGGCGAGCGCGGTGCCGAGGTTGAGGTAGCTGCGCTGGTAGCAGGGCTCGGCGGTCGCGGTCGGGCCGGGCGGGACCTGGTAGCCGCAGAAAAGCGGCGACAGCAGGAACGAGCCGGCCTAGCGCTCCTGGCAGCCGAGGCGCTTCGAGCTGGTGAGGTTGAGCGCGGTGTTGAGGAGGTGGAACGGCCGCGCCGCGAGCTCGGTGAGCTTCGGGTTGCTCGCGCCGAGATAGCAGCGCACCAGGCGGTTGCGGTAGAACATGTGGAACGAGAAGAGGTTGATGTCTACCGTGGCCGATAGCAGGCGTGCGGCCAGGGTGAGCACGATCGCCGCGGCAAGTATCCACAGCGGCGCGCTCACCGCATCGAGCGCGCGGAAATACTCGCCTTCCTCGGGCCCGCCGAGGTAGGCGCGCGCCGCGAAAAGAGCAGCGCCGCCACGGCGACCAGCAGGCCGACCACGAACACGTAGGGCCCGACCTTCGCCAGCAGGTCGAGCCAGCGCGGCGCGTCCTTCCTGCCGGTGGCCGGGCTGCGCGCGGCGAGCACCGAGCCGATGGTGGTGACGATCCACGCCGTGCCCTCGGCATGCTCGCGCGCACGCTGCTCGTGCACGGCATGCGCACTTCGAGAACATGGGGCCGCGCGTGCCGCTCATCGCGCGCCGCGGCGAGCGCGACCCGGGACGGCGCGACCGCCTGGCGTGGCCGCACCTGGAACTCATCCGCCGCCTGTGGCAGCACCGCTTGGTGGTGAAGGGCATCCTCGATCCGGCCGACGCGCGCCGCGCGCGCGAGCTCGGCGTCGACGGCGTCATTGTCTCGAACCACGGCGGCCGCCATCTCGACGGCGCCGCCGCGCCGCTGCGCGTGCTGCCGGCGATCGCCGCCGAGGCGGGCGCCATGACGGTGATGATGGACAGGGGTGTGCGCCGCGGCACCGACGTACTGAAGGCGCTCGCGCTCGGCGCGCAGTTCGTATCCGTCGGCCGGCCGTTCTTCTACGCCGCCGCCGTCGGCGGCGAGCCCGGCGTGGCGCGCGCGATCCAGCTCGTGCGCGAGGAGATCCACCGCGACATGGCGCTCTTGGGAATAACCACGATCGCCGAGATGCGGAGTGATCTGCTCATCCGCAATCGCGGCGTCTGACGCCCAGACGCGACTGCCCCTCTTCTGTAGGGTCCTTGACGGCGCGCCGCTCGCCTGGTTACCATGGCTCCTAAACGATCGTTTAGGAGCGCAATGGAACATGGAAGACGGACCTGATGCGATTCTCTATTCGGCAGCAGACGGCGTGGCGACGATCACGCTGAATCGGCCGAATCGCCTGAATGCATGGACCTACGCGATGGGTGAGCGCTACATTCAGTTGCTCGAACAGGCAGGGAGTGATGCTAGCGTTCGCGTGATCGTGGTGACCGGGGCCGGCCGTGGATTCTGTGCAGGCGCGGAGATGGACGAGATGAGACCGGATCGACTCGAGACCGACGTTACAAACGCCGCTAACCGCTACTCCCCGGTCCGATCTCTCTCGCTGCCGAAGCCAATCATCGCCGCGATCAATGGCGGCTGCGCAGGCATCGGCCTGGTCATGGCTCTCATGTGCGACCTCCGGTTCGCCGCTGAAGGCGCGAAGATCACGGCGTCGTTCTCACGCCGCGGTCTGATTGCCGAGCACGCGTCGGCCTGGCTATTGGCTCGCCTGGTTGGTCCGGCGCGTGCGCTGGATTTTCTCCTGTCGAGCCGAGTCGTGACCGGACGGGAGGCCTACGAGCTCGGGCTCGCAAACAAGGTGACCAAAGCGGAGACGCTCCTCGAGGAGACCATGGCGTACGCTCGGGACCTGGTTGCCAACTGCTCCCCGCGATCGATGGCGGTCATCAAACGCCAGGTGTATGCCGACTTGGAGACGGACCTCTCATCGGCGCTGAAAAACGCGTTTCGCCTCGAGGAGCGGTCCTACACATGGCCGGATTTTCCGGAGGGTGTTGCGAGCTTCGTCGAGCGCCGGCCGCCGCGTTTCGAGGCACTCGCGGACGGCCCGGATTACGCATGATGCGTGGAGAGGCAACCACCCCGCTGCTCAAGGTGGCAGGGCTGACGGTCAGCCGGCTCGAATCGTATCAATTCACGGCGGACGCGGATCTGAATCGCCGTTACGTCGAGGCGGAGGACGCTTTTCATCCACGCTACCTTGTAGGCGAGGCGGGTCATCCTCCGATCGTTCACCCGGGTTTGCTGCTGAATCGAAGCAGCAATACTCGCAGTCCATCGTTCAGGCTGGATGAAGACGAGCTGGGCATTCACTCCCGAGGGGAGTACCACTTCAAGAATCCGGCCTACGTGAACGATCGCTTCACGGTCTGCTGGGATTATGCCGAGAGCTACGAGAAGCGCGGACGCCCGTATGTAGTGATCGAGGCGACCGTAATCGATGGCGACCGGCGCGAAATACTGCGATGGAGGGAGCATTGCACGGTGTACCCGCGTGCTGCAGCGGGCGCGGCCGCCCCGAGCGCGGGCGACGCAAGCGCTCGGCACGCTGCCGCGCCGGCTGCCGAGCCGCCGAAGTCCGCCGCCGTCACCGATGTCGACGATGAGCTCGTCGGAGTCACCCTCGCAACGCGCGACAGGGCCTTCACTCTCGAGCGCATGCGCCTGTTTTCCGGGCCGCGAGACAACATTCACACCGACCCCGTGGTCGCGCGCGCGTCCGGACTGCCTGCTCCGATCGCGTCGGCGACCCAGAGCGTCGGGCATGTGTGCGACTTGATGCTGGAACATTTCGGCATGAATTTCCTCTCGCGTGGTGATGTCGATCTCAAGATGGTTCAGCCGATCGTTGCTGGTGACGTGCTCAGCTACAAGGCGATCGTCGTGGAATCGGAAGCGACCAACGTGGGCACTCGGTACACGCTTGAGCTTCGCGCGAGCAACCAGAGGGGCGAATTGGTCGCGCTTGGCCGTGCCGTCAGTCCCTACGCCGGCGGAGCCAGGCGCTCTCCCCTCAAGTAGGAACCAATGTTGACAACGATTCCGGGGCCCTGTTACGCTCAATTGAACGAGCGTTTAGTGGCTTCCATCGAGGAAAGCGTTACCGCTGTGTCTTCGCCGATCAGTCCTGGAACTCACGACAGTCTCGACGTCGCGGCAAAGCGGCTGCGCGCGTTGTCCGCGGCTCATTCGAGCGGGTCGCAAGGCAAGCCGGCCATTCGCCTCGATGGAGTGACCCACTACTTCGTTTCGCAGAATCAGGCGGCGCGGGTCGTGGACGACATAAGCTTCGAGATGCCCGCCGGGCAGTTTCTGGCCATCGTCGGGCCCAGCGGCTGCGGCAAGACCACCGTGCTGAACATGATCGCCGGGCTGGTCAGCCCGAGCGTGGGCCATGTCTGGCGCAATGGAAGTCCCGTCGCGGAGACGGGGCGGGACATCGGATATATGCTCGCGCGCGACAGCTTGCTGCCGTGGCGCACCGCGCAGGCGAACATCGAGATGGGCCTCGAGGTGCGCGACGTGCCTCGGGCGTCCCGGCGTGTCACCGCCGAGAGGCTGCTCAACGCTTTGAGCCTCCGAGGTCTGGGCGAGCTGTATCCGTCCCAACTGTCGCAGGGCATGCGGCAACGTGTCGCCCTTGCCCGAACGCTCGCCTACGAGCCGGCGTTCCTCCTGATGGACGAGCCCTTCGCCGCGCTGGATGCGCAGACCCGGCTGATGGTTCAGGCTGAATTTATACGCGTCTGGGAAGGGACCGGCACGTCGGTCGTGTTCGTCACTCACGACCTCGAGGAGGCGGTCGTCCTAGCGGACCGGGTGATGGTGTTCTCGGCGAGACCCGCCCGGATCCTGCTGGACATCATGGTCCCGCTCACCCGTCCCCGGTCCGTCGAAAGCGCCCGCTACGGGGAGGAGTTCGATCGCACGCATCGCGAGATATGGCGGCATCTTCGCGACGAGGTTGTACGTGCCTCGGCGTGAGGATGCGGACCCTCATGAAACCCCGGCGCGCCGATCAATTGTCCGCCGAAAGTCATCGGGCGGCCGTGGACCCGGTGAGCGCGCAGCTCGTCTCGCGCCTGGCGCGCGAGCGCTCACGGTTTCGGCTGATTGTGCATGTCTCGCAAATCTCGATACTGGTCGTGTGCCTGTTGCTTTGGCAGTGGCTGATCGATGCGGGGATCGGCATGGCGTTCTTCTTCAGCCGTCCAAGCGACATCGGCAAGTTCCTCTACGAGGCGGTTCTGACCGGAAGTCTCTGGGCGGATACCGCAGTCACCCTGGGAGCGACGCTGATCGGGTTCGTCGTCGGCAGCGTCCTCGGAATCGGCGTCGGCCTGATCGTCGCCCGCTCGCCGACGCTCGACGCTATCCTCGATCCCTATCTGGGAATCCTGAACTCACTGCCCAGGATCGCGCTGGCGCCGCTCTTTCTTCTATGGTTCGGGCTCGGGATTTCTTCGAAGATCGCGTTGAGTATAAGTCTCGTGTTCTTCGTCGTGGCGATCAACGCGCGAGCGGGTGCGATCGGCGTACCTTCCGACTACATTACCGTCGCGCGCACGCTCGGCGCCAGCGAGTGGCAGCGTTTCGTGAAGATCGTGGTCCCTGGCTCGGTGCCGTCGATCTTCGCCGGACTCAGGCTGGGCGTTGTCTACTCGCTGCTTGGCGTGGTCACCGGGGAGATGATCGCCGCGAAGGCGGGACTCGGAGTGCAATTGACGTTCCTCGCGGGAACCTTTCAGATCGCCGGCGTCTTCGGAATTCTGGTCATCCTGGCGATCATTGCAGTGGTACTGAATTGGCTCATGGCGGTCGCCGAGAGTCGTTTGCTCCGTTGGAGATGAAGTGCGAGGAAAGGAGGACGCTGTGTTCGGCTTTCGAAACTTAGTAGCGTTCTGGAGAATTCTAGCCGTGCTGGCGGGTTGCTCTGTGGCTGCGTCGAGTGTACACGCGCAGGCGTTGAGCCTGACCGTGACTCAATACCGCGGAGCCTTCATCAGCTTTCCCGCCTATGTGGCCAAGGACCGGGGGTTCTTTGCGAAGCATGGCCTCAAGGTCGACCTGGTGGATGTCGCGGGCGGCCCGGCGGCAACCGCGGCGATCATGAGCGGAAGCGCCGACATCGAGCTGCAAGCGCTCGACAACAACATGCTGGCCCGCGCCCAGGGCCTGGACATCGTGGCCGTCTCCGGTGACATCATCAACAATATCTACGGCGTTCTGGTCCGAAGCGACTTGCCGTTGCCTCACCTTGCCGAAGGCTTCCCCGCCGTCATGCAGGACCTGAAGGGAATGAAAATCGGCGTGACGCAGAGGGGGTCGAGCGGGGAGCTGATCGCCCGCGAGCTGCTCAAGTATGCCGGCATGGACCCGAATCGGGACGTGACCTTCATCGCAGTCGGCGTAGTGCCCACCGCGGTCCCCGCGTTCCTGACCAAGCAGATCGACGTCCTGATGGCGTTCGAGCCGATGACGACTATGCTGGTTGCCGATCGCAAGGCAACGGAAATAGTCGACCTGACCACACCTCAGACCCATCCGTTCCTGAAGCTGTTCGAATGGAACTACGACAACTGGGCGGCACTGCGCTCGAACGTCACGGCGAAGCGAGAGGCGTTTACACGCTTCCAGAGCGCGATGAAGGAAACCCTTGCCTGGATGACGGACCCGACCAACTTCTCCGCGCTCACCGATATCGGCGTAAAGGAGCTACGCCTGGAGCGACGCATCGTCGAGCAGATGCTGCGGAAGAACGTGCCCTCTCTGGGCTTTTACTACCAGAAGCCGAAGGTGGACATCATAGTCAACTACTTGACCGTCACCGGCTTGCTGAAAACCACCCCGAAGCTTCCGCTGACCTTCGAAGCCTACGTCTTGCCGGAAGTCCGTGCCAAGTGAGGCCGGCCGTTGTCCCGGCGCCGCGGTCAGCGTTCTCGTCATCGCGTTCAACCTGATCGGAGACGGACTGCGTGACTGCCTGACCCACGCAGCAGGATTTGACAACATCCATAGTGCGACATGAAAGCGATACAGATTCAGCGGTTCGGAGGTCCTGAAGTTCTGGAGCTGGCTGAAGTTGAGCGACCCGCGCCCGGGCCGGGCGAGGTGTTGATTCGCGTCGCGGGAGCTGGCGTCAACTTCGCAGATCTCAACCAGCGTGCCGGCAAGTATCTGTTCCCCCAGAAGCTGCCATTGATTCCCGGCTTCGAGGCGTCAGGCACGGTCGTCGCCGCCGGCAAAGGCGCCGAGCTGCTTGCGGTGGACCGTTCGGTCCTAGAGCCCGGCACGCGCGTGTTCGCGGGGGCTGCGCGCAGCGCCTACGCCGAGTACGCTATCGTCCCGGCGGATGTGCTCTACCGCGTGCCCGATGCGATGTCGTTGGTCGAGGCCGCGGGCATTCCGGTGAACTTCCAGGTCGCCTGGAT
This sequence comes from Betaproteobacteria bacterium, assembly GCA_004297625.1. Taxonomy (GTDB): domain Bacteria; phylum Pseudomonadota; class Gammaproteobacteria; order Burkholderiales; family SG8-39; genus SCGC-AG-212-J23. The sequence continues at coordinate 1,264 of SCTY01000076.1, read as the reverse complement.
AGTCCTGCATCGCAAGGCGCAGCTCCAACAGGGCCAGACGGTGCTCGTGCACGCCGCAGGCGGTGGAGTGGGATCGGCGGTCGTTCAGCTCGCCAAGCTCGCCGGCGCTTACGTCATCGCCACGGCGAGCAGCGCAGCGAAGCTCGCGGTCGCCGCCGAGCTCGGCGCGGACCTTTGCATCAACTATTCGAGCGGCTTTCGGGATCAGATCCGCGAGTCGATGCGGGCGGATCGTCCCGTTGACCTCGTGGTCGACTCGGTGGGAGGTGGCGTGCTCGTCGAGAGTCTCGAGCTGATCCGGCCCTGGGGGCGATATGTCGGCTTCGGCCAGGCGTCGGGCAAGGCGGCCGAGCTCGATGCGTACGCTTCGGCTATCCCGAACCACCTCGACATCGGGTTCTTCGGCCGGGGCTTGATCGCGAGCTCCCGCGAACCCTCGGATCGGGCACTGCTTCGGGAGGCGACTTCGCGTGCCGTGGCTCTCTGGTCGAGCAGGAAGATCCGCTGCGCACGCCTGACCAGGCTTGCGCTCGCCGATGCGGCAGAAGCACATCGCCGGTTTTCTTCACGAGGCCTCGTTGGCAAGCTCGTTCTCGAGGCAGGTGCAGATTGACCGGCTCCGACGAGATCTGCGACATGACCGCGTGTGAGATGACGTCGGCCATCTCGCAGCGCAGCCTCTCGCCGGTCGAGATCATGGCCGCGGTTCTCCATCGCGCCGAACGGGTCAACCCCGCGATCAAAGCGCTCTACGCGATCGACTACGACGGCGCAATGGATGCTGCCCGTAGCGCCGAAGAACGAGCCGGGGACGAAGATCGGCGTGACGCAGAGGGAATCGAGCGGGGAGCTGATTTCCCGCGAGCTGCTCAAGTATGCCGGCATGGATCCGAATCGGGACGTGACGTTCATCGCGGTCGGTGTACTGCCCACCGCGGTCCCCGCTTTTCTGACCAAGCAGATCGACGTCCTGATGTCCATCGAGTCGATGACGACCATTCTGCTTGCCGATCGCAAGGCAACGAAAGTGCTCGACCTGACGACGCCTCAGACGCATCCATTCCTGAAGCTGTTCGACTGAAACTACACCAACTGGTCGGCACTACGCTCCAACCCGGCCAACTTCTCCGCGCTCACCGATGTCGGCGCAAAGGAGCTGCGCCTGGAACGACGCATCGTCGAGCAGATGCTGCGGAAGAACGTGCCCTCTCTGGGCTTTTACTACCAGAAGCCGAAGGTGGACATCATAGTCAACTACTTGACC
>SCTY01000075.1 GCA_004297625.1 Betaproteobacteria bacterium | reverse complement strand
GCAAATTCGAGCGTACCAAACCGCACGTGAACGTGGGCACGATTGGTCACGTGGATCATGGCAAGACGACGCTGACGGCGGCGATGACGCACATCCTTGCGAAGAAGTACGGGGGTGAGGCGAAGAACTACGACCAGATCGATGCGGCGCCGGAGGAGAAGGCGCGCGGCATCACGATCAACACGGCGCACGTGGAGTACCAGACCGAGAAGCGCCACTACGCGCACGTGGACTGCCCGGGGCATGCCGACTACATCAAGAACATGATCACCGGGGCGGCGCAGATGGACGGGGCGATTCTGGTGGTGAGCGCGGCCGATGGGCCGATGCCGCAGACGCGCGAGCACATTCTTCTCGCGCGCCAGGTGGGGGTGCCCTACATCGTGGTGTACCTCAACAAGGCCGACATGGTCGACGACAAGGAGCTGCTGGAGCTGGTCGAGGTGGAGGTGAGGGAGCTCTTGTCCAAGTACGACTTTCCCGGGGACAAGACCCCGATCGTGATCGGGAGCGCCCTGAAAGCGCTGGAGGGCGAGGACTCGGATCTGGGCACCCAATCGATCATGAAGCTGGCCCAAGCGCTGGATGCCTACATCCCGACGCCCAAGCGCGAGATCGACAAGCCCTTCCTGATGCCGGTGGAGGACGTGTTCTCCATCTCCGGCCGGGGCACGGTAGTGACGGGGCGGGTGGAGCGCGGGGTCATCAAGGTGGGCGATGAGATCGAGATCGTGGGCATTCGCCCGACCCAGAAGACGGTGTGCACGGGCGTGGAGATGTTCCGGAAGCTGCTGGACGAGGGCCAGGCGGGCGACAACGTTGGCATTCTCCTGAGAGGGACGAAACGCGAGGAAGTGGAGCGCGGCCAGGTGCTGGCGAAGCCCGGCAGCATCACCCCGCATGCCAAGTTCGAGTGCGAAGTCTATGTCTTGAGCAAGGAAGAAGGGGGCCGTCACACGCCGTTCTTCAACAACTACCGGCCGCAGTTTTACTTCCGCACGACCGACGTGACGGGGGCGGTGGAGCTGCCCAAGGGCACCGAGATGGTGATGCCCGGGGACAACGTGAAGATGGTGGTGACGCTCATTACGCCGATCGCGATGGAGCAGGGCTTGCGCTTTGCCATCCGCGAGGGCGGCAAGACCGTGGGCGCCGGCGTCGTGGCGAAGATCATCGAGTAATGGGACGCAGAGAGGTCGCTTAGGAAGCAAATGCAAAGCCAAAGAATCAGAATTCGTCTCAAAGCGTTCGACTATCGCTTGATCGATCAGTCGGCGCTCGAGATCGTCGATACGGCGAAACGTACCGGCGCGGTCGTCAGGGGGCCGGTTCCTTTGCCGACGCGCAAGCAGCGCTTCGACCTGTTGCGCTCGCCGCACATCGACAAGGCGTCGCGCGACCAGCTCGAGATCCGCACGCATTTGCGGCTGATGGACATCATCGACCCGACCGACAAGACGGTGGACGCGCTCATGAAGCTCGATCTGCCGGCCGGCGTCGATGTGGAAATTAAAGTTCAGTAACTGAAGTTATAGGTGCAGGGCCTGCCAATTGCAGCCGGCGCCCCCACGGGAAACCGGGGGTTAACGAGAAGAGGACGGTATGACCCTAGGACTTGTCGGCCGCAAGGTCGGCATGACGCGCATCTTCACCGACGACGGCGGCACGCTGCCGGTGACGGTGCTCGACGTCTCCGACAACCGCATCACGCAGATCAAGACCGCCGAGAAGGATGGCTATACCGCCGTCCAGGTCGCATTCGGCAAGCGTCGCGCGAACCGCGTGACGAAGCCGCTCGCCGGGCATCTTGCCAAGGCGGCGGTCGAGGCCGGGCACGTGCTGAAGGAATTCCGCGCTCAGCCCGACCAGCTCGCCAATCTCAAGGTGGGCGGCAAGGTCGGCGTGGAGCTCTTCAAGGTCGGCCAGAAGGTCGACGTGCAGGGCGTGACCATCGGCAAGGGCTTTGCCGGCGTCATCAAGCGGCATCATTTCGGCGGGCAGAACGCGTCGCACGGCAACTCGATCTCGCACCGCGTGCCGGGGTCCACCGGTCAGAACCAGAGCCCGGGGCACGTGTTCAAGGGCAAGCGCATGCCGGGTCACCTGGGCAACGTGCGCCGCACGATCGGCAATCTCCAGATCGTGCGCATCGACGCCGAGCGGCAGCTGCTGCTCGTCAAGGGCTCCGTGCCGGGTTCGAGCGGCCACGACGTGATCGTGCGGCCCGCGGTGAAGACGCCGAAGCCCGCCGCCAAGAAAGCTTGAGCGCCGACATGGAACTGAAACTCATCGATAGCAAGGGCGCCGCCGGAACCCTGAACGCCGCCGACGACGTTTTCGGCCGCGACTTCAATCAAGCTCTGGTGCACCAGATCGTGGTCGCCTTCCAGGCAAACGCGCGCATCGGCTCGCGCGCCCAGAAGGACCGCGGCGCGGTGAACCATTCAACGAAGAAGCCCTGGCGTCAGAAAGGCACCGGGCGGGCGCGCGCCGGCATGACCTCGAGCCCGCTGTGGCGCGGCGGCGGCAAGATATTCCCGAACTCGCCCGACGAGAACTTCTCGCACAAGGTGAACCGCAAGATGTACCGCGCGGGCATGGCGTCGATTCTTTCCCAGCTTGCGCGCGAGGACCGTTTGCGCGTGGTCGACCAGTTCAAGGTGGACGCGCCCAAGACCAAGCTTCTCGCCCAGAAGGTGAGGTCCATGGGCTTCGACGAGCTGCTGGTCATCACCGACGAGGTCGACGAGAACCTGGAGCTTTCCTCGCGCAACCTGCGCAACGTGGAAGTGATGTCCGTGCGTCACGCGAACCCCGTCTCGCTGGTGCGCTTCCCGAATGTGCTGATCACCAAGGCGGCGGTGGCGAAGCTGGAGGAGATCCTCAAATGACGGCGACCAAGAAATACGCCACCGACCGCCTGATGACGGTGGTGCTGGCGCCGGTCGTTTCCGAGAAGAGCACCTTCGTCGCCGACAAGAACCGGCAGTACGTGTTCCGCGTAGCGGACGATGCGACCAAGCCGGAGATCAAGGCCGCGGTCGAGCTCATGTTCAAGACCAAGGTCGACGACGTCACGGTGTGCAACGTCAAGGGCAAGGAACGCCGCTTCGGCCGCACCCTCGGGCGCCGGCGCAGCTGGAAAAAGGCCTACGTGCGCCTCGCCGAGGGCCAGGAAATCAATTTCGCGGCGACGCAATAAGGAAGACGCTCCGCCATGCCACTAGTCAAAGTCAAACCCACCTCGCCAGGACGCCGGGCGCTCGTCAAGGTCGTCACCCCCGAGCTGCACAAGGGCGAGCCGCACTGGCCGCTCACCGAGGAGCAACGCCGCGGCAGCGGCCGCAACAACCACGGCCGCGTCACGATGCGTCACCAGGGCGGCGGCCACAAGCATCACCTGCGCATCATCGATTTCCGCCGCAACAAGGACGGCATCCCGGCGCGCATCGAGCGCATCGAGTACGACCCGAACCGCAGCGCGCACATCGCCTTGCTGCTATACCTGGACGGCGAGCGCCGCTACATGATCGCGCCCAAGGGACTGCAGGTCGGCGCGCAGGTGCTGTCCGGGGCCGAAGCGCCCATCAAGACGGGCAACGCCCTGCCTCTGCGCGCGATCCCGGTGGGGACGATCGTGCACTGCGTCGAGATGATGCCGGGCAAGGGCGCGCAGCTCGCGCGCTCCGCCGGCTCGGGCGTGCAAGTGCTTGCACGCGAGGGTTCCTATGCCCAGCTGCGTCTGCGCTCCGGCGAAATCCGCAAGGTGCATATCGACTGCCGGGCGACGATCGGCGAGGCCGGCAACGCCGAACACAACCTCGAGTCGATCGGCAAGGCCGGCCGCAAGCGCTGGCGCGGCGTGCGCCCGACGGTGCGCGGCGTCGCCATGAACCCGATCGACCACCCGCACGGCGGGGGCGAGGGGCGCACGGCCGCGGCCCAGCCCCCGGTGTCGCCGTGGGGCGTGCAGACCAAAGGATTCAAGACCCGCCGCAACAAGCGGACGCAGGTGATGATTGTCCGCGACCGACGGACGAAATAAGGAATAGGCCATGGCACGTTCAATCAAGAAGGGGCCCTTCGTTGACCACCACCTCATGGCGAAGGTCGACAAGGCCCGCAACGCGAACGACAAGCGTCCGATCAAGACCTGGTCGCGGCGCTCGACGATCATTCCGGACTTCGTGGGCCTGACCATCGCCGTGCACAACGGAAGACAGCACATGCCGGTCTACGTCACGGAGAACATGGTCGGCCACAAGCTGGGCGAGTTCGCGATGACGCGCATCTTCAAGAGCCACTCCGCGGCCGGCAAGCGCACCGAGGAAGCCGTCGGCCACGAGCGGCGCGCCGCACCTGGCACGCAGGGCCCGTCGGCTCCCGCGGCCGCGCCCGGAGCGGCGCCTGCGCCCGCAGCCGCGGCGCCGAAGAAGTAAGGAGAGCCCATGGAGACCCGAGCCATACTCCGCGGCGCCCGCATGTCGGCCCAGAAGGGCCGCCTGGTGGCCGATATGATCCGCGGCAAGCCGGTGGACCAGGCGATGAACATCCTCGCCTTCACCCCGAAAAAGGGCGCCGCCATCATGCGCAAGGTGCTGGAATCCGCGGTCGCCAACGCCGAACACAACGACGGCGCGGACATCGACACCCTGAAGGTGAAGACCATCCACGTCGAGCGCGGCATGTTCCTTAAACGTTTCCAGGCACGCGCGAAGGGCCGCGGCAACCGCGTCCTCAAGCACACGTGCCACATTTTCATTACGGTGGGTGACTAATGGGCCAGAAAATCAATCCGGTCGGTTTCCGGCTCGCGGTCAACCGCAACTGGAGCTCCAAGTGGTACGCGAACAAGCGCAACTTCGCGCCGATGCTCGCCGAAGACATCAAGGTGCGCGAATTCCTGAAGGGCAAGCTCGCGCACGCCTCGGTCGGCCGCGTGCTGATCGAGCGCCCGGCGAAGGATGCGCGCATCACCATCTTCTCGGCGCGCCCGGGCGTGGTGATCGGCAAGAAAGGCGAGGAAATCGAGTCGCTCAAGGCCGAGCTGCGCCGCATCATGGGCGTGCAGCAGGTGCACGTGAACATCGAGGAGATCAGGAAGCCCGAGATCGACGCGCAGCTCATCGCCGACTCGATCGCCCAGCAGCTCGAGAAGCGCATCATGTTTCGCCGGGCGATGAAGCGCGCCATGCAGAACGCCATGCGCCTGGGCGCGCAGGGCATCAAGATCATGAGCGCCGGCCGCCTGAACGGTATCGAGATCGCCCGCACCGAGTGGTACCGCGAGGGCCGCGTACCGCTGCACACGCTGCGCGCCGACATCGACTACGGCATGGGCGAAGCGAAGACCAACTACGGCGTCATCGGCATCAAGGTCTGGGTCTACAAGGGCGAAATCGTCCCCAAAGGCGAAGCGGCAGGCGCGCTGCCGGCGCCGGGAGCTACGCCCGCCGCCCAACCGGAAGCGCCCGCCGAGCCCAGGCGCGCGAAGAAGCCCGCCCCCAGGCCGGGCGCGAAGCGGGGTGAACGTGGCGGGCCGGCGAAACCCCGGCCGGAAGGTGAAAAGAGAGCGGGCGCGAAGCCCGAGGCCGCCGCCCCCAAGACCACGGTCAAGAAGCCCAAGAAGCTCGTCGCCAAGGATGAAGGCGGCGAGAAGAAGGAATAGAGATGCTTCAGCCAGCGAGAACCAAGTACCGCAAGCAGCAGAAGGGCCGCAACACGGGCATCGCCACGCGCGGCGCCAAGGTGTCTTTCGGCGAATTCGGCCTCAAGGCCACCACCCGCGGCCGCCTGACCGCGCGCCAGCTCGAGGCGGCGCGCCGCGCCATGTCGCGCCACATCAAGCGCGGCGGCCGCATCTGGATTCGCGTGTTTCCGGACAAGCCCGTCTCGTCGAAGCCCGCCGAAGTGCGCATGGGCAATGGCAAGGGCAACCCGGAGTATTTCGTCTGCGAGATCCAGCCGGGCAAGGTGCTCTTCGAGATGGACGGCGTGCAGGAGCCGCTCGCGAAGGAAGCGTTCGCGCTCGCTGCGGCCAAGCTGCCGTTCCGCACCATCGTCGTGCAGCGCCTGCTGGGGGTCTGACATGAAGCCGAGCGAACTCCGAGGAAAGAGCGGCGAGGAGCTCCAGAAGGAGCTCGAAGGCCTGATGCGCGCCCAGTTCGGCCTGCGCATGCAGCTTGCCACGCAGCAGCTCAGCAACACCAGCCAGATGAAGAAGGTGAAGCGCGACATCGCCCGCGTGCGCACCATCATGAGAGAGAAGGCCGCCAAATGACCGAACCAGCCCAAGCCGCCCCTGCCAAGAACCAGCGCAAGCTGGTCGGCCGCGTGGTCAGCGACAAGATGCAGAAGACGGTCACGGTGCGCGTCGAGCGCAGGGTGAAGGATCCGCTCATGGGCAAGATCATCACCCGCTCGAAGAAGTACCACGCGCACGCGGAGTCGAACGAGTTCAAGGAAGGCGATCTCGTCGAGATCGCCGAGTGCCGCCCGATGTCGAGGACCAAATCGTGGCGCGTCACTCGCCTTGTGGAGAAATTCAAGGCCGTATAGAATCACAACCCCCGGACGGGGTCCAAAACTGCCCGCGAGCGGCTTGAGCGGTGCAAGTTGGAATGGAGAAAGACCGATGATTCAGATGCAGTCCGTATTGGACGTCGCCGACAACACCGGCGCGCGCGCCGTCATGTGCATCAAGGTGCTCGGCGGCTCGAAGCGCCGCTACGCGTCGATCGGCGATGTCATAAGGGTGAGCGTCAAGGACGCCGCGCCGCGCGGACGCGTGAAGAAGGGCGAGATCTACCACGCCGTGGTCGTGCGCACCGCCAAGGGCGTGCGCCGCTCGGACGGCTCGCGCATCCGCTTTGACCGCAACGCGGCAGTGCTGCTCACGCCGAAGCTCGAGCCGATCGGCACCCGCATATTCGGGCCGGTGACGCGCGAGCTGCGCACCGAGCGCTTCATGAAGATCGTCTCGCTCGCACCCGAGGTTCTCTAGGAAAACGCGACGGAAACTGCTGCCATGCAAAGAATTAGGAAAGGCGACGAAGTAATGGTTCTCTCCGGGCGCGACAAGGGCAAGCGCGGCACGGTTCTGCGCCTCATCGACGCCGAGCACGTGGTCGTCGAAGGCGTAAACCGCGTCAAGAAGCACCAGCGGCCCAACCCGATGAAGGGCCTGACCGGCGGCATCGTCGACAAGGATCTGCCCATCCATATCTCCAATGTGGCGCTCTTCAATCCGGCGACCAAGAAGGGCGGCCGCGTCGGCGTGAAGACGCTCGACGACGGCCGCAAGGTCCGGGTGTTCAAGGACAACGGCGAGCAGGTAGACGCTTAATATGGCCAAGGACAAGGAAGCAAAACCCAAGCAGGACAAGCCCGAGAAAAAGCCTCAGGCGCAGCCGCAACAACAGCAGCAGGCGAAGAAGAAGGAAGCCGCCCCCAAGAAGGAAGCCGCGCCCGCTGCGAAGAGCGCGGCCCCGGAGATTCCCGCGCCGCCCGCGCGCCTCGCGATGTACTACAAGGAGAAGGTCGTGCCCGAGCTGATGCAGAAGTTCGGCTACAAGACCATCATGCAGGTGCCGCGGCTGCGCAAGATCACCGTAAACATGGGCGTGGGCGAGACCACGACCGACAAGAAGATCCTCGACAACGCGGTCGCCGACATGACGAAGATCGCCGGGCAGAAGCCGGTGGTCACCAAGTCGCGCAAGTCGATCGCCAACTTCAAGATCCGCGCCGGCTTCCCGGTCGGCTGCATGGTGACGCTGCGCGGCGCGCGCATGTACGAGTTCTTCGACCGCCTGGTGAACGTCGCCATGCCGCGCATCCGCGACTTCCGCGGCGTATCGAACCGGGCCTTCGACGGCCGGGGCAACTACAACCTCGGCTTCAAGGAGCAGATCATTTTCCCGGAGATCGACTACGACAAGATCGACGTTCTGCGAGGGATGAACATCGCCATCAGCACCACGGCGAAAACCGACGACGAAGCGCGGGCGCTGCTGTCCGCGTTCCGCTTCCCGTTCAAGCACTGAAAGAGAACAGCATGGCCAAGCTCGCACTCAAGCTACGCGATCAGAAGCGCCGCCAGACGGTGGAAAAGTTCAAAGCCAGGCGCGCGGCGCTGCTCGACATCCTGCAAGACCCACGCGCGTCGGACGAAGCGCGCGAGGAAGCGCGCCTCAAGTTGCAGAAGCTGCCGCGCGACGCTTCGCCGGTGAGGCTGCGCAACCGCTGCGCGCTGACCGGCCGGCCGCGCGGCGTCTACCACAAGTTCGGCCTGGGGCGCAACAAGCTGCGCGAGCTCGCGCTGCGCGGCGAGGTGCCGGGCGTGATCAAGGCGAGCTGGTAAGGAGAATCGAATGAGCATGAGCGATCCCATCGCGGACATGCTGATCCGCATCCGCAACGCCCAGATGGTGGGTCACGTGGAAGTGGTGATGCCGGCTTCCAAACTGAAGTCCGCCATCGCCCAGGTGTTAAAGCAGGAGGGCTACATCGAGGACTTCGCGCTGCGCGACAACGCCGCCCACAAGGAGCTCGCCATCGCCCTGAAGTACTACGCCGGCCGCCCGGTCATCGAGCGCCTCGAGCGCGTCTCGAAGCCCGGGCTGCGCGTCTACAAAGGACGCGACGACATTCCGCGCGTTATGAACGGCCTCGGCGTGGCGATCCTGTCGACCTCGCGCGGCGTCATGACCGACCGCAAGGCCCGCGCCGACGGCATCGGCGGCGAAGTTCTCTGCATCGTGGCGTAAGGAAGAGCCATGTCGCGTATTGCCAAATACCCCATTGCCCTGCCCAAGGGCGTCGACGTCAATCTCGCCGGAGGCGACATCGCGGTGAAGGGCCCGCTCGGCACGATCGCGCGCCCCGCCGATCCGAACGTCGAGGTGAAAAAGGACGGCGAGCAGCTCGTGTGCAAGGCACTCGGCAACTCGCGTCACGCCAATGCCATGTCCGGGACCATGCGCGCCCTGGTGGCGAACATGGTGGCCGGCGTGACCAAGGGCTTCGAGCGCAGGCTGTCGCTCGTCGGCGTGGGATTCCGCGCGCAGGCGCAAGGCGACAAGCTGAACCTTTCGCTCGGCTTCTCGCATCCCGTGGTGCACCAGATGCCGAAAGGCGTGAAGGTCGCCACGCCGACCCAGACCGAAATCGTCATCACGGGCATCGACAAGCAGCTCGTCGGGCAGGTGGCCGCCGAAGTGCGCGCCCACCGCTCGCCGGAGCCCTACAAGGGCAAGGGCGTGCGCTACCTCGGCGAGGTGATCGTGCTCAAAGAGACGAAGAAGAAGTAGAGGACAGCATGAGCGAGAAGAACCTTTCCAGGCTGCGGCGCGCGCGCCAGACGCGCATCCGGATCCGCGAGAACGCCGCGGTGCGGCTCACCGTGCATCGCACCAACGCCCACATTTACGCGCAGATCACCTCGCCCGCGGGCGACAAGGTGCTCGCCACGGCGTCGAGCGCCGAGAAGGATGTGCGCAGCCAGCTCAAGCACGGCGGCAACCGCAAGGCGGCCGAGATCGTCGGCCAGCGCATCGCCGAGAAAGCAAGACAGGCCGGCATCGAGAAGGTGGCGTTCGACCGCGCCGGATACCGCTACCACGGCCGCGTCAAGGCGCTCGCCGAGGCCGCGCGCAACGGCGGACTGAAGTTCTAAAGAGGGCTTATGGCGAAGATCCAACCCAGGATGCAGCAGTCTGAAGAGCGGGGCGACGGCCTGCGCGAGAAGATGGTCGCGGTGAACCGCGTCACCAAGGTGGTCAAGGGCGGGCGCGTGCTCGGCTTCGCGGCGCTCACCGTGGTGGGCGACGGCGACGGCGGCATCGGCATGGGCAAGGGCAAGGCGCGCGAGGTGCCGGTGGCGGTGCAGAAGGCGATGGAAGAGGCCCGCCGCAAGCTCTTCAAGGTGAAGCTCAAGAACGGAACGCTGCACCACGCGGTGACCGGCCGCTGGGGCGCGGCGCGCGTGCTGATGCAGCCGGCGCACGAAGGCACCGGCATCATCGCCGGCGGACCGATGCGCGCGGTGTTCGAGGTGATGGGCGTCACCAACGTGCTCGCCAAGTGCTTCGGCTCCACCAACCCCTACAACGTGGTGCGCGCCACGCTGAATGGTCTGCAGGCGATGAACACTCCCGCCGAGGTCGCGGCGCGCCGCGGCAAGTCGGTCGAGGAGATCACTGGATGAAGAAGATCAAGGTCAAGCTCTTGAGGAGCGTGGCGGGCTGCAAGCAAGGGCACCGCGAGACGGTGCGCGGCCTTGGCCTTAAGCGGATCAACGACGTGGCGGAGCTCGCCGACACGCCGGAAGTCCGCGGCATGATCAACCGCGTCAACTACCTGGTGCGCATCGAGGAATAAGGACATGCGTCTCAACACGCTCAAGCCCGCTGAAGGCTCGAAGAAAGACCGCCACCGCGTCGGCCGTGGCGTCGGCTCCGGTTGGGGCAAGACCGCCGGCCGCGGCCACAAGGGTCAGAAGGCCCGCTCCGGCGGCTTCCACAAGGTGGGCTTCGAAGGCGGGCAAATGCCGCTGCACCGGCGCCTGCCCAAGCGCGGCTTCACTTCGCTCACGCGCGAGGACATCGCCGAAGTGCGCCTCTCCGAGCTCGAAACCCTGCAGGTCGCGGACGTCGACCTCGCGGCGCTCCAGGCCGCCGGGATCGTGTCGAAGAAAGCGCTCGGCGCCAAGATCATCCTGTCCGGCAAGCTCTCGAAGAAGCTCAACATCAAGGGCGACGTGAAGGCCTCCAAGGGCGCGCGTTCGGCCATCGAGAGCGCGGGCGGCAAGGTCGAGGTGATCGAAAAACAGGAACAACCCCAAAAAGCCGAAAAGACGAAAGCCGAAAAACCGGCCCAGAAAGAAGTTAAAGCCGACTGATGGCCACCGCACTTCCCAATGTCGGAAAAGGCGCGAAGTACGGCGACCTGAAGCGCCGGCTGCTGTTCCTGCTGGGCGCGCTGGTCGTGTTCCGCATCGGCGCGCACATCCCGGTGCCCGGCATCGATCCCAAGGTGCTCGCGGAGCTGTTCGCGGGCCAGCAGGGCGGCATCCTCGGGATGTTCAACATGTTCTCGGGCGGTGCGCTGAGGCGCTTCACGATCTTCGCGCTGGGGATCATGCCGTACATCTCGGCGTCGATCATCATGCAGCTCATGACGGCCGTGAGCCCGCAGCTCGAGCAGTTGCGCAAGGAAGGCGAGTCGGGCCGCCGCAAGATCACGCAGTACACGCGCTACGGGACGCTTTTCCTCGCGCTTTTCCAGGCGACCGGGATCTCGGTCGCGCTGGAGTCGCAGCCGGGCCTGGTGCTGGATCCGGGCTTCATGTTCCGCGTCACCGCGGTCACGACTCTGGTCACAGGGACCATGTTTCTCATGTGGCTGGGCGAGCAGATCACCGAGCGCGGCCTGGGCAACGGCATCTCGATCATCATCTTTGCCGGCATTGCGGCCGGCCTGCCGAACGCGATTGCCGGCACCCTGGAGCTCGTGCGCACCGGCGCCATGCACCCGCTCACCGCGCTGCTGATCGCAGCCTCGGTGCTGCTCGTGACCGGCTTCGTCTGCTTCGTCGAGCGCGGGCAACGCAAGATCCTCGTGAACTACGCCAAGCGCCAGGTCGGCAACCGGGTCTACGGCGGGCAGAGCTCGCATCTGCCGTTCAAGCTCAACATGTCGGGCGTCATCCCGCCGATCTTCGCCTCGTCGCTCATCCTGTTTCCCGCGACGCTGCTCGGCTGGTTCGGCTCCTCGTCCGAGGGCCTCACCTGGCTGCGCGACATCGCCGGGACGCTGAGCCCTGGGCAGCCGATTTACGTCCTGTTGTATGCGGCGCTCATTATCTTCTTCTGCTTCTTCTACACGGCGCTGCAGTACAACCCGAAGGAAACCGCCGACAACCTGAAGAAGTCCGGGGCTTTCGTGCCGGGCATCCGCCCGGGCGAGCAGACGGCGCGCTACCTGGAGAAGATCCTGACGCGGCTGACGCTCGCAGGCGCGATCTACGTGACTGCCGTGTGCCTGCTGCCGGAGTTCCTGATCCTGAAGTGGAACGTGCCGTTCTACTTCGGCGGGACGTCGCTTCTCATCATCGTGGTGGTGACGATGGATTTCATGGCGCAGGTGCAGGCCTACATCATGACGCACCAATACGAGAGCCTGCTGCGCAAGGCGAACTTCAAGGGCGGCCTGCCGGTGCGCTGAACGACCGATGCCTAAGGAGGATGTCATCGAGATGCAGGGGGAGGTGGTGGAAAATCTGCCGAACGCCACCTTCCGCGTGAAGCTGGAAAACGGGCACATGATTCACGCATTCATCTCGGGAAAGATGCGCATGAACTACATCCGCATCCTCCCCGGGGACAAGGTAACGGTGCAGTTAACGCCCTACGACCTGACCAAAGGTCGCATTACGTTTAGAGCGAAGTGAGGCGAATATGAAAGTCATGGCATCGGTGAAGAAGATCTGCCGCAAGTGCAAGATCGTGCGGCGCAAGGGCGTAGTGCGGGTGATTTGCTCCGACCCCCGGCACAAGCAGCGCCAGGGCTAGCTTTCGCCTAATTAAGACATTGACAAATCAGCTATAATCTCAGGTTCCCCAGAGGCGCTACCGTATGGCTCGTATAGCAGGCATCAACATTCCCAATCACCAGCACGCCGAAATCGCGCTGACGGCGATCTACGGCGTCGGCCGGGCGCGCGCGCAGGCGATCTGCGCCGCCGCCGGGGTGCAGGGTTCACGCAAGATCAAGGACCTGAACGACGCCGAGCTCGACCGGCTGCGTGAGAACGTGCAGCGCCTCACGGTGGAAGGTGACCTGCGGCGCGAGGTATCGATGTCGATCAAGCGCCTCATGGATCTCGGCTGCTATCGCGGCGTGCGGCATCGCAAGGGGCTGCCGGTGCGCGGCCAGCGCACCCGCACCAACGCGCGCACTCGCAAGGGACCGCGCAAGGCCGCCGTGAAGATGAACGTCCAGGTCGGGAAGGTGGCGTAAATGGCAAGCCGCACCAATCCGACCCGGCAGGAGCTGCAGCAGGCCGCCTCCGCGCGCGCGCGCAAGAAGGTGAAGAAGAACGTGGCCGAGGGCATCGCCCACGTGCACGCTTCCTTCAATAACACCATCGTGACCATCACCGACCGGCAGGGCAACGTGCTGTCGTGGGCCACTTCCGGGAACGCGGGCTTCAAGGGCTCGCGCAAGTCGACGCCGTTCGCAGCGCAGGTCGCCGCCGAGCGCGCCGGCCGCGCCGCGCAGGAATGCGGCGTGAAGAACATCGAGGTGCGCATCAAGGGCCCCGGCCCCGGCCGCGAGTCCGCGGTACGCGCGCTCAACGCGATCGGGCTGAAGATCGGCAGCATCGCCGACGTCACTCCGATCCCGCATAACGGTTGCCGCCCGCCGAAGCGGCGCCGCGTCTAAGGGAGTCCGAATGGCCAGAGTCATCGACGCCAAGTGCCGTCAGTGCCGCAGGGAAGGCGAGAAGCTGTTCCTCAAGGCGGAGAAGTGCTTCACCGACAAGTGCGCCATCGAGCGCCGCGCCTACGCGCCCGGCCAGCACGGCCAGAAGAGCGGCTCGCGCCTGTCCGACTACGGCAAGCAGCTGCGCGAGAAGCAGAAGGTGCGCCGCATCTACGGCGTGCTGGAGCGCCAGTTCCGCAAGACCTACGCGGAAGCGTCGCGCTCCAAGGGCGTGACCGGCGAGCGGCTGCTGCAGCTGCTTGAGTCGCGCCTGGACAATGTCGCCTACCGCATGGGTTTCGGCGGCTCGCGCAGCGAGGCGCGCCAAGTCGTGCGCCACAACGGCATCCTGGTGAACGGCAAGCGGGTGAACATCCCGTCCTACGAGGTGAAGCCGGGTGACGTGATCGAAGTGGCTCCCAAGGCGAAGGAGCACCTGCGCATCAAGTCGGCGGCGGAAAGCACCGCTTCGCGCGGCGCGCCCGATTGGATGGACGTCGATCCGAAAGCGCTCAAGGGAACCTTCAAGGCGCTGCCGCAGCGCGCCGAGCTCTCCTCGACCATCAACGAGAGCCTCATCATCGAGCTGTATTCGAAGTAACCGTCAGTAACCAGGACCGGACAAATGCCGCAATCGGGATTTCTGAAGCCGCGTATCGTTGACGTACAAAACCTTTCCCCGAACCACGCCCGGGTGACGATGGAGCCTTTCGAGCGCGGCTACGGCCATACGCTGGGCAACGCGCTGCGCCGCGTGCTGCTCTCCTCCATGCCGGGATACGCGCCCACCGAGGTGCAGATCGCCGGCGTGGTGCACGAGTACTCCACGCTCGACGGCGTGCGCGAGGACGTCGTCGACATCCTGCTCAACCTGAAGGGCGTGGTATTCCGGCTGCACAACCGCCCGGAGGCGATCCTCACGCTGAAGAAATCCGGCGGCAACGGCGCCGTCACGGCGGCGGACATCGAGGCCGCGCACGACGTTGAGATCGTGAATCCGGACCACGTGATCGCGCACCTCGCCTCCGGCGGCAAGCTCGAGATGCAGATCAAGGTCGAGTCCGGGCGCGGCTATGTCCCGGGCAACATGCGTTACCTGCCCGAAGAGACCAAGGGCATCGGCCGGATCATCCTCGACGCCTCCTTCAGCCCCGTGCGGCGCGTGTCGTACGCGGTGGAGTCGGCGCGCGTCGAGCAGCGCACCGACCTCGACAAGCTGATCATGGACATCGAGACCAACGGCGCGATCGAGCCCGAGGAGGCGATCCGCTACGCGGCACGCGTGCTCGTCGATCAGCTCTCCGTGTTCGCGCAGCTCGAGGGCACGGCGCTCCCGACCGAGCAGCCGAAATCGCCCGCGGTCGACCCTATCCTGCTGCGGCCGGTCGACGATCTGGAGCTCACCGTGCGCTCGGCGAACTGCCTCAAGGCCGAGAACATCTACTACATCGGCGACCTGATCCAGCGCACCGAGACCGAGCTCCTCAAGACGCCGAACCTCGGCCGCAAGTCGCTCAACGAGATCAAGGAAGTGCTTGCCTCGCGCGGGCTGACGCTGGGCATGAAACTTGAGAGCTGGCCCCCCGCCGGTCTCGAACATAGAACCTAAATCATGAGACACGGACTAGGACTGAGGAAGCTCGGCCGCACCACGAGCCACCGGCTCGCGATGCTGCGCAACATGTCGGTGTCGCTGCTGCGGCACGAGGAGATCACCACCACGCTGCCCAAGGCGAAGGAGCTGCGGCGCGTGGTCGAGCCGATGATCACCCTCGGCAAAAAGCCCAGCCTCGCGAACCGCCGGATCGCGTTCGACCGCCTGCGCGATCGCGAGATCGTCGCCAAGCTCTTCGACGACCTCGGCCCGCGCTACGCCAAGCGCAACGGCGGCTATCTGCGCATCCTCAAGACCGGCTTCCGCAAGGGCGACAACGCTCCGCTCGCGCTGGTCTCGCTGATGGACCGCGTCGAAGAAGCGGCGCCGCGAACCGAAGAGAAGCCGGCCAAGAAGAAAGAAGCCAAGGCCGCCTGATCGTTCTCTTCACCGATTTCGGTGCGAGAGACCTCTACGTAGGTCAGGTCAAGGCCGTTCTTGCCGCGCGCGCGCCGCGCGTGCCGGCCATCGATGCGCTGCACGACGTTCCCGATTTCCGCATCGAGGCCGCGGCGCACCTGCTTTTTGCCTTACAAAGGGAATATCCCGTTGGGAGCGTGTTCCTCGCCGTGATCGACCCCGGCGTCGGCACTTCTCGCGACGCGATCGTCGTGCAGGCCGACGGCCGCAGCTTCGTCGGCCCGGACAACGGCCTGCTATCCCTCGTGTGGCAGCGCGCCCGGCGGCGCGAATGCGCGCGCATCGTCTGGCGTCCCGAGCGCCTCACTTCTTCCTTCCACGGGCGCGATATCTTCGCGCCGGTTGCCGCCGCTCTCGCGACCGGGCGCGTGCCGCGCGGGTGGCTTTTGCCGAAAAAGGCACCAGACGTTGTGTTGCCCGACGGTGATCTTCCGCAAGTAATCTACGTCGATCACTACGGCAACGCCCTCACTGGCCTGCGGCCCGCCAGTAAATCGGGCGTCCTCCTCGTCGGGCGGCGAAAGCTCCTATACGCACGCACATTCGAGGAGGCGGACGGTCCGTTTTGGTACGAAAACAGCATGGGGCTCGCCGAAATCGCCATGCCGCGCGCGAGCGCCGCTCGCCGCTTGAAGCTCAGGATCGGAACTCCCCTACGCTGGCAAGCCTCGGGGTCAGAGCATTTGCTCTGACCCCATGCCCTAGAGCACGAGGATCGCGCGGTAGTCGTTGACGTTGGTGCGCGTCGGGCCGGTGACCAGCACGTCGCCGAGCGCGCTGAAGAAGCCGTAGCTGTCGTGTTTTTCCAGGAAGCCGCGGGCGTCGGTGCCGCGCCGCATGCTGTCCGGCGTAAGAATCGCGCCGGCGTTGTCTTCCGAGCCGTCGATGCCGTCGGTGTCGGCGGCGAGCGCCCACACCCCGCCGGTCTCGATGCCGAGCGACAGCAGGAACTCCGCGCAGCGCCCGCCGCGGCCCCCTTCGCCGCGGAGCGTGACGGTGCACTCGCCGCCTGAAATCAGCGCTACGGGAGGCGACCACGGGGCGCCGTATTTGCGGATTTCGTTTACCAACGAAGCAAAAACCTTCGCCACTCCGCAGGCCTCGCCGGTGATCGTGTCGCCGAGGATCACCGGCGTGACGCCGTTCCTGCGGAAGACCTCCGCCGCAGCTTCGAGCGAGCGGTGCGCGCTGCCGATCACCTTGTTCGTGACGCGGGAGAACACGGGGTCGTCGAGCTTGGGCGTTTCGTCGGCGCCTTTTTCGAGCCGTGCCTTGACCGACGCCGGCGGCGTAACGCGGTAGTGGCTGAGGATCCTGAGGGCGTCCGCGTAGGTGGTCGGATCGGGCGCGCACGGCCCGGAGGCGATGTGCGTCGGATCGTCGCCCGTGACATCGGAAATGATGAGCGCGAGCACGCGGGCCCGGCTCGCCGCGGCGAGCCGCCCGCCGGCGATCGCGGAAAGATGCTTGCGCACCGTGTTCATTTCCTGGATCGCCGCGCCGCTTCTCAGCAACTGCTGGGTGAGCGCCTTCAGATCCGCCATGGGGACGTCGGCGGCCGGCAGCGACAGAAGACTGGACCCGCCGCCCGACAGGAGGGCAAGAAGGAGATCGTTTTCCTTCAACTGCTTTATCTGAGAAAGAATTTCGCTGGCGGCGGCTTCGCCGGCTTCGTCGGGCACCGGATGCCCCGCTTCGACGACGCGGATTCTCTTCGTCGGCAGGCCGTGCCCGTAGCGGGTGATCGCGATGCCCTCGAGCGGGGCACGCCAGTGCTGCTCCACCGCGAGCGCCATGGATGCGGCGGCCTTGCCGGCTGCGGCGACGAAAGTGCGGCCCTTGGGGGCCGGCGGAAGGTGTGCCGCGAGGATTTTCAGCGGGTCCGCGGCAGACACCGCGGCCCGGAAGCTCTCCTCGAGCAGAGAGCGCATCAGGCGGGCGCGAAGCTTTCCTTCGCCGCGTCCGGTCCGAGGTTGTAGTAATCCGGGTAGGTCTGCTGGAACGTCCGCTTGATGAGCTCCACCGGCACGTCGGCGTAAGTGCCGCGGTTCGCGACGTATTCCATGTGCTTGCGGTTGTCCTGGTCGAACGGATGGAAGATCGAGTCTTCGGTTCCGTCGAACTCGAGCGGCTTCACCCGGAACTTGGTGCACAGGCCGAGGTTGAACGCCGGGGTCGCCTTGACCCACTTGCCTTCCAGCAGCACGTCGCAGTAGCCGTGGAACACGAAAAGATCCGTGCCCATTCGCTTCGTCAGCTCCGGCGAAGTGAGGTGGTTCTTCACGTCGGCGAACCCCACGCGCGCGGGGATGCGGATCGAGCGCAGGCATGCGGCGAGGAGCGCCGCCTTGGGCACGCACCAGCCCTGGCCGCGCTCCAGGCACGTCGAGCCGCGATAGACGTCGTCGGACATGAAGTTCTGGAAAGGGTTGTAGCGGATGCCGTCGCGCACCGCGTAATAGAGGGAAACGGCGCGCTCGCGATCCGATTTTCCTGCTGCTTTTTCCTTCGCGAAGGCGATTACGGCGGGGTGGTCGCTGTCGATGAAGCGCCCGGGTTTGAGGTAGTCGTTCATTTGTCCAGTTTCATGAGCCGGCGCGCGCCGGCGAATAAAGCGCTGCTCTCGTCCGCAAGGGCGTCGAGCACCGAAAAATGGTTGCGGCCGGGCATCGGGATGTCCTCGGCAACGGCCGCGCGCCAGCGCTCGCCGAGGAGCGCGTTCTGCCGATGGAACTCGCTCGACTCGTCGCCGCCGACGCAGGTCATGACCGGCGCCCGGGTCGCTGGCGGCATGAACGCCGGCGAGAGCCTGAGCGCCGTTTCCTCGTCCAGGCGCAGATCGACCTGGAGGAAATCGACGTCGATGAGCGGCCGAAGATCGTAAAGGCCGCTCACGGCGAGGCCGCCCTTCCAGAGGTCCTTGGGCAGCTGCCGGTCGAAGACCGGCCACAGCGCACACATCAGCATCGCCGTGAGGTGGCCTCCGGCCGAGTGCCCGCCCACGTACAGGCGGTCCTGATCCATGCCGAACTCCTCGGCGTGCAGCCATAGCCAGCGGCTCGCGCGCAGCATCTGCTGGACGATGTCCTCGAGGGTGACTGCCGGGCAGAGGTCGTAATTGACCACGGCGAGCGACACGCCGGCGTCGACCCAGGCGGGCGCGAGGAACGAGTGGTCCTTCTTGTCGAGCGCGCGCCAATAGCCGCCATGGATGAACATCAGGCAACTGCCGTCGCCCTTGCGCGCCGGAAAGATGTCGACCGTCTCGCCCGGCATGTCGCCGTAGCGCCGGTCGAGATAGCAGATCATGGTGCCGCGCGCGCGCGCCGACGCCTCCTGCCAGCGGGCGAAATACTGCGGATGCTCCGGCACCAGCTCGCGGTTGTTGTACTGCCGGGCGAGGAACGCTTTGTCCGGCGCGTTCATCCGCGCTTTTCCTTCCACAGCCCCATCGCTTCCTGGCCCGGGCGGTCGGAGAAGGAAAAGAGCACCGTCTCGCCGTTGCTTTCTATTTGCATGGATTTCCAGGAAGGTACGACGAAGGTGTCGCGCGGCTCGAACTCGAAGCGCTCGCCGCCGACCGTCACGCTGCCTTGGCCTTCCACCACGGAGTAGATGGTGCCGTCGGTGCAGCGGTAGGCTTGAGTGCGGTAGCCCTTCGGCAGCAGCTGGATGAAAGCCGCGATGGTCGGCATCGCGTGGCCGCCGGTCAGCGGATTGACGTACTGCATCTTCCAGCCGTGGCAGGCATCCGGGTCCTGGTCGCGCGAGAGCATATGGAGCGCGTCGCGGCTTCTCGCGTACGGGTAATTGAAGATCGGCGAAGTACGGCCGAAAGGCGCCGCGGCGCCGAGCGGAATCAGCCCGCTGCCGAAGCGCGCCGCGGCCGCGCCTTCGCTGCGCGAGACCGGCTGCACTTCCTCCGGGTAAACCTCGTGGAACTGCGCGCCGAACATCTGCACGATGCGGATATCCAGGCCGTCCATCCACACCACCGGCTCGTTGCCCGGGTTGCCGTGGTCATGGAACGTCCACGACGGTGTGATGATGAAGTCGCCGGGGTGCATGGTGGTGCGCTCGCCGTCCACCGCGGTGTACGCGCCCGAGCCCTCGACGATGAAGCGCAATGCCGACTGCGAGTGGCGGTGGCTGGGTGCGATTTCGCCCGGAAGGATGAGCTGCAGCCCCGCGTACAGGCTCTGCGTGATGCACGACTCGCCGCGCATGCCGGGATTCTCGAGAATGAGCACGCGCCGGATCGCCTCTTTGGCGGTGATGAGCTTGCCGGATTCCATGAGATAGGGCCGGGCGTCGCGGTATTTCCACAGCGCCGGCTTGCAAGGCGTCGCGGGCTCGTTGGGGATGAGAGCGTGCAGCACCTCCCATAGCGGCGCGAGATTGTGCCTGTCCATCCGGCGGTAGAGGTCCTGCCGCGCGGAGCCGATATTGGGTTGGGGAACGCTGGCCATGGGAATCTTTCTTGCGGTTTGGCTGAATATGCGATTTTACGTGCGCGCCACCTGCTTGAGCCAGACAACCGGCTTGCCGAGGGTCGCGCCGAGCGCCTTGCCTTCCGGGTCGGCGAGCGCGGCCTCGCGCGCTTTGCGGATTGCGGCCGCCTGCTCGCGCGCATCGGAGGTGGGCGGGTTTTCCACCAGCGCGTCGATGATCGCGAGGAAATTGGCCTTGCCGCGCCTGTGGGTTTCGCCGTAGCCCTTGATCAGACCAGCGCACATGGCGATCTCGAGCGCGAGCGCGGTGTCGCGCGCGGCGGCGTCGCTGACGAGCGCCAGCCAGCGCCCGATGAGGCGCTGCTCTTCGCCGTAGCGATAGCTCCTCGGCCGCCAGGGCTTCAGCCAGGCGAGCGCGCGCACCAGGAGGTAGCCCAAGACGCTCGAAGTCTTGATGTGCATGCCGATGTTGTACGCGTCGAGCTTTCCGCGGCGCTCCGCCCAGGACACGAGCCGCCGGCCGAGAAAGGCGGGCAGTACCGAGGCGAATTCCTCGACGCCGGGCTTCAGGTAATCGATCACCAGCACCGGCTCGCCGTCGCGCGCGCCGACTTCCCTGCGCACGCGCTCGAAGCGGCTCGCGCGCGTCTTGAGGTCGGCCACGCGGATGATGTCCTCGTAGGCCATCCACAGCGCCAGGTGCCGCGCGACCTCGGCCGCGAGCTTGGGATCGCCGGCCAGGAAGGGCTGCATGCGCTCTTCATAGAGCCGCGCGTAGCCGGCACCTTGATAATCCTCGAGCCTTTCCTTCCCGATCCTTAGTATCTCTGTCAATTCAGTCGCGCGCTTCGGTGGTACAGGCGCCGCGGGCGCCGGGCGGGCGCCGGCCGCAATGTCGAAACCGGCCGCGAAGCCGCGCAGGCTCGCTTCCGCGCCGCGCCCGCCGTGCCGGATCGCCGCCTCGCACGCTTCGCGGGGCAGCGGCAGCACGCCGCTGCCCGCGATCGCGCCGAAGAGCACCGCATTGATCACGGTGCCGCTTTCCTGCGCCAGCTTGCGCATGTCGAAGAGCACCGCGCGCTTTGCCAGCTCGCGAGCGGCGTCGACCACGCGCTCGCTGTCGAAGCGGCCGTCGCCCATCTGCATCTTCTCCGCCGTAGCGTAGATGCGATGGGTGGAGGCGATGAGCGTGGTGCGGCTCGGGTCGATGTAGCCGTTCTGCATGGCGCGCCCGGCCTCCACAAGCTCGGAGGCAACCATGATGTCCACGTTGCCGGGGCTCGGGGTCAGGGACAGCACCGGCGCCCTGCCGCCAAGCCGGTCGCGTTTTTCCGGATAGATCTCGAGGTAGTAGGTCGTGGCTCCGGTGCGCTGCGCGACGCCGGGGATCGAGGTCGCCTGCGCGGGATAGCCGCATTCCGTCGCCGCATGCATGAGCCAGTCGGCCATGACGCCGCCGCCTTCTCCGCCAAGCGCGGCAATGAGGATGGTGATCGGGCGCTCAGGCAGATTCATGCGAAAAGCCTCCTCACTTGCGACACGAGTCGGTCCCAGCCGCTCGGGTTCTGGATGATTTCTGCCCGGTAGAACGACGGGCACAGCACCGCCGCGTGCGCGTTCTCGCCGCACAGGCCGCAGCCGACGCAGCCGTCGATCACCGTGGCCACCGGGTCGCGGCGCAGCGGGTCGGGATTATCTTTCACCGTGAGCGTCGGGCAGCCCGAGACGCGAATGCACGAGTGGTCGCCCGTGCACGTGTCTTCATCGACGCCGTACTTGACCCTGACCGTGCGTTTCCCCGCGGATAGTTGATTTGCAACGGCGGGACGCAATCTTCGTTGCCGCTCGAGCTGGCACTCGCCTTCGGCGACGATGACCTTCAGGCCTTTTCCCGGCGAGGTCATGGCCTCCTTGTAGGCCTTGGCCACCTCGCCGACCTTGTAGTTGTCGACCGTGCGTAGCCATTTCACGCCGAGGCCTTTGAGCGTGCTCTCGATGGTGCGGTCGGCATGCGCCGCGCTCTGGCCGAGCGAGCGGCTGCGCGCGTCCTCGGGTGGCGAGGAGAGGAGCTCCTGCGTGCCGGTGGCGGAGGCGTAGCCGTTCTTCATGATGAAGAGCACGCCGTCGCCCCGGTTGAGGAGGTTGGACGCGACCCCGGAAAGAAGCCCGTTGTGCCAGAAGCCGCCGTCACCCATCACGGCGACCGGGCGCCTGGCCGACATCGGCGCCACGCCGGCTGCGCTCGCGAGGCTCATGCCGTAGCCGAGGAGCGTGTTCCCTTGGGAGAACGGCTCGAAGGAGGCGAACGCATGGCAGCCGACGTCCATGGAGACGTGCGGCCGGCCGATGTCCTGCGCCACGAGCTTCATCGCCGAGAACACCGGGCGCTCCGGGCAGCCGATGCAGAAGGTCGGCGGCCGCGGCGGCAGCGCCGCCAGGAGCTCGCTTGCTTTGGCGCGCACGCCCTCGACTCTCTCCAACCACTGCTTTGCCCGGGAAACGTCCAGATGCGGCGCTTCCTGCGCCAGGAATTTGGAGAGGCCGCGCACCATCGCCTCGGCGGTGTACTCGCCGGCCATGTGCAGGCAGTCCTTGCCGTGGAGCTTTGCGCCGACCTCCGCGCGGCGCAGGAACATGGCGATTTCCTGCTCGATGAACTCGGGTTGGCCTTCCTCGAGCACCAGGACGGCCTTCTTCGAAGCGCAAAAAGCCGTGATCTCTTCCGGGACCAGCGGATAGACGACGTTCAGCGCGAAGATCGGAATGCGGCTTGCGCCGAAGGCATCGGCGAGCCCCAGCGTCTTCAGCGCGCGCATGAGCGTGTTGTACAACCCTCCCTGTACGACGATGCCGACGTTCTCGTTGCCCGGGAAAATCTCGTTCAGGCGCTGCTCGACGACGAACTTGCGCGCGGCCGGCAGGCGCACGTCGGATTTGAGCTTTTCCTGGCGGAACGTCGCCGGCGGGTGCGCGAGGCGATCGTAGATGAACTCCCTGGGCGGTCCTTCCAGGAGATGTTTCTTGGAAACCGCCGGCGCGCGGTTCGCCTTCGTCTTGAAGCTGCCGCGCACGTGACAGGCGCGAATCCGCAGCTCCATCATCACGGGGGTGCTGGACGCCTCGGAAAGCTCGAAGCCGTGCTCCACCATGTCGACGATGGTCTCCAGGTTGGGCCGCGGATCGAGCAGCCACATCAGCGACTTGAGCGCATAGGCGTGGCTGCGCTCCTGCGCGACCACGCC
This sequence comes from Betaproteobacteria bacterium, assembly GCA_004297625.1. GTDB lineage: Bacteria > Pseudomonadota > Gammaproteobacteria > Burkholderiales > SG8-39 > SCGC-AG-212-J23. The sequence continues at coordinate 159,313 of SCTY01000075.1, read as the reverse complement.
GCCCTCGCCGTAGTCTTCGCCCAGCACGATGAGCGTCCCGCCCATTACCCCTGCGCTCGCCAGGTAGGAGAGCGCATCGGCGGCGACGTTGGTGCCGACGATGGATTTCCAGGTGACCGCGCCGCGCGCCGGATAGTTGATCGAGGCGCCGAGCATGGCGGCGGCCGCCGCCTCGGTGGTGCAGGCCTCGACGTGCACGCCGAGCTCGTCCATGTAGTCGCGCGCCTGGACCATCACGTCGAGCAGGTGCGACACCGGCGCGCCCTGATAGCCGCCGACATACGACACGCCCGATTGCAGCAGCGCCTTCGTCACCGCGAGGATGCCCTCGCCGTGGAAGGTATCGCCGTTGCCCAGGCGCAACGACCCGATTTCCTTAGTGAATTGCAGTTCCACGGATCCTCGAAACGAGCTTGTCCCACCAGGTGGGGTTCTGAACGACTTCTGCGCGATAGAACGAAGGACAGAGGACGGCGGCGTGCGCGTTCTCGCCGCACAGGCCGCAGCCCACGCAGCCGTCGATCACCGTGGCGACCGGGTCGCGGCGCAGCGGGTCGGGGTTGTCCTTGATGGTGAGCGTCGGGCAGCCCGAGAGCCGGATGCAGGAGTGATCTCCGGTGCAGGTATCTTCATCCACGCCGTACTTCACCCTGACGGTACGTTTTCCTTCGGATAATTGCTTCGCAACCACCGGCCGCAGTTTGCGCTGGCGCTCGAGCTGGCACTCGCCCTCGGCGATGATGACCTTGAGTCCTTCCTGTTTCGTCGCCATCGCCTCCTTCAGCACCTTCATCGTGGCGCCGACGTCGTAGTTGTTGACGGTCTTCATCCAGCCCACGCCGAGCCCCTCGAGGGCGCGCTCCATGCTCATGCCGGGCGCCTTGCTTTCGCTGTGCTGCGGCGAAGACGGGAGCTCCTGCGTGCCGGTGGCCGAGCTGTAGCCGTTCTTCATGATCACCAGGATGCCGTCGTTCCTGTTGAACAGCGTGTTCGCGATTCCCGTGGTGAGCCCGTTATGCCAGAAGCCGCCGTCGCCCATCATGGTCAGCGTGCGCCTGCCGAATACCGGGTGCACTGCGGAGTTCGAAGCGAGCCCCAGGCCATAGCCGAGGACGGTGTTGCCGATGTTGAAGGGCGGCAGGGTCGAGAACAGGTGGCAGCCGATGTCGGCGGAGAGATGAAACTTGCCCATGCTGCTCTCCAGCACCTTCATCGCGGAAAACACCGGCCGCTCCGGGCAGCCGACGCAGAACCCCGGCGGCCGCTGCGGCAGGCCGCCCAAAAGTCTCGCGGCTTTGTCTTTGAGATTCTTGATCGGCGTTAACGCTTCGTCCTTGCCGAGGAACTTCGAAATTCCCGTGAGGACCGCTTCGCCGGTGTACTCGCCCGCCATCGGCAACACGTCCTTGCCGTGCAGCTTCACATGGCCGACCTCGTGCCGCCGCAATATGGCGAGCAGCGCCTCCTCGAGGTAAGCGGGCTGGCCTTCTTCGACGACCAGCACCTGCTTCTTGTCGGCGCAGAACTCGACCAGCTCTTCCGGTATCAGCGGATAGGTGACGTTCATGCAGTAGATGGGGATGCGCGAGGCGCCGAACGCGTCGGCAAAGCCGAGCATTTGCATCGCCCGGATGACGGCGTTGTACAGGCCGCCCTGGCAGATGATCCCCAGCTCCTGCATGTCGCCCGCAAACACTTCGTTCAATTTTCTTTCCTGAACGAAGCGCACCGCCGCCGGCCAGCGTTTCTCGATCTTCTCCTTCTCTTGCGCGTAGGTGGACGGGGGCAGGCAGATCTTGCCGTAGTCGAACTCCGGGTTCTCGAGAAACGTCTTGCGCGAAATGCGCGGCGCGATGTTTTTCCTGGCGACGAAAGATCCGTGCACGTGGCAGGCGCGAATGCGAAGCTCGAGCATCACCGGCGTGCTGGAAGCCTCGGAGAGCTCGAAGCCCTGCTCGACCATTTCCACGATGGTCGGAAGATTGGGCCGCGGGTCGAGCAGCCAGATCTGCGACTTCATGGCGAACGCGTGGCTGCGCTCCTGGATGATCGAGGCGCCTTCGCCGTAGTCCTCGCCGATGACGATCAGCGTGCCGCCCTTGACGCCGGCGGAGGCGAGGTTCGACAGCGCGTCCGAGGCGACGTTCGTGCCGACGGTCGACTTGAATGCGACGGCGCCGCGCATGGGATAGTTGATCGACGCGCCGAGCATCGCGGCCGCGCCGGCTTCGTTGGCGTTCGCCTCGACGTGCACGCCGAGCTCGTCGAGGATGTCGTGCGCGTCGTTCAGCACGTCCATGACGTGCGACACCGGAGCGCCCTGGTAGCCGCCGACATAGGCGACGCCCGACTGCAGCAGCGCCTTGGTGACGGCGAGGATCGCCTCGCCGTGAAAGGTTTCGCCTTCGCCGAGCCTGAGCTTCGCGACTTCTTCCTTGAACGATCTTTCCATGGCTATTTAACCAGCGCTTTCGGCAGCCAGGTGGCAAGCGGCGGGAACGCCAGCACCGCCGCCAGGCCGACCAGCCCCATGACCACGTAGGGAATCACCGCCTGCCACACCTGCTGCATCTCGATCTCCTTCGGCGCCACGCTTTTCATGGTGAAAAGCAGCATGCCGAAAGGCGGCGTCAGCAGACCGAGCTGCATGCAGAAGAGGAACAGCACGCCGAACCACACCGGATCGAATCCGTAGGTCCCGACAAGCGGCATGAAGAACGGCAGGCAGATGAGCATCATGCTCACCTGGTCGACGAAGCAGCCGAGCACCAGCAGGATCAGCATCATCGCGCTGAGCACGAGCCAGGGGGCGAGCTGCGCCTCCTTGATCGCGTCCACCAGGCCGTTGGTGGCGCCCGAGAAAGTGAGGATCTGCGCGAAGGTGGTCGCGCCGACGATGATGAACAGGATGATCCCCGAGATGCCCGCGGTTCCCATGAGCGCCTGCATCAGGTTGGACCCGCTGAGCGAGCGGTATATCCAGGCGACGGCCACCGTCGCCACCGCCCCGATCGCCGCCGCCTCGGTGGGCGTCGCCCAGCCTGCTGAAATGGCGGCCACCACCACGACGAAGATGAGCACGAGCGGCATGACGTAGACGATGAGCGGCTTCCAGCGCTGCCACGCCGGCACGCTCTCGTGCTCGAAAGACGGAGCGAGCGCGGGATTAATGACCGCGCGAAGCACGATCCACGCGACGAACATCACCGAGAGCAGCACGCCGGGCACGATGCCGGCGATGAGGAGCTGGGAGATTGAGATGCCGGCCAGGCTGCCGAGGAGCACCGTCAGGGCAGACGGCGGGATCAGCATGTCGACGCCGCCGATCGCCATGATCGGGCCCATGGCCATGCTGGGGTGATAGCCGCGCGCGAGCATCTGCGGCAGCAGCAGACTGCCGAGGAGCGCCGTCGTGGCGATGGTCGAACCCGAAATGGCGGAAAACACCGTTCCGGCGACCACGGCCACCACCGAGAGGCGCCCCGGTACCCGCCAGATCAGCCGGTCGATGGCATCGATCGCCTTCAGCGCCACCCCCGTATGGAACAGCACCTCGCCCATGAGGATGAAAAACGGGATGGGCGTGAGAGAGAAGCTGGTTATGGAAACGATGCCGTTGCGGATAAGCTGCACCAGGCCGGCTTCCTTCCCGAGGTACACCCAGGCGCCGACGATGTTGATACCGAAGAAAGAGAACGCCGCGGGCAGGCCGAAGGCGAAGAGCGCGCTCAGCGCGCCGAACAGCACGAGCGCGGACAGCCACCATGTCATGCTCGCGGCGCCTCGCGCGCCGGCAGCGCTGACGCGCGCAGCCGGCGCGCGAATTCCACGCCAAGGAGGAAAAAGCACACCGGCACCAAGGCGTACTGCCACCATTCCGGGACGGCGAGCGTCTTCACCATCATCGAGCCGAGGCGCGCCGAGTCCGCGATCAGCTTCACGCCGAACCAGATGAAGACGGCGCAGATAAGGATGCCGATGGCATCGGCGCAGCGCTCGAGCAGGAGCCCGTAGCGGCGCGGCAGCGCCGTGAGCAGGGCATCGAGCCGCACGTGCTCGTTGCGGTGCAGCAGCCAGGGCGCGACGAGCAGTGTCGCGACGGGCAGGCTGTACTCTGAGACTTCCACCACCCAGGCGATGGTGCCCAGACCGACGTTGCGTGCGAGCACGTCCACCGTGACGAGCACCGCCACCGCACCAAGCAGCAGCGCCGCGATCCAGGCGAACGCCCGGATGACGAATCGATAGCCCTTCATCCCGCTACTTGCTGAACAGCTTCCTCATCGGGGGCCCGTACGCGGGGCTCGCCTTGATGATGCTCGCCCAGCCGACGTCATATGCCTTGTCGTAATACTGCTTCGAGGTGGCGGCGTCGAAGCCGATCACCTGGATACCGGCCTCCTTCTGGCGGCGGATTTCCTCCTCGTTGTATTTTTTCCAGAAGTCGTTCTGCTGCTCGAAGGCCACGCTGTGCTTCGTAAGGAGATCGCGCTGTGCCCGGGTGAGCGCCTTCCACTTGTCCAGGTTCATGACGAGCGAAACCTCGGCGTTGTAGAAGCCGGGATCGACGCGGAACTTCGTCTTCTCGTGCCAGTTGAGATCGAAGATGCCGTGGATCGGCCAGCCGTAGCCGTCGACCACGCCGCGCTCAAGCGCGGTGTACACCTCGCCCGGCGCCGTCTGCACCACGGTCGCGCCGAGCGCCTGGAAGAAATCGCGGTACACCGGCGTGATGCGGATCTTGAGTCCCGAGAGATCGGGCTTGTCGATCTTCTTCGTGAGATAGAGATGGAACGGCGAGTAATCGACGATCCGGGCGAGGTACACCATGTTCGCCTTCTCGTTCCAGATCTTGTTGATGAGATCGAGGCCGCCGTTCTTGCGCAGCTCGGTGGCCGGGCGCTGCGTGAGCTTCAGGGCGTCCGCCTCCGGCATGATGTTCGTATAGAACGCGCCGGTGGTGAGCGCGACGTCCACCACGCCGGTGCGCACCGCGTTGCCCACCTCGAACGGCGGCATGGCTTTCGGGCCGCCGATGAAGTTGAGCTGCAGCGTGCCCTTGCCTTCGGCGTTGAGCTTCTTGGCGAAGGCCTCGTAGTTCTTGACGTACTGCGTGTTCTCGGCGAACGCGCTTACTACCCGCAGCGTGCTTTCCTGGCCTAGCGCGACGAGCGGCGCGAACACGAAAGCGGCGGCGAGCCAGAGCGGTTTTTTCATGGGTCTCCTCCTGGACGGAACCGGGGAGCGTAGTAGCCGCACAATCATTTGTCAAATCAATGGACTGCATGGTATGTATCATCGCTATGAATGTTCACGACGTCGACTTGAACCTGCTCCGGGTGTTCGACGCGGTGCTCTACGAGCGCGGCGTCACGCCGGCCGCCACGCGCCTGGGCCTCACGCAGCCAGCGGTCTCGAACGCGCTCGCGCGGCTGCGCGCGGTTTTCGGCGATGCACTCTTCGTGCGCACCGCGGCGGGCATGGATCCAACGCCCTTCGCGCGCGAGCTGGCCGAGCCGGTGCGCCAGGCGCTCGCGCTCCTCGAATCGGCGCTTGCCCACGGTCCGGGGTTCGATCCGGCGAGCTCGACACGGGCTTTTCGCTTCTACATGTCGGACCTCGGGCAGGTCGAGTTCCTGCCACCGATCGTCGAGCGTGTGCAGAGCGCGGCGCCGGGCGTGCGGCTCGAGGCGGCCGCCGCGGACCTCGAGCACATCGGCGACGCGCTCGGTGGCGGTGCGCTCGACCTAGCGGTGGGTTTTCTGCCCGGTCTCGGTGCGCCGATCAAACGCCGGGTGCTGTTTCGCGACCCGTACGTCTGCCTGATGCGCGCCGGGCATCCGGCGCTGGCCGGCAGGCTGACGCGCAGGAAATTCCTCGACGCGTCCCACGTGCTCGTCACCTACCGCGGCGGCGGCCACCGGGTGATCGAGGAAGCGCTAGAGCGCGCCGGCATCGCGCGGCGCATCGCGCTACGCGTGCCACACTTCACGGTGGTCCCCATGGTGCTCGAGCGCACCAATCTCATCCTCACCCTGCCGGCGCGCGTCGCGCGAGTCTACGAGCGGCGCGGCAGCTTCAGGGCGCTGCCGGCGCCGGTTCCCATTCCGCCGGCCGAGGTCGCGGTGCACTGGCACGAACGCTTCGAATCGGACCCGGGCAACCGGTGGTTTCGCGAGCAGATCGTCGAGCTGTTCTCCGAAAAATAGCTCAATGCAGTGCGTCGGCCAGCGAGCGCAGCTCCCGGGTCGGCTCGGGCGCGCGCTTGGCGAGGTAATCCCAGTACGCGTCGTACGCAGTGCGCCGATGGCCCGGGCCGAGATCGACGATCTGGATGCCGGCTTGCTTGATCTTTTTTTCATCGGCGGCTTTGCGCTCGGCGACCCAGCGCACGTTCTCGTCCTCCAGCCAGCCCGCCATGCGATTCAAGAAGGCGTGCTGGTCCTCGCGCAACGAGCGCCACTTGTCGAGGTTGACGAGCACGTTGACGACGACGTTGTAGAAGCCCGGATCGATGCGGAACTTGGTGTGCGCGCCCCAGCCGAGATCGAACACGCCGACGGCCGGCCAGCCGTAGCCGTCGACGACGCCGCGTTCGAGCGCGGTGAGCAATTCGCCCGGCGCGGTCTGCAGCACGGAGACGCCGAGGGTGTTGAAAAGCGGCGTGTAGTTCGGCGTCGTGCGCAGGCGCATGCCTTTCAGCATGCCGCCCGCCGGGGGCTTGTTGGTCCAGATGTGAAAGGCGATGCCGTCGCCGTAAGCCGTAAGCAGGTGCGCGTTGATCTTCTGATTCGTAATCTTCTCCAGCGCGGTCCAGAAGCCTGTCTTGCGCAGCTGCGGCGTCGTCTGCGGCGCGAGGATTTGCGCGTCGCATTCCGGGCAGACGTTGGTGTAGAAAGTCGGCGGTAGCGAGACCATGTCCACCACGCCGTTGCGCACCGCATTGCCCTGTTCGAAAGTCGGAATCGCGTCCGGGCCGCCGATGAGCTTAATCTGCAGCACGCCCCTGCCTTCCTTGTTTGCGTGCTCCACGAAGCGGACGAAGGGTTCCCCGAAGGTAGTGTTGCGCGGCACGAACAGCACGGCGTTGAGCGTCGTCTCCTGCGCCGATGCTGCGCCCGCGCCGGCGACGAGCGCCGCAGCGAGTAGTCCTGTCAAGCGAACCCTCATGTCTCCTCCTCTGTAGGCGGCAGGTGGCACTGCATTTTAGTCATGTATTCTCACGGCATGACCGCCAGGCTGCGTCACATAGCGATATCCGTCCCGGAGCTGCGGCCGGCCGCCGAGTTCTACAAGAAGACCTTCGGGCTGCGAGAGGTCAATTACGTCGAGACGCCCTACGGGGACGGGCTATCGCTTTCCGACGGGGTCATCAACCTCACGCTCCTCAAGTTCCATTCCGACGACGCGGCGGGCGACGAGCGCGGCAAGGACTTCCACGGCATCCACCACATCGGCTTCGTCGTCGACGCCCTCGAAAAGTACACCGAGCGTGTGAAGGCGAACGGCGGCCGTTTCCACCGCGAGCTGGAGGGCGGCGGCGGGGTCGATTTCGAGCGCAAGTTCCGCGACCCGAACGGCGTGGTGTTCGACCTCTCGCACAAGGGCTGGGTCGGCATCAGAAGCCGGTCGCGTTAGGTGATCGAGCTCTTTTCCGACCTCATGCAGCGGCGAGGGCGCGCTGCGACTCGAAGACCTTGCGTCCCTTCGGCGTAAGGAACGCGCTGATGAGAATGCGCTCGCCTTCGGCCAGGTATTCGTCGAACGCGTACTTGTCCCGGAAGGCCCAGTTCTTCAGCGCCCAGGTGTGGCAGAACATGATGTACTGGTACACCATGATGTCGAGGTTGAGCGGCAGCATCAGCCGTTCGTGGATGCAGGCCTCGAGGCAGCCGCGGAACACGCGCCCGATCTTCGACTCGCGGATTTTGATTTCGAGCCTCTGCCGTTTCGAGAGGTCCTTGCTCGAGCGGTAGGCCAGCACCGTCTCTTGCACGTGTTCGTTGGTGAGTCGGCACAGGCCGTAAAGCGCTATGCGCAGCGCCGCGAGCGGGTTGTGCTTGCCCACGAGCGCAGGCGCGACGTCGCTTTCGTACATATCGAGCACGAAGCGCAAGGTGTAGAACAGAACGTCGTTCTTGTCTTTGAAGTACAGATAGATAAGCCCCTTGCTGACGTCCGCCGCCTTGGCGATATCCTCCATCGTCGTCTGGTAGTACCCCTGCTCGGAGAACAGCCGCACCGCCGCCTGCACGATCTGATCGCGGCGTTTCTCGCTGCGCTTGGCGGAGCGCGCTTTCAATTTCCCTTGCTTCCCAGGTAGATTTCGACGACGCGCGGGTCGGCAAGAATCTGCCGCGGCTCGCCGTCGGCGATGTGGGCGCCGTAGTCCATGACATAGATGCGGTCGGCGAGGTCGGCCACCATCTGCATGTCGTGCTCGACCCAGATCATGCCGATGCCCTTTTCATGCTTGATGCGCAGGATGAACCGCGACAGATCTTCCCTCGCCTCGCGATTGAGCCCGGCGGAGGGCTCGTCGAGCAGCAGCAGGCGCGGCTCCATCGCAAGCGCCCGCGCGAACCCGACGATCTTCTGCACCCCGAAAGGCAGCTTCGATACCAGCTCGCCGCGATGGCGCTCGAGCTCGAAGAATTCGATGATCTCCTCCGCCGCGGCGCGCTGCGCAATCTCGTTCGCCCGCGCGCGTCCCCAGAAAACGCCGTCCAGCACCACGTTCGAGCTGAAGTGCGCGTGGCGGCCGACGAGCAGGTTCTGCAGCACGGTGAGATGCGGGAACAGGCCGCCGAGCTGGAAAGTGCGCGCGATGCCGCGCCGCGCTACGCCATGCGGAGAAAGCCCGGCGAGGTCTTCGCCCTCGAATACGATCCGGCCCTGCGTCGGCCGATAAAGCAGGCTGATGCAATTCAGCACGCTGGTCTTGCCGGCGCCGTTGGGGCCTATGAGCGCCAGCAGCTCGCCACGCTGCAAGTCGAGCGAAATGCCGTTCAGCACCACGAGCCCGCCGAAGTGCAGGTGCACGCCGGCGAGCTGAAGCAACGGCCGATCGTCGCTCGCTTCAGCCATACCACCTGCGGCTGCGCCGGTACTGCTTTACATCGCGGTAGCTTCGGCGCTCGCCGCCGCCCGCCTGTCCGAGATAGAACTCCTGCACGTCCTTGTGCTCGCGCAGCCGCTGCGGCGTGCCATCGAGCACCACGCGCCCGTTCTCCAGGATGTAGCCGTGGTCGGCGACCTGGAGCGCCACGTGCGCGCTTTGCTCGACGAGGAGCACGGTAAGGCCGAGCTCCTTTCGCAGCTCGACCAGCCGCTCGAGCAGGTTCTCGACGATGCGCGGCGCGAGTCCCTGGCTCAGCTCGTCCACGAGCAGCAGCCGGGGCGTGCAAAGAAGCGCGGCGCCGATGGCGAGCATCTGCCGCTCGCCGCCGGAGAGATACCCCGCGAGGCGCCTGCGCGCCGCGTGCAGCCGCGGGAAATGCTCGAAGACGCGCTCCACGCGCCGGCGCTGCTCGGCGCGCGTCGTGCCCGCGCCGGGGACCGTCGCCTCGAGGTTCTCGGTCACGGTGAGGGTCTCGAAGACCTTTTGGCGCTCGGGGACGATCGCGATGCCCTGGTGCGCGACGAGCTGCGGCGGCTGGTTTTCGATCGAGCGGCCTTCGAACCAGACGCGGCCGTCGGTAACGCGCGCGTCGTCGACTCCAAGAAAGCCTGTAATAGCGCGCAACGTGGTCGTCTTACCGGCGCCGTTCGAGCCGAGGAGCGCCACGATCTGGCCCTCGGCCACCTCCAGCGAGACGCCTTGAATCGCGGTCACCACCTTCTGGTAGACGACCTCGAGCTGCTCCAGGCGCAACAGCGCGCCGCGGGCGCTCACCCGCCGCCCCCGCCTACCGCGGTCTGGCGATACGGCCAAAGGAGGAAGTAGTTGCGCACCCGCCGCCAGATTCCCACCAGCCCGAGCGGCTCGAACACGAGGAACAGGATCATCACCAGGCCGAACGCCGCGTAATTGATCGCGAACATCTCGTTCGCGATGCCCGCGGGAATCGGAAGGACGCGCAGCAGCCCTTCGATCACGTAAGGGAAGGTGATCACGAAAAGCGCGCCGAGCACCGCGCCGAGCATCGAGCCCAGGCCGCCGATGATCACCATCGCGACGTAGTCGATGGTGAGATACAGGCTGAACGCCTCGATCGAGACGAAGCCGCGATAGTAGGCGAGCAGGCAGCCGGCCACCGAGGTCATGGTCGAGGAAACAACGAAGATCAGCAGCTTGTAGCGCCGCACCGGGATGCCGAGCGATTCGGCGACGATGTCGTGATCGCGTATTGCCATGAGCGCACGCCCGGTGCGGGTCCTGAGCAGGTTGATGCAGAAGAGCATCGCCGCCACGGCGATCGCGAGCAGCACGTAGTACCAGTGCTGCTGCTCCTGCAGGGCGAAGCCGCCGATCGCCGGCGGGCTGATGAGGATGCCGGTGGAAAAGCCGCGTCGCGTCTCGTACTCGCCGCCGACGAATGCGACGACGAAATGCAGCGCCAGCGTGGTGATGGCGAGGTACAGGCCCTTCAGCCGCAACGACGGCAGCCCGAACACCAGGCCGAGCAGCCCGCCGACCACTGCCGACGCCGGCAGCGTGACCCAGAAAGTTGCGCCCAGCTCCTTGAAGAGAACCCCCGTGGTGAGCGCCCCGGCGGCGAGCAGCCCGGCGTGGCCGAGCGATATCTGGCCGGCGTAGCCGGTGAGCAGCATCAGCGCCGCGGCGCCGACGATTGCGATGAAAACCTGGTTGGCGATGCCGATGGCGACCTGGGGCGAGATCAGCGGGAAAACGCCGAGCGCGAGCACCAGGACCGCAGCCGAGACCTTCTGCCAGCGCGTCTCGATGAGCCGCAGCTCCATCGCATAATCGGTCTTGAAGTAGCCGCTCGCGTAGGCCATGCGGTGGCGAGTCCTAGACCCGCTGGATGTCTTCTTCGGTGCCGAACAAGCCCCACGGGCGCACCGCGAGCATGGCGATCAGCACGACGAACGGAACGACATCGCTCACCAGCGGATCGATGAGCTGGATGGCGAGGACCTCCGCGCTCGCCACGATGAGCGCGCCGACGATGGCGCCGCGCAGGCTGTCCAGGCCGCCTACCAGCACCACCGGGAATGCCTTGAGTCCGATGATCGCCATGGTTCCGTCGAGGCCCGAATCGAGGGCGAGCAGCATGCCGGCGCAGCCGCCGCTGAAGGTGGCCAGCGCCCAGGCCATCGCGTACGCGACATGGAGCTTGATGCCGCGCTGCGCGGCAAGCAGCGGGTTCTCCCCGACCGCGCGCATGCGAACGCCCCACGCGGTGTAACGGAAGAAGACGAACAAGCCCACGTAAATCGCGATCGCGACGAAGATCGTCGTAACCGCTACTGAAGACAGCGCCACGCCGTGCCCGAGCGCGAGCGGCGAATTCTGCCAGCCCAGCTTCTCGAGCGGCCGCGCCATTTGGCCGGTCCACACGAGGACCATCAGCCCGCGCAGCAGAATGCCGAGGGCGATGGTCACCAGCACTGCGGCGATCACCAGCTCGCCGGTCATGCGCCGCATCAGCACCACGTAGAGAACGAGGCCGACCAGCAGGCTCAGCAACACGGCGCCCGCGAGCGCGGACGCCGGATGCCCGCCGAACAGCGTGGCGAGAGAGAACAGCAGGTACGCGACGAGCATCATCAGCTCGCCCTGCGCCAGATTGAGCACGCGGCTCACCCGATAGATGAGCACGTACCCGCTGCCGATCAGCGCATAGATCGCCACCAGCACCGCGATGTTGGCAACCGTCTGCACGGGAAGAGGCTCGCCGGCCTCGCTACTTCACTTCCCGGCTCGTCCAGTCCTTCAGCGTCTTGATGCGGTTGCCGGCCGCATCCCAGCCATAGACGCGGTAATAGAGCTGCTCGCGGTAATGGTTGGTCTTGGTCCAGGTGATCGGACCGCCGCGCAGGCCGCGCAAGTCGACGCTCAACCCGTCCATGGCCGAAGCGAGCTTCGCGCGATTCACCGGCCAGCCGGCCTTCTTCAACGCGGCCTCGAGCGTCATGGCGGCGACCCAGCCCTCGTTCAGGTAGGTGATCGGGAACTTGGTCTTGCCTTCGGCCGTGGCGAGAACGTCCTTGTGCACCGGCTGGCCGTCGCTGAACATTCCATTGGTGGTGAACACGAGGAATCCCGGGTCCTTGATGCGCTTGAGCTCCTCTTCGGCGACGTTGTGCCCGTACGAGATGAAGTTGCCTTTCCAGCCGAGCTGGCGCAGCGCCTCGAAGGTCTTCACCTGAGTGACCCACGGCGCCCACGACAGCACCCAGTCGGCGCCGCCTTCCTTGAGCTTGGTGGCATACGGCGTGTAGTTCGCGGTGGGCGGCGGCGCCGACTCGTGCCCGATGACCTTCATGCCCTTGCTCTTGGCGTACTCGGCTGCCTGGTCGATGCTGCCGCGCGAGATCGGGATCGCCATCGAGATGAGCCCGAGCGTGGCGTTCTTCTGTACCGACTGGATGTAGTCCACCGCGAACTTGACGTCGGTCTCGGCCGCGTAGCCGCTGGTGCAGAACAGCAGCGGGTCGGGCTTGGGCGGAAATACCTCCCGCGGGCACACGCCGCCGGCAAAGAGCACCGGAACGCCTTTGCGTTTGGACTCGGAAATCGTCGGCGCGTACGTGCTCGAAAGCGACGCGGTGATCATGAGCAGCAGATCTTCGTTGTTGACGAAGGTCTGCGCGTCGGTGGCTGCGCGCGAGGGCTCCGACTGGTTGTCGCGCACCAGCACCTCCACCTTGTGCCCGTTGATGCCCCCGGTGCGGTTCACGCGTTCGAAGTAGATGCGGATGCCGTCCGCCACGGCGCCGGAATTCGCCGCGTCGCGCCCGGTCAGGTCTCCGGTCAGCCCAAGCACGTAGCTGTCCGCCGCGAGCGTTGTGCTTACGAAGGCCCCCAGCACGGCAGCGAGCATTAATTGACTTCTCTTGATCATGACGCCTTCCTCCTTTGTCAGTGAACCAGCACTTCCCCTATGGCCTTGTGCAGCCTTTCCTCCTCGTCGTGGCTGTACATCGACTCGACGAGGTCGCGGAATTTGAGGTACATGAACCGGCGCTTCACCTTGCGCGTCGGGGTGATCGGCTCGCCCTCTTCCTCGGGATCGAGGATTTTCGGAATGATGCGGAAGGCCTTGATCTGCTCGACCCGGGCGAGGCTCTTGTTCGCGGTGTCGATCTCGCGCCCGATCAGCCCGATGACCTCGGAGCTGCGCGCAAGGCTGGTGAAGCCGGTGTAAACGACGTTGTTGCGCTTGGCCCAGTCGGCCACCGTGTCGAGCTCGATCTCGATAAGGGCGGTGAGGTATTTTCGGTCGTCGCCGAATACCACCGCCTCGGCAACGAACGGGCTCGCGCGCAGGCGCGACTCGATGTAGGTCGGGCTCAACGACTTGCCGCCGCTCGTCACGATGATGTCGCGCAGGCGATCGACGATGCGCAGCTCGCCGTCCTCCCAGACGCCGACGTCCCCGGTATGCAGCCAGCCGTCCGCGTCGATCGTGGCATGCGTCGCCGCCTCGTCGGACCAGTAGCCGTCGAACACCTCGCGCGAGCGGGTGAGAACTTCCCCGTCTTCGCCGAGCCGCACTTCCCAGTGCTCGGGTGGCACCCCGACCTTCCCGGGCGCCGGGAACGCGCCCTTCTGCCCGGCGATCATCGCGCCGCTCGACTCGGTCTGGCCGTAAACCTCGAGCATGTTGAGCCCCCAGATCTGCCAGAGCGCGGAGAGCTCCACGCCAGTCGCTGCTCCGCCAGTGATTACGAGCTCCAGCTCGTCGAGCCCAAGCTTGTTGAGGATCGGCCGGAAGGCGACCAGCCGTGCAATCCGGTAAAGGAAGGTTTCCCATGCGCTCGGCTTGCCGGCCCAGCGCTTTTGTGCGTATTGGCGGCCATACGAGAACGCCAGTTCGTAGACGGCGCGCTTGAGCCGCGTGGTTCCCTCGATGCCCACCAGCACGCCGGCGGCGAATTTCTGCAGGTAGCGCGGCACCGTGAAGATGAACGTCGGCGCCACCTCGAAAAGCGTCCGCGGCACCTCGTCGATGCTCTCTCCGTAGTGAGGCACCATGTGGCCGAGCAGAGGCAGCGTGATGGTCGAGATGCGCCCCATCACGTGGCCGAGCGGCAGGAAGGCGACCGCGCGGTGCGCGTCGCGCCCGAGCGTGGGGTAATGCGAAATGAAGGCGTGCGTCGCCGCGAGGTGCTTGCCGTGGCCGATCTGCGCGCCCTTGGGATTGCCGGTCGTGCCCGAGGTATAGACGATAAAGGCCGGATCCTCCGGGCGCAGACTGGCGATGAGCTCTTCGAACGCTCCGGGCTGGGCGTGCGCCGAGCCTTTCTCGAGCAGCTCCCCGAAGGAGATCAGCCTCGGATCGTCGTAGCCGAACATGCCGGTCGTATCGATCACTACGATTGAACGCAGCCGCGGCAGATCGTCGGCCAGCGCGAGAACCTTGTCGGCGTATTCCTGGTCCTCGGCGACGAACACGCTCGCCCCGCCGTGCTCGCACTGGTACTTCACTTCCGAGGCGGAAGCCGTGGGATAAATGCCGTAACTGATCGCGCCCAGCGACTGCGCGCCGAGGTCGGCGATCGTCCAGCCTTCGCAGCAGTCCCCCATGATGGCGACGCGCTCGCCGCGCGCGAGCCCGAGCCGGCGCAAGCCGTAAGCGCAGCGCGCGACGAGGTCGCGAAAGTCGGCCCACGTGCGGCTGCGGTAGACACCGCGGATCTTTGCGCGGTAGGCGACGGCCTGCGGCGTCTCGCGGGCGCGCAGCGCCAGCTGGCCGGGGATCGTCCGGCGCCGTAGCTCTGCAACCGCGGCGTTCGTCACTGCGCTGTCCCCCCTGAGCGTTGGCTCATTCTTAGAAAAGCCTGCGCGTTGTCAAGCTTTAACCGGAGTAGCCGGCGCGCGCTCCTGCTCTTCGCGGATCAGGCGCTCGATCATGCGCCGCGCCTGGATGCCCGCGCGGTCGGAGGAGAGATTGAGCCGCGGTGCATCGGGGGCGAGGTCGATGTTTTGCTGCTGGCCCTTGATCATCCTGAGATCCTCCTGGAACGCGGTGTGCACGAGCTGGAAATCGAGCTCGGTGATCGAGGGGTCGCCCTTCGAGAAGTTCTGCGCCTGGGCCCAGAAGTAATGCGACGTGCGCTCGGTCTCGGGCGTGATCGCGTTCAAGTTCCACGTGGTGACTGCGTGGCTGCGATCGCCCTTGCGGGCACCCGTGCCGGTCCGTGCGGCGCCGATATCGATGCGAACGAAGCCCGGTGGCGTGAACACGGTGTTCATCCAGCGATCCACGCGCTCTTCCTTGCCGAAGCTGGCGAGCAGCCGGAAATACGCAGGCACCGGAGTGTCGAGCACCCAGCGCTCGACCAGGATGCGGTCGGGCTCGATTCGGTAATCGACCGGAATTTCGTTGGCCGGAATGGCCGTGTCGGCGAGCGTCGTGACGTGCAGCGCCGGCAGGTGGGTCAGGTCCATCAGGTTCTCGATGACGAGCAGGTAGCTGCCCTCGACTTCGAGCCGCTCGCCGCGCCAGCTCCAGTCGGGATGGCTCAGCACGCCGAAATCCGGGATCAGCGCCGGATCGGCGCGCGCAGGGTCTCCCATCCATATCCAGATCCAATGGCATTTCTCGACGACCGGATAGCTGCGCACGCGCGCCGATGCCGGGATGCGGTCCTGCGCCGGAATGTGCACGCAAGCGCCGCTCGCATCGAACTGCAGGCCGTGATAGCCGCATTCGAGCCTATCGCCGCGCAGACGCCCCTGCGAGAGGGGCGCGTGGCGGTGGCAGCAGCGGTCTTCGAGCGCAACCGGTGCACCGTCGCCTTTGCGGTAGAGCACGACGGGCTCGCCGAGCAGCAGCCGGCGCATGAGCTTGAGGCGTTGAACTTCGTGATCCCATGCCGCTACGTACCAGGAGTCCCTCAGATTCATTTGACCTCGAGCACCCAAAAAATGACCGGTTGGTCATGAAAGCTTAACCGAGATCAAAAGAAGCCGCTCCTTTGGAAGGTAGCGTCTGTCTATTATGGCCTCGTCGGATATGACTGGTGGTTCAGCCCCGTGACCGCTCCCAACGCCGCCACGCCAACCAAGCCGGCCGCCGCGAAACCGGTCGTCCAGAAAGAGGACGCCATGTGGCTGCAGAAGGAGATGCTCAACCGCAACTACCACGACCTCGCGATCGCGCACGAACAAGGCCGCAAGGTGGCGGCGACCTTCGTTCCGGGAAATCTCAACGAGCTGATGATGTGCTTCAACCTCGCGCGCAACTATCCCGAGACCAACGCGCTGCACAACGGGATGCGCAAGAAGACCGGGAAATTCATCCTCGACGCCGAGCGCGCCGGGCAGTCCGAGGACGTGTGCACCTACGTCAAGGCCGATCTCGGCATGCTGCTCAACGGCGACACCGGACCGACGGGCGAGCCGCTGCCCAAGCCCGACATCCTGCTGCTCTCGTACACCGGCTGCTTCACCTTCATGAAGTGGTTCGAGCTGGTGCGCCACAAGTACGGCTCCGAGTCGGTGATGCTGCACGTGCCCTATCAGGGCGACGGCCGGATCACCACGAACATGGTCCAGTACGTCGTGAGCCAGCTCAAGGACAAGGTAATCCCGGCGCTCGAGCGCGTTTCGGGCGTGAAGTTCGACATCGACCGGCTGCGCGAGTACATGAAGGAATCGGTGAAGGCCGAGGAGGATCTTGTCCAGGTGTTCGCCGCGGCGAAGAACCGGCCTTCCCCGATCGACGGCTTCTTCGGCGCGGTGTACTACATCGGGCCGATCTTTTCCGCGTTCCGCGGAACGAAGGAGGCGACCGAGTACTACCGGGTGCTGCGCAGCGAAATCGAGCAGCGCGTGCGCGAGAAAAGAGGCCCGATCACCCCGGAAGGCGAGCTGAAAGAAGAGAAGTACCGGCTGGTGGTCGAGGGGACGCCGTGCTGGAGCAACTTCCGCGAGTTCTGGAAAATGTTCTACGACGAAGGCGCGGTCGTGGTTGCTTCGACCTACACCAAGGTCGGCGGCGTCTACGACTTCGGCTTCCGCCACGATCCCGACCGGCCGCTCGAATCGCTCGCCGAGTACTGCATGGGCTGCATGTCGAACTTGAGCATGTCCCAGCGCATCGATATGGTCTGCCACTATCTCGACGAGTATCAGGCCGACGGCCTGCTCGTGAACTCGGTGAAGAGCTGCAACAGCTACTCGGCGGGGCAGCTCCTGATGTTGCGCGAAATCGAAAAGCGCACCGGCAAGCCGGCGGCGTTCATCGAGACCGACCTCGTCGACCCGCGCTACTTCTCGGGCGCGAACGTCAAGACCCGGCTCGAAAGCTACTTCCAGATGATCAACCAGAAGCGCGCCCTGCAATAGAATTGCAGGACCGTGACTGTTCTGTGCCGTGCCGACCACATCGGCAGCCTGCTGCGCCCGAAGAAGCTGCGCGAAGCATTTCGCCGGCACGCTGCGGGCGAAGCGCGCGACGACGAATTGCGAGCCGCACAGGACGAAGCCATCCGCGACGTCGTGAAGCTGCAGCAGGACTGCGGCTTGAAGGTCGCCACCGACGGCGAATTCCGGCGCACCTCGTACTGGGAAAAGTTCGTGCGCCTGACGCAAGGGCTGGCCGTCAAGGACGCGGTCTTCACTTTCCACGACTCGGCGGGGCACGAATCGCAGTTCACCGCGCCTTATGTCTCGGGAAAGGTGTCGCGCCGCGAGCCGATCACGCTCGACGAATTCCAATTCCTCAGGAAATGCACTTCTGCCACCGGCAAGATCACCCTGCCGGCGCCGTCGACGATGCATTTCTACCGCTTTACCGACTGGGGCAGCGCCTACTCGGACGCGCGGGCGTTTTTTGAAGATCTGGGCCGGGTTTATCAAGCCGAGATCGCGGATCTCGCCCAGGCGGGCTGCCGCTACGTGCAGCTCGACGAAGTCGCGGTCGCGATCCTTTGCGACCCGGCCGCGCGGGAGAAAGTGAAGGCGCACGGCGAGGATCCGGACCGACTGGTGGACCTGTACATCGACGCCATCAACGCGGCGGTGAAGAATGCGCCGCCGCAGGTGACGATCGGCGTGCACGTCTGCCGCGGCAACTACAAGGGCATGTATCTCTCGGAAGGCGGGTACGACTCGGTGGCCGAGAGATTCTTCGCGCGCACGAACGCCAGCCACTTCCTGCTCGAATTCGACACGCCGCGCGCCGGCGGCTTCGCGCCGCTGCGCTTCGTGCCGAAGGAGAAGGGCGTCGTGCTCGGACTCGTGAGCTCCAAGACGCCGCAACTCGAAAGTCTCGATTTGTTGAAGCGAAGAGTCGAGGAGGCGGCGCGTTTCGTCGCTTCCGAGAGGCTGGCGATCAGCCCGCAATGCGGCTTCGCGAGCACCATGGGCGGCAATCCGGTGACCGAGGCCGACGAGCGCGCGAAGCTCAAGCTTTGCGTCGATGCCGCGAGGGAAATCTGGGGATGAAGGATCTGAGGCCGCTGTTCGCGCGGTAACATCGCGCGATGCTTTTCCCGACGACCCTCGTAGGAAGCTATCCCCAGCCCGAGTGGCTGATCGACCGGAAGAAACTTGCCGGCCGCTTTCCGCCGCGCGTGCGCGCCAGGGAGCTGTGGCGCATCCCCGAGCCTTATCTCAAGGAAGCGCAGGACGACGCGACGCTGCTCGCCATCAAGGCGCAGGAGCAGGCCGGGCTCGACATCATCACCGACGGCGAGACGCGCCGCGAGAGCTATTCGAACCGCTTCGCCACCGCGCTCGAGGGCGTGGATATCGACAATCCGGGCAGCGCGCTCGACCGTTCGGGGCACCCGAACCCGGTGCCGCGCATCGTGGGCCGCATCCGCAGAAAGCGCCCGGTGGAACTGGAGGACCTGCTCTTCCTCAGGCAGCACACGGCGAGAAAAACCAAGATCACGGTCCCGGGCCCGTTCACGATGCTGCAGCAGGCGCAGAACGATTTCTACCAGTCGGAGGAAGAGGCGGCGATGGATTACGCCGCCGCCGTGAACGAGGAGATCAGGGATCTCTTCGCCGCCGGCGCGGATATCGTGCAGGTGGACGAACCCTACATGCAGGCGCGGCCCGAGAAGGCGCGCCAGTACGGCCTCAAGGCGCTGAGCCGCGCCCTGGAGAATATTCCGGGTGTTACCGCGGTTCATATCTGCTTCGGCTACGCCGCCATCATCCATTCACGGCCTTCGGGCTACTCCTTTCTGCCGGAGCTCGCCGGCTGCGGGTGCCAGCAGGTGTCGATCGAGACGGCCCAGTCGAACCTCGATTGCGCGGTGCTCGAGAAGCTGCCCGGGAAGAAGATCATGGTCGGCGTCATCAATCTCGACGACCTGGCGGTCGAGACGCCGCAGAAAGTCCTCGAGCGCGCGAAGCGGGCGCTCAAGTACCTGAAGCCCGACGACATGATCCTCGCGCCCGACTGCGGCATGAAGTACCTGCCGCGCGAGGTGGCCTACGGAAAGATGAAGGCGCTGGTCGAAGGCGCCAAACTGCTGCGAAAGGAATATCAATGAAGACGATCTACCGGCTGCTCGCCGCCGCACTCGCCGCCGGCTGCGAAAACATGCCTCGTCCGAGCGACCGGCCGTTCGAGAACTGGGACGACAACGTCGGCTCCGACAAGTACAACCAGGACCTGTCGCTGCGCCGCGCGCACTCGGTGGCGATCTCGGGCAAGGGCGAGACGCAACCGGTCGCGAGCAACAATTCCGAGGCCGGCCGCCAGCAGAACCGCCGCGTCGAGATTCACGTCGAGCCGGTGGTTCAGGGATGAAAGAAAAAAAATCCAGGGGGCTGGCGAAGGGACTCACCAACTACGGCGACCCTGCGTTCTCGCTTTACCTGCGGCGCTCGTTCGCGAAGAGCATGGGGTTCTCGAGCGAGATGCTCGAGCGCCCGGTGGTCGGCATCGCCGACTCGAGAAGCGGCTTCAACAACTGCCATCGCCATTTCCCGGAGCTCGTCGAAGCGGTGAAGCGCGGCGTGCTCGCCGCGGGCGGACTGCCGCTCGAATTCCCGACGGTTTCGCTCGGCGAGGTGTTCCTCAGCCCGACGTCGATGATGTTCCGCAATCTCATGTCGGTCGACGTCGAGGAGATGATCCGCGCGCAACCGATGGACGCGGTGGTTCTGGTCGGCGGCTGCGACAAGACGGTGCCGGCGCAGCTCATGGGCGCGGTTTCCGCGGATCTGCCGGCGGTGCAGCTCCTCGGCGGCCCGATGATGCCGACCTCGTTTCATGGCGAGCGTCTGGGCGCGTGTACCGACTGCCGCCGCTTCTGGGCGCTGCATCGCGCGGGCAAAGTCGACGCGGCGGGAATCGATGAAGTCGAAGGCAACCTCGCCACCACTGCGGGCACCTGCGCGGTCATGGGAACGGCGTCGACCATGGCGTCGATTGCCGAAGCGCTCGGCATGGCGCTTCCCGGCAGTGCCGCGATCCCGGCGGTGCATGCGGATCGGCTGCGCGCGGCGGAGGCGAGCGGCAAGCGCGCCGTGGAGCTTGCCCGTTCTCCGCTCAGGCCAACGCAGATCATCACCGAGAAATCGGTGGAGAACGCGCTGCGCGTGCTGCTCGCCATCGGCGGCTCGACCAACGGCATCGTTCACCTGACTGCCATTGCAGGTCGGGCCGGGGTGGAAGTTTCATTGAAAAAACTCAATGATCTTTCCGACTCCACGCCGGTCCTCGTCGACTTGAAGCCGACCGGCCAGCATTACATGTCCGATCTCTATGCGGCGGGCGGCATCGGCGCGGTGATGCGCGAGCTGAAACCGCTGCTGCACCTCGACGCAATGACCGTGACTGGCCGCACGCTCGGCGAGTTGCTCGAAGCCGAGCCCGGATGGGTGGATCGCGCCGTCGTGAAGAGCTTCAAGGATCCGCTTTCACGCCAAGGCGGTCTGGTCGCGCTCTTCGGTTCGCTCGCGCCGAACGGCGCGATTCTCAAGCGCTCTGCGGCCGATCCCAGGCTCTTCGAGAAGGAAGGCCGGGCGGTGGTGTTCTCGTCGCTCGACGACCTTGCGGCGCGCATCGACGAGCCGGGCCTCGAGGTCACCGCGGAAGATTTCCTGGTGCTGCGGAACGCCGGCCCGAAGTCCGGCTACGCCATGCCCGAGGCGGGCTACCTGCCGATCCCCGCGAAGCTCGCCCGCGCCGGAGTGAAGGACATGGTGCGCATCTCCGATGCGCGCATGAGCGGCACTGCCTACGGCACCATCGTCCTTCATGTGTCGCCGGAGGCCGCGATCGGCGGCCCGCTCGCGCTGGTGCGCAGCGGCGACCGCATCCGCATCTCGGTGAAGGAGCGCAGGATCGAGCTCCTGGTTTCCGAAGACGAGATGCGAAAACGCAAGGCCGCGTGGCGGCCGCCGGTCGCGCCGCCCGTGCGCGGCTACGCCAAGCTCTACATGGAGCACGTGCTCCAGGCGGAGCAGGGGTGCGACTTCGACTTTCTCAGGAAGGCCTCGGCCTACTTGGGCGGGAAATCGTAGTTGAGGCGGAAGGCGCCGTCGCGCTCCACCACCAGCCGCGCCGAGGCCCACCCCTGACGCTCGAGCGGCTGCTTGTCGCGCAATTCGACGAGCATGCGCGCCGGCATGTCGGTGTCGCAGGGCGTGAAGCTCTCGAGCTTGTCTTCGGCGCCTTTGCGCGCCACCAGGTAGCGCACGTTGCCGGTGCTGGCGCCGGGCGAAGGCAGATCGACGATCATGTGCGCCGCCACCCAGTCGTCGGGAAGCCCCTGCACCAGGCACTGACCGATGCCGGTGATAATTTCCTGCTCGGCGGTATCGGCTTGCTGTGCGCCCGCGCCGAACGGCGCAAGCAGCAGCGCCAGCGCGGCGACGCGGGCAAGATTCAGAATTTGAGCCATCTCAATTCTTTCCGTAATCCGCAGATTATATTGCCGCAATGAGCGAAGAGGATTTCTCGCTCGAGGTGCGGCCGCACGATTCGGCGCTGGTGCGCCATGCGTTCCTCGGCGCCGGCTTCGTGTTCGTGGGACTCGCGATCCTCGGGGTGTTGCTGCCGCTGCTGCCGGCGACGCCGTTTGTGCTCGCGGCGGCCGCGTGCTTCGCGCGCGCCTCGCCGCGCTTCTACAACTGGGTGATGAACCATCGCATCTTCGGCCCGACCGTGCGCGAGTGGCGCCGCTATCGCTCGATTCCGTACCGCGTGAAGCTGTGGGCGATCGCGCTCATGGCGCTCTCGCTCGGCGCGTCGATCGCGTTCTTCGTGCGGCCGGGATGGCTGCAGACAGCGCTCGCCGCCTTCGGCGTGCTGCTCGCCACCTGGCTGTATCGCCTGCCCTCGCGCGATTGACAAGCTTCGCCTGATTGCTTCAAGCTTCATCTATTGAGGCCTGGAGTACCTGCTTCTGCTACGCGACCGTGAAACCATAGCGCGCGCCGCCGACCACCGCGCGCTGCGCGTGTGGCTGCGCCTTCTCACCTGCACCCAGATGATCGAGCGCAGGGTGCGCTCGCGCCTGCGCGAGCGCTTCGCCACCACCCTGCCGCGCTTCGACCTCATGGCGCAGCTCGAGCGCCATCCCGAGGGCCTGAAGATGAACGAGCTGTCGCGCCTGCTGATGGTCACCGGCGGCAACGTCACCGCGATCGTCGACCAGCTCGAGAAGGAGGGGCTGGTCGAGCGCCTGGACGAGCCCGCCGACCGGCGCGCGTTCCGCGTGCGCCTGACGCGCAGCGGCGAGCGCAGCTTCGCCGAGATGGCGCGCGCGCACGAGGAATGGGTGGTGGAGCTCTTCGGCGGCATGAGCCGCCGGGAGCAGGACGACCTTCTGAGGCTGCTCGCCAAAGTGAAGCAGCATGCCGTCGAAAAGGAGCTCGCCAAACCATGAAGTACACCGCGCACGTCGACACCTTCGCGCGTGACAACCTGCCGCCGAAGGTCCAATGGCCCGAATTCCTGTTCGAGCTGCCGGAGCTGCAGTATCCCGGGCGGCTCAATTGCGGCACCGAGCTGCTCGACAAGCCGGTGACCCGCGGGTACGGGCACCGCGTCGCGCTGCGCTCCGCGGACGGCGAATGCACGTACACGCAGCTCTTCACGCAGGCGAACCGTCTCGCCAACGTGCTGGTGCGCGAGCTCGGCGTGAAGCCCGGCAACCGCGTGCTGCTGCGCGGGCCCAACAACCCCATGATGGCTGCCTGCTGGTTCGCCGTGATGAAGGCCGGCGCGATCTGCGTCGCCACGATGCCCCTGTTGCGCGCCAAGGAGCTCACCGACATCATCGAGAAGGCCGAGATCTCGCACGCTCTTTGCGACAAGCGCATCGACGCGGAGCTGAAGGCCGCGATGGCCGGCTGCCCGACCCTGAAGACCGTGAGCTACTGGTACGACGACGCACCCGACTCGCTGGATACGCTGGCGCTGAAGCAGCCGCTCTGGTTCAGCAACGCCGCGACCGCGGCGGACGACGTGGCGCTCATCGCCTTCACCTCGGGCACCACCGGCAAGCCCAAGGGCACGATGCACCTCCACCGCGACGTGATCGCGATGTGCGACGCCTTCCCGCGCTCCTGCCTCAAGGTCCACAAGGACGACGTTTTCTGCGGCACGCCGCCGATCGCCTTCACCTTCGGCCTGGGCGGCATGCTGTGCTTCCCGCTGCGCTACGGCGCCTCGACGGTGCTGGTAGAAAAGCACACGCCGCAGACGCTGCTCGAGACCATTCAGAACTTCAAGGCCAGCGTGTGCTTCTCGTCGCCGGTCATGTTCAGGCAGATGGCTGGAACGGCGAAGGACTACGATCTCGGCTCGCTCAAGAAATGCGTTTCGGCGGGCGAGGCGCTTCCGGACGCGACGCGGCAGCTCTTCAAGGAGGCGACCGGCATCGAGATCATCGATGGCATCGGCTCGACCGAGATGATCCATATCTTCATCTCGCACACCCCCGAGCGCGCGCGCCGCGGCGCCACGGGCTATGCGATACCGGGCTACAAAGCGACGGTGCTCGACGAGGAAGGCCGCGTCTGCCCGCCGGGCAAGGTCGGGAAACTCGCCGTCAAGGGGCCGACCGGCTGCCGTTACCTCGCCGATGAGCGGCAAAAGGAATACGTGCAGCGCGGCTGGAACATCACCGGAGACGCCTACCTGAGGGACGAGCAGGGCTACTTCTTCTACCGGGCGCGCACCGACGACATGATCATCTCGGCCGGCTACAACATTGCCGGGCCCGAGGTGGAAGGCGCGCTGCTCACGCATCCCGCGGTCGGCGAATGCGGCGTGGTCGGATGGCCCGATGCGGAGCGCGGCACCATCGTCAAGGCGTTCATCGTCCTGAAAAAGGATGTGCCGAAAAGCGAAGAGACGGTGAAAGCGCTGCAGGAGCATGTGAAAAACGCCATCGCGCCGTACAAGTACCCGCGCGCGATCGAGTTCATGGATTCGCTGCCGCGCACCGAGACCGGCAAGCTGCAGCGCTTCAAGCTAAGGAGCAAGTGATGCAAACACTGCAACCGCCCGCGTGGGCTCGCGCAAAAGGTTATTCCAACGGCATCGCCGCTACCGGACGCCTCGTGTTCATCGCCGGCCAGATCGGCTGCACCGGACAGGGAGAGTGGAAGGAGGCGTCCTTCGGCGGCCAGTTCCGCCAGGCGCTCGCGAACGTTCTCGAGGTGCTCGCCCAGGCGGGCGGGCGCCCGGAGCACGTCGTGCGCCTCGCCTGGTTCATCCTCGACAAGGACGAGTACTTCGCCGCTCTGAAGGACATCGGCGCCGCCTATCGCGAGCTCATGGGCAAGCACTACCCGACGATGACGGTCGTGCAGGTGAGCGGGCTCGTGGATGCGCAGGCGCGCCTCGAGATCGAGGCGAACGCGGTGATTCCATGAAGGTGACCGTCATCGGAGGCGGGCCCGGCGGCCTGTACTTCGCGCTGCTCGCGAAGAAAGCCTGGCCGCGCTGGGACATCACCGTCTACGAGCGCAACCGCCCGGACGACACGTTCGGCTTCGGCGTCGTGTTCTCCGACCAGACGCTCGATACCTTCAAGGCCTACGACCTCGTGACCTACGAGCGCATCCGCCGGCGCTTCGCCTACTGGGGCGACGTCGACATCGTCTACAAGGGCAAGGTCTTGCGCTCGGGCGGCAACGGCTTCTGCGGCTGCTCGCGCGTGGCGCTGCTCAACATCCTGCAGGACCGTGGGCGCGAGCTCGGCGTGCGGATGCGCTTCCAGCGCGAGGTCAGCGGTCTCGAGGAGTTTCCAGACTCCGATCTCATCGTCGTCGCCGACGGCATCAACTCGCGCATCCGCGAAACGCACAAGGAGCATTTCCGGCCGAGCGTCGACCTGCGCCCGAACAAGTTCACGTGGCTCGGCTCCACGCGCCCGCTCGACGCCTTCAAGTATTTCTTCCGCGAGACGCCCGAGGGTGTGCTGCTCGCGCACTGCTACCAGTACGAAGCCGACCGCTCGACCTGGGTGATCGAGATGGACGAGCAGACCTGGCGCAATTTCGGCTTCGACCGGCTTTCCGAGGCGGATATGCTGCCGGTGCTCGAGCGCGTGTTCGCCGAGGAGCTCGACGGCCATCCGCTCATCGCCAACCGCTCGCTGTGGCGCAACTTCCCCAACATCACCAACGAGACCTGGGTGAAGGACAACGCGGTGCTGGTGGGCGACGCGAAGGCGACGGCGCATTTCTCGATCGGCTCGGGCACCAAGCTCGCGATGGAGGACGCCATCGCGCTTTATGAAGCGTTCAGGAAGGAACAGGACGTCCGAAAGGCGCTGAAGATCTACGATACGGCGCGACGCGAGGAGGTCGAGAAAACCCAGCACGCGGCCAACGTGTCGCTCGCCTGGTTCGAGCACATGAAGCGCTACTGGGGCATGGAGCCGCAGCAGTTCGCGTTCGGCGTGATGTCGCGCTCGAAGCAGATCACCTGGGAAAACCTCGAGCTGCGCGACGAGGCGTTCGTGCACGAGGTTCACAGGTGGTATGCGAAAAAAATCCATGAGCAAGGTTTCGCGATTGATCTCGACAACCCGCCGGTACCCATGTTCACGCCGTTCCGCCTGCGCGACATGGTGGTCGAGAACCGCGTGGTCGTATCGCCGATGGACCAGTACTCGGCGCTCGACGGCGTGCCGGGCGAATGGCACCTCGTGCATCTCGGCAGCCGCGCGATCGGCGGCGCGGGCCTGGTGTACGTCGAGATGACCTGCCCGTCGCCGGAGGCCCGCATCTCGCCTGGAGACACGGGGCTATGGAACGAGACCCAGCGGGACGCCTTTAAGAGGATAGTTCAGTTTTGTAAAAGCCATTCAAAGGCGAAGATGTGCATGCAGCTCGGGCACTCCGGGCGCAAGGGCTCCACGCAGCTCGGCTGGCAGCGCATGGATTATCCGCTCGACGGCGGAAACTGGCCCGTGCTCTCCGCCTCGCCGATCCCGTACTACGAGGGCATTTCCCAGGTGCCGCGCGCGATGACCCGCGCGGACATGGACAAAGTCGTTTCCGACTTCGAGCGATCCGCCAGGTATGCCGATGAAGCCGGGTTCGACATGCTGGAAATCCACATGGCGCACGGCTATCTGCTCGCGAGCTTCATCTCGCCGCTGACCAACAAGCGGAACGATGCGTACGGCGGAAGCATCGAAAACCGCATGCGCTTTCCGCTCGAGGTTTTCAAGACATGCAGAAAAGCTTGGCCCGAGCGCAAGCCCATGTCCGTGCGCATCTCGGCCACCGACTGGGCGCCGGGCGGGCTGCCCGGCGAGGACCTCATCGCGCTCACGCGCATGCTCAAGCAGGCGGGCTGCGATCTCGTCGATTGCTCGACCGGCCAGACGGTGCCGTGGCAGAAGCCGGTGTACGGGCGCATGTACCAGGCGCCGTACGCGGACTGGGTGCGCAACGAGGTGGGAATCGCCACCATGACCGTCGGCGCCGTCACCACGCCGGATCAGGTCAACACGCTGCTCGCGGCCGGCAAAGCCGATCTCGTGGCGCTCGCGCGCCCGCATCTCGCCAACCCCTACTTCACGCTGCAGGCGTCGGCCTGGTACCAGCACATGCCGCAGTTCTGGCCGCCGCAGTATCTCACCGCGCGCGACCAGGCGTTCCGCAACGCGGCGCGCGAGCGCGCCGAGCTCAAGGACCTGCGCATCAAGGCGCGGCCGGCGAGCCATGAAGTGAAGGAACCCGGCGTGAAGAAGGCGGCCTGACGTGCGTAAGCTTGCTCTTAGCGCATTCTTATTTGTCTTGATGGAAAGCGCGGCCGCGTACGACGCCAACGGCGTGGCGCTCGGCGCGCCGGAAAAAACGGTGCTGACGCGCTTCCCGAGCGCACGCTGCCAGCCCCTGCAGTGGAAGAGCCGCGCGGCCGACAGGCGCTGCGATGACGCCAAGATCAGCTTCGGCGGCGTGAACGCGCGCATTACGTTCTATCTGAAGCACGACAAGGTCGAAGCGTTCGACGTCAGCTTCGATACGAAGGACGCCGAACGCGTCGCCAAATTCCTCAAGTCGCAGTACGGCGCGCCGAGCGCCGAGACGCGCGACAAGATAGAAAACCCGGGCAGCGCGTCGCACGAGATTTACAAGCTGCGCTGGGACAAGGGCGCAGAGCACGCCGTCATGACCGCGCTGATGGAAAAGCGGCGCGCCACGCTCAGCGTCTCGCGCGGCAATTTCGAGGAAGAAATCTACCGGATCCAATGACGAGCGCCGAGCTCCAGGCGGCGCTCGCCGGCGGCGGCGAGCTCGCGCTTCTCGATGTGCGCGAGCAGGGCGTGCACTACCGCGGGCATCCGTTCTTCGCCTGCCCGGCGCCGCTTTCCAGGCTCGAGCTCGTGGTCGGCGACCTCGTCCCGCGCCGCGGCGCCAAAGTGGTGCTCCTCGACGGCGGCGGCGAAGGGCTCGCCGAAAAAGCGGCCGCGCGGCTCACGGCGCTCGGCTACTCCGACGTAAGCGCGCTCGAAGGCGGTTGCGCCGCCTGGAAGGCGTCCGGCGGCGAGCTTTTCAGGGGAGTGAACGTTCCTTCGAAGGCCTTCGGCGAGTTCGTCGAGCATCATTACGGGACGCCGAGAGTTCCGCCTGAAGAGCTGAAAAGACATCTTGCGGAAGGAAAGCGGCTCGTAATCCTCGATTCCAGGCCTCTCGAGGAATATCACCGCATGAACATTCCCGGCGGCATCGACGTGCCGGGAGCGGAGCTCGCCTACCGCGTGCACGACCTCGCGTCGGATCCCGACACGCTGGTGGTCGTCAACTGCGCCGGCCGTACGCGCAGCATTATCGGTTGCCAGTCGTTGCGCAATGCCGGCATTCCGAACCCGGTGGTCGCGCTCAAGGACGGCACCATGGGCTGGGAGCTCGCCGGATTCGAATGCGAGCGCGGCTCGCAGCGTGTGGCGCCGCCACCGTCGCAGCAGGGCAAGGTCAAGGCGCTTGCGGCGGCCGAGCGGGTGGCTTCGCGCTTCCACGTCAAATTTGCGACCGAAGAAAAGCTAGAAAGCTGGCAACGCGACCTGCAACGCACCCTATACCTGCTCGATGTGCGCACACGCGGGGAGTTCGAGCAGGCGCACGTCGCCGGATCTCGCCACGCGCCGGGCGGTCAACTGGTGCAGGCGACCGACGAATATGTCGCCGTGCGCAACGCGCGCCTGGTCCTCGTCGATCCCGAGCGCGTGCGCGCCGTGATGACCGCGTCGTGGCTCAACCAGATGGGCTGGAACGACGTCTACGTGCTCGACGACCTTGCCGGTCTTGCGATGGAGAGCGGCCCGCGCAAGCCCGCGCCGGTGCCGCGATGGAAGACGGTCACGGCCGCCGGGATTTCAGGCTCGGTGCTCGATCTCTCGACCAGCCTGCACTTTCGTGGAGGCCACATCCCGGGGGCGTGGTGGGGCGTGCGCTCCCGGCTCGAGGAAGCGACGAAGAGCCTCAAAGAAGTAAACAGATTAGTGCTGACCTCGGAAGACAGCCTTCTCGCCCACCTTGCGGCCCCCGAGGCGGCCGCGCTCTGGCCGGACACCGAGGTCGTGGTGCTCGAAGGTGGAAACGCGGCCTGGACCCGACCCATGGAATCGGGGTTCGAGCGCGCCACGACGGCGCCCGATGACGTGGCGTACAAGCCGTACGACCACGGCGCCGACTACCGCCAGCGTGCGCGCGACTATCTCGACTGGGAAGTCGCCCTCGTCGAGCAGATCAAGCGCGACCCCGCGATACGCTTTCGCACGTACTAAGCCGCGAGGCCGGGCATAGTGAAGCCGGCAACTTTCAGCTCCGTGATGAGCGTTTCCTCCTGCGCGGCGGTGAGCTCGACGAGCGGCGGGCGGCAGGTCTTCCACTCGGGGTCGTTGCCGAAGTGAGCGACGGCCGCCTTCAGCGCGGCGATCATCGGCTGCTTCTGCACGATCTTGCGCGTCGCGGTGATCCCGGCCTGAAGGCGGTCGGCATCCGCGGAACGCCAGTTCTTGTAGACGCCGGCGATCGGCCCGGGGTTGATGTTTCCGGTCGCAGTGATGCAGCCCTTGCCGCCGTGGCGCATGTTGTCGAGCAGGAAAACCTCGCTGCCTGCGAACACGTCGAAGCCTTCTTTCGCGAAGGCGTCGAGCATCGCCTGGGTGTTATGCCAGTCACCGGATGAGTCCTTTGCTCCCGCCACGATGCCCGGATACTTGGAAAGCAGTTTTTCAATCAGATTCAAGGTTATCGGCACCTGCGAGACCGGCGGGATGTGGTAGAGGTAGAGCTGCAGCCGCTCGTCGCCGACGCGCTCGATGACCTCGGCGAAGTTGCGATACAGGCCTTCGTCGGAGACGCCCTTGTAGTAGAAGGGCGGCAGCATCAGCACGCCGGCGCAGCCCAGTTCCACCGCGGCGCGCGTCATTTCGACGGAATCGCTGAGCGCGCAGTGCCCGGTACCGGGCATGAGCGAAGAAGGCGGGATGCCGCCGGCCAGCAGCTCCTCGAGCAATTTTCTTTTTTCGGCGACGGACATCGAGTTGGCCTCGCTGTTGGTGCCGAACACGGCGAGCCCGGCGCAGCCGCTTCTCAGCAGCCAGCGGCAGTGGCGGACGAAGCGGCCGGCGTCGGGGGAGTAATCCTTTCTGAACGGGGTGATCACCGGGGCGAGCACCCCCTCGATTCGCTTAACTTTGTTGCCTGGTTTCATGTTAGTCCGTACAGTCGAGCCCGCAATTATGCACTTCGACCGGGCCATCAACATCGAGGACCTTCGGCAGATGGCGCGGCGGCGCCTGCCGCGAGCCATCTTCGATTTCTTCGACGGCGGTGCGGAGGATGAGGTCACGCTGCGCGAGAACCGCGCGGCATTCGAGCGGGTGCGACTGCTGCCGAAGGTGCTGGTCGACGTCTCGGCAGTTGACCTGAAAACAGATTTTTTTGGCAAAGCGGCGAACCTGCCGCTCGCGATCGCGCCCACCGGCGGCATCAGCGCGGGCCGCGCCGGGTCGGAGCTCGCGCTCGCGCGCGCCGCGAAGGCCTTCGGCGTGCCGTTCACGCTCGCCACGCCGGCCGCTGTCACGATCGAGCGCGTCGCCGAAGAAGTGGGCGGCCGGCTGTGGTTCCAGCTCTACACCGTGCGCCAGCGGGATTTCAGGGAAAAGCTGGTCGCCAGAGCGAAAAATTCCGGCTATGAAGCGCTTCTCGTGACCGTGGATCTGCCGATGTCCGGCAAGCGCGAGCGCGATCCGCGCAACGGCTTCCGGACGCCCTACAACCCGAACTGGCGCAATTCGCGCGACGTGCTCTTCAAGCCGGCGTGGCTGCTCGAGATCATGCGCCACGGCCTGCCCGGCATGGCGAATTTCGAGGGCTACGTGTTCAGCACGCCGAAGGGCACGGACATCGCGACGGCGGTCGGGCAGGAGATGGATCCCTCGCTCGACTGGGAGGCGGTGAAGCGCCTGCGCGAGCTGTGGCCGCGCAAGCTCCTTCTCAAGGGCGTCGAGCGCGCCGACGATGCCGCGCGCGCCGCCGAAATTGGCTGCGACGGCGTGATCGTCTCGAACCATGGCGGCCGGCAGCTCGACGGAGCGGCGCCGACGTTGGACGCATTGCCCCAGATTTCGCGCGCCGTCGGTTCAAGGATGACGGTACTCCTGGACGGCGGTGTGCGCCGGGGCGTCGACATCCTGAAGGCCTGCGCGCTCGGCGCGCATGGCGTGCTGACCGGGCGCGCTACGCTTTACGGCGTGCAGGCCGGCGGCGAGGCGGGCGCGCGGCGCGCGCTGGAGATCCTTTCCGCCGAGCTCGAGCGCTCGATGCGCCTTTGCGGCGCGCGCTCGGTCGCGGAGATCGGCCCGGAGCTGGTTTTTTCCGGAAATCCCTCACGTAATCCGGCGGGGTGAAGAGCCACTCGAGCGCGTCGTAGTAACGCTCCGCGGACCGGTTGCGGTAGATGTCGTTGCGCACCAGGCGCTCGACGCCGTCGGGCACATGGAAGATCATGCCGACGAGGCTGTTGGCGGAGATCTGCACGCGCGAGGCGCGCGCCAGCCGCGTCGCCTGGTAATCGAGGAAGGCTTTTTCGAAGTCGCCGTCGGCGCGCTCGGCGCATAGCCCCAGGCACACCGCGTCCTCCATCGCCATCGCCGCTCCCTGCGCCATGTACTGCAGCATGAAGTGCGCGGCGTCGCCGAGCAGCGCGACCCGTCCGCGCGTCCAGTTGTCCACCGGCTGGCGGAAGAGAAGCATCCAGCGCCGGAACTCCCTGGGCGTGCGCATCAGCGTGAGGGGCTTGTCGCAGTAGTGCGAGAAGAACGGCAGCACCTCTTCGGGCGTGGCGAGCTCATTGTGGCCGCCGCTCGTGTGCTTGCCGATCACGGTCGCGACGAGGTTGAAGAGCTTCCAGCCGCGCAGGGGATAGTGGACGATGTGCGTGTTGTACGCCGCCCAGAGCGTCGCCGACGCCCAGCGCAGGTCCTTCGGCACGTCGCCGGCGTTGAGCACCGCGCGGTAGCACATGTGCCCGGTGACGGGCGGCAGGGGATCGCCCACGATCTTCTCGCGGATCACCGAGCGGCCGCCGTCGGCCGCCACCAGCGCGCAGCCGGCAACCCGCGCACCGTCGGCGAGCTCCACCTCCACCGGACTACCCTGGTCCGAAAACCCGACGACGCGGCTGCTGGTGCGAAGCTCGATCAGCTCCGGCAGCGCCTTGCAGCCGTCGAGCAGCGAGCCGTGGATGTCGGCGCGGTGCGTGACCGCGTAGGGGTTGCCGAAACGCTTCGCGAAGCGCTTGTCGAGCGGGATGTCGATGATCCGCTCGCCGCTCACCCCGTCCATCATCAGCAGGTGCTCGATGAACACCGCTTCCTTCTTCACGAGCTGGCCGACGCCGAGCGCGTCGAGCGCATGCCAGGCGTTGGGGGCGATCTGGATGCCGGCGCCGATCTCGCCGAACTGGCTTGCCTGCTCGAGCACCACCGAGCGGAAGCCTTTGCGCGCGAGGCCGAGCGCCGCGGCGAGGCCGCCGATTCCGCCGCCGGCGATGATTACGGGCTGGGTATTGCGCGGCGCGCTCATCGGGAACAAATTATAAGATTCGCCGCTCCAACGACCGTGAAACACCTTCTGCCGCCCGCTCTGACCTTTATTGCAGTTTCAGCAGGCGCGCGCCCGAGCGACCGCTAACGCAGCATGTCGAGCGCCGCTTTTCCGAGCGGCGCGCGCGGATCCGCGAGCGTCAGGCAGATCTCGAAGTGGTTCAAGCCCTTGCCGACGATCGTGGGCGCGCCCAGCTGTTTCGCGAATTCGCTCGACTGCCGGTAGAACTCGGCGGCTTCCCTCTCACCCCAGGCCACAGTCACCGGGCAGCGGATTTTCTCGACGTGGCGAATCGGGCTGTACTGGTGCTCGAGGCGCTCGTCGAGCCGGACGTAGTCGTTGCGCGCGCTAAGGCGCACAGGCAGCAGGTCGTAAATACCGGACACTAAAAGAGCGCGCTTGACTACGGTGGTTTTTGTTAAAGCACACCCCGCAAGGTGACCTCCGGAAGAGTGGCCGCAAAGCACGATCTCTTCCGCGACGTTGGCGTGGCTCCATTCGATGCCGCGGCACACCTGGGCGACCATTTCGGCGAGCGTCACCGCCGGAAGCAGGGCGAAATTCAGCGCCACATACGCCGCGCCGGTTTGTACGACTCCTTCGGCCGCGAAAGCGTTCTCGCGGCTCGACTGCCGCTTCCACGCGCCACCGTGCACGAACACGAACGCCTTTTTTCCCGAACCGTAGATGTCCAGCGTCTCGGGCGGCGTGGGCCCGTAGCGTTCGGTCCTCGGTTCGCCGATGCGTTTTCTTATTTCATCGCTTTGTAGGCCGTAGCGCCGGATGATCTCGTCGGCGTGCGGCACCCAGACGCGCTGCTCGTACTGGTCGTCGAGCGCCTTCTGGTCGTAATCGAGGAAAACCTTCGTCAAAACAGGATCGCGATGCCGTCGAGCTCGCCCTCGGAATTCACCAGCTCCACGCGCTTGTGCGCGATCCTGAAGCTGCCGTTCGCGCGCCGCAACCGGTGCTCGACGAGCGCGCCCCAGAGGCGTTGTTTTTCATTTCTCCATTCGATGAGGGCGAGGGTCGAGGCCACCTTCAGCTCATCCCCGGCCTCTTCAATAATTGAAACATTGCTTACCTGGTGCACGGTCCGCGCGAGCGGCAGCCGGGCATGCGCGCGCGGATGGCACGCCTGCTGCACGCGCAGGCCAAGCAGCGTGCGGTCGTCGTAAATGAGGGAGCTGGTGTGCTGCGCATCACGCTGCTCGCGCTCCAGGGGCACCCAGTAAACCGCGTCTGCGGTGAAAAGCTCGAGCCAGGCCTCGAGCTGATGCGTGTCGAGAAGCCGCGCTTCGTGATACAGGAACTGTTCGACGTTCACCGCTGCGTCATATAGCCGAGCCAGGCCTGCAGCTGCGCGCGGATGAAGACTTCGCTGGTGCCGCTCGCGCCGCGCCGCGTGCCGTCGGCTTCATCCGCGTCGCGTCCGTATCCGCGCCCCAGGTAGACCCATTCGGCCGTCCCGGACGCGAGCCCGCGCTGCAAGCGCTCGTACACCTCAAGATCGTCGGCGAGCACCAGGGAGCCGGTGCCGTTCACCACGTTGGCGAAGGCGATGGTGTCGCGGAACATCTGCTCGGGCGCGTCCTTCATGCGGAAGGAGTAGGTGTAGATCACCGAGCGGTCCACGGCGAGCGGATGGATGATGCGCAGCTGCCGGAACTGGCTCATGAACGAGCAGTTCGGGTAGATGATGGTGTTCCACCGCGTGACGGCCAGGATGCGCTCGGCTTCCGCCTGTCCCGCTTTCTGGATGAGCTTTTTCTTGTACTCCTTGAACACCGGATGATCCTCGCCCCCGGTGAGGCGCTTGTCGGTGTGGTAGTCGCCGAGC
Organism: Betaproteobacteria bacterium; assembly: GCA_004297625.1. Taxonomy (GTDB): domain Bacteria; phylum Pseudomonadota; class Gammaproteobacteria; order Burkholderiales; family SG8-39; genus SCGC-AG-212-J23. The sequence continues at coordinate 124,787 of SCTY01000075.1, read as the reverse complement.
CAGCCGTGGCCGCGCGGCGTGGCCCACACCCCGATCGATTCCCACAGCGCTTCCGGCGCGCCGTTCTGGCGCATCTGGCGCACCGCGATATCGAAATAGTGCTCGGCTCCGGGGGCGCCCGGCTCGGGTGCACCGCGCGCCGCGGCGATCGATGAGGCGTGGACGTAGAGCGGATGCGCGCCGTCGAGGTGGTTCTCGAGCACGAGTTTCCAGTTGCCGTTGTAGGCGTGCTTGAACACGCCGCCCGCCACCTCGAGCTCGCCGCCCGGGGCGCGGTCGACCAAATCGTCGAACGAGCTTCTCGCCGGGCCGAGAAATTCCTCGAGGCTCGGGCCGCCCGCCGCGAGCGAAGCAAAGATGAAGCCGCGGTATACGGCCACGCGCGGTACAGGCGTAAGAGAAATGTTTTCCAGCTTCTTCTTGTCGTAACCGCCCGGCACCGGCACCGCGCGCAGCGCGCCGGAGCGGTCGTAGCTCCAGCCGTGATACGGGCACACGAAGCGCTCGACGTGCCCGCGGCCTTCGGCGCACACCGTGGCGCCGCGATGGGCGCAGCGGTTGACTAATACGCCGATCGCATCGGCGTCTTTCCTCACGACGATGACGGGCTCGCGGCCCATGCGGGTGGTGAAATAGTCGCCCGGCTTCGGCACCTGGCTCGCGTGCCCGAGCACCAGCCAGGCGCGGCCGAATATCCGCTCCATCTCCAGGTCGAAGACTCCCGCGTCCGCGTACACCGCGCGGTGCACGCGGTCGGGCTGGACCAGCATTGCGAGTTGCTCGTTCGCCGCCATGGGTCTCGCTTGATAATCTACCACCGCAAATGCAAGACACGAACCAAGCGCTTGAACGGCTGGCGAAGGCCTGCCGCATTCTCGAAATGAACGGACACGGCGACCTCTCGCTCGGCCACGTTTCGCTACGCGATCCGCAGGGGCGCGGGTTCTGGCTGAAGCGCAACCGCGCCGGCCTGGGCGAGATCCGCGGGCCCGAGGATTTCGTGCTGGTCGCGTTCTCGGGCGAGAAGCTCGCGGGCGAAGGCGGCCGGCACTCCGAATGGCCTATCCACTCCGAGATCCTGAAAGCGCGCCCGGACGTGCGGGTCGTCGCGCATACCCACCCGTTCCACGCCTCGGTGTTCTCCGGATCCGCCGATACGCTGCAGCCCTTTACGCTCGACGCGGATTACTTTGTCGAGCTGCCGCGCCACGCCGACGACGTGGCCCTCGTCACCACGCCGGCCGAGGGCGCGGCCCTGGCGCACTCGCTCGGCCCGCACTTCGCGGTCCTCATGGCGAACCACGGCGTCACGTTCTGCGGAACCTCCATAGAGCACGCCACCTGTGTCGGCGTGTTCCTGGAGAAGGCGTGCCGGGCGCACCTGCTCGGGCGAGCGGCGGGGTTGCAGGCAAACGTTCTGCGCACCGAGACCCGCGCCAAGCGGCACGCGCAGATCATGACGCCGGCGCACATCGAGCACTCGTGGGATTACTTCTGCCGCATGCTCGATGGCTGATGTTCTGATCGTCGGCGGCGGGATAGGCGGGCTCTCGCTCGCGCGCGAGCTTTCGCTGCGCGGGCTGCGCGCCACGGTGCTCGAGAAGGCGCCGCAGCTCGATCCGGTCGGCGCCGGCATCATCATGAACCCGAACGCGATGCGCGTCCTCGAGCGAAACGGCCTCGCCGACGCGGTGCGCGCCGACTCGTCGCCTTACCTGCTTCGCGAAACCTGCGACGCGCGCGGCCGCAAGCTCGCGCTGCGCGACTATCGCCCGCTGTACGACGCCGGGAAGCTCGCGCGCGGCGCGCTCGTGCACCGGGCGCATCTGCTCGATGTGCTGTGGCGCAGCCTCCCGAGCGACACGGTAAGGTTTGGCGTCGGCATTCGGGATATTGTGTTGGGCAGCGCGGGCGTGCGGCTGAGCACCGCGCGCGGCGAAAGCTTCGAGGCCGACCTGCTCGTCGGCGCCGACGGCATCCATTCCGAGGTGCGCCGCCGCGTGTTCGGGGAGTTCTCGCCGGTCTACATGGGCTATCGCTCGCACCGGCTGGTCGTCGACAATACCGGCATCGGGCACTTCACCGAGTTTCTCGGCCATGGCCGGCGCATCGGCCTGGTGCCGATCTCGGCAAAGCGGCTTTATGTCTGGACGACTTTCAATTCGCCGCACGATCGGCCGCCGCGCTTCGACAGCGTCGCCGATTTCCGAAACTTCTTCCGCGAATTCACCGATCCGCGCATCGCGGCGGTGTTTTCGCAGCTTCGCTCCATGGACGGCGTGATCCTCACCGCCATCGAGGAGCTCGATCTCGAGCGCTGGGCGCACGGGCGGGCGGCGCTGCTCGGCGACGCGGTGCACGCGATGACGCCGAACATCGGCCAGGGTGCCGGCATGGCGATGGAGGACGCCGCCGCGCTCGCCGAGGAGCTCGCGGGCAAGGAGACGCCGGAGAAGGCGCTCGAGAGCTATGCGCGGCGCCGCCGGCCGCGGGTGCAAACCGTGATGCGCGTTTCGCGCGAAGTAGGAGCGGACGGGCAGCGCTCAGGCATGATCGAATGCTGGCTGAGAAACCGGCGGCTGCAGCAGGAAGGGCGCAACGCAGAAAAAGCCCTGGCCGAGCTGGAGGGGCTGCTCAGGTACCCAAACGAGGAGGAATCATGGGCAAGATCCGGCACATCGCCATAACGGCCGAAGATCCGTTCGTCACCGCCGAGCTCTTCAAAAAGGCCTTCGGGCTCGAGGAGATCGGGCGCGGGGACAGCGACCTCGCGCGCGAGGTGTATCTCACCGACGGCTACATCAACCTCGCGATCGTTTGCTGGAAGCGAACCAGGGAAAATCCGAATCCTTATCCGGAGGGCTACGGCCTGGATCATTTCGGGCTCCAGGTCGACGACCTCGAGGGCGCCGAAGCTCGCGCGCGGCAGGCCGGCGCCGCGCCGCAGCCGCCGCCCAAGGTCGATCTCTCGCAGCTCGGCGGCCGCATCTTCTTCGAGAAGAAGTACACCCTCGCCGGCGTGAAGTTCGATCTTTCCGCGCACGGCTGGCCGGTCGTGCCGGAGACTAAGTGAGGCCGATTGCGCTCGAGGCGACGGGGCTCACGAAGGTCTACGCGAGGAACGAAAGGCGCATCGAGGTCCTGAACATCGAGCGCCTGACGGTGCGCGACGGCGAGTTCATCACGGTGATCGGGCCCAGCGGCTGCGGCAAGAGCACGCTGCTCCACATGCTGGGCGGCTTCATTCCGGGCGACGGCGGCACGATCGAGGTCTACGGCAGCCGCGTGAGCAAGCCCGGTCCCGACCGCGGCATGATGTTCCAGGAATTCGCGCTCTTCCCGTGGAAGACGGTCGCGGGCAACGTCGCCTGGGGTTTGGAGACCCAGGGCATGCCGCGCGCGCAGATCGATTCCGTGGTGAAGAAGTACCTCGAGATGATGGATCTCTGGGAGTTCCGCAATCACTTCCCCGCCGAGCTCTCGGGCGGCATGAAGCAGCGCGTGGCGCTCGCGCGGGTGCTCGCGTTCGATCCGAAAGTGCTGCTCATGGACGAGCCCTTCGGCGCGCTCGACGCGCAGACGCGCGAGCTGATGCAGGCGGAGCTCATGCGGCTGTGGGACCGCACCGGCAAGACGGTGGTCTTCGTCACCCACGACATCGAGGAAGCGGTCTACCTCGGCGATCGCGTGGTGGTGCTGACCGCGCGGCCGGCGCGGGTGAAGGAGGAAGTCGAGATCAAGCTGCCGAGGCCGCGCGACCTCGACATCAAGAAATCAGCCCAGTGCCACGAGTACCGCAACTACATCTGGGACCTGATCCGCAGCGAATCTTCCTATCGCGGCAGATAGCTCTGATCCACCAAAGCGTCCACGTTCACCGGCTTTTCCAGCCACTGCAGCTTGTCACGCATGAAGACCGACAGCTTCTTCAGGCTCTCCACGTTGACGCGCGCGTTCGGATCGCGTTTCCAGTCGGCGTTCTTCAGGTAGATCTCGAGCGGCGTGCGCACGAAGCCCGCCTTGTGCAGGTCGCGCTTCGCCTGGACGGTATTGGCGAGGTAGTACTTCGTCACCGCGACATAGTCGGCGAGGAAAGCGCGCACGGCGTCGGGATTGGCGTTCAGGAATTTCTCGCCGAACCAGAGGTCGAGGAGCTCGTGGTCGTACCCCACGGCCTCCACCGCCGTGAACAGCTTGCGAAGTCCGCCTTTCGCCGTCTCGGCCGAATAGAACGGCTCGACGAAGGTTCCGGCGCCCACCTTGGCGGTGCGCACCGCGTCGCCCATCGCCGGAAAGCCGAGCGGCACGACCTTGGTGTCCCTGTCGGGCTGCAGCCCGGCGTTGAGCAGTCCCGCGCGAGCCCAAAGGTCCGTGGCGGTCTTGATCCCGACCACGCCAATCGTGCTGCCCTTGAGGTCCTTCACCGAGCGCACCGGCCCGTCGTCCTTCGTCATGTACGTGGTGCTGAACCACTGCTTGCCCGCCGCCTCCATGCACACGCTCGCCACGACCTTGATGTCGAGTCCCTGCTCGTTGGCGAAGATCACCGAAAGGCCGGGCGCGGTGCCGGCGTCGATCTCGCCGGCGAGGAAAGCCTGGAAGCGCTGCGGGTTCGCCTGGAAAAGGATCTGCTTGAGCTGGTATCTCTTGCCCTGGTTCGGCGTGAGATCGGGGCGCGCGCTCATCAGCCACACCTGCTCTTCGGCGGCGAAGCCGCGGCCGAAGCGGATGAGCGGCGGCTCGGCCGCATTCGCGGCGAGTTGTAGTGCCAGGCAGAAAAAGCCCAACAGCAGGCAAGCGGTTCTTTTCATTACGCCCTCCTCAGACGTAGTAGGTATCGAGCCGATCCCAGTATACCAACCGGTTTCGCAGGAACACGAGCGCCCGGTCGAGCGCCAGCCCCAGAGCCGAGATGACGATCACCACGGCGAGCATGCGATCGGTCTTCAGCGACGAAAGCGCATAGATCACCAGGTAGCCGAGCCCGTCGGCCGAGCTGATCATCTCGGTGATGACGACCACGATCAGCGCAACCGGCAGCGCGACGCGGTAGCCTGCGAAGATGAAGGGCGCGGTTGCCGGGATCACCACGCGGCGCAGGATCGCGGCGCGCGAGGCGCCCATGTTCTGCGCCGACCAGAGCAGTACGCGGTTCACGTCGCGCGCGCCATGGTAGGTCACGATGATGATCGGGTACAGGCACTCGAGGAAGACGAGCGCCACCTTGGAGAGGCTGCCGATGCCGAAGACGAAGATGAAGATCGGAAAGAGCGCGAGCTTGGGGACCGCGTAAGTTCCGGAAAACAGCGGATCCAGAAGCGCGGCGATGCGCGCGGAGCGCCCCATCAGCATGCCGAGCAGCAGCCCGACGGCCGCGGCGAGCGCAAATCCGCCGAGCGCCCGGTAGAGCGATACCCACGCCTCCATGAGCCGCTCGGGATGGACGAGAAACCGGCCGAGCTCGTAACCGATCTTGACCAGCGAAGGGAAGAGCAGGGGATTCCACAGCCCGCTGCGCGCGGTGAGCTCCCATGCCAGCAGCACGGCGGCAATCAGCGCGAGGGGCCGGACGAGCTTCATTCGGCCGCCTCCTGCCAGCGCAGCAGGCGGTGTCGCGCGCTGCGCAGCAGCCGATCGCCCGCGTAGCCGAGAATCGCGATGGTGACGAGCGAGACGTACATGAGATCGAAGCGCAGGCTGCTCTCGGCGAGCTGGATGAGGTAGCCCAGGCCCGAGCGCGAGTTGATCATCTCGGTCGCGAACATGACGATGAAGGAAAGCGCGAGCGAGACCCGCAGCCCGGCGAAGATGAGCGGAGCCGCGTTCGGCACCACGATGGCGCGGAAGATGCGCCAGCGGCCCGCCCCCATGTTGAGGCCCGACCAGACGAGGATCGTCGGCGTGACTCTCGCGCCGTAGTAGGCGTTGATGAAGGTGGGATAGACGCAGGCGAGCGCGATGATCAGGATCTTGGACACGTCGCCGATGCCGAACCACAGCATGAACAGCGGCAGCATCACGATCTTCGGCACCGGGTAGGTGAGGAAGATCACCGGGCTGAACGTCTCGTCGAAGCGGCGCGACACGCCAGCAGCGAGGCCGAGCACGATGCCGGAGGCCGAGCCGAGCAGGAAGCCGGGCAGCGAGCGCAGCAGGCTCGCGCCGATGTGCCCATAGAGCTCGCTCGATCCAAGCGCGGCGAAGAACTCCTTGGCTATTTCGAGCGGGCTGAGGATGTAGGAGGGCAGTCCCCACATCCACGCGAGCTGCCACAGCAGGAGCAACAAAATGATCGTTCCTGCCTTTGCGATTGTGTCGGACATTCGTCTCTATGGAGCGGAAGCGTCGCCGTGGCGGCGGGTCATGAAGAGATCGACCGGCAGCTCGGTACCGATCTTCCTTTCGCGCGCAACGTCGAGCGCGCGCTTGCACACGGCGGCAAACTGGTTTCCCATGCCGCCGTTGTTGTTGTGATAGGTGATCTGCCGGGCGTCCGTGCGCCCGGGAAGCCGGCCGCTGCACAGCTCGGCGAGCTCGTGGATCGCATCCCAGGCGATGAGGCCTTTGCGCAGCGGCTCCATCAGCTCCGCCTGATCGTCGATCTGGAGCTGCTCCTTCAGGTTCACTACGATGCGGCCGGCGACGCGGGCGCATTCGTCGTCGAGCTCGCGCTGCGGGTAGAACCGCGTCGAGGACTTGATGCCGACGACGTGCGCGCCAGGAGCCAGCCATTTTCCGAAGAGCACCGTCTCGGTGGCGTTGGTCGCCGCCACGGCGATGTCCGCATCGCGAATCGCTTGTTCTGCCGTATCCACCGCAATCGCTTCAATTCTGAATTTCTCGGCGATTTTTCCCGCGAAGGTTTTTCGGTGGTCCACCGAAGGCGAGTAGATCTTCAGCGTCTTGAGGCTCGGGTGCACGCTGAGGAGCCCCTCGACCTGCGCGGCTGCCTGCTTGCCGGAACCGAGGATGCCGAGCACTTCGGCGTCTTCTCGCGCGAGGTATTTGGCCGCCACCGCCGTTGTGGCGCCGACGCGTAGCGCGGAAATGGCGTGGTCATGAACGATGCCGAGGAGCTCGTTCGTGCCGACGTCCCAGACGAGGACGAAACCCGAGAACTCGCCGCGGAATTCGAGCCGCTCGCGCCCGTCTCTGAGCGGCTTGGCCATGTGCGCCACGTCGAGGCGCACGGCGACGACGCCTTGGTGCGGCACCGTTCCTGCGATGACGTTCAGCATCGACCAGCGCGGCTCGCCCTGGCGCGGCAGCGGGGTATGGATGCGCCGGCGCGCGAGCACTTCGGCATGGCCTTCACCGAGGTCGCGGTACGACGCCTCGATGAGCTCGATCGCCTCCACCATCGAAACGAGGCCGCCGGCCTCGCGCGTTGTCAGGACGAGCGTGGTCCCTAGACCCACGCCTGCAGGACGTACTCGTACGCCGCCTGGGCGTTCGCCATGTCGACGCGCTGCAGCTTGATGCGGTAGCCGTTCTTCGTCTTCCTCAGCTCATGGCGGTAGGCGCCTGCGAAGTGCCGCACGTCGTCGCGGCGCAGCTCCAGCATGTGGAAGCGCGAGCGCACCACGATTTCATCCCTGGTTTGCTTTTCGATGATCACGTTCGAGACCACGTGATTGGTCTCCCACAGCGGCCGCTGCGACCAGGCATCCGGGTGCAGCAGGCGCTTCATGCGCACGGTCATCAGGTTCTTGTCCTCGGCGAAGATGGCCACCTGCCCCTCCCAGGTCTGGTAGGAGGGCTCGGGCGGCATCCAGTACACGCCGTCTTGCGTGAAGAGGTCGATGTAAGGCTGCCAATGCTTGCCGTCGAGGAATTCCGCCTGTTGGTAAAGGAACTGCTCGACCTCGTGTTGAGTATTCTTAGCCACGCATGTACTCCGCCCAGGCCTTCATCTGGTTTCTCATCGGCGCCTCCGACGTGCCGCAATTCGGCGCCGTCTCGACCATGCCGTCCTTCTCGATGTCGCGCCCGAAATGGCGCGCGAAACTCACCCAGTCGCCGCCGTCGGAGGAGAGGCCCTGGTGGCATTTCCAGAAGTTCTCCAGGTCGTCCGCGTTCACCAGCGTCGCCGGCGAGTTGACCAGGTTGTAGTAGGCGAGCGAGCGGCGGTAGATCGGCTCGGGCGCGCCCTTCAGGCGGAAGTGCCAGATTTCCGTGAGCGTGCGGTCGACGCCGAGCGGCCGCACGGCGCGCAGCTGCTGCAGCGGCGACTGCACGGAAAGTCCCGGATAGATCAGCACGTGGTGGATGTTGACGCTCACGATCTCCTCGAAGCGCTTCCGGCCGTAGGCCTTGATCATGACCTTGTCGTAGGCGAGCGTATCGGGATCCTGCGGGCGCAGGCCCATGTAGCCGGTGAGGATGCAGTGGCCGTACGGGTAGTTGAGTGTCTGGAAGTTGTCCCACTTGTCGATCGTGACGGTCGCGAAGGCGGACAGCATGTGGTACGAGAGCGGCGCCTCGCCTTTCTTGGTCTTTTTCGCGATCTCCTTCTCCACCTCGTGCGCGGCGCGGCCGGTCGACTGGTGCGTCACCGACGGATGCAGCGCGTCGAGCTGGTTCTCCAGGAAGATCTTCCAGTTGGAGTGCTGGATGACGCGGAAGCAGTTGGGCACGATCTCGACCTCGCCCTCGGGCGCGCGATCGCACATGTCGTCGAAGGCCACGATCGCCTTACCCAGAAATTCCTTCAGCGAAGGACCGTCCTTGGCGAGGCTCGAAAACACGAAGCCGCGGTAGTTCTCGACGCGTGGCGCCGGCTTCATGCAGAGCTCGGGGCTCTCCTTGTTGAGAGGCGTGCCGGCGTAGCCGGAGTCCATCATCGGGATCGAGCGCAGCTTGCCGTCGTGCTGGAACGTCCAGGCGTGATACGAGCAGCGGAAAAACTCGCCGGCGTTGCCCTTGCGGTCGCCGCACATCATGTTGCCGCGGTGCGGGCAGCGGTTGTAGAGCACATGCACCTTGCCGTCGCTCCCGCGCACCATGAGCATCGGCTGGCGGCCGATCTGCACGGCGTAGTAGTCGCCGGCCTTCGGCACCTGGCTCTCGTGGCCGCAATAGATCCATACGCGCTCGTGGATGCGCTGCATCTCGAGCTCGAAGATGCCCGGGTCGGTGTACACCTCGCGGCGCACGCGGTCGGGCTCGACATACTTCGTCAAATCGGGAATGCGTTCCTGCAGCATGGGTCCTCCTCCTATGCGGCCCGCGCCGAGGCGGCGGGCTGATCGTCCAGGTTCGATTTCATGCGTGAAAGCGTCGAGCGCAGCTGCGCGACCGCCTGCGCCGAGAGGCCGTCGACGGCGGCGCGGTTCAAGCGCTGCACCGTGGGCCAGACCCGGGCAAAGAGCCGCGCGCCAGCAGCCGAAAGCGACAGGCGCACCACCCGCATGTCGCTTTCGTCCGGCCGGCGCGCCACCCAGCCCGCGTGCTCCATGCGATCCACCGTGCGTGTCAGCGTCGTGCGATCGATCGTCGTGAGGTCGGCGAGCTCGCTCATGGTGCAGCGCTCCCGGGCGTAGATCGTCGCGAGCGCGCGCCACTCCGGCACGCGCAGCCCAAAGCCCTTGAGCGCCTGGTTGAGCTGGCGGTCGCGCGCGCCGATCACCTGGGTGAGCCAGAAGAAGAGGTGCTCGTCAAGCTCGAAGGCGATGGCCGGCACGCGCGCAACGTTAACGCCGGTTTAGGTGCGTTTGCAACTATTCCGCCTGGGGTATTCTGCGGCTCCTGCGAAACGGAGGGAAAACGTGAGGGTCATCGACGTCCATACCCACATGCTCAACAACGCCTACCTCGCGTTGCTCAAGAAGCATGGCGGCGGCTACAAGCTTAAGAAGGTGCTCGGCGGCCAGACCGGTATCACCAAGGACGGCGCGCCGTTCATGACCCTTATGCCCGGGATGTTCGACTACGAGCTGCGCATCAAGGCGATGGACCAGGCCGGGGTGGACATCGCCATCGTCACGCTGACCAGTCCCAACGTGTTTTGGGGAGCGCCGCGCCAGAGCCTGGAGGCCGCGAAAGTAGTCAATGACGATATGGCGGCGCAGCAGAAGCGGTTCCCCGACCGCATCCGCTTCATGTGCTCGTTGCCCTGGCAGCACGCCAAGCTCGCGGTTGCCGAGCTGAAGCGCGCCTGCGACGAGCTCGGCGCCGTGGGCGTGATGCAGCTTGCGAACGTGGACGGCGTTTCGCTCACCGACCGGCGCTTCGCCCCGGTGTGGAAGGAAATCGACCGCCGCGGCCTGCCGGTGCTTATCCACCCGACCGCGCCGCCGGCCACGAAGCACCTCGACGTCATGAAATACAACCTCATCGCTTCGGTGGGCTTCATGTTCGACACCTCGCTCGCGGTGAGCCGCATGATTTTCGACGGCTTCCTCGACCGCTATCGCAACCTCAAGCTGATCGCCGCGCACGGCGGCGGGGCGCTGCCCTACATCGCCGGGCGGCTGGACATCTGCTTCGACAACATGCCCGCCTGCCGCGAAAAGATCAGCGAGCGGCCCAGCAATTACTTGAAACGCATTTACTACGACAGCGTGGTGTTCCAGCAGGAATCGCTCGAGCTCGCGCTCAAAGTCGGCGGCGAGGACAAGGTGCTGTACGGCTCCGACTATCCGCACAACATCGGCGACATGAAGGGCTGCCTTGCGCGCGTCGACGCGCTGCCGCCGGCAAGCCGCGATGCGGTGCGCGGCGGGAACGCGATGCGGATCTTCAAGCTTTGAGCTTTGGCCTTACCTCGGAAGCAAACAGTTCTCGAAGGCGGTCGCCTTTTCACGTACATGCCGTACGAACGACCTATAAGTGGCGCCGTCGCCACTCTTACTCGTCCGCGGTTGGATCGTTACTTCTCGTAGATCTGACTGCTTAAGTAGACCGTTGATGAATCGCCCAACATCGATGTGCCGCATGCCTCCAACGGTGTCCTGGTATGAGCGCAGCGCTTCGCGCTCCATCTCCACGGCAAAGGTATGTATCCCATTGCCGTGGAGATGGTATTATTATTATCGGCAAAATATGTTTGAATTAATTAACTAACATACTGATTATACTAAGTAAATAACTGAATTTATTTCGGCATTTCATAGGCTATCTTGTTAACGGCAAGAACTCATCCTTAATCCTTATTAACATACTGTATTATAAGTCTTTTTATCGGCATAAAAAACGGCATGTACGAACACCTCGAGCAAATGTCGCCCTTTTATCCCAGCGAGAGGCTCACGGATCTGGCTATCGAACTAATTGAGAAGTCGTCGGCGCTCGAAGGGCGAGTCGCCTCGAGGACCGCAAGGTCCATCGCCGAACTGATGCTGCACGCGAATTCATACTATTCCAACCTCATTGAGGGGCAACATACCCGCCCTCTGGAAGTAGAAGCGAATTTGCGCAACCCAGCGAAGACGAAGAACGAGCTAGTCGAGCTTGGTACAGCTCATATACGTACTGAGCAAGCCGCACGTGACAAAGCTGAGAACGGGGAGTCCCCGTACGACCTGCACTTCATCCTGTGGCTGCACAAGCATTTTTACGACCGTCTGCCAGATTCCATGAAGGTGGTGAAGGGCGAAAAGAAAACAGGGAATGTAATCCCCGGGGAATGGCGCCAAGAAGACGTTGAGGTAGGCCAGCATGTTGCCCCCAAGTACCAGGCTATTCCGGAGCTGATGAAGGAGTTCGTCGAACTCTACCGGCCAGTTAACAACAAAGCTGTGACGTTGACTCGAATCGCTGCAGCTCATCACCGCTTCGTATGGATACACCCATTTCTTGACGGCAATGGCAGAGTTGGCCGGCTATTAACCCACGCATGGCTTAGGGCGGCTGGCGTAATGGGCACGGGGCTTTGGTCGATTAGTAGAGGGCTTGCGCGCAACCGGGAAGCATATTTAGCGCGTTTGCAGAACGCCGATCAGCCAAGACAAGGCGATTTGGACGGTCGGGGAAATCTTTCCCTACGTGCTCTAGATGAATTCTGCGAATTTGTTCTCAAGACGGCTATCGATCAAGTTGAATACATGCGCGACTCTTTCGGTCTTCACACGCTTGAGCATCGACTTCAACGCGCCTTCGCCGAGTTCGCTATCTCAATTCCCGGAATAAGAGAAGAAGGTTGGAGGCTGGTTAAGGAAGCAATTAATCAAGGAGAGTTCGAACGCGGCGACGCCTCTAGGATTACAGGCCTCGGCGAGCGGGTCGCCCGCGACTTATTGTCCTCGCTGATTGACCACGCCTTGCTTGTGTCAGATTCGCCCCGTGGTCGCAAGGTCTATGCCACTTTTCCTGTACGTGCTGTTAGTTGGTATTTCCCTGAATTATTCCCGCCTGGAGATGTACTCGAATACAGCAAGGGGCTCGATATAGATTCCAAACAAAGTGCGGCTCATAAGATACCCATCGCCCGTTAATTCATAGCCCTTACTCCAGGGGCGATGCGCCGCTAAGTCCATCTCCCGCTGCTTAGAGGAAGCGCCAAGCGGAGACTTGTTATCCGTTGCGCGGCATACGCGGAACCTTTCGCTCAACAGCCGTTGCGCCGTCCTGCAGAAAGGCGTGAACGGCCTTCCGTTAAGGCCCATTTAGCAAGCTCGTTTGAGCTAAACGCCGAGATACCGGTGCCAGAGGTTGCGGTCGGCATCGAGCTCGGCCGAAGTGCCCTGCCAGGCGACGCGCCCGCGCTCGATGAGGGTGTGGCGGTCGGCGAGCTGCACCAGCCGCTCGATGTATTTGTCGATCACCAGAATGGTCTGCCCCGCGGCGCGCAGCCGCGCGAGGCACTTCCAGATCTCCTCGCGCAAGAGCGGCGCCAGGCCCTCGGTCGCCTCGTCGAGGATCAGGAGGTAGGGGTTGGTCACCAGCGCACGGCCGATGGCAAGCATCTGCTGCTCGCCGCCCGAGAGCTGATTGCCCATGTTCTCGGCGCGCTCGGCCAGGCGCGGAAAGAACTCCAGCACTTTCTCGACCGTCCAGGGATCGGCTCGCCCGCTGCGGTTTTCGGCGAAGGCCACGAGGTTCTCGCGGACCGAGAGGTTGGGAAAGATCTGCCGCCCTTCGGGGACGAGCGCGATGCCGGCGCGCGCGATGCGGTCCGGGCGCTCGCGCTCGATGCGCCGGCCGCGGAAGGTGATGGCGCCGGCGCGCGGGCGGGAGAGCCCCATGATCGAGCGCACCGTGGTGGTCTTGCCCATGCCGTTGCGGCCGAGGAGCGTCACCGCCTCGCCCTCGGCGACGCAGAGCGACAGGCCGAAAAGCACCTGGCTCGTGCCGTAGGCGGTCTCGAGCCCCTGCACCTCAAGCAGCAAGCTCGTCCCCCAGATAGGCTTTTCTCACCTGCGGGTGCGCGCGGATTTCCTCGGGAGCACCCGTCGCGAGCACTCGGCCGTTGACGAGCACGGTGATGCGATCGGCAAGGCGGAACACGGCGTCCATGTCGTGCTCGACGAGGAGCATCGTGGCGTGCGCGCGTACCCGGCCGAGGAGCGCGATCACGCGCTGCGATTCCTCGAGCCCCATGCCGGCCATCGGCTCGTCGAGGAGCAGCAGCTTCGGCCGCGTCGCGAGCGCAAGCCCGACTTCCAGCGCCCGCTGCTCGCCGTGCGCCAGATTCCCGGCCAGGGTTTCGGTCCTGCTTGCGAGGCCGATTTCTTCGGCGAGCGAACGCGCTTCGTCGAAAAGCCCCGCTTCTGCCGCCACCGGCCTCCAGAACGAGAAGCTCGAGCCGTTGCGCGCCTGGACCGCGAGCGCGAGATTGTCCAGCACGCTGAAGCGCCTGAAGATGCTGGTGATCTGGTAGCTGCGCGCCAGTCCGGCGCGCACGCGCTCGTAGTGCTTCTTGCGCGTCAGGTCGGCGCCGGCGAAAAGGATCGTTCCGCTGTCGCTCGGCAGGCTGCCCGAGATCTGCGCGATGAGCGTGGTCTTGCCGGCGCCGTTGGGGCCGATGAGCGCGTGCACCTCTCCCTCGCTTACCTCGAGCGACACGTCGTCGGTCGCCACGACGCCGCCGAAGCGCTTGCAGAGGCTTCTAAGCTCGAGCACGGCGCCTCCTGCCGAGAAGCCCGGCGATCCCCTGCGGGGCGAAGAGCACGATGGCGAGCAGCACGATCCCCACGCCGAGGTTCGCGTGCTGCTGATAGTTCGGCGCAAGCTGCGCGAGCCAGGGAATCGGGTAGTCGGAAATGAGGTGCTCGAGCGAGAGCAGCGCCACGGCGCCGATCACGCCGCCCCACAGGTGCCCGACGCCGCCGAGAATCACCATGATCATCAGCGTGCCCGACTGCAGCCAGTGCAGGACGTTCGGGTTCACGTACTTGCCATGGCTCGCGAGCAGCGCGCCGGCAAGTCCGCCCACTGCGCCGGCGATCACGAAGCATGCGAGCTGGTAGCGGTACACCGGGAGCCCGATCGCTTCGACGCGCGCTTCGTTCTCGCGGATCGCCACGACCACGCGCCCGAAGCGCGACTGGATCAGCCGGTGAAGCCCATACAGCGTGAGCGCCAGGATGGCGAGCACGACGTAGTAGAAGACCATTTCGTTGCCGAGATCGAGCCCGAAGCCGAGCTCCGCGCGCTGCGGCAGCGTGAGGCCTTCGTCGCCGCCGTAGGCCTTCATCGAGTTCACGAGGTAGAACATCATCTGCGCGAACGCGAGCGTGATCATGATGAAGTACACGCCGCGGGTGCGCAGCGAGACCGCGCCGATGATCGCGGCGAGCGCTGCCGACACCGCGAGCGCGGCCGGCCAGCCGATCCAGGCGCTGGTGACGCCCTCGGCGACAAGGATGCTGCCGACATACGCGCCCGTGCCGACGAACGCCGCGTGCCCGAAGGAAATCATGCCGCCGTAGCCGAGCACCAGGTTGAGGCTCGTGGCCGCGATGGCGTAGATCAGTACCCGGCTCGCGAAGCTCACGTAGAACAGCTGGTCGAGCGCCTGCATGGCAAGCGGAAACGCGAGCGCGAGCGCCAGGAGAGGGAGGCTGCGCTTCATCCGCGCGCGGGGAACAGTCCCTTGGGCCTGAAGTAGAGCACCACCGCCATGATGAGGTAGATCATCACCGAGGCGATCGCCGGGCCCGCGGCGCTCGCGACGCGCGGCTGGAAGAAGGTGCCGAGAAGAACCGGGAGGAACGCCCGCCCGATGGTATCCACCACGCCGACGAGCAGCGCGCCGACTAACGCGCCGCGAATCGAGCCGATGCCGCCGATGACGATCACCACGAAGGCGACGATGAGGATGTTCTCGCCCATCCCGACCTGCACGGCGAAAAGCGGCGCGAGCATGGAGCCCGCGACCGCGCAGAGCGCCGCGCCGATGCCGAATACCGCCGTGAACAGCCCCTTGATGTTCACCCCCATGGCGAGCGCCATCTCCCGGTTCGAAGCCCCGGCGCGTACCAGCATTCCGACTTTGGTTTTGGTCACCAAAACGAATAGCAAGAAAGCGACCAGGAGGCCCACGCCGATGATCACCAGGCGGTAAGCGGAATAGCGCAGCCCCGGCACGAGCTCGACCGGACCCGACAGCGCCGCGGGCATCGGCAGCGAGGCGTCCGAGCCCCACACCAGGCGCACGAGCTCGTTGATGATCAGAATGAGCGCGAAGGTGGCGAGCACCTGCGAGAGGTGATCGCGCGCGTAGAGCGTCCTCAGGACCGAAACTTCGAGCAGCATGCCGAGGGCCGCGGTCGCCGGCACGGCGAGCAGCACGCCGGCGACGAACGAGCCCGTGAGCTGCACGAACGTGGACGCGAGGAACGCGCCCAGCATGTAGAGCGAGCCGTGCGCGAGGTTGATCATGTCCATGATGCCGAACACGAGCGTGAGGCCCGCCGCGAGCAGAAACAGCATCAGCCCGAACTGCAGGCCGTTCAGCGACTGCTCGAGGATGAGGATCCAGGACACCGGCCGAGAGTTTAGCGCCGGTTCAGCCCTTTCCCAGATCGACCACGTGCCTGCCCCAGGCCGTGCCGGCCATGAGCGCGTCGATCGCCCGCGGCAGCTCGTCCAGTCGTATGCGGCGCACGAAGCGCTCGAAATGACGCGGCTTCCAGTCGCTTGCGAGCCGCTGCCAGACGCGTAGCTTCGTGGCGCGCGGATTGTTTACGTTGACGCCGATCAGGCGCACGCCGCGCAGGATGAACGGCAGCACGTTGCCTGCGAACTCGTTCCCGCCGGCGTTGCCGATCGAGGCGATGAGGCCGTCGCGCCGCGCGCTGCGCAGCAGCCACTCGAGCTGCCCGCTGCCCACCGAGTCGAAGGCCGCCGCCCAGAGCTGCTCTTCGAGCGGCCGCCCGCCCAAGCTCACGCTGGAGCGCTCGAGCACCTCGGCCGCGCCCAGATCGCGAAGATAGCCGGCGCGCTCGGCTTTGCCGGTCAACGCGACCACGTGGTAGCCGAGCTTCGAGAGCACATCGATGGCGATGCTGCCGACGCCGCCGCTCGCGCCATTGACCAGCACCTTTCCGCTTTCCGGACGCAAGCCGTTCTTCTCGAGCAGCTCGAGCGCGACGCCGACCGAATGGCCCGCGACCCCGAGAGCAGCGGCTTCGACGAGGCTCAAGCCCCCGGGGAGCGGGAAGATCCACTGCGCCGGAAAGCGTCCGAGCTCGGCGAAGCCGCCGTCGTGCTCGGCTCCCAGGCCGAAGCTGTGGATGAGAACCTCGTCGCCCGGGCCGAAACGCGGATCTTCGGAGGACTCCACCACACCGGAGAGATCGGTCCCGCAGACGAGAGGAAACTTGCGCGCCATGCCGGGGCGCCCGCTAGCCGTGAGCGCGTCCTTGTAATTCACCCCCGCATAGGCGGTACGCACGACCACGTTGCCGTGGTCGAGCTCGGCGCGGCTTGCGCGCTCGAGGCCGCCGAGCTTCCCGGCCTCGCGCACCCGGTAGGCGCGGAAGCCTTCCATCACGGCTGCCCGGAGCTCAGTTCGCCTTGGCGCCGGACTCGCGCACCACCTTGCCCCACTTCTCGATCTCGGCGCGGATGAAGTCGGAGAACTGCTCCGGCGTGCCGCCGACGATGAGCGCCGAGCCCTGCTGCGATATGCGCTTCAGGATTTCCGGCCTCTTGAGAATGCGGTTGATCTCGCCGTTCAGGCGCTCGACGATGGGCCGCGGCGTCGCCGCGGGCGCGAGCACGCCGAACCAGGCGGTGGCCTCGAACCCGGGCAGGCCGGACTCGATCATCGTCGGAACCTCCGGCAGCGCGGGGATGCGGCTCTCGCTCGTCACGGCGAGGGCGCGCAGCTTGCCTGCGTGCACGTGGGCGACGACGTCGGCCATGGTGCCGAAGAGCATCGACACTTCGCCTCCCAGCACCGCAGTAACGGACGGCGCGCTGCCCTTGTACGGCACGTGATTGAGCTTGATGCCGGCCATCATGTTGAACATCTCTCCCGAAAGGTGCTGCGAGGAGCCGCTGCCGGCGGAGGAAAACGGGATCTGCCCGGGCTTCGCTTTCGCCAGCGCGATCAGCTCTTTCACGTTGTGCACCGGAACCGACGGATTCACCACCAGCACGTTCGGCGCCGAGGCGACGTGGATGACGGCCGCGAAGTCGCGCGTTGGGCTGTAAGTCAGGTTGGGGTACATGCTCGGGTTGATGCCGTGCGGCCCGATGCCGCCCATGATGATCGTGTATCCGTCAGGCGCGCTTTTCGCGACGTAGTCGGTTCCCACCATGCCGTTCGCGCCGACGCGGTTTTCGACGACAAACGCCTGCCCGAGCGTTTCGGCGAGCTCCGCGCCGATGACGCGCGCGAGCACGTCGTAGTAGCCGCCCGCGGGATACGGCACGACGAAGTGCACCGGCCGCGCCGGCCAGTTCTGTGCCACCGCGAGCGATGCGACGCCGGTCAGTACGATTCCCAATAGAGCTTTCAGTGCCTTCCTCATGACGATCTCCTCTCAAAGGCAAACTGGAACAGCGCGCGGCGGTCGACCTTGTCGCCGACCAGCGGCAGCGCCTCGAGCAGCAGCAGCTTCTCCGGTAGCTTGAACGGCGCGAGCCCCTGCTCGCGCAGGCGCAGGCGCAGCGCTTCGAGCTCGGGCACGCGCTTTCCGGCCGGCACGACGCACGCGCAGACGCGCTCGCCGAGCACGGGATCGGGCACGCCGATCACCGCGACCTGCGCGATCTCGGGGCAGGTACGAAGCAGTGCCTCGATTTCGGAAGGGCTGACGTTGTCGCCGCCGCGGATGATCACTTCCTTCAGCCGGCCGACGATGGCGAGATTGCCGTCGGCGTCGAAGCGCCCGAGGTCCCCGGTATGGAACCAGCCCTCGCGCCAGCGCTCGCTGCCGGGCTCGCCGATATAGCCGCTGACGCAGCAGGGCCCGCGGCCGATCACCTCGCCGACAGCCCCTTGCGGCAGCGCCCGGCCGTCGGTGCCGACGACCGCCATCTCGGTACCGCCCCGCGGCCTGCCCACGGTGCGGCGGCGCACTTCCGGCGCGTCGTGCGGCGAGGGTGCCGCCCAGCCGCCGTAGTCGGCGCCGCCGTAGGTCGATACGACGACGGCGCCGGTACGCGTCTCGAGCTCCTCGGCGAGCGAAGCGGGAAGCACCGCGCCCGCGGTGTACCAAAGACGCACCGACGAAGTGTCGGCGCTGCGAAGCCTGGCCGCGAGCATCGCCAGTTGCGAGGGGCTGCCGCAGACGATGGTGGCGCGCTCTTGCGCGATACGCTCGAGCGCCGCGTCGGCGTGGAACTCAGGCATGGCGGCGACGCGCGAACCGGCAATCGGCGCAGCGAGCCACGCGGCGCGCGCGGGACCCACGCCGGGCGAAAGCGTGAGCAGGACGTCGGCGGGCGAAAGCTCGAGCAGCTCGGCTTGCGCATGCGCGCGCGTGCACGCCGCGTCGAGCGTGTAGATGGCGAGCTTCGGCGTGCCTTCGGTGCCGGTGGTGGGCAGCGCGTGCGCCGGCTCGTCGAGGCGCAAAGGCTGAAAGCGGACGGGTGCTGCGCCCTGCAAGCGCAATAGCTCGGCGGCAGGCACCGTGATGCGCAGCGGCTCGAGGCGCAACCGCGACAGCACTTCGTCGAGCTCTGCCGCGTAATCGCGCTCGCGAAAGCGCGCCAGGGCGAAGACGGCGCTTGGACGCACCCGCTCGGCGATCGATGCGAGCTCGCGCTTGCCCTGGCTCGCCGGCACCGGCACCCAGAAAAGCCCCGCCTGCTCGCAGGCGAGCCGCACGAGGTAGAACTCCGCGCAATTCGGCAGCCAGCCGAGCACCGGAGCGCCGCGCGGCAATCCGTGCTCGACGAACCATGCGGCCGCCGCGTCCACCCACGCCTTGGTTTCGCCCCAGTCGAGGCGCGCGCGGCCGTCGGTGAGCGCCGGCGCGCCCGCGCGTTCACGCGCGTGACGTGAGAGCGCCTCGGTCAGCGTCTCGATCAACGGCGCTCCGCGCGCTCCATCGCCTCGAAGAAGTCGCTGTAGGGGACCGCCTCGAACGCCTCGGGAAGCTCTTCGACGATGCGCACGCTGCACGGCTTGGGGTCGCGCAGGCCGACGACCGAGCGGATCCACAGCGTCGGCTCGCCCGGGCGCGGTGGGCGCGACACCACTGCGCGCACGTTGATGCCGCGGTACTTGCTGCGCCCGGGAGTGAGATCGCGCAGCGTAAGCACGACCTCGCGGCCGGAGAGCACCCGCTCGGGATGGCGGGCGAAGATTTCGTATTCCTTGCTCATCGTGTCCCCTTCGCTTCAGAGCCCGAGCGCTTTCCAGCGCGCGAGCACGCGGCGCTGGATGTCGGGCGAATACATCGAGTCGAGCGTCGCGCGCACCGGCGTGGCGTCCGCGGCCCAGCCCGGCGGCCAGGTGGCGTCGAAGGCGACGCTGGCGCCGGTCCGCGTCACCCGCTCTTCCTGCGTATAGGCGGGCGTAAGCGTATTGGCGCGGCCGACGTAGCGCGTGACGTGGATACCGGTCGCCGGATGGCACTTGGTGGCGAAGGCGTGCAGTACCGCCGCGATGTTGAAGACATCGACGTCCTCGTCGACCACGATCACCTTGGAGATCAGCGCGCGCCGCACGGTGAGCGTCTCCACTACCTTGCGCGCGATGTCGGCGCCGCCCTTGCGCACCGAGACGATCGCGAGGTGCACGCCGCCTTCCGGAGGCACGTAGACCGCCTTCACCGGGATATCGTTCGCCTCGAGCCGGCGCTGGATCGCGATCGCGCCCGAGATCGAGGTGGTGGTCGCGCTCGAGTCCATGAACCCCGTGGTGTCGAGCGTGAGGATGGGGTCCTTGCGATGCGTGATGGCGCGCACGCGCGCGCAAATGGCGTTTCCCATCTCGCCGCTGCGGTAGCCGGGATATTCGCCGTACGGGCCTTCCTGATTGACGCGGTCGGGATAGACCTCGGCCTCGATGACGATCTCCGCGTCGGCCGGGACGTAAAGGTCCGACGTTTCGCATTGGATGAGCTCGACCGGCGCGCGCCGCAGGCCGCCGGCGAGCTCCGACTCGTTGCCGGCGATGCGGAACGTGGCGGCGGCCGCGAGGTGGCTCAGCGGATCGCAGCCGATGGCGATGGCGATCGGCATCGGCTTGCCCTGCGGCACGTAGCCGTCGAGGAGCATCTTGCCGAGGTGGCTCGTCGGACGCGGAAAGCCGGTGAGCAGCCGCTCGTTGTGCACCATGAAGCGGTACATGCCCCAGTTCACCCAGTCGCTTTTCGCGTCCTTGGAGACCACGAGGTCCCACGTGCCGAGATAACGCCCGCCGTCGCCTTCGTGCACCATCGGCACCGGGAGGTCGAAGAGATTCACCTTGTCGCCCGGAATGACCACTTCCTTGCAGCGGCTGTCCTTCACCTTCACCGGCGGCACGAGGTGCTGCTCGCGCTCGGCGTACGTCTTGTACAGCTCGGGCACCGGCGCGTCCGGCCGCAGGCCGAGCGCGACCGCCATGCGCCGCCAGGTCGCGATCGGATTGCAGGCGATGCGCCAGCCGGGATAGTCCTTGATGTTGTTGAACAGGAACGTGGGCGCGTTGCGCTCGCAGCCGAGGCGGCCGATGCCCGAGAGCTCCTGGTCCCAGTCCACTTCGTCGTCGATCTTGATCAGGTCCCCGGTCGACTCGATGGCCGCCAGAAAGCTCCGCATGTCGCCGTGTGCCAAGCGTCTCTCCTCTCCAAGTTCGTACCCGACCATGTTCGCATGCCGCACACGCCGTGGGCAGCTGGTTTTCGCGGGCGGTCATTGACCGCGATCAACGCGCGCGCTGGACATGTGCGGCATGCGCACATCATCATGGTCGCGGTGAACGAGCGCGATTTCGTGGCGGCGCTGGAGAAGGGGCTGGGCGTCATCGAGGCTTTCAGCGCCTCGCATCCCAGGCTCACGCTGAGCGAAGCGGCGCGCAGGGCAGGAGTGACGCGCGCCGCGGCGCGCAGATACCTCCTGACGCTCGCGTCGCTCGGCTATGCCGACTACGACGGCAAATTCTTCTCGCTCACCCCGCGCGTGCTGAGACTCGGCTATGCGTTTCTATCCACGGCGTCGATTCCGCGCCTTGCGCAACCGGTCCTCGAAGCGCTCGCCGACCAGACGCGCGAGGCCGCCTCGCTGTCGGTGCTCGACGGCCCGGACGTGCTCTTCATCGCGCACTCGGCGAAGCGGCGGCTGCTCTCGGCGATGGCGTCGATCGGCACGCGGCTGCCGGCCTGGTGCACGGCGATGGGCCGCGTGCTGCTCGCGGGATTGGACGACGAAGCGCTCGATCGATGGCTGAAGAGCGCGCGCCCGCGCAAGCTCACGCCGAAGACAGTGACGAGCCAGCGCGAGCTCATGGAGCAGGTGCTGCACGCGCGCGGCCAGGGTTACGCGATCAACGACGAAGAGCTCGAGACCGGGCTGCGCTCGATCGCGGTGCCGGTACGCAACCCGCGCGGCGAAGTAGTCCTCGCCCTCGGCATCAGCCAGCAGGCGGCGCGCATGACGCCGGCGATGATGAAGCAGCGGCTGCTTCCCGCGTTGCAGTCGGGAAGCGCCGCGCTTTCGGCTGTCCTCTGAGGCGGCTGCCCGCCTACTTCATCGGGCAGTCCTGCACGTAGGCGTCGCCGCGGTCCTTGAACACCGTGCCGATGGTCTTGTTGACGAGGCGTCCCTTGGCGTCCTTCGCTATCACGCGCAGGTAGTAGTTCTGGATCGGGTACTGGTTCTTGTTGAACTTGAACGCGCCGCGCACCGACTCGAACTTCGCCGCACGCAGCGCTTTACGCACCGCCTCGACGTTCTCCACCTTGCCCTTCACATCGCGCACTGCCGCATTGATGAGCAGCGCTGTGTCGTAGCCTTGCGAGGCGTATATGGTGGGCAGGCGGTTGTACTCCTTCTCGAAAGCGGCCACGAATTTCTTGTTTGCCGCGTTGTCGAAGTCGAGCGCCCAGTGCGCGGTGTCGAAGAGGCCGAGCATCGGCTCGCCCACCGGCCGGATGATGTCCTGGTCGTCGCCGAAGCCGGGGACGATGAGCGGAATGTCCTTGGAGAGCCCCGCGGCGACGAACTGCTTGATGAAATTGATGCCCATGCCGCCCGGCAGGAAGATGTAGAGCGCGTCGGGCTTGGCGGCGCGCAGCTGCGCGAGCTCGGCGGAATAATCGAGCTGGCCGAGCTGCGTATACACCTCGCCGGCGACCTGGCCCTTGTAGAAGCGCTTGAAGCCCGCGAGCGAGTCCTTGCCGGCCTGGTAGTTCGGCGCGATCAGGTAGGCGCTCTTGTACCCCTTGTTGGTCGCGTGCTGGCCGGCGGCCTCGTGGTAGGCGTCGTTCGGCCAGGAGGCGACGAAGAAATACGGGTTGCATTGCTTGCCGGCGAGCGGCGACGGCGCGGCGTTGGGACTGACGTAGATCGTCTTGTTGTCGAAGGCGATCGGCACCGAGGCGAGCATGATGTTCGAGAACACGATGCCGGTGAGAAAATTCACCTTGTCGAGCTTCACGAACTTCTCCGCGGCCTGGCGGCCGAGGTCGGGCTTGAACTGGTCGTCGGCGACCAGGACTTCCGCGGGCAGGCCGCCGAGCTTGCCGCCGTTCATTTTCACGGCGAGCTGGAAGGCGTCGCGGATCTCCACGCCGATGGCGCCGTTCGGCCCGGACAGCGTGCTGATGAAACCGATCTTGATCCGATCGGCGGCGAAGGTGCTGCAGCTGAAGGCCGCCGCGGCAACGGCGGCGACGAGTCTTGCTTTCATGGGCGGTCCCCTCCTCAGAGTGACCGCCGGATTCTAGCCGCTTTTCGGCCGCCGTCCGATCCAGCGGATCTGGCGCTCGTAGGCCGCCGCGGGCTCGGCGGCGATCATGGCGCGCAGGCGCGCTTGCTTTTGCGGGGTGTCTTCGGGAATCGCCTCGAGGGCATCCTTGAGGAGCGGCTCGTAGTCGGCGCCGACCGGGCAGACGTCCGCGCAGCGCCGGCAGCCGGTGATCACCCCGGCGCCGCGCAGGATGCTCTGCCAGAGGTCGAAGCTCGCCTCCGAGCGCAGCATGTCCTTCTTCCTCTGCAGGTCCGGCTCGTCGATCACGCGCCCCAGATACTCGGAGAGCTGCGCGAAGCCGTGCGGGGAGCGATAGCGGTCGCACGCGTCCCAGTCCCGGTCCCATTGCTGCACCACGTCGCCGGGACAGGCCTTCAGGCAGCGGCCGCATTCGGGCCCGAGGCACAAGGCCTCGGACATCGGCCGGTCGCATTCCACGTCGAGCGAGCACAGCACCGCGGTAAGGAGAACCCGCGGGCCGAACTGCGGCGTGATGAGCTGGCCGTTCAAGCCGAGCGTGCCGAGCCCGGCCTCGACCGCGGCATGGCGCAGCGAGATCAGCGGCTCCTGGTGCTTGCGCGGATCGCCTTCGTAGCGCCACGGATCGACGTGCGTCGGCGGCACGATGATCGCCGGATAGCCGGCATCCTCGAGCCAGTACACGAGCTCGAGCGACAGCTCCTCGAGAAAGGTGAGCGAGAGCTCGTCGTTGTAGTACTTGTTGCGATCGTTCCACGCGAGGATGCGCGAGGTGCCCGCCTGCAGGCGCACGCCCAGAACGATCGCTCGTCCGCCGTCGTGCTCGGTGACCGCGCTGGTGTTCAGCTTGGAGCCGTCGGCTATGCCAACCAGCTCGGCCCCTAATGACAGGGCCTTCTCTTTCACCTCACGTGCCGTAAGCGGCCGCTTGAAGACGTTCACTGCTTCTCCTTCTCTTTCTGCAGGCGCTTGAACTCCTGCAGCTGGCGCGCGACGATGCCCTGGTAGCCCTTCTCGCCGACCCAGCGCCGGTTCCACGCGGACAGCCCCGGTACGTCATCGCCGCTTTTGCGCGCCTGCTTGAACGCCGCCGCCTTCGCGACTTTCTCGGGCGTTTTCTCGGGAATGTGTTTCTGGATGTCCGCGAGATGCGCGTGGTAGTCGTTGCCGACCGGACACACCGCGAGGCAGCGCGGGCAGTCGCCGAACGAGCCGACTACGCGCAGGAGCCCCTGCCAGAAGCCGAAGACATCACGCGACCGGACCGCGCTTTTACGATCTTGTTTTTCCATGCCTAGAAATTTTTCGAAAAACCGCGTGATCTGCGCGTAGCCGAATTCCTGCGCCTCGGTGGCGCAGCCGGCCTTGTCCAGGCCCCATTGGCGCACTGCGTCGGGCGGGCAGGAATGCAGGCAGCGGCTGCACGACTCGCCGATGCAAACCTGCTCCTCCATGCGCTGGTCGGGCTCGAGCTCGACCTCGGTCAGGATGCCGGTGAGGTAGAGCCTCGGCCCGAATTCCGGAGTGAGGATATTCACTTCCAGGCCTAGCGTGCCGAGCCCGGCTTCCACGCCCAGGTGCCGCGTCGAGAGCCGGGCGTAGCTCGCGCGCTTCAGGTTCCAGTCGGTCTCCTGCGCGGCAAGCGCGAACGAAGGATGGCCGAGGCGCTCGAGCTCCTGCGCGAGCTTGAGCGCCACCCGGTCCATGCGCCGCAGCACCAGCATGTCGAGGTATTGCACCGGGATGTTCGACTTGCAGCGGAAGGCGCCGGCCGGGATGCGCTGCACAATCACGACCACGCTCTTGCAGTAAGGGGAGATCCGGTCAGGCGTCTGCGGCCAGCGCGGATCCGGCGGGAAGGCGTTCAGCGTCGCCGCCGAGGCGATGCCGCACAGGTTGGCGCCGAGCTCCAGGGCACGCCGCTTGACCTCGGCCGCATCGACGGGCGGTGCGAGCGGCATTCCCTGCCGCAGCATGCGTGACATGGCGTTAGTATACGGTACCGTATGGACGAGCTTGCGCTGCCGCGCTCGAAGGAAGAGCTGGCGGCAATCCAGGAGGAGGGCAAGCGCACGGCGCTCGAGCGCGCGCGCCGCTCGCCTTTTTTCCGCGATCGGCTGAAAGCGGTGCGTCACTGGCTCGATATTCCGGTGCTGGAGAAGGAATCGCTGCGCGCGTTGTCGCCGCAGGAGTTCTACGGCGGCTTCTGCATCGGGCCGCGCGAGGACTGGCGGCAGTTCTGGCGCTCCGGCGGCACGACAGGCAAGCCGCTGTTCTATCCGCGCACCGCAGAAGACCTGCGCTGGGCCATGATCGGCTTCCGGCGCGTCTACGATTGCGCGGGGGCCCGGGTGGGCGAGGCGGCGCACCTTTCGCTGCCGCTCGGCATCCACCCGGCGGGCCAGATGATGGCGCGCGCCGGCGAGGCGCAGGGCGTGGCCATGGCGTGGGTCGGGGCCGGTTCGGCAGCGCCTTCGGAGCTGCAGCTCGATCTGCTCGCGCTTTTCCGGCCGACGCTCTGGATCGGCATGTCGAGCTACGGCATTCACCTTGCGAACCTGGCGCGCACGCGCGAGCTGCGGCTGAGCGAACTGGGCGTGCGCAAGATCATCACTACCGCGGAGCCGCTTTCCCAGGCGAAGCGCGACAAGCTCGCGCGCGAATGGGGCGCCGAGGTGTTCGACTCCTTCGGCATGACCGAGTGCACCATGATGGGCGCGGAAGACGCGGTGCACGACGGCTTCCGCACGTGGAGCGATCTCGTGTTCCTCGAGGTGCTCGATCCGAAGACCTTGCAGCCGGTGCCCGAGGGCGCCGAAGGCGTGCTGGTGGTCACGCCGCTGCGCACCAATCACGCGACGCCTTTCCTGCGCTGGAATACCGGCGACATCGTCAGCCTGCGTGAAGCGCCCGGAAAAGGCCCGTACGCCGTATTCCCGCTGGTGAAGCACGCGCATCGCACGGCCGGCTTTTTCAAGGTGCGCGGCGTGAGCATCGCGCACGCGGCGCTCGAGGACCACTTGTTCGCTACGCGCGAGGTGGCCGACTTCCGCTGCGAGGTCATCAACGATGGCGATCTCGACCAGCTGGTGCTCATCGTGGAGCTGGGCGACGCTTCGTCGGCCGAGCAGATCGAAACGTCCGTCAAGCGCCGCTTCGAGATCACTCCCGTCGTGCGCACCATGGCGCCGGGCACCATCGCGCGCGATTTCGAGTCCTCGGTCAAGGCGCCGCGCTTCCTCGACAAGCGCTCGTGAGAGCGCAATGGGTGGCGGCCGGCCTCGAAGCCCTGCGCAAGGGCGGTGCGGCGGAGGTGCGCGTGGAGCGCCTGGCAGCGCAGCTCGGCATCACCAAGGGCAGCTTCTACTGGCATTTCCGCGACCGCGGCGAGCTTCTCGACGCGCTGCTCGAGCACTGGGCGCGCGAGATGACCGACGCCGAGTTCGAGCGCATCGAAGCCATGCGCGCGACGCTCGCCGAGCGCCTGCTGGCGCTCGCGCAGGACGTGCTCCAGAAAGGCATGGGCCGCTACGACCCCGCGATCCGCGGCTGGGCCCGGACCGATCGCAAGGTGGCCGCCGCAGTCGCGCGCGTGGACCGCCGTCGTGTTTTTTCCCTCATGAGTTTTTTTGAGGAAAGCGGATTCAGTGCCGCCGACGCACGCACGCGGGCGCGTCTTTTCTACACTTTCCTGCTGGGCGAGCCGCAAGTGCGCTCGCCGGCACGCGAGTCCGGCGAGCTGGAACGCATGGTGGCGATTCTCGCCTACGAGGATTGAAAGTAATCGGCCATGCGCTTGCGCGCCGCTTCGTCGGGCAGCGCGCCGGTGCTTGCCGCGAGGTTGTCGGCCATGTGCTTCGGATTTCCGGTGCCGGGGATGGCGCACGTCACCGCCGGGTGCGAAACGATCCACTTGAGGAAGTATTGCGCCCAGCTCGCGATGCCGAGCTCCGCCGCCCATGGCGGCAGCGGCTTGCCTTTCACGCGCCGCAAGAGCGCGCCTTCGGCGAACGGCCGGTTCGCGATCACGGCGATCTTCTTCTCCAGCGCGAGCGGCAGCAGACGCCGCTCGGCCTGCGGCTCGCCCAGTGAATAGTTGATCTGCACGAAATCGTAGTGACCGGTCTTCAGCCAGCGCTCGACTTCGGCGTGGGCCGAGGCGCCGTAGTGGGTGATGCCGATGTAGCGCAGCTTCTGCTGCCGCTTCATCTCCTGCAGGGTGCGCGTGTGCGTCTCCACGTCGACCAGGTTGTGCACCTGCATGAGATCCATGCGCTCGACGCGCAGGCGCTTGAACGAGTTTTCCATTTGCCGCAGGCCCTCGGCGCGGCCGCTGGTCCATACCTTCGTCGCGATGAAGAGCTTGTCGCGGATGCCGAGCTCGGCCACAAGATCGCCGACCATGCTTTCCGCCGCGCCGTACATCGGCGAGGAGTCCACTACGCGGCCGCCCGCCTGCACGAAGCCCTGCAGGACTTCGCGCAGGGGTTTGCGCGCGGCTGCGTCGGCGCCGACGTCGAAGCTCTGCCAGGTGCCGAGGCCGATGACCGGTATCGCCTCTCCGCTGGCCGGAATTTTTTTCAGCAGGGGACCTCTTTGCGCAAGGGCGGGGTTGATGGCGGCAGCGGCTACCGCGGCGAGGAGGGCGCGTCGTCGCCGGTCCATGATTTCATCCTAGCGGGCATGCGCTATAGTAGCCGCCGAAGGGGGGACATCATGAGCGTAGGTGGTTGGATATTCCTTGCGATCGTCGCCGCCGCGGTCATCTGGGCGATCTCGATCTACAACGGCATGGTGGCGCTGCGCAACCGCTTCAAGAACGCCTTTTCGCAAATCGACGTGCAGCTCAAGCGCCGCTACGACCTGATCCCGAACCTCGTCGAATCGGTGAAGGGCTACCTGCAGCACGAGCGCCAGACGCTCGAAGCCGTGGTGCAGGCGCGCGGCAACGCGGTGAGCGCGGCGCAGCGCGCGGCCGCGGCGCCCGGCGACCCGGCGGCAATGCAGGGGCTCGCGCAGGCCGAAGGCGTGCTCGGCGGAGCGCTCGGCCGGCTGCTCGCGGTGTTCGAGAGCTATCCCGACCTCAAGGCCAACCAGAACGTGCTCGCGCTCCAGGAGGAGCTCACCAGCACCGAAAACAAGATCGCTTTCGCGCGCCAGGCGTACAACGACTCGGTGATGCAGTACAACACCAAGTGCGAGTCGTTCCCGGAGAATATCTTCGCCGGGTTCTTCCGCTTCACGCCGGCCGAGCTGTTGCAGGCGACCGAGTCGGCGGAAGAGCGCGCCGCGCCCAAGGTGTCTTTCCGCTAGCTTGGATTTTTTCGGCGAGCAGCAACTCAGGCGCCGCAAATCGCGCTGGCTGGTCGTCTGGTATGTGATTGCGGTGGCCTTAACGGTGGCGAGCTACTGCGTTGCCGTTGCCGCCTTGTACGCCTTGGCTTCCCTCTATGCGACCGGCAGGGCGAGCGTGCCGTGGCAGCTCTATGCGCTCACCGCGGCGCTTGTCGGCGGCTGCATCGTCTGCGTTTCGGGCTATCGCATCTGGCAGCTCTCGCGCGGCGGAGACGTCATGGCCGAGCTTCTCGGCGCGCGGGCCGTCGACCCGGGAAAGTGCAGCCCCGCGGAGCGCAGGCTCCTCAACGTGGTGGAGGAGATGTCGATCGCCTGCGGCGTCGCCGTGCCGCCCGTGTACGTGCTGCAGAACGAGCAGGCGGTGAACGCGCTGGTCGCGGGGCACTCGCCCAACGAGGCGGTGCTGATCATCACGCGCGGCGCGCTGGACAAGCTCTCGCGCGACGAGCTTCAAGGAGTGGCCGGGCACGAGTTCAGCCACATTCTGAACGGCGACATGGTCCTCAACGTGCGGCTCGCCGGCCTTCTGGCGGGCCTCACCTGGCTCGGCGAGCGGGGCGAGGCCATGGTGCTCGCCGCGGCGCGCCAGGCAGTTGGAAAAAACAATGTCGGTGGCATCGGCGCTCTGTTAGGAGCGGCCATCGCGTTCATCGGCTTTCCAGGCACCCTCGCCGCCGCAGCGATCAAGGCGGCGATCTCCCGCGAGCGGGAATTCCTCGCCGACGCGGCAAGCGTGCAGTTCACGCGCAACCCCGAGGCTATTGCGGGCGCGCTCGACTCGATCCTCGCGCTACCGGCGAGCACCCGCGTGGCAGCCGCGAATGCCGAAGCACTCGCCCACATGTTCTTCGCGCCTGCGGTCGCCCACTGGTGGGCATTTCCTACCCATCCTCCGATCGGCGAGCGCATCCGGCGCGCCTATCCGGCTTTCCAGCGCGACGATTACCGCTCGCGGCGCCACGGCGGACCGCGCGAAGTCGCGGTGCTCGACGGGCTCGGCAACCTGGTGAAGCACGTACGCACCGAGCCCGCGTTGCTGCTTGCTTCCATCGGTCGCCCGACGCCGCGGCACGTGGATTTCGGCGCGCGGCTGCTCGCGAGTCTGCCCGTTCGCCTGCGCGAGGCGCTGCGCCGGCCGGCCGATGCCGAGGCGGTGCTGTTCGCTCTCGGCGGCTTCGCAGGGAAAGGCGGCGGAGGGGAGTTTGAGATCGGCTCATTGGGTCGCCAGCACACGCTGGCGCTAGCGGATCTCGCCGTTCCGGCGGTCAGGTCGCAGCCGCAAAAGGCGCGCGACCGCTTTATCGCCAAGTTCGCCGCTTTGGTCGAGGCCGACCGACGCGTCACACTGCGCGAGTTCGTTCTTCTCACGTTCCTGCGTCAGCGGCTGCGCGAAGGGGCGGGCGAGCCCATCCCGGTGCGCTACCGCGGAATCGAGGAAGTAGCGCAGGACATGCAAGTGGTGCTTGCGCTCATCGCAAAGGCTGGCGGCCGCGCGGGCGACGCACCGAGCGCAAGCGCGATATCGGCATCGCTCGAGCGGCTGCGGCATCTCGCGCCGCTGGAGAAGCCGGCGCTGCTCAAGGCTTGCCTCGACGCGGCGCGCAGCGACGGAACCCTCAATTCTTCCGAGGCCGAGCTGGTGCGCATGGTCGCCGCCACCCTGGATTGCCCGTTGCCGCCGGTGTTGGAAGAACTGTGAACTTCTTCGAGCACCAGGAAGCGGCGCGCCGCAATACGCGGGTCATGGTGCTGCTGTACGCGCTCGCCGTCGTTGCGGTGGTGCTCGCGGTGGACCTGGTTCTCGGCGTGGCGTTCCACTGGGCTACGGACGACAGCAAGGCGCCGGGCGCGCTCTATATATGGGGCGCCTTGGGCACCGCGCTGGCGATCCTCGTGGTGAGCATCTACCGCATCCTGCGCCTGCGCTCGGGGGGCAAGGCGATCGCCGAGATGATCGGCGCGGCGCCGGTGTCGCCCGGGACGAGCGATCTGCTGGAGCGCCGGCTCCTCAACGTGGTCGAGGAGATGGCGATCGCGGCCGGCACGCGGGTGCCGGCCGTATACGCGATGCAGGAAGAGACCGGCATCAACGCCTTCGCCGCCGGCTACGACGTGTCGAACACCGTGATCGCGGTGACGCGCGGCACGCTCGAATCGCTGAACCGCGATGAGCTGCAAGGCGTGATCGGGCATGAGTACAGCCACATCGTGAACGGCGACATGCGCCTTAACATCCGCATGGTCGGCGTGCTGAGCGGCATCGTCTTCATCGGCGCTGTCGGCGGGTTCCTCATGCGCAGCGCGGGACGCAGCCGCAGCCGCCGCGATTCCGGCTCGGGTCAGCTTTTCGCGCTCGGCCTCGCCTTGCTCCTGATCGGCTACGTGGGCCTGTTCTTCGCGCGGCTCATCAAGGCGGCGGTGTCGCGCCAGCGCGAGTTCCTCGCCGACGCCTCGAGCGTGCAGTTCACCCGCAATCCACACGGCATCGCAGGCGCGCTCGACCAGATCCGCAGCTCGGCGGCGGGCACGCTGATCGCCAACCGCTATGCGGAGGACATGTCGCACATGTTTTTCGGGCAAGCGGTGAAGCTGCACTTCGCGGCGCTCTTCGCGACGCACCCGCCGCTCGAAGAGCGCATCCGGCGCGTCGACCCGCAATTCGCTTCCGTCCAATATCGCAAGAAACGAACTTCGACTGAGGAACCTCGTACATCAACGGCGAGCGGGCAGCGCGCGGGCGACCAGGCCCATGCCTGGGGCCGCTCGGTCGCCGACAGCGTGGCGCTCGTTGGCACCCTGGACGCGGCGAAGATCGACTATGCGCGGCGCCTGCTCGAGCAGCTTCCGGCGCCGCTGCGCGAGGCGCTGCGCACCGGGCCGGGCGCCGCGGCCGCGACCGTAGCGCTGCTTCTCGCGACGCCGAACGAGTTGATGGAGCAGCAGCTCGCCGCGACGCAGGCTGCGGCTGGCGAAGCGCTCGCGCAGGCCGCGCGCGCTCGCGCGCGCGAAGCGAGCGCACTAGGCCCGCAATTCCGGCTTCCGGTGGTGGATCTTGCGCTCGCGGCGTTGAAAACGCTGCAAGACCCGGCGCCTTTCCTGAAGGCCATCGAAGCGGTGATCCAGGCCGATCGCCGCGTGTCGCTGCACGAGTTCGTCGTCCTGACGCTGCTGCGCTCGCAGCTTCAGCCGGCCGCGCGAGCGCCGAAGGGCGATCGCTCGATTTCGCAGCTTGGCGACGAAATCCGCCTTCTGCTGTCGTTGCTTGCGCATGCCGGCGCGCCCGAAGGAGCCGAGCGCGCCTTCCGTGCCGGGATCGGGCAGCTCGGCATGCCGCAGGCCGAGCTCATGCCGCGCGAGGCGCTATCGCTCCAAAGCGCCGGCGAAGCTCTCGAGCGGCTGCGCGCGCTTGCCCCGCTCGCGAAGGGCGAGCTGGTGAGCGCGCTGTTCGCCACGGTGACTTCCGACCAGAAAGTGCGCCTGTCCGAAGCCGAGCTCATGCGCCTGGTCGGCGCGGTCCTCGGCTGCCCGGTGCCGCCGCTTTTCGAGAACCTCTAGTTATTTGCTGCTCGCGGTGAGGCGCTGGCGGATCGTGTCGCGCGTCTGCTGAACCGCCGCCTGGAACGGCCCGCCGGCCGCAGCGGCGCGCTCGATGAGCGGCAGCGCTTCCTCGTTGCGTCCTTCATCGGACAGGACCTGCGCGAGATTGTTGAGCACGATCACCGAGTCGGGGTCGCGCCGCGCCGCCTCGCGCAACGCGCGCTCGGCGTCAGGTAGCTCGCCGAGCGCGTAATGTGCGTTCGCGAGCCCCACCGCGGCGTTCACGTTCGCGGGCCAGCGCTTGAGGAAGGTGCTGTACGCGGTGCGCGCATCCTTCGCGTCACCCGTGCGCTCGAGCGCCGCGATGGCTGAGAGCCAGCGCGCCTCGTCGGCCGTGACCGGAATGCGGTCGGGCGGTACCGCGAGCATCGCCCAATAGCCGCTGCGCTTCCACACCATCTCGTGCATCGTGAAGGGCAGCACCTGGCGCTCCGTGGTGCCCGAGCGCAGGATGAGATTGCCGTCGTAGTAGTCGTAGCCGACGGCGACCGCGTAGTGCCAGCCGTCGCTCAAGCCCAGGTTCTGCAGCACGATCACCGGGTTGCCGGCGTTGATCTCGCGCATCATCGCTTCGAACTGCGGCGCGAGCTCATACGAAATCAGGCCGTGGCGGCGCGCCGCGGCCATCATCTCGACCTGCAGGCTGCCCTTGCGCTCGGGCAGATACACCTGCGAGACGAGTTCTTCAGGCGTGACTTTCACGCCGAAGGTGGCGAGCGCCGTAGCGAGCGCCGCCGGCCCGCATTGGTAGTCTTCCTGAGGGAAGAACGGCACCTGCTTGAGCTCCACGCGCTCGGGCAAGCCCTCGGGCAGCCCTTTGCGCAGCTCCGCGGTTTGCGGCCAGAGGCTCGCGCAGCCCGAGAGCAGCACGGCCAAGACAGAAACAAAAACGCCCGCGATGAAGCGGGCGTTTTTTCCAGCTTTGCGTTCTTGCACTAGCGCTTCCAGACCCACCAGATCGCCGCGATGATGAGGATGATCAGGATGACGCCGGCGGTATCGGCACCCGCGGGCAGGCTGTTGATCTTGCCGGCGAGGTACTGGACTTCCTGGTCGCTCATGGCCGCCACGCGGTCTTTCGCGCTCGAAGCGTCGAGGCCCATCGCCTGCAGCTGGCTCGCTACGTCGGCGCGGCTGACGAAGCTCAGCACGGCGCCGCGGTCCACTTGCGAGGAGGTGGTTGCGACCTGGTCGGTACCGATCATTCCAGCCTGAACCGCCTGAAACGGCGTCCAGACCATCAGCACGACCAGCAGGCGGCAGATTGTTTTTGCCCAGACAGATTTCATGTGTGCTCCTAGAGAGGTTTGACCGATGATGACCTGTGACGACCCCTTTTTCACCCTGCTCCGGCCGTCTGCTGGGCAATCTAGCCCCGGTTGACCGGCCAAGTCAAGGAAGGACGCTGTGACAAAATCCCTACAAGTGGTCGATTTTCAACGACTTGAGCATGCATTGGGCAGAGCGCTCGCCGGCGAAGTGCGTTTCGACAACGGCGCGCGCGCCGCTTACGCTTCTGATGCTTCCCCGGCCATCCTGCCGCCCGGCGCCGGCACATCGATGTGCGGCCAGAGCGTGAACGCCGCCGTGGTCATCGACTGCTCGAAGTATCTCGATCGCCTTCGCACCCGATCCCGCCACGCATTCGCGCTGCACGCTGGGCGGCATGATCGGCAACGACTCCTGCGCCCCGCAAGATGCTCACGTACGACGGCGCGCGCTTCTGCTGCGGGCCGACCGAGTACCGCAAAATCGTGTCGTCGGGCGGACGACAAGCCGAAATCTATGCCGGCGCGCGCCGTATCGCAGAGCGATACGGCGCGCTCATCCGCGCGCGCTTCCCGAAAATCCGCCGTCGGGTATCCGGCTACAACCTCGACGAGCTGCTGCCGGAGAACGGCTTCAACGTCGCGCGCGCGCTCGCCTCCGACGAGGCGCTCTTCCGCGCCATCGACGAAGGCAAGGAGCTCATGGCCGAAGGGCTCGTGCGGCGTGGCGAAGCGAACGTCATGCACGCAACTCCGAGCACCAGCCGGCGCTGCATCTCGCGGTGGAAAAAGGCATGAAGCGCCTGGCGCAGGTACTTCTGCAGCGGGGCGCCGAGGCCGGCGCCCGCTCCCGGAACGGCGAAACCGCGCTGCATCTCGCCGCGCTGCACCCCGATGCTTCGTTTACCGACCTGCTGCTCATTGCAGGCGCGGATCCAAGGGTGCGCAATGACGACGGGGAATCGCCGCTGATGTGGGCGGCGCTGAGCAGTCACATCGCGGTGGCGCGGCGCCTGCTCGAGCGCGGCGCCGACGCGAACGCCACCGACCGCAAGGGCAACCTGCCTTTGCACGCCGCGGCGGACCGCGGCAACCTGGAGCTGGTGCGGCTGCTTCTCGAGCGCACCGCGAATCCGGACCTCGGGAATCGCGACGGCGAGAGCCCGGTCGACTACGCGAGGAGCCGCGGCTACCGCCAGATCGTGGACCTGCTAGAAGGCAGCGATTAGCCGCTCGTAGGAGCGCAGCCGCGAAGCGTAATCGCCGGTGATGGTGAGCACCATTACCTCGTCGGCGCCGTAGCGCGCCGCCATCGCCTAGATCTCCCGCCGGCAGCGCTCGGGGCCGCCGATCACCGCGCGCGCCCTTTGCGCCATCACGTATTGGCGCTCCTCCGGCGTATAGCGGTGGCGCGCCGCTTCGTCGAGCGTCGGTACCCCCGCATCGACGCCGAGCGCCATGTGCACGCGGCGCAAGTCGATCGAGGCAGCGAGCCGCTCGGCGTCGGCGTCGTTTTCGCCGCAAATGGCGAAGGTGCAGACCATGCAGCGCGGCGATGACTCGCGAGCGGCTCGGAAGCTTTCCTTGTAGGCCCGGGCGACCTCTTCGCCGCCGCGCGGATTGATGAAATGCGCGAAGGAAAATGCCAGGCCGAGCTGCGCCGCGAGGGCACCGCTGTAGTCCGATGAGCCGAGGAGCCACACTTCCGGCGCCGTCGGCACTTCGGGCTGTACGCGCAGCCGCTGGAACGGATGGTCGTCCGGCAGCGTGCCGTCGAGGTGGGCGACGAGCTCCCACACCTGGTGCGGGAAGCGCTCGGCATCCGGAAAGCGGCCACCGCCGACCGCCTGCGCGGTGCGCGCATCGCCCCCGGGAGCGCGGCCGATCCCGAGGTCCACGCGGCCCGGATACAGGGCTTCCAGCATTCGGAACGCCTCCGCCGTGCGAAAAGCGCTGTAGTAGGGCAGCAACACCCCGCCGGTGCCGATCCGCATCCGGCGCGTTTCCGCGCCCAGCCGGGCAAGCAGCACTTCGGGACACGGGTCGGCCAGCGCGGCGATTGCGTGGTGCTCAGCCAGCCAGTAGCGGTGATAGCCGAGCTCGTCAGCGCGGCGCGCGAGCGTCAGGGTCGCGTCGATAGCTTGTTTCGCAGCCTGGCCGCTGATCACGGGGGACTGATCGAGGATGGAAAGACGCAATCAGGTCACTTTCGTCGTCTCGCGGCGACATGAAAAAAAGCTGCGCAGCCAAGGGACTTTGCAAGGATGTGCGATGCGTCGTCGCCGCCGCCCGACGTTCCGGCGCCTCGCGGGCATGTGCATTTTGTCACATGCGGCACCCAAGGTGCTGATCGGACTACGAAAGCGCGCGCTGGCACGCACGTTGCAGGAGCGGGGGTGGTGAAAAGCACGCGCATAACAGGCATGAACGTTCATCCGGCGATTACCACAGCGACGCTCGTATTGCTCGCGCTCGCGTTTGTCGGCGCCTTGACCGCTACGGGAGTGTTCTCATGAACGTCAACGAAGTGCGCATCAAGCAGGAGATGTTCGCGGCCGTCCAGATGGTCATCGGCTTTTTCATCCTGGCTCTGGTGCTGATGGGCATCGGCGGCACCATCTACAAGGTCATCTCGCCCGACGGCTGGGTCGCCCAGGCGTTCGGGCGCAGCGTGTCGGCGGGCGCCGTGGCGCTCGGCTCGCTGATCATGATCGCCGCGCTTGCCTGGTTCTCGCGCGGCTGGAACTTGCCGCTGCAGCGTAACCGCTATCCGGAGCTCTTCGTCTACGGGTTCGCGACCGCCGGCCTGCTCTACATCGCGAAATTGTTCGTGGTGGGCACCTTCTGACGACCTGATTACAAGCGGACGATCGAAAGATCGCCTTCTCCCCTGGGCCCGTGCTCTCCCCCCTACAAGCCGGGCCCTTTTTTTATTCGAACTGACCTCGGCGCGGCGCTTGCTTCGTTGGGCTGCCGATGCGCCTGCGCCCGGATCCCGTAGTCACGCCCGATGACCTGGAGCGCGGCAAGCGCGCTCTCGTGAAGGACGCTGCCTGGGCTAGCCTGGTCGGCGCATTGTACGGCGGCGTGATCCTCGTGGGCTTCGCCCTGGAGCTCGGCGCCACGCCCTTCATCATCGGCCTGTTGGCGGCCATTCCGTTCGTCGCGCAGCTCGCGCAACTGCCCGCCATCGCGCTCGTCGAGCGCCTGCGCCAGCGCCGCAAGATCAGCGTGATCGCGGTGACGGTGTCCCGCACCCTCATTCTCGGGCTCGCCCTGGTTCCATTCATCGGCGACCCGTCCATGCAGCTCGCCGCGCTCATCATGGCGCAGCTCGCGATCACGCTGCTTGGTTCGGTCGGCGGCTGCTCGCTCAACTCGTGGCTGCACCAGCTTCTCGAGCGGCAGCCGATCGGCGAGCTGTTCTCGCGCAGGCTGTTCTGGTCGACGGTGCTCGCTTCGCTCGGCGCGCTCATTGCCGGACAGCTGGTGCAGCACTGGCCGTTCGCGCACAAGCTGCACGCCTATTCGGTCGCGTTCGCGCTGGCCGGCGCGGCGGGGTTTGTCAGCACGAGCTATCTCGCCAGAGTGCCCGAGCCGGTAATGGGAGGAAGCGCTCCGCCGCTCCCGGTGGCGGCGATGATCCGCTCGCCGTTTCGCGACCCCAACTTCCGGCGCGTGATCATCTTCATGGGGGCGTGGAACCTGGCGTCCAACCTGGCGGCGCCTTTCATTACCGTCTACCTGCTTAAGCAGCTCGGCTATCCGATGGGCACGGTGACCACGCTGTGGATCGCGAGCCAGGTGGCGAACGCGCTCACCATGTACCTGTGGGGCCGGCTATCCGACCGTTTGTCCAACAAGGCGATCCTGGCCGTCGCTTTGCCCGCTTACTTCGGCTGTCTGGTTGCGCTTCCGTTCGCCGCCATCCCGGAGGTTCATGCGCTCACCTTGCCGTTGCTCTACGTGATTCACATCGTCATGGGGGCCGCCGCCGGCGGCATCGGGCTCGCGACCGGGAACCTCGGCCTCAAGCTCGCTCCCCAGGGACAGGGCACGGCGTATCTCGCCAACGTCACGCTCATCGGCTCGCTCGCCGGCGGCGTCGCCGCCCTCCTTGGCGGCTCGCTCGCCGGCTGGTTCGAGTCGCGCGAGCTGGCATTCTTTTTCCACTGGACGTCGCCCGGGCGCGCGCAGGCGCTCACCGTGCTGCAGTTCCGCCACTGGGAGTTCCTGTTCGCCATCTCGTTCCTGCTCGGCTCGTACGTCCTGCATGCGCTGTCGCGCATCCGTGAAGGTCAGGAGATCAGCGAGCGGGTGGTGATCCAGCAGTTCGCCGCCGAAGCGGCGCGCAGCCTCGATCAGCTCTCGCCCATCGACGGGCTGCGCGCGGTGATTCTTTTCCCCTTCGGCCGACTGAGCGAACGCCGGCGCCGGCCGCGCGCTTAGCGCATTACGCGCTGGCGCAGGATGCCGAGCGCCGCGCGAGCCGGACTGGTGCGCATAGACCCAGGTGAATTCAGCGCCCAGCAGGAAGATCTGGCCCGAGTAATAGACCCACACCATCACGATGACGAGCGAGCCGAACGCGCCGAAGCTCAAGCCGACGTCGCTCCTGCCGAGGTACAGGCCGATCAGGAACTTGCCGACGGTGAAGAGCGCCGCGGTGACCGCCGCGCCGATCCACACATCGCCACCAGCCGGCGACCGAGTCCTTAAGCAGGGTTGAGGTGGGTTTCGGCGCCATTGGCCAGCGGGCTTGCCGAGCGGTTGTAGCGCGGAAGCACGCCGTGCTCGTTGAAGTAGGCGCGCAGCAGCTCCGCCGACCAGCTGCGCGGTGTGATGGTGATCTCCCAGGTGAAATGCGAAGCGCTGATGAAGCCTTCCTGCTTCAGCTTGAGCGGTCTCTTTCCACTTCAGGCGGGTGATGAACATGGCCTCGTCATTCGAGGCCAGGCGATCGATACGCCTATACGGCGATGGGCGCGCGGATCGCGGGATGCGGGTCGTAGGCCTCGAGCGTGAAATCCTCGAAGCGGAACTCGAGCAGCTCGCGCACCTCGGGATTCAGCCGCATGCGAGGGAACGGGCGCGGCGCGCGCGCGATCTGCTCGCGCGCCTGCGCGACGTGGTTGAGATACAGGTGCGCATCCCCGAGGGTCAAAACGAACTCCCCGGGCTGCAGACGGGTGACTTGCGCCACCATGAGGGTCAGCAGCGCGTAGGAGGCGATGTTGAAGGGCACGCCGAGGAAGAGATCCGCGCTGCGCTGGTACATCTGGCAGGAGAGCCTGCCGTCGGCGACGTAGAACTGAAACAGCGCATGGCACGGCGGCAGCGCCATGCGGTCTACGTCGGCCGGATTCCAGGCGCTTACGATGTGGCGGCGCGAATCGGGCCTCCTTCTGAGGCTTTCGATCACGTTGGCGATCTGGTCGATCTCGCGGCCGTCGGGCGTGCGCCAGTGGCGCCATTGGTAGCCGTACACCGGGCCGAGGTTGCCTGCTTCGTCGGCCCACTCGTCCCAGATCGTCACGCCGCGCTCCTGAAGCCAGCGCACGTTGGTGTCGCCGCGCAGGAACCACAGCAATTCATAGATGATCGACTTGAGATGCAGCTTCTTCGTCGTGAGCAGCGGGAAGGCCGCAGCGAGCTCGAAGCGCAGCTGCCTGCCGAACACCGACAGCGTGCCGGTGCCCGTGCGGTCGCTCTTGCGCGCCCCGCGCTCCAGCACCTCGGAAAGCAGGTCGAGGTAGCGCTGTTCCTCGGCGTTCATATGGAGATGTAGGCGAAAAGCTCGCGCGCGTTCTGGAAGCGGTCCTCCGGCTTCTTGGCGAGCAGGCGGTCGAGGAGCGGCTGGTAGCCGGCGAAACGCTCCGGCAGGCGCGGGATCGGGGCTTCGACGTGCATGCGGACGAGGGTGGCCGCGTTGGCGGGCTCGAAGATTTTCTGTCCGGTAAGCATCTCATAAAAGATCACGCCGAGGCTGTACAGATCGGAGCGCGCGTCCACGGGAAGCCCGAGGCATTGCTCGGGGCTCATGTAGCGCGGCGTGGCGATCATCTGGCCGGCGAGCGTGAGCGTCGAGGTGGCCGCGAGGTCCTTGGCGAGCCCGAAGTCCACGATGACCGGCCGGCCGTCGGCACGGAACAGGATGTTCGCGGGCTTGAGGTCTCGGTGCACGATGCCCTTGGCGTGGATGGCGTCGAGAGCGCGCGCGATCAGCGCGGTCAGCCGCAGCGCCTCGCGCGAGCTCATTTTCTCGAGGATGCGGCCGGCGAGCGTCCCCCCGGGCAGGAACTCCATGGCGATGTACGGATGCTCGCCGGTAAAGTCCTGGTCGTAGATCCGCACCACGTATTCGTTCTCTATGGCCGCGATGAGCTTGTACTCGCGCATCAGGCGCGCCAGGTAGACGCCGTCCTGCCGCATCCGCGGATCGAGCATCTTCAGCGCCACCCGCAGGCCGTCGCGGTTGCGCTCCGCAAGGTAGACCTTCGCCTGACCGCCCCGGCCAATGATGTGCACGACGGTGTAGCCCGGCACTTCCGGCGCGCTCGACTTCCCTCCCATGCGGTTATTGTGCCACCCCGCGTGCTAGCATTTCGGACAGGGAGATAAGGAAAGGATGTTGAAGTTCTTTGGCGCGGGCCAGCCCGATCATCCGATGGCCGATCCTCGTGATGCCCGCCGCCTTCTGGAAGAGCTCGCCGCGCGCGACGATCAGGCGGTCGAGGAGCTCACGCACTGGCACGAATCGCTCGTCACCGCCGAGGGTTTCCGGCCCGAGCGTCGCTTTGAGCTTGTCGCGCAGATCGACGAGGCGGCCCAGCCGCGCTTGCGCAAACTGGCGCGCGAATATCTTTCGGCGAGGAGGCCGTCGCGCTTCCAGGAAGCGAAGCTGTGGGCCCGCCTGCATGACTATTACCGCCAGGCCGCCGAAGCGTACGCCGGCTGCGCCGACGCGGCGTTCAACGGCTGGGATCCCGGAAAGAGCGTGCTGCCGCTGCTCCTCGTGCGCGCGCTGCGCAGCCTTGCCCAACAGATCAAGTGGCAGCAGGTGCGCTATGGGCCGGTCGATCCCGCGCGCTGGGGCCGGCTCAACAGGATCTATGCCTTTGCCGAGCAGCGCGGCGTGAGCGAGGCAAGCGCGCCGGTCTATCCCGGGACGCCGGGCGATTCCACGCCGCGGC
This sequence comes from Betaproteobacteria bacterium, assembly GCA_004297625.1. GTDB lineage: Bacteria > Pseudomonadota > Gammaproteobacteria > Burkholderiales > SG8-39 > SCGC-AG-212-J23. The sequence continues at coordinate 84,102 of SCTY01000075.1, read as the reverse complement.
GTGAATTTCTCAGGGCCGCCCTGTTCAGCTGCAGCTCGCCCGACTGCCTGTTGCCGCCGGAAAGCGAGCTCGCCGAGCGCCTCATCGCCGAGCTCGCGCCGCAGGTTGCGCTCGCCTTCGCGCCTGCGCGCGAGCTTCCTTACTGGACCGATCTTGCGCTTGCGATGGCGCCGCAGCGCGCGACGAAGCCGCCGCCCGCGACGCCGGGCCTGCGCTGCTTCGGCCCCGGCGCTGCGGCCGGGGCGCTCGACGCGCTCATCGAGCGCATCGATGTCACGGGAGAAGTGCCCGCCGGGCTCAACCTCGGTGCAGCGCATGCGCCGGCGATGGTTCTCGACGTCATGCAGCATCTGGCGGCCGTCTGGTCGCCCGAGCTGCCGGAGCGGAAGTCTTTGCGCCATAGCGTGAAGTCGCGCCTGACCGTGGCGCACGGGTTCGAAGGCGTGCTCGATGCGCTTGGCGGCGCGAACACGCTTGCGTTCGACACGCGCGCCGACGAAAGCTGGGTGGTGGAAAACGTGAGCGCGGGCGGGTTCGGCGCGCTCGTGCCGCAGACGCGCAGCGAGTGGCTGCGCGTGGGCACGCTGCTCGCGATGCAGCCCGAGGGCGGAACCAATTGGGTGGTCGGCGTCGTGCGGCGCGTCAACCGCGTTTCGGAACAAGAAACCCGCGTGGGCATCCAGACGCTGTCGAAGGCGCCCGTGGTGTCGAAGTTCGACCTGCGCGGCATCGCAAGCCAATATGGGGTCGTGCTGGAAGGCGGCGAGCAGGCGATGATCGCGCTATCGGCCGGGGTTTACGCCCAGGGCCTGAATCTCGAATCCGAGCGCGGCGGCCGCCAGCACGTCTACATGCCGCAGGGCGTGACCGCGCGCGGCGAGGACTACGAGGTCGTGCGCTTCAGGGAGATGGTCAGAGAATCGTGAGCAGGAACGCGGAGATGTCCGCGACTTCCTCGGCGCATACCGAGTGCGGCATCGGATAGGTTCGCCATTGCACCGGGTAGCCCAGACGCTCCAGCGCCTGCCTCGACTGCTCGGCACGCGTGAGCGGGATCATGTCGTCGTACTGCCCATGCGCCATGAAAATGGGAAGCTCGCGGTTCGCCGCGCTGCGCTCGGCTTCCACCGTCGTATGCAGCGGAAGATAGGTCGATAGCGCAAGCACCCCGGCAAGGCGCTCGGGGTGGCGCAACGCGCTTTGCAGGACGATCGCTCCGCCCTGGGAGAACCCGGCGAGCACGATCTTCGCCATGCCGCGGCGCTTTTCGGCGGCGATCATGTCCTCGAGCAGCTTCTGCGAAGCGCGTATGCCGGCTTCGTCTTCCGGGCCGCCGCCGAGCTGGAAGACGTCGTACCAGGCGCGCATGCGCATGCCCTGGTTGATGGTGACCGGCCGGACGGGCGCGTGCGGGAAGACGAACCGCACCGGCGCGCGCAGCTCGAGCTCGGGCACGATCGGCTCGAAATCGTGACCGTCGGCGCCCAGGCCGTGCAGCCAGATGACCGCCGCCTTGGGATCGGGGCCGGTGCTGATCTCCACTGCTTCCATGCATTTTCCTCGTTAAGCGATCCGGTTGAACCAGGCGAGCGACAGGCCGCCGCCGGCGAGCGTGAGGACGGCCGCCAGGGCGGCGAAAAGCGCGCTGACCTCGCGCTCCTCCTTTTGCATCACGAAGCGGCTGGTCAGCGACTCGTAGATTTTCCTCAGCTCCTCGGCGCTCGCGGCGTGGAAGTACTCGGCGCGCGTGAGCTCGGCGATCGCTTTCAGCGTTTCCTCGTCGAACATCATGTAGATCGAGTAGCCCTCGATCATCGCCGGGCCGCCGCTCGCCGAGCCGAAGCCGACCGTGAACACGCGGATGCCGTGGGCGGCGGCCATGCGCGCCGCGTCGAGCGGGTCGGGACCGGTGGTGCGCCGGCCATCGGTAAGCAGCACGATCGCCGACGAGGTGTTCGAGCCCGGCGCCACCGGCTTGAGCGGCTTTTTCTCGACTTTCTTCTCGGGCGGCCGGTGGATGCGCCAGGATTCGCGGCTGCCGAGAACCAGCGACTCGAGGTCGATGCCTTCCTCGGGAAACAGCGTCGCGAGCGACATGATGACGCCGCTGCCGATCGCCGTGTGGCGGCCAAGCTCGAGGCGGTCGATGGCGGCGACGAGATCCTCGCGGTCATGAGTCGGCCTTTGCACCACATGCGCGGTGCCGGCGAAGGAAACGATGCCGATGCGCAGATCCGCCGGCTGATCGCGCACGAACGCCTTAGCGGCCTCCTGCGCCGCGGCGAGGCGGTTCGGCTCGACGTCGGTCGCACGCATGCTGAGCGACACGTCGATGGCGAGAATCACCGTGCGCTGGTGCGACGGCAGGGTGAGCAGCGCATTCGGGCGGGCGGTGGCGAGGATGGCGACAGTCAGCGCGCCGAGAAAAACCGCGGGCGGCACATGGCGCCGCCACTGCGGCGCGGCTCCGATCGCCTCGCGCACGAGATCGAGGCTCGCGAAGCGCACCGCCGCGGCCTTTTGCCGGCGCAGCAGCCGCAGGTACAGGGCCACGAGCGCGGGCACGGCGACGAGCAGCATCAGCGCCTCGGGCCACGCGAATCTCATTGCTTGCGCTGCGCCGATTTCGGGCGGAAGGCCTTCACGACCGCGTCGTGCGTCTCGATGTACGGACCGCCGATGAGGTCGATGCAGTACGGAACCGCGGCGAAGATGCCGTGCACCAGGGGCTTGCCCTCGGCGTCCTTAAGTCCCTCCAGGGTCTCCTGGATGGATTTCGGCTGGCCCGGAAGATTGATGATCAATGCCCGCTTGCGAATCACGGCGACCTGGCGCGAGAGGATCGCGGTCGCGACGAACCTGAGGCTGATCTGGCGCATCTGCTCGCCGAACCCGGGCATCACCTTGTCGCCGACGGCGAGCGTCGCTTCCGGCGTCACGTCGCGCGGCGCCGGCCCCGTGCCGCCGGTGGTGAGGACCAGGTGACAGCCTTTTTCGTCGACCAGCTCTTTCAGCGTCGCTTCGATCACACGCTGCTCGTCGGCGATGAGCCGCGTCTCGTCGCGCCACGCGGGCGACGCGATGGCCGAGCCAAGCCAGGCCTTGAGCGACGGTATGCCTTCGTCCTTGTAGAGGCCCGCGGAAGCGCGGTCGCTGACCGATACCAGCCCGATGACGAGGCTCACTGGCAGCACTCCTTGATGAACCGGAAAAGCTCGCGGTAGGCGCGCGGCGGCTTGCCCTGCTTTTGTTCCTTGCGCGTATTGCGGATCAGGCTTCTCATCTTCTGCAGATCGGCCCCCGGATGCTCGGCGGCGAAGGAAGTAAGCGCCTCGTCGTCGGCCAGCAGCCGCTCACGCCATGCCTCCAGCCGCCGGTGCGCCGCGGCAGCCTGCGCCGAGCCGCCCTCGACCGCGGCGAGCTGGGCGCGGATCGGCCCGGGGTCCATTTCGCGCATCAGGCGCCCGATGTACTGCAGCTGCCTGCGCTTCGCCTCGTGACTCTTCATGCGCCTTGCTTCCAGCACGGCCTCGCGAAGATCGCCTGCGAGCCGCAAGGCGGCGAGCACGGATTCCGGCAGCGCGACCAGCGCCGAACCCAGCTCCTGCAGCTCGTGCATTTCGCGCTTGCGGCGGGTCTTGCTGACGGGTTCGTCCTGCACGCGAGTTATGATAGCGCCCCCATGCCGAAGCGCCACGGCTTTACCTGCGAGCCCGCGGAGCTTCGCAGCCTTGCTCAAACCGTTGTCGATCATGCGCGGCGCGCCGGCGCAAGCGCATGCGACTGCGATGTTTCGGAGAGCTACGGCCTTTCGGTCACGGTGCGCAAAGGCCGGCCGGACACCATCGAGCACAACCGCGACCGCAGCGTCGGCGTGTCGGTTTATTGGGGTGAGCGGCCGAAGGCGCGCCGCGGCCACGCGAGCACGTCGGATTTCTCGCCCGCGGCGCTCGCCCAGACCGTCGAAGCGGCCGCCGCGATCGCGCGACACACGGCGCAAGACGACTGCGCCGGGTTGCCGGATGCCGATATGCTGGCGTGGCAGGTGCCGGAGCTCGATCTGTTCCACCCCTGGGAGATCGGCACCGAGGAGGCCTGCGACCTCGCGCGCCGCTGCGAAGCCGCGGCGTTCGCCGTGTCGAAGAAGATCCGCAACTCCGAGGGCGCCACGGTGTCGGCGCAGCATTCGCAGTTCGTGTTCGCCAACAGCCTCGGGTTTGCCGGGGGCTACCCGGCGACGCGGCACTGGCTCGCGTGCTCGGTGATCGCCGAGGACAAGGGGCTGATGCAGCGCGACGACTGGTACAGCGCCGGACGCGTGCCCGGCAAGCTCGCCGATCCGGTCGCGCTCGGCCGCTACGCGGGCCAGCGCGCCCTTGCGCGGCTCGGTGCCCGCAAGATTCCCACCTGCCAGGCGCCGGTGCTGTTCGAGGCGCCGGTCGCGCTTCAGCTCATCGGCCACTTCATTTCCGCGGTGAACGGCGGCAACCTCTATCGCAAGTCCTCATTCCTCGTGGACAGCCTCGGCAAGCAGGTGTTCTCGCCGATCGTGCACATCGACGAGCGGCCGCACGAGCCGCAGGCGATGGCGAGCGCTCCCTTCGACGAGGAGGGCGTCGCCACGCGCAGCCGGAGCATCGTGCGCGCCGGCGTGGTGGAGGGCTATTTCCTCGGCAGCTATTCGGCGCGCAAGCTCGGAATGAAGAGCACCGGCAGCGCCGGCGGCCATCACAATCTCTTCCTGCGCTCGGAAGGGCCGGACTTCGTCGGCATGCTGCGCGCGATGAAGCGCGGCCTGCTGGTCACCGAGCTGATGGGGCAGGGTGTAAACCCGGTCACAGGCGATTACTCGCGCGGCGCCGCCGGCTACTGGGTGGAAGACGGCGAGATCCGCTATCCCGTGGAAGAAATCACGGTCGCCGGCAACCTGAAGGAAATGTTCAAGCAGATCGCGCTCATAGGCAGCGACGTGCTGGTGCGCAGCGGGCGCGCGAGCGGCTCGATTCTCGTCGAAAACATGACAATTGCCGGCGACTAGAACCATGCGGCGGAGTAGCGTTCTAAGCATTCATGGCCGCCTGCACGCACCAACAGCTCCCTCCGCCGCCGAACGGCGAGCATCCCATTGTGGCCGTCGTCGCGGTGATCGCCATGATCGCGGCTATCCTGTTGATTACATGGGCGCGCGTCGCGGTTCACGGCACCGCGGACCTCGAAGCCACCGTTACCGAGCAGGCGGAGAAGCCCAAGCCGCAGAATGATCGCGAGCGCGAGGTCGACGAGGCCGTCACCGCGAACCGGTTCGCGACCGGGCTATCGCCGTAAGGCGACCTGTAACCCGCAAGGGCATAATTTCCCTATGAGAGTCCTTATCGCGCTGATGGCGGCGCTCGTCCTCGCTGCGCCCTCTCCCGTGCTCGCGCAGGCCCAGAAACGACCGGCAGCGAAGACGCCGGACGTCATCTTCGTGCCGACGCCGCAAGAAGTCGTCGACGACATGCTGCGCCTCGCCAACGTGCACAAGGGCGATGTTCTTTACGACCTGGGCTCGGGCGATGGCCGCATCGCCATCACCGCGGCGAAGAAATACGGCATCCGCGCGGTCGGGATCGACATCGATCCCGAGCGCATCGCGGAGGCGAACGCGAACGCAAGCAAGGCGGGCGTCACCCACCTCGTGCAGTTCAGGCAGCAAGATCTGTTCAAGGCCGACTTCAGGGAAGCGACGGTCGTGACCCTCTACCTGCTGCCCGATCTCAACGTGAAGCTGCGCCCGCGGCTTTGGAACGAGCTCAAGCCGGGCACGCGGATCGTCTCGCACCAGTTCGAGATGGGCACCTGGAAGCCCGAGAAGACAGTCGAGACGAACGGCCGCTCGATCTATTTCTGGACCGTTCCCCCGAAGGACAGGCAGCCGAAGCTCTAGGAATTCGGGGTCAGAGTCTTAATTCGCAACGCGAAGCTATTTGAATTAAGACTCTGACCCCGAATTCCTAGGTGAAGTCCAGGCGCGTCTCGAGCAGGATCCCGTAGATCGGCAGCGCGGGCCGGCGTTGGCCCAGATCGAGCGGCGGCAACTGCTGCGCGCCGAGCGTCGCCGCCGCCGCCCCGAGCGCTTTCATCATGTCGAGCGAAAGCACGATCTCGCCGGCGCGCGCCCGGTGCACCAGGCGCTCCGCGATGCTCACGCAATCGCCGAACGCCACGAATTGTTGCGCGCCCGGCGGCCCGGCCATGCCGAGTACCGCTTCCCCGAGGTGCACGCCCACCGCCACCGCGGCCGGCAGTCCGTATTCGTCCTTCCAGCGCTCGCCCATGGGCGCGAACTCGCGCTGCACCTCCTGCGCGGCCTTGAGCGCGTTCGCAGCGCCGCCCAGCACGGCGAACGCATAGTCGTTGTGCACGGCCAGGACCTTGCCCCGCTGCGCCGCGACCAGGCGCGCCACGAGCTCGAAGAACTGGTTCGCAAGCTGCAGCACCTTGCCGGGCTCGAGCACCTCCGAGAGCCGCGTGAAATTGCGCAGCTCCGCGTACAGGACCACTATGGCGCGGCGTTGGACTTGTTGTTCGCTCATCTCAGCACCAGGGTAACGCGCTTGTTGCGCTTGCCCTCGGAGCGGATTCTAGCGACCGCGACAGGGCCGATCTCGGCAGTATTTTGCACATGGGTGCCGCCGCATGCCTGGAGGTCCACGCCGGGGATGTCCACGAGCCGCACGCGGCCTTCGCCGCGCGGCGGCGCGACCGACATCGTCTTGACGAGCTCCGGGCGCGCATCGAGCTCGGTATCCGTGATCCAGCGCGCCTGCGTCGCGTGAGCGCCGGCGACGAGCTCGTTTACGCACGCCTCGATCTCCTCCTTCAGCAGCCTTTCCATCTCGATGTCGAAATCGAGGTGCGCCTTGTCGGAGGCGATTCGGCCCCCGGTCACCGGCGCCCGCACGGCCGCGCAGAGAAGGTGCAGCGCGGTGTGAAAGCGCATGTGCAGATGACGTCGCTCCCAGTCGATCTCGGCCTTTATCGATTCGCCCGGCTTGAGGTCGAACCCGGGCTCGAGCACGTGGAGCACGCTCTCCGGCGTTTCGCCCTTGCGGGTGTCCATGACGCGCCATGCACCGATGCGTCCGGTGTCGCCCGGCTGCCCGCCGCCCATCGGGTAGAACACCGTGCGGTCGAGCTCGACAGCGCCGTCGTGTATGGCGATCACGCTTGCGTCGCAGGCTGCAAGATACGGGTTCTCGCGGAACAGAAGCTCGGTCAAAGCAGGACCACCAGCGCCACCGCGGCGACCACGAGGGCGCCGGCGGCAAAGAACATGAGCGTGGTATTCGAGACCTCCGGAAGATCGGGATCGCGCGGCACAGGCTGCGGGGGGTGCTCTTCGTGCGCCGCCTCGTGGGCTTCCATCGCGGCGTGCTCGTGCAGCGCCTGCATCTTGTCGTTGAACGCCCTGAAGAAGTCGTCCGCGACCTTCTTCGCCGCCGCGTCGACCAGGCGCGAGCCGATCTGCGCGAGCTTTCCGCCCACGCTTGCTTTCACGTCGTAGGACAGCAGCGTTTGATTGTCTCTTTGCGACAAGCGAATCTGCGCGCCGCCTTTCGCGAAGCCGGCGGCGCCGCCCTGGCCTTCGAACGAAATCGCGTAGGAGTTCGGCGGCTTGATATCCGAGAGGTTGAGCTTGCCCTTGAACTTGGCGCTCACCGGCCCGACGCGGGCGACCATCAGCACCTGGTACTGGTTCTCCGCCAGCGGCTCGATGGATTCGCAGCCCGGCACGCATTCCTTGAGCACCGCCGGATCGTTGAGCGCGTTCCAGGTATCCTGCTGGGAAGCCGCAACGAGCTGCTCGCCGCTCATCTCCATGCGCGTGTCTCCTGGGGGGTTCGGGTCATCGGGCCGCTCAGCGTTTTCGCGAGATCGACCAGGCTTTTGAGATTATGCACCGGCAGGAACAGATCCACGTGCGGCAGCATGGCGCGCACCCCCGCCGGCCGGGCTTCGAACTTATCGTAACGCAGCAGCGGGTTGAGCCACACGAGGTAGCGGCACGATTTCGCAAGCCGCTCCATCTCCTCGGCGAGGCCTTCGCCCGCCTCGCGATCGAGCCCGTCGGAGACCAGCAGCACGCAGGCGTTCTGCCCGAGCACGCGCCGGCTCCAGCGCCAGTTGAACTCGCGCAGCGAGCCGCCGATGCGCGTGCCGCCCGACCAGTCCTTGATCGCGTCGGCGACCTTGGCCATCGCCACGTCCACGTCGCGGTGGCGCAGCTGGCGCGTGATGTTGGTGAGCCGCGTGCCGAACACGAACACCGAGACCCGGTCGCGGTCGTTGGTGATCGCGTGCAGGAAGTACAGAAACATGCGCGCGTAGGGATTCATCGATCCCGAGATGTCGCACAGCACGACGAGCGGCGGGTGCAGCTCGCGCGGCGCGGCGCGCACCAGCGGGATCAGGTCGCCGCCCTCGCGCAGGCTTTCCCGCAAGCTTTTCCTCAGGTCGATGCGGCTGCCGGCGCGCTGCGGATGGAAGCGCCGCGTGCGCACCATCGGCAGCGGCAGGCGCATCTCGGCGATGAGCTTTTTCGCTTCCGCGAGCTCGGCCGCCGACATGGTGTCGAAATCCATGCGCTGCAGCACCTCGCGCGAAGAAAACGTGAGGCGCGCTTCGAGCTCGAGCCGTTCGCTCTGCTGCTCTTCCTTCCTTTGGCTGAAGAGCGCGTCGGTGAGCCGCTGGCTCTGCTGCTCCTCGGGCTTGGGCGCGCGCCCGTGCGCCTGCGGCAGCATGAGCTGCATCATCTTTTCGGCAAGCTTGGGGTCGCGCCAGAAGATGCGGAACGCCTGGTCGAAGATCGGGCGCTGCTCCTGGCGGGACAGCAGCACCGCCGACATGGTCCAGTACCAGTCTTCCCGGTGCTGCGCGCCGGAAATTTCCAGCGCCTTTATGCAGTCGATTACCCGGTCCGGGCCGATGCGCAGCCCGGCCGCGCGCAGCAGCCGCGCGAAGTGCATGACGTTTTCGGCCAGGCGGCCTTCGGTCAAGCGGCTTGACCTTTCGCCTCTTTGACCTCGTACTCGCGCGCGAGCTTCTCCACGGCGGGCGCGGCCGCGATGCTGTGCTCCTTGAAGTAGCGCTCGTGATTGCGCTCGAGCTCGGCGAGCCAGTACACGTAGTTCACCATCACGCCCGCCGAGCGCGCCATGCCTTGCTCGGAGCTGTCGCCCAGCCAATTGAGCCGCTCGAGCGACGCGCCGTTGCTCAGATGGAAGCGCGCCACGGGATCGAGCGGTTCCGGGCCGCGCTTCGCGTGCAACAGGTAGTACGCGCACAGCCGGAGGATCTGCTTTTGCAGCGGCTCCGGCACCTCGCCGAGGTGCCAGGCCGGATCGCCGATTTTCGCGAGCAGCGCCTTGTCGCCGACGCCGTCGAGCCAGCGCCGGAAACCGGGTACCGGAGACAAGGTGGCGAAGCGGCGCAGATGCGGGAACTCGCGCTTCAGGTCCTCGGCCACCTGCTTGATGAGCAGGTTGCCGAACGAGATGCCGCGCAGGCCTTCCTGGCAGTTGGTGATCGAATAGAACATCGCGCAGTCGGCGTTCACGGGCATGGCCACCGGCGATTTGAGATCGATCAGCGGCTGCACGTGAGCGCTCATGCCGCGCGTGAGCGCCGCCTCGATGAAGATGAGCGGCTCGTCGGGAAGCTGCGGATGGAAGAAAGCGAAGCACCGGCGGTCGGCTTCCAGGCGGCGGCGCAGGTCGCGCCAGCCATGGATCGCGTGCACCGCTTCGTACTGGATCAGCTTCTCGAGGATGATGGCGGAAGTGCGCCAGTCGATGCGCTCCAGGCGCAGGAAGCCGCGGTTGAACCAGGAGCGCAGCAGGTGCATGAGGTCGGCGTCGATGACCCGCCACTGCGGCTTGTCCTTCAGCTTCTTGAGCAGCGCCTTTCGCATCTCGACCAGCGTGGCGGTGCCGCCCGGGGCCATGTTGAGCCGCCGGAAAAGCTCCTGGCGCGCCGGCTCGACCGTTTCCTGCAGCCGTATGAGGTTGTCCGGAGACGGATCGAGCTGGTAGGCCCCCGCCGCCCGGCTCACGGCTTCGGGCGCGGGCGAATAGCGGCGCGCCAAGGCGTCGAAGAACTGATCGCGGCAGCGCTCGTCGAGCGCGCGGAACGCGTTCAACGCATCGCGCGCGAGGGCGATGCCGGCGAATTCGCCGCGCTCGGCGAGGAGCGAATCGCACAGCGCGAGCAGATCGTGCGTGCGCCGCTCCAGCCCGCCGAGCGCGCCGCCGAGCAGCTTTCTCAGGAACGAGGCCGCGGTCATGGCTCAGGCGGCCGCGGCGGTCTTCGCTTCGGCGAGCATGCGCGCGGCTTCGTCGCCGGCGACGCGCTCGAGGTCGTCGCGGTACTTGAGCAGCACGCCCAGGGTGTTGTTCACCGTCTCGGGGTCGAGCGCGACCCGGTCGAGCGCGACCAGACAATTGGCCCAGTCGATGGTCTCGGCCACGCCGGGCTGCTTGAACAGATCGGTCCTGCGCAGCCGCTGCACGAAGGCGACCACCTCGCGCGAGAGCGCTTCCTGCGCCGCGGGCGCCTTGCGGCGCAGGATCTCGAGCTCGCGCTTGGCGTCGGGGAAGTCCACCCAGTGATAGAAGCAGCGGCGCTTCACGGCGTCGTGAATCTCGCGCGTGCGGTTGGAGGTGATGACCACGACCGGCGGCTCCTCGGCGCGGATCGTGCCGATCTCGGGGATCGTGATCTGCCAGTCGGAGAGCACTTCGAGAAGGTAGGCCTCGAAGGGCTCGTCGGTGCGGTCGAGCTCGTCGATCAGCAGCACCGGCACCCCGTTCAGCGGCTCGAGCGCGCGCAGCAGCGGCCGGCGGATGAGGAAGCGCTCCGAGAAAATGTCCTGCTCGAGGCCCTCGCGCGACTTGACGCCCTCCGCTTCGGCCATCCTGATCTCGATCATCTGGCGCGGGTAGTTCCACTCGTAGGCGGCCTGCGCGATGTCCAGGCCCTCGTAGCACTGCAGCCGGATCAGCTCGCGCCCGAGCGCCTGCGCCAGCACCTTGGCGATCTCGGTCTTGCCCACGCCCGCCTCGCCCTCGAGGAAGAGCGGCCGCCGCATGGCGAGGGAGAGGTAAAGAGAGGTGGCGAGGCTGCGCTCGGCGACGTAGTCGCCGCTCGCAAGCAGCTGCTGGGTTTCGTCTATGGACTTCGGAAGCGGTTGGGACATAAAGCGATTCTCCGAAATTTGGCCGGGCGCCGCCAGCCCCGTCCGAAAAAGAAAAAGCCCGCCGAAGCGGGCTTTTTCTCCTCCTTCCTCCTCGTCAATCTCTACTTCAGCGCGGCCTCCACGGCGCGCTTCGCCATCACGGTGATCAAATGCGCCCGGTACTCGGGCGAGGCATGCAGGTCGTTGTTCAGCCCGTCGGACTTCACCTTGATGTTCGCCACCGACTCCGGGGCGAACTTCGCGGCGAGCGCTTTTTCCATGTCGGGTTGGCGGAACGCGCAGGCTCCTGCGCCGGTGACCGCGACGCGCACATTGCCGCCGAAATCGGCGACGAAAACGCCGACCAGCGCGAAGCGTGACGCCGGGTTCTTGAATTTCATGTAGGCCGCGCGCTTCGGCGCCGGGAAGCTCACCTGGGTAATGAGCTCGCCCGGCTCGAGCGCGGTCTCGTACAGGCCCTTGAAGAACTTGTCGGCTTCGATCTTGCGCTTGTGGGTGCTGATCGTCGCGCCGAGACCGAGCACGGCGGCCGGATAGTCCGCAGCCGGGTCGCTGTTGGCGAGCGAGCCGCCGATCGTGCCCATGTGGCGCACCTGCCGGTCGCCGATCATGCCGGCGAGGGCGGCGAGCGCCGGAATGGCTTTCTGCACGGCGGGCGAGGCGGCAACTTCGGCGTGGCGCACCATCGCGCCGACGAGCACGGTGTTGCCTTCGACCTTCAGGTTCTTCAGCTCGCTTACCGAGCCGAGATCGATGAGATCGCTCGGCGAGGAAAGGCGCAGCTTCATCGCCTGGACCAGGCTCTGGCCGCCTGCGAGGAACTTGCCCTCGCTCTTCTTCGCCGCGAGGTCGAGCGCTTCCTTGCTGCTGGAAGGACGGTGATATTCAAAGGCGTACATCGGTCGTTCTCCTAGGCTGCTTTTTGCTGAAGGGAGCGCCACACGGTCTGCGGGGTCGCCGGCATCGGCAGGTCCTTCACGCCGAGAGCGTCCGTGATCGCGTTCATGACCGCGGCCGGGGCGCCGATCGCACCCGCTTCGCCGCAACCCTTGACGCCTAGCGGGTTGTGCGTGCACGGCGTCTCGCGGGTGTCGATCTTGAACGAAGGCACGTCGCCGGCGCGCGGCAGGCAGTAGTCCATCAACGAGCCGGTGACCAGCTGCCCTGATTCGTCGTAGTGGCAGCCCTCGGTGAGCGCCTGCCCGATCCCCTGCGCGAGGCCGCCGTGCACCTGCCCTTCGACGATCATCGGGTTGATGATCTTGCCGAAGTCGTCCACCGCGGTGAAGCGCTCGATGGTCACCTGGCCGGTGTCGCGATCCACTTCCACCTCGCACACATAGCTGCCGGCAGGGAAGGTGAAGTTCGACGGGTCGTAGAACGCGTTCTCGTTCAGGCCGGGCTCGAGCTTGTCGTGCGGATAGTTGTGCGGCACGTACGCGGCGAAGGCGATCTCGCCGAACATCTTCTTGCGGTCGGTGCCCGCGACCTTGAACTCGCCGCGGTCGTACTCGATGTCCGACTCGGAAGCCTCGAGCAGGTGCGCGGCGATCTTTTTGCCCTTGGCGATGATCTTGTCGAGCGCCTTCACGATCGCCGTGCCGCCGACCGCGATCGAGCGCGAGCCGTACGTGCCCATGCCGAACAGGACCTTCGAGGTGTCGCCGTGCACGATGTCCACGTTTTCGATGGGAATGCCGAGGCGGTCGGCGACCACTTGCGCGAAGCTCGTTTCGTGGCCCTGGCCGTGCGAATGCGAGCCGGTGAACACCGTGACGCTGCCGGTCGGGTGCACGCGGATCTCGCCCGCCTCGAACAGTCCTGCGCGGGCGCCGAGCGAGCCCGCGACCGCCGAGGGCGCAATGCCGCAGGCCTCGATGTACGCGGCGTAGCCGATGCCGCGCAGCTTGCCGCGCTTGCGAGATTCCTCTTTTCTGGAGGAGAAGTTTTCTACGTCACCCAGTTGCAACGCGGCATCCAGGGTGGCCTCGTAGTTGCCGGTGTCGTATTGCAGCGCGACCGGCGTCTGGTAGGGAAAATTGCGGATGAAATTCCGGCGCCGCAGGTCGGCCGGGTCGATCTTCAACTCGCGCGCGGCGGTCTCCACCAGCCGCTCCACCACGTAGGTGGCTTCCGGCCTGCCGGCGCCGCGATACGCGTCGACCGGCGCAGTGTTGGTGAACACCGCGGTCACCTCGCAGTAGATCGCGGGCGTGGTGTACTGACCGGCAAGGAGCGTCGCGTAGAGGATCGTCGGAATGCACGAGGCGAACGTCGACAGGTAAGCGCCGAGGTTCGCAGTGGTCTTGACCCGCATGGCGAGGAACTTGCCGTTGTTGTCGAGCGCGAGCTCGGCGGTGGTCACGTGGTCGCGGCCGTGCGCGTCGGACAGGAACGACTCGGAGCGCTCGGCGGTCCATCTCACCGGCCGGTTGAGCTGCCGTGCAGCCCACGTCACCACTACGTCTTCGGCATAGAGGTAGATCTTGGAGCCGAACCCGCCGCCGACATCGGGCGCGACCACGCGCACCTTGTGCTCGGGAAGCCCGAGGACGAAGGCGGTCATGAGCAGGCGCTCGACGTGCGGGTTCTGGTTGGCGACGTAGAGCGTGTAGCCCTCGTCGGCCCGGCTGTAGACGCCGATCGCCGCACGTGGCTCGATGGCGTTGGGCACCAGCCGGTTGTTCACGAAGTCGAGCCGGGTGACATGCGCCGCCTTCGCGAACGCTTCGTCGACCTTCGCCTTGTCGCCGAGCGCCCAGACGTAGCAGGTGTTGTCCGGCGCGATGTCGTGCAAAGCGCTCGCGCCCTTCGCGCGTGCCTTCGCGGCGTCGACGACGGCCAGCAGGACTTCGTAGTCGACCTCCACTTGCTCCGCGGCGTCGCGTGCCTGCTCGGCCGTTGCCGCGACCACGACGGCGACATGATCGCCGACGTAGCGCACCTTGCCCTGCGCGAGGCAGGGATGCGGCGGCTCCTTCATCGGCTGCCCGTTGACGTCGGTGATCAGCCAGCCGCAGGGCAGGCCGCCGACCTTGGCTGCGGCGAGATCGGCGCCGGTGTACACCGCGAGTACACCCGGGGCTTTTTTCGCTTTCTCAACATTGATTTTCTTTATAACGGCATGGGCGTGCGGCGAGCGCACGAAGGCCGCGTGGGCCTGGTTCGGTAGGCTGATGTCGTCCGTGTACTGCCCGGCGCCGGTGAGGAAACGATAGTCCTCCTTGCGCTGGATGCGTGCACCGATCAGGGGTGCGTTCATGCTCCACCTCCTCCTGCTTGCTCGTTACTTGGATGCGGCCATCGCGCGCGCGCCGGCCACGATGCTCTTCACGATGTTGTGGTAACCGGTGCAGCGGCACAGGTTGCCCTCGAGGCTCTCGCGCACTTCTTTCTCGCTCGGGTTGGGGTGGCCCTTCGCGAAGTCGAGAGCGTTCATGACCATGCCGGGCGTGCAGAAGCCGCATTGAAGCCCGTGGTTCTCCTTGAACGCCTGCTGCATCGGATGCAGCGTGCCGTTGCCGTTCGCCACGCCTTCGATCGTGAGGATGTCGGCGCCCTCGGCCTGCATCGCGACGATCGAGCAGCTCTTGATCGCTCTTCCGTTCATGTGAACGGTGCATGCGCCGCATTGCGCGGTGTCGCAGCCGACGTGCGTGCCGGTGAGACGCAGGTTCTCGCGGATGAAAGTGACGAGCAGCGTGCGCGCCTCCACCTCCGCCGATACCGGCTTGCCATTGACCTTCATGGATACCTTGACCGACATGCAGAGCCTCCTCGGGGATGTGCGTTCTGAAGAACCGGCATCCTAGCCGCGCGAACTGGCCGCGGCAATGTTGCGCTGCGAAAGCGTATGATTTTGGCCTTCCCATGAGACTGCTCATCGTCGAAGACGACGCCTCGCTCGCCTCGGGGCTGCGCCGCATCCTGGAGGCGGAGGGCCACGCGGTGGACGTGACATCTCGCGGCGAGGACGCGGTGCTGGCCGCGTCTCAGGAGCGTTTCGACCTTGTGATCCTCGACATCGGGCTGCCCCGCATGGACGGCTTCGAGGTGCTGCGCCGGCTGCGCGCGGCGGAGAAACCCATGCCGGTGCTCGTGCTTACCGCGCGCGACGCGGTCGAGGATCGGGTCCGCGGCCTGGACCTCGGCGCGGACGATTACATGGTGAAGCCGTTCGCCATGCCGGAGCTCACCGCCCGGGTACGCGCGCTGCTGCGCCGCTCCCAGGCGCACGGCGGCCCGCGCATCGTCCACGGGCCGTTGATGCTCGACACCATCGCCCGGCGGGCCTTCCTGCGCGGGGAGCCGCTCGAGCTTGCGGCGCGCGAATGGGCGGTGCTGGAAGTGCTGCTCGCCAAGACGGAGAAGATCGTTTCGAAGGAGTCGATCATCCAGGCGGTCGCCGGATGGGGCGAAGACCTCTCCCCGAACGCGATCGAGGTGTACGTGTCGCGCCTTCGCTCGAAGCTCGAGCCCGCGGGAATCAAGATCCGAACCGTTCGCGGTTTCGGCTACATGCTGGAAGAGTTCAAGGCCCACTGAAGTGGCGGCGCGGAGCCTTCGGGCCCACCTGCTGCGCATGCTCCTGCCGCCGGTCGCCGCGCTGCTCGCGGTCGGCGCGCTAGTGGCGTATTACCCGTCGATCGAGCCGGCGACCGAAGCGTACGACCAGGCGCTTGTCGACATCGCGATCGCGATCGGCGCACAGATACGTTCCACGCCAACCGAGTACCGGCTGGATATGCCGCCCACCGTCGAGCAGGTGCTGCGCACCGACCGCTACGACACGATTTATTACCGCGTAATCAGCCCGGGCGGCAGCGACATCGCTGGCGAGCCGGAACTCCCGCCGCCCCTCGGCGACTCGGGCTCGTACGACGCGGTTTTCAAGGGTCAGAAACTGCGCCTTGTCTCGGTGCCTACGCCTTGCGGCCGGTTCGCCTGCACCGTGCTCGTCGGCGAAACGATGGTAAAGCGCACGCGCCTGGCCCGCGAAGTCCTGGTGTACAGCCTGTTTCCGGAGGTGCTGATCGCGCTCGCCACGCTGCTCATCGTCTGGTTCGGCGTCAAGCGGGGCCTGTCGCCGCTTGCGCGCCTGTCGGAGGAGATCAAGGCGCGCTCGCCGGGCGACCTGCGGCCGATCGATGCGGCGGCCTCTCCGGAGGAAACGCGGCCGCTCGTCTCGGCGCTTAACGGGCTGCTCGAGGAAGTATCACAGTCGGCGCAAAACCAGCAGCGGTTTCTCGCCAACGCGGCCCACCAGCTGCGCACGCCGCTTGCCGGACTGCAAGCGCATACCGAGCTCGCGCTGGCCCAGCCGGTGCCCGATTCTTGCCGCGCGCATCTCGAGCACGTGCACGAGGCCACCATACGCACCGCCCGCCTGGCGAATCAGCTCCTGGCCCTCGCGCGTGCCGAGCCCGGAGGTCGGGGTACGCCCTTCGAAGTGAATCTCAAAAACGTGATCGAAGGCGAGGCGGACGCCTGGGTGCACCAGGCGCTCGCGCGCGACGTGGACCTGGGTTTCGAGCTCGAGAATGCGCCCGTGCAAGGCGACGCGCCGCTCTTGCGCGAAGCGCTCGCCAACCTGGTGCACAACGCAATCGAGTATTCGCAGCGCGGCGGCCGCGTCACGGTGCGCACCGGCCGGCGCGGCGGGCAGTCGTTTGCCGAGGTGGAGGACGAGGGCCCCGGGATTGCGCCCCAGGAGCGCGAGCGCGTCCTCGAGCGCTTTTACCGCGTGCCGGGCACCACAGGCACCGGCAGCGGCCTGGGATTGGCGATCGTGCGCGAGATTGCCGCGGGCCACGGGGCGAAAATCGATATCGGCGATGCCGGGGGCCCCGAGGGGACCCGCGGGTGCCGAGTTGCGCTAACATTTCCCCATGGATAGCGTCGATATCGAAGTCCTGCGCACCGCGCAAGCGTGGCTCACGGGCGGTCACCGGGTTGCGCTCGGCACGATCGTCAAGACCTGGGGTTCCGCGCCCCGTCCGGTGGGCGCCATGGTGGCCGTGCGCGGCGACGGGCAGGTGGTCGGATCGGTTTCGGGCGGCTGCGTCGAGGAGGATTTGATCGAAAAAATCAAAGCCAGGTCGATCGCGGCCGAGAAGCCTCAGCTCGTGACCTACGGCGTCACGAACGAGGAAGCCACGCGCTGGGGTCTGCCGTGCGGCGGCACGTTGCAGGTTGTCATGGAGCCGCTCGGCGAAGCGAGCGGCGTCGCCGAGCTTCTCAAGCGCATCGGCGATCAGCAGCTCGTCAAGCGCCGGCTCGAGATGGACAGCGGCCGCGCCACGCTCGAGGCGGGGCGCTGGCAGGATGTACTGGAGTTCGACGGCCGCGTGCTCGTCACGGTGCACGGGCCGCGCTGGCGCCTGGTGCTCATCGGCGCCGGGCAGCTCACACGCTATCTCGCGGAAATGGCGCGCATGCTCGACTACCACGTGACAGTCATCGACCCGCGCGAGGAATACGCCGCGGCGTGGGATCTGGCGTCGGTGCCGCTCGATCGTGGCATGCCGGACGACGTGGTGCGCGAGATGAACCTGGACGGGCACAGCGCCGTGGTTGCGCTTACGCACGATCCGAAGCTCGACGATCTTGCGCTCATGGAAGCGCTCAAGTCGGCCGCGTTCTACGTCGGCGCCATCGGCTCGAAGAAGAACAACGACGCGCGCCGCAAGCGCCTGCGGGAGTTTGATCTCTCTGAAGGCGAGATCGCGCGCCTGCGCGGTCCGGTGGGCCTGTACATCGGTTCCAAGACGCCGCCCGAGATCGCCGTGGCGATCGTCGCGGAGATGACCGCCGTGCGCCACGGCGTCGCTGAGCCGAGCTGGGCGGCGAAGCCGGAGCGGCGCTTCGATCCTTCGGCCTGCGAAGTCAAGGCGACTTGAACATCGTCGGGCTGCTGCTCGCGGCCGGCTCCGCGAGCCGCTTCGGCTCGGACAAGCTGCAGCACCCGCTCCCGCACGGCGTGGCGATCGCCGTGCAGGCCGCGCGCCACCTCAAGTCTGAAATAACGAGGGTCGTCGCTGCCGTGCGGCCCGGCTCGGAGCAACTCACGGCACACCTCAAGGCCGAGGGCTGCGAGATCGTGGTGTGCGAAAACGCGGAAGAAGGCATGGGCGCGAGCCTCGCCTGCGCGACGCGTGCGGCGGGCAGGGCGGACGGATACCTGGTCGCGCTCGCCGACATGCCTTTCATACGCCGCACTTCCATTGCCGCCGTGCGCGACGCGCTTGCGGCCGGGGCGCCGCTCGCGGCGCCCTACTTTCACTCCCGGCGCGGGCACCCCGTGGCCATCTCAGGCGCGTACTACGAGCAATTGCTCGCGCTGAAAGGCGACGAGGGCGCGAAGCGGCTGCTCCAGGAAAACGCAGCGAAGCTGACGAAGATCCCGGTCGGCGATCCGGGCGTGATCCGCGACATCGATACGCCGCAGGATCTCGCGCCGCCGCTCAGGACTTAGGCGTCCGGCCCATGAGGTAGAACTCGTCGTTCGGCCGCATGTCGAGAAAGTTCGCCATGCGGTTCGACAGCGCGAAAAAGGCGCTGATCGCCGCGATGTCCCAGATATCCTCGTCGGAGAAGCCCTGTGAGCGCAGCGGCGCGAAATCGTCCTCGCCGATTTCTTCGGCACGCTGCGAAACCTGCATCGCGAGATCGAGCATCGCGCGCTGGCGCGGCGTGATGTCGGCCTTGCGGTAATTCACGGCAACCTGGTCGGCAACGAGCGGATTCTTTGCGCGCACCCGCAGGATCGCGCCGTGCGCGACCACGCAGTAATGGCACTGGTTGGCGCCCGAAGTCGCGACGACGATCATCTCGCGTTCCGCCTTGGTGAGGCCGCCCTCCTTCTCCATCAGGGCGTCGTGATAGGCGAAGAAAGCGCGGAATTCCGCCGGCCGGTGCGCTAGCGCCAGGAACACGTTGGGCACGAAGCCGGCCTTTTCCTGCACCGCGAGGATGCGGCTGCGGATATCCTCGGGCAGGGCGGCGAGCGGCGGTACCGGAAAGCGGCTGATTGGCTTAGGGTTCGTCATCCCGGAAGGATACCCCCGCGTGCGGGTAAAATTTACCGCTTCCCGCGCCGAGAATGAACATGCTCTCTCCCGACCTCCTTGCCCAGTCCGATCCCGACGTCTGGAACGCGATCCGTCTGGAGAACCAGCGCCAGGAAGACCACGTGGAGCTCATCGCCTCGGAGAACTACGTCAGCCGCCAGGTGCTCATCGCGCAGGGCAGCCAGCTCACCAACAAGTACGCCGAAGGCTATCCCGGCAAGCGCTACTACGGCGGCTGTGAATACGTCGACATCGCGGAATCGATCGCCATCGAGCGGGCGAAGAAGCTCTTCAACGCGCCTTGGGCCAACGTGCAGCCGCATTCCGGGTCGCAGGCGAACCAGGCGGTGTACACGGCGGTTCTCAAGCCGGGCGACACGATCCTCGGCATGTCGCTCGCGCATGGCGGCCATCTCACGCACGGTTCGCCCGTCAACCTCTCCGGGAAGCTCTACCGCGTGGTGTCGTATGGGCTGAACGAGCGCGAGGAAATCGACTACGACGCGGCGGAAAGAACTGCCGTTCAGGAGAAGCCGAAGCTGATCGTCAGCGGCGCTTCCGCGTACGCGCTCGCCATCGACTGGAAGCGCTTCCGGGCGATCGCGGACAAGGCCGGCGCGCTGCTGATGGCGGATATCGCGCATTACGCCGGGCTGGTCGCCGTGGGACTTTACCCTTCGCCCGTCGGCATCGCGGACTTCGTCACCACGACGACCCACAAGACGCTGCGCGGGCCGCGCGGCGGCATGATCTTCGGCGTGCCCGAGCAGGAAAAGGCCATCAACAGCGCGATCTTCCCCGGCTTGCAGGGCGGGCCGCTGATGCACGTCATCGCCGCGAAGGCGGTGGCGCTCGGCGAGGCGCTGAAGCCGGATTTCAGGAAGTACCAGGAACAGGTGATCGAGAACGCCCGAACCATGGCGGCGGTGCTCGTCGAGCGCGGGCTGCGCGTGGTCTCCGGGCGCACCGACTGCCATCTTTTCCTTCTCGATCTGCGCAAGAAGCGCATCACCGGCAAGGACGCCGAAGCGGCGCTCGGCCGCGCGCACATCACCGTGAACAAGAACGCGATTCCGAACGACCCGGAGAAGCCGACCGTGACGAGCGGCGTGCGCATCGGCTCCCCCGCGATGACCACGCGCGGGTTGCGCAAGCCCGAGGCCGAAAAGCTCGCGCACCTCATCGCCGACGTGCTCGAGCGGCCGGCCGACGAGGCCCACGTCGCGCGCGTCGCCGCCGAAGTCAAGGCGCTCTGCGCCAGATTTCCCGTGTACGCATGAAGTGCCCCTTCTGCGGCTCCGAGGATACCCAGGTGGTCGACACCCGGGCGAACCTCGAGGCGAACACCATCCGCCGCCGCAGGAAATGCGTGCAATGCGAAAAGCGCTTCACCACCTACGAGCGCGTCGACCTCAAGATGCCGCGCCTGATCAAGAAGGACGGCAGCCGCACCGACTTCGACCGCGACAAGATCATGGGCAGCATGATGCTCGCGCTGCGCAAGCGCCCGGTGGCCACCGAGGAGATCGAGGCCGCGGTCGACCGGGTCATCGAGCGCCTGCGCTCGCTCGGCGAGCGCGAAGTGCCGACCAGCCGCGTCGGCGACTTCGTCATGCGCGAGCTCGCCAAGCTCGACAAGATCGCCTATATCCGCTTCGCGTCCGTGTACCGCAGCTTCGAGTCGCCGGACGATTTCCGCGAGGCGGTGCAGGAAGTCAAAGCCGGCAAAAAACGGCGCAAGTGAGCGCCCGCAGTTCTTCCTTCGGCGCGTTCGACCATGCCATGATGCGCCGCGCGCTCGAGCTCGCCGCGCGCGGGCTTTTCACTACTACGCCGAACCCGCGCGTCGGCTGCGTGATCACGCAGGGCGAGACGGTCGTCGGCGAGGGCTGGCACGCAAGAGCGGGCGAGCCTCACGCTGAAGTTTTGGCCTTGAATCAGGCGGGTGCGAACGCGCGAGGCGCGACCGTCTACGTGAACCTCGAGCCCTGCAACCATCACGGCCGCACGCCGCCTTGCGTCGAAGCGCTGACCCGCGCCGGCGTGGCGCGCGTCGTGGCCGCCCTGCGCGATCCGAACCCGCCGGCCGCGCGCGGCGGCGATGCGCTCGCTGCGGGGGGTGTGCGCTTCGAGCACGGGCTCATGGAAGCCGAAGCGCGCGAGCTGAACCTCGGCTTTCTCTCCCGCGTGGAGCGCCGACGCCCGTGGGTGCGCCTCAAGGTCGCGGCGACGCTCGACGGGCGCACGGCGCTCGCCAACGGCATCTCGCAATGGATCACGGGACCCGAGGCGCGGCGCGACGGGCACCGCTGGCGCGCGCGCGCGTGCGCCATCCTCACGGGCATCGGCACGGTAAAAGCCGACGACCCGCAGCTCACGGTGCGCGAAATCGATACACCGCGGCAACCGCTGCGCGTGGTCATCGACAGCAGGCTGGAAACGCCGCACGGCGCCCGGATTCTTCAGGGCGAGCGGATTCTCATCTTTGCCGCCCGGCAGGGGCCGGCTCCCGGCAATGCGGAGCTCGTGGTGCTGCCCAACGCGCAGGGAAAAGTGGAGTTGCCGCGCATGCTCGAGGAGCTCGCGCGCCGCGGGATCAACGAGCTGCACGTCGAGGCGGGGTTCAAGCTGAACGGCTCGCTGGTGCGCGAAGGGTGCGTCGACGAATTTCTCGTTTACCTGAACCCGAGCTTTCTCGGGGATGGCGCGCAGGGCATGCTCGATCTACCCGCGTTCGCATCCCTGCAGGACAGGCCGCGGCTAAGAATCGTGTCGCTGGAGCGCCTCGGCGACGACGTGCGCATCGTGGCGCGCCCCGCATAGCGCCGCGGCGAGCACGTCGACCGCGACGCGCGCGCTGCGTCCCTCGCGGTCCAGGCGCGGGCAGTACTCGACGAGCTCCACCGCCATGAGATCGGCCCGGCCGCTTATCGTCCCGAGCGCGCGCGCGAGCTCCGCTCCTCCGAGGCCCCCGGTCGCGGGCGTGGCCACGCCAGGCGCCTCCTCGGGCGTGATCGCGTCAAGATCGATGCTCACTCCGAAGCCGGCGGTATCCGTGGTGGCGATCGCCAGCGCGTCCGCGAAAACCGGTTCGAGCCCGCGCCTGCGCACTTCGTCCATGTGGAAAACGCGCACCCCGAGGCGATCGAGGCGCTCGGCTTCCTCGGGCTCGAAGCTGCGCACGCCCACCAGAGCGACGTGGCTCGGGTGCACGACGCCGGCGGCCAGACCGTAGAGCAAGTCGTCGTCTTGCCCGAGCAGCCACGCGAGCGGCATGCCGTGCAGGCGGCCGGTGGGGCTGGTGCGCGGCGTGTGGCTGTCCATGTGCGCGTCCACCCAGATCAACCCGAAATTCCTGTGGTCCATCGCCCGCGCGACGCCGGTCCAGGTCCCGCCGGCGCAGCTGTGGTCGCCGCCCAGCACGCAAGGCAGCCGGCCGTGGCGCAGCGAATCGGCGACCGCGGAAGCGAGCAGCCCGCATAGCCTGCTTACCGCCAGCTGCTTGCGCCGCTCGCTCGGCGAGGGCTCGAGGATCGGACCGGGTAGGGCGCGTGCGCCGCAGCGCGCGAGGCGCTCGACGAGAAGCGGCGCGAGCGCCGCGGGAGCCTGCGCACACCCCGGATCGGCCCCGCCGAGGCCCCACGCCGCGCCGATCAGCTCGATCTGTCGATCCATCGCTACATCCGGTTCAGAAGACCGCGACATCCGCGGGGCGAACGGCGCGCTTCTTGCATGGGTCAAATCGTGTAGTGCGGTCGTCGACCGCGTCAAGGAGCATCCTGTGACCGCAGCCGCGAGATGGCAGGAATGGGCGAGCTTCGCGCTCGGCCTGTGGCTCGCGGTATCGCCGTGGATCGTGGGCTATGCGGAGCACGACGCCGCCACGGCCAACGCCGTGTTCGTCGGTCTCGCGCTCGCGCTCGCCTCGCATTTCGAGGCCACCTTCGAACAGATTTCGGCCGAATGGCTGAACCTCGGAACCGGCGTATGGCTCGTCATCGCGCCCTTCGTGCTCGGATTCGCAAGCGCCACCGTGCCCACCGCCGACTCGATCGCGGTGGGGACCTTCGTGGCGGCGCTCGCCGGCTCGGCGCTTTCGCTCGACAAGGAAATCGGCAAGCTCTGGCATAGGCTCCTCGACGGCCAATAGCCTTTAGACAAGCGCTTTGCGGTAACCTCCGCGCCATGTTCACGGGAATCGTGCAGGCGGTCGGCCGCATCGTGCGCGTGCAGCCGCTGGAAATCGAAACCGGCGCTCTTGATCTTTGCGACGTGGCGGCAGGGGACTCGATTTGCGTCCAGGGCGTTTGCCTGACCGTTACTGCGCGCACCGGGGGCGGGTTTACGGCCGACGTGTCGGCCGAGACGCTGCGCGTAACCGCCGGCCTCGATCGGCCGGGGCCGGTGAACCTCGAGAAATCCCTCGCGCTCGGCGAGCGGCTCGGCGGTCACCTCGTATCGGGTCACGTCGACGGTGCCGGCGAGGTGGCGAGCTTTTCCGGCGGCGTGCTGCGCGTGCGCGCGCCCGCCGATCTCGCGCGCTATATCGCCCGCAAAGGATCGATCACCATCGATGGGGTCAGCCTCACGGTGAACCGCGTCGAAGGGCCGCTTTTTGAGGTGTTCCTGATCCCGCACACTCTCGAGGTGACCACGCTTTCGCGCCTTGCGCCCGGTGCGCGCGTCAATCTCGAGGTCGATCTCATCGCGCGCTACGTCGAGCGGCTGTTGGCATCGTCCGCCGACGTCCAGCCCGACGCTCCCGCACCGTAATTTCCCTCTGAGCGCCATCGTTCCATGCACCCCGAGGTCACGGGCCGGGGGCTTCTTCTTAAGGCGCTTGTCGACACGATCGAGTTGGTAGGGCTTGAGCAGCTTGGTTCGGCCCGCGCTCACGCTCAATACGGGACTTCAACTCCCACGTCGGGACGCGTCGCCAGGTGGATCGGCATTCTCAATAGGATCCGGTTTGGCGCGCTTGTTCTCAGGTTCTGAAGTTCAAGCTGGCACTCTGTGAAATGGCGAAGCTGTTCCTGTGAGGGACATACTGCCAGCAGTAGCCGGTTTGTCGGGATATCCCCATCACGTCGCTGTACTGGATAAGGCCGACGCAATACACGGTCGTGTTCAGCCCTTGTATTTGCGATCTCTCATCATCGGTCAGTTTTCTGGCAACGTTGATCGGGAAGGCGCAATTGGTTGCGATGCCGAGGCCTGGCGGCAGCTCTCTGTCCGCGCCTGGATGATCAACAAGGCCCATCGGCGGTGATGGCTGCAAGATGATGTAGCCGCGAATCATCGTCACAACGGCTGGCGTCTTGCCGTAGTTCCAAAACTTCACGTCGGCATGGATCTCGTCGCCCCGTCCATCGTCCGAGACAAAACCCGAAAACATCACTTCAACGAAAACATAAGCCCGTTCTGTGGCGATTAGCGTGTCGGCACTTGCCTTAGCCGCAAGCGCGGCTCTACGGGTCATGAGCCACAGGAAAATCGTGGACGCCGCGAGAACGATGGTGGCGACTCCGGTGACAGCAGTGAAAAGTGCGACCGGGTCGGTAATTAGCTGGTTAACCATTCGATCCCGCTCCTCTCGTCCCGGCCATTAGCACCACCTCATAACACCGCGCTAAACGTACAGCCGGCGATCGCGGCCGTGATGAGCACCACGTGGATCCAGAAAGTGACGCCGGCGGCGATCCTCTCGCGGCGGCTCACCGTACGTTGAGCGCTCCTGGACATCAGGGTCGTTCGCGGTGGATGACACCGGCGCTGCGCAGCGGCTCGAGCACCCAAGCGACGACGCTTTGCACATAGCGCTCCGCGACGAATGGCAGGCGGTCGTCCTTCTCTTGAATCATGTAACTCCAGCCTGAGACGATGTTATCCGCCTCGGCGATAGCTCGGATGGCCTCGACGAATTTCGGCACGCCATCGCGAATGTGAGCGTGGAACATCTCGGTTCGCTCCTTCTCGATCGCTGCCGTGTCGAGCGAGCCACGCATGATCTCCCGCAGCTTTCGGCGGGCGTACTTTGGCGGGATGAAGAGACCGACGACCGCCGCTTCGTGGGCGAGATAGTTGCGCGCCTCACGTGCTGCCTCGAAAGCAGCCTTGTCTGCGTCCGTGATGTCGATATCGCCGCGCCGACTTTTGACGAGCGCGCCCAACATCCGCCCCATCAACTTCTCCGAATAGGCGCGACGCTCATCCCGCGTTTGGATCTTCCCTTCCTCACGTGCCTTGCCAAGGTCCCAAATCCCGAACACGAACTTGCAGCTTTGCTCAAAATTCTGAGTCAGGCCTAACGCGCGGCCGAGCGCCTCAAAGTAGGCTTCGTGTGCGGCTGAGAATTCGGCAGGCTGCAACCACATGACCACACCATTCAAACGTCGAGCGCCCCTGGCATCTTCTCGATATGGCTGTTGTACCGTGCCCAGAGCGCCTCGATTTCCTTTTCGGCATCGACCTTGAATAGGTCGACAGCGCAGCGCACGGCGATAAAGAGAAATTCGCAACTTTGCATGAGTACGTCCTCAACCTGGTGGTCGCTAGGCCCCCACCGCAAGCCCCGTACGTTGCCGTCAGAGCCGATGTCCAGATAGCGGTCGAAGTCGCGCACGTTGCTATGCGAGGCGAGGCACAGCAGCGCGTAGATCGAGTTGTAATGCCCCTCCATTTCGGCCTTCTTGGCAATGTCGGCAACGTGGAGCATTTGGCTGCCCTCCGCCTTAAGTTCCGCCCGCAAATCCGCCGCCGTCGTCCTGAGCCCATCGACATCGAGGCCGTGCGCAGCGATGAAATCCGGCGGGAGATTCAGGTAGGAGTTGATCAGCCGCAGGTGCCGGTGCCGATCATCCTTGATGTAGGCGTCGGCGAACCCCTCCACCCGTGCGACGGCGACAATGGCGAAGACGGCCTCGAGCATCGCTCGGTTGACGTATCGCGCCTCCAGCGCGAGACCTCGTTCGGAGAGGATGATCGCCGTCTGGTGCGCGGCAAGGCAGCGGCCATACAGCACTGCAACGAGCAGCTCCTGGTGCGACGTGCGCCGCGGTTTCATGGCGAATAGGATCCGCGTGCCAAGGACGCTCAGGTCCTCCGTCACGCCGAACCAGGCAGCGTACGCGCCGCGGATCTGCGTGATGACCTCTCGAATTTCGGGTGCCAGGAAGCCGAGCGAGCGGAGTGAGTCGCTCACCTTGGCTTCCATTCACCGCTCTCGTCGAAGTTGGGTGACATGATGTCCCCGGCCGCCTGCCACACCATGTCGAGCAGTGGGCGCAGCGCGCGCTGGGCTGGCCGATCATCCTCGATGAGAGTATCGGGCAGCAGGAGCACGTCGCGATCGAACCGACCGTCTCCACCAGTGAGCTCATGACGCTTCCGAAACACGAATTCTGCGTCCTTTACCCGGAGCAATGAGAACAGCAGCGCGTACGGAGGATTGAGTTCCATTTCGCGCATGGTCTTCGTCATCACGTCGTAGAACTTCAACAGGTAGCGCTCCATCGCCGTGCTTGGGATCGATCCACCTAGTCTCTCAGGCTCAGGCTCTCGGTAGACGCACACGGCTTCGACCCGGCCGTCGCGGAAGAGGAGTGTGTAGCCGCGGCAGCCACCTCTGTCGAATGGTTCGTGCCGCATGTAGCCATCGAGATTGATCCTCCAAGTGCTGCCGCCGTCGCTAATCAGCGGCAGATCCTTACCGCTGATCATTCCTGGGTTGATCGCGGGCCGTTGCTCTGCAAGCTGAACTGGGACGATATGAAACACGCCGATCGGGCCCGCCGCCAGCGTGACCGGGGCGTCGCCGGCGAGAATCTTGCCGACTCGCTCGGCCCTGAAATCACGCACCTGGCCAGCGAGACCGGCACTCCGAAGGAACGCGGTGCGGATCTCCGGTACGTCGAGCGGTCTCTTGCGAGCCCCCTCACGAACGTAGAACTGGTTGTTCGACCGGACCCGATGGGGAGATTGCCAGCTGCCCGGGACGCGGATTACGAAGACATGACCACCCGCGACCGGCACAGCGCGCACGTCGACGCCTGGAACACGCGGCTCGAGTCCGTTCATCGCAATGTCGAACAAGCGCCTCTGCTCCTCGTCGGCATTTACCGCGGCTGGCACAATAGCCTTCGCTTTCCCCTGGTTGTCCTCCTCGAGGCCGTAGACAAGATCACCGCCCGAAGCCGTGTTGGCGAAAGCGCACACGTCGGAGGAAAACTCGTGCTTTGCCGCGCTATCGCGCCCAGGCACATCGCGCTTGAAGTCGAGCGTCTGCGATTCCGCTCTTTCGTCGGAGACGAGTGCCAGCAAGTCAGCTTCGGTAATCTCGCGGACCGGACGAGCTATCATTTAAGCCTCTCGATCAACGGGCTCTTTCCACCGTGCGGGCGACGGTGCCGTTTCTCCGTCCGTGGCGTGATGTTGTCGAACTCTCCACGACGCAGCGCCTTCCATTCGCTGTGAGCCGTCTTCCTAGGGTTCGAGCAGCGTCCAGAGCTCACCCATGACCCGTTCCGCGATCCGGCGCGCAATCTCAGGGTTTAGGCCGGGTACCTCGTCCGCTACGATCCGCGCAACGCGGTATTGCGCCCGCTCCGTGGCGTCGACCGGCAATACGGCATCGATCGCATCTACCTCGCTGTCCGATTCGTCGGGGTAATAGCGACCCGCAGGCTTACACCAGCTCGTCGCCGATCGGCGAAGGACGCCGAGATAGCTACCATCTTCCCCTATATCGGGCGCAGCGCGGACCATGACATTCAAGTTGCCGGCGTATGAGATCCGGATCCACAGATCACCCCTTGCTTCTAATTCCCGCAGGATCTGGAGCCGCCGCGCTGCCTCGGCGGCTTCTGGCAGCCGGATGAGGGTCAACTCGCCCAGGCGGTTTAGCTCACGCCGAATGGTGGGATAGAACCATGCAAGCGCCTCGAGCTGCTCCGGCGCGAAGTCTTCAAGCTGTGTCGATTGCCGTTTGGTCTTCGCCATGGGACCCCCTTCACTAATATGGTACCGGGCGGTTTCGAGCATCTTGGCGTGCCCACATACCCAAGCAAAGGGACTGCCGCTGCTGACGGGACTACTGGCCGGGCCGTGCAATGTCGCAGAAATGCCACACGGGCGCCCAATAATTGCTCCGTTGCAGCAGCGGATCATGATGGATTTGACACGCCGTTTGGCTGAAGCCCAGAATCCTGTCACTTCGCCGCGCGACTTGATAGCGCGGCCGGTGGACGGGAAGAGGGGCCAATCCCCGCCCGCCGTGGCCACGGGTCGCTTACCAGCGCGACGATGAACCAGGGCTCACGCCCAGACACCCGGCATGCGCCGCCACCCGCATCGAGGCCCATCATGTTCAACGAACGCAAAGCAGCCCAGATCGCCGCTTACTTCATCAACCGGGCCGGCGGTCGCACGGAACTCCTGAAGCTCACGAAGCTCATGTATTTGGCCGAGCGTCGAGCGATGGACCAGCATGGTTTTCCGCTCACGTTTGATTACCCGGTATCGATGCCGCACGGCCCTGTTCTGTCCTACACCCTGGACTATGCAAACGGCGGCCTTGAGTCGTCGTCCGGAGGTTGGGACTATTGGGTCAGCGCTCGAGAAGGTCGCCAAGTCGCGCTTGCCCAGGACCGAGTAACCAGGGACATGCTCGACGAGTTGAGCGATCAAGATCTCGAAGTGCTGGACGCCGTCTGGAAAGAGTTCGGCTGCATGACGGCGTCGCAGTTGCGGAAGTACACCCACGATAAGCTTAAGGAGTGGAAAGACCCAGGTGGGTCGTCACGGCCCATCAGCATGAAGGACATCTTCTTGGCGCTCGGGCGCTCCGCAGAGGAAGCCGACGCGCTGGCTAAGGAAATCGAGAAGCGTAGAAGGATCGCTGCAGCCCTCAAGGCTGCATGACACAGTTCATCCCTACCCGGCGCACCTCATTGCTGGTGCAGACGGGGGCAGGGGATCGACATCTGTTCTTCGTCCTGACCGACCCTCACGGCGACTCCCCGGCTGTGTTGATGGCGAATGTCAGCACCGTTCCCAGGAAATACGTCCCGTACGACAAGACATGCATCCTGGACGCGAGGGATCATAAGTTCCTGGATCGGCAGAGCTACATCGCCTACCGCTTCGCTGAAATCGTGCTGGTACAGAGGATCGCGCAAAAAGTACGCACGGGCGATATGAAACCGATGGGTGCGATCAGCGAGGAGTGCTGTGCGCGGATCTGTGCCGGAATTCTCACCTCGCCTGCGGTGCCATTGAAGTGCAAGACCTTTTATAGGGCAGCGACCGGCGCGTCTCAGTAAGTTTGCGACGGGGTTCGCAGCCGCATGTCACGACCATTCCGCCCAGCCTAGCTCAGCGGCCGGCGCCGCAGCGCTATCGTAGCCTCCATCCGCCAGCGTGCTGGCCACTTACCTCTTGAGGCGGCCGGCGTGCTAGGCTGGCGTGAGTTCTCTCGGGTCGGTCCTTTTTCGGGAGGGGCTGCTTTATGGGGATTTCAGCGCGCGTCACCGATCGCATTTCGACTCAGCTCAAGAAGTACCAAGGCATCCTGGCCGATGCGCACGCGCGCGACGTCAGCGAATCGGACACCGTCGTCATCATCGCCGACATGCTGGTCGATATTCTCGGCTACAAGAAATACGTCGAAGTCACGACCGAGCATGCGATCCGCGGTACGTTCGTCGATCTGGCGGTGAAGGTCGGATCTGAGATCCGCTTCCTAGTGGAGGCGAAGGCGATCGGCGCGGCGCTGAAGGACAACCACGTCAAGCAGGCAATCGATTATGGTGCCAACAACGGCATCGAGTGGATCATCCTCACCAATGGCGTGCTCTGGCGCGTGTACAAAGTCCATTTCAAGCAGCCAATCGACAAGTCGCTCGTGTTCGAGTTCGACGTGCTCAACGGCAGCCACAAATCCCCGCAGGTGATCGAATGCCTCGGCAATCTCAGCCGCGAGGGCTTCGAGCAATCCTCCATGACGGCCTTTTATCTGCGGCGCCAGGCCACGAGCAAATTCGCCGTCGCGGCGTTGATGATTTCCGAGCCGGTGCTACACGTCCTGCGCCGCGAGATCCGCCGCCTCAGCCCCGGCTGCAAGGTAGACACCGAGGATCTCCGGTTTCTGCTGCAAAACGAGGTTCTTAAGCGCGATCTGTTCGATGGAGACGAGGCGAAGCAGGCAGCGGAGTTCCTGAAGAAGGCCGCACGCGCGGTCGAGCGCGCGAAAGCGAAGGCCGCGACCGACAACAGCGCGGCGGATGCGGTCGTCAAGCCGGCGGCGCCCGAAGCCGGAGAGAACGCCGCGTAGCGCTGCTCCGGAGGCGTACACCCCCGGCTTGCCGAGATAAAAGCGCTGCATTACGCGTCGAGAAGCCAGTGTTTCAGGTCTCCGACGAACCGATCAGCGAGAAGCACATCCTTCGATGGCCGCCGCTACCCGGCTGCCGCGTGGCGGCTGGTGCGGTCGGGACAGGCATCCGCTCTTCCCGACGGTATCCTCGACGGTATCCGCGGAATCTCAGTAATTCATAAAGTGGAGTCAGGTAGTTATGTTGCTTTCAACGTAACCGCTCACTACGTCGAGAGGCTCTTGTCGCCGAGCGTGTCCTCGACATAGAGCAGCGCGCGCTGCGCGGTGTCCTTGCGTTCCGGCCGGTCCATCGTTCCGATGGACCCTGTACGATTGGTCGAGTTCATGAGCCGCAGCATCCGCTTCGATCCCGCCCTGCCGGTGAGCGCACGGCGCGAGGAGATCCGTGACGTCATCGCGCGGCATCCGGTAGTCGTGGTGTGCGGCGAGACCGGATCGGGGAAGACCACGCAGCTGCCGAAGATCCTGCTCGAGATGGGCCGCGGCACGCGCGGCCGCATCGGCCATACGCAGCCGCGCCGCATTGCCGCGCGCTCGGTGGCGGCGCGCATCGCCGAGGAGCTCGGCACCGAGCTGGGCGGACTCGTCGGATACAAGGTGCGCTTCCACGACAAGCTGCGCGCAGACTCGGCGATCAAGCTCATGACCGACGGCATCCTGCTCGCCGAGACGCAGGGCGATCGCGAGCTGCACGAGTACGACTCGATCATCGTCGACGAGGCGCACGAGCGCAGCGTCAACATCGACTTTCTGCTCGGCTACCTGAAGCAGCTGGTCGCGAAAAGAGGCGATCTCAAGGTCGTGGTGACCTCGGCGACCATCGACGCCGAGCGCTTCGCGGCGCACTTCGGCGGCGCGCCGGTGATCGAAGTCTCCGGGCGGCTCTACCCGGTCGACGTTCGCTACCGTCCGGTGGCCGGCGACGAGGAAGACACGACGCGCGAAGAGGAGGAGCAGGCGCTCGCCGACGCGGTCGACGAAGTCTGCCGCGAAGGCGGCGGCGACGTGCTGGTGTTTCTGCCCGGCGAGCGCGAAATCCGCGACACCGCCGAGCTGCTGCGAAAGAGGAAATTGGCGGCCGACATATTGCCGCTTTATTCGCGCCTTTCCGCCGCCGAGCAGGACCGCGTCTTCAAGCCGGGCGGCGCGCGGCGCATCGTGCTCGCGACCAACGTAGCCGAAACTTCGCTCACCGTTCCAGGCATCCGCTACGTCGTGGATACCGGTCTTGCGCGCGTCAAGCGCTACAGCTATCGCAACAAGGTCGAGATGCTGCGCGTCGAGCCGATATCGCAGGCGGCCGCGAAGCAGCGCGCGGGGCGCTGCGGCAGGGTGGCCGATGGCGTGTGCATCCGCCTGTATTCCGAGGAGGACTTCGCCAGGCGGCCGCCGTTCACGGACCCCGAGCTGCTGCGCTCCTCGCTCGCGTCGGTGATCCTGCGCGCAAAGAGCCTTGGGCTCTCGGACGTCGAGGAATTCCCGTTCCTCGATGCTCCGAGCCCGCGCGCGGTGGCCGACGGCTACGCGCTGCTGAACGAGCTCGGCGCAGTCTCCGAAGAAAAGACGCTGACCCGGACCGGCAAAGAGCTCGCGCGGCTGCCGCTCGACCCGCGCGTGGCACGCATGCTGGTTGCGGCGCGCGCCGAAGGATGCCTCGATGAGGTGCTCGTCATCGCCGCGGCGCTCTCGGTCCAGGATCCGCGCGAGCGCCCGATGGAGAAGGCAGCCGCAGCCGACGAGCGCCATGCCCGGTTCGCCGACGAGCGCTCCGACTTCCTCGGCTTTCTCAAGCTCTGGAAGCTGCAGGAAGAGCCCGGGCTTCGGCGGCTGTGCCGCGAGAACTTCCTTTCGTATGCGCGCATGCGCGAGTGGCGCGACGTCCACGCGCAACTGCAAACGGCGCTCGCGGAGTCCAAGTGGCCGCGCTCCTCGGTGGATCCGGAGAAGGGATATCGCGCGATTCATCGTGCGCTCCTTGCCGGGCTGCTCGGCAATATCGGCATGCGCGACGAGTCGGAGGGAAACTACACCGGCGCGCGCGGCATCAAATTCTGGGTCCATCCCGGCTCGTGGACCCAAAAGCCGGGCAAGTGGATCGTCGCGGCGGAGCTCGTGGAGACCACGCGCCTTTACGCCCGCTGCGTCGCGCACATCGACCCGAAGTGGCTGGAGGAGCTCGGCGGCCATCTCGTCAAGCGCGAGCGCCAGAATCCCCATTGGGAAAAAGCGCGCGCGCAAGTCATCGCCCTCGAGCGCGGCACGCTCTACGGGCTTCCCGTCTATTCCGACCGCCGCGTTCCGTTCGCCCCGTTCGATGCCGGGCTTGCGCGCGAGATCTTCATCCAGTCCGCGCTCGTGGAGGGCGACTTCGACACGCGGGCGCCGTTCTTTGCGCACAACCGCCGCCTGGTCGCCGACATCGAGCGCCTCGAGCACAAGTCGCGGCGCCCGGACATCCTGGTGGACGAGTCGTTGATATACGCCTTTTACGATGCGCGCATTCCGCCGGGGGTGAATAGCGGCGCGGATTTCGAGCGTTGGCGCAGGGAGGCGGAGCGCGAGCGGCCGAAGCTGCTGCACCTGGCGCGCGAGGATCTCATGCGCCACGAGGCCGCGGGCATCACGACCGAAAATTTTCCGCCGGCGCTGGAGCTCGGCCCGAACCGTTTTCCGCTGGAGTACCACTTCGAGCCCGGCTCGGCGCGCGACGGCGTCACCATGACCGTAGCGCTCGCGCTGCTCAACCAGGTGCCGGCGGCGCGCTGCGAGTGGCTCGTTCCGGGCCTGCTCAGGGAGAAGGTCAAAGCAATGGCGAAGTCCATGCCGCAGCGCCTGCGCCACAAGCTCGGCTCGCTGGATGATTTTGCCGAGCGCTTCGTCGCCGCGGACCCGCCCGCGGACGTTGCGCTCGCCGAGGCGCTCGCGCGCTACATCCGCGCCGAGTTCGAGGTCGACGTGCCGCGGGACGCTTTCCGGCCCGACTCGGCGCCGCCGCATCTTCACATGAATTTCCGCGTGCTCGACGAGCACGGCCGGCAGCTCGGCATGGGAAGGAACCTCGCGCAGCTGAAACGCGAGCTGGGGGGCAAGACGCAAGCCATCCTGCAGGAAGAGTCGCCTGTCGCCGAAGGCGAGCGCTACACCGGCTGGACGATGGGCGACCTGCCCGAGCTCATGGAGCTCGAGCGCGGCGGCCAGACGCTCGTCGGCTATCCGGCGCTGGTGGACGAGTCGGACGCGGTCGCGCTGCAGGTCTTCGATTCGCCGGAGAGGGCACGCGAGATCCACCGCGCCGGCGCGCGGCGCTTGTTCGCGATCGCATTTCGAGACCGCATCCGCGAGCTGGAGCGCACGCTCGCCAAGGAGATGACGCTCGGCCCGCACAAGGAGGACATCGTCACCGCCGCGCTCGAGCGCACGTTCCTCGCGCAATCGGTGCCGTTGCAGCAGGCGGAATTCGCGCGCCGTGCCGAGGAAGGGCGCAGCCGGTTCAACCTCATCGCCCAGGAGATCGCCCGTACGGCCAGCGCCATTCTTGCCGAGCACGCCGCGCTCGCGAAGAAGCTCGGCGCCGTTGAGAAGGCCTTTCCGCGGCCCGCCGAAGAAATCCGCCAGCAGGTCGCGCGGCTGCTTGCTCCCGGCTGGATCGCGAGCACGCCGTGGGAGCGGCTGCAGCACCTGCCGCGTTATCTCAAGGCCGCGTCGCTGCGGCTCGACAAGCTGCGCGCCGACCCGGCGCGCGACGCGCGGTTCGCGGCCGAGGTGGCCGCGCTCGAGCAGCCGTACCGGCGCGAGCTCGCCGCGCGCGCCCGGCAGGGAGCGCCGAGCCCCGAGCTGGCGCAGTTCGGCTGGCTGCTGGAGGAGCTGCGCGTGTCGCTGTTCGCGCAGGAGCTCAAGACCCCGGTCCCGGTCTCTGCCAAGCGCCTCGCCAGGCTATGGGAGACTGTGCGCCGATGAGCATCGTGACCTCTGTGCTGTACGGCCTCGCGAACCTGCTGCATCCCCGGATGCTGTGGCTGATGATCTGGCCGATGCTCGTGGCGCTCGTCGCCTGGGGCGCGGTGGCGCTGGCGTTCTGGTCGCGTCTCGCCCTGCGGCTCGCCGAGCTCATGCGGCACTGGCTCGAGCCGGCGGCCGGCTTCGTGCGCCTGGACTTCGGCGATGCCACCCTCATCGCGGCGCACGTGGTGCTCTTCCTGCTTTTCGTGCCGCTCGTCTACATCACGGCGCTTTTCATCCTGGGCATCTTCGGCATGCAGAAAATGGTCGACCACGTCGCGGCGCGCTCGTTTCCCGCCCTCGAGCGCCGGCACGGCGGCGGGGCTGCAGGCAGCGCCTGGAACGGCTTCGTCGCGCTCGCTGGCATGGTGGCGATGTTCGTGGTGAGCCTGCCCTTGTGGTTCCTGCCCCCGCTGTGGCCCCTGATTCCGCTCGTGATCCTCGCCTGGGCCAACCAGAGGCTGCTGCGCTACGACGCGCTCGCCGAGCATGCCGATGCCGAGGAAATGGCGCGCCTATTCAGCAGCAAGCGTGCCGGCATCCATGTTCTCGGACTGCTGTTGGCGTTGGCCGCGTACGTGCCGTTCATCGGCTTCATCGCGCCCGTCGTGTTCAGCCTGGCGTTCATACGCTACCTGCTCGGCGCGCT
The DNA here is from genome assembly GCA_004297625.1 of Betaproteobacteria bacterium. GTDB lineage: Bacteria > Pseudomonadota > Gammaproteobacteria > Burkholderiales > SG8-39 > SCGC-AG-212-J23. Next base: position 48,757 of record SCTY01000075.1, on the reverse strand, counting down.
GCAGGACGCCAGACAGCCGCGGCATTGAGCCGCCCTATGGCAGCCATGAGGACAAAGAATTGGCCCAGCGGAACACGGCTTTCTACACTCTGTCATTCCCTTTTTGAGATTGACGACTGGAGAGCCGAACCGTGTTAGCGAATCGAGAAGGACAGAAGGTACCGCAGGCTACGTTCCGCACCCGCACCCAGAGCGGTGACTGGAAGAACCTCGGCACCGATGACATCTTCAAGGGCAAGAGCGTCGTCGTGTTCTCGCTGCCGGGCGCCTTCACGCCCACCTGCTCGTCGACGCACGTGCCGCGCTACAACGAACTCGCGCCGGCCTTCTTCGCCAACGGGGTGGACCGCATCGTGTGCGTCTCCGTCAACGACGCGTTCGTGATGAACGAATGGTCGCGCAGCCAGGAATGCGGCAACATAACTATGCTTCCTGACGGCAACGGCGAATTCACCGGCAAGATGGGCATGCTGGTCGACAAGTCCGAGCTCGGCTTCGGCAAGCGCTCGTGGCGCTACTCGATGCTGGTGAAGGACGGCGTCATTGATAAGATGTTCATCGAGCCCGAGAAACCGGGTGATCCGTTCGAGGTATCGGACGCGGACACGATGTTGAATTACATCAATCCCAAGGCGAAAAAGCCGGACCAGGTCGCCATCCTCACCCGCGAGGGTTGCGGCTACTGCGCCAAGGCCAAGGCGCTGCTGAAGGAGCTGGGCTACGCCTACTCCGAAGTGAAGCTCGACCACAGCGACCGCTCGCGCGTCGTCGGCGCCATAACCGGGCGCGGCACCGTGCCGCAGGTCTTCATCAACGGCAAGCACATCGGGGGTCTTGAAGAGCTGCAGCAGTGGGCCAGGAAGGCGGCCTGATTGTTCGGCGCTTACATCGTCGGGGACGAAATCCTCGTCGGTAAGCGCCAGGACAAGCATCTTTCATTCGTGATCGGCGCCCTGGCGAAGCGGGGGCTGCGCCTTTCCTGGGCCAATTATCTGGGCGACGACCCGCAGCGCCTGATCGTGGCGCTCACTCGCAGCCTCGCTTCCGGCGACATCGTCTTCAGCTTCGGCGGGATCGGCGCGACGCCGGACGATCACACGCGCCAGTGCGCCGCCGCCGCGGCCGGCGTGAAGCTGCGGCTGCATCCGGAGGCCGAGCGCGAGATCCGCGGGCGCTTCGGTTTCGAGGCCACTCCCCAGCGGCTGCAGATGGGCGAATTTCCGGAGGGCGCCTCGATCATTCCCAATCCCGTGAACCGCATACCGGGCTTCACGCTCGGCGAGCACCACTTCGTTCCCGGGTTCCCGCAGATGGCCTGGCCGATGGTCGAATGGGTGCTCGACACCCGTTACCGCAACCTTTTCGAGCGCGACCGGTGGAGCGAGGAGTCGATCCTGGTTTACGAGGCCGGCGAAAGCCAGCTCATCCCGGCTATGGAGGCGGTCGGAGCCTTGTACGCCGGCGTGAAAGTGTTCAGCCTGCCCTCCATGGGCGATGACGGCAGCCGGCGCCATGTCGAGCTCGGCGTGCGCGGCGATCCGAAGCAGGTAAGCGAGGCGGCCGAGGCGCTGCGGCAGTCGGTGCGCGCCGCCGGCTTCCGTTTCGAGGACGCAAAATAAAAAGCCCGCCTAGCGGCGGGCTTTCCGGGACCTCTTCTTCGGTTTCTTGCCGATGCGCCGTTTGGCGCTCAGGCGACTTTTTTTGGCTTTGCGAGGCCTTTCGCGGTCTCGGTCGCCGCGGCGACATTGGCTTCCGCGATCTCGGTCGCCTGCTTCGCGACCTTGTTGAAATTGTCATACGCGGAGTTCGCGGCCGCGAGCATCGATTTCACGGCGGCGACGGCGACATCCGAGCCGGCGGGCGCGTTCTTCGAAACCTTGTCGAGCAGCGACACGAAGTTCTCGTTCCATTCCGCGACTCGGCGCTCGGCGACCTTCGACAACTCGGCGTTCGCGCCGGTGGCGACTTCGTACACGCTCTTCGAGTAGGCAAGCGCCTTTTCCATGGCGGGCTGGGCGAAGGAATTCTGCAAGCTCACGAATTCCTGCATGTCCTTCGCGCCGAGCAGGGCGCGGGTGTTGGCGATCGATTCCTCGAAAACGGTCTTGATCGCGCCGGCCTGGATGGAGGCGAGCTTCTCGAAAGCTGCGAACTGCGCGTTCGCCGCGGCCAGGAACGCTTCGACGTTCGCCTTGTTGGCCGCTTGAATCTGTTCTGGAGTGACGTACATTTCCTGACTCCTGTCCGTGGGTTGTTCGTGTGGCATTGCATTTGTGCAATGCAGCAATCCGGATTCTAGTCTTCTCATAGGGGAAGTCAAGAAACTTTGTGCGTAGCAGCAATAGTGATTATCGTGTCACTGGTCCAACTACGACCAAGAGTTAGCGTTTACTTACAATAATGGAACCGGATCACCTCCCGCGCAGGCTCTGGTGGGTCCTCGCGGCGCTGACCTTCGCCTGGGGATTCAACTGGACGGCGATGAAGGTCGCGCTGAGCGAAGTGCCGCCTTGGACCTTCCGCACGCTCTGCCTCGGCGCCGGCTCTGCAGTGCTCTTCGCCACGTTACGTGCAGCGGGCCAGCCGCTCGCCGTGCCGAAAGGCGAGTGGGGCCGGCTGGCGCTGCTTGCGTTCGTAAACATCAGCGCGTGGAACATGCTCGTGGCGTTCGGCGTGGTCCTGATTCCTTCGGGACGGGCCGCGATCCTCGCTTACACCATGCCGGTGTGGGCGGTACCGCTGTCGATTTGGCTTCTCGGCGAGCGCATCACGGGGCGCAAGCTCGCGGGACTTGCTCTCGGAATCGCGGCGCTCGCATTGTTGCTCGGGCAATCGCTCGGACAGTTGAGCGCTGCGCCGGTCGGCTCGCTCCTTGTCCTCGGCGCGTCGATCAGCTGGGCGCTTGGCACCGTGCTGCAGAAACGCTATCCGGTGCGCTTGCCCGCAGGCGCGTACACAGCCTGGATCATGTTGCTCGGCGGAGCGCCGATTTTCATCGGCGCGCTGCTGCTCGAGGACTTTGGCGATCTGCGCCAGGTCGGACTTTGGCCGGCGCTCGGCCTTGCTTACAACGTTCTGGTGGCTTTTGCGTTCGCGCACTGGGCGTGGATCAAGATCGCGATCTCGGTGCCGGTGAGCGTCTTTTCGATCAGCATGCTCATCATCCCGGTGATCGGCGTGCTGAGCGGCGTGGTGTTCCTCGGCGAGCGACCGAGCTGGTCCGAAGTGGCGGCGCTGGCATGCGTGCTGGCCGCTTTGGCCACGGTCATCCGTCCTCAATCGCGATAGCGCGCCGCCGCGGAATGCGGCTCGGGTCCCAGTTGGCGATCGCCTCTTCCAGGTCGACGGCCGGCGCCTGTCCGAGAAAGCGCAAGGTATTGCGGATTGCCTGCTCCGGTTTCGCGGTGTCGATGGGCCGGGCGCCGGTCTGCTTGGAGAGCTTCTCGCCGGCCGCATTGACGGCGGCCGGCACATGCAGGTAGCGCGGCGTCGAATAGCCGAGCAGGTGCTGAAGATAGATCTGCCGCGCAGTGGAATCGAGGAGATCCGCGCCGCGCACGACATCGGTAATGCCCTGGTGCGCGTCGTCGACGACCACCGCGAGCTGGTAGGCGAATTGACCGTCGGCGCGATACACGACGAAATCGCCCACTTCCTTTTGGAGGATCTGCGCCTGCGGCCCCTGCGCGCGATCGGCGAATGACACGGGTTGCCGGTCCGTTCTCACACGCAACGCGCGCGCCGCTTTGCCGGCGGGCAAACCGGCGCGGCAGGTACCGGGATAGATCTGCGCCCCGTCGGCGGCGATGCCCAGCGAGCAATCGGAAATCTCGCGTCGCGTGCAGCCGCACCAGTAGGTGTGCAAACGCAGTTTCTCCAGAGCGGACTCGTAGTCCCGCAATCGCAGGCTCTGGTAGACGACCGGCCCGTCCCAGTTGAGGCCGAGGCGTTCCAGCGTGCCCAGGATGAGGTCGGCAGCGCCTTGCTGCTGACGAGGCGCGTCGAGGTCTTCCATGCGCACGAGCCAGCGGCCGCGCGCCGCCCGCGCATCGAGCCAGCTCGCCAGCGCGGCCACCAGCGAACCAAAGTGCAGTGGCCCGGTGGGCGAGGGCGCGAACCGGCCGACGTACATGCTGTCTAGAGTACACTGGCCAACTTTCGCGAAAGGGAACGCAGTGGCGATCGTCGAGCTCACCAAGGACAACTTCGAAACCACCGTCAACGACAACGCGATGGTGATCGTCGACTTCTGGGCGCCGTGGTGCGGCCCTTGCCGCGGCTTCGCGCCGGTCTACGAGAAGGCGTCCGACCAGCACCCCGACGTCGTGTTCGCCAAGGTCAACACCGACGAGCAGCAGGAGCTCGCCGGCGCATTCGGCATCCGCTCGATTCCGACGCTGATGGTGTTCCGCGAGAAAGTGATCCTCTTCCAGCAGGCCGGGGCCTTGCCCGGCAACGCTCTCGAGCAGGTGATTTCGCAGGCGAAGTCGCTCGACATGGCGAAGGTGCACCAGGAAATCTCCGCCCACCAGGAACAAAAAGAACGTGGAACTGCGTAGGGCGGGCGAGCGCGGCCACGCCAATCACGGCTGGCTCGACTCGTATCACAGCTTTTCGTTCGCGGAGTACTACGACCCGCGGCACATGGGCTACGGCGTGCTGCGCGTCATCAACGAAGACCGCGTTCAGCCGGGTAGCGGATTCGGCACGCACGGTCACCGCGACATGGAGATCATCAGCTACGTGCTCGAAGGCTCGCTCGGCCACCGCGACTCGATGGGCAACGGCTCCACCATCGTGCCGGGCGACGTGCAGCGCATGAGCGCCGGGCGCGGCGTGCTGCACAGCGAATACAACAACGAGAAGAGCGGGGTTACGCATTTCCTGCAGATCTGGCTCGAGCCGAGCGTTGCCGGCATAGAGCCGTCGTACGAGCAGAAGCGCTTCACCGCCGAGGACAAGCGCGGGCGACTGCGCCTCATCGCTTCGCCGGATGGCGCGGACGGCTCGGTCACGATCCACCAGGATGCGCGCGTCTACGCCGGACTCTTCGATGGCGCGGAACGCGCGTCGCACGCGGTTTCTCCGGGACGCCGGGCGTATGTTCATCTCGCGCGCGGCCGACTCGCGGTGAACGGCCACCGGCTGGCCGCGGGCGATGCGCTCAAGACGCAGGCCGGCCCGGTCGAGCTGCACGACGGCGAGGGCGCCGAAGTGCTCGTATTCGATCTGCCGGCCTGGAGCTAACATAGCTGCCGCGATGAGCGGCACCCGCACTGAGAAGGACAGCTTCGGACCGATTGAGGTACCGGCGGAGCGCCTGTGGGGCGCGCAGACCGAGCGCAGCCGGCGCTTCTTCCGCATCTCCGGCGAGCGCATGCCGCTCGCGGTGATCCGCGCCCTCGCCTTGGTGAAGAGCAGCGCGGCGGCGGTCAATGCCGAGCTCGGGTTGCTCGACAAAGCGAAGGCGCAGGCGATCCAGCGCGCGGCCGTGGAAGTGATCGAAGGCCGGCACGACGACGAATTTCCGCTCGTCGTGTGGCAGACGGGCTCCGGCACGCAGAGCAACATGAATGTCAACGAGGTGCTTGCCAACCGCGCGTCCGAGCTGCTTGGCGGAGAGCGCGGCGAGCGCCGTCTCGTGCACCCGAACGACCACGTCAATCTCGGGCAATCCTCGAACGATATATTTCCGACCGCGATGCACGTGGCGGCCGCGCGCGCGCTGCACGACGATCTCCTGCCCGCGGTGGAGGCGCTGCGCGCGACGCTCTCGGCGAAGAGCGCGGCCTTCGAGTCGATCGTGAAGATCGGGCGCACGCACCTGCAGGATGCAACGCCGCTGACTCTCGGACAGGAGTTCTCCGGATACGCGGCGCAGCTCGACGAAGCGCTCGCCGCGCTGCGCGCGGGCCTCACGCCGCTTTTTCGGCTGGCGATCGGCGGTACGGCGGTCGGCACCGGGCTGAACACGCATGTGGATTTCGCGCCGCGCGTGTGCGCCGCAATCGCGCGCGCGAGCTCGCTCCCCTTCACCGAGGCGCAGAACAAATTCGCCGCCCTCGCCGGTCACGAGCCGCTCGTCTTCGCGCACGGCGCGCTGAAGACGCTGGCTGCCGCTCTGGCGAAAATCGCCAATGACGTGCGGCTCGCGGCCTCGGGCCCGCGCTCCGGATTGGGCGAGCTGCGCATCCCGGAGAACGAGCCGGGCAGCTCCATCATGCCCGGGAAAGTGAACCCGACGCAGGCGGAGGCGCTCACCATGCTCTGCGCGCAGGTCATGGGCAACGACGTCGCCGTCAACATCGGGGGCGCTTCGGGCCACTTCGAGCTGAATGTCTACAAGCCGCTCATCATCCATGCGTTCCTGCAAAGCGTGCGCTTGCTCGCGGACGGCTGCCGCTCCTTCGAGCAGCATTGCGCGCGGGGCATCGAGGCGAACGAGGGGCGGATCCGCGAACTGGTCGAGCGTTCGCTGATGCTCGTCACGGCGCTGTCGCCTCACATCGGCTACGACCGCGCCGCCGAGATCGCGAAGAAGGCGCATCACGACGGCAGCACGCTGCGTGAAGCCGCCCTCGCCCTGGGATACGTGAAGGCCGCGGACTTCGACCGCTGGGTGCGGCCCGAATCGATGCTCGGCCCCGCCAAATGAAGCGGCGGCAATTCGTGCAAATGGCGTTGTTGCTAAGCGCGACGCCCTCGCTGTTTGCGGCCGCCAAGCGTTTCCAGCGCGGCTTGCTGTGGCGCGTGACTCACAAGAAGATGGCGGCAAGCCACGTTTACGGGACGATTCATGTCGCGGACGCGCGCCTGGGGTCGCTGCCGCGGCCCGTTCAAAAAGCCTTCGACGCCGCCAAGTCGCTGATGCTTGAGTTCGTGCCCGACCGCTACGCGCGCGAGCGCTTCCTGGACGCGGCGATGTTCCATGATCAGCAGACGCTCGAGGAGAAAATCGGTGCCGGGGATTTCGAGCGCGCGGTCCGTTACCTCGCGCCGATCGGCCTGCCGCGCGAGTTCATCAACAAGCTGAAGCCCTGGGGCGTGCTGCTCAACCTTCGCAACCCCGGCGGCCAGGACGGCTCCTCGCTCGACGGCCGCCTCGTGGAGCTCGCCCGCGAGCGCCATATGCCGCTCGACCAGATCGAGGACGTCGAAGAGCAGATCTTCACCTTCGACGAGTTTCCGATGGACTCGCAGGTGGCGCTGCTCAAGCACAGCCTGATGCACGAGGGCGAGCTTCGCGAGCTCGCGGGCCGCACGCTCGAGGCGTACCTCGCAGGCGACCTCGCCGCAATCTGGCGTCTGCGGGAGGAATTCGTCGCGCGCTATCCGGATATCGCCGCGCACCAGGCGGTGATGACCAAACGCGTCGTGTACGATCGCAGCGTGGTGATGGCCCACCGCATGCAGCGGCAGCTGCGCCGCGGCGGCGCTTTCATCGCGCTGGGCGCACTGCACCTATACGGCGAAAAGGGCGTACTCGCACTGCTCGAAGCCGACGGCTACCACGCGACGCGGGTGTTCTGAATGATCGTCGCGCTCATCTCCGGCCGCGGCAGCAACCTCCAGGCGCTGCTCGAGGCGGGTCTTCCGGTCTCCGGCGTCATCAGCAACCGGGCGGACGCAAAAGGGCTCGCCGCGGCCGCTGCGCGTGGCATTCCGACGCGGATCATCGAGCATGCGCGCTTCCCAACTCGCGAGGCTTTCGACGCCGCTCTCGCCGAGCAAATCGACGCTTTCCATCCGCGCCTCGTGGTGCTGGCCGGATTCATGCGCGTGCTGACGCAGTCGTTCGTCACGCGCTACGAGGGCCGGCTGCTCAACATCCATCCGTCGTTGTTGCCCGCGTTCCCGGGACTCGACACGCACGCCCGCGCGCTCGCCGAAGGCGTCAAGCTGCATGGCTGCACGGTGCATTTCGTCACTGCCGAGCTCGACCACGGACCGATCGTCATCCAGGCTGCCGTCCCGGTGCGGCCGCACGATACGGCGGATGCTCTGGCGGCGCGCGTGCTGCGCCAGGAGCACGTGATCTATCCGCGCGCGGCGCGCTGGTTTCTCGACGGAAAGCTGGTCATCGAATCGGGCGTGGTGCGCGTTAAGGGAAATGATGCGCAGCTGGTGCTGGCTCCTGATTAGCGCGCTGGCGGGCGCGGCGCAGGCTGCGCCGCCGACGCGCGTTGAAATCGCCTCCCAAATCGTCCGCAACGGCTCGCCCGTGGCCGAGGTGGTCTACCGCTTGTGGCACGACGCGCGCGCCTATGAGCTCACCGAGAGCTGGAAAGGCAGGGGCCTACTCGCCCTCACCGGTTCTGCAACGCGCACCAGCCGCGGCATCGTATCCGCCGAAGGCCTGAAGCCTCTCGAGTTCACCGACGAGCGCACGGGTCGGCGCACGGCGCGGGCGAAATTCGACTGGAATGCAAAGACCGTCACCCTGCACTACCGGGGAGACCCGCGCACCGAGCCTATGCCTGCGCACGCCCACGACCGGCTCGCGTTCCTTTTCACTTTCGCGTTCGCGCCGCCGTCCCCAGGCGCCAAGCTCACCTTCGACCTCCTGGACGGCCGCGGCCAGTCGCACCATGTGTACGCGGTCGATGGCCGGGCGACGCTGAAGATTCCGGCAGGCGAGTTCAACGCCCTGAAGCTCGTGCGTCCCGATACCGACGAGCTCGTCGAGATCTGGCTTGCTCCGGAGCTGAGCTACCTGCCGGTCCGCGTCCTTGTAGTCAACAAGGACGGGACGCGCTACGACCAGGTCGCGACGAAGATCTCCGCCGAGTGAACGTAACGCGCATCACGTTCCGGCACGCTGCCGCGGTGCTGTCGAAGCTGCTCGAGTTTTCGGCGCCGGCCGATGACACGCTGTCGCGTTATTTTCGCGAGCACCATCAGCTCGGACCGCGAGACCGTGCCTTCGTGGCTGAAGCAGCGTTTGCCGTTCTGCGCCGCCGGCGTTCGCTCGAAGCCGCGGCGGGGTCGCCGGCGCCCGAGGCGCTCGTGGCGGCGGCGGCCATGCGCGTGCTGGGACTTTCAGCGCGCGCGCTCAACGGGCTGGTCGACGAAGCGCTCGCGCAGCGCATCCGCGCCTTTCGCCCCGACGCGCTTGCGGCGGCGGCGCGGGCGGACCTGCCCGACTGGCTATGGGAGAGACTCGCGGCGGAGCACGGCGAAGCCGGAGCGCTGGCTATCGCGCATGGGATGCTGAACCCTGCGCCGCTTGACCTGCGCGTCAACCTGGCGCGCACGACGCGCGACGAAGTGCTCGCTCACCTGACGCGCGACGGCATGGAAGGACGGCCTACGCCGTATTCGCCCGCCGGCCTGCGGATCGCCGGCAAGCCGCCCATCAATCGCCACTCCCTCTTTCGCGAGGGGTTGATAGAGGTCCAGGACGAGGGCAGCCAGCTTCTCGCTTGGATCTTGGCGCCGCGGCGGGGCGAAATGATCGCCGATTACTGCGCTGGAGCGGGTGGCAAGACGCTTGCCATCGCGATGCTTATGCGCGGCACCGGAAGGGTGTATGCCATGGACGTCTCGGCCAGGCGGCTGGGCATGCTTGGGCCGCGGGCAGCGCGCGCCGGGGTGACCAGCGTACACGCCGTCGCCTTGTCCGGCGACAACGATGCGCGCGCCAAACGCCTGGCCGGAAAGCTCGATCGCGTCCTTGTCGACGCCCCATGCAGCGGCTTCGGCACGTTGAGGCGCAACCCGGATCTGAAGTGGCGCCACGGTGCCGCCGCGATCGCGCAACTGGCGCAGAAGCAAAACGCCATCCTGAGCGCGGCGTGCCGGCTGGTGAAGCCGGGAGGACGGCTGATTTACGCGACCTGCAGCATCCTGCGCGAAGAGAACGAGGATGTCGCGGACGGCTTTCAGGCGGCCTACCCGGAATTCGCGCCGCTCGCCTGTAATGAGCTGCTCGCGGCGCAGCGGATTCCTCTGGATACCGGGCCGCGGCTCCGGCTGTGGCCCCACGTGCATGGTACCGACGGCTTTTTCGCTGCGGCTTTCGAGCGCGCGCGCTGACCGGCGGAACGATGTCACACCCGCTTTGTCTGACCTGCGCGCCCAAAAAACCGTTTCGGAAAAGCAGCTTAGGGAAATGAGACTCTCCGACCGCATTCGCGTAAAATGGCGCTCACCTCTGAAACTAACTACGATTAGGGCATTCAACACCTGATGATTTTTTCCGGCTTGTTCGACCTCCCTTGGTGGGGCTACGCGCTTGCCGCGCTGGGCCTGACGCACATCACCATCGCGGCGGTCACGATTTTTCTCCACCGCTGCCAGGCGCATCGCGCGCTAGAGCTGCACCCCGCGGTAGCGCATTTTTTCCGGTTCTGGCTGTGGCTGACAACCGGGATGGTCACGAAGGAGTGGGCCGCCATCCACCGCAAGCACCATGCCAAGTGCGAAACGGCCGAGGATCCACATAGCCCGCAGATTTACGGCATTAACCGGGTGCTCTGGCTCGGGGTGTTCCTCTACGTCAAGGAGTCCCATAACAAGGAGACGCTGGAGCGCTACGGTCACGGCACGCCGGACGACTGGATGGAGCGCAATGTTTACACGCGCCACGCTGCCGCCGGCGTGATGCTCATGCTTGCCCTCGATCTGCTCGCTTTCGGCGTCGTGCCGGGCGCGCTCATCTGGGTCACGCAGATCGCTTGGATTCCGTTCTGGGCGGCCGGCGTCATCAACGGCGTGGGCCATTTCTTCGGTTACCGTAGCTACGACGTGGCTGACGCGAGCACCAACATCGTTCCGTGGGGCATCCTGATCGGCGGCGAGGAGCTCCACAACAATCACCACGCGTTCGCGTCGTCGGCCAAGCTGTCGTCGAAGTGGTACGAGCTCGATATCGGCTGGCTCTACATAAGGGCGCTGGAAACGCTCGGCTTGGCGACCGTGAAGAAGCTCGCGCCCAAGCCGCGTTTCGTCGCCGCTCCCAAGCCGGCAGCGGATCTCGAGACGCTGCATGCCGTGATCGCCAATCGCTATGACGTCCTGTCGCGCTACGCCAAGTCCATCCGCCGCACCTACGCCGAAGAGGTCGCCCGGCTGAAACACTGGGCGCCCGGCGACGCGGAAGTGCTGCGCTCGCTCAAGCGTGCCCTGCTGCGCGGCCAGGCCTTGGCGGGCACCGAGCGCGCTCGGCTTGGCGAGGCGCTGAAGAAATCGCGCGCTCTCGCGACGGCCATCGCCATGCGCGACGAGCTGGTTGCATTGTGGGACCGTTCCAACGCCTCGAAGGAGCAGCTCCTGCGCCAACTGCAGGATTGGTGTCGCCGCGCGGAGGCGAGCGGCGTTCCGCCGCTCGTAGATTTTTCACAACGCCTGCGTTCCTACGCCTGACAGAGCTCGCTGCTCAAACTAAAAGGCCCGCTTGCGCGGGCCTTTTTATTTCAGCTTGGTTTCCTTGTAGATCACGTGCTTGCGCGCTTTGGGATCGTATTTCTTGATTTCCAGCTTGTCCGGGGTGGTGCGCTTGTTCTTCGTCGTGGTGTAGAAGTGGCCGGTGCCGGCCGAGGACTCGAGCTTGATCTTCTCGCGCATTGGCTATTTCCCTTTTGCCGCGGCTTTAGCCTTCGCCTTGATCTCGGCGAGGACGGCTTCGACGCCGAGCTTGTCGATGCGGCGCAGGCCGGCGGTCGACACGCGCAGGCGCACCCAGCGGTTCTGGCTCTCCACCCAGAAACGCCGATAGTGCAGGTTCGGTTCGAAGGTGCGGATGGTCTTGTTGTTGGCGTGCGAAACGTAGTGGCCCTTCATGGGCTTCTTGCCGGTGACCTGGCAGACACGGGACATCGGAATACTCCGGAATTAGGCGCGCAAATCGCGGAAGCCGCGGATTTTACTACAACAATCCCCGCTCGGCGAAGGAAATGGCCTGGTTGCCGGCGATGATGAAATGGTCGAGCACCTTCACATCCACCATCGCCAGGGCTTCTTTCAGATTGCGGGTCAGCAGCTCGTCCGCCTGGCTCGGCTGGGCGACCCCGGAGGGATGGTTGTGCGCAAAGATTACTGCGGCCGCATTCGCGCCAAGCGCCGATTTCACGATCTCGCGCGGATAGACGCTGGTCTGCGTCAGCGTGCCGCGGAACGGCTCCTCGAATCTCACGACGCGGTGCTGCGCATCGAGCCAGATGCAGATGAAGACCTCGTGCTCACGCGCGCCCAGCGCGAGCCGCAGGTAGTCGCGCACCGCCCCAGGCGACGTGAGCGCCGCGCCTTCCTTGAGCGTCTCGCCGATCGAGCGTTGTGCGAGCTCGATCACCGCGGCGAATTGCGCGCGTTTGGCCGTTCCCAGGCCTTTGACGCTCGCCAGCTCTCGACCGGCTGCGAGCAGCCCGCCCAAGCCGTTGAACCGGTTCAGCAGCTCGCGGGCGAAGTCGACCGCGCTTTTCCCGCGCACGCCGGTGCGCAACAGGACCGCGAGCAACTCGGCGTCGCTGAGCGCCTTCGCCCCATGCGCAAGCAGCCGCTCCCGCGGCCGCTCGGCCGCCGGCCAGTCCGAAATCGCCATGTCCGGGCCTTTACCTTAGAATCCCTTAACCCTTAACGGCCACACGCGCTGATCCGATGACCTTGAAGGACAAGCGAGTACTTCTGGGCATCACCGGCGGCATCGCCGCCTACAAGTCCGCCGAGCTCACGCGTCTGCTGACCCGCGCGGGCGTCGAGGTGCGCGTGGTAATGACCGAGGCCGCGACCCGCTTTATCACCCCGGTCACGATGCAGGCGCTTTCCGGGCAAACGGTGTGGACCGATCTCTGGGATGCGCGCGTGCCGGACAACATGGGGCATATCGAGCTCAGCAGGGATCGCGACTTGATCGTCGTCGCTCCGGCAAGCGCCGACTTCATGGCCAAGGTGGCGCACGGCCTGGCCGACGACCTGCTTTCCACGCTTTGCGTGGCGCGCCGCTGTCCTCTGATGCTCGCGCCCGCGATGAACGTCGAAATGTGGGAAAACGCAGCCACCCAGCGCAGCCTGCAGCTGCTACGCGACGACGGTGTGCTGCTCGCCGGGCCGGCTGCCGGAGATCAGGCGTGCGGCGAGATCGGGATGGGCCGCATGCTCGAGCCGGCGCAGATTGCGGCTGAAGTGGACAATTTCTTCCAGCCCAAGTTGCTTGCAGGCAAGCGCGTGCTGGTGACGGCGGGTCCGACCGAGGAGCCGATCGATCCGGTGCGCGTGCTTACCAACGTGAGCTCCGGGAAAATGGGATTCGCCGTCGCGCGTGCTGCCCGCGATGCGGGCGCCGACGTCACCTTGGTGAGCGGCCCGGTCGCGCTTGCCACGCCGTCGGGTGTGGCGCGGATCGATGTGCGCACGGCCGAGGAGATGTTCGAGGCGGTGAAGAAGGCGGTGAAATCCGCCGATGTCTTCATCTCCGTCGCCGCGGTATCCGACTACCGGGTGAAGAACCGGGCTTCGCAGAAAATCAAGAAAGGGAACGGCGGTCTGTCCCTCGAGCTGGAAGAAAATCCGGACATCCTGTCCTGGGTGGCGGCGTTGCCCAAGCCTCCGTATTGCGTCGGCTTTGCGGCCGAGAGCGAAAATCTGGCGCAATACGCCAAGGAAAAGCGGCTGAAGAAGCGCTTGCCGCTCATCGCGGCGAACCTCGCGCAGGAAGCGCTTGGCGCCGACGACAGTGCGATCACGCTCTACGACGATCGCGGCGAGCACCCGCTCGGGCGCGGTCCGAAGCTGCAGCTCGCCCGCAAGCTGGTCGAGCATCTCGCCGGCGCCCTCCCGCAGAAGAAATGAGAAAGCTCGAAGTAAAGATCCTCGACGAGAGGATCCGCGGCATGCTGCCTCATTACGCCACCGCGGGCGCCGCGGGACTGGATCTGCGCGCGTGCGTGGACGCGCCGCTCACGCTGCAGCCCGGTGACAGCCAGCTGGTGCGCTCCGGCATCGCGATCCACCTCGGCGATCCGCGCTACGCAGCGATCGTCCTTCCGCGCTCCGGCCTCGGATCCAAGCACGGCATCGTGCTCGGCAACCTGGTCGGATTGATCGACTCCGATTACCAGGGTGAAGTGCTGGTCTCGGTATGGAACCGCGGCAAGGACGAATTCACCATCCAGCCGCTCGACCGGATCGCGCAACTCGTCGTCGTGCCCGTCGTGCAGGTGGAGTTCGAGGTGGTCGAGGATTTCGCCACGAGCGCGCGCGGCGCCGGCGGCTTCGGATCCACGGGGAAAGGATAGCGGACGTAAAAAAGGCCGCGCGTTGGCGGCCTTTTTCCGGTCCCGAAAGCGATCAGGTCACTGCAGCGGGCTCTTCCTCGAACTTGAGGATGATCTTCTCGGCCTCGCCGATATCGATCGTCACCTTGCCGCCGTGCTGCAGCCTGCCGAACAGCAGCTCGTCGGCGAGCGCGCGCCGGATCGTGTCCTGGATGAGACGCGCCATCGGGCGCGCGCCCATCAGCGGATCGAAGCCCTTCTTCGCCAGGTGCTCCTTCAGCGCCTGCGTGAACGCCGCTTCGACTTTCTTCTCGTCGAGCTGCTCGTCGAGCTGCATCAGGAACTTGTCCACGACGCGCATGATGATGTCGTGGTCGAGCGCGCGGAAGGAGATGATCGCGTCCAGCCGGTTGCGGAACTCGGGCGTGAACATGCGCTTGATCGCGTCCATCTCGTCGCCGGTCTGCTTCGACACGGTGAAGCCCATGGAATTCTTGGCGAGCGACTCGGCCCCGGCGTTGGTGGTCATGACGATCACCACGTTGCGGAAGTCGGCCTTGCGGCCGTTGTTGTCGGTCAGCGTGCCGTGGTCCATCACCTGCAGCAGGATGTTGAAGATGTCCGGGTGGGCCTTCTCGATCTCGTCGAGCAGCAGCACCGAGTACGGCTTCTTGGTGATCTGCTCGGTGAGCAGGCCGCCCTGCTCGAAGCCGACGTACCCCGGCGGCGCGCCGATAAGCCGGCTCACCGCATGGCGTTCCATGTACTCCGACATGTCGAAGCGGATCAGCTCGATGCCCATGCAGTAGGCGAGCTGGCGTGCCACTTCGGTCTTGCCGACCCCGGTCGGCCCGGAGAAAAGGAAGTTGCCGATCGGCTTCTGCGGATTGCCGAGCCCGGAGCGGGCCATCTTGATCGCCGAGGCGAGCGCGTCGATCGCCGGGTCCTGGCCGAAGACGACGGCCTTCAGGTCCCTGTCCAGGTTCGCGAGCGCGCTGCGGTCGTCGGTGGAAACGCTGCGCGGCGGGATGCGCGCGATCTTGGCGATGATCTCCTCGATCTCCGACTTGCCGATGATCTTTTTCTGTTTCGCCTTGGGCGCGATGCGCTGCGCGGCGCCGGCCTCGTCGATCACGTCGATCGCCTTGTCGGGCAGGTGCCGGTCGTTAATGTAGCGGGCCGAAAGCTCGGCCGCGGTGGTAAGCGCGTTGGCGGTGTACTTGACGCTGTGGTGTGCCTCGAAGCGCGTCTTCAGCCCCTTGAGGATCTCCACGGTCTCGTCCACCGACGGCTCGACGACATCGATCTTCTGGAAGCGCCGCGACAGCGCGTGGTCTTTCTCGAAGACTCCGCGGTACTCGTTGTACGTCGTGGCGCCGATGCACTTCAGCTGCCCGGTGGAGAGCACCGGCTTCAGCAGGTTGGAAGCATCGAGCGTCCCGCCGGAGGCGGCGCCCGCGCCGATCACGGTATGGATCTCGTCGATGAAAAGGATCGCGTTCGGGTTGTCGACGAGCTGCTTGAGCACGGCCTTCAGGCGCTGCTCGAAGTCGCCGCGGTACTTGGTGCCGGCGAGCAGCGCGCCCATGTCGAGCGCGTAAACCGTGCACTTCGTGAGCAGGTCGGGCACATTGCCTTCGACGATGCGCCGCGCGAGCCCCTCGGCGATCGCGGTCTTGCCCACGCCCGCTTCGCCGACGAGGAGCGGGTTGTTCTTGCGGCGGCGGCACAGCGTCTGCACCACGCGCTCGAGCTCCTTGTCGCGGCCGATGAGCGGGTCGATCTTGCCGGCAAGCGCGAGCGCGTTGAGGTTTTGGGTGTAGTTGTCGAGCGGGCTATTGGAGGTCTCGGCCTGGCTTTCCTGCTCGTTGTCCTGTTCCGCCTTGCCTTGATGGGCCTGCGGGGTCTTGGTGATGCCGTGGGAAATATAGTTCACCACGTCGAGCCGCGCGATGCCCTGCTGCTGCAGGAAATAGACGGCGTGCGAATCCTTCTCCCCGAAGATCGCGACCAGCACGTTGGCGCCGGTGACTTCTTTCTTGCCCGAGGACTGCACGTGGAGGATGGCGCGCTGGATCACCCGCTGGAAGCCGAGCGTCGGCTGGGTGTCGACCTCGCGATCCGCGGCGATGCGCGGCGTCTGCTCCGCGATGTGCTGAGTCAGGTTCTTGCGCAGATCCTCCATGTTCGCCCCGCAGGCGCGCAGCACCTCCGCCGCGGTCGGGTTGTCGAGCAGGGCGAGCAGCAGGTGTTCGACGGTAATGAACTCGTGGCGCTTTTGGCGCGCCTCGACGAACGCCATGTGCAAGCTGACTTCAAGCTCCTGGGCAATCATTTGCTACGTTTCCTCCATCACGCACTGCAAGGGATGCTGGTGCTTCCGGGAGTATGCCGCGACTTGCTGCACCTTGGTGGAGGCGACGTCGCGGGGATAGACCCCGCATACCCCGATTCCCTCCCGATGCACCTTGAGCATCACCTGGGTGGCCCGTTCCCGGCTCATGCCGAAGAACTTCTGAAGCACCACCACCACAAATTCCATCGGCGTGTAGTCATCATTCAGCAGCATGACCTTGAACATCGGCGGAGGCTTCAGCTTGCTGCGCTGAGCCTCGAGTATGGTGTCGTCCCTGTGCTGCGCCATTCCGCCTAATTACGCGCCCTCGAACCCCCCAAAGTCGGACAATCTCCGCACTCGCCCGTTCCCGCTTCATTCACTCCGCATCCTGCGGTCTATCCTAATCTTTGTGGGGGGTCGGTGCAATGCGCGAAAAGGACGCGACAGCCGCGAATGCGGTGGTTTTTCACGGCCTTGGCGGACGCGCCACACTTCGCTTGGGGGTCCTTGACGACGCCCGGCGGGGCGCGTAAAAGGCGGGCTGTGTTTGGATTCAGGCTGTCTGTTTGCCATTGAGGGCGGCGGGGTCGTGGAGTTCCAGGCATGGCGCGGGACGGAACGCCCCGTAGCTCAATCAACAATCAAGGGACAGGGAGAAAGCATGGCAACAGGCACCGTTAAGTGGTTCAACGACGCGAAAGGCTACGGGTTCATTACGCCGGACGATGGCAGCGAGGACCTGTTTGCGCATTTTTCCGCCATCAATATGTCGGGCTTCAAGACCCTCAAGGAAGGGCAGAAAGTGAGCTTCGACGTCGTGCAAGGCCCGAAGGGCAAGCAGGCGTCGAACATCCAGAAGGTCTGACTACGTCTTAAAACTACAAAGGCCGCCCGCGGGCGGCCTTTGCTTTTTGCCCCTCTGCAGCTGCGCCCGTTACATCCGGTCGATCATCGCCTGACCGAAGCCGGAGCACGACACCTGCTTCGCCCCCTGCATCTGGCGCGCGAAGTCGTACGTGACGATCTTGTCCTGGATCGTCTTTTCCACGGAGCGGATGATGGCATCGGCCGCCTCGGCCCAGCCCATGTGGCGCAGCATCATCTCGGCCGACAGGATCTCGGAACCCGGGTTCACGTAGTCCTTGCCGGCGTACTTGGGCGCCGTGCCGTGCGTGGCCTCAAACTGCGCGACGGTGTCGCTGAGGTTTGCGCCGGGCGCAATGCCGATTCCGCCCACCTCGGCCGCTAGGCCGTCGGAAATGTAGTCGCCGTTGAGGTTGCAGGTGGCGAGCACGTCGTACTCCGCCGGGCGCAGCAGAACCTGCTGCAGCATCGCGTCCATGATCACATCCTTGACCACGATGTCCGCGCCGCCCTTCGGGTTCTTGAAGCTGTGCCACGGACCGCCGTCGAGCGGCTTCGCGCCGAATTCGCGTACCGCGAGCTGATAGCCCCAGTCGCGGAACCCGCCCTCGGTGAATTTCTGAATGTTGCCCTTGTGCACCAGGGTTACGGACCTGCGCTTGTTGTCGATGGCGTACTGGTAGGCCCTGCGGATGAGCCGCTCCGAGCCCTCGATCGAAATCGGCTTGATGCCGATCGCCGAGGAGCCCGGGAACCGGATCTTCGTCACCTTCATTTCCTTTATGAGGAAATCGATGAGCTTTTTCGCCTCCGGCGAGTGGGCAGGCCACTCGATCCCCGCATAGATGTCTTCCGAGTTCTCCCGGAAGATGACCATGTCGACCTTGTCGGGCTCTTTCAGCGGGGAGGGCACGCCCTTGAACCAGCGCACCGGCCGCAGGCAGACGTACAGGTCGAGCTGCTGGCGCAAAGCCACGTTGATCGAGCGGATGCCCCCGCCCACCGGGGTGGTCAACGGGCCCTTGATGGAGACCACGAATTCCTTGGATGCCTGGAGCGTTTCGTCGGGCAGCCAGACGTTCTCTCCGTACACACGACACGATTTCTCGCCGGCGTACATTTCCATCCAGACGATTTTCCTCTTGCCGCCATAGGCTTTTTTCACCGCGGCATCGACGACCTTGAGCATGACCGGCGTGATGTCGACGCCGGTGCCGTCGCCTTCGATGTAGGGAATGATGGGGTTGTCCGGCACCGCGAGCGAGAAGTCCTTGTTGACCCGGATCTTTTCGCCGCTGGAAGGAACCTTGATGTGCTGATACGCCATGAATTCTCCTGCGAGGATCTGGTTGGAATTGGAACAGCGAGAATCGGAAGGGCTCAAATTATACTGCGCAGCGTCATTTCGGCTTCCTAGCTTGTTGATTTGTAATAATTTCCGTGCGACTCGGCGGGACGCCGTCAACCGCCCGCCGCAACGCGCGTTAAGGTACGGACCGGTCAACACCGGTACTTTTGTCAACACCAATCTAGAGGAAGGGGATACCGATGAAGCAATTGATTTCCGTCCTGGTCGCCGCCATGTTCGCCGCGGCGAGCGTTGCCGCCGTCGCGCAGGACAAGGCTCCGGAAAACGCGAAGACCACCCAGAAGGCGAAGGCCAAGTCCAAGGCCAAGGCGGACAAGCCCGCCAAGGCTCCGAAGAAGACCCAGAAGAAGGGCGAGGACACCAAGAAGTAACAACCCTTGGAAAGAAAGAAGGCAGGGTGACGCCCTGCCTTCTTCATTTATGCGCCTACTACTGCTCTGTTTGATGCTCTTCACGATACCCGCGATAGCGCAAAAGCATCCGGTGGCGCAGCTAAACGCCGGCATGCACCTCATCCAGGCGGAAGTCGTGTCCGACTACGAGACCCGCGCGCAGGGCCTCATGTATCGCAAGAGCCTGGCGAAGAACGCCGGGATGCTGTTCATCTTCGACGAGCACGCGGTCCACTGCATGTGGATGAAGAACACGCTGATCCCGCTGTCGGTGGCCTTCATCGACGATCGCGGCACGATCGTCAACATCGAGGACATGGAGCCGCAAACCGAGGTCTCCCACTGCGCGGCGCAACCCGTGCGCTACGCGCTCGAGATGAACCGCGGCTGGTTCGCGGCGCGGGGAATCAAGCCGGGGGCGCGCCTGGGCGGCATGCCCCCGAAGTAGCCGCAGCGCGCGTTAGACGCCGCCGTGCGACTGCGCGACCATGAAGTACAGCATCGGGATCGAGAGCATGGTGTTGATGCGCGAGGCCATGCCCGCCCGCTTGGCCGCCGCTGCCTTCTCCTCCGGCGCGACTTGCACGATGCCGAGCGCCTTCTTCTGGTTCGGCCAGATGATGAACCAGACGTTGAACCACATGATGATGCCCAGCCACATGCCGATGCCGATCGCCGTCGCCGGCTTCTGCAGCGAAAGCGCCTGGCCGAGATAGCCGTTCATCCCGGCGAGGATCAGGCCGAGAACGATGGTGGCCATCGCCGCCCAGCGGAACCAGAACAGCGCCGCCGGCGCGATCACCTTGCTGATCGCCGGCTTCTGCTCGTCCGGGATCTTCGGCATCGAGGGCGTCTGCACGAAGTTGAAGTACCACAGCAGTCCGATCCACATCACGCCCGAAGCGACGTGCAGCCAGCGCATGGCGAACTGCCACCAGCCCATCGTGCCGGCCTGGATCCAGTTGCCAGTGCCCGCGCCCAGGATGACAAGCAGCACGATGAGCATTACGACGCCAGCCGTGATGGTCCGTCCCAACGATTGGAATATCGCACCCATGCGTTTTCTCCTCAGTTTGTGTGATGGGTTTGAAGCCGAAAAAGTCTAGCACGCGTCAATGAGCCGTCGCCAACAGCCCGGAAGCGGCGACAAGGAGGATCGCCACCTGCAGCCCGGCAAGAACCGCGAGCAAGCGCTCCCCGCGGCGCAGCAGGATCGGAATGATTCGCAGGTAACACACTACGGTGACGATGCTCAGCATTGCGACGCCGGCTAGATTGGCGTAATCGCCCCGGGTCGCGGCGGCGAGCCAGCTCCAGCCGGTTGGCGCGCCGGTCTCCTGCACATAGCGGCTTACCGGGTAGGTCCATACGATCGGAAGGCGGTCGAACGAGACGAGCGGCGCCAGCCACCCGAACACGTAGGCGATGAACACGCCGCCCAGAACGACGAGCGCGATCCTCGTTCCCCATGTGAGCCAGTCGGCATATACGGAGTGCTCGCGCGGCACGCTCATCTCATCCCCACAATCCCAACCCCTTCAACAGGGCGCGAGTGCCCGCGAGCGCGAGCATCACGATGACCAGGCGGCGTATCACTGCTCCGGGGGTCACGGTGAGCAGCTTTGCGCCGATGCGCGCACCGAGGATGACGCCGATGATCGAAGGAACCACGATGATCGGCAGCACGGCACCGCGGTTCAGGAAGATCCACGCCGCCGAGGTATTGATGATGGAGATCGCGAGGCCGCTCGTCCCCACCGCCAATTTGATCGGCGCTCCCATCAGGAGGTTGAGGGCCGGAACGTTGGCCCACCCTGCGCCGAGCCCGAACAGCCCGCCGACCAGACCGATGACCGCGAATGCCGCGAGCCCGGCCGGCGTGCGATGCGTCATCCACTCGATTTCACGCTTGAGGCCGCGGTCTTCGTATAGACCGCGCAGCCCGAGCACTGCCGCGAGCGCGTCCATCTTCGCGACCTGCGGATGATCGGCGCTTTTCGTCGCCGCCATGAGAAGCACGATGATGAGAATGAGCACGCCGAGCGCGAGCTCCAGCGCGCGCACGGGGACGACGAATCCCAGCAGCGCGCCTACTATGGACGTCACCGAGCCAATCAGCGCGAGCGGCATGGCGAGGCGAAGGCTCGCGATGCCGGTTCTTAGCAGCGTGGGCGCAGCGGAGAGCGCCGCAGAGAGAGCCACGAGCAGCCCGGCGCCTCGCACGAAGTCCAGATGGAAAGGAAAAAAACTGCTGACCAGCGGCACGAACAGCACCCCGCCGCCGACGCCGGCGATCACCGCAACGACGCCGATCGCGAAGCTGACGACGAACAACGCGAGCGCCCAGAACCACCAGGGCAGGCCCGGTCCGTCCGCGGCGTGCGCGGGCACGGCGTACGCGACAAGCAGCAGCAAAGAGACGAGACGCGGCAAGATGCGGGGCGATGTTTTCAGGCTATGCTAACCCGATGCCCCGGCTTGCGGCGAACCTCTCGATGCTTTTCAAGGAGGTGGCTTTCCTCGAGCGCTTCGCCGCCGCTCGCAAGGCCGGTTTCCGGGCGGTCGAATATCAATACCCCTATAAATTCGCCGCACAAGACATCGCAGCGGCCGCGCGCGATGCCGGCGTCCAGGTCGTGCTGCATAACGTTCCGAGCGGCGACGCGGATCGCGGCGAGCACGGCAGCGCATGCTTGCCGGGACGCGAGGCGAGCTTCAAAGAGGACCTCGAGCGCGCGGTTGCGTATGCGGCTGCGGTCGGTTGCGCCAGCTTGCATTGTCTCGCCGGAGTGGTGCCGGCGGGCGTGGAGCGCGCGCAGTTGCAAGCAAGCTACGTGGCGAACCTGCGCTATGCAGCCGAGCGGCTGAAGCGCCAGGGCATGCGGCTGCTCATCGAGCCGCTGAGCGCCGGTACGGCGGCGAATTATTTTCTTACCGGCAGCGCGCAGGCAGTGCGTATCCTGGACGAGGTCGCCGCCGACAACGCATTCCTGCAGTACGACGTGTTCCATATGCAAATGCTGGAAGGCAACCTCGCCCTTACCATCGCCCGGCTGCTGCCGCGCATCGGTCACGTGCAGATCGCCGATGCGCCCGGGCGCAGGGAGCCCGGAAGCGGGGAAATCAATTTCCAGTTCCTTCTCGCGCATGTCGAGGCGCTCGGCTACGCCGGCTGGATCGGGTGCGAATACAATCCGCAAGGTGACACCGTCGAAGGCTTGAAGTGGGCGCAGCCCTATCTCAATCCAGGCAGCGCGAGGTAGCGAACGCGTTGCGCGCGTTTCTTCCGGCGCGCGCGGTGCTCTACGAGGAAGAAGACACCCGGCCCTACGAGTGCGACGGCCTGACAGCGTACCGCCGCCTGCCGATGGTGGTCGCGCTGCCGGAAACCGAGGAGCAAGTCCGCCAGGTGCTGCAGACCTGCGCTGCGATGGGCGTGCCGGTCGTGCCGCGCGGCGCGGGCACCGGTCTCTCGGGCGGAGCGCTGCCGCCGGGCGACGGCATCCTGCTCTCCATGGCGAAGTTCATGCGCATACTGCGCGTGGACCCGCTTGCGCGCATCGCGGTCGTCCAGCCGGGAGTACGCAACGCGGCGATCTCCGAAGCCGCCGCGCCTTTCGGCCTGTATTACGCGCCGGACCCTTCCAGCCAGATTGCCTGCACGATCGGCGGCAACGTGGCCGAAAACTCGGGCGGCGTCCACTGCTTGAAATACGGCCTGACCGTGCACAACGTGCTGCGGCTGCGCGGCTTCACGATCAACGGCGAGCCGGTGGAAATCGGCGCCGAAGCGCCCGACGCGCCGGGGTACGACCTGCTCGCGCTCGCCATCGGCTCGGAGGGAATGCTCGTGGTGGTGACAGAAGTGACGGTAAAGCTCCTGCCGCAACCGCAATTCGCGAAGGTGATCATGGCTTCCTTCGACGACTTGGAAGTGGCCGGCCGCGCCGTCGCCGAGGTCATCGCCGCGGGCATCATCCCCGCCGGCCTCGAGATGATGGACCGGCCGGCGACGCATGCGGTCGAGCAGTTCGTCGGCGCCGGATACGACCTCGACGCCGCCGCGATCCTGCTTTGCGAATCCGACGGCACGCCCGAAGAGGTCGAGGACGAGATCAAGCGCATCCGCGAAGTCCTGCAGCGCGCGGGCGCGAGCCGCATGAGCGAATCGCGCAGCGAAGCCGAACGTCTGCGCTTCTGGTCCGGACGCAAGGCGGCTTTCCCGGCGGTGGGCCGCATCTCGCCGGACTATTACTGCATGGACGGCACGATTCCGCGCAAGCGGCTCGGCGAGGTGCTCAACTTCATCGGGCAGATGGAGAAGAAGTACGGCCTGCGCTGCCCCAACGTATTCCATGCCGGCGACGGCAACCTGCATCCGCTGATTCTCTTCGACGCGAACAAGCCCGACGAGCTTCACCGGGCGGAGCAGTTCGCGGCCGAAGTTCTCGAGAAGTGCATCGAGGTCGGCGGAACGATCACCGGCGAGCACGGCGTAGGGATCGAGAAAATCAATCAGATGTGCGTGCAGTTCCGGCCCGAAGAGCTGGAGCTGTTTCTCGCCGTGAAGCGCGCGTTCGACCCGGCCGGGCTGCTCAATCCGGGCAAGGCCGTCCCGACGCTCGCCCGCTGCGCCGAATATGGCCGCATGCGCGTGCAGCGCGGCAAGCTCGCGCATCCGGAGCTGCCGCGCTTTTGAGCCTCGAGAGCCTGCAAACCGCCATCCGGGACGCCGCGGCAAGCGGCGCGCAGCTGCGGCTGCGCGGCGGCGGCACAAAGGATTTCTACGGCAACGCGCCGCGCGGCTCGATCATCGACACGCGCGCGTACGCCGGCATCGTGAGCTACGAGCCGACCGAGCTCGTAGTGACCGCGCGCTGCGGCACGGCGCTTTCCGAGCTCGAAAGCGCGCTCGAGGGCGAGGGTCAATGCCTGCCTTTCGAGCCGCCGCATTTCGGCGCGCAGGCCACGCTCGGCGGTTGCGTCGCGGCCGGGCTTTCCGGACCGCGCCGGGCGAGCGCGGGGGCGCTGCGCGACTTTCTCCTCGGCGTCAAGATCGTCGACGGGCGCGGCCGGGTGATGAGCTTCGGCGGGCAGGTGATGAAGAACGTCGCCGGCTACGACGTGGCGCGCATGATTGCCGGCACGCTGGGCACGCTGGGGCTCATCGCCGAGGCGTCGCTCAAGGTTTTGCCGCGCGCCCCGGCAGAGCTCAGCTTGCGGCTCGAGATGCCGCTCGAGCGCGCCATCGAAGCGATGAATCGCTGGGCCGGGCGCCCGCTGCCGATTACGGCGACTGCCTGGCACGAAGGCGAGCTTACGCTGCGCCTTTCGGGTGCCGACGTGGCGCTGCGCTCGGCGCGCCAGGCGCTCGGCGGTACGGCGCTCGATGCCGCGCAGGCGCAAGCGCGCTGGCGCGCAGTTCGCGAACACACGCATCCCTTCTTTGCCGGGAACGAGCCGCTCTGGCGCATCGCCGTGCCTTCGGCCGCCGGGCCGCTGGCCCTCGAGGGCAAGACGCTCGTTGAATGGAGCGGCGGCCTGCGTTGGTTGCGATCGAGCGCGGAAGCGGGCGCGGTGCGCGATGCGGCACGCGCTGTCGGTGGCCATGCCACGCTGTTTCGCGCCTCGGACAAGTCGGCCGGCGCTTTCATGCCGCTGCCGCCGGTGCTTGCGCGCCTGCATCGCGAGCTGAAGAACGTTTTCGACCCGGCCGGGATTCTCAACCCCGGCCGGCTCTACCCGGAGCTCTAGGACTTTGCCAGCTTCTTCTTCTGCGTTTCCACCGCAGCGCGCGCTTGCCCGGCGTAGCTGCTGTTCTGCTTTGCGAGAGTACGCGAGCCCACCGATGGCGGCGATAGCGGCCAGCCAGGCGAGCGGCTTCATTGGAAAAAAAGTATAGCGGTTCATGCAAACCGAGCTAGCCGACTTCATCCGGGAAACCGACGCCGGCAAGGAGGCCGAGGCCATCCTGCGCAAGTGCGTCCATTGCGGCTTCTGCACGGCGACCTGCCCGACCTACCAGCTGCTCGGCGACGACCTGGATAGCCCGCGCGGCAGGATTTACCTGATGAAGCGCGCGCTCGAGGGCGCCCCCGTCACCGAAAGGACGCTGCTGCACCTCGACCGCTGCCTCACCTGCCGCGCCTGCGAGAGCACCTGCCCGTCCGGCGTGCGCTACAGCCGTCTCGTCGACATCGGCCGCGCGGTAGTCGAGGAGCGCACCACGCGGCCTCCTCTCGAACGGCTGCAGCGCGCGCTGTTCGCCTTCGCGCTGCCGCGGACGTGGCTCTTCGGCGCGGCGCTGAAGATTGGCTGGCTCTTACGTGGGTTGTTACCAGGATCACTCAAGAACAAGGTACCCGAAAGGCCGGCTCCGGCGGGCGAGTGGCCGGCGCCGCGGCACGCGCGCAAGATGCTCGCGCTCGCCGGCTGCGTGCAGCCCGCGCTCGCGCCGTCGATCAACGCCGCCGCGGCGAGAGTGCTCGACCGGTTCGGCATTTCTCTCATCGAGGCGCCCGGCGCCGGCTGCTGCGGCGCCGTGCGCTTCCATCTCAACTATCAAGAGGCGGGGCGCAACGACATGCGCGCGCTCGTCGATGCGTGGTGGCCGATGATCGAGCGCGGCGAAATCGAGGCGATCGTGTTCACCGCGAGCGGTTGCGGCTCGACGGTGAAGGACTACGGCCACCTGCTTGCCGGAGATCCCGCCTATCGGGGAAAGGCGCAGCGCGTCGCGGCGCTTGCAAAGGACTTGAGCGAAGTAGTGCCGTTCGATGCCATCCCGACGGGCCTCGCGAGCGCACGCGTGGCGTTCCAGTCGCCATGCTCGCTGCAGCACGGGCAGCAGATCCGCGGCACCGTGGAAGCGCGCCTCGCGCGCGCCGGCTTCGTCACTACTGCGGTACGCGAGGGTCATTTGTGCTGCGGATCGGCCGGCAGCTACTCGCTCCTCCAGCCGGAGATCGCCGGTGAGCTGCGCGCGCGCAAGATCGAAAGCCTCGAGGAAGGCGCGCCCGAATACATCGCCACGGCGAACATAGGCTGCCTGGCGCATCTGCAGCCGGCCGCGTCGGTGCCGGTGCGCCACTGGATCGAGCTTCTCGACGAGGTGCTGCCGCGTAAAATCGCCGCATGAGCGCCGAAGCGGCTTCGAGGGTGGTGCATACGGCGTGCCCGCACGACTGTCCCGACACGTGCGCCATGCTGGTCACCGTGGAAAACGGGGTTGCCACCCGGATCCAAGGCGATCCGGCGATGCCGTTCACCGATGGCACGCTGTGCACGAAGGTGGCGCATTACCTCGAGCGCACTTATTCGCCCGAGCGGCTGCGCCAGCCGATGAGGAGGGTGGGCAGGAAAGGCGCGGGCGAATTCCGGCGCATCGGCTGGGAAGAGGCGCTCGACGAAATCGCCGCCCGCCTCAAAGCGCTCGCGCGGGAAAATCCAGAATCGATCCTGCCGTGCAGCTACGCCGGCACCATGGGCATGGTCCAGTACGGCTCCATGGACCGGCGCTTCTTCTATCGCCTCGGCGCCTCGGTTCTCGACCGCACGCTGTGCTCGAGCGCGGGGAAGTTCGGCCTGAAGGCGACCCTCGGCGGCTCGGTCGGCATGGATCCAGAGCGCTTCGACGATGCACGCCTCATCGTCCTGTGGGGCACGAACCCCATCGTGTCGAATCTGCATCTTTGGTCGCGGGTGCAGGAAGCGAAGCGCCGCGGCGCCAAGGTCATCGCCATCGACCCTTACCGCAGCCTGTCGGCCGAAAAATGCACGCAGCATGTCGCGCTGTTGCCGGGTACGGATGGCGCGCTCGCTCTCGGCATGATGCACGTGCTCGTCACCGAGGGGCTCATCGACCGGGAATACATCGCCCACTACACGCTGGGGTACGAGGCGCTCAGGCAAAGCGTGCTCGAGAAATATCCGCCCGAGTGGGCCGCGCGCACTTGCGGCATCAGCCGTGCCGAAGTGGTCCAGCTCGCGCGCGATTACGGCAGCATCCGGCCCGCGGCGATCCGCCTCAATTACGGCATGCAGCGCCACGCCGGCGGCGGCATCGCGGCGCGCACGATCGCGTGCCTGCCCGCGCTGGTGGGCGCGTGGCGCGAGGCGGCGGGCGGCCTCGTGCTCACCACCGCGGACTTCTACAGCTTCGATCAGGCGGCGCTCGAGCGCCCGGACTTGCTGCGCGGGCGGCGGCCGCGCGCCATCAACCACGCCCGGCTTGGCGAGACATTGACCACGGCGCAGCCACCGGTGCGCGCGCTGATCGTCTACAACAACAATCCGGTCGCCGTGTGCCCGGAGTCCGAAAAGGTGATCGCCGGCTTTTCGCGCGAAGATCTGTTCACCGTCGTCATGGATCATTTCCAGACCGACACGGCGGATTACGCCGACATCGTCCTGCCGTCGACGACGCAGCTCGAGCATTTCGACGTCCACAAGTCTTACGGGCATCTTTACGTGCTTGGAAACGACCGGGCGATCGAGCCGCTCGGAGAATCGCTGCCGAATTCGGAGGTATTCCGGCGCCTGGCGCAGCGCATGGGCTTCGACGAGCCCTGCTTCCGCGACTCCGACGAGGAGCTTTGCCGCGCCGCGCTCGCTTCGTCGCATCCGCGCATGAAAGGCATCGCGTGGGAAAAGCTCAAGCATTCGGGCTGGCAGAAGCTCGACGTACCGGAGCGCTTCGCCCCGTTCGCCCGGGGCGGCTTCCCGACGCCCTCGGGCAAATGCGAGTTCTACAGCGAGTACCTCGAGAATCAGGGCATCGACCCGCTGCCTTTTTACAACCCGCCGGCCGAAGCGAGCGACGAAAACCTGCGCCAGCGCTACCCGCTTGCGTTTCTTTCGCCCCCGGCGCGCCACTTCCTGAATTCGACGTTCGCCAATCTGGCGCGCTGGCGGGATTTCGAACGCGAGCCGCATCTGGACATGCATGCGCGCGACGCCGGCGCGCGCGGCATTCGCGACGGCGACCGCGTGCGCGTCTTCAACGACCGCGGCAGCTGCACGCTCAGGGCGCGCGTGAACGGCAAGGCGCGGCCGGGAGTGGTGGTGGCGCCGTCCGTATGGTGGAAGAAATACTCCCCGGACGGAGCGAACGCCAACAACGTGACTTCGCAGCGCACGAGCGACCTGGGCGGCGGCGCGACGTTCTACGATTGCCAGGTGCAAGTCGAGCGTGTCGACGCACCTCTTCGTTAGCCCGGCGCTCGGGCAGTACGGATTTCCCGGAGGGCATCCGCTTTCGGTAGACCGCCAGGGCGCTTTCTGGCAAGCCGCTCGCAGCCGCGGGCTTGACCGCAACGTGGTGCTCGCGCCATCCGCGCCCGCGCCGCGTGCGGCGATCGAGCGGTTTCATACTCCTGAGTACGTGGAGCGAGTGAGAGAAGCCTCGCGCGTGGGCGCCGGTTATCTCGACTACGGAGACACCCCCGCGTTTCCCGGGTGCTATGAAGTCGCTGCTCACGTGGTCGGCGCTGCGCTCGAAGGCGCCCGCCGCGTAGTTGCGGGCGAAGCGCTTCGCTGCTTCCAGCCGATCGGCGGCCTGCACCACGCGCGCCGCGGATCCGCGGCCGGGTTCTGCGTGTTCAACGACATCGGCGTATTGATCGAAACGCTGCGCGCCGAGCACGGTGTGCGGCGCATCGCCTATGTCGATATCGACGTGCATCACGGCGACGGCGTTTACTATGAGTTCGAGCACGATCCGCACCTCATCGTCGTCGACATCCACGAGGACGGCCGCTTTCTCTATCCGGGCACCGGCGCGAGCCATGAAACCGGGGCGGGCGCCGCACAAGGCACGAAGCTCAACTTGCCGCTTGCGCCGGGGGCGGACGATGCGCAGTTCTTTCGCGCCTGGGAGCACGCCGAGCGCTTTCTCGCGCGCTTCGAGCCGCAATTTTTCATCCTGCAATGCGGCGCAGACAGCCTGGCAGATGATCCGCTCGCCCACTTGCGGTTTACGCCAGCCGCGCACAGGCACGCGGTGCGCCGGTTACGCCTGCTTGCCGAGCAACACGCGCAGGGCCGCCTGATGGCGTTCGGCGGCGGCGGCTACAACCTCGACGGCCTCGCGATGGCGTGGTGCGCCGTCCTCGAAGTCCTTCAGCAGTAGCCGCTTGTCCGGCGCGCGGCGCCGTTTGCGGTGCCGATCGCAAGGATTCGTCATACACGCGGGAGATTCAACGGACGTTCTAGAACTCTTTGCCTAGCCTCGGGGAATGGACGAATTGTCCTCGCCGGACGCCTACCGCAATCTGGTCGAGACTTCGAGCGAGCTTTTCTGGTCGCTCGACGAGGCGGGTCGCTGGACGTACCTGAACGCAGTCGGGGCGCGCCGCATTTATGGCCGCGAAGCGGCCGTGATGATCGGCCGCCCGCACGGCGAGGTGGTGGCGCAGGAGCTCGCGGAGCGCGACGAGGCGATTTTCCGCCGCGTTCTTGCCGGCGAGTCGGTGTTCGATTACGAAACGCGGCATCGGCGAAACGACGGCAGCTACGTGGACCTCTCGATGAACGCCATTCCGCTGCGCGGCGCCCAGGGGCGCGTCGTCGGCGCGACGGGCACGGCGCGCGACATTACCGAGTACAAGCGCGCCGCCGCGGCGCTCCACGAAAGCGTCGAAAAGCTGCGCCTCGCGGTCGAGGCGGCCGACCTCAGGTACTGGGAATGGGACGCGGCAAGCGGCGCACTGCAGGCGCCGCCGTTGGAGCACGACGACCGCGTGTACGCGGAAGACCGCGAGCGCTGCCAGCAAGCATGGCGCGAGGCCGTGGCGCGCGGGGAGCCCTACGAGGCGGAGTACCGGGTCGATACGCCGCAGGGCGAAATCGAATGGTTCTTCTCGCGCGCCGTTCCGGTCCTGGACGGAGGCGGCAAGCTGCGACGGATGATCGGTGTCTCGCAGGACATCACCGCGCGCAAGCGGCGCGAGGAAGCGGTGCAGTTCCTCGCTTATCACGATTCGCTGACCGGGTTGCCCAACCGGCGCTTGCTCGACGACCGGCTGAGGCAGTCGCTTTACGCCGCCGAGCGCCGCGAGCGCCGCCTGGCCGTCATGCTCCTCGACCTCGATGGATTCAAGCGCGTGAACGACTCGCTCGGCCACCGCGCGGGCGACGCCGTGCTGCGCGAGGTGGCTGCGCGCCTCGCCTCCTGCATGCGCAAAGCCGATACCGTGGCGCGCCAGGGCGGCGACGAATTTGCGATCGTGCTTTCCGACGTGGAATCGCAAGGCGACTGCCGCATCGTGGCCGAAAAAATCCTGCGGGCGCTCGAAAAGGACTTCCGCGTGGACGGGGAATCGTTCAGCATAGGCGCCAGCATGGGAATCGCGCTCTTTCCGGCGGACGCCGGCGACAGCGACGCGCTGCTGCGCAACGCGGACGCGGCGATGTACCGCGCGAAGCAGCTCGGCCGCAACCAGTACTGCTTTTATACTGGATGGGGCCGCGCCGTCTAGGCGCGCTGCTGCTTATCGCTGTCGCCTGCGCGGCGCAGGCGCAACCCTCTTTGCGGGTCGGCTCCAAGCGCTTTACCGAGTCCTACGTCCTCGGCGAGATCCTCGCGCAGAGCGCCGGGGCCGAGCACAAGGCGGGGCTCGGCAATACGGCGATACTGCTGGAGGCGTTGAAGAGCGGCGCGATCGACGTCTATCCGGAATACACCGGTACGATCGCGCGCGAGATCCTGAAGACCGAGGACCAGCTCGATCTCTCGGCGCTCAACCGGCGCCTGCAGCCGCTCGGCCTCGCCGCTTCGATTCCGCTCGGCTTCAGCAACAGCTATGCGCTCGGCATGCGCGCGGCCGATGCGAACCGGCTCGGCATAAAGACGATCTCCGGGCTCGCCAAGCATCCGGCGCTGCGCTTCGGCCTGTCGCACGAGTTTCTCGGTCGCCGCGACGGCTGGCCGGGATTGAGCGCGGCGTATCGGCTTCCGCAGGCGGCGCGCGGCCTGGACCACGGGCTCGCCTACGAGGCGCTCGCCGCCGGCGAGATCGACGTCATCGATCTCTATTCCACGGACGCGAAGATCGAGCGCTACCACATCGCCGTGCTCGACGACGACCGGCATTTCTTTCCGGCCTACGATGCAGTGCTTCTGTATCGCGCGGGCGCGCCGGCGCGCTTCCCCGCTGCGTTCGAGGCGTTCAAGAAACTCGAGGGCCGCATCGACGCCGCGACGATGGTGCGCCTCAACGCGCGCGCCGAGATCGACAAGATTCCCTTCGCACAGGTGGCGAGCGAGTATCTCGGTCGATCGGCCAAAGGCGCGCGCACCCTTTGGTCCGCGCTCTTCGCGCCCGATTTCGGCCGCTTGCTCGCCGAGCATCTCGTGCTCGTGTTCGGCTCGCTCGCGGTTGCCGCGCTGATCGGCGTGCCGCTCGGCATGCTGGCGGCCCGCTCCGCACTGTTCGCTCAGCCCGTTCTTGTATTGACGGGCCTCATCCAGACCGTGCCATCGCTAGCGCTGCTGGCGTTTCTCATACCGCTCACCGGAATGATCGGCGTATGGCCGGCGCTGATCGCGCTGTTTCTCTATGCTTTGCTTCCCATTACGCGCAACACGCACGCCGGGCTCGTGCAAGTGCCCAAGGGGCTGGTGCACGCCGGCACCGCGCTCGGCCTCACCTCGCGCCAGGTTTTTGCTCACGTGAAGCTGCCGCTCGCGCTGCCTACGATCATGGCGGGGGTGAAGACCTCGGCCGTCATCAACGTCGGCACGGCGACGATCGCGGCCTTCATCGGCGCAGGCGGCTTCGGCGAGCGCATTTCGCAGGGCCTCGCGCTCAACGACCACACCGTGCTCCTCGCGGGAGCGCTGCCCGCTGCGGCGCTTGCGCTCGCGGTGCATGCGCTGTTCGAGGCCGTAGAGTGGACTTTGCTTCGACGCCCTGCTTGATGCAGGTCAAACGTGACACGCGTTCAGCCCGCAGCAGGCGCGCGGTGCCGGGTTAGAATCTGCGAAAACATCCAGGTGCAGCAACCCATAGAGGGAAATCCATGCCGCAGTTGATCGGAGTGCCGCGCGAGACCGCGGCAGGCGAGAAGCGTGTTGCCAGCGCGCCCGAAGTCGTCGAGAAGCTCATCAAGCTGGGATTCCGGGTCGCGGTGCAGTCCGGCGCCGGCGATGCGGCGAACTTCGCGGACGACACCTACCGCGCGGCGGGCGCCGAAATCATCGACGACGCGGCGCGCCTGTGGGCGAGCGCCGACATCGTTTTCAAGGTTAGAGGGCCGAGCATGGACGAAGTCCGCCTGATGCGCGAGGGCGGCACGCTGGTGAGCTTCATCTGGCCGGCGCAGAACCCTGATCTCATGCAGGCACTGGCGGCGAAGAAGGCCACGGTGCTGGCGATGGACAGCGTGCCGCGCATGTCCCGCGCGCAGAAGCTGGATGCGCTCTCCTCGATGGCCAACATCGCCGGCTACCGCGCGGTGATCGAGGCGGCGCACCACTTCGGGCGCTTCTTCACCGGGCAGATCACCGCCGCGGGCAAAGTACCGCCGGCCAAGGTGTTCGTAATCGGCGCCGGCGTGGCGGGACTTGCGGCGATCGGCACGGCCTCCGGGCTGGGCGCCATCGTGCGCGCGAACGACACGCGGCCCGAAGTCGCCGACCAGGTGAAGTCCATGGGCGCGGAATTCGTCGGCGTCGAATATCAGGAAGAAGGCTCCGGCGTGGGCGGCTACGCCAAGGTGATGAGCGAGGGCTTCCAGAAGGCGCAGCGCGAGGTCTTCGCCAAGCAGGCAAAAGACGCCGACATCATCATCACCACCGCTCTCATTCCCGGCAAGCCGGCGCCGAAGCTGATCACCGCCGAAATGGTGCGCTCGATGAAGCCGGGCAGCGTGATCGTCGACATGGCGGCCGAGCAGGGCGGCAACTGCGAGCTCACCGAGCCCGGGAAGGTGGCCGTCAAGCACGGCGTCACCCTCATCGGCTACACCGATCTGCCGAGCCGCCTGTCGAAGCAATCGAGCACGCTGTACGCGACGAACTTGCTGCGCTTGACCGAGGAGCTGTGCAAGACCAAGGACGGCACCATCAACGTCGACATGGACGACGAGGTGATCCGCGGCACCACGGTGATCAAGGAAGGCAAGATCACCTGGCCGCCGCCGCCGCCCAAGCTTTCCGCGGCGCCGGCCGCCAAGCCGCCCGCCGCGGCGCCGGCCGCCGTGGCAACCAAGGCGCCCGCGAAGGCGCATGGCCATGGCGGTGCAAGCGCACCGGCTTCCGCGAAGAGCACGGCCATCGTGTTTCTCGTGGCCGCGGTGATTTTCTGGTTCATCGGCGCCAATGCGCCCGCCGCGTTCCTGGCGCACTTCACGGTGTTCGTGCTGGCGTGCTTCGTCGGCTACATGGTGATCTGGAACGTGACCCCGGCGCTGCACACGCCGCTGATGAGCGTAACCAACGCGATCAGCAGCATCATCGCGATCGGGGCTCTGGTGCAGGTCGCACCGCCGATCACGGAAACTGCCGACAGGCCCACGGCGTGGATCGTGGGAGTCGCTGTCGTCAGCATCGCGCTCGTCTCGATCAACATGTTCGGCGGATTCGCCGTCACCCAGCGCATGCTGGAAATGTTCCGCAAGTAAAGGAGACCCCACATGCCTGCAACTCTTTCAACGGTCTCCTACGTCGGGGCGACGATCCTCTTCATCCTGAGCCTCGGCGGGCTTTCCAATCCCGAGACCTCGCGCCGCGGCAACCTCTACGGCATGATCGGCATGACCATCGCCGTGCTGGCGACCGTGTTCGGCCCGCAGGTCACCTCCGCCGGATACGCCTGGATCGTCGGCGCGATGCTGGTGGGGGCGGTCAGCGGCATTTACGCCTCGCGCATTGTCAGGATGACGCAGATGCCCGAGCTGGTCGCGCTGATGCACAGCCTGGTCGGCCTCGCGGCGGTGCTGATCGGTTTCGCCAACTACATCGATCCGGCCGCCACGGCCACTTTCCAGGGACCCGAGAAGACGATCCACGAGCTGGAGATCTACATCGGCGTCCTGATCGGCGCCGTCACCTTCTCCGGCTCGGTGATCGCGTTCGGCAAGCTCTCGGGCAAGATCAGCGGCAAGCCGGTGCTGCTGCCGGCACGCCACTGGATCAATCTCGCTGGCCTGCTGGCCGTGATCTACTTCGGCGGCGTTTTCATCAACACGCATTCGATTGCGGACGGCATGACGCCGCTCGTCGTAATGACGGTCATTTCGCTGCTTTTCGGCATCCACATGGTCATGGCGATCGGCGGCGCGGACATGCCGGTCGTCATCTCGATGCTGAACAGCTATTCCGGGTGGGCGGCGGCAGCGACGGGCTTCATGCTGAACAACGACCTGCTCATCGTCACCGGGGCGTTGGTCGGCTCGAGCGGCGCGATTCTTTCCTACATCATGTGCCGCGCGATGAACCGCAACTTCATCAGCGTGATCGCCGGCGGTTTCGGCACCGAGGGCGGCGCGCCGGCGGCGAAGGGCGCGCAGCCTGCCGGGGAGGTGTCTCCGATCACGGCGGCGGAGACCGCCGAGCTCCTGCGCGGTTCCAAGAACGTGATCATCGTCCCCGGGTATGGCATGGCGGTGGCGCAGGCGCAGCACGCGGTATACGAGATCACCAAGTACCTGCGCGACAAGGGTGTGAACGTGCGGTTCGGCATCCACCCGGTCGCGGGCCGCATGCCCGGCCACATGAACGTGCTTCTTGCCGAGGCGAAGGTGCCCTATGACATCGTGCAGGAGATGGACGAGCTGAACGGCGACTTTCCGGACACCGACGTGTCCATGGTCATCGGCGCCAACGACATAGTGAACCCGTCGGCGCAGGAAGATCCCAACAGCCCGATCGCCGGCATGCCGGTGCTGGAAGTGTGGAAGGCGAAAACCTCGATCGTCATGAAGCGCAGCATGGCTTCGGGCTACGCGGGCGTGGACAATCCGCTCTTCTACAAGGACAATAATCGCATGCTGTTCGGCGACGCGAAGAAGATGCTGGACGAGGTGTTCGTCGCGCTGAAGGCGGCCTGATCAAGCTGGTAGAGGAAGCAGGCAAGGCGATAGACTGAGGGGGTGATCCCCCTGCGGCGCGCGGCGCACTCGCTGCGCCGGGCATTGTCCAGAAAAGTCTCTCCCGATGCGCTGAAGATCGGCGTGTCGCCGCGCCTGTTCCACCCCCGGCCCGAAGGCAAGGGCATCCAGTCGAAGACGCTGCAGTACCTCGAGCAATCCGTCGCGCACTGGGTGATGTCGCGCGACGTGCTCGTTTTCATGGTACCCACGGTCGCCAAGGACAGCTTGATCCACCCGAGCAATATCCGCGTGGCGGACTACGCGAGGGTCCTCGATGGACTGGTGCTGCAGGGCGGCTCGGACGTCAGCCCCCTGACTTACGGCGAGGAGCCGCTCAACCAGGCATGGGCGGGCGATCGGCTGCGCGACGTCTACGAGATCGAGCTGGTGCACGAGTTCGTCGAGGCCGGCAAGCCCGTGCTCGGCATATGCCGTGGAGCGCAGCTCATCAATGTCGCTTTCGGCGGCACGTTGTTCCAGGACGTGACCACGCAGATCGCCGAAGCCCAGGAGCACGTGACCGACGACTACGAAAAGCACCGGCACGGCATCCGCTTCGAGCCGGGGTCGCGGCTCGCGCGCTTGTACCGCGGCGTCGAGCGGCCGCGGGTTACGTCGATCCATCACCAGTCGGTCAAGGCGCTCGGCAGGGGGCTGCGGGTCGAAGCATGGTCGGAGCCGGACGGGGTCGTCGAAGCGATCCGCGGCAGCGGCAAGGGCTACGTGTTCGGGGTGCAATGGCATCCGGAATTCCACTACCCCGGCGACGGCGATTCGCTCGACAGCGCCCCGATACTCGAGGAGTTCCTCGAGGCGGCGCGCGGCGGCGCATGATCCGCGACTTCCTTCCTGCGCTGCCGCCGGTCCTGTCGCACGCGGCGGTGTTCGGCGCGCTGGTCATCGTGGGGCTGCTCGCCGGGGAGGCGGTGCGCCGCTACGCGTCGCTGCCGCGCATCACGGGCTATGCCGTCGCCGGGGCGGTCCTCGGGCCGCAGGGGGTCAACCTGCTCACCGACAACATGCTGTTCGATCTGAGAATTCTGGTCGATCTGTCGGTCGGCCTGATCGTCTTCGAGCTGGGTTTCCGGCTCGACTTGAAATGGCTGCGGCTCAACCGCTGGCTGCTCGCTACCGCGGTTGCCGAGAGCGCATTCTGCTTCTGGTCGATATTCGGCGCGCTGGTGTACTTCGACTTCCGGCCGGTGCTCGCCGCCATGGCGGCTGCGATCGGCACAGCGACGTCCCCAGCGGTGGTAATGCTGGTGGCGAGCGATCTGCGCGCCGAGGGGCAGATTACCGAGCGCATGCTGCTCTTCACCGCGGTTAACAGCGTATTCGCCTACGTGCTGCTCACGCTGCTACTGCCGTTTCTCCATCTAGAGCACAAGGCGACCTGGGAACAGGCGCTCTTCCATCCTCTGTATCTGCTCTGCGGCTCGATCTTCGCGGGTTACCTCGCGTGCCTGCTGATGCTGCGGCTCGCCGCCTGGCTCGGCAAGCGCGAGGAGCTGCAGTTCGTCCTGCTCGTCGCGATGGTCATCGTGACCGTCGGGGTCGCGCATGCGCTGAAGCTGTCGGTCAGCCTGACCCTGATCACCCTCGGCATCCTTGCGCGCAACCTGGACCACGAGCACGCGCTGCTGCCGGTGCACTTCGGCTACGGCGCGCAGCTTTTCTTCGTGATCCTCTTCGTCCTCGTAGGGGCCAGCCTCGAGTTCTCGGCTTTCAACGCCGTGGCAGCGACCGTGGTTGCGGCCTATATCGTCGTGCGCTTCCTCGGCAAGGGACTGGCGCTGCTCCTCTTCGGACCGCTTTCGGGCATTCGGCCGGGCGGGGCCGGCTTGCTCACGATCGCGCTCCTTCCCTTGTCGGGATCTGCGGTGGTCATGGTGCGCGACACCACGAGCCTTTATC
Organism: Betaproteobacteria bacterium; assembly: GCA_004297625.1. GTDB lineage: Bacteria > Pseudomonadota > Gammaproteobacteria > Burkholderiales > SG8-39 > SCGC-AG-212-J23. The sequence continues at coordinate 11,578 of SCTY01000075.1, read as the reverse complement.
CGGCCTTCGGCAAGGAGCTCGCCGCCGTGGTGCTCTCGGCGGTCGTAATACTGGAGCTGATCGGTCCGCTTGCGACGCAGTTCGCCCTGCGCCGTGCCGGGGAAGCGCGTCCCAATGGATGAGCTCGCCTTCAGCGCCTCGGCCGGGCTGACGCTCGGCGTCGAGATCGAGTTGCAGCTCGTGCGAGCGCACGACATGGATCTCTCGCGCGACGCCGACGACCTGCTCGCGCGCCTTTCCAAGCGCAAGCTGCCCGGCGCCATGAAACCCGAGATCACCGAGAGCATGATCGAGCTGAACAGCTCGGTGCACGCGGACAGCGCTGCGCTCATGCACGAGCTGGAAGTCATGCGCCAGGCGGTGGTGCGCGAAGCCGGCGTGCTCAACGTTCGCGTATGCGGCGGCGGCTCCCACCCTTTTCACGACTGGGCAGACCGCCGCATCTACCCGAACGAGCGCTTCCGCTCCGTGGTCGAGCGCTACGGCTATCTCGCCAAGCAGTTCACCGTTTTCGGCCAGCATATCCATGTCGGCTGCCCTGGCGGCGACGAGGCGATTTACTTCACGCACATGCTGACGCGCTACGTGCCGCATTTCATCGCGCTGTCCGCAGCGTCGCCGTTCTACCAGGGCGAGGACACCTCGTTCCAGTCCTCGCGCCTTACCGCCGTCAGCGCCTTTCCGCTCGCCGGGCATATGCCGTTCGTTTCCGGGTGGGCCGATTTCCTCGAGTACTTCACCACCATGAAGCGCTTCGGCATCGTCGCCAGCATGAAGGACTTCTACTGGGACATCCGCCCCAAGCCCGAGTACGGCACGGTGGAGATCCGCGTCTGCGACACGCCGCTCACCACGCGCCGCGCCGCCCTGCTTGCAGCATACGCGCAGGCGCTCTGCGCCTACTTTCTGACCGAGCACCCGCGCGAGCCCTCGCGCTCCGTGTATCTCGTCAACAGCTACAACCGCTTCGAGGCCTGCCGCTTCGGCACGCGCGGCGACATGGTCGATCCTTACGCGGGAGCCAGGAAGAAAATCGGCGACGATATTCTCGAGACCATCGCGTTGATCGCGCCGCATGCTTTTCGCCTCGGATCCTCCGAGCTGCTCGAGGAGCTCGCGGCGGGCGTGCGCGTGGGCGAATCCGACGCAGCCTGGCTGCGCCGCCGCTACGCGGCGCGCGGCTCACTGGCGGACGTGGTGCGCGACGCCTGCACCCGCTGGGAGCAAGGAAGCTGAACCTATAATAAGCACAAAGCGGGGAGGGAGCTTTGAAGCAAGTATTGATGCACGCGCTTGCGCGCGAGCGGGGAATCTTCGTTGGCGCGCTGGTGATCGGCGCGGCGGCCGCCGGGCTCGGCGTGCCGATCGACTTCGTGCTCTTCGGTCTTACGCTCGCCGGCGTAGCGCTGTTTCACCACCACACGCTGCAAGTTGCCTTGATCGGCCTGGCGGTGGTCACCCTTTATAAGCTCGGCTTCACCGGCTTCAAGACCGGAGCGGGCCTGAGCGGGCTGGCTCTGCACATGGCGCACGAATGGGTGATCCTCGCCAATCTCCTCGGCCTGCTGCTCGGATTCGCGCTGCTTTCCCGGCATTTCGAGGACAGCATGGTGCCCGCCGAGCTGCCGAAGATCCTTCCCGACAGCTGGTGGGGCGGTTTCTGGCTGCTCGCCATGGTGTTCGTGCTGTCCTCGTTCTTGGACAACATCGCCGCTGCGCTGATCGGCGGCACCATGGCGCGGGTCGTATTCCGCGGCAAGGTGCACATCGGCTATCTGGCGGCGATCGTCGCAGCGTCGAACGCCGGCGGCTCGGGCAGCGTGGTCGGCGATACCACCACGACCATGATGTGGATCGATGGCGTCGATCCCCTGGACGTCATTCACGCTTACGCCGCGGCAATCGTAGCGCTGGTGGTCAGCGGGCTCGTCGCGGCGCGCCAGCAGCAAGCTTTCGCACCGATTACGAAGGACGCACCGGCCGGCATTCGCGTGGACTGGACGCGCGTCGCGATCGTCGCGTTCATTCTGATCGCCGCGATCGCCGCCAACGTGGCCGCCAACCTCAAGTTTCCCGAGGTGCTCGACCGCTTCCCGGTGATCGGCGGCACCGTCTGGGCAGCGATTCTCATTTGCACGCCGTTGCGCAGGCCGCAATGGAGCCTTTTGCCGGAGGCATTCAAGGGCTCGATCTTTCTCCTCTCGCTCGTCACCATCGCGTCGATGATGCCGGTCGAGAAGCTGCCCTCGGCGTCGTGGCAAAGCGCATTCAGCCTGGGCTTCATCTCGGCGGTGTTCGACAACATTCCGCTGACCGCGCTTGCCCTGAAGCAGAGCGGCTATGACTGGGGCGTGCTTGCCTACGCCGTCGGCTACGGCGGCTCGATGATCTGGTTCGGCTCCTCGGCCGGCGTGGCCATTTCCAACATGTACCCCCAGGCCAAGTCGGTCGGCCGTTGGCTCAAGGAGGGCTGGCACGTAGCGGTCGCCTACATCCTCGGATTCTTCGTGATGCTCGCGCTCGTGGGCTGGGTGCCGCGTGCACCGCACAAGGACAAGCGCACGTCGGCGCCGCAAACATCGGTCCAGCGATATAGCTGTTATAGAATCGATGCGCTCGCCATGGAGGCCGGACACCTGCAGGGCAGAGATATCGGAGCTCTACCCCGCGGGAACATCGATGAGGAAGCGCGAAACATCGCGTCGTTCGCGGCGTAGGTTTCTTGCCGGTGCGGGCGCGGCGGGCGCGCTCGGTTTCCCCGCGCTCGTGCGCGCGCAGGGCGTCATCAGCATGCGCTGGCAGAGCGCATGGCCGGCGAAGGATATCTTCCACGAGTACGCGCTCGATTTCGCGAAGAAAGTAGGCGATCTTACGGGTGACGAGCTTCGAATCGAGATGCTGCCCGCCGATACCGTAGTACCAGCGACGCAGCTGCTCGAGGCGGTCGGCAAAGGGGCGTTGGACGGCGCCCACGGCTTGCTCAGCCATCATTACGGCAAGCATCCGGCACTGGTGCTGTGGGGCTCGGGTCCGGCGTTCGGCATGGACGCCAACATGCTGCTCGCTTGGCACAAGTACGGCGGCGGCAACGCATTGCTGGCGAAGATCTACGACGCGATCGGCGCCAACGTGGCTGCTTTCCTTTACGGCCCGATGCCTACACAACCCCTTGGCTGGTTCAAGAAGCGCATCACCAAGCCTGGGGATCTCAACGGGCTGACGATCGGCATCGGCGGCACGCCGGCCGAGCTGTTTGCCGGGCTGGGCGTCAAGGCGAGCGCGCTTACCGCCGGGGACATCGCGTCCGCAGTCGCCCGCGGCCTGCCCGACCTCGACGCGGTGGAAAACAACAACCCGACTTCCGACCGCGCCTTGGGCCTTCCCCGAGTTGCAAAGGTCTACATGATGCGCAGCTACCACCAGAATGCCGAGCAGTTCGAGATCCTGCTCAACAAGGCAAAGTTCGACGCGCTGCCCTCGAGGCTGAGAGCCGTCATCGCGAACGCCGTCGAAGCGGCATCGGCCGACATGTCCTGGAAGGCGATCGACCGGTATTCCCAGGATTACGTCGCCATGCTGGCCAACGAAGCGGTCGTGGCCTACGCGACGCCCGATTCGGTGCTGCGCAAGCAACTGGAGGCGCATGAGGCGGCTGCCAGTACGCACCGGTCCGAACCGCTTTTTCGCGAAATCGAAGAATCCCAGCGCCAGTTCGCTGCGCGTGCGGTGCGCTGGTATTTGGCCACCCAGGCGAGTCCGAGGCTCGCTTACGACTATTATTTCCGCCGAAAGCCGGTCGTCAGGCGGCCGCGCAGAAAGACGAAGTAAGCGTGCCGCTCCCGCATCGCGGAATGCCCTTGTGTGTGCGTACTGTTATAGAATTTGTGCCCGATTCACGCATAACCGAGATGGCGAGCAGGGGGAGCCGCGGTCCAGTCCGGGCGTCAGCCCTGCATTTTACAGGTCCATTAGTGGAGGAGAAGACATGAGCAATCAGCACGAGCAACCCAAGACTTCGCGGCGCAAGTTTCTGACGGGCGCGGCCGCCGCGGCAACCGGTGCCACGACGGTCGGCTTCCCGATGATCGCCAAGGCGCAGTCGCCGACGGTCATCAAAATGCAGGGTGCATGGAGCTCTACCGACATCTTCAACGAGATGGCGCAGGAGTTCGTGACGCGCGTCAACGAGATGTCGGGTGGCCGGCTGCGGGTCGACTATCTCGTCGGCGGCGCCGTCGTGAAGCCGTTCGAGGTCACCGACGCGGTGTCCAAGGGAGTGCTCGACGCCGGACACACGGTGCCGGTGTACTGGTACGGCAAATCGAAGGTGGCGTCGCTCTTCGGATCCGGCCCCATCAACGGCTGCGACGCGCCGCAGACGCTTGCGTGGATCTATCGCGGCGGCGGCCTCGAGCTCTACAACGAGCTCCTGCAGAAGATCGGCCTGAACTACGTCGGCTTCTTCGCGATGCCGATGCCCACCCAGCCGCTCGGCTGGTTCAAGAAGCCGGTCACCGACGCCAAGCAGCTGAAGGGCCTCAAGTACCGCACGGTGGGCCTTGCGGCGGACCTGTTCCAGCAGATGGGCGCCAAGGTGACGCAGCTGCCCGGCGGCGAGATCGTCCCGGCCCTCGAGCGCGGCGTGATCGACGCCTTCGAGTTCAACAATCCGACCTCAGACATGCGCTTCGGCGCGCAGGACGTGATCAAGAACTACGAGATGGGCAGCTTCCACCAGGCGATGGAGTTCTTCGAGATCATCGTCAACAAGAAGAAGTGGGACGCCATGCCCAAGGACCTGCAGGCGATCTGGCGCTACGGCGTCGAGGCCGCCTCGCAGGCGAATTATTGGACGGCGATGAAGAACTATCCGAAGGACCTGCAGGTGCTCATCCACAAAAACAAGGTCAATGTCATCCGCACGCCGAAGTCGGTGTTCCAGGCGCAGCTCCAAGCCTGGGACGTGCTCACCAAGCGGCTCTCCGACGAGGACCCGTTCTTCAAGAAGGTCGTCGATTCGCAGCGCGCCTGGGCCAAGGACGTCGCCTACTATCACTTCCTGAACGAGGCGGACTACAGGATGGGTTACGAGCACATCTTCAAGACCAAGCTTCCCGCCTAAGACAGGCAGATTGCAGACCATGACGCACGGGGCGGCACCCATGGTGTCGCCCCGTTTTCTTGCCGCCCGCGCCCGCCATGCTTAACCGCTTTCTCTACGGCATCGACCAGCTGAGCCGGATGGTCGGCCACGCTTTTGCGTGGTGCATCCTCATCCTGACCTTCGGCACGTCCTACGAAGTCTTCATGCGCTACGTGATGGATAACCCGACGAGCTGGGCTTTCGACATGAGCTATCTCATGTACGGGGCATTGTTCTTCATGGCGGGCGCGTACACGCTGTCGCGCAACGGCCACGTGCGCGGCGACTTTATCTATCGGCTTTGGCCGCCGCGCGTGCAGGCGGGCGTCGAGCTCAGTCTGTACATCCTGTTCTTCTATCCCGGGGTCCTCGCCCTCGTATTCGCCGGCTGGAGCTATGGCGCCGAGTCGTTTCGCCTGCGCGAAGTGAGCGTCAACAGCCCGATCGGCATTCCGGTCTGGCAGTTGAAGCTGCTCATCCCGTTCGGCGCCGGGCTGCTCGCCCTGCAGGGTCTCGCCGAGGTCTTGCGCTGCATCGCGTGCCTTCGCGACGGGCACTGGCCGCCGCGCCTGCACGACGTCGAGGAGCTCGAGACGGTGATCAAGCACCAGCACGAGGCCGAAACCCAGCAGCAGAGCGCGAGATGAGCGATCCGGTCCTCGCCCTCGTCATGCTGGGGTTGTTCATCTTCCTCATCCTGCTCGGCTTCCCGATCGCTTTTACGCTCATGGGCATGGGCGTGGGCTTCGGCTTCTACGCCTATTACCAGGCCGGACAGGAGTTCTACGACAACCGGCTGTTCTACCTGCTCACCCAGAATACCTGGAGCATCATGAGCAGCGACGTGCTCGTGGCGGTGCCGCTGTTCCTGTTCATGGGGTACGTGATCGAGCGCGCCAACATCCTCGACCGGCTGTTCTACAGCCTGCAGGTCGCGCTGCGGCGCATACCGGGCTCGATGGCGGTGGCGGCGCTCGTTACCTGCGCGCTGTTCGCCACGGCGACCGGGATCGTCGGCGCGGTCGTCACGCTGATGGGCCTGCTTGCGTTTCCGGCCATGCTGAAGGCGGGCTACGACCAGCGCCTCTCGGCCGGGGTGATCTGCGCCGGCGGCACGCTCGGCATCCTGATTCCGCCCTCCATCATGCTCATCGTCTACGCCGCGGCGGCATCGGTCTCGGTGGTGCGCCTCTACGCCGGCGCGCTGATCCCGGGCTTCCTCCTCGCCGGCCTGTACGTGACGTACGTCATCGCGCGGGTAGTGATGAACCCGAAGCTCGCGCCGACGCTGCCGAAGGAGCTTGCCGACGTGCCTTGGACCCGGGCATTCGTGCTCCTCGTCCAAGCCTTCGTTCCGCTCGCCGTGCTGATTCTCGCGGTGCTCGGCTCGATCATCTTCGGGCTCGCCACACCCACGGAGGCGGCGGCGGTCGGCGCGCTCGGTGCCCTGATCATCGCCGCGGCGTACCGTGCGCTCACCTGGTCGCGCCTGCAGGAGGCGGTCTATCTCACCGCGCGCACCTCGGCGATGGTCTGCTTTCTCTTTGTCGGCTCGTGGACCTTCTCCTCCGTGTTCTCGTATCTCGGCGGCGAGGGCATCATCAAGAGCTTCGTTCTCGGGCTCGACCTGAACCCGGTACTGTTCCTGATCCTGTCGCAGTTCATCATCTTCCTGCTCGGCTGGCCGCTGGAATGGTCCGAGATCATCATCATCTTCGTGCCGATCTTCCTGCCGTTGCTGCCGCACTTTCATATCGACCCGCTGTTCTTCGGCATCCTGGTGGCGCTCAACCTGCAGACTTCGTTCCTCACGCCACCGATGGCGATGTCAGCGTACTATCTCAAGGGCATTGCCCCGCCGTTCGTGCAGCTGTGGACGATCTTCAGGGGCTGCTTTCCGTTCCTCGCCATGGTGTTCATCGCCATGATTCTGGTTTACGTGTTCCCGGCGCTGCACACGTGGCTGCCAAACCTGTTTTACGGCTGAGATGGACGCTTCGCAACTCAACTGGCTGACGGCATCGGATGCCGCACGCGCTATCCGTGAAGGCGCGCTGAGCGCGGAGGAGTTGACGGCAGCGTGCCTAGCCCGCATTCGCGAGGTCGAGCCGCAGGTCCAGGCTTGGCAGCACCTCGACGCCGATTACGCGCTGCGGCAGGCGCGCTCACGCGATGAAGAGCGCCGCGAGGGACGTCCGGTCGGGCCATTGCACGGCGTGCCGGTCGGAATCAAGGACATCATCGACACGGCGGACATGCCGACCGAGGACGGCACCGTGCTGCACGCAGGGCGCACGCCGGCGCACGATGCCGCCGTGGTCACGCGGCTGCGCGTGGCGGGCGCGGTGATCATGGGAAAGACGGTTACGACGGAGTGCGCGTACTTCCATCCGGGCAAGACTCGCAATCCGCACAATCCAGACCACACCCCCGGCGGCTCCTCGAGCGGCTCGGCGGCGGCCGTGGCGGCCGGCATGGTGGCGCTTGCCGTGGGCAGCCAGACCAACGGCTCGGTGATTCGCCCGGCGGCTTTCTGCGGGGTATATGGCTTCAAGCCTTCGCACGGGCTGATCCCGCGCAACGGCATCTTGAAGCTCTCGCGTTCGCTCGATCACGTCGGAGTGTTTGCACGCTCGATCGAGGACGTGGCGCTGCTTGCCGAGCAGCTGGTTGGCTACGACGAGCGCGACCCCGACACCCGGCCGCACGCGCGGCCGGCGCTCGTCGCCACCGCCGCAGAAGAGCCGCCGTTCGAGCCCACGTTCGCGTTCGTGAAGACCCCCTTGTGGGACCGCGTGGAGTCAGACGCAAAAGAGGCGTTCGGCGAGCTTCTCGACGTCCTGGGCGATCGCGTGATCGAGGTCACGCTACCCGATTCGGCGCGCGAGGCCTGGGACTGGCATCGCACCATCATGGAAGCCGAAATGGCGGCCAGCCTCGACGCAGAATGGGAACGCGGCCGTGAGCGGCTGTCGGAGAAGCTTCGCATGCTGCTCGCGCGCGGCCGCGAAGTGCGGGCGATCGACTATCAGCGCGCCCTAGCGCGCGCCGCGCTGGTCAACGAGCGTCTCGGCGAAGTGTTCGAGCGCTGCGACGCGATTCTCACGCCCGCGGCTCCGGGGGCGGCGCCGCGCGGCCTTGAATCGACCGGCGACCCCGCGTTCTGCACGCTATGGACCTACTGCGGCATGCCGGCGATTTCGCTGCCGCTGATGCAGGCGGCGAACGGCCTGCCGTTGGGGGTGCAACTCGTCGGCGCGCGGCACGCCGACGCGCGTCTTTTGCGCACCGCGCGCTGGCTCAGCGTGCGCGCCGGCGCATCGTCCGAGGGCAAGCCATGATCGTAAAGATTCTTTCCGGCCTTATCGCCGCAGCGCTGCTCCTCGCGTTCGTCGGCCCGGTGGTTATCAAGCTGAAGGACGTGCCGCTTTCGATCGTCGTGCTGATCGGCGTGATCATGATGGCGGTCGATCTCTGGCAGTCCTTCAAGTCGAAGGAAGACTGAAGCGGGGGTTAGGCAGCGGCGCAGCGATTTCAGCCCGCCTCGCAGCTGCTGCGCCTCGCTGCGGTTTCCGCAGCGCCGAGCATGCGCTGCAGGTTCGCTTCATCTCCGCGCAACAGTAGTGTGGCAAGCGGGCGGCTCGCATCGAGGCTCGAGCGCCGGCAAAGGCAAAAGCTCGCACTAGGCGGCGAGACGCGTCCGCGCGGAAAGCGAGTAGCAGTAGCGCCGTAATCTCTTGAGGTCGGCGGTCTCGACGACCTCGCGCAAGAAGCCGATATTGCGGTCGATTTCCGACTGGTAGAGGTTCGGGCCTTCAAAATGCGCCTCGGCGTACCGGTGCACGGCGCCGAATTTGTTCTCGATGCGCTCGCGCGCAACGTATTCGTAGAAGCCCGGCGTCTTGATGATCAGGTCATCGGGCGAGGCGTAGTGCACGATTTCGCGTCCGTCCGGCAGCGTCTCGCGCGCGAGGCTGCCCCACACGAACTCGCGGTAGAGGAATTCGCGGCATTTCTCGAGGTACATGCGGTCCGACATCTGGCCGATCAGGTCCGCGGTGCCCACCATGCAGCCAATCAGGCGGTCCTTGGGATCTTCGACGCGGATGTTCTCGATCTCGATTTCATACCCCGTAAAGTGCACGAGGCGCGCGGCGACGGGAGCTTCGGCGCCGAAGCCGAGCTGCGGCAGATACGCCGAGATGAAGTCGGCGCTGCGGCTGACATGCACCTTGGTGAACACGGCGCCGTTTTCGATGTGGCTTTCGGAAGCGCGCTTGAGATAGCCCGAGTCGTGGAGAAGCGCGACGAGCACCCCGAGCATGGCACGCCGCACGCCGAGCCGATCGTCTGCCGCGCACACGCGTTCGTGCCCGTCGATCAGCCGCGCCATCGCCAGGGTCATGTCCAACGTGTGGCGGACATCGTGGTACAGCGTGTCGCAGGCGAGGTAGCCGGGAAACTTGCCCTCGAAGAGGGCGCGCACGTCATCGAAGGCGCGTCCGAGCGGAGCAAGGTCGCTTCCCGGGTAGCGCGCGGCGAAGAGTTCTAGCACCGTGTCGCGCACCCGCTCCGGATCCTCGACGTTGACCCGGTTGCTGACATCGTTTTGGTTGAGCCGATCGCGCACGGCGCGCAGATTATCGACGCGCGCCCTCGCGGAAAGCAATGGGAGCCGGCCTGTAAGCCGGGTTCTGTGGCGCGGCTCGCGCCGCGCCGGCAGCCATTCCTCTGGGCCCGGAGTCGCCCCCGGGCTCTAGCCACCTACCCGCAAGCTCGGCCGAGCCGGCCTGTAGTGCGTTGCCGCACCGCGCTTGCCTATTTGGTGTTGCTCCGGATGGAGGTTGCCGCGTTTCACCCCCGGCGCTCCGCAGGCGTGAACCTGCGGTACTTCGTGCACCGGGACTCGTCTCTGTGGCCCTATTCGTCGCGTTGCCGCGCCAGGGCGTTACCCTGCATCCCGCTCTGCGGAGCCCGGACTTTCCTCTGTGAAACGCACAGCGGCTGCCCGGCCGGCTCCCGTAGCAATTTTACCAGCGCGGGCCGGTCTAATCGGGACAACGGAGCTCAAGGAGGCCATTATGCGCAGACGCCTTTATTTCGTGCTTCCGCATGTCGACAGCGCGCGCCGCACCGCCGACGATCTGCTTCTCGCGCGCGTGGAAGACCGCCACATGCATTTCCTGGCCCGGCGCGGCACCGACCTCGGTGAGCTGCACCCGGCGGGCTACCTGATGAAAAGCGACGCTCTGCACGGCGCAGGCGTCGGCTTGGGTCTCGGTGTCCTCGGCGGGCTCGCCCTTGGGGCGGTAATCCTCTTCAGCCCCATCGAAGGCACCCAGCCGCACCCGATAACCGTGTTCGTCGCCATGGTGGTCGGCGGAGCGCTTGGCGCGTGGATTTCCAGCATGGTCGGCGCCTCGGTGCCGAATTCTCGCTTGAAGCGTTTCGAGGCCGACATTGCCGCCGGAAAAGTGCTCCTCATGGTCGATGTTCCGCTCGGAGCGCTCGAGCGCATCCGCGAGATCGTTCTCGAGCGCCACCCCGAAGCGGTGCCTGCCGGCGAGGTCCGGCCTTATCCCGTCTTCCCCTAGCGCTCGCGCGAATCGCGCCGGAACGGCCGGAAGTACCGCGTGTCGTCATAGAACTCCGCGCGGTCGTTGCCCGGAAGCCATCCCGGATAGCCGAACACCGGCAGCGGCAGCAGCAAGCGCGGCGTCGCATTCTCGGGCAGGCTGCCGAGCCATTCGCAGACCTGCGCGTCCGCGTTTCCGCCCGGACGAACAGGCAGGGCTTTGCATGCGATGCCGGGCCATGGCGCAAGGGCCTTGTCGAGCACCGCGTGGCCGATCACGACTATGCGCATGTACCCAAGTGCGCGGCTGCGGTTTTCCCAGAACAGCTCCTTCCAGCGGAATTGCCGGATCATGTCGATGAGCTCGGCGTCTGCGCACGCGAGGATGGCGCCGCCCTCGTCGAAGAGGGTCAGCAGATCGCGCCTGGGTCCGCGCTTGCCCCGCTCGCCGGGGATCGCTGCGGCGTGCAGCGCATTGATTCGCGCCTTGGTGCGCGGGAATGCGAGCCAGGCGAGCGCGTTGAAGAGATCGTGGAAGTTGTCCGCTCGCGTGGCAACGCATCCCGATTCGTACACGTGGATCTCGTAGTAGGGGTCGCTCTTCCCGGGCGGCACGAAGCGCACTGCGCGGCCGCTTTCGGTGCGCAAGCCCGCCTCTTCGGCAAGCGCGTTGAGTCGATCGAGGCTCGGCGCGCCCAGCTTCAGCAGCCACGGCCGCACCGGATCGTAGATCGGGTGCGCTAGGGAAGCTCTGCGCAAGTGACTGAGACGATGCAATCGATGTCGATCATGCGCGAGTCTTGGGTTAAAGGACGCCCGAAACGGTTTCGGGAAGCCTACTTGTTGTCGTTTTACTGCTC
>SCTY01000074.1 GCA_004297625.1 Betaproteobacteria bacterium | reverse complement strand
GGTTCGATTCCCTGGGACTGGTGTCGCTGCTCGATACGGTGCAGCGTCTCCAGCGTGCTTCATGAACCGCCGGATGCGGAACCGCACGTCCGGTGGTGTGGGAGGACGGCGGGGGTAACCTCGCCTCCTACCCGCTGCCTCCGGTGCGCGAAGGCGGGATGGCGCACAATGGCGCCATGGGGAATCACATGCGAGAGACGCTCACTCGGCTCCTCGACGAGTACGACGCTCGGCGCCGCGCCGAATCGGAGCGCGAGAAGCGGGCGAAAGACGACGAGGCGCAGTTCCTGCGCGACTTTGCCGAGCTGCGGCGTGGCGTGATCCGGCCGGTGTTCGCGGCGGCCGGCGCGTTGCTCGAGGAGCGCGGCCACCGCTACAGCATCAGCGAGCAGGAGTTCGTCGCCGGCGCCGCCGGCGGGATCTGCGAGGCGGGGATTTCGATGCGCGTTGTCGCCTCGGGGACCAAGGCGCCGCTGCACGAGGACCAGCACACCCTGTCGATCGTCACCCGGCACTACAACCGCACCGTGTGGATCAACTCCGGGGAGGCGTCGAATGCGGGCGGGATGGCGGGCGCGAAAGGCGCCTACGGCCTGGAGCGCATCACCCCGCAGCTCGTCGAGGACGAGGTGGTGGCGTTCGTCGCCCGCGTCGTCGCGAGCTAGAACCCCCGTTCGCCTTGCAGGCTCCCGCTCCCTTGTCAGGGGGCCGTCAGGCGATTTCCAGCAGCTCCACGTCGAAGACGAGCGTTGCGTTGGGCGGGATGACGCCGCCGCAGCCGTGCTCGCCGTACGCGAGCGCCGCGGGAATGGTGAGCTTGCGTACGCCGCCCACGCGCATCCCCTGCACGCCCTGGTCGAGGCCCTTGATGACGTCGCCCGCGCCGAGCGCGAAGTCGAGCGGGTCCTCGCGGCTGCGGCTCGAGTCGAACTGCTGGCCGTCGAGCAGCCTGCCGACGTAGTGCACGATGATGTCGTCGCCGCGCTGGGCGCGCGCGCCGCTGCCGACGGTGACATCCTCGATCACGAGGGCGCTCGGGATGAAATCGTAGGGTGTCTGGGTCGTTGCAGAATTTTCTTCCATGCCGGGCATTCTACGCGCTTGACGCGCGAAACCGCGGAAATCCCGGAAGTATTCCCTCGAGGAGAGAGCCGGCGCGATGGCAGAATCCGCGTCCCAAGGAGGGACTACGAAATGAAATCGATCAAGCGGGCCACTGTCCTTATCGCCGCCGCCGCGCTGCTCGCGCTTGCCGGCTGCGCGTCCGAAGGCGAGAAGCAGAGCAGCGCCGGCGCCTACATCGACGACGCGGCGATCACCACCAAGGTGAAGACGGCGATCTTCAACGAGCCCTCGCTCAAGCTCTTCGACATCGGCGTCGCCACGGAGGACAAGGTGGTCCATCTCACCGGCTCGGTGAAGACGCGCGCCGAAATGGCGAAGGCCGCGGAGGTCGCGCGCAACGTGAGCGGCGTCAGGTCGGTCAGGAACGAGCTGAAGATCAAGCAGTAAGCGGCTTCAGGTTTTCCAGCACCGTGGGCAGGAGCTCGCTCACGTTCGGGTGGATGCGCACGCGGCGCTGGAACTCGGGGTAGGGCGTTTTCGCGTACACGGCGTCGATGAGCGAGTGCACCGCCTCGTCGGCGCTCGTGCCCAATAGCGCCGCGCCGAGGATGCGCTGCGAGCCTTCCTCGACGTGGATCTTGAGGAAGCCCTTGGTTTCGCCTTTCTCGACCGCGCGCGACACGCGCGTCATCGGCCGCTTGCCGACGAGCGCTTTCAAGTTCTTCTTGCGTATTTCGTCTTCGCTCATGCCCACACGGCCCAACGGCGGGTCGGTGTAGAGCGCGTAGCACATCACGCGGTCGGTCCATTTGCGGCCGGCGTCGGCAAGCAGGTTGTCGGCGACGATCTCGTAGTCGTTGTAGGCGGTGTGCGTGAAGGCGCCCTTGCCGTTGCAGTCGCCGAGCGCCCAGACGTTCGGGTTGGTGGTGCGCAGCGCTTCGTCGACCTCGATGTAGCCGCGCTTGTCGGTCTTGATGCCGGCGGCTTCCAGGCCGAGGTCGCCGGTGTTCGGCACGCGCCCGACGGCGAGCAGCAGATGCGAGCCGCTCGCGCGCGGCGCGCCTTCCTTGCAGCCCAGCCCCAGCGAGACGCCGCCGCCTTCCTTCGACGCGGAGAGGCATTCGGCGTTGAGGCGGACTTCGATGCCCTCGTCCTCGAGGATCTTCTTTATTTCCGCGGAAACGTCCTCGTCCTCGCGGCTGATGAGCCGCGCTCCCATCTCGATCACCGTGACGCGCGCGCCGAAGCGGCGGTACATCTGCGCGAACTCGAGCCCGACGTAGCTGCCGCCGACGACGAGCAGGTGCTCGGGCGCGAAGTCGACGTCCATGATCGACACGTTGGTGAGGTAGGAAACGGCGTCGAGCCCCGGCATCTTGGGCACCAGCGGACGGCCGCCGACGTCGAGGAAGATCTTGTCGGCGGTGAGCTCTTGGTTTTCCACATTAATGACTTTCTCGGAAACGAAGCGCGCGTGGCCGTGGATCACCGTCGTGTTCTTGAGGCCGCGCATCCATTTCTCGACGCCCGTCGTGAAGTTGGCGACCACCGCGTCCTTGCGCGCCTTGACGCGCTTCATGTCCACGCGCGGCGCCCCGGGAATCTCCACGCCGTAATCGGCTACGCGGTAAGCGAGGTGCGCGGCGTACGCGCTTGCGATCAGCGTCTTGGTCGGCGTGCAGCCGTTGTTTACGCAGGTGCCGCCGAACTTCGCTTTCTCGATTACGGCGACTTGCATGCCGGCGCTCGAGAGGCGCGCGGCGAGGGCGGGCCCGGCCTGGCCGGTGCCGATGACGATCGCATCGAAGGATTTGGGCATGGGAATATAGTGCCAAAGATTCGTTTCGGATCGTGAAAGCCCCCCGCGGCGAGGGATGGAACGGCCCTTGCGGGTTGGAGAAAGCCCGCGCGAAGCGGGCGTCGTAAGCCACCTGACGGGGTCAGAGCATTTGCTCTGACCCCAAAGCGAACCCGGGGGCATCATCAAGACCGGATGAGCTCGGCCCGGATCGCGATGCCGTAGCGGCAATCGGGGCTCAGAGCCCCTTGAGGCGGTCGAAGATGTTGAACAGGCCGCAGCGGCGCGCGAGCACGATGCTGAACCACGCGGCGAGCGCGCAGATCAGCACGCCCAGGAGCGCGTAGCCGGCGTGGTCGAGCGGGGTTCTGGAGAGCGCGGTGACCCCGACGAGGAGGACGAACACGGGAACGAGAATTTCCCACCAGTGCGCGTGGAACTTGCGACGGCCGTCCTCCTGCATGGTGAAAAGACTGTAGGCGCTTGTCCGGCCCTGCGTTTGACAAAGATCAGGAGTTCGCGGCTTTCTGCTTGCGCTCCAGCGCCTCCCAGCGCTCCAGCTTCTCGTGCAGCAGCGCCTCGATCTCGGCGTTGCGCGCCTGGTCGGCGCGCAGCGCTTCGGGCGGCTGGCGGTAGTAATCGGGCGCGTGCATGCGCGCAACTAGCTCTTTTTGCTCGGCTTCCAGTGCTTCCAGTTCTGCGGGCAGCGCCTCCAGCTCGCGCATTTCCTTGTACGAAAGCTTCAAGCGGAATTTCTCGCGAACCCCCCGCTCGCCTGCGGCTCGCTCCCCCCTTGTCAGGGGGGCTGGGGCCGGCCTCTGGCGCAGATAGTCGCTGTAGCCGCCCACGTACTCCTTCCAGGCGCCGCCGCCTTCCGCCGCGATGGTCTGCGTCACCACGTTGTCGAGAAACGCCCGGTCGTGCGAGACGAGGAGCAGCGTGCCGCTGTAGTCCTGGAGCGCCGCCTCGAGGAGCTCGAGCGACTCGATATCGAGGTCGTTGGTCGGCTCGTCGAGCACCAGCACGTTGGCCGGCCGCGCGAAAAGCCGCGCGAGGAGCAGCCGGTTGCGCTCGCCGCCCGAGAGCATGCGCACCGGCGAGCTCGCCCGTCGCGGCGGAAAGAGGAAGTCCGCGAGATAGCTGATGACGTGCTTCCGAGGGCTCTCGACCGATTCGGCGAGGGTCTTGTCCGGATCGAGGCCCTCACGCATCTGGTCGAAGTAGGCGACCTGCACATTGGTGCCGAGGCGCACCGCTCCCGAATCGGGCGCGAGCGCGCCGAGGATGAGCTTGAGCAGCGTCGTCTTGCCGGCGCCGTTCGGGCCGATGAGGCCGATGCGGTCGCCGCGGGTGACGAGGAGGTCCAAGTCCTTGACGATCGGCCGCGCGCCGTACGACTTGGTCACGTGCGCCAGCTCCGCGACCAGCTTTCCCGAGCGCTGGCCTTCGCCGATCGCGAGCTTCACCGACCCGGCGCGCTCGCGCCGCGCCGCGCGTTCTTCGCGCAGGTGCTCCAGGCGCCGCACGCGGCCCTCGTTGCGCGTGCGCCGCGCCTCGATGCCCTTGCGGATCCACGCCTCTTCCTGCGCCCAGAACTTGTCGAACTTGCGCTGCGCGACGGCTTCTATCGCCAGCTGATTGGCCTTCAGGGTTTCGTAACGCGAGAAATTGCCTGGAAACGAGAAGAGCTGTCCGCGATCGAGTTCCAGGATGCGCGTCGCCACGCGGTCGAGAAACGCGCGGTCGTGGGTGACGATGATGGCGGCGGGTTGCTTCAGCAACAGGTTTTCCAGCTGGACGATGCCGTCGATATCGAGGTGGTTGGTCGGCTCGTCGAGCAGCAGCAGCTCGGGCTCGAGCGCGAACGCGTGCGCGAGCGCCGCGCGCTTGGCTTCGCCGCCGGAAAGCGTCGTGCGCGAGACGTCCTCGTCGAGCCCGAAGCGGTGCAGGAACTCGGCCAGCCGATGCTTCTTTTCTACCGCCGGCCACGGCGGAACCGGCTCCTGCTCGACGAGCGCAATGCGCAGGCCGTCGCGCTTGCGCAGCTCGCCATCGTCGAGCGCCGTGCGGCCGGCGATGACGCCGAGCAGCGACGATTTCCCGCTGCCGTTGCGCCCGATGAGGCCGATGCGCTCGCCGCTCTCGAGCGCGAACGAAGCGCGGTCCAGGAGCGGCAGCTCGCCGTACGCGAGCTGGGCGTCTTGCAGGGTGAGAAGCGGCATGGCGAGGGCTAATATTGTTTCATGGCAAGAAAGCCGCCGCCCCGCAAGCCGCCCGATCCGGGTAAGCTCGATCGGCTCGTCGCCGAGGCGCGCAAGGCGCAAGAAGAGCGCGCGCGCTCCTACCGCGAGCAGGCGCTCAAGATCCTGCCGTGGATCTGCGGGCGCTGCGCGCGCGAGTTCAGCCGCGAGCGGCTGCGCGAGCTCACCGTGCACCACAAGGACGGCAACCACGAGAACAACCCGCCCGACGGTTCCAACTGGGAGCTGCTGTGCGTGTATTGCCACGAGAACGAGCACGCCCGCGTCGAGGACTTCAAATCCGGGTCGGAGCCGGAAAGCGGAAAATCAGCGGCGACGCATCGGCCGCTGGAAAAACTCGGGGAACTGCTGAAGAAAAAGGGCGGTACTGGATAAACGTACAGGCTTGTCCTATAGTCGCCTCCGTGGCGGCGATTGAGGCCTTCGAGCGGTTGAACCAGCGGCAGCGCGAGGCGGCGCGGTTTGCCGACCGGCCGCTACTCATCATCGCGGGCGCGGGCACCGGCAAGACCAACACGCTCGCGCACCGGGTCGCGCACCTGCTTCTCGAAGGTAAAAGCCCCGAGCGGCTCCTGCTCCTCACGTTCACGCGGCGCGCGGCCATGGAGATGACGCGCCGCGCGCAGCGCATCGTCGGCGAAGTGATGCGCGAAGCGCGGCTGCCCTGGTCGGGCACGTTTCACTCGATCGCGAACCGCCTCATCCGCCGGCACTGCAGGCGCGTCGGCCTGGACGAGAGCTTCAGCGTGCTCGACCGCGGCGATGCCGCCGACCTCATGGACCTGGTGCGCCACGAGCGCGGCCTTTCCAAGGCGGACAAGCGCTTCCCGCGAAAAGATAGCTGTCTGGCCATATACAGCCACCGTGTGAACACGCAGCGCCCGCTCGAGGAGACGCTCGCGGCGGTGTTCCCCTGGTGCGCCGAGTGGGAGGGCGAGCTGAAGGGACTCTTCGGCGCGTACGTCGAGCGCAAGCTCGCGAACCAGGCGCTCGACTACGACGACCTGCTCCTTTACTGGCACGCGATGATGTCGGACGCGCGCCTCGCCGCCGAGATCGCGGGCCAGTTCGACCACGTGCTCGTCGACGAGTACCAGGACACCAACGTGATCCAGGCCGAGATCCTCAAAGGCCTGCGCCCGGCCGGCGCGCCGGTCACGGTAGTCGGCGACGACGCGCAGGCCATCTACTCGTTCCGCGCGGCGACGGTCGAGAACATCCTCGGCTTCGAAGCGCAGTTCGGCGCTTCGGTAGTGGTGCTGGAAGAAAACTACCGCTCGACGCAGGCCGTGCTCGACGCAGCGAACGCGCTCGCCGGAAAGAAGCTGCGCTCGCGCAAGAACGCCGGCCCCAAGCCGCGCTACGTCACGGTGGCCGACGACCAGGCGCAGGCGGAATACGTGGTCGGGCGCGTGCTGGAGGCGCGCGAGCGCGGCGTGCTGCTGCGCCGCCAGGCGGTGCTCTTCCGGAGCTCGCACCACTCCGACATGCTGGAGCTCGAGCTCGTGCGCCGGAACATTCCCTACGTGAAGTACGGCGGGCTCAAGTTCCTCGAGGCGGCGCACGTGAAGGACATGCTCGCGGTGCTGCGCTGGGCCGACAATCCGAAGAACCGCGTCGCGGCGTTCCGCGCGCTGCAGCTTCTCGAAGGCGTAGGTCCGGCGACCGCGGAGCGCATCTACACGCGCTTCGAGGCGCAAATCCACGCCTGGAGCGCGCTGCAAACCGGCGCGCCGGAGCTCGACGAGCTGATGCGCTTCCTCGCGGCCGCGCCCTGGGCCGGGCAGATGCAGCGCGTGCGCGAATGGTTCGCGCCGATCCTCGAGCGCAAGTACGACACGGCGCGGGTACGCGCGGGCGATCTTGAGCAGCTGGAGCACATTGCCACTCGTTTTCCCACTCGAGAGCTGTTCTTGACGGAGCTTGCGCTCGATCCGCCGAGCGCCACGAGCGACCTTTCCGGCGCGCCGTATCTCGACGAGGATTACCTCGTGCTCTCGACCATCCACTCGGCGAAGGGCCAGGAGTGGGACGCGGTGCATCTGTTGAACGTCGCCGACGGCAACTTTCCTTCGGAGTTCTCCAGCGGCCGGCCCGAGCTGGTCGAGGAGGAGCGGCGCCTGCTCTACGTCGCCATGACGCGCGCGAAGCGCGACCTGCACCTCATCGCGCCGCTCAAGTACTACGTGACGCGGCAGTCGCGCATGGGCGACCGGCACGTCTACGGCGCGAAAAGCCGCTTCCTCACCGACGCGGTGATGCAATGCTTCGAGCAGGTGGTGCACGGCGAGGCGCACGAAGCCGAAAGCATTTCCTCGTGCAAGGCGCAGGTCGACGTCGCCGGCAGGCTGCGCGCGTTCTGGTCGTGATAAGGCAGAATGACACGGTTTTCGTGTTACACTGAAACCGTGTAATTGACCGGAAAGCGTGCGATGAAAAACATCACCATCACGCTCGATGAAGAGACGGCCGCATGGGCGCGCGTATATGCCGCGCAGAGAAACATGAGCCTGTCGCGGTACGTGGGCGAGGTGCTGCGAGAGCGAATGCGTCGTTCGCGCGCGTACGAAGACGCCATGAAACGCTTCCTCGCGCAAAGACCCGTGAAATTGAAGCGTTCCACGGATCGGTATCTGACCCGCGAGCAAGCGAATGACCGCGCTGGTCTTCGTCGACGCTAACGTCCTGCTCTACGCGCGAGACGCCAGCGAGCCCGCAAAACAGCCGCGCGCCAGGGCGTGGCTCGAATACTTGTGGCGCGAGGCGTTGGGGCGGACCAGCGTACAAGTGCTGTCCGAGTATTACGTCAACCTGAAACGCAAAGGCGGCGCGGTATCTCCGGAGGACGCGTGGCAAGACACTAGGATGTACTTCGCGTGGCATCCGCGCGAGGTCGACGAGGAAGTGTTCCTGCGCGCGCGGGACATCGAGCAGCGCTTCCGGCTATCGTGGTGCGAGAGCCTAATCGTGGCGGCCGCCCAGCTGCAGGATTGCGGCGTTCTTCTCACGGAGGATCTGCAGGACGGCGCGCTGCTTGGCACTGTCGCCGTACGCAGTCCTTTCACCTATTCGATCGGCGAACCCACCGTGTCATACGTTGCGCCGCCATTGCGCGTCCGGCATAGACCTCGCGGCAGGCCGCCGCGCACCGCAATACCGGCGTGATGAAATTTTCCGGTACATCGGGTGCCGCCTTCTCACGCTGTCGCAAGTGGCGCTATCTCCTATGGCGTCGCTGGTCGGACGGGCCGGTGGCGAATTTCCTGATGCTCAACCCGAGCACCGCGGACGAGGTGCAGCTCGACCCGTCGTGCACCCGCGCGCGCAACTACGCCGAGCGCTGGCGCTACGGCGCGCTCGTCGTCACCAATCTCTTCGGCTGGCGCGCGACCGATCCCGACGACATGAAGGCGGCGCGCGACCCGGTCGGGTGCGGCAACGACGCGGCGATCCTCGAGGCGGCGCGCAGCGCGGATATCGTGGTCTGCGCCTGGGGCAACCACGGGCAGCATCTTGGCCGTTCCAGAGAAGTACTTTCCAAACTGAAGGACGCGAAGCTGCACGTTTTGCGCCTGAACGGCAGCGGCGAGCCGGCGCATCCGCTCTACCTGCCGGGCGCGCTCGCTCCCTTGCCTTGGCAACTCGAACCATAATTCGGGGTCAGAGCCCTATCTCCGTCGAACCTCTCGATGTCGCAAATCGCTAAATTCTGGGACGAGGCGATCGTTCCCGCCCTCGTCGACTACATCCGCATTCCCGCGCAATCGCCGCACTTCGACAAGGAATGGGCAAAGCACGGCCATATCGACGCCGCGGTGAAGCTCGCCGCCGACTGGTGCCGCAGGCATGCGCCGGCGGGAATGAAAGTCGAGGTGGTAAAGCTGCAAGGCCGGACACCCGTGCTTTTCATAGAAATTCCCGGCTCCTCATCGGGAAACGTGCTGATCTATGGCCACCTCGACAAGCAGCCCGAGATGACCGGCTGGCGCGAAGGCCTCGGACCGTGGTCGCCGGTGCTGCAGGACGGAAAGCTCTACGGCCGCGGCGGCGCGGACGATGGCTACGCGGTGTTCTGCGCGCTGGCGGCCATCAGGGCTTTACAAGAGGAAAAGCGTTCCCACGCGCGCATCGCCATGCTCATCGAGTGCTGCGAGGAGAGCGGCAGCTACGACCTGCCCGCGTACCTGGAAGCGCTCGCGCCGCGCATCGGCGCGCCGGATCTCGTCATCGGGCTCGACTCGGGCTGCGGCAACTACGAGCAGCTCTGGGGCACGAGCTCGCTGCGCGGTCTCGTGAACGGCGTGCTCACCGTCGAGGTGCTCACCGAGGGCGTGCATTCCGGCGACGCGAGCGGCGTGGTGGCCTCGAGCTTTCGCATCGCGCGCCAGCTCATCGAGCGCATCGAGGACGCCGAGACCGGCATCGTCAAGCATTCGGCGTTCCACGCGCAGGTACCGGTCGAGCGCGCCGAGCAGGCGAGGCGCGCCGCCGAAGTGCTCGGCGCCGACGTGTGGCGCAAGTTCCCTTTCGTGAAGGGCATGCAGCCGGTAAACATCGACCTTCTCGACCTGGTGCTGAACCGGACCTGGCGGCCGATGCTCGCGGTCACCGGCGCCGACGGGCTGCCGCCGCCCGTGGCTGCGGGAAACGTGCTGCGGCCGAAGACCTCGCTCGTGCTTTCGCTTCGCCTGCCCCCGACGGTGAAGGCGGAGAGCGCCGCAAGGCAGCTGCAGGCGATCCTCGAGGCCGATCCACCCTACGGCGCGCGCGTGAAGTTCGCATACGGCCAGGCCGCGTCCGGCTGGCACGCGCCGCAGACCGCCGCCTGGCTCGAAGGCGCGCTCGAGACCGCCTCGGTCAAGCATTTCGGCAGGGGCGTGATGTGGATGGGCGAGGGCGGCACCATTCCCTTCATGGCGATGCTGGGCGCCAAGTTTCCGCAGGCCCAGTTCCTGATCACCGGCGTGCTCGGGCCGCAGTCCAACGCCCACGGCCCGAACGAGTTCCTGCACCTCGACTACGCGAAGCGGCTCACATCTTGCGTGGCGGACGTGATCGCGGCGCATGCCGCGCAGTGAAGGGGTCAGGACCCTTTTTCCGAAGTGACGAAAAAGGTCCTGACCCCTTTTAGGGGTTGAGGCTTGCCGGATCCAGGTATTTCTGGCGATAGGTCTCGAAATCCACGCGGTCCTGCGCTTCGAGCTGGCGCTGCTTCGCGGCCGAGGCGCGCGCCATCTGCGCGAACTCCTCTTCGACGTTTGGCGGCAGCGGCAGGTTGAGCAGCGAGCCGCGGTGCAGAAGCGACTCGGCGAGCACGAAGCGCACGTAGACGCCGTCGTGGTTGCGCTGCATCGCGTGCAGCACGCGCGCTGAAGGGACCCTGTCGGGGTCTTCAAGCGCCGCAACCGCGGCGCCGACCGCGTCGCGGTAGGCGCCGCCGCCGAGAACCGCGTCGAGCCGCTCCGCGAGCGGCACGCACTCGGCCAGCAGCTCGGCGCCCCATTCCTTCATCTCGACCTCGCGGTCGCCGCGCTCGACGCGCAGCCCCGGCTCGCGCCCGCGCGTGGCGACGCGCTCGTTGTTGCGCGCCATGGCGGCGATCTCGGCCGGCGTGTCGGGCGGACTGTCGGCGAGCAGGCAGTGCAGAAGAAAAACGTCGAGGAAGCGGCACACCGGCGCGCTGATGCCGATCACGGAGAACGGATCGAGGTCCATCAGCCGCACCTCCACGTATTCGACGCCGCGGCTGCGCAGCGCGTGCAGCGGGCGCTCGTTCGGATGGATGCGGCGCTTCGGCCGGATCTTGCTGTAGAACTCGTTCTCGATCTGCAGCAGCGACGCGGCGAGCTGCTTGTATTCGCCTTTCTCGTCGCGGATTCCGATCTTCTCGTAAGGCGGGTAGGGCTTCACCAGCGCGTCGTGGAGCGACGCGGCGTATTCGGCGAGGCTGTTGTAGCTCACCGCGAGCGAGGACTGCGCGTCGCTCTGGTAGCCGAGCCGTCCCATGCGGAGCGACGTCGCGTGCGGCAGGTACATCGTTCCCGCGCGCAGCCGTTGCAGCCCGTGCTGCCGGTTGCCGGCGACGAAGGTCTCGCACGCCGCGGGCGAAGCGCCGAACAGATAAAAAAGCAGCCAGCCGGTGCGCCGGAAGTTGCGCAGCAGCGCGAAATACTCTTCGTTCGACAGCCCGGGCAGCGACCAGTTGTAGTGGATGCCGGAGATGGTCTGCATGCGCCTGCCGTAGCGGTAGCCGAGGCCCATGCGATACACCGTCTTCGCGCGCCCGACGTTGGAGCTGCCGTAGCGGCCTAGCGGGATCTCGTCGTCGGGCGGCAGGCCGCAGGGCATGCTCGCGCACCAGAGAATCTCGTCGGCCGGGTTTGCGGCGATCGCACGGTAGACGACCTGGTGGAGATGCGTGAGCTCTTCGAGCATCGCATCGACGCTCGTGCGCGCGCCGGTGATGAGCTCCAGCTGGCTCTCGCTGAAATCCGTCGTGATGTGAGGATGTGTCAGAGGCGAGCCGAGCGCCGCGGGATGCGGCGTCGTCGCGAGCTTGCCGTCCGGCCGCGTGCGCAGGCTTTCCTTTTCGATGCCGCGCAGCATTCCCTTCAGCCGCGCGGCCGTTAGCGCCTTCATGCGCGATTCAAGCGCGCCGCGCGCGTTCATCCTGTCGCCCCGTCCCGACACACAGGTTCGTCGAACCGTGTGTCATTTCCAGTCTTGTCGGTTGTCCCAATCACAGCTACAGTCGGTCGTACGAATTTTGAAGGGAGGTAGTGGTGAGGGGGATAAGCCTGCTGGTAGTCCTGGTGGCTCTGCTGTCGTGGGCCATCGGCAACATCGCCTACGCCCAAGACGATAACGCAGGGGTGCGCCTCATAGAGGAAGAGGTTCGCGTTCCCGCTCGCAGCGGCGACTACACCATCGCGACCCGGATCCTGCGCCCCGAAGGCGCCGGCCCGTACGGCGCCATCGTACTCAATCATGGGGCTCCCGTGTCGGCGGACGAACGACGGATCGAGTCGCCGGATATGCTCATGCATACCGCGACGATCTTTGCGCAGCGCGGCTATGTCGTCGTCATGCCGCTGCGCCGCGGCTTCGGCGCCACCGGCGGCGAGTTCGCCGAGGACGCAGGCTCTTGCCGCAATCCCGACTACCGCCGGGGCGAGTCCGCGGCCGCCGACGACGTCATGGCCGCCTATAACTACGTGCGCACGCTGCCGTATGTCGATGGCAATCGCATGATCCTCGCGGGGCAGTCCGCTGGCGGCGTCACCTCGATCTTCACCGCCGGCGCGCGTGCGCCGCAGGGCCTGGTCGCGGTGCTGGCGTTCGCCGCGGGACGCGGCGGCAACCCGACCCGCAACCCCGGCGTGCCGTGCGCCGTGGAGCCGCTCGCCAAGGTGTTCGACGAGCTCGGCAGGGAAGTGAAGGTGCCGGTGCTGTTCCATTACGCGCAGAACGACCTGTACTTCAACCCCAACACCTCCAGGCTGTGGTATGACCGCTTCGCTGCCGGCGGCGCGCGCGCGGAATACGTGCTGCAGCCGCCCTTCGGCAAAGACGGCCACTATATCTTCAGCGCCGACTCGGGCGTAGGAGTCTGGCTGCCCGCCGTCGAGCACTTCTTCGCCAAGTACGGCGTGCCTTTCGAGCCGATGCATCCGCTGCAGCAGGCCGCGAAGCCGATGCTCGCCGGGGCGACGAACTAACCGCGGAATTCTAAGGGCGAAAAAAAACCGGGCTTCGAGCCCGGTTTTTTTTAGATGCTCGCCGGCCGAGCGGGCCCTAGCCAGAGGAGGAGGAGGAGGCTTCGGATTTGCTCGACCGGCGAGGCAAGCGATGCGCTACGCGCTAATGTGCGCCACGCGGCGTTTGAAACATTCTTGCCAGCGCCGATTTGGCGCGCGACCCTGCTTCGATGAGCGCCTGGATGCGAAGTTCCCAGCGTTCCGCAGCTTCCATCTCATGGACGTAGCGCGGGCGCAGCTCCGCGGGGAGCGACTTCAAGGCGTTCTTCCAGAACGGGGTGACAAGTTGGTTGTTACGCATGACGGACCACCTTTGCACTTAGCGCGGCAAGGCCGCGTTCGATAAGCGATTTCAGCGCGTGCCCGGCCGAAACCACGCGTTCGGCGAAGTAGCGGGCGCGCTCTTCACGTGCGCGCCTTTCGAGCGCGTACAATTCCGCAGCCGTGGGCATGCGGTAGGGCGTTTGTTTCAGTTTCATGAGGCTGTCCTTTTTCATGCATGCAAGATAAGGCCGCCCGCGGCGCGGGACAAACGATCAATACTCACGTGATTCTTAAGAAAAACTCATGCTTGATGCCTATTTCGCGTGATTTATCGCCTGCCTCCGCTCAACGCGCTGCGCGTCTTTGAAGCCGCCGCGCGGCACCTGTCGTTCAAGGAGGCCGCGAACGAGCTCTCCATTACCCAGGCAGCGGTAAGCCACCAGATCAAGAGCCTCGAGGAATACCTCGGCGTGGAGCTTTTCCGCCGCGCGGGGCGCGGCGTGCAGCTCACCGAGGCGGCGCGCGCCTGCCTGCCTCGGCTGCGCGAGGGCTTCGATTCGCTCGCTTCTGCGATGGAGCTTCTGCGCGAGCGCGGCGGGAAGACCGATCTTTTCATCACCGCGCCGCCGGTATTCACGCAGCGCTGGCTCATGCCGCGGCTCGCCGACTTCTCGAAGCGCAATCCGAAGGTGGAGCTGCGCGTGTTCGCGTCGAGCAAGATGGTCGATGCCGGCGCGCTCGATTCGCCGACGCTCATGGGCAACTTCGACCTGCGAAGCGACACCTCAGGGGTCGAGATTCACCTGGGCAGCGGCGATTACCCGGGCTACCGGGCCGATCTGCTGTTCGCGGTGCGGATGACGGCGGTGGCGGCGCCCGAGCTCGTGAACGGCGAGCGCCCGATCAAGGAACCGGCCGATCTCGCGAACCACGTGCTGCTGCACGACGATGCTACCGAGGTCGTGGCCGGCGGCAACGCGTGGCGGCGCTGGCTCGAGGCCGCCGGCGTCGCCGATCGCGTCGACGCGAGCCGCGGGCCGCATTTTTCGACCAACATTCTTTCGCTCGAAGCCGCGTCGCAGAAGCTCGGCGTGGCCCTCGCGCTGCGCCCGCTCGTCGATTTCGACATCGCTACCGGACGGCTGTGCGCGCCTTTCAAAGTGGAGACCAAGCCGCCTTCGGCGTATTACCTCGTCTGCCCGGAGGTGATCGCCGATCGGCCCGCGGTCGCCGCGTTCCGCGCCTGGCTGCTGGAGCAGGTGAAGCCCGCATAAGCGCGTATAATCACTGCTGTAGTCGTTCCCCCGAAGTACAGATTCCACCCGCAGTTCAACGGCGCTCGGCGAGCGCGCGAGGTTTTGTCATGGCGAAAGAAGAGATGCTGGAGATGGACGGGACCGTCCAGGAAGTGCTGCCCAACACCCAGTTCCGGGTGGAGCTGGAGAACGGCGCCAGTGTGCTCGCTTACGCCGGCGGCCGCGTGCGCCAGAACCGCATCCGCATCCTCGCCGGCGACCGCGTGCGCTTGGAGATCTCGCCTTACGACGTGAGCCGCGGCCGCATCAACTTCCGGCACAAGGACGAGCGCGCGCCGGCCTTCAATCCCCAGCGGCGCCGGCCCATCTACAAGAAGAAGCGCTGAGCTTCGTTTCGCGTCTAAGCGCCTGATTCGGGCGCGTTTCTTGCGGCGGGCTTGAACCTGGCGGACTTCGGCGCCATCTAAGGCCGATGAGATCGCGCGATCTTTCAACCTGGATGTGGGGCGAGGCGCTTTCACTCCTGGAGCAGGCCGACCGCCTGCACCGTCAATTCTTCCGCGTCGCCGGATCGGACTCGCAACATACCTGGGAGCCGCCCGCCGACGTCGTCGAATCCGCGAATGCGCTGCAGGTGCATATCGCGCTCCCCGGCGTGCCCGCCGACTCGATCACCGTGGCGATCGAGCCGGGCGGCGTGGTCGTGTCGGCGCTGCGCCCGTTTCCCTGCCGTGAGGTTGAAGCGTACATCCACCGCATCGAGATTCCGTACGGCCGCTTCGAGCGGCGCATCCTGCTGCCGCTCGAAGATCCCTACATTCCCATCGACCTCGTCGGCAAGCGGCTCGTCGACGGCGTGCTCACATTGACGTTCCGGAAGAAGGAAGGCGCATGAACCACAAGGTTCTCTCGAACGAGCAGGAAGCACGCCCGGCCGCCGCAGCGCCGGCAGCGCCGGCCGCCAAGCCGATCAAGCCGCTGCCCGAGGACGCGCTCATCCTGATCCCGATGCGCAACACGGTGCTCTTCCCCGGCGTCATTTCGCCGATCACCGTGGGCCGCGCCGCGTCGGTGGCCGCCGCGCAGGAAGCGGTGCGCAGCGAGCGCAAGGTCGGCTTCCTTCTGCAGAAGGACGCGCAGAAGAACGACGTCACCCCGGACGATCTCTACTGGGTCGGCACCGCGGGGCAGGTCGTGCGCTACATCACCGGCGCCGAAGGCGCGCACCACCTCGTGGTGCAGGGCGCCTCGCGTTTCCGCGTGCTCGAGTTCCTCGAGGGCTGGCCGTTCCTCGTCGCGCGCGTGCAGACGGTGCAGCCCGACGAGCGCACCAATCCGGAGATCGAGGCGCGCTTCCTGCAGCTGAAAGAGCAGGCGGTGGAAGCGATCCAGCTGCTGCCGTACGCGCCGGAAGAGCTCGCGGTGGTGATCCAGCAGGTCACCTCGCCCGGGCTGCTCGCCGACATGGTGGCGAACCTCCTCGACGTGAAAAACGAGGACAAGCAGGACCTGCTCGAGACCTTCGACCTGCGGCGGCGCCTGGACAAGGTGCTCGAGCTTCTTTCCGAGCGCGTCGGCGTGCTGCGCATCTCCAGGGAAATCGGCGAGAAGACCAAGAAGCAGTTCGACGAGCGCCAGCGCGAGCACGTGCTGCGCGAGCAGATGCGCCAGATCCAGAAGGAGCTGGGCGAGGGCGACGAGACGGCGGCCGAGATCGAGGAGCTGAAGAAGGCGATCGACGCGGCCGGCATGCCCGAGGAGACGCACAAGCACGCGCTGAAGGAGCTCAAGCGCCTCGAGCGCATGGGCGAAGGCAGCGCCGAAGGCTCGATGCTGCGCACGTATCTCGAATGGCTTTCCGAATTGCCCTGGAAAAGCGAAGATGCGAAAGGCATCGACATTTCCGAGGCGCGCCGGGTGCTCGACGAAGACCACTTCGGCCTGGAGAAGATCAAGCGCCGCATCCTCGAGCACCTGGCGGTGCGCAAGCTCAACCCCGCGGGCAAGAGCCCGATCCTGTGCTTCGTCGGCCCGCCGGGAGTGGGCAAGACCTCGCTCGGCCAGTCGATCGCGCGCGCCACGGGGCGCAAGTTCCAGAGGATCGCGCTCGGCGGCGTGCACGACGAGGCGGAGATCCGCGGCCACCGGCGCACCTACATCGGCGCGCTGCCGGGCAACGTGATCCAGGCGATCCGGCGCGCGGAGTCGAAGAACACCGTGCTGATGTTCGACGAGATCGACAAGGTCGGCCAGGGCGGCTTCCACGGCGACCCGGCCTCGGCGCTGCTCGAGGTGCTCGATCCCGAGCAGAACTCCAAGTTCCGCGACAACTATCTCGGCGTGGACTTCGATCTGTCGAAGGTGATGTTCATCACCACGGCGAACATGCTCGACACGATTCCCGGGCCGCTGCGCGACCGCATGGAGATCATCCCGCTCCCCGGCTACACCGAGGAGGAAAAGCTGGAGATCGCCAAGCGCTACCTCGTCAAGCGCCAGCTCGAGGCAAATGGTTTGATTTCAGAAAACGTCTCCATCACCGACGAGGCGCTGAGGTCGATCATCCGCGAGTACACGCGCGAGGCGGGCGTGCGCAACCTCGAGCGCGAGATCGGCGCGGTCTTCCGCTCAGCCGCGATGCGCATCGCCGAAGGCGTGGCGCAGAAGATCGTCATCACCGAAAAAGACCTGCATCCCATCCTCGGCGCGCGGCGTTTCGAGAACGAGGTCGCGCAGAGGACCGCGGTTCCGGGCGTGGCGACCGGGCTTGCCTGGACCTCGGTCGGCGGCGACATCCTGTTCATCGAGGCCTCGAAGGTGCCGGGCAGCGGCAAGCTCATCCTTACCGGCCAGCTGGGCGACGTGATGAAGGAATCGGCGCAGGCTGCGCTTACCCTCACGCGCAACTTCCTCGGCGACGCGTTCGAGAAGAACGACATTCATATTCACGTGCCGGCGGGCGCGACGCCGAAGGACGGCCCGAGCGCGGGCGTGGCGATGTTCCTTGCCCTCGTGTCGCTGCTCACCGGCGTGCCGGTGCGCTCGGACGTCGCGATGACGGGCGAGATCTCGCTGCGCGGGCTGGTGCTGCCGATCGGCGGCGTGAAGGAGAAGACGCTCGCGGCGCTGCGCGCCGGGATCAAGACCGTGATGCTGCCGAAGAGGAACGAGAAGGATCTCGAGGACGTCCCGGCCGAGGCGCGCGAGAAGCTCGAGTTCGTGTTCCTCGAGCGCGTCGAGGAAGCGGTGAAGGCGGCGATCGGCGAGTTGCCGAGCGCCGCGGGAAAGAAGGCGGCCTAGAACTCCAGCTTCTTCTTGGGCCGCATCCGGTCAAGAAGCCGGATGACCGCGCGTTTTCTCGCCTCCCGGGGGGAGAGCAGCCACTTGCCTGCCTGCGAGACGTGGATCCAGAGAGGGGGATTGCGGAAGCTGGATTCTTCCTTCAGGACCTTGCGCATACCGGAGTCAGCGTACTGGAAGCGGCGTGAAAAATCATCTGGCGCTGCGGAAACATTCCGTTACAGCCGTTCGGCGCAGGGCGCCTTAGAATTTGAAATTAATGCAAAAGCACTTCAAGTCCTTGCTGCGGCTCGCGGTTTTCGCCCTGCTGGCAGGCTGCGCGGCAAACCCGATCACCGGGCGCAGCCAGTTCATGGTCGTTCCGGAGCGCATGGCGATCGGCGAATCGGCCGCCGCCTACAACGCCATGATGGGCGAGCTCGGCAAGAAAAGGAAAATCGAGACCGACGGCGAGCGCACGCAGAAGGTGCGCGAGATCACCGACCGGCTGATCGCGCAGGCGGTGCGCTTCCGCCCCGACAGCGCGAACTGGAACTGGGAAGTGCAGGTGATCAACGATCCGAAGACGGTCAATGCCTTCTGCATGGCCGGCGGCAAGATGGCGATCTACAGCGGCATGTGGGAGAAGCTCAAAGCCACCGACGACGAGATCGCCAACGTGATGGGCCACGAGATCGGACACGCGCTCGCCAACCACACGCAAGAGCGCATGTCGATCGCCTACGGCACGGGCATCGGCACCCAGATCGCGGCCATTGCTCTCGGGGCGCGCGACCAGACCGCAGCGCTCATGCAGCAGGCCGCGGTGCTCGCGATCGCGCTGCCGAACAGCCGCGAGAGCGAGTCGGAGGCCGACCAGATCGGCATCGAGCTTGCCGCGCGCGCCGGCTACGATCCGAAAGCCGCCGTCACGCTCTGGGAAAAGATGTCGAAGCTCGGCGAGGGCGGGCCGCCGGAATTCCTCTCGACGCACCCCTCGCCCGAGAACCGCGCCGCGCGCCTCAAGGAGCTCGGCGAGCGCGTGCAGCCGCTTTACGTCGCGGTGAAGTCCGGCGCGCCGGTGGAAGCGCCGAAATTCCTCAACGCCAGGGAAGCATCCAACGAGCGCGTGGTGACGAAGCCCGGCGAGATCACGCGCGAGGAGTACGCCAAGCGCCAGGCCGACGATACGTTGACGTTCCTCGCCGAACCGTACGAGCGCTTCAAGAGCGCAGCCGCGGTGTTCGACTGCCGCGTGCAGTGCGGCTTCAGCTATGCGCGCAAGAAAGGCGACTGGAAGGCGCTGCACGACAAGGGCGCCTGGCGCGATCTCGCCGTGTCGGTGATGCAGGCCGGCTACCTGAGCGATCTTTCCTACTTCATGCTCGGCGAGGCGGCGCGCGGCCTGGGCCTCGCCGAAGCGGCGAGCACGTACTACCAGCGCGCGCTCGAGGCCGGCAAGGAATACGGCTGCGGCAGCGGCGGGTTCAGCTGCGAGGGCTTCGAGGTCCAGCGGCAGGCGGCAGCGGCGCTTTCCGTTTTTCCTACCCCCAAATAGGGCGTTTTCCGGTAGTCCGAATCAGGCCCCTCTGATGGCCGAGGCGCGCGCGCGCCTACCGTGTAGCCATGGAAAAATTCCATGCCGAGCTGCAAGCCACGGTGAGCGCGCTCTTCCGGCGCTATCCCGAGCTGTACGGCTTCACGGTGCAGGACTTCGAAGGCCGGCTGGTGCTCGCGCACGTCGGCGTCGATCCGTTCGTCGGCGAGGGCGTTTCGGAGCGCGTGCGTGGCGAGGTGGCCGAGACGCTGCTCGAATTCATCGACGAGCGTCCCGAAGCGCTCGAGCTGCTGCGCGACCGCACTTTTGCCCGGGTGCTTCACTAGCATGGAGGCCGCGATGAAAACTGCCGCCTTGTTCGTCCTCGCGCTCGCCGCTGCGCTGCTGCTCAGCGTCGGGCCGGCGCGCGCGCAGGACCTGGAAAAGCCGGTTCTGCTCGTCGCCGTGCCGGCGCTGCAGGGCCTTTACCGCGAGACCACGCTGATCGCCGTCCCGGTCGCGGGCGCGCACATCGGCTTCATCCTCAACCGGGCGAGCGCACTCAAGCTCGGCGTGCTGTTCCCGAGGCACGAGCCGTCGTCCAAGGTCGTCGACCCGGTGTATTTCGGCGGGCCGGAAATGAGCGAAGCGGTTTTCGCGGTGGTGCACGGCGACCCGGGCGCGAGCGCGCTGCATCTTCTCGGCGGTGTCTTCGTCGTGAGCAACGCCGCGGCGGTCGACCGCATCATCGAGCAGACGCCGAACGAGGCGCGCTACTTCGCCGGCTTCGTCGGCTGGAGGCCCGGCGAGCTCGCCAAGGAGATCGAAGCGGGCTACTGGGCCACCGGAGAGGCGGACGAGAGCCTTTTCTTCCGGCCCGATACGAGCGGCCTGTGGAAAGAGCTCATCGAGCGCTTCGGCGGCGCTTCACTCCCTAAGTGGCACGCGCGCGAGGTCCGCGAGCCAGGCGGCGGCGTTGCCGTCGGAGGGCGCACGCCAATCGCCGCGCGGTGACAGCGAGCCGCCCGAGCCCACTTTCGGCGAGTTCGGAGCCGCGCTGCGCTTGAACTGGCTGGTCTCGAAGAAGCGCTTGAGGAACACGCCGAGCCACTTGCGGATCTCGGCGAGGCGATACTTGCCGCGCCAGGCGTGCCAGGCGAGGAACGCCACCTTGGTCGGCGCGTAGCCGAAGCGCAGCGTGTAGTACAGATTGAAGTCCTGCAGGTCGTAGGGCCCGACCGTGTGCTCGCTCGCCTGCTTGCCGGGAACGAGCTCCGGGCTGATCTCCGTGTCGAGCACGCGCCGCAGCGCGCGCTTCACGTCGGCGCTGAACTCGCCGGACTGCGCCACCCAGCCGATAAGGAACTGGATGAGCGTCTTGGGCACGCTCGCATTCACGTTGTAATGCGACATATGGTCGCCGACGCCGTAGGTGGCCCAGCCGAGCGCGAGCTCCGAGAGATCGCCGGTGCCGACCACCAGGCCGGTGTGCCGGTTCGCGAGCCGGAAGAGGTGGCTCGTGCGCTCGCCGGCCTGTACGTTCTCGAAGGTGATGTCGTAGAGCTTTTTGCCCTTCGCGTAGGGGTGGCCGATGTCCTTCAGCATCTGCATGCACGAGGGGCGGATGTCGATTTCCTCGGCCGTGCAGCCGATCGCGCGCATCAGCTGCCAGGCCTGGTTGCGCGTGCGGCTCGAAGTCGCGAATCCCGGCATGGTGAACGCGAGGATGTTGCTCCGCGGCAGCTTCAGCTCGTCGACGACACGCGCGCAGACGAGCAGCGCCTGCGTCGAGTCGAGACCGCCGGAGACGCCGATGACGAGCTTCTTGGCGCCCGTGGCGCGCAGCCGCGTGGCGAGCCCCTGCACCTGGATGCGGTAGACCTCCTCGCAACGCGCGTCGCGCGTGACCGGATCGCTCGGCACGTAGGGCCTCGGATCGATCTTTCTCTGCAGCTCGACCTTTCCCCGCGGCAGTGGCAGCGAGAAATCGATCGTGCGGAACGCCCGCACGTCGGCGCGGTGGCGCAGCGCCGCGTCGCCGAAAGTGTTCTGCCGCATGCGGTCGGCGAGCAGCCGCCCCAGGTCGACGTCCGCGACGGTGAGCTGCGGCGTGTCGGCGAAGCGCCGCGACTCGGCGACGAGCGTGCCGTTCTCGTAGATGATCGCGTGCCCGTCCCAGGCGAGGTCGGTCGTCGATTCGCCCAGGCCCGCGGCGCTGTAGAGGTAAGCCGCGAGGCAGCGCGCCGACTGGTTGGACACGAGCTGGTGGCGGTAGCCTTCCTTGCCGACGACGATGTTCGAAGCGGAGAGATTGGCGATCAGCGTCGCGCCGGCGAGCGCGGCGAACGACGATGGCGGCGCCGGCACCCACAAGTCCTCGCAGATTTCCACATGCAGCACGAAATCAGGCAGCTCGGCGAGGCGGAAAAGCTGGCCGGTGCCGAAGCTCGTTTGCTGCCCGGCGAGCTGCAGGGTGTCGCATTGCGCGGCGTCGCCCGGCGTGAACTGGCGCGCCTCGTAGAACTCGCGGTAGTTCGGCAAATAGGTCTTCGGCACGACGCCGACCAGCCGCCCGCGGCACACCAGCGCCGCACAGTTGTAGAGGAGCCCGTTCACCGCGACCGGCAGCCCCACCAGCGCCGCGAGAGGGAGATTGCGCGTGCGCGCGAGAAGCTGCGCAAGCGCGTCCTCCGCCTGCGAGAGCAGCGCCTGCTGGTGGAAGAGATCCTCGCAGGTGTAGGCGGTGAGCCCGAGCTCCGGGAACACCGCGAGCAGCGCTTTCTCGCGCGCCGCCTCCCGCATCAGCGCCACGGTGCCTTCGAGGTTCGACTGCGGGTCGCCGACGCGCACCAGCGGCGTCGCGACGGCGACGCGCGCGAAGCCGTGGCGGTACAGGTTGAAAAAGTCCTTCACGGCACGATTCTACAGCAGTCGGATTATGGTATTCTAGACCATATGCTTTACGAGACGGTGGCGCTGGAAGACGGCCTGCTCGAGATCGAGCTGCGCCGCGATTTCAGCTACCGCCTGCGCTACGGCGATCTCGTCGAGTACGTCGACGAGCGCCGCCGCGTGCGCGGGCGCAGCTTTCCCTACGAGTTCCGCTCGGTAGAGCAGCTGCGCTACGACTTCGAGCAGGATGTGAAGCGTGCCAAGGGTGCTTGAGATCCAGCTCGGCTCGGCGGGCGACGCGCTCGACCGCTTCGAGGCGGCGTGGAACCGCGCGGCCGAAGGCCGGGCGCCGAAGACGCTGCGCCTGCTGACCCTCGAGAACCTGCCGCTTCTGCTGAAGACGCTGTCGCCCGCGCGCTTCGAGCTGCTCCGCGTGCTGCGGGAGACGGGCCCCCTGTCGATCTACCAGCTCGCCAAGCGCCTCGGGCGGGACTACAAGAACGTTCACACTGACGTAACACAGCTTATCGCCCTGGGTCTGATCACGAAAATAGATAACGGCGTCGCGGTACCCTGGGATCTGCTGCGCGCGGAACTGGTCCTATGAGGATATGAAGCTCGACCACTACTGGATGCCGTTCACCGACAACCGGCGCTTCAAGGGCCGGCCGCGCCTCGTCGCCTCGGCGAAAGGGATGTACTACACCACCGTCGAGGGCAAGCAGGTGCTCGACGGGCTGGCCACGTTGTGGTGCGTGAACGCGGGGCACGGCCACCCGCGCATCGTCGAGGCGATCCGCAGGCAGGCGGGCGAGCTCGACTTCGGCTCGTCTTTCGGCCTCGGGCATCCGCTCCCGTTCGTGCTCGCCGAGCGCATAGCGGCGCTCGCGCCGCGCGGCATGGAGCACGTGTTCTTCACCAATTCGGGGTCGGAGGCGATCGACACGGCGATGAAGATCGCGGTCGCCTACCACCGGCTGCGCGGCGAGGGCACGCGCACCCGCTTCATCGGGCGCGAGCGCTCCTATCACGGCGTCAACATCGGCGGCACTTCGCTCGGCGGCGTGGCGGCGAACCGCAAGGCCTACAGCGGCATCCTCATGCCGGGCATCGACCACCTGCGGCACACGCACGATGCAAAGCGCCGCTTCGTGCGCGGCTGCGCGGAAACCGGCGCCGAGCTCGCCGACGAGCTCGAAGAGCGCCTCATTCCGCTGCACGACGCTTCGAACATCGCCGCGGTGGTGGTGGACCCGGTCGCCGCCTCCGGCGGCGTGCTCGTGCCGCCGAAGGGCTACCTCGCGCGCCTGCGCGAGATCTGCA
This sequence comes from Betaproteobacteria bacterium, assembly GCA_004297625.1. Taxonomy (GTDB): domain Bacteria; phylum Pseudomonadota; class Gammaproteobacteria; order Burkholderiales; family SG8-39; genus SCGC-AG-212-J23. Next base: position 24,653 of record SCTY01000074.1, on the reverse strand, counting down.
GCCGCCACGGCATCCTGCTCGTGTTCGACGAGGTGATCACCGGTTGGGGACGCCTCGGCGCGCCTTTCGCCGCGCAGCACTTCGGCGTCGAGCCGGACCTCATCACCTTCGCGAAGGGCATTACCTCGGGCGCGGTGCCGCTCGGGGGCGTCATCGTGCGCAAAGCGATCTACGAGACCTTCATGCACGCGCAAGGCGCCGGCATGGAGTTCTTCCACGGCTACACCTACTCCGGCCACCCGCTCGCCTGCGCGGCCGGGCTGGCGGCGCTCGAGGCCTATGCGGAGGAAAAGCTTTTCGATATCCCGCTTGCCGGCCGCTTCGAGGACGGCGTGCATGCGCTGAAAGGCCTGCCGCATGTCGTCGACTGCCGCAACCTCGGCTTCATCGGCGCGGTCGAGCTCGAGCCGCGGCCGGGCGCGCCGGGCGCGCGCGCCTACGAGACGTTCGAGAAATGCTGGGAGCGGGGCGTATTCGTGCGTCCGATGGGCGACGCGCTCGCCTTCTGCCCCCCGCTCATCGCCGAAAGCAAGCACCTCGAGCAGATGTTCGGCACCGTGGCCGAGGTGCTGAAGACCCTTTCCTAGAGCCAGCCGGCCTTGCGGAAGCGGAAGAAGAGCACCACGTCGATCACCGCCATCATCGCGATGGCGAAGGGATAGCCGAAGCTCCACGAGAGCTCGGGAATGTGCTGGAAGTTCATGCCGTAGACGCCGGCGATCATGGTCGGCACCGCCACTAGCGCGGCATAGGCCGCGAGTCGCTTCGTAACCTCGCCGTGCCCCATGTTGACCATGGCGAGCGCCACCTGGATCGCGGTGTTGACGGTCTCGCGCGCGGCATCGATCGACTGGTTGATGCGCACCAGGTGGTCGTAGACGTCGCGGAAGTAGTCGCCCAGGCCGGCGCAGACGTGCGGCACGCGCCCGCCGAAGAGCTTGCCGGCGTGCTCGAGCAGCGGCGCCGCGGCGTGCTTCAGCGTGGTGAGCTTCTGCTTGACGTAGTAGAGCGCCTCGATGTTCTCGCGCGGCGAGCGGCCCGAAAACAGCTGCTCTTCGACGCGCTCGAGCTCCATCTCGACCGCGTCGATCATCGGGAAATAGCGGTCGACCACCGCGTCCATCAGCGCATAGAGGACGTAGCCGGCGCCGTTCTTCAGCAGCTGCGGCTCGCGCTCGGCGCGGGCGCGCACGTCGGCAAAGCCGCGCTCGGAATGCTGGCGTACCGAAAGCACGTAGTTCAGGCCGACGAAGATCGCCATTTCGCCCATCCGCAATTCCTCGCCGGCAGCCTCGACGACGTGCAGCACGACGAACAGCGAATCGCCGTACTCCTCGATCTTCGGCCGCTGGTGGCCGTGGCGGGCGTCCTCGACGGCGAGGGGGTGCAGGCCGAACTGCGCGCGCATCTCCTCGAGCTCGGCCTCGGTCGGGTCCTTGAGCGCCACCCACACGAAGCAGCCCGGTCGCTCGAGATAGCTGTGGATCTCGTGGAGGTCGAGATCGGCGAGCCTCCGGCCATCCTGGTAGGCGACGCAGTTGACGAGCATGCAGCCGTTTTCGTTCGAGTTATTCGGACCGGATGGTACTCCGATTAAAATCGCGGTATGCCTGATATCAGCAAGCGTGCGGCAAGCCTCGGGACCGAGAACGCCTTCGTGGTGCTCGCGGAAGTGAACGCGCTCGCGCGCCAGGGACGCGACATCATCAGCTTCTGCATCGGCCAGCCCGACTTCCCGGCGCCCGAGCACGTGCAGGAGGCGGCGATCCGCGCGATCCGCGGCGGCAAGCACGGCTATACGCCTTCCGCGGGGATCGACGAGCTGCGCGAGGCGGCGGCGCGCTACCTCGCCGCGATGCGCGGGGGACTGCCGATCCGGCCGGAGGACGTGGTGATCGGCGCGGGCGCGAAGCCCTTCATCGCGTACGCCATCCTTTCGACCACGGACTATGGCGCGGGCGACGAGGTCATCTATCCGAACCCCGGGTTTCCGATCTACGAGTCGCAGATCCTCGCGCACGGCGCGCGGCCGGTGCCGATCCACCTGCATGAAGACCGCGACTTCGCCTTCGATCCGGCCGAGCTCGAAAAGCTCATCACGCCGAGAACGAAGCTGCTCATCCTCAACTATCCGCACAACCCCACCGGCGGCTGTCTTTCGAAAACTGAATTGCAGGAAATCGCAAGAATCCTGGCAAAGCATCCGCAGGTCTGGGTCTACGCGGACGAGATCTATTCGCGGCTCGTGTTCGGCGGGGATTTCTTCTCGATCGCCCAGGTGCCCGGCATGTACGAGCGCACCATCATCTCCGACGGCGCCTCGAAGACCTGGGCGATGACCGGCTGGCGCATCGGCTTCACCTCCAACCCGGTGCTTGCGCCGGTGTTCACGCGCTGGATCACCAACACCGATTCGTGCGCCTCGCAAGTGAGCCAGTGGGCCGCGGTCGAGGCGATCAACGGCCCGCAGGCCGCGGCCGAGGCGATGAAAGCAAGTTTCTTGGATAGAAGAAATTTCATCGTGCAGCTTCTGAACGACGTACCCGGGGTGAAATGCCGCGTGCCGGGCGGGGCGTTCTATGTCTGGCCGAACGTCACCGAGGCCTGCCGCATGATCGGCGCCGCCGACTCGGAGGAATTCCGCAAGCGCCTGCTCAACGAAGCGGGGGTGGCGCTGCTCGCGGACATCCACTTCGGCGCGCGCGTGCCCGGCGAAGGCCAGCACGTGCGCTTCTCGTATGCCGCGTCGAAGCAGGCGATCGAGAAGGGCGTGGCCCGCATGGCGGACTTCATCCGGAAGAACACCAAGAAGGCCGCATGAGCCGCGGTTCATGAGCGTCTGGAAGCCGTCGGCCACGGTCGCGGCCGTAATGGAGCGCGACGGCCGGTTCCTTTTCGTGGAAGAGCGCATCGACGGCCGCCTGGTGCTGAACCAGCCGGCCGGGCACCTCGACCCCGGCGAATCGCTGATCGCCGCATGCCGGCGCGAGGTGATGGAGGAAACCGCGCACCGCTTCGAGCCCACCGCGCTGGTGGGCATCTATCGCTGGCACCACGCGGCGAAGGACGTGACGTTCCTGCGCTTCTGCTTCGCCGGCAAGGTCGAAGGCGAGACCGGCGGGCCGCTCGACAAGGAAATCGTGCGCCTGCACTGGCTTACCCCCGCCGAGCTCGAGGCGCGCAAGGCGAAGCACCGCTCGCCGCTGGTGCAGAAATGCGTCACCGACTTCCTCGCCGGGCGCAGGTTCCCGCTCGACATCCTTTCCCGCGACTTCGCATGAAAGTCGTCGTCGGCATGTCCGGAGGAGTCGACTCCTCGGTTGCCGCGCTGCTTCTCAAGCGCGAGGGGCACGAGGTCGTCGGCCTGTTCATGAAGAACTGGGAGGACGATGACGACGACGAGTATTGCTCTACGCGCCAGGACCTGGTCGACGCCGCAGCCGCGGCGGACGTCATCGGCATCGACCTGGAAGCGGTGAACTTCTCGGCCGAGTACAAGGACCGGGTATTCGCCGAATTCCTGCGCGAATACTCCGCCGGGCGCACGCCCAACCCCGACGTGCTGTGCAACGCCGAGATCAAGTTCAAGGCTTTCCTCGACCACGCCATGCGCCTGGGCGCGGAGAAGATCGCCACCGGGCATTACGCTCGCGTAGCGAAAAAAGATGAAAGGCACGAATTACTGCGAGGGAAAGATGCAGGCAAAGACCAGAGTTACTTCCTGCACAGGCTTAACCAAGGGCAACTTTCCCGCGTCATCTTTCCGGTCGGGCACCTCAAGAAATCGGAGGTGCGGCGCATTGCGCTCGAAGCCGGGCTGCCCAATCACGCGAAGAAGGACTCGACCGGCATCTGCTTCATCGGCGAGCGGCCGTTCCGGGAATTTCTCAATCGCTACCTGGCGCGCACGCCCGGGCCGATGAGGACGCCCGAAGGCAAAACCCTCGGCGAGCACATCGGGCTCGCCTTCTACACCATCGGCCAGCGCAAGGGGATCGGCGTCGGCGGGACGAGCGGCGGCGCCGGCGCGCCGTGGTACGTGGCGGAAAAGCGCCTGGACACAAACGAGCTCATCGTGGTGCAGGGCCACGACCACCCGCTGCTCCTGAAGAAGACGCTGGAGGCCGAAGACCCGAGCTGGGTTTCCGGCCGCCCGCCTGATCAGGGGCCTTATTCGGCCAAGACGCGTTACCGCCAGGCGGATGCATCGTGCGTTCTGAAGCTGCTCGACAGCGAGATCAAGGTCGATTTCGCGACCCCGCAATGGGCGGTCACGCCGGGGCAATCGGTCGTGCTCTACGACGGCGAAGTCTGCCTCGGCGGAGGCGTAATCACTAAGTAGGGACAGACCCCATTTCAGCTGAAATGGGGTCTGTCCCTACTTAGGTAGTTGGGGGACGGTGTCGGCGAACGCCGGGCGTTCCATGAGCTTCTGGTGGTGGCGCGCGAGCTCGGGATATTCGGCGAGCCAGTCGGTGTCGCCGGGCTTGCGGAAGTTGAGCCAGCCGCTGCAGCAGCCGAGCGCGATGTCGGCGAGCGAATAGCGGTCGCCGTGGCACCAGTTGCGGCCGTTCAGCTCGGCGGCGAGCTGCGCCATGCCGCGCTTCATGCGCGCGAGCTGCTTGTCCTTGAAGGCTTTGCTCTGCTCTTTGTTGTCGCGCAGCGTCTCGTTGCGCAGAAGGATGCCGGCATCGACCACGCCGTCGGCGAGCGCTTCCCAGCGGCGCACCTGCACGCGCTCGCGATTGTCGTCCGGGATCAGCCGGCTGATCGGGGAAACGTTGTCGAGGAACTCGACGATGACCCGCGAATCATAGAGCGCCGTGCCGTCGTCCAGCACCAGCGTGGGGATCTTGCCGAGCGGGTTGTGCCGGTTGGCCGGATTGTCGATCGGCTGGACGTCGACCATCTCCATTTCGCAATCGATTCTCTTTTCGGCGAGCACGACGCGGACTTTGCGCGTGTACGGGCTGGCGAGCGAGGCGAGAAGCTTCATGGCGGGCGCGAATTATACAGTCCGCATGCACGCGCGCACCCGTCGCCTGAGCGCCGGCAGCACCTCATCGGCGAACCACGGATTCTTTTTCAGCCACGCCTTGTTGCGCCAGCTCGGATGCGGCAGCACAAAGAACTCGGGGAGATATTCCCGGAACGCGCGCACCGTTTCGCCCAGCGTCGCTTTCCGTCTTTCCTTCAGGTAGTACGCCTGCGCGTAGATGCCGACGAGCAGCGTCAACCGGATGCCGGGCAGCGCGGCGCGGAAGCGCGGCTGCCACTCGGGCGCGCACTTGCGGCATGGCGGCAGGTCCGCGCCGTTCAGCGTGCCGGGATAGCAAAGGCCGGTCGGCACGATGGCGATGCGCGAGGTGTCGTAGAACTCCGCGCGCTCCATGGCCAGCCACTCGCGCAGCAGGTCGCCGGAGGGATCGTTCCAGGGAATGCCCGTCATGTGCACGCGCCGCCCCGGCGCCTGCCCGACGATGAGCAGCCGCGCGCCGCGCCCGACGAGGAACACCGGCCGGGGCTTGAACGGCAGCGTCTCGGCGCACAGCGTGCAGGCGCGCGCCTCGGCGCTTACCCGGGGAAGCGAAATCGGCATGCCTTTATAATAGAGCCGATGCCTTCTCCGCTCGCCGCGCTCTCTCCGCTCGACGGGCGATATTCCAGGACCGCCGATCCGCTGCGCCGCTATTTCAGCGAGCGGGCGCTCATCCGCTACCGCGTGCGCATCGAGCTCGCGTGGCTCGAGGCGCTCGCCGCCGAGCGCGCGATCCGGGAGCTGAAGCCGTTTTCGCGCAAGACTTCCGCGGCGTTCGCCAGGCTCGTCGAAGCGTTCTCCGAAGCGGACGCCGGCCGCATCAAGGAGATCGAGGCGGAAACGAACCACGACGTCAAGGCCATCGAGTACTGGCTCAAGGCGAAGCTCGCGCAAAACCCGGAAGCGCAGCGCTCGCTCGAGTTCGTGCACTTCGCCTGCACCTCTGAGGACATCAACAATCTTTCTTATGCCCTCATGCTGCGCGAGTCGCGCGACGAGCTGATGCTGCCGCGGCTCGGCGAGATCGTCGCCGCGCTGAAGACGCTGGCGCGCCGCCACGCGGCCCTCCCCATGCTCTCGCGCACGCACGGCCAGGCGGCGACGCCGACCACGCTCGGCAAGGAGATGGCGAACTTCGCCCATCGCCTGGAGCGGGCGCGGCGGCGGATTGCCGCCGTGGAGGTGCTGGGCAAGATCAACGGCGCGGTCGGCAACTACAACGCCCACAGCGTGGCGTATCCGGGCGTGGCGTGGGAGCGCTTCTGCCGCCGCTACGTCGAGCGCCTGGGCCTCGCCTTCAATCCGTACACCACGCAGATCGAGCCGCACGACTGGGTCGCCGAGCTGCTCGACGCCTACGCGCGCGCGAACAGCGTGCTTCTCGACCTCGACCGCGACCTGTGGGGCTACATCTCCCTCGGCTACTTCAAGCAGAAGCTGAAGGCCGGGGAAGTGGGCTCCTCGACGATGCCGCACAAGGTCAACCCGATCGATTTCGAGAACTCGGAAGGCAATATCGGCGTGGCGAATGCCCTGCTGCGCCACCTCGCCGAGAAGCTGCCTGTGTCGCGCTGGCAGCGCGACCTCTCCGATTCGACCGCGCTGCGCAATGTCGGCGCCGCGCTCGGGCACAGCCTGCTCGCGTACGCCTCCTGCCTGCGCGGCCTCGCCAGGCTGGAAGTCGACCGCGAGCGCCTCGCCGCCGACCTCGACGCGAACTGGGAAGTGCTCTCCGAGGCGGTGCAGCAGGTGATGCGCCGCTATGGCGTGCCCGAGGCCTACGAAAAGCTGAAGGAGATCAGCCGCGGCAAGCGCCTCGGCCGCGCGCAGCTCGCCGCCTTCGTCAAGGCGCTGCCGATCCCGGACGAGGCGAAGAAACGCCTCCTCGCGCTCACGCCCGCGAAGTACACGGGGCTCGCCGCCGAGCTCGCACGCCGCGTCTAGGAAGTCCGGATGGTTTACGCAGCAACGATCTTCCTGTCCTCTTTTTTGCTTTTTCTCGTGCAGCCGCTCATCGCGCGGCTCATCGTGCCGTGGTTCGGCGGCAGCGCCGCGGTGTGGACGACCTGCATGCTGTTTTTCCAGGTCCTGCTGCTTGCGGGCTACGCCTACTCGCATTTCGTCATCCGGAAGTTTTCCGGCACGAGGACCGAGGCGCTCGTGCACACGGTGCTTCTCGCCGCTGCGGTGGCCATGCTGCCGATCTCGCCCTCCGAGGCCTGGAAGCCTCTGGGCGACGAGGAGCCGATCAGCCGCATCCTGCTGCTCCTCGCCGCATCGGTAGGCCTGCCGTACTTTCTCGTCGCCTCCACGAGCCCGTTGCTGCAGGCGTGGTTCGCGCGCGCGCGGCCCGGCAAAGACCCGTATTGGCTGTTCGCCATCTCGAACCTCGCTTCGCTCGTCGCGCTGGTGGGCTATCCCTTCGTGGTCGAGCCGTTTCTCGCCGTGCGCCAGCAGGTGAGCGTCTGGTCGTGGGGCTTCGCGGCGTTCGCGGTCGTCTGCGCCGCTGTGGCCTGGCGCACGCCGCGCCGCGTCGAGGTTGAAGAAGAAGAAAAATCGGCCCCTGCAGTGGAAAAACGGCAGGTCATTCTCTGGCTCGCGCTCGCGACCACGGGCTCGGTGCTCCTGCTCGCAGTCACGAACCACCTCACCCAGAACGTCGCCTCCGTGCCGCTGCTATGGCTCGCGCCGCTGACGCTGTATCTCGCGAGCTTCATCCTGACGTTCGAAGGACGCGGCTGGTATCGACCGGAGTGGCTCTGGCCGTTCGTGCTCGTCTGGCTCGTCGGCATGGGATGGCTGCTCGTCGACTCCGACTTCCATTTCGATCTTCCGCTGCAGCTCGGCATGTTCCTGCCGGGCCTTTTCATCGGTTGTCTTTTCTGCCACGGCGAGCTTTACCGCCTGCGCCCGGCGCCGAGCCACCTTACCGCCTTCTACCTCATCGTGTCGGCCGGCGGCGCGCTCGGCGGGCTTCTCGTCGCCGTGGTCGCGCCGCTCGTCTTCGATGCCTACTACGAGCTCGGCATCGGCATGGTGGTGCTCGCGCTGCTGACCGCGCTGCGTTTCGCTAGGCTCGGCCGCGTGCCGCGCGTCGCGAGCCTCGCGGTGCTGCTCGGCGTCGCGGGCTGTGCAGCCTACGACGGGTTCACCTACCACAAGGACGTGCGGGTCTCCGAGCGCGGCTTCTACGGCGTGCTGCGAGTCAAGGAATACGGCTCGCCAGGGGAACCGGGGCATCTGCGCCGCCTGGTGAACGGGGCGATCATGCATGGCGAGCAGTACCTCTACGATGACCGGCGGCGCGAGCTCACCACCTACTACACCGAGCCCTCGGGCATCGGCGTGGCGATAAGGTCGCGCGGCGCCGGTCCGCTTCGCGTCGGGGTGATCGGCCTGGGTACGGGCACTATCGCGGCCTACGGCAAGCCCGGCGACGTCTACCGCTTCTACGACATCAACCCGCACGTCGTCGACGTGGCCCGGCGCGATTTCACCTACCTCGCGGACAGCAAGGCGAAGATCGAGATCGCCCTGGGAGATGCGCGCCTCACGCTGGAGCGCGAGGCGCCCCAGGGCTTCGACGTGCTGGCGGTGGACGCGTTTTCGAGCGACGCGATCCCCGTGCATCTCATCACCAAGGAAGCGCTGGCGGTGTACCTGAAGCACGTGAAGCCCGACGGCATCATCGCGTTTCACGTGTCCAACCGCTTCCTCGACCTCATTCCGGTGGTGGCGCGGCTCGCCAAGGAGCAAAGCGCCCAGGCGGTGCTGGTGAACGACGATCCGGAGGAGGACGACGAAAACTCGCGCTCGAAGAGCGACTGGGTGCTGGTGTCGCGCGACTCCGCGGCGCTGAAAAGGCAGCCGATCGTCGACGGCGGCGCCGAGCCCGCCGAGGATCGGCCCGAGTGGCGCACCTGGACCGACGACTACTCCAACCTGATCCAGATCCTCAAGTAGGAATTCGGGGTCAGAGTCTTAATTCGCGCGACGCAAGCTAACTGAATTAAGACTCTGACCCCGAATTCCTATACCACGGCGCCTTCGTGCTCGTCGCGCCGGTCCTTGCGCGGCGGCTTGATGAAGTGCGCGCGCGTGACCTTCATCCACATGAGAAGCGGCGCCGCGACCAGCACCGAGGAATAGATGCCGAACAGGATGCCGATGGTGAGAGCGAGCGCGAAGTAGTGCAGCGCGGCGCCGCCGAAGATGAGCATCGTGGTCGCCATGGCCTGGGTGCAGCCGTGCGTGATGATGGTGCGCGAGATCACCCCGGTGATCGAGGAGTCGATCACCTGCACGGTATCGGCCTTGCGCAGCTTGCGGAAGTTTTCGCGCACCCGGTCGAACACCACGACCGATTCGTTCACCGAGTAGCCCAGAATCGCGAGCACCGCGGCGAGCACCGGGAGCGAGAACTCCCACTGAAAGAACGCGAAGAAGCCGAGGATGATGACCACGTCGTGCAGGTTGGCGATGATTCCGGCAAGCCCGAACTTCCATTCGAAGCGCAGGGCGAGGTAGATCACGATTCCGATCGCGGTGACGAGCAGCGCGAGCGCGCCGTACTGGGCGAGCTCGGCGCCCACCTGCGGCCCGACGAACTCCACGCGCCGCACGTCGGCGTCCGGGTTGCCAGCGCGCAGCACCTCCTGCACCTTCTGCGAAAGCGCCGAGGTCGACTGGTTCTTTTCGACCGGCATGCGGATCAGCACGTCGCGCGAGGAGCCGAAGTTCTGCACCTCGGCCTTGAACCCCGCGCGCTCGAGCGCCTCGCGGATCTTCTGCACCTCGGCGGGCTGCTTGTAGGCCACCTCCATCAGCGTGCCGCCGGTGAACTCGATCGAGAAGTTGAGCCCCTTGGTGGCGAGGAAGAACACCGCGGCGATGAAGGTGAGCAGCGAGATCACGTTGAACACCAACGCGTGCCGCATGAAGGGGATGGTCCGCCGGATCTTGAAAAATTCCATGCTTTACTTCCAGGCCGTGTTGCCGATCGCGAGCTTCTGCACGCGCCGGCGGTGGCCGTAGACGAGGTTGACCATGCCGCGCGACACGGTCACGGCGGAGAACATCGAGGTAAGGATGCCCAGCACGTGCACCACCGCGAAGCCGCGCACCGGTCCGGAGCCGAAGATCAGCAGCGCGAGGCCCGCAATCATCGTGGTGACGTTCGAGTCGAGAATCGTGCCCCAGGCGCGCTCGTAGCCCGACGCGATCGCCGCCTGCGGCGTGGCGCCCCCGCGCAGCTCCTCGCGGATCCTTTCGTTGATCAGCACGTTGGCGTCGATCGCCATGCCGAGCGTGAGCGCGATGGCCGCGATGCCGGGGAGCGTGAGGGTTGCCTGCAGCAGCGACAGCAAGGCAACCAGCAGCAGCAGGTTGACGGCGAGCGCCAGGGCGGAAAGGACGCCGAAGAGCGAGTAGTACAGCGACATGAAGATCACGATGGCGAGGAAGCCCCACAGCGTCGCGTGGAAGCCCTTCTCGATGTTGTCGCGCCCGAGGCTCGGCCCGATGGTGCGCTCCTCGATGATCTCCATCGGCGCCGCGAGCGCGCCGGCGCGGATGAGCAGCGCCAGGTTGTTGGTCTCCACGGGGCTGAACGCGCCGGTGATCTGGAAGCGGCTGCCGAACTCGCCCTGGATCGTCGCCACCGAGATCGCCTCGCCCTTGCCCTTCTCGAAGAGGATGATGGCCATCAGGTGCTTGAGGTTCTCGCGCGTGGTGACGCGCATCGCGCGCCCGCCCGCCTGGTCGAGCTCCACCGCGACCGCGGGACGGTTGTCCTGGTCGAAGGTCGCCTGCGCGCCGACGAACTGGTCGCCGGTGACGATCACTTCCTTCTTCACCGGCACCTGGCCCACGCTGCCGTCCCGGCGGCGCTCCGGGAACACGTCGACGCCGAAGCTGCTGCCGCTGCGGTATGCCTGCTCGTCCACCAGGCGCACCTCGAGCGTGGCGGTGCGGCCGAGGATCTCTTTCGCGCGCGCGATGTCCTGCACGCCGGGCAGCTGCACCACGATGCGGTCGGCGCCCTGCTGCTGGATCACCGGCTCGGCGACGCCGAGCTCGTTCACCCGCTTGTGCAGCGTGCCGATGTTCTGCTGTACGGCGGACTCCTGCACGCGCTTCTGCACCTCGGGCCTCATGGTGCCGACCAGCAGCAGCGCCTGGCCGTCGTCGCGTTCGGCGAAGGTAAGGTCCGGAACATTGGCGATCAGCGCGCCGCGCGCCGCCTCGCGCGTCGCGGCGTCGCGAAAGCGCACTCTCACCGTCTGGCCTTCGCGCGCCACGCCCCCGTGGCGGATGCCTTTTTCGCGCAGCTGGTTGCGCACGTCGGCGGCGAGGTTGTCCATGCGCTTGACGATCGCCGCGGGCATGTCGATCTGCAGCAGAAAATGCACGCCGCCGCGCAAGTCGAGGCCGAGGTACATCGGCAGCGCGTGGATGGCGGTGAGCCAGTTGGGCGATGCGGGCAGCAGGTTGAGCGCGACCGTGTAAACCGGGTTCGCCGGATCGGGGTTGAGCGCGCGGTCGATGAGGTCCTTCGCCTTGAGCTGGGTGTCGGTGTCGCGCAGCCGCACCCGCACGCCGGTCGCGTCGAGCTGCGCGCCGGTGTAGTCGACGGACGCCTTGCGCAGCACTTCCTCGACCTGGCGCATAAGCTGCGTATCCACGCTTACGGTGCTGCGCCCGCTCGAGACCTGCACCGCCGGCGATTCGCCGAAAAAGTTCGGCAGCGTGTAGATGAGCGCCGTGGCCACCACCACGCCGATCAGCACGTACTTCCAGAGCGGAAAGCGATTCACTTACTGGAGCGACTTGAGGGTGCCCTTGGGAAGCAGCACCTGGACCGCGGCCTTCTGCACGTTGATCTCGGTGTTCGGCGCGATCTCCAGGCTGATATAGGCGTCGCTGATGCGCGTGATCCGGCCGAGAACGCCGCCCGCCGCGATCACCTCGTCGCCCTTCTGCAGCGCCTCGATCATCGCCTTCGTTTCCTTGGCGCGCTTCATCTGCGGGCGGATCATCAGGAAGTACAGCAGCACGAACATCAGGATGATCGGCAGGAAGCCGACCAGCCCGCCGTCGCCGCCGAGGGCGCTCTGGGCGTAGGCAGAAGAGATGATCAACGCAGACTCCGGGGAGTGAAAAAACGGGAAATTATAACCGCTTGCGGTCGGCGAGCAGCCGCCGCGCCGTCTCGTCGAACGTGCCGCGCTCGATGGCCCCGCGCAGCTCACGCATCAGGTCCTGGTAGTAGTGCAGGTTGTGCAGCGTGTTCAGCCGGGCGCCGAGGATCTCGTTCACCTTCTGCAGATGGTAGAGATAGGCGCGCGTGAAGTGCCGGCAGGCATAGCAGCCGCATTGCTCGTCGAGGGGCGCCGTGTCGTCGCGGTAGCGCGCGTTGCGGATCTTGACGTCGCCGAAGCGGGTGAATAGCCAGCCGTTGCGCGCGTTGCGCGTCGGCAGCACGCAGTCGAACATGTCGATGCCGGCGGCCACCGCGCCGATGATGTCCTCGGGCGTTCCCATGCCCATGAGATAGCGCGGCCGGTCCGCGGGCATGCGCGGCGCGATATGCGCGACGATGCGCTCGCGCTCATCCTTCGGCTCGCCCACCGACAGTCCGCCGATGGCATAGCCGTCGAAGCCCATGTCCTTCAGCGCGTCGAGCGACTCGTCGCGCAACTGCTCGTACATCCCGCCCTGGACGATGCCGAACAATGCATTGGAAGATTCGAATGACTGCTTCGAGCGGCGCGCCCAGCGCATCGAGAGGCGCATGGAATCCGCCGCCTCCTGCTCGCTCGAGGGGTAAGCGGTGCATTCGTCGAGCACCATGGCGATGTCGGAGTTGAGCGCAACCTGGATGCGCATCGATTCCTCCGGGCTCAGCATCATGCGGTCGCCGTTGATGGGCGAGGCGAACTGGACGCCTTCCTCCGAGATCTTGCGCAGGGCGCCGAGGCTGAACACCTGGAAGCCGCCCGAGTCGGTGAGAATCGGCCGGCTCCATCCCATGAAGCCGTGCAGGCCGCCGTGCTTGCGGACTACGTCGAGGCCCGGCCGCAGCCAGAGGTGAAACGTATTGCCGAGCACGATCTGCGCGCCCAGGCCGACGAGCTCGTCCGGCGACACGGCCTTGACGGAGCCGTAAGTTCCGACCGGCATGAATGCGGGCGTGTCGACGCGCCCGTGCGCGAGCTCGAGCGCGCCGCGCCGCGCGGCGCCGTCGCGATGCGTGACGCCGAAGCTCATGCTTCGATCAGCATCGCGTCGCCGTAGGAGAAGAAGCGATAGCCGCTGCGGATGGCGTGGTGGTAGGCCTCGAAGATGCGCTCCTTGCCGGCGAAGGCGCACACCAGCATGAGCAGCGTCGAGCGCGGCAGGTGGAAATTGGTGAGCAGCCGTTTGACGACCTTGAACTCGAACCCCGGTGTGATGAATAGATCGGTTTCGCCTTCGAGCTCTCCGCTGCGCGCCGCGCTCTCCAGCGCGCGCAGCGAAGTGGTGCCGACCGCGAGCACCCTTCTTCCTTTCAGCGCTGCCATCGTCTCCGGAGAAATGCGATAGCGCTCCTTGTGCATGTGGTGCGCCTCCACTTCCTCCACGCGCACCGGCTGGAAGGTGCCGGCGCCCACGTGCAGCGTGATCCTCGCGATCCGCGCGCCGCGCGCCTCGATCGCCCGCAGGATGGCCTCGTCGAAGTGCAGGCCGGCAGTCGGCGCGGCGACAGCGCCGGGCACGCTCGCATAAACCGTCTGGTAGCGCTCGGCGTCGTCGGCCTCGGGCTTGTGGGCGATGTACGGCGGCAGCGGCACTTCGCCGAAGCGCTCGAGCACCGAATCGACGTCCTGCGAAAAGCGCACTTGGTAGAGGTCTTCGGCGCGGCCTTCGACCTTGACCTCCACGCCGGCTCCCACGATGAGCTCGGCCCCCGGCTTGAGCGCACGGCTCGCGCGGATCAGCGCGAGCGCCTCGCGGCTGCCGAGGATGCGCTCGACGAAGAGCTCGATGCGCCCGCCGCTGCGCTTGCGTCCCGGCAGGCGCGCCTTGAGCACCCGGGTGTCGTTCAGGACCAGCGCGTCGCGCGCATCCACGAGCCTCGGAAAGTCGGCGAAGGCGAGGTCCTCGATCGCCCCGTCCGCTTGCAGATGCAGCAGCCGGCTGGCGGTGCGCTGAGGTGCGGGGTGCTGAGCGATGAGTGCTGCAGGCAGCTCATAATCGAACTCGGAGACGAGCATCCGCGCGAATTATAATTTTTACCGTGGGCCGGAATGGCGGAACCGGTAGACGCAGCGGACTCAAAATCCGCCGGTGGCAACACCATGAGAGTTCGAGTCTCTCTTCCGGCACCATGTCACAGTCCGTGAAAAAATAGGTTACGGATTGCACGATGCAGCGGGGAAAGCCCGGTATTCGCTAGACAGCACCCGGGCCGGGGCGTACGCTTTTCCCCGTCTGTTTGCCCTTTTCCGGGGAGGGGGGATGATGGCCATGGCGCAGGTGAGGGTCCTGCCGTCGGCGCGCAACACCGTGATGGTGGTCGACGACCAGTCGACCGGGCGCGCCATCCTCGAGCAGGTCGTGCGCAGCCTCGACGAGCGCGTCGCGGTCGAGGGCTTCGCGCGCCCCGTCGACGCGGTGGTCTGGGCCACACGCCACGTCTCCGACCTGGTGCTCGTCGACTACATGATGCCGGACATGGACGGCATCGAGTTCGTGAAGCGCCTGCGTGCGCTTCCCGGCTACGAGCATGTGCCGATCGTCATGGTGACGGTGCACGACGACCGCAAAGTGCGCTACGCGGCCCTGGATGCGGGCATCACCGATTTCCTCACCAAGCCGGTGGACGCGCGCGAATGCCTCGCGCGCTGCCGCAACCTGCTCACGCTGCGCCGCCAGCAGCTCGCGCTCGAGGACCGCAGGCGCCTTCTCGAGCACATGGTCGAGGACGCGACGCGCGAAGTAAGGGAGCGCGAAAAGGAGACGCTACTGAGACTTGCTCGCGCAGGCGAATTCCGCGACGAGGAGACGGGCTACCACCTGATCCGCATGTCGCGCTATTCGCGCCTCATCGCGAGCGCCATCGGTCTGGAGCGCGACGAGGCCGAGACCATCGAGCTCGCCGCGCCGCTGCACGACATCGGCAAGATCGGCATTCCCGACCAGATCCTGCTCAAGCCGGCGAAGCTCGACGACGGCGAATGGCAAGTCATGCGCCGCCATCCGGTGATCGGCCACGAGATCCTCAAGGGCAGCGCCTCGAAATACGTGCGCATGGGCGCGCTCATCGCGCTCGGGCACCACGAGAAGTACGACGGCTCGGGCTACCCGAACGGCCTGGTGGGCGACCACATTCCACTGTGCGCGCGCATCGTCGCGGTGGCGGACGTCTACGACGCGCTCACCTCCATACGGCCCTACAAGCCCGCCTGGCCGAGCGAAAAGGCGTTCGAGTATCTGGGCTCGCAGCGCGGCCGGCATTTCGATCCGAGGCTGATCGAAGCCTTCGCCGCCCTGCACAAGGAGATCCTCGAGGTGCAGAACGAGTGGCGCGATCCGGCCGCCGGGACGGGAAAGGGCTGATGCCCCAGGCCGCGAGCGCTCCCGCGAAACCGAGCGCGCTCGCACGGCTGCGCGCGCGGCTCGCCGCGCGTCCGGACACCGAGCACGAGCAGGGAATCCTGCGGCTGATCATCAGCTCGCTGGTTTTCCTGTACCTGCTGCCCGACGCGCTCACCAAGCACGACGTGCTGCCGCTGTACGTGATGGGCATCCACCTCGTCCTCGCCCTCATCATCTTCCTGCGCATCGTTTCGTCGACGGAGATCTCGCCGCCGCGGCGCGTGTTCGCGCAATTCGCCGATGTGGGAGCCATCACCTGGTACATGGCGGTGTTCGGCGAATCGGCGGGGCCGCTGTTCTTGCTGTACATCTGGGTGACGCTCGGCAACGGCTTCCGCTACGGGCCGCGCTACCTCATCGCTCAGCTGGCGATGAGCGTCGTGGGGTTCGGCACCGCCATCTACGTCAACGATTTCTGGCGCGCGCACCTTTCGCTGGGCATCGGCCTGCTGCTCGGCATGTTCGCGGTCGACATGTACGTGCTCACGCTGGTGCGCCGGATGTTCGATGCCGTGGCGCGAGCCGAGGCGGCGAACTTGGCGAAGCGCCGCTTCATCTCTATGGTGAGCCACGAGCTGCGCACGCCGCTGAACGCGATCATCGGCATGGCCGACCTGCTGCGCGACACGCCGCTCAGCCGCGAGCAGGCCGACATGCTGCAGACCGTGCGCGGCTCTTCGCGCGTGATGCTGGGGCTGGTCGAGGACGTGCTCGACTTCTCGAAGATCGAGGCGGGCAAGGTCACGCTGGAGAAGACCGATTTCGACCTGCATGCGCTCGTGAACAGCACCTGTCGCATCGTTTCGGCGCAGGCGGCCGCCAAGGGAGTGGAGTTCGTCGTTTCCATCATGCCGGAGGTGCCGCCGGCGGTGCGCGGCGACCCGCATCACCTGCGCCAAGTGCTCATCAACCTGGCCGGGAACGCGGTGAAGTTCACCGAGAAGGGCAGCGTCACGGTGCACGTCTCGGTGCAGGCCGAAACCGACGCCATGGTGCGGCTGAAGTTCTCCATCCGCGATACCGGAATCGGCATCGCGCCCGAGGCGCAGGCGCGCATCTTCGACAGCTTCACCCAGGCCGACGATTCCACCACGCGGCGCTTCGGCGGCACCGGCCTCGGCACCACGATCGCCAAGCAGCTGGTCGGGTTGATGGGCGGGCGTATCGGGGTTGAGAGCGCGATCGGCCTGGGCAGCACCTTCTGGGTCGAGGTCGACCTGGACAAGCAGCCCGAGCGTGCCGACGCCGGCGTGGGCGAAATCGCGGCCGCGAGGATCCTGCTCGTCGGCTTCCCGGCGCCAGAGCGCGCCGCGCTCGAGGAGGCGCTCGCGGGCTGGGGCGCGACGCCGATCGGTGTCGAGACCCTCGAGGAGGGCGCGGCGCGCCTGGTGGCGGAGATCAGCCTCGCCAAGCCTTATCACAGCGCGCTGCTCTACGCTTCGGGCGAGGATCTCGAGCTCGCGCAGCGCTTCCGCCGCGCCGTGCCCGACCCGGCGCCGCCGTCGATACTTGCGGTGCCGAGCGGCGCCGACGTGCGGCGTTTCCAGGTGCTTTCCTCGGGATTCACCTCGGTGCTCGAGCTCCCCTTCGACAAGCGGCGGCTCTTCAACGTGCTGCATTCGGTCTCGGCGGGCGAGGAAGTGCGCGAAGGCGTCGTGCGGCTGCAGGATTACGCGCGGCGCACGCTGTCGGCCGCGAAGCTGCGCATCCTTGTGGCCGACGACAATCCCACCAACCGCGAAGTGGTCGGCAGGATCCTCGAGCGCAGCGGCCATGCCATCACGCTCGTCAACGACGGAGAGCAGGCGCTCGATGCAATCGAGCGCGACGAGTACGATCTCGTGATCCTCGACCGCAACATGCCGGGGATGGGCGGGATGGAGGCGTTGCAGGCGCTGCGCCTCATGACGCGCGGCCGCGAGCGGCTGCCGGTGATCATGCTCTCGGCCGACGTCACGCCGGAGGCCAAGCGCGAAGCGCTCGAGGCAGGCGCGGACGCCTATCTGCCCAAGCCGATCGAGGCGCTCAAGCTGCTGGACGAGATCCAGGCGCTCGCCGGCGGCAAGGGCGAATCCGCGCGCAAGGTCGAGCCGCTTGCATTGGTGCACCGGCCGCAGGCGCCCTCGGTTCCGGAGGTCGTGAACGCCGAGACGCTGGGGCACCTCGAGGAGCTTGGCTCGTCGATCGCTTTCGTCGAGAAGCTGATCCGCGTGTTCCTGAGCGACAACAGCACCATTCTCGCGCGCATCGAGCAGGTGCTCGCGGGCCGCAATTACCACGAATTCCGCTCGCTGTTGCACGCGATGAAGGGTTCGTCGGCGAGCATGGGCACCGACCGGCTTACCCGCCTGTGCAGCAGCCTGGGCAGCCTCTCCGACGCCGAGCTGCGCCTGCAGGCACCGGCGCTGCAGCGCACGCTGGCTGAGGAACTCGGCGCGGCGCGCGCTCAGCTCGAGCGCTATTTGCAGGAAAGGCGCAAGTCGGTCGGTTAGCTTTATCCTCGGTAGGTGAACGCCCCCCGGGTTGAGCTCTCGAGCGAAGTCGCGCAGGTGCGCCTGCGAGCGCTCGACGGGTACGAGCTCGGCGCCGCCCTGTACGTTCCGCATACCGGTCAGCCGCCGCGCCGCGTAGCGGTGCTTCACTGCGGCGCCGGCATACCCGCGGCGCGCTACCGACGCTTTGCCCGCTTTTTGGCGGAGGCGGGTATCCCGGTGCTGACCTACGATTACCGCGGGATCGGGCATTCGCGCCCGGATGGGCTGCGCGGCTTCCGCGCCGCGATCGAAGACTGGGCGGAGTACGACTGCGGCGGAGCAATCGCCTGGTTACGCGAGCGCTATCCGGAGGTGCCGATACTCGGTATCGCGCACTCGATCGGCGCGCTGATCATCGGCGGTGCGCACAACTCGTCGCAGCAGTCGCGCCTGGTGCTTATCGGCGGCCACACCGGCTACTACGGCGACTACCTGGCGAAGTACCGGCTGCCCATGACAGCCGTATGGCACGGCCTCATGCCGCTTTTGACGTTGATGCTGGGTTACTTTCCCGCGCGGCGGCTCGGGCTGGGTGAAGACCTGCCGGCGAAGGTAGCGCTGCAGTGGGCCGGGCGCCGCTCCCCGGAGCTGCGGCCCACCGGGACAGAACCCGGTTTTGAGCGCGTGCAAATGCTTCTCGACCGTTGCGCCGCCCTGCAACGGCCGGCGCTCCTCGTCTCGATCAGCGACGATGCTTTCGCCACCGCCGCCGGCGCGAAACGCCTTCTGTCCTACTACCCCCGCCTGTTCCCGCTCGAACACCTCGTCTTCACTCCTGCCGACGCCGGAGTAGCCCGCGTCGGCCATTTCGGCTTCTTCGGCCGCAAGGCCGGTGCGGCACTTTGGCCGCGCCTGGTCATGCGACTTGAGCAGAGCGCCTCCTGAGCAACGGCTCAGGCGACCAGCGGCTCGCTTACCGGCGAAACGACCTCGCCCATCGGCGCTTGCCAGGACTCCATGCGGCGCACCTGCGCGCGCACCAGCCGGTTCATCATCCTGATATCGCGCTCGCCGAGGCGCAGCGCGGCGTCGACCCAGAGCTCGACGATGCCGTCGAGCTCCGCGCGCGTGATCGGGTGAATGAACTGGCGCGCGCGGAACACCGCTTGCATGCCGTTGCGCCGCTTGGCGTTCTTCGCGATCCAGTTGCGCACCGCGGTTTCGCCCTGGCCGTCGGTGGCAAGCACGTCGACGATGCCGAGCTTGTGCATCTCGGTGGCCGGGAGCACTTTGCCCGAGAGGATGAGCTCCTCGGCGGCTCGAATGCCGATGCGGCGCGCAAGCAGGCTGCACGCCCCCATGCCGGGAAACAGGTTGAAGAGGATCTCGGGCAGCCCCATCTGCGCGCTTTCCTCCGCGACGATGACGTCCGAGGCGAGCGCGCATTCGAAACCGCCGCCGAGCGCGTCGCCCTGCACCAGCACGATCTTCGTCAGCGTCGGGCTGAAGAAAGACTGCGTACGCGGATAGATGTTGTCGACGCACAGCTTCGCGTAATGCGCGAGCGCGCTGCGGTCGCGCGCCTTGATGAGCATGGCGAACAGGGCGAGGTCGCCACCGACATTGAACACGCCCGGAATGCGTGACGCGGTGACGTAGTAGTTAACCGGATAGGCGACGCCTTCGATGTCGAGCTGGCAGCCATTGGCGACCAGTTCTTTGTCGTGCTCGAGGATGTCGTTCAGAAGCCCGAGGCTGTAGCACGGCGTGCCGTCTTTCGGATTGAAGTAGCCCCACAGCGTTCCAGTTGCCGGCTCGAATTCGGTTTGATACTGCGAATCCGCCTTGCCATACGGAATGCACAAGCCCATCGCGTCGCGGAGATTGCTCATCGTCCTTCTCCTTCCCCAAAGATCGCCCCCCGGGTCGGGGGCTAATCAAGGCCCGGGGCTTGAGTTGGGAGCGGCGGCCCCGGTGCCTCCCGCGGCCATTAGAACGAGGTGTGATAAATGTGGCAATCGGGGAGTCCCTGAGGTCGCACGCTGCTGAAGCGCGGTTTGCCTTGTTGCCGCACTGCCACATCGGGTAAATTGGCCGCGAGGGGACCCCATGTACGCGATCGTCTACAAGACCGACGGCTTTCCGATTTGCCGGCAGATGCCTGGAGTGAGCCCGGATCCGGTGGTGACCTGGAATACCGAGGCGGCAGCGCGGGAGTTCATCTCGTCCAAGGGCGGCGACGCCGATTTTCAGCCGGTTCAGCTCACCGACGAGGCGATGGACAAGCTGGCGAAGGCGATCGGCTGCCCGGTGGAGTCGATGACCTTCGAGCCTTACCCGTCGTGACGTTCTAGAACTCGAGATTGTCGATGAGCCGCGTTGCGCCGAGGCGCGCCGCGGCCAGCACGACGAGCGTTTTATCGCCGGCTCCGGGTTTCGCAAGATCGGGACGCCTGCGCACTTCCACGTAATCCGGTTTCCAGCCGGCTGCGGCGAGTTCCTTTATCGCTTCGTCGCAATCGAGCGCGCCGGAAGCGACGCGCGAGAGCGTGCGGAAGAGCCGCGGCGCTTCGGCGCGCTCTGCAGCGGATAGATAGTTATTGCGCGAGCTCATGGCGAGCCCGTCGGCTTCGCGCACCGTTTCGCCGGCGAGGATTTCGACCGGCAGGTTGAGCTGGCGCACCATGCCGCGCACCACCACGAGCTGCTGGTAGTCCTTCTTGCCAAACACCGCAGCGGCGGGTTGCACCGCGTTGAAGAGCTTGAGCACCACGGTGGCGACGCCGTGGAAGAACCCCGGCCGGAACTTGCCTTCCAGCTCCTCGGCGAGCGGCCCCGGATTGACGAGGAAAGTCTGCGGCTCCGGGTAGAGCACCGCCTCGTCCGGCGCGAACACGAGCGCGACGCCCTCATGCTCGAGCAGCGCGCAATCGCGCTCGAAGGTGCGCGGATAACGATCGAAGTCCTCGCTCGGAAGAAACTGCAGGCGGTTGACGAAGATGCTCGCCGCGACGGCGTCACGTGCGCGTGCCAGGCGCACGAGCGAAAGATGCCCTTCATGCAGGTTGCCCATGGTGGGTACGAAGGCGAGCGGGCCGGCGGCCCGGGCGGCGGCACGCAGCTCGGCGATGTCGCGCAAGATCTTCATCCGATGCTGAAGAATTCGCGCCGGCCCTTCATTCCGCGCACGCGCGAGACGAGGAGCTCGAAGTCGGAGTCGCGCTCCACGAAGTTGAGGTTTTCGGAGTTCACGATGAGCAAAGGCGATGCGGCATAGTGGTAGAAAAAGCGCGCGTAGCTCTCGGCGAGCAGGGCGAGATACTCGTCGGTGATGCCGCGCTCGAACCCGGCCGCGCGCCGCTTCACACGCTCGGCCAGCACGGCAGGCTGCGCCTGAAGGTAGATCACGAGGTCTGGAGCAGGCGCTTGGAGGCGCAGGGCATCGTAGATCTTCTGGTAGAGCGCGAACTCGTCGCCCGAGAGCGTAACGCGCGCGAACAGCAGGTCCTTATCGAGCAGGAAATCGGAAACCGCCGGGCGAGCGAACATGTCCGGCTGCTTGAGCGGCTCCAGCATGCGCGCGCGCTGGAACAGAAAAAAGAGCTGCGTCGGCAACGCGTAGCGGGTCATGTCCTGGTAGAAGCGCGAAAGGAACGGGTTCTCCTCCGGCTGCTCGAGCACCAGGTCGGCCGAGAGGCGTGCGGCGAGCCGCTGGGCAAGGCTGGTCTTGCCCGCGCCGATCGGCCCTTCGACAACGACGTAGCGGAACTTATTCATGCGACGCGTCGATTTTTTGGACCGCCTGGGACCCGCAGCGCTCCAGAAGATCGCTTGCCTTGCCGCGGCCTGGAATCGCCGCTTCCGGAGCGATTTCGACGAGCGGCATGAGCACGAACGCGCGCTCGTGCATCCGCGGGTGCGGCACCGTGAGGCCGGCCACGGCAATGCGCTCGTCGCCAAAAAGGAGCAGGTCGAGGTCGAGCGTGCGCGGCGCATTGGCGAAGGTGCGGCTCCGCCCGTGGCGCCCCTCGATCGCCTGCAGCTCGGCAAGCAGCCGCTTCGCCGGCAAGCGCGTTTCGAGCTCCGCTACCGCGTTCACGAAATCCGGCTGGCCGGCGTAGCCCACCGGAGCCGAGCGGTAAAGGGACGACCTCGCGTGCACGCGCGTGTCCGGCAGCTTATCCAGCTCGCGGAGCGCCTGCTCCAGTTGCCGGCGCGGATCGTCCAGGTTCGCGCCGAGCCCAACGTAGGCCACCGTCACGCAGCCTCGGGTGCGGGCGCGGCTGCGGAGCGCTTCTTGCGCCGGCGGCGCCGGCGCTTGCGCGGCCCCGTCTCGGGCAGGAGCATCGCTTTACGCGACTCGGGGTCCGCGCTCTGGAACGCGCGCCACCATGCTTCCAACTCGGCGGGCACTTCGCCGCTCGCGGCGCGCAAGGCGAGGAAGTCATACGCCATGCGAAAGCGCGGCGCCTCGAGCAGCCGGAAGGCGCGCGTACCGGAGCGCTGCTCGAAGCGCGGCTGCATCGCCCATACCTCGCGCATGGTGGCGGTGAGCTTGCGCGTGATCGCGAGCTTCGCGCACTGCGTGTCGAGTACCTCGTCCATTGCCGCCTCGAGGGCGGGAACCGCGCGCTCGCCTTTTCCCAGCCGCAGCTTCCAGGCGGCGAGCACTTCGTGCCAGAGCAGCGCGGCGAAGAGAAACGCCGGCGATACCGGGCGATCCGTAAGCACGCGCTCATCGGTCTGCGCGAGCGCCAAGGTCACGAAGCGCTCGCCGAGCGGTTGCTCGAGGATCACGTCGAGCAGCGGCAGCAGGCCCTTGTGCAGACCGACCTCGCGAAGCTGGCGCAGGCAGGCGCTGGCGTGCCCCGAGAGAAGCAGCTTGAGCATCTCGTCGAACAGCCGCGCCGGCGGAACGCGCTCCATGAGCGGAGCGAGCTCGCGGATCGGGGCGCGCGTCGCCGGATCGAGCCTCAGGCCGAGCGTCGCGGCGAGCCGCACGCCGCGCAGCATGCGCACCGGATCCTCGCGGTAGCGGGTCACCGGGTCGCCGATCACCCGCAGCGTTCTTTTCCGCAGATCGGCGAGCCCGCCGTGGAAATCGACGACTTCTTCGGTGACCGGGTCGAAGTAAAGCGCATTGACCGTGAAATCACGCCGACGTGCGTCTTCCTCTTGGGTGCCGAAAACGTTGTCGCGCAGCACGCGGCCGTGCTCGTCCTTCTCGGCGGTCTCGGTATCGGCGGCCCGGAAAGTCGACACTTCCAGGGTTTCGGAGCCCATCAACACGTGCACCAGGCGAAAGCGGCGGCCGATGATGAGCGCGCGCCGGAACAGCGGCTTCACCTGCTCAGGGCGCGCATCGGTGGCAATGTCGAAGTCCTTCGGCGTAATGCCGAGGAGCAGGTCGCGCACCGCGCCGCCGACCACGTACCCCGCGTGACCGGCTTCGCGCAGCGTCGCGCACACCTTGGCGGCGGCCGGGCTGATGGCGTCTCGCGAGACGCCGTGCTTCTCGCGCGGTACCCGCACTACGGTCTCGGGCAGTCCGAATACCCGCCGGATGAACCTCTTAATCATGAACGCGCGGATTCTACCCGCGCAGGGAGATCACTTCCCAACGACGCCGGCGCGCCTCCGCCCGCAGCTGCTCGTCCGGATCGACGGCGACCGGCCGGGTGACGAGCTCAAGAAGAGGCAGATCGTTGTGCGAGTCGCTGTAGAAAGAGCTTTCGGCGAACTCGGGGAGGGCGCGCTGCTGCCCGGAAAGCCATTCCTCGAGCCGGCGCACCTTGCCTTCGCGGAAGCACGGTGTCCCGGCCACGCGGCCGGTGAATCGGCCGCCGTGCGCTTCCGGCTCGGTGGCGATGAGGTGTGAAACGCCGAACTCGCGCGCGATCGGTCGCGTAACGAAGCTGTTCGTCGCCGTAACGATCGCGCAAAGATCGCCGCGCTCGAGGTGGCGCCGCACCAGCGCCCGCGCGGCGGCGCTGATCATCGGCGCGATGCGATCGCGCATGAACTCGCCGTGCCAGCGGGCAAGGTCCTCCGGCGCGTGCTCTGCAAGTGGGCGCAAGGCGAACCCGAGATATTCGTGGATATCCAGCGTTCCTGCGACGTACTGCTCGAAGTAGGCGCGGTTTTGCGCTTCGTACGTCGCGCGGTCCAGCACTCCGCGGTCCACGAGGAACTGCCCCCATTCGTAATCGCTGTCGCCGGCGAGCAGCGTGTTGTCGAGGTCGAACAGGGCGAGGCGCATCGAAGCGCCCGAGTGTAACCGAGCGCCCGGCCGGCGCCGGTTGCCGCTATACCGACGGCTTCAGAAGCGGCGCTGCAGGCCGAAGCGCCAGTCGTTGAGGCGCAGGAAACCGGTCGATTCGCGGGAGCTCGCCTCCGCGCTCAGCGCCCAATCCTGCGCGAAGCGGTAGTGCCCGAAAAGCGAGAACTGCCGCTGGTCGTAATCAAAATCGCGCGCCTGGCCGAGCGACATGCTCAGGCTCGCG
>SCTY01000073.1 GCA_004297625.1 Betaproteobacteria bacterium | reverse complement strand
TCGATGAGCGGGATGTGGAAACGGAGTTACGGCGAGGTTACTCGGGCACCGCCAGACGAAAGGGGCGGCAACAGACAAGCCGGACCTACTGCCACCGCGCCACATCTCGACTCTACCGATAACAGACGGGCAAAATAGAGTGCGTTCGGCGGCGTTGATCTAGTCGGCGCGGGGCGCCTGTCCGTAAGCGGAATAGAAGTGATCGAAGATCCGCATTGCCTCGGCTAGCAGCGCGTCGTCGCTGCGGGTCTTTTCCTTAATGCCGCGGAGCACGGTTTCCAATCCCTTGGCATCGGGCACGGGGATGCCGCCGATATCGAGGAAGTGAACGGCCGAGCCGATCGAGGCGAGGGCGGGGTCGTGGTCGAGGCCGAAGGTGTCGAGGAGGACTTCGAAGGTCACGCGGTTCTTGACGTGGGTGAATTCGGCGCCGTCGAAATCGAAGCCGACGGCCTTCTTCGGACGCTCGCTCGGGCGGTCGATCCAGGCGAAGCGGGCGGCGGGGTCGATGAAGCGCTTGATGAGCCAGGCGGCGGCGAGGCGGTCGACCCAAAGGTCCTTGCGGGTTGCCCATAGGCGTTTCTGGTACTTCGCGCGGTTGACGGGTGTCAGCCGTCTACGCGAAGGGCGGGGCTCGCCGCGCGAGTAGGCTTGGTGAAGGTCGCGTCTTAGCGCCGCCATGGCGTCGGCGGCCTGGCCCTTGGCGGGTCCGGGGAAGAAGTCGATGGCGCAGAGCGCGTCGAAGGAGCGCTGCAAGCGCTCGACGGCGGTGCGGGCCTTGCGAGGCCCTAGGCGCTTCAAGGAATCCTTCGCCTCCTTCATTTTCCGCACCAGCGCGCCGTAGTCGGCGCCGCGGCCGAAGAGCGTGCGCACGTGCGCGAGCTGCGCGTCGCTTTTGAGGGTCAGCTCGACGCACATCGCGAAGCCGCCGGCCGACTTAACTTGCTTCTCCACCTCCGCCAGAACAGCAGCTTCGGAGGGCAGGACGTAGACGCCGTCGCGCAGCGCGCCGCAGCCGGCGTCCTTCAGCGCGCGCCACACGCGCATGCGCATGGTCGAGTTATGCGTCGGCAGGCTGAGGATCAGGGCGGCGAGCGGAGCCATGGCGTTATAGCTATCACACGAAAGTGATGAAATCAACGTCACTATATTGACGCGCCGGTTTTCGGCGCCGTAAGCTGCGGGCCATGTAGAGTCCGCCACCGGGCTCCAGCCGGGTCTTTCGCAGACACCCGGTCCACAAGGACATTCCGTCTCAAGCGCTGCTCCGTCCCATTTTTGGGAAAGGAGTACGTATGAGCATCGGAAATCCCGCCAAGGCGTTCCTCCTCGCCGCGTGCCTGGCCGCGAGCGGCGGATGCGACAGCGGGGCCGCCCCTTCGCCGGAATCGAATCCGGCTGAATGGCGTGCTCCGGAAGCGCGCTACCGGGTCGACCCGGCGCGGAACCGCGTCTGGGTGCTGACACTCGAGGGTGTGGCGCTATACGACGTCAAGGGGTCGAAGCGGGTGGCGATCCCGCTGCCGCAGTGGGTAGCGGTCGGCAACGCGTACGGCTGCATGCCGGATCTCGCGCTCGGCCCCGGCGGCGACGCGGTCGTGACCAGCAACGTGGTGCCGACGCTGTGGAAGATCGACGCCGAGACTCTTGCCGTCACGGTGCATCCGCTCGCGCTCGACGCCGACACGGACAAGGACGTGGGCTTTTCCGCGCTCACGTATTCGGCGGAGCAGGGCGCCTTCTTCGCGCTGAGCTACGCGCACGGCTCGCTGTGGCGCATCGACCGGCAGCTCGAGCGCGCGCAGAAGATCGAGCTTTCCGAGCCGATCCGCGGCGCCTGCGCGCTTGCCGCGCGCCCGCGCGGCGTCCGGCAACCCATGGGGCGGTTCGCCGAATTGTGCGTGCGCACGCCGCGCGAGATCTGGGACGTCGGTTTCGCGCCGAGCCGGCGATCCGCTTACGTCACGGCACGGACCCGCGTGGAGTACGACTCGTGCGGTGCGAGCTGAAGCGTCGCGATGCGCGGGTCACGTTAAGGTAGCTTGCACGCCGCTTGCATTGATCTGAAGGGACCTTAATGTTGCCGCGCGCCGAACCAGCTACAGTCTTCTGCCCGCAACGCTCAGGAAGGAGACTGCAATGCCGTTCTCGATCAGCAACGCAAGATTGAAGCTCGAGAAGACGGCATGGGCGCTGGCGAGCGTCGCGGCGCTGCTTGCCGCAGGGTTGTCCTCGAGCGCACAGGCGGTTCCGCTTTTTGCGCGGCAGACCGGCCAGAACTGCGTTTCCTGCCACGCCGGCGGCCAGTTCCCCGAGCTCACGTCGTACGGCCGGCTCTTCAAGCTCACCGGCTACACCCTAGGGAAACTCTGAAAAACCCATCGCTTTCGTCATCCCGATGCAAGCATAAACGTTGAATCGGTATGGGACGACGGAGCGAAAAGAAGATGAAACAAATATCGATGTCGATGACCGGTTA
>SCTY01000072.1 GCA_004297625.1 Betaproteobacteria bacterium | reverse complement strand
TCGCGCGGTCACCAATTCGTGACCCGCTATCCGAAGGCTTCAGCCATTTCGTTACCTCCATGACTGCTCCGGTTGCTTCCGGCTGGAGCGGTTGCCGGGTGGGATTCTCACCCACTGGAAAGCGCCGCCTTATCACGGCGCACACCCAAGGCGGACAATTCAGCCGCTGCTATGAAGGGGCAACGTTAGCAACACAATCAATGTTGCCTTTACCCACCGCTCTTTGGTTCCTCAAAGACGATCAGCTTGATTGCCTTGATGAGCGCGGTCTTTAGAGCGGCGCGTGTGGTTACGCGAAACATCGCAAGAAGGTTTCGGTCGTTAAGCCGAAAGTGATGGGCCGCAGTGTTCCGCGCTTTGTTCAGCCGGCGGCAGTTCTCAAACCACTGAGCATCAAGTCGAGTAGCCCTTTCAAACCAGCACTCGGGCACAAATCTCGTATGCGCAAAGCTGTTGCGCATTAGCGCGAGTGACTTATCTGGGCAACGAGATGATTCGAAATCTTGCGCGGCCGTCGCCAATCTTTCGTAGAGGTCCGGGTCGCCCTGAATCAGTTGCGAATGAAACTCGGGATGAAGCTCAAAGGCCAGATAGCTCTTCTGGTTGGGAAGCTTGCCGCCTTCCTCCTTTATCAGGACTTTCAACAGTTTCAGCTTATTCTCGAAGGACCATGGAACCAGCGACAAGGCGTCGTCAATGCGCTCCGGAATTTGCAGTCCATCGCGCAGAAAATACGTTACAACGTGGTCGACCAGAAGCCATGCTTCGATAATGACCTGTCTTGTTGTCCGCGCGGATCGAATAGCCTTGAATACTTCCTCGACGTGCTGCGCGAAATCCAGCTGCTCGAACAATGTTCCGGAGGGAGGATGAACTCGTAGCTTGGAAAGCTGAATGAATTGGTGCTTGATCCGAGCCCGCTCGCGCGGACTGAAGTAATTTCCTCTACGA
Organism: Betaproteobacteria bacterium; assembly: GCA_004297625.1. Classification (GTDB taxonomy): domain Bacteria; phylum Pseudomonadota; class Gammaproteobacteria; order Burkholderiales; family SG8-39; genus SCGC-AG-212-J23. The sequence continues at coordinate 50,018 of SCTY01000072.1, read as the reverse complement.
GCGACCATTCGCAGCGGCTCGTCCGAAAGACGGGTTCCCATCTTGGGACTGCGGTAGCCATTGCGTTATCACGCCAGTGAGGGTTTCACGTGGGATACCAATGGCGGGAGGACATACAATCCTGAACAACTCCGTTTCGAAATCGGGGGAAATGATGTCCGGCTCCTTGGACCGATGAACTCAATGAAAGAAGGGCCGAAAATGCACCTTTCTCTTCCTCATTCGAGTCTCTCCAGATCAATCGATCCGCAAAGATGTGAAGCATGAGTGAAAACACATCGAGCTGAGCTGAAGGAACTCGCGCTGAAGCCAGGACGTTCGTGAGGCAGTTCTTGGCTTCGCCTGTGACGCCTAGATTTTCCATCACGATGGGGAACATCTCGTACTGGCTCTTGAACTGCGCATGAAATGCCGGATGACCCACCATGTCCTCGGAGAAGTCGAAATGCGCTCCGAAGACGTGGTCATATCGATCTCCCACGCGTCGAAAATAAGCGACCTGTGTGCCGAATCTGGTTGTGCGTAGTTCGTTCTGTTGTTGGAAGGCGACTTGGTCGTAGTACAGGAAGCCATTGACAGCAATATAGAGATTCAAGCGCGTGTCGGACGCGCGCTCAGGGACCTGCAGAGCCATTGGTCCGACATCCAGTCGCATTGACCCGTGTAGTGGCTCTTGCGTGCTTGGTCTAAATAAATCAAATCCCTTGTCGGGTGTGACCAGGACACGTCCGTTCAGAACCCGCAATTCGCGGATGAGTCGGTCCCACAAACTACCGACACGGGAGACCAATCGATGCTCGGAACCTGTTGCCATTCGCGCTAAGCTCCAAGAATCGGAGCCCACTCGTCATAGAAGTTGCGCTCAATGCGACAGAGTTGCGCTCCTCGGGGCACCCAGCTCGTGCTGGCTACCGAACATGAACTCAGCAGGCAGACGGTCTTGCGGGTTAGCGGACACCAGAAGCCGCCGTTCTTTCCAGCGCAGCGGGGGCACCCATGCGCCGGCAGTTGCTTTTTTAACACCTGCTCGACAACCGTTCTATTGAATTCACCTACGGTTTCGGATTCTGTTTCGATTTGGAGAAGTTCGGCGTGTTCCTGAATGACGCCTTGAACGCAGTCAAACCAAAAGAACGATCCCATTTCTTGGAACGGACCTTCATATTCGCAAGCAGCGAACATATCGGCGAGCTCTGCCCCGGTGGCAGGGTCAATTCCGCAGTAAGCGCCGAGCGCCTCGTGATGAATGATGGGCCCGGGAAAGCGAAGCACTGCATTGAGCAGCAAGTGCCCGCAGATGTAAGAGAGAACTAGGTTTTTTTCCTCCTCATTAGGGATGATGTCCGGCGATAGTGTCTGCTTTATTCTGTCAAGCAGCATGCTGTTAGCGCCGCCATACCGCGTAGAGTACAGGGCAAAAGGACTCTCATCCGTCGTTCCCTTCAGAATGGCTGCCAGTGCAGCGGCAGGGCTTCGAAAGCTCTTAAATCCTTCGATCGCTCGTGCCGCCGCTAGTCCGTCATGGACCTGTTTGAAACCCGAGTAAATCGATGCGATTTGCCTTGCCGCGATTTCAGTGTCAGCGGAGATCCTCACTTCGAACAGATTTGGTTCCTCCGGTAATCTCTTCTCCAGAGCGCGCGAAAAGTCGGCGACCGGTATGAGCACCTGTTGACACCAATCCACAATCGTCGCCCCAAACAACCCGCTCATCCCCTGGCGCGTGAGGTCAAAGTCCGTGACGACGAGCTTGACGTCATGGTCACGCACGAGGCCTTCGAAGCGTGCTAAGCCGTCGCCATCTCGGTCGCTTGGTTCCCATATCGTGGTAGCGACGCCAGATGCCGCACCAAGTCGCGCATCCAGACGGTCCTTCAATCGCACGATCATTTTGTGATCGTCGTCGATTAACAGAATCCCACTCATCTCGACGCCCCGATCGGTAGTTCTACGCGGAAGGATGTCGTAAAACCGGGTGGTGCTGCAACGACACGCACCTTCCCGCGAAAGGCTTCTACGCATCGGCTGACCAAAGCGAGGCCGAGGCCCATGCCCGATCCGAGTGGATCTCGATTTGCTTCCGTAGTCGTAAATAGAGGATCAAAGACTCGCTTGCGAAGCGCCGCCGGAATCCCGATCCCCGTATCAGAGACCGTAAGGACGTGAACGCCTTTTTGGTTCCATGCCCGGAAAGCGATGCGGCGCTCGGATGTTCCGGACCGTGCTGTGATCGCTTTCAGCGCATTAGTGTACAGATTAAGGACAATTCCGTTGTAAAGCGAGACAGGCACAAGAGGCGCTGTTAGCTCTGCGTCAATGTCCACAGAGACGAGAATCTTGCGATCGGCCGCGTACTGACCGAACACCCGAATCACTTGTTGCACCCTCGGCCTTACAGGGTAGGGACTCCTCGGTAAGTCGGAAGCTCCGCGGACATATCCCTGTGAATAGGTCACGAATTCCTTTAGCTTATAAATACTGGCTTCAATCTCCTTTGCGGACGTTGCGATCTCAGGCGACTTGCGAGAAGCTGCTCGCAGTACTTCAAGCGACTTTTCTAACTCATGAATCGCAGTGCCGAATTCATGAGTCATGAATCCGGCCACGACGCCTAACAAGCTCATCACTTCGAGGGCGCTCTCGCGAAGCGCCGAAACCTCTTCTTGCCGTGACTGAAGCTCTTCCTGCTGGGTCAGCCGTCCGACAAATCTCTTTTTTTCTGCGGGAGTCAGCCGCGGATTGGATTCGATCTCCTTGATTGCCGCCCGAGTGGTTGCCCGCAGTTGCGATCGAACGCGTTGTGCTTCCCGCTTGATCTCCTCTAGCTGGAGCTGCCGGTCCACATATGCGATTGCTTCAGCACCACCCCGAACAATGTCCCGAAGCTGCTCGTAGGCATCGTTCTCAATGAAGCCTTCTCGGTCCGCTGTAGCAATCAGGCCATCTTCACTCGCGTCTTCTCGAAGCGCCCTGCGCCCCCGCACCTGTACAACGCCCACTAGCTGTTCGGTTCGTGGCAGCCGGAGCATGTAGTTGAGCGAGGTCGAAGCTTCCTCTCGAGGGCTCATCGGAAAATGCCGCTTGGCAATATTCGACACCGGATGACGCGCTGACCTAGAGCGATCTTGATTAACTCGCAGCCAATCGTCGCCGGGCGTTCCGTATGGGAGTACACGAAAGCCTCGATCAAACACGGCAATGCCACTGTTTACCTTCAGCCACGAGCGAGCCACCGTGCCATCGATCTCAATTCCCTGCAGCAACCCCTTTCGTTGCGGATAGAACCTGAAATCGACAAACAATGGACCAACGGAGTTCTCGTATTTGTCTTTTATGTCAATGCGGGGTTTGGCCTGCCCTGGCTCAAAGATCCTAAGATAAAGGTGACTTCTTTTTAGAGTAATTACGCAGCGCAAAACGAAGTGCTTAAGTACTTGTTCTGCCACATCGGCGATCTCATCTTCGCCAGACGAATCACGTAGGTGCAGCGAGAACCCAGGATCCGGCGAGGAAGATTCCTCTCGTATCAATTCCTTTACCGGCGAAGCCTCCAGTAGGCTCTTGTACGGCGAGAGGTTTGTCACCGCCGCCGTTTTCACTTGGCGCGTGTTGATTGTGCCTGCCGGCTTGCGCAGCACCGAGATTGTGAGTGTTGTCCCCGTGTCTTCGCCTCGGGCTCGGCGCAACGTGTAAGGGATCAGGATCTTCCCGAGATCCTCGTGACGATCTACCTCCGGCCAGTCGAACACTGCTTCCAAAGCGGTACGGCCGCGCTGAGAGTCATCGGCAACGGTTCGCATCACGAGGCGCTTACCGAGGTAGCGTACGGCGAAGCGACCTATGCCTTTCTCGCCCGTAATCGTGCGTTTGTACTTGCGGCTCTCGGGAGTGTCTTCTTTCGCGCTGGTGCCAATTCGCATCCAGGCATTTCGAAATTCATCCAATGTCATTCCATGGCCGTTGTCGCGAACTACGATGCCGTTGGGGTAATCGTTCAGCAGTTCGCACCACTCCGCGTCTGCGTCATACGAGTTTTTGACCAGCTCGATAAGCGCCACCTCGGGTGCTTTAACAAGGCGCTCGCCTAGTTCGCGAACAATGCGTCCCTCGATCGAAAACGCGACTTTGTCTTCCTCGAGAAGGTCCGAATCGCTCAGTCTTGCGGCAGGACTCACGTGCGGCTTAGCGTTTTATGAGATTCGCCAGGAGCGAATTGATTTGATTGATCTCTAGCTTGCGCAATCCCTTCGAGTGGGCGACAACCTTTGATGCAACCTCGGCATTCCGCATCTTGCGCGCTATGCCTGCAGCGGATGAAAGGCTTGGGCCGTGGACGCCGCAGACCGATCCGACAGCATGCGCGCCAATGGCATTGACGACTGCCTTTGTCCCTTTGCCTCGAAAGCCTGTGGCCACAAATATGGAGGGCGCCTGTGGCATTGTGAATTGCCACCAGCGATTTCGGGACGTACAAGTCGCTGTATCGCGGTCCTTCGGTGGAACACTGTCGAGATAGGCCTTAAGCTCAAACGAGGGTCCGCTTGAAACATTCAGGAGCCAGCAACGCCGACCGGCCTCGCGGTAGTAGCGGGCGAAGGTCGCTAAAGAGAGCGTGGCACAGGAAGCCGGCAGTGGTCGAAGGCTCGTAACGCAAGCAAGCACATCGCGGCCAACCCGAAGCCCCAGTTCTGCCCTTTGCATTTCGCTGAGCACGAAAACCTTCTGACTACCGGGACTTAAGCCCCGCTTGGCGCGCGCAGGACTCTCGGTCTTCGCGCGGCCATATTCCAGGACCTTAGCTCTGCTTCCTGCGGCAAACCGCGTTTGCTCGAATACATCGCCTCGCGGGGTGAAGTAAGCCCAGCTCCCCTCCCGAGCTCGCTTGTCGACGACCGTAATGGACGCGGTTGTAAGGACTCGCCCGAAAGTCATATCAGGCAAGCGATAAACCGTCACGTTCCAGCCGCGCGATCGAATGTACTCGCGAAGCGCTTTCGATGACGGCCGTGAAACCCATTCATACGGAATGACGAGCGCAACGAGGCCGCGATCGTGCGTGCTCGACAGCGCCAGGAAAAAAAAATACTGCCAAGCGTTCGCCAGGCCCGAGAGCTCGACGCCAGTGCGTTCGCGAACGACCCGTGCTGCGCACTGACGCCAGCCTTCTGGCAGATCTTGGTTTCGCACGTAAGGCGGGTTGCCAATACAGAGATCTGCGGCCCGCAACCGGCTTCGAAAGGCGCAGCGATGAATAAGCCGCGCATTCGCTGGTAGGCTCGCCCCACGCCAGCGCGCCGGATCGACTTCGTATCCGGTATAGCGTTGAAAGCGACCGGCGGCAGCAAAGCGTCCGTCGCCTGCGCCGAAGTCGAGTACAGTGCCAATCCGTCGCCGATGTTGCATGACGCACTCCCAGACTTGCGTCACAAGCTCTGTTGGCGTTTCAACTTGGCAGCGATCCAAATAGAGGTCTACCTCCTCCGCGGTCCCCCAATGGCGGAAGTGGCTGTCTTCAAATGCGGTCTGCGAGGTCCTAAAAGTCATCGTCTTGTCGTTGTTGTGGGTGACGAGGCTCGAACTAGGTTAACCAAAATCGCGCAAACCCGGCCAAGCGTCGTTCGCGGCCCCAAAATACCGGGCTTTGCAGTCTGTGGTCAACGATTTCCGTTACCTTCGATGCTCTCTGTGGGTCACGGACTGCGAGCCCCCTCGCACAGTTAGGAAACGGGCTATTCGTCTAGCGTCAACTTACCGCCGAATAGCGCTAGATGGCGGCGAATGTCCTTTGGGCCCCTTCCGGCATCGGACAGATGTCCGCTATTGGCCGTTTGGTGCCGCCCGCGTAACGCGAATCCTGGCGTGGACCATGTCGACCCGTCAGCTTCTCCTGTAGCCGGCTTCCCGCTGGCTGCGCAGGGCGAGGATAAACACGGTGTCGATCTCCGCCACGTGGCGGTACAAAGCCACATAGCCGCGAGAGCGGCGCCCGATGATCAACTCCCGCTTGTTGCCCGGTGCCGGGCGTCCAATCAGCGGGTTCGACTCCAACACATTGAACGCCTGGATGATGTCGCGGATCCGCGCGGCCGCGTTGTCGGCGTCGTACTGGGCAAGGTGATCGAAAATGCGCTCGAAATCGTCACCCACCTCGGGGGCGATTTCGACTCGCGACATTTCTCAGCGTGCCAGCTTTCTTGCCGCCGGCCGGCGCGGCTTCTTGCCCGCAAGCCGGCTTTCCAGGTAGGTGCGCATCTCGCTCCAAGGAATCGTTTTGCCGGAGGCGATGATGCCGGCATACCGCTTCTCGGCAACCTCGTGAAAATCGCTGCGCCTTTCCTCGTCATCCGCCTTCTCGGCGATGGCTTCGAGGATGAAGCTGTGCGTCGTCGTGCCCGCACGCTTGGCAGCGGCTGCCACTCGGGCCTTGAGGTGGTCCGGGAGACGAATCGTGGTTGTGGACATGGCGGGACTCCGGCGCCGAAGGCGTCAAAGAAAGGGTCAATGTAGCACGGACGTGCTACAGAAGCGAGCTGGCGGCCCGACTGTCCGCAGCGGGCCAGTTCCGGACATGCTGCCAAGCGATCGAAGCGGACGCTTGAATGCCCGCACGCTCCATTGAATCCGGTTCGTTCGGCAGAGCCACACGCTTGGGTTCCACAGTACAACGCGGCGCGCCGCGCCGAACTCCTCAAGCAAGGCGTCGACATCGACTACGCCGAATAGCCGTCAGGTGTGGTCCAGGCGGGCGAGCCGGTGCCGCGCGGCGATCGCGAGCGCCTCGCGGTGCTCCTCGCGCGTGATCGGCCGGGCGAGCTCGGGGAACTCGCGGGCGCGGTGATACGGCCGGTACTGGTCCATCAGGTTGAGGTAGGTGTTCGTCGAGATCTCCTCGGCGAGGAACGACAGCACCTCTTCGGTGCCGGCGATGCCGTGCGGCATCACGAGGTGCCGCACCAGCAAGCCGCGCTGCGCGATGCCGTCCGCGTCGAGCACGAGGTCGCCGACCTGCCGGTGCATCTCCTTCACCGCGGCGCGGTTGACTTCGACGTAATCGCGGACCTTCGAGTACTTCCTGGCAAGCGCCGGGTCGCCGTACTTCATGTCCGGCATGTAGATGTCGACGATGCCGTCGAGGAGCGCGAGCGCCTCCAGGCTGTCGTAGCCGCCGGTGTTGTAGACGATCGGCACGCGCAGCCCGCGCGCACGGGCGTCGGTCACCGCGGCGATGATCTGCGCGACCACGTGGCTCGGCGAGACGAAGTTGACGTTGTGGCAGCCCTGCGCCTGCAGCTCGAGCATCATGCCGGCGATCGCGCGCGGCTCGACTTCGCGCCCCACGCGGCGCTGCGAGAGCTCCCAGTTCTGGCAGAACACGCAGCGCAGGTTGCATCCCGAGAAAAAGATCGTGCCCGAGCCTCGCCAGCCGCGCAGCGGGTCCTCCTCGCCGTGGTGCGGGCCGTAGCTCGCGACGACGGCGGGCTCGCCGGTGCGGCACACCGCGCCTTCGATGGTGCTGCGCCGGTTCACGCGGCAGTAGCGCGCGCACAGGTCGCAGTTCTCGAGACGGCGATACGCTAGAGAGGGCCGATGCACGGTTTGCATGTTCTTCCTGTGCCGGGGCACCGCGTTGACCCGCATCAACATCCCGAACCTTGAGGCCATGACAATCGGGTCATGGAAGGCCGCGACGCGCTGAGCGACCCGCTGCGCAACAAAGGGACGGCTTTCACGCGCGACGAGCGCGGGCGCCTCGGCATCGAAGGACTGCTGCCGCCGCGCGTCGAATCGCTCGAAGAGCAGGCGGCCCGCGTGCTCGCCAACCTGCGCGCCAAGGCGAGCCCGCTCGAGAAGTACCTCTACCTCGGTGCGCTGCAGGACGAGAACGAGGCGCTCTTTTACCGCGTGCTGCTCGACCATCTCGAGGAGCTGCTGCCGGTCGTCTACACGCCGACCGTCGGCGAAGCCTGCCTGCAGTGGAGCCGCATCTATGCGCGGCCGCGCGGGTTGTACCTGTCGATGGAGCATCGCGGGCGCATCGTCCAGGTGCTGCGCAATTGGCAGCACGAGGTGCGGATCATCGTCGTCACCGACGGCGGACGGATCCTCGGGCTGGGCGATCTCGGGGCGAACGGCATGGGCATCCCGATCGGCAAGCTCGCGCTCTACACCGCGTGCGCCGGCGTGCGGCCGGAGCTATGCCTGCCCGTCGCACTCGACGTGGGCACGGACAACGAGGCGCTGCGCGGCGACCCGCTGTATCTCGGCGAGCGGGAAAGACGCATGACCGGCGAGCCCTGGGACGCGCTCGTCGAAGAGCTCGTCGCCGCGACGCAGGCGGTGTTTCCCAGCGCGATCGTGCAGTTCGAGGATTTCAACAACGCCTGCGCCTTCCGGCTGCTCGCGCGCTACCGCGAGCGCCTGTGCTGCTTCAACGACGACGTGCAGGGCACCGGCGCGATGGGGCTTGCGGGCCTGTACGCCGCCGGCCGCATCACCGGCCGCAGCCTCTCGGAGCAGCGCCTTCTTTTCGCCGGCGCAGGCGAGGCCTGCCTCGGCATCGGCAAGCTCGTGGTCGCGGCGATGCAGCGCGAGGGGCTCACCGAGGCCGAGGCGAAGAGCCGCTGCCTGTTCGTCGATTCCGGTGGCCTCGTGATCTCGAGCCGCGCGGATCTCGCCGAACACAAGCGTCCGTTCGCGCAGGAGCGGCCGCCGGCTGCCGACCTGTGCGCGGCGATCGAGAGCTTCCGGCCCACGGCGCTCGTCGGCGCGACCGGCCAGGCGGGCCTCTTCACGCAGCCGGTGCTCGCGGCGATGGCGCGCGCAAACGCGCGCCCCATCGTCTTCGCGCTGTCGAATCCCACCACGAAAGCGGAATGCACCGCCGAGCAGGCTTACGCCTGGACGCAGGGGCGCGCGCTCTTCGCCGCCGGCAGCCCGTTCGCCCCCGTGACGCTCGCCGGCCGCGTGCACGCGCCGGGGCAGGCGAACAACTCCTTCGTCTTCCCCGGCGTCGGCCTCGGCCTGCTCGTCTCGGGCGCGACGCGCGTCACGGACGAGATGTTCCTCGCCGCCGCGCGCGCCCTCGCGAACCAGGTGTCGGAGGCCGATCTCGCGCAGGGGCGCGTCTATCCCGCCGCGGCGCGCATGCGGGAAGTGGCTGCAGCGGTGGCGGCGGCAGTGGCGAAAACCGAAGCGGCAAGCATCGCCCGCCTTATGTACCAGCCACGCTATTTGTAGTTTGGGTCCAGCTCAGCGAGAGCCGTCTACCGCACCCGCCAGCCTTTTCTCCCACTTGGCTTTCAGCTTGCCGTGGTCGGTGAGTCGGCCGCGATTGGCTTCCCGCACGCCCGCCTGGATGGCGGCGATCTGCCACTCGTTCAGGTCGAGGTACTGGCGCACCGCGTCGGCCGCAAGCGCGGCGCGGCTGCGCTCGGTTGCCTTCGCCAGCCTGTCGAGCCTCCTGCGCGTGGCGCGGTCGAGCCGCAGGGTGACTGGTTCGCTCATGGCAGTGCCGTGTACACGATGAATACAATGCTACGCCGGCTCGGCGATCGCCCGCAGGCGATCGATGTCGATCAGGCGCACCCGCCTTTGCCGGATTTCCAGGATGCCCTGCTCCTGGAGCCTGGAGAACAGGCGGCTCACGGTCTCGAGCGTCATGCCGAGATAGCTGCCGATGTCCGCGCGCGTCATGCGCAGATGAAACTCCAACGGCGAGTACCCGCGCCGCTGCAAGCGCCTCGAGAGGTTGAGCAGGAAGACCGCCAGGCGCTGCTCCGCGTGCATCGAGCCGAGCAGCAGCATCAGCCTGTGCTCGCGCACGATCTCCCGCGAAAGCATCCTATGGAGCTCGCACTGCAGGTCCGGCGGATAGGGCATCACGGCGACCACGCTGTCCTCCAGGGCAGTCGCCGTGAGCTGGTAGCGCCCTGCGCCGATGCCGTCCAGCCCCAGCAGGTCGCCCGCCATGTAAAAGCCCGTCACCTGCCAGCGGCCTTCGCCGTCGACCACGCTGGTCTTGAAGAAGCCGCCTTGCACGCCGTACAGCGAGCCGAACGGATCGCCGGCGGAGAAAAGCGGCCCGCCGCTGCGGACGTGGCGCCGGGTGCTCGCCAGCTTGTCGAATGCGCTAGGCATCGGCACAGGCCAGCTGCGGCACGGCTGCGAGCAATTGGCGATGGAAGCGGAACGCGTAGCCGCCGGCGCGCTTCGCCCGATACATCGCGCTGTCGGCCGTCGCGGCATGACGCAGCGCCTGCAGCTCGCGCACGCGCTCGCTGATGTCGCGCCCGGAGGAGACGAAATGCGTCGCGCGGCCGCCGGCGTCCGGCACGGGGCGGATGATCTTTTCCTCGTGATAGAGCTCGCCGCTCTTCCTGCGGTTGACCAGCACGCCGCGATACACGCCGCCGCGGAGGATCGTATTCCAGAGGTCGCGGTAGAAGCCCGTGTCCTGCACGCCCGACTTCAGCACCGCGGGCGTGCGTCCCGCCAGCTCCATGCGGTAATAGCCGGTCATCGCCTCGAACGCCGCGTTCACGTGCCGGATCACCCCGCACCGGTCGGTGATCATGACCGCGTCCGGAGAAAGCTCCGCGGCGGCCGCGAGCGCGGACGGCGCCGGCGCCTCGGGCGGGCCGCGCACCTCGATCACGAACAACGTCTCGCCAGGCAGGTGGACCGGCTCCCATGAAACGCGCACCGTGGCCGCACCATGCCCGGCAAGCAGACAGAGGCTCGATTCGGCGCGCCGCTCGCCGAACGGCGTCCATCCCGGGAGCAGCCTCCACACGGGCTCGCCGGCGAGCTCGTGCGCGCAACGCCCGACGCGCCGCGCGAGCAGCCCGCTGCACATCATTATGTCGCCGCGCCGGTCGACCACCAGCGTGCCCTGCAGATATTCCATGCCTGCGCCCCCGGCAAGCACGTTAGCGCGCGCGCAGCGCGCGCAACATTCCGGGACGCGATGAATTTTGATACCGGGAAACCGGTATCGCTTCAGAGCGACGTCAGGCCGTGGCGGACCGCGTAGCGGGTGAGCTCGGCCACGGTGTGCAGGCCGAGCTTGCGCATGATGTTGCGGCGGTGGGCTTCGACGGTGGCGAGCGAGATGTTCAGCTCTGCGGCGATCTGCAGCGAGCGCTTGCCGCTCGCCAGCAAGGCGATGACCTGGCGCTCGCGCTGGCTGAGGTTGGCGTTGTTGATGCCCGTAAAGCGCGGGCCGAGCGCCTGGCGCGTGAGCTCCGGCGACAGGTAGAGCTTGCCCTGCACGACCAGGCGGATGGCGCGCACCAGCTCCTCAAGCGCCGAAGACTTGTCGACGTAGCCGGCAGCGCCGGCCTTGAGCATCTCGCGCACGATGTGCGGGTCGTTGTGCACCGAAAGCGCGAGCACCTTCACCTCCGGGGCGCGCAGCCGCAAGGTGCGCGCCACCTCCATGCCTTCCACCTCGGGCAGGCTGATGTCGAGCACCAGCACGTCGGGGCGCAGCTCCAGCGCGCGCTCGATGGCCTCGCGCCCGTTCGCCGCCTCGCCGATTATCTCGATGTCCGGCTCGCGGGCCAGCAGCGCGCCGAGCGCCTCGCGCACCATGCGCTGGTCTTCGGCGAGAACGACCCGGATGGCCATGAACGGTTCCCAGCGTCCACGTTAGAAGCAGGATCGAAGCCGGACTTGACTATTATCAAACAAGCCTCCGGGGTCCGCGCGATACTTCAGGCGAACGCGAGCCACTCCGGGCGAGGGACGTCAAAGTGACCGTCGCCGGGCTCGCTAATCTCTTTCTCATGACATCGCAGGCCGTGAACCTCGAGCAGGCCCTGGTCGACCCGGCTTCCGTGTTCGCGACCCCGGAGGACGTGGCAGCGCATGCTGGCCTCACGCGCGAGCAGAAGATCGAGATCCTCAAGCTCTGGGAGTACGACGCGTGCGAGGCCGAAGTCGCGACCGAGGAAGGCATGCCGGGCGGGGACGGCGACCTGCTGCGACGCATCCTGCTCGCGCTCGACGGCCTGATCGGCGGAATCGACGTCGGCGATTCGGGCCCGACCAAGCACCACGCGTTGCTTCGAAGCTAGTGTACAAGCGAATTCTTGCAGGCATGGACGGAAGCGCGCACGCCGAGCATGCCCTGCGGCACGCCGTCGCGCTCGCGAAAGTGCTCGGCGCGGCGCTGCGCGTAGTGCACGTCGTGGACATGGGCTGGCTGCCCGTGGCGCCGGAGCTGGGACTGGACCTCGCGCAAATCGCCGCGGCGCGGCGCGCTGAAGGCGAAACGCTGCTCGCTGCCGCAAGCGAGGTCGCGCGCGCGGCCGGCGTCGCCGCCGAAGCGCGCCTCCTCGAGACCGCAACGCCCGGGCAGCAGACCGCCGCCGCGCTCGTCGAGGAAGCGGCGTCGTGGCCTGCCGATCTGGTGGTGCTCGGCGCGCGCGGGCGCAGCGCCGTGGAGCGCCTGCTCCTCGGCAGCGTGGCCGACGGCGTGGCAAGGCGTGCAACCATCCCGGTGCTGCTGGTGCATTGACCGGGGATCATGGATCCGGTGCTGGCGTGGATCGTCGGAGGCGGGCTCGCCATGAGCGCGATCGCGATGGTGGGAAGCGCCACCCTGGTGCTCTCCGAGCGCACGCTGCAGCGCGTCCTGCTTCCGCTGGTCGCGTTCGCCGCCGGGTCGCTCCTCGGCGGCGCCTTCTTCCACATGCTGCCCGTAGGGCTCGAGGCCGGCATGAGCGATGTCGCGGTCTACGCCCTCGTACTCGCCGGCTTCGCGGTGTTCTTCGGCCTCGAGCAGTTCCTGCACTGGCATCACTGCCACCGCGCCGACGTTGCCTGCAAGAAGCCGCTCACCTACCTCATCCTGATCGGCGACGGCTTGCACAACTTCCTCGGCGGCCTGGCGGTGGCCGGCACCTTTCTCATCGACATCCGTCTCGGCGTCGTTACCTGGCTCGCGGCCGCGGCGCACGAAGTGCCGCAGGAGCTCGGCGACTTCGGCGTGCTGGTGCACGGCGGCTGGGAGAAGCGCCGCGCGCTGTTCTACAACGTGCTGTCGGCGCTCACCTTCCTCGCCGGCGGCCTGATCGCCTACGCGGCCTCGTTCCGGCTCGACTTGTCTTTCCTCGCGCCGTTCGCCGCCGGCAACTTCATCTACATCGGCGCCGCCGACCTGATTCCCGAGGTAAAGGCGCACGCCGAGCTGCGGGCCAACGTCGTTCACTTCGCCGCCTTCGCCGCGGGCGTCGCGCTCATGCTGGCGGTCAAGCTCACGCTCGAGCCCTGATGCGAAGGGCGACGCGCGCTTTGATAGCGATCAAGGCGCCGCGCGACGCCGGAGCTAGATTGGCTTCGGGTCTGCGCCCGATCGAGCAATCCTATGTTCAGCGCGTCTTCGGATAGCCTGCTGCGCCCGGGCGACAATTGCTGCGCGGTGGCGCGCGCCGAGCGCGTCGCGCTGCTGGTCGACGCCGAAGCGTATTTCAGGGCGTTCCACCAGGCGGCGCTGCGCGCCAGGCGCTCGATCACCATCCTCGCCTGGGACTTCAACAGCCGGACGAAACTGCACTTCGATCCGGTTCCCGAAGGGGCACCGCCCGCGTTGCTCGGCGAGTTCCTCAATTACCTGGTGCGGCGCCGGCGCCGCCTGCACGTGAACGTGCTCGACTGGGACTATCCGATGCTCTACGCCGCCGACCGCGAGTTCCCGCCGGCGTACGGCTTCGGGTGGAAGCCCTCGCGCCGCGTGCGCCTGCGCTACGACGATACCCACCCGGTCGCGGGCTCGCAGCACCAGAAGATCGTGCTCATCGACGACGCGCTCGCCTTCGTCGGCGGCATCGACCTCGCGGCGCGGCGCTGGGACAACAGCGAGCATCGTCCGGACGATCCGCGCCGCACGGCGTATGGCAGCTCCTATCCGCCCGTCCACGACTTGATGATGGCGGTCGACGGCGATGCGGCGCGCGCCCTCGCCGCCATCGCGCGCGAGCGCTGGCGGCTCGCCACCGGCAAGACGCTCAAGGAAGTAAGCGCCGGCCACGACCCCTGGCCGGACGCGCTTCAGCCCGACCTGCGCGGCGTCGAGGTCGGCATCGCGCGCACCATGCCGCCTCGCGGCGAGGTGCCGGCGGTGCGCGAAGTCGAGCGTCTCTATCTCGACATGATCGCCGCCGCGCGCAGGCATATCTACATCGAGAGCCAGTACTTCACGGCGCCGCGCCTCGCGGCCGCGATCGAGCAGCGGCTCGCCGAGCCCGATGGGCCGGAAGTGGTGCTGGTGCTGCGCCTGCTCAGCCACGGCTGGCTCGAGGAGCACACCATGCACGTGCTGCGCACCCGGCTCATCCGGCGGCTGAAGGACGCGGACCGGCACGCGCGCTTCCGCGTCTATTACCCGCACATGCCGGGGCTGCGGGAGGGCTGGTGCCTCGACGTGCATTCCAAGGCGATGGTGGTCGACGAGCGCTGCCTGCGCATCGGCTCGGCCAACCTGTGCAGCCGCTCGATGGGCGTGGACAGCGAGTGCGACGTGCTGATCGAGTCGCGCGGCGACGCGCGCGTCGCGGCGGCGATCGGCGGCTTCCGCGAGCGCCTCCTCGCCGAGCATCTGGGCGTGGCGCCGGAAAAACTCTCGCGGGAAATGCAGCGCTGCGGAAGCATGCACGGCGCGATCACGGCGCTGCGCAGCGACGGGCGCAGCCTGCGCGAGCTGAACGAAATCAGGGAATGGCCCGACGTCATCCACGAAATCGCCTCGGTTGCCGACCCCGACGAGCCGATCGCGCTCGACAGGCTGAGGAGCGAGCTGGCGCACGACGAATTCCCGCCGGCGATGCTCGGCGAGGCACCGGCCTGGGGCCGGCTCGCGCTGATCGCGCTCGGCTTCGCCCTGCTCGCCGCGGCCTGGCGCTTCACGCCGCTCGGCGAGATCCTCAGCGCCGAACAAATCATCGCTTGGGCGCACGTTTTCGGAGCCCAGTGGTGGGCGCCGCTCGCCGTGATGCTCGCCTACACGCCGGCCTGCTTCGTCATGTTCCCGCGCCCGCTCATCACGCTGGCCGCGGTGGTCGCGTTCAGCCCATGGCCCGGCTTCGCCTACGCGATGGCCGGGATCGTGCTTTCGGCGATCGTCACCTACTACGTCGGCAAGCGCATGCGCCGCGACACGGTCCGGCGCCTCGCCGGCGCGCGTCTCGACAGGATGGTCGAGGTGCTGAAGAAGCACGGGCTGCTCGCGCTCACCTTGCTGCGCCTGGTGCCGATGGCCCCGTTCGCGGTCGAGGGCGTCGTCGCCGGGGCGATCGGGCTGAAGCTCCGGCACCTGGCGCTCGCCACCGCGATCGGCGCGCTGCCCGGCACGCTCGCCACGACAGTGCTCGGCGGCGAGATCGAGTCGGCGCTCTCGGGCGGGCGGTTCAACTGGTGGCTCGTCGGCGGCGCCGCGCTCGTGCTCCTCGCCGGCGCCTGGTACGTAAAGCGCTGGTTTTCCAGAATGGCGGCACGTGAAGCAGCCGGCGAGCCTCGCTGACTGGCGCGCGCTCGACGCGCAGCTCGGCCCCGAGTGCCTGCGCATCGCGAGCTACAACCTGCACGGCTGCGTCGGCCACGACGGCGCGCGCGACGCGGAGCGCATCGCCGGCGTGATCGCCGAGCTGGGCTGCGACACCATCGGCCTGCAGGAGGTCTTCGGCCTCGATTCGCTCCAGGAAACACTCGGCATGGCGGCGGTCGCGGGGCCGGACCACCTGTGGCACGACCGCCACGTGGGCAATGCGCTGCTCACGCGCCGCAAGGTGCTCGCGGTGCGCAACCACGATTACGGCTTCCCGCGGCACGAGCCGCGCACCGCGCTCGACGTCGACCTCGACGTGGACGGCGAGACGGTGCGGGTCATCGTCACCCACCTCGGCCTCAGGCCGGCGGAGCGCCGTTTCCAGGTGAAGAAGCTCCTCGAGCTGCTAAGGCATGTGCCGCTCTATGAGCGGGTCGTCGTGCTCGGGGACATCAACGAATGGCTGCCGTTCGGGCGGCCGCTGCGCTGGCTGCACGGCCTGTTCGGGCATTCGCCCGCCGAGCGCACGTTTCCTTCGCGCTGGCCGCTGCTCGCGCTCGACCGGGTATGGGTCCGGCCGCGCCATGCGCTGCTCGCCTTCGGCGCGCACCGCTCGCCGCTCGCGGTCCAGGCTTCCGATCACCTGCCGGTGAAGGCCATCATCAGCACCCGCGAGCTGCCGCGGTCTAGTGGACGGACTTCCTGAGTTTTTCTTCGACCGCCCGGAGCCGCGTCCGCAGCTTCCTCAAGTCTTCCGCCATCCTGGCCTTGAGCTCCTTGGCCGTGGCCCTTGCTCTCGCGTTCAGCTTTTGGATCTGCGCCTTCTGATCGGCAAGCTGCTTGCGCATTCTTGCAACGTATTGCTCTCGCACCAACCGGTTCATATTTCCTCCGTAACGCCCACGAGGTCGTCCTCCCGGATCACGAGGAACTCTTCGCCGCGCACCTTCACTACGTCGCCGGCGTGCTCGGCAAACAGCACCTTGTCAGCCGCTTCACGACGACGCGATCATGCAGGGGACGGATTTCATACCCGTCATGATGGCGCCACCGAGGCGAGCGGTGTTGATTCCGGTCAAACAGCGCTGCCGCGCCCCGCCTTGCGCGACCAGACGAGCTCGCCGTCGCGCCACACCGCGCGCACGCGGTGATACGGCACGCTGTGCACCGAGCCGTCCTCCTCCAGCGCCTCGAACGCGAAGCGCTCTTCGGCGCTCATGCGGGTGCGCTCGAGCGGCAGGCGCACGAGTGCTTTGCGCTTGCGGTCGAGATAGGCGATCTCGAAGCGCGCGCGCCCGAACCCCGGATCCCAGCGGATGCGCGCGAGCAGCTCGTGGATCGGGATCACCGGCCGCGCGACACCAGGGCGATGAGCCGCGCGGCGTTGCGCGGCGCGTCGCCGTAGGCATCGTTGTCGAAGTAGACGTGCACGTCGCGTCCCTCGCGCGTCCAGCGCCGCACTTTGCGTGCCCACGCGCGCAGCTCGGGCTCCGAATAATTGGTCGCGTAGGTGAGCTCGTGCCCGTGCAGGCGCACGTAGACGAGGTCGGTGCTCACCGCGTCCCACAGCGGCCAGTCGGCCGCGTCCGACTGGCACACCGCGATGCGGTGCGCGGCGAGGCACGCGGCGACCTCGCCATCGAACCACGAGGGATGGCGGAACTCGATGGCATGCCGCGCTCGGCGCCAGGCGCCGAGCGCCCGCGCAAACCCCTCCAGGCGCTCGAGGTTGCGGTGGAAGTTCCGCGGCAGCTGCCAGAGCACCGCGGCGAGCTTGTCGCCGAGGCCGGCGGCGCGGTCGCGCTCGAGGCGAATCGGCCCGAGCGGGTCCTTCAGCTTCTTGTTGTGCGTGAGATAGCGGTGCGCCTTGACCGCGAAGCGGAACTGCGGCGGCGTCTCGTCGCGCCAGCGGCGAAAAGTGCCGACGCTCTGCAGCCGGTAGTGCGTGGCATTGATCTCAATCGCCGTGAACCTCGCCGCGCAGAAGCGCAACCAGTCCTTCGCCCGGCAGCCCGCGTAGAAATCGTCGCGCCAGGCGTCGTAGATCCACCCGCTCGTGCCGATGAACGCGCGCCCGGCCACGCGTTCATTGATGCTGCAGCGGCAGGCGCCGCACGCGCCGGCCGGTGGCGGCGAAGAGCGCATTGGCAACAGCCGGAGCCACCGGCGGCACGCCCGGCTCGCCGACGCCGCCGGGATGGGCATGGCTCGGCACGAGATGCGCTTCGATCTCCGGCGTGTCGCGCATGCGCAGGATCGGGTAGTCCTCGAAGCCCGATTGCACCACCGCGCCCTCGCGCAGCGTGATCTCGCCGTGAAGCGCCGCGCTCAGGCCGAAGACGACCGCGCCCTCCATCTGCGCGCAGACGGCGTCGGGATTGACCACGGTGCCGCAGTCCGCGGCGCACACCATCCGCTCCACGCGCCAGGCGCCGCCGTCGCCGGCCGACACTTCGGCGACCTGGGCCACCCAGCTTCCATAGGAGCGGTACACGGCGATGCCGCGCCCTCTTCCCTTCGCGAGCTTGTCGTGCCAGCCGGCGCGCTCGGCGGCGAGCTCGAGCACGGCGCGGTGGCGCGGCTCGTGCGCGAGCAGCGCGAGGCGGAACGCCAGCGGGTCTTTGCCCGCGGCGTGCGCAAGCTCGTCCACGAAGCACTCGATGCTGAAGGCGTTCTGCGAGGCCCCGACCGAGCGCCAGTAGCCCGTCGGCACGCCGGGATCTTCCTTGATGCGCACTACGCTCAGGTTCGGAATCGCGTACGGGATCTCGACTTCTCCCAGCGCAAGCTCCGGCCCGGCGATGCGCTGCAGCCAGGCGCTCAGGCCGCCGCGCGCGTCGAGCCCGGCGCGGAACGCCGTGAGGCTCGCCGGCCGGTAGAAGTCGTGGCGCAGGTCGTCGGCGCGCGTCCAGAGCACGCGCACCGCACGGTGCAGCATCTTCGCGAGGCGCACCGCCTCGGCGACGTAGTCGGTTTCCAGGCGCCTGCCGAAGCCGCCGCCGCTGTAAGTGGTGTGCACGCGCACGCGCTCGCGCGGCAGCCCGGTAATCTCCATGGCGCATGCCTGCGCCCCCTGCTGGGATTGCATGCCCACCCAGATGTCGCAGGCGTCGTCGGTCACCTCGGCGATGCAGTTCATCGGCTCCATGGTCGCGTGCGCCAGGTAGGGCGTCTCGTAGCGCGCCTCGACGACGTGCTTGGCGCTGCGCAATGCACGCTCGATGCTGCCGCGGCGGCGGGCGCTGGCGCCGCGCCGCTCGAGCGCCGCGGCGAGACGGGCGCGAATGGCGTCGCTGTCGAGCGCGCAGGCGCCTGAGAGGTCCCACGAAACTTCGAGCGCATCGCGTCCTGCGAGCGCCGCGGGAACGTCCTCGGCGACCACCGCGACGGCGCCGCCGACCTCCAGCACCTTCACCACGCCCGGAACGCGCAGCGCTCGAGAGGCATCGAAGCTCGCCACGCGGCCGCCGAAAGAAGGCGAGCGCGCGAGGACCGCGTCAAGCGGGCTCGGGCGGGTGACGTCCAGCGCGAACACTGCCCGGCCGAGCGCCAGGTCGGGTACCTCGATGCGCGGAACCGATCGCCCGATCAGGCGGAATTCGCGCGCCCGCTTCGGCTTGACGCCGCGCGGCGCGCGCCCCGCTGCCGCCGCCGTCGCGAGCGCCGCGTAAGGCGCGCGCCTCCCGCTGCAGTGATGCACCACCTCGCCGGCTTCCGCGACGCACTCGGCTCGCTTCACGTCCCAGCGCTCGGCGGCCGCGGCGATGAGCCGCTCGCGCGCCGCGGCGGCGGCTTCGCGCAGGCTGTCCCAGGCGGCGCGGATGCTCGTGCTGCCGCCGGTCGCCTGCTCGCCGATCAGCGCATTGGCGTATTCGGGTGCCGCCGGCGCGAATTCGATGCGGAGGCGGTCCAGCCCTATTTCCATCTCCTCGGCGACGAGCATCGCGAGGCCGGTGATCACGCCCTGCCCCATTTCCGAGCGATCCACCATCAACGTGAGGCTGCGGTCGCGATTGACGCGCAGCCACGGGTTGAGCATCACGCCGCCGCCGGCGCCGGCGGCGGCCGGAAGCGCGCCGAGCGCCTGCGTGCCCTGCCGCGGCGCATCGAGCGCCCATGCCGCGGCGCGATGGATGGCGCGCCGGATGCGCGGGTAGCTGCCGCAGCGGCAAAGCACGTACGACATCGCGTCGTCGATCTGGGCGTCGCTCGGCTGCGGGTGGCGCTTGAGCAGCCATGAAGCGGTGAGAAGCTGCGCCGGCTGGCAATAGCCGCACTGAGGAACCTGCTCGGCGATCCACGCCTGGATGAGCGGCTGCTGCGGCTCGCGCGCCAGTGCCTCGATGGTGAGGACGTTTTTTCCCGCCGCCTCGAGGATCGGCAGCGTGCAGGAGTGCCGCGGCTCGCCCTGCACCAGCACCACGCAGCTGCCGCAGTCGCCGGCGCCGCAGCCGTATTTCGTGCCCTTCAGGCCGAACGCGTCGCGCAGCACCCACAGCAGCGGCGTATCGGCGCGCCCGCGAAACTCGCGCGGCTCGCCGTTCACCGTCAGCGCGATCGCCGCCCGCTGCTCCATAGCCGTGTACTGTGAGCCGATCTTTGCCGACGGCCTTTGATCTCCCGCAACACGCGCGCGGAAAAACGGCGGATCATGAACTGACGCGAGGTGCCCCATGGTCGAGCGCGTGTTCTGCGAGGTGTGCCTGAAGGAAGTTCCCAAGTCCGAGGCCGCGATGGCCGAGGCGAGGGATTACGTGGCCTACTTCTGCGGCCTGGGCTGCTATCAGAAGTGGATCGACCAGCGCTCGCCGGAGGCGCCGCCGAAGCCCGCGGCGCCTGTACCCGGGGAGCTGGAGATCCAGCTCGGGCACGGCCGCAGCAAGGGCGCCAACGAGCGCCTGAAGCGCGTCCTGAAGCAGCATCCGCAGCGCGACGAGCCGAAGGTGGACAGCGTCGAGCAGGACGAAGTACCGCCCCCCTGAGATGAAGATCCGCGTCGAGTGCTACGCCGGCTACCGCGGAGAAGAGGAGCCGCGCGCGTTCACGATGGGCGAGCGGCGCTACGAGGTGAAGGAGATCCTGGACCGCTGGATCGCGCCCGATCACCGCTACTTCAAGGTGCAGGCCGACGATGGGCGCACGCTGGTGCTGCGCCATGACACGGCGTCGGGCGAGTGGGAGCTGGCGGGGCTGGTCGGCGCCGAGCGGCCGGCTGCGCATAGCGCGGCGAGATTGCATTGAAAGTCCGCAGCGGCAAGAGCGTGGCCGAAGCGATTGTCCGGTGGGCCGCGCGCAATCCGGACATCCGGCGTGCCTGGGTGTACGGAAACGGCAACATCAACATCGCGCTCGAGCTGGAGCCGGTCGGCGACAGCGAGGAGACGCTTGCCGCCTGGATGGCGCATGCCGGCCTTTGGCGATCGCAATTGCAGCGCCGCATCTCCGTCCCGGTCGAGCTCGAATGGTTCGATCCGGACGTCCGCAGCACCGCGCTCACCGAGGCGAAGAAGCTCGTCTACGAGCGCGCCGGGTACTGATCGCTCGAAGCGGCGCATGCGCATCGCGGTGATCGGCGCCGGTGCGGTGGGAAGCGTGCTCGGCAGCCTGCTGTGGCGCGCGGGCGAGGATGTCGTGCTGGTCGGCCGTGCCGCGCACGTCGCCGCCATCCGCGCGGCCGGCCTGGACGTCGAAGGCGCGCTCGGCGGATTCAAGGCGACGCCGCACGCGGAAGAGCGGCTGAGCGGGAAGCCCGAGCTCGCGCTGCTCACGGTCAAGACGCAGGATATCGTCGCGGCGCTGCGCGGGAATGCGGCGCATCTCGCGGGCGTTCCGATCGTGGTGCTGCAGAACGGACTGCGCGGAGACGAATTGGCCGCCACGGTCGTGCCTGCGGGGCAGCTCGTGAGCGGCGTCGTCGCCCTGCACGCCGAGTACCTGGTGCCGGGGCGCGTGGTGCTTATGCAATCGGAGGGGCTGCTGATCGGCAGGCCCGACGGCCGAATCGACGAAGTGGTCGAGCGCGTGCGCGCGGTGCTCGAAAAGGCGCTGCCGACCTCGGTCAGCGCCAACATCCGCGGCGCCCGCTGGACCAAGCTCATCGTCAACCTGAACAACGTTCTGCCGGCGCTGTGCGACGCGAGCTTCAAGCAGGTGTACAAGGACCCCTTCCTGCGCGGCCTCGCGGTGGGCCTGATGCGCGAAGGCATCGCCGTGGCCGAGCGCGCGGGAATCCGCCTCGAGCCCATTCCCGGAACTTCGCTGCCGCTGGCCGAAGCGGATTTCCGCTGGCCCTTGAAGGGGTCGACCTGGCAAAGCGTCGCGCGCGCACGACCGACGGAGATCGAGTACCTGAACGGCGAAGTGGTGCGCTTGGGCAAGGAGCTGCAAGTGCCCACGCCGCTGAACGCGCTCGTGGTGGCGCTCATGCAGCGCGTCACGTCCGAGCGGCGCTATCTCGCCGTGCGCGAGATCGAGCGAGCCTCCCAGGAAGCGCAGGCACGAGCGCTCAAGGCGGCATAGCCGCTCAGAACAGCCCAGGCCGCCGGCGGCCCAGGAACCGGCCGTCCCGGCCGACATAGAGGTCGCCGAGCTGCAGGGCGCGGATCCGCGCCCGAAGCACCGGCGTATGCAGCCGCAGCCTGCGGGCAGGAAGCTCGATGCGCTCGATGAGGCCCAGGCCGCTGCATTCGCCTTGCGCGTCCAGCACCCCGCACAACAGGTGGTCGGCGAAATCCGGCGCCAGGGCCCGCGGATCGACGGGCGGCTCGCCGGCGAGAAGGCGAGTCCGCTGCATTGCGAGACGCTCCAGATCGAGGGTCAGATCGCGGGCGGCGGCGAAATAGTCGCGGAACGCGCGCTCTCGCGCGCGCTTTCTCGCCGCATCCGACTTGGCGGCCGCCCTGGAAGAAGGCCGCAGCCGCAGCGCCGGGCAATGCGGATGGGAGCGCAGCGTGGGCTCCAGCTCCCGGGCGCGCTCGATGGCGACGATCGCGTCGGGGCGCAGCGATTCGATCTGATACGCGTTCAGCGCGCGGCCCGGCCCCTCGATGAGCCCCGCCGTATCGATCACCGCGAAATCGCTCTGTGCGGCATCGGCCATTCTGCGCGTGCCGACGATCATGGGCAGAAAATGCCCGATCGGGTCGACGTCGCCGACGAAATAGAGCGCATCGGGGCGCGCCTGCGCGAGCGCAGCTTCGCCTTGCAGCCGGGCGAGGCTGATCGTGGCCGGCGGCCCGACATCCTTCTGCCCGATATCGGCGTCGATGAAAGCTACCGTCGCGCCTGCGGCTCGCAGCATCGCGGTGAGCACGCCGCTGTAGCTCGTCTTGCCGCAGTCGGTGCCGCCGATGACCAGCACCCTGCGCCAACCGTGCGAGAGAATGGCTTCCCCCGATCTCCGCCAGGACGACGGAACGTCGATCTCAGGAAGCGTGGGCCACCTCGGCCCCCAGCGGCTCGAAGAGCTCGGCGAGCAGCGCCCCGTAACGCTCGCGCATCGGAAGATCGAAGTCCCGCTTTACGGCTCGCCGCGTGGCGGTGACCAGGCCATGCGTGAGCGGGTTATAGCCCGCCTTGTCCTGCGTGAACCTGCCCTGCAGCTCGAGCTCTGCCGAATCGCCGTCCATGCCGGCGTTCCAGAGCGTCCAATAGCACCAGGCACTCAACGCGCAGCGCGCGGCGTCCTCCTGCCGCCACCGGAAATAGGCGACCGCGTCCCGCGCATCCGTCCCCTGCCAGACGCGGGCGTCGAAATCCGCCGCCCGGCGCCAGGCGCGCGCCGGTGAAGATCTCGCCTGCCCGCATCATCCCTTGACGCACACAAGCGGCTCGAGACGCGCCACCTTGCGCGCGAGCCCCGCCGCGTCGGCGGCGTCGACGACCGCCGAGACATCCTTGTAGGCGTCGGGCGCCTCCTCGGCGACGCCGCGCATCGACGGGCTGCGGATGAGGATGCCGCGCGCCGCGAGCTCGTCCACGACGGCCCTTCCCTTCCAGGTTCTCAGCGCCTGGTGGCGGCTCATCGCGCGGCCTGCGCCGTGGCAGGCGGAGCTGAAAGCGAGCGCTTCTGACTTGCTCGTGCCCGCGAGCACGTAAGAGCCGGTGCCCATCGAGCCGCCGATCAGCACCGGCTGGCCGGCGGCGCGCAGCGGCTCGGGAACGTCGGCATGGCCCGGGCCGAAAGCGCGCGTCGCGCCCTTGCGGTGCACGTAGAGCTCCCGTCCGTGATGCTCTTCGACCTTGCAGGTGTTGTGCGAGACGTCGTAGAGCATCGGCAGGCGCGCCTGCGGCAGGATGTCGGCGAACACCCCGCGCACGAGATGCGTGAGGATCTGGCGGTTCGCGAGCGCGCAGTTGATCCCGGCGCGCATCGCGCCAAGATAGTCCTCGCCCACGTCCGATTTGATCGGCGCGCAGGCGAGCTCGCGGTCGGGAAGCGCGATGCCGTAGCCCGCGGCCGCGATCGCCATGCGCTTCAGGTAGTCGGTGCCGATCTGGTGCCCGAGCCCGCGCGAGCCGCAATGGATCATCACCACGACGTCGCCTGGCTGCAGCCCGAAGGCAGAAGCAATTTCAGAATTGAAAATCTCACGTACCTCCTGCACCTCGAGGTAGTGGTTGCCGCTGCCGAGCGTGCCCATCTCGTCGCGCTGGCGGTGCTTCGCGCGCTCCGACACGCAGCCGGGCTTCGCGTGCAGCATCTGCCCGCGCTCCTCGGTGCGCTCGAGGTCCTCGTAGGTGCCCCAGCCGCGCCCGACCGCCCACTTGGCGCCGCCGCTGAGCATCGCGTCCGTCTCCTCCTCGCCCAAATGGATCGCGCCGGTGCTGCCGACGCCCGCGGGAATCCGGTGATAGAGAGCCTCGGCCAGCGCGCGTTGCACCGGCATCACGTTTTCTTTCCTCAAACCGGTGTGCAGGCAGCGCACGCCGCAGGAAATGTCGAACCCCACGCCGCCCGCCGAGACCACGCCGCCTTCGTCGGGATCGAACGCCGCCACGCCGCCGATCGGAAAGCCGTAGCCCCAGTGCGCGTCGGGCATGGCGTAGGAGGCGCCCACGATGCCCGGCAGCGTCGCGACGTTTACCGCCTGCTCATAGACCTTGTGGTCCATGCTGCGAATAAGCGCTTCGCTTGCATAGATCAGCGCGGGCACGCGCATCGCGCCATGCCGGGGAATTTCCCACTCGCATTCCGAGCGCCGTGAGAGAAGGCTGGTGTCCATGGGAGACATGTAACACTGCCGGCGCGCAAGCCGTTGATGCCCGTCAAGATGCGCGCGCGCCGCGCAAAAAAACTCTCTGAGAATGTGCCCGAGCGCTTTCTCGAATGCGGCGACCTGCGCTGCGCGTGGTTGCCGCGCCGAAGAGTAGAATGGCAGATGCATGGACCTGACGCTGAAGACGATCATCGAGTTCCGCGACGAGGTGCGCGAGTTCAGGGCTGAAACGCGCAAGACACTCGCGGAGCATTCGCATCGCCTGAACGTGATCGGAGCAACCATCGCGAGCCTCAAGGCCGATGTCGGCGTGCTGCTCAGTTCCGTGCCTGTGATCGACGAGCGGCTCGACAATCTCGAAGCGCGCGTGGCCGCGCTGGAAGCCCGCGGCTCCTAGCGCAGGTACGCTCAGTCGGGCTGAGATCGGCGCGCGCATCGCGCCGTGCCGGGGAATTTCCCACTCGCATTCCGAGCGCCGCGTGAGAGGGCCGGTGTCCACGGCGGTATCTAACGCCCGCGCGCGCGAGCGGTTGACGCCCGTCAAACGCTGCACCGTGGCGGTGGCGCAAGCTCTTCGCGTGGACCTGCTCGTGTCCTATCCGCGCCGATGCTACGCGCCTGCGAAGCGGGAAATCGGGCGCATTCTCGGGCGCCTCGGCGATGCGCAGCCGGGCATCGAGAAGAGCGGCGTGGCGGGCATTTTCGTGGTGCGCACGAGCCTCGACAACCGGCGCGTCGTCGCGCAATGCGCCGAGCTTTGCCAGGCCGAGCCCGACGCCTTCCGCTTCGCCATCAAGTGGGTGCCGGTGGATTACTGGTGCGAGAAGGATCTCGATGCGCTCGAGCGGCTGATCAAGGAGCAGGTAGCGCCGCAAATCGGCGCGCAGGAAACCTGGGCGATGCTGGTCGAGAAGCGCGGCTGGGCCGAATACCACACGGCGCAGATCATCGCGCGGCTGGCGCAGAGCATCGACCGGCGAGTGAGGCTGAAAGCGCCGGACAAGCTCGTGCGCATCGATATCCTCGGAGCGACGGTGGCCGTGTCGTTGTTGCGGCCAGGCGAGACGTTCTCGATCTACGCGCCGCCGTGAAGATCACCCGCTACGAATTCGGCGAGATCGAGATCGACGCTCGCATCTACACCGCCGACGTGATCGTCACGCCCGAGCGCGTTCTCGACGCCTGGCGCAGGCGCGAGGGCCATAACCTCGCGATCGACGATCTCGCCGAGGTCCTCGCGGCGAGGCCCGAGATCCTCGTCGTCGGCATGGGGTACTACGGCCGCATGGCGATCCCCGGCGAAACGCGCCGCTACCTCGAGACGCAAGGCATCACGCTGCGCGCGGCTAACACCGGCGAGGCGGTGAAGGAATTCAATCGCCTGCAGCGCAAGGCGGCGCGGGTCGTCGCCGCGCTGCATCTCACGTGCTGACCGAGGATGCGACGCGCGCGGCTGACCGGGTGCAGCTGCGCACAAGACGGCTCGCAAGCGCACGCGGCGCGCAGCGCCACGGCATATTCGCCGCCGCGCAGTTGCTGATACTCCAGCTCTACGGCGCCGCCGCGCCGGCGGGCTGGCTATGCGGGTGGTGCGATGCCAGCGTCGAGCGCGGCGCCTCGCCTCGCCGCGCCGGCGTAGGCGGCATCATCCTCGACGCTCTCGGGCGCGAGCTCGCGCGCGTCTCGGAACCGGTCGCGGAACGCGAGCCATTCGAAGCGGAGATCGCGGCGCTGGAAGCGGTCCTGCGCGCGGCCGGGCGCGCGCGGCGCATCCGGATCTACACCGACTGCGATGCGCTGGTGTCGCTGTGGCTCGAGCGCCGGCGCGATCCGCGCCTTGCCGCAGTGCGCGCGGCGGTGCGCCGGTTGCAGCGCTTCGAGCTGCGTCACGTGCCCCGGCGGCACAACCAGGCCGCGCACCGGCTCGCGCGCGAGGGGGCGCTCGGGTCTTGACGATGCGCCGCATCCTGCACGTCGACATGGACGCCTTCTTCGCCGCGATCGAGCTCAAGCGGCATCCGGAGCTTGCCGGAAAGCCGCTGGTCATCGGCGGCGCCGGCGATCCGCACAGCCGCGGCGTCGTTTCCACCGCCTCGTATGAAGCGCGCCGGTACGGCATCCATTCCGCGATGCCGCTGCGCACCGCGCACAGGCTCTGCCCGCAGGCCGTCTTCCTGCCGGTCGACTTCCGGGAGTACGAGCGCGTCGCGCAGATCGTGAAGGGCATCCTCGCGCGCCATTCGCCGGTGGTCGAGGACGCCGGCATCGACGAGGCCTACCTCGACGTCTCCGAAAGCGCTCTAAGCGCCGAAGAAATCGCTCGCGCGATCAAGCGCGATATCGCCGCCGCGACCGGGCTCACCTGCTCCATCGGGGTCGGGCCCAACAAGCTGCTGGCGAAAATCGCATCGGACTGAGGCGCGGCTCGCGCGATTGGGCATCCGCACCATTGGCGAGCTGGCCGCGCAGCCGCTCGCGCGCCTCGCCGCGCAATTCGGCCCGGCGCACGGCCGCTGGCTGCACGAGGCGGCGCACGGCATCGACGAGCGAGAGCTCGTGACCGAATGGGAGCCCAAGTCGAGCAGCCACGAAGTCACCTTTCAGCGCGACCTCGGAGACTGGCAGCCGCTCGCCGACACGCTGGTGCGCCTCGCGAAGCGGCTTGCGGGAGAGCTGCGGGCGGGCAACTACTGCGGCACGAGCGTGACGGTCAAGCTGCGCTACGCGGATTTCGAGACGCACACCCACGAAAAGGCGCTCGAGGAGCCGACGAGCGATGCCGATGCGATCCGGCGCGCGGCGCTCGAGTGCCTGGCGCGCTTTCCTCTGCACAAGAAAGTGCGGCTGATCGGCGTGCGCGTCGGAGGGCTGCGCCGCTCAGCGGCGTGACTGCTGTTCCTGGAACCGCTCGCGCGAGATCACCCGCCCGAGCAGCGTGAGCTCGCCGCCGATCAGGTTGAGCAGATCGTCCAGCGTGACGATGCCGGCGAGGCCGCCCTGCTCGTCGACCACCGGAACGCGCCGCACGCCCTTGAAGCGCATCAGCTCCACCGCTTCGTAGATGTCGTCCTGGTCGCCGACCGTGACCAGCCCGGCGCCCATCAGGTCTGCCGCGGTGACGCTCGCCGGGTCCCTCTCGCGCGCCATGACCTCGACGGCGAGATCGCGGTCGGTCACGATGCCGACGGGCACCTTGTGCCCGTCCGGCTGGTCGACCACCACGACGTCGCCGACGTGGGAGCTGCGCATGAGCTGGGCGAGCTCGAGCGCGGTCGTGCTGCGGGCGCACTGCACCACCTCGCGCGTGGAGATGTCGCCGATCCGCACGGCGCCGCCTCGCCCTCTACTCGTAGCGCAGCAGATGCTCGGCCAAGGCATCCGCGCCGAAGCGCTCGATGAGGCCGTCGATCTCCGCGAGCAGCGTCTGGTCCTCGTCCGGGTCGATGGCGCCCTCGCCCACCAGCCGCGCCGCGGCGCCGTGCGCGAGGGCGTCCCGCACGGCGCCGAGCGTGGGCCGCTGCCGCGTGTTCGGGTCGTTCATCGTCGCCTCGATCACGCGCGAGAGCGGCTCGCTTGCTTTCGCCGCCACGAAATCGATCGCCGGCGCTTGGTCGGTGCACTGCTCGATCAGGGCGTCGATTTCCGCGAGCACCGTGTGCCGCGCATCCGAATGCAATTGCTCGACCTCTTCCATGCCGCCGAGCAGGCCGCCGGCGACGCTCTGCCTGACGACGCCGAGCGTGACCGGCTCCTCGACGTCCGGATCGTTGATCAGGCCGTCGATGATCGCCGACAGCTCGGAGCTGACGTGAGCGGCAATGTCGATCGGAAGCCGCATGCCGCAATGTTCCTCCTTTTGCGAGCGCGCCCTTTGACGCCCATCAACACCGGCTGCCGCGCCGGGAGTTAGAAAAGAAAATCGTGGACCGGAAGACGCAGCTCAACCTGTGGTACGCGCTCGCCGCGGTGCTGGCGGTGCTCGCGTTCCAGCGCTGGTGGGCGGAAAGCCAGCGCGTCGAGACCATTCCCTACAGCCAGTTCGAGGCGCTGGTCGAGCAGGGCAAGGTGAAGGAGGTCTACGTCACCGACCAGTTCATCCGCGGCACGCTGAAAGAGCCGATTCCGGACGGCCGGACGCTGTTCCTCACCACGCGCGTGGAGCCCGAGCTCGCCGCAAAGCTCGCCGCGCAGGGCGTCACCGTCACCGGCGTGGTGGAGAGCACCTGGCTGCGCGACCTGCTGTCGTGGATCCTGCCGGTGCTGTTCTTCTTCGGCGTCTGGATGTTGGTGTTCCGCCGCATCGCCGAGCGCCAGGGCATGGGCGGGCTGATGTCGATCGGCAAGAGCAAGGCCAAGGTCTACATGGAGCGCGAGGTCAAGGTGAAGTTCGACGACGTCGCCGGCGTGGACGAGGCGAAGGACGAGCTGCGCGAGATCGTCGATTTCCTGAAGCAGCCGCAAAGCTACGGCCGGCTGGGGGCGCGCGTGCCGAAGGGCGTGCTGCTCGTCGGCCCCGCGGGCACCGGCAAGACGCTGCTCGCGCGCGCCGTGGCGGGCGAGGCGGGCGTGCCCTTCTTCTCCATCAGCGGCTCGGACTTCGTCGAGATGTTCGTCGGCGTCGGCGCCGCGCGGGTGCGCGATCTTTTCGAGCAGGCGCGCAAGGCGAAGCCCTGCATCATCTTCATCGACGAGCTCGACGCCATGGGCCGCGCGCGCGGCATCGGCCCGTTCGGCGGCGGCCACGACGAGAAGGAGCAGACGCTGAACCAGCTCCTGGTCGAGCTCGACGGCTTCGACCCGCGCGAGGGGATCGTCCTGCTCGCCGCCACCAACCGCCCCGAGATTCTCGATCCGGCGCTGCTGCGCGCCGGGCGCTTCGACCGCCAGGTGCTGGTCGACCGGCCCGACCGCTCCGGGCGCGTCGCCATCCTCAAGGTGCACGCGGCGAAGGTTCCGCTCGCGCGCGAGGTCGACCTCGACTCGGTCGCGGCGCTCACGCCCGGCTTCACCGGCGCCGACCTCGCGAATCTCGTCAACGAGGCGGCGCTGCGCGCGACGCGCCGCGACGCCGAGTCGGTCGCAGCCGCCGACTTCACCGCCGCGATCGAGCGCATCGTCGCGGGCCTGGAGAAGAGGAGCCGCCTGCTCAGCCCGCACGAGCGCGAGGTCGTGGCCCACCACGAGATGGGGCACGCCATCGTCGCCAGCGTGCTGCCCGGCGTCGACCCGGTGCACAAGGTGTCGATCATCCCGCGCGGCGTCGGCGCGCTGGGATACACGCTGCAGCGGCCGACCGAGGACCGGTTCCTGCTCTCGCGCCGCGAGCTCGAGAACCGCATGGCGGTGCTGCTCGGCGGCCGCGCCGCCGAGCAGCTCGTGTTCGACGAGGTCTCCACCGGCGCGGCCGACGACCTCAACAAGGCGACCGACATCGCGCGCAACATGGTGACCCGCTTCGGCATGCACGACGCGCTCGGCCAGGTCACTTACGAGACGCCGCGCCAGACTTTCCTCGGCGAGGATGCCCTCGCCCACTACGCCGAGCGCGAGTTCAGCGAGGAGACCGCGCGCGAGATCGACTGCGCGGTGCGCGAGCTGATCCGTGCCGCCTACGACACCGCGCTCGTCGTGCTGCGCCAGAACCGAGCCGCGCTCGAGGAAGGCGCGCGGCTGCTGCTCGAGAAGGAGACGCTCACGCGCGAGGAGCTGCCGCCGCTCGTCGAGTTCAGGCTCGCCGCGGCAAGCGAGGTGAGCCTGCCATGACCCGGCGCGCCGCCACATGGGCTGCTGCGTTGTTCCTGGCGCTCGCCGGCTGCCAATCGGTGATGGATACGCCGGCGCCGGCCGCGTCGAGAGTCAACGGGCTCATCATGCTGATCGAGTTCGAGGGAATCGACGGCGTGCGCCACTGGGAGCGCGAGCTGGACCGGCGCGGGCTCACGGCACTGGTGCAGGCGCAGGACAACGTCCTCAGGCAATGGCCGGCCGACTTCCGCCGGCTTGCATCCAAGGGCTACGTCATCTCCGGCCTCCATGCCGAGACGCCGTTCTGGGATGTGCCCTACGAAGAGCAGCACCGCCTCATGAAGCAGGTCAAGGAGACCGTGGAGGGCCTGACCGGCCGGCCGATGCGGGTCTTCGGCAGCCGCTATTTCGCTTATGACGAGAACACGCTCGAGGCCGCCGACGCGCTGGGCATCGAGTACGTGCTGGCAAGAGGCACAGCGGGCGAGCGGGCGATCGTGTATGCGCCGCGGGAGCACCGGACGAAAGTCATCTCGGTTTCCAACGTCCCCTTCAAGGAAATGGGCACGGGCTCCCTGTGCGACTACAGCCTGTGGGCGCGCGGCTCGAGCGACGAGGATTTCGCCTCGGTGGTCGAGCGCGTCATCGCGCTCGCGCCGAGCGACATGATCCTCGTTTCGCACGCCTACCTCGGAGGCACGAAGATCCGGTGGTGGCGCACCTACGAAGCGGCGCTCGCCCGGAGCGAAGTCGCCTGGCGCGGATTCGATGACTGGCTGCGCGCGACGCGGCAGCTCGCCATTGCGAATGCGGATGTACCCGTGAACCGCGAAGTGAAATACGTCGCGCCGAAACCCGCGCTGCCGCTCGGCGAGCTCGAGGACATTCCCGGCGTGCGGCAGGCGGCGCTGCCCGCGGATGCGTTCGGGGCGTGCCAGTGAAGACCCTGACGCGGCGTCCTGCTCGACCGCGTGGCGCGCACCGCAGCACGATGGAGCAGCTCGCCACCTGGACGCAATGGGCCGACAAGGTGCTTGTCTTCTGACTTACTTGCGAGTGAGCAACACGGGCACGGGCGCGGCGTGTATGACCTTTTCCGCGTCGCTTCCCATGACGATGCGGCGCAGGCCGCTGCGGCCATGCGTGCCCATGACGATGAGATCGGCGCGCCACTTGCGCGCCTCGGCGAGGACGAGCTTGGCGGGCTGGCCGGCAAGACCGACGTAAAGCGCGGTATCCGCGCGCACGCCGCGCGCGCGGCAGAGAGCCGCCTGTCGCTCGAGAAGCTTTCTTCCCTGCTTCCTCATGGCCTCGAACAATTCCTGGACGGTCATGCCGTCGTTCTTGCGCCGCGCCGGCGGTATGTGCTTGCCGAGATGAACGAGGCGCAGGCGCGCTTTCTGGTCGCAGGCGAGCTTGATGGCCAGTCGCAAGCCGGCCGAAGCGGCGGGACTCGCATCGACCGGGACGAGAATTCGCTTGAACATCGCACGAATCATCCGCGGCGCGTCCGGGTGCGCGTTGATCCACGTCAACCAGCCTTGTGTCCGGTCGCCAACGCGGTGATGACTTCCGCGCGCAGCTCTGCCTCGCGCCCGAGATAGCGCGGCGAGAAGTGAAACGGCACGACGTTCCTTGCGCGCGCCGCGCGGGCGATGCGCCCGGCCTGCTCGGCCGTGAGGTGGAACTTGCGCGCCGCGTGCTCCGCCTCGCTCGACAGAAAGACGCTCTCGATGAAAAGCAGGTCGGCGTCGGCCGCGAGGCGCGCGACCCGCGCCTCGTTCTCCGCGTGATAGACGATGTCGGTCACGTAGGCGATCTTCTGTCCGGGCGCGATCTGCAGCGCGCGCGCCTTGAGCTCGCCGAGCGCCCGGCCGTGGATCGGCGCGTCGTCGGGAAGGCCCTCGGCCACCGCGCGCTTCAAGTCGTTGAGCCACGGCCCGACCGGGAGCCCCATCTCGGCAAGCCGGTTCTTCCATACGTTGACGTGCGTCTTCTCTTCGAGCGCAAAGCCGAGGCACGGAATGCCGTGGTCGAGGAACGCCGCGCGCACCCGAAAGCGCGGCTCGTCGAGAAGCAGGCCGCCCGGACTGAGAGCATCGGCGAGATTTTCCCGGACGAAGTTCGCCTGCGAGCGGAACTGCGCCTTGCGCACGCGGCCGTCGCCTTCGATCTCGTGTGCGAGCAGGGTGAAGTCGCCCGGGTAGCGCTCGGCGAGGTTCCACGTGTAGGCGCCGAGCTTGTGCTCGACGCGATCCCGGAAGCCGGGCGGGCCGTAGAGGCGCAGCACACTGCCCCGGCCAAGGCAGACGCGCACCAGCCGGTCCAATCCAGCGAAGTGATCCATATGGGCGTGCGACACGAAGACGTCCGAGAGCCGCAGGATCTTCTTCGGCAGCAGCGCGCCGAGCTCTCCCAGGTCGAACAGCAGCGCGCGCTTTTCGTCCCGGAAGTCGAGGTACAGCGCGGGGTCGCCGAATTCGCCGTTGACGAGCGCCGCGGACACGATGGGGCGCATTGACCTACGTCAACGGCCGCGCGGCGCGCCGCGCTATGCTGGCTTTGTGCAAATCCCCCTGCAGATCTCGCTGCACGGAATCGAGCGCTCGAACGCGCTCTACAACTCGGTCCGCGAAAAAGCCGAGAAGCTCGACCGCTACTACGAGCACATCATGAGCTGCCGCGTGGTGCTCGAGCTCGCCGGGCGCCACAAGCATCGCGGCAAGCAGTTCGCCGTGCGCGTCGACCTCAAGGTTCCCGGCGGGGAGATCGCCGTCACGCGCGAGCACGACGAGGAGCTCGAAGTGGCGCTGCGCGAGGCCTTCGACGCAGCGCGGCGCAGGCTCGAGGACTACGTGCGCGAGCAACGCGGCGACGTCAAGCGCCATGCGCCCGAGGTCGCGGGCCGCGTGGCGCGCATCGACGCCGAGCAGGGATTCGGCTTCATCGTCACCGACGACGGGCGCGAGTACTACTTCTCGCGCGAGAACGTCGTGACGCCGCCCTTCGAGAACCTCGCCGTCGGCACGCCGGTGCATTTCATCGAGGAAGTGGCGGGGGAAGGCCTGCAGGCGAAGCGGGTCAGCGCGCACGGCAGGAGCGCCGCCTAGGGAAAGTGCGACCAGCCGCCACGATCGAACGAGAGCGGCCGGCCGGCGTGGTCCAGGATGCTGACGCGTTCCTTGCCGGTCTGCGCCGCGCGCATCCGGCCGATCGGCGTGATCGGCGCTTCGAGCGCCCGCGACAGTTCAGCGAGCTCGGCGGCCGCGTGCGCAGGCGCGGTAAACAGAATCTCGTAATCGTCGCCGCCCGTGAGCACCGTCGCGATGCGCCCGGGGCTCGCCGCCAGGACAGCGCGTGCGGCCGCCGATAACGGGACGCGGGTGGCCTCGACCACCGCTGCAAGCCCCGAGACTTCGCAAACATGTCCCAGGTCGGCCACCAGGCCGTCCGAGATATCGATCGCAGCGCTCGCAAGCCCCGGAAGCCGCGGGCCGAGCGTGACGGGCGGCAGAGGGAGATGGTAGCGATCGACGAGAAAGCCGGCAGCCTTCGTGTCCAGGTCCGGCAGCGCGCCGCGCAACACCTCGAGACCCAGCGCGGCATCGCCGATGGTGCCGGTGACGAATACCGTATCGCCCGCGCGCGCCCCGCCGCGCCGCAGCAGGCGGCCGGCCGGCACTTCGCCGAACGCCATCACCGCAATAGTGACCGGGCCGGGCGTCGAATCGGTGTCGCCGCCGATGAGATGCACCCCGTATTCGTCCTGGTCCTCGGCCAGGCCGCGGGCGAAGGCCGCGATCCACGCCTCGCTGAGCGTTCTTGGAAGCATGAGGTCGACCATGTAGGCGCGCGGGAGCGCGCCCTTGGCGGCGAGATCCGAGAGGTTCACGCGCAAGGCCTTGCGCGCGACGAGCTCCGGAGGATCATCGGGCAGGAAGTGCACGCCCGCGACGATCGCGTCGGTCTTGGCGACGAGCTCATGGCCGGGCGCCGGAGCGATCACCGCGGCGTCGTCGAGCAGCCCGTAGGCGCCTGCAAACCCTCTCGCGAGCGGCGCGAAATAGCGCTCGATGAGCTCGAACTCGCGGGGCATGCTCGGCATTTGCGGGTCAATACTTCTTCTTGAGCTGCTCCGCGACCGACTCGATCTCCCTGCGGAACCTGGCGTTGACCTCCTCGTAGCGCTTCTGCGCGAGCTCGTCGTCGTACAGGCTGATCACCTCGATGTCGTAGTAGGAGCGCACCCCGCCGTTGAACTCCACCGCCATCTCGGCGGTCGATCCGGGCGGGCCCTCGATGCGGAACTTCGGCACGATCGGGAACAGGCCGCGCTCGACGGCGATGCGCTGGCCGCGCTCGGAGAGCAGGAACTCGATGAAGGCGCGCGCCGCGTTCGGGTGCTTTGCGCCCTTCAGGATCGCCGCCGGTCCCGAGGTGATCCACGCCGTCTTCGGCGCGACGTACTTGATGTCGAAACCCGCGAGGCGATCCTCGAACGCGAAGTAGCTCGGGACGGAGAAGCCGACGGCGAACTCGCCCCTCGCCACCATGGAAGGCACGTCGCGGCTGCGCGGAGCGAAGATGCCGGTGTTCGCGGCGAGGCGCTTCGCCCACTCCCAGCCCTTCTCTTCGCCGTCGCGCTGCAGGATCACCTCGTAGGCGGCGTGGCTGCTCGAAGAGCGCGTCGGCGGCGCCTGCGCGATGTGGCCCTTGAGCCGCGGGTCGAGCAGATCGTCCCAGTCCTTCGGCGGCGGCACGCCCAGGCGCGCGAGCAGCCTCGGGTGATAGGCGATGCCCGTGGACTCGAGCACCGTGCCGACCCAGAAGCCCTTCGGGTCCTTGAGCGAAACCGGCTTCGGCTTTCCGAGCGTCTGCGGAACGACGTCGGTCACGGCCGTCGGCAGCTCGAGCGGCGCGAGCAGGCCCTGCGCCGCGAGGCGGTCGTAGAGGGCGCTTTCCCCGCCCCAGAAGAGGTCGGCCTGCGGCCGCCCGCTCCATTCGACGATCTGCCCGTAGGCGACCGGCGTGCCGGCGGAAAGCGCGCTCGTCTTCACGTCGACGTTCCAGCGCTGCTTCGCCAGCTTTCTGAACTCGGCGAGCGCCGGGTCGGACAGGCTCTTCCCGACCGGCGTGATGAGCACCAGCTCGTTCTCGATCGGCTGCGCCGCGGCGGGTCCCGGGGCCATCGCAGCCGCGCAGGCGCCGAAGACGAGCAGCGCCTTCAGCCCGCGGTGCACGAGCTCGGTCAGCCCCGCGCGGTTGAGGTGGTCGGTGTCGAAGTAGAAGCGCGGCTCGTTCACCGTGGTCGAGAAATCAGCATAGCAGACGCCGTGCGCGGAGAGCACGCGCGCGAGCGCCGCGTCGAACGCCGCCTCGTTGGGAAGCGCGGCGGCGAACTGCTGCGGCACCGGCATCTTGATCACCACCATGCGCGCGCCCGCCTGGCGAGCGAGCGTCGCGATCCTGGCGAGCTCGCCGAGGTAGCGCGCGAGCGCCGCCTCCGTAACCGGGTCGGGATAGAGATACGCGACGCGCTTTTTTACCGCCGCGGCCGAGGGCCGGTGCACGCGCTCGAACTGCGCCTCGCCTTCCCAGAGGTCGGGCCGGAAGCGCTCGCGGTTGTTGATCTTCGAGAAGCCGCTCGCGTAGTCGAGCAGCGCGCGCGGCTCGACGCCCTCGCGCCAGGCGTAATGCGACAGGCGACGCGCCACTGCAGGCACGAAGGGCGTGCGCGCGAGCAGCTTGGAATCGGCGAAGCGCTCCTCGTTCCAGGCGCGCGAGTAGAAAGCAAACGAGTCGGCGACGTAGAGCACGTTGCGCGTGCCGTGGCTGCGCAGGAACTCCTCGAGCACGAAGCGGTTGTAGAGCGGGCCGGTGCCCGGCGAGGCGAGGTTCAGGATCGCAAGCCGCGTCTCGCCTTCCAGCCAGGCGTTGAAGTCGGCGAAATCGAGCGGCATGGCGTGCGACGCGCCGAGGATCACCCAGTCGAACGAGGGCTTCTGCGCGGCCTCGATCTTGAAGAAGGGGTTGCTGTGCCCGGTGCGCTCGACGAGCAGCTCCGCCGCGTAGTACAGCGCCGCGTAGAGCACGAAGCCGATGGCGAGGTAGAGCGCTGCCGGGCGCAGGAGCGATCTCATTTCAGAACTGCATGTAGATGAACTCGCGCGCCTGCCAGCGGCCGAGGAGCAGCATGGCGAAGATCGCGAGGTAGCACGCGCCCCAGCGCAGCGCGGCCGGCGCGGCCGCCAGACGCCGGAAGATCGAGCGGCGCTCGTCCGCGATCTCGACGGCGACGAGCAGCGCGATCAGCGCAAGGCCGGTGTAGTGCTCGGCCGTGAACGGGTAGCGCGACAGCAGCGCCGGCATCTCGGCGAGGCGCGCGCCGATCCTCTCGAGGATGAGCCAGGCTTCGCCCACCGACTTCGCGCGGAAGAAGACCCAGGAGAGCGCGATGAGGTGGAAGGTAAGCAGCACGCGCAGCACGAGGAGCACCCGGCTCGCGCGCACGCGCGGAGCCGCGTCGCCGGCGCGCCGCCAGAAGGAGCGCGTCGCGAGCCCGGCCCACTGGTAGAGGCCATTGAGCGCGCCCCACACGACGAAGCTCCAGCCCACGCCGTACCCGAGCCCCGCGTGCCACACGCCGCTCACGAGGAACACGGTCATCAGGTTCGCGTACTGGCGCAGGCGCCCGGCGCGGCTGCCGCCGAGCGGAATGTAGAGATAGTCGCGGAACCAGCGCCCGAGCGAGATGTGCCAGCGCTCGCCCCAGAACTCGGCGGTGCTGCGCGACAGATACGGCCGGCGGAAGTTCTCCATGAGCTGCACGCCGAAGAGCAGCGACACGCCGATCGCGATGTCGGCGTAGCCCGAGAAGTCGCAATAGATCTGGAAGGCGAAAAAGTAGATGCTGATGGCGAGCTCGATCGGCGAGGCGAAGGCGGCGATGGCGAAGCTCCTGTCGACGATCGGCGCGAGGTTGTCGGCGATCACCACCTTCTTGAAAAGCCCCCAGAGGGCGAGCTGCAGGCCGAGCACTACCCGCTCGGGATCGGCGCGCAGGCCGGCGCAGGCCTGCGGCAGAAAGCCGGGGGCGCGCTCGATCGGGCCGGCGAGAATCTTGGGGAACCAGGCGAGGTAGAGCGCGGCCTGGCCTGCCGGGACGTGCCCGGGCAGGCGCCGGGCGTAGGCGTCGATGAGGTAGCTCGCGGCGGAGAAGGCGTAAAAGGAGAACCCGGCCTGGGTGGCGAATGCCTCGAAGAGCTTGGAGGCGAAGAGCGCTCCGAGCACGATGACGAGGCCCGCGGCGAGAAGTGCGCGCCGTGCGCGAGCGCCCGTGGTGCGCTCGAGCGCACGCGCGCTGGCGATGACGACGAGCGTCACCGCGCCGAGGTAGATCAGGTTCGACGGCTGCGAGACGCCGTAGAAGAGATAGCTCGCCGCGAGCAGCCAGAGCCAGCGCCTGCCGGGCGGCAAGGCCGCGAACACCGCGAGAACCACAGCCAGGAAGACGAAAAACCCGAGCGAGGTGAACAGCATGTCACGCCCGCCTTTGCGTGCTCAGTAGGTGGCGCCTCCGGCGCGCAGCTCTTCCGGCACGTCGTCGATCGGGATCGCCGCGTTGAGAACGAGGTAGCTGGCGAGCGCCTCGCGCTCGCCGCGCGTGAGCTTGATCTGGACATGGCTCGGCTTGCCGAGCGTGCCGAGCCACGCGTCCTTGCTGCGGTCCTGCGTGACCACGACCGTGATGATGTGGCAGCCCTGGCAGTACTGGAGCGCGAAATCGCGCCCGTCGGGCGGCAGCAGCTTCTCCCAGTTCGCCTGCGCGGGGCTCGCGGGGATTTTTCCCGCCGGCAACGGCATGTTGAACGACAGGTAGTCGGCGAGCGTCAGAAGCTCCTTCTCCTTAAGCCGCTGCAGGCCCGGAATCGCCTTGCTGTGGCCGCGCAGGTAGGCGAGCCAGTCTTCGCGCGTGCGCTTGCCGGAGAGGAGCGCGCGCACTTCGTCGGCGCCCGGGCGGCCTTCCAGCGCTTTTGCCATCAGCGTGCGTCCCCCCGCCGGGATGAAGTCGAACACGTCCGCGGCCCAGGCCGCGGCCGCCCCGAGAAGCAATGCGGCGAGCAGGAAGGCTCTCATGTCAGAAGCGCAGCTCCGGTGGCACGTCGTCGGCCTTCATCGGCATGTTGAGCGCCGAGTAGCGCGCGAACTCCTCGCGCTCCTGCGCGCTCATCTTGATCCCGCGGTGGAACGGCGACTCGAACATGTTGCGCCAGGCCTGCGCGTCGCGGTCCTGCATCAGGTGGCTGGTGAAGAGCGAATGGCACGACTGGCACTGATTCCAGGCGAGGTCGCGCCCGTCCGGCGGCAGCGCCGCGAGGCTCGCCTCGGGCAGCGGCATGTAGACGGCGAGGTACGCGGCCAGTGTCGCGCGCTCGCGCTCGGTAAGCACCTTGCCGCGCACGTCGGCGAACTCCCGCCACTGCGCCTCGCTGCGGCGCGCTTGCGCGATGCGCGCCAGCTCCGCCGCATCGCCGTCCAGCAGCTCGAAAAGCAGCGCGCGCCCGCCCTTCGGCATGAAGGCGTAGTCCTCGCCCGCAGCCTGCGCCGCCGCGAGCACCGCGGCTCCGAGGGCGACGAGGATCATGCGGCGCATCAGCCCTTCTTCAGGTCGTCGAGGGAGAACACGCCCACGCGCAACTCGGCGCGCGCGCTCTCGGGCGGAAAGCCCCGGCCGCGCAGCAGGTCGAGCGCGATGACCGTAGCGTCGTCGTAGAAGCGCTCGCCGCACGCCGCGCAGACGAGCGCCGGAATGTCCTCCACCACCACCAGCCGCTCGTCGTGCCAGAACGCCGAGCGCACCCGGCTTGCATGGACCTCGGCGCCGCCGCAGCTCGCGCAAGCCGCCGGCGGCTCCGGGTCAGCCGACGAGCTTCTTGGCGGCGCTGACGATGTGGTCGGCATTGGGCCGCATCCACAGGAACATCTCGGGCGCCGCCGGCGGCGGCGCGTCGGGGAAAGCCACGCGCTTGTAGCGCGCGCCGTCGACGTTCTCCGCCACGCGCGCGATCACTTCCGCGCCCGGGCACAGCGTGTAGTAGGACTGATCGACCGTCAGCAGGAACTTGGTCTTGCGCACCGACCTCACGAGCGTCTCCGTATCCATGGGCTTGAGGCAGCGCAGATCGATCGCCTCGACCTTCATGCCCTCTTTCTGCAGGCGCTCGGTGGCCGCGAGAACTTCCGGCATGCCGCCGCCGGAGCCGACGATGGTGATGTCGCTGCCGGTGGTGCGCACCGCCGCCTTGTCGAGCGGCGTGGTGTACTGCTCGTCGGGCACTTCGTCGCTCAGCTCGCGCAGTCCCGCCGCATACAGGTAGCAGACCGGATTCGGATCGCGGATCGCCGAGACCATCATTCCCTTCGCGTCCGCCGGCGTCGAGGGAACGACGGTCTTCACGCCGGGGATATGCGCGTAGTAGGTATCGATCTCGTAGTCCGAGTGCTGCCCGGCGAAGCCCGGCGTCTGGCCGGTCATCTCCAGCAGGAACACCACCGGCATTTCCGCCGTCCCGCCGGTCATGGAGCGCAGCTTCCCGGCGTGGTTCTGGATGACCTGGAAGCACATGCAGTTGCCCTGGTAGGGGATGTAGGTCACCGCCTTCGTGCCCGCCAGCCCCGCGCCCAGCGTAGCCGCCGCCATCCACATCTCGTCGATGCCGGTGTTCACCACGCGCTTGCGCCCGAACTCCCTCTCCAGGTTGATCACCGGCTTGCCGGGATTGGAGGCCACCGGCGGCGTGAGCTCGAAGATCCACACCATGTTCTTGTCCTGGCGCATCTCGTGCTGCACGGCCTCGAGGACCGAGTACATGAAGGTCTTGCGTGCCATGGCGTTC
Source organism: Betaproteobacteria bacterium (assembly GCA_004297625.1). Lineage (GTDB taxonomy): Bacteria > Pseudomonadota > Gammaproteobacteria > Burkholderiales > SG8-39 > SCGC-AG-212-J23. The sequence goes on along the minus strand of SCTY01000072.1, from coordinate 9,615 downwards.
TCCTTAGCCGAACTGGCGGGGCGCGACGGAGCCCTCGACGAACACGTTCTTCAGGCCGTCCTCCGGCTTGCAGAAGGGCTGCTTGTCCGCCCACGCGAAAGCCTCTATCGCTTCCTTCCTGGCGGCCGCCTCGATGGCGTCGGCCTTCGCGCGGTCGAGCACGCCCCAGCTCACCAGCACGTTGCGGCAGATGTCGACCGGGTCGCGCGCCATCCATTCGCGCACCTCGCGCTCCGGACGGAACGAGGAGATCGCGAGCGGGTCGTAGCCGAAGGCGCCGAGCTGCCCCGGCTTCGCGCCGGGCGCGCCCCAGTGGTTGTAATAGCGGTAGGTCTTGGCCTCGATGAGCGTCGGCCCTTCGCCGGCGCGCGCGCGGTCCACCGCCGTCTTCGCCGCGTTGTAGACCTGGAACACGTCCTGGCCGTCGACCACCACGCCCGGGATGCCGTAGGTGCGCGCCGCGGTCGCGATGTCCTTCATCGGGCAGGAGAACGAATAATGCGCGTACTGATGGTAGAGGTTGTTCTCCAGCACATAGACGAAGGGCAGCTGCAGCAGCGCCGCGTTGTTCAGCGCCGAGTGGAAGTGCGGCGTCGCGTAGGTGCCGTCGCCGCCGAAGACCACGGAGACCTGCTTGCTGCCGCGCGCGCGGAAGGCGAACGCCGAGCCGGTCGCGATCACGTGCCCCGGCCCGATCATGCCGTCGGCGCCGATGAAGCCGCAGGACTTGTCGGAGAGATGCATCTCGCCGCCGTAGCCCTTGTTCAAGCCGGTGGCGCGGAAGTCGTTCTCGGCGGCCATCTTCCTCATGTCCACGCCCTTCGCGAGCGCATGGCCGGTCGGGCGGTGCGTGCTGTAGACGAGGTCGACCTCGTCGAACGAGCCCTTGTTGCGCAGCGCCGCGCACACCCCCACGGCGACCGCCTCCTGCCCCGCGTAGAAGTGGTTGTATCCGCGGTACTTGGTGTCGGTCAGCATCTTGTCGACCATCGTGCGCTCGTGCCATCGGATGCGCACGATGTCGGTGAACATCTGGATGAGCTTGTCGCTGGGCAGGTCCTTCGCCCAGAAGCCGATCTCGCCGTTCGCCCAGGCGAGCTTGCTCGCCACCGACACGGCCGCGCCGGCGCTCGCCGCGATCTTCATGAAGGTGCGGCGGCTCTCGGACTGGATGGGGTTGCTCTCGACTTGCGTCATGACGAAACCTCCGCTCTTAGCGTTCATCACGCGTTTCCCGCCACGCTATGCCTAAGAAAAAAAAGCGTGTTGATCCAGCGCAAAGGCCGCTCGAGCGTTGCGCATAGAGTTTCGCCCGATGGAGCTGCTTCTCCTCGCTTTCCTGATTCTCTTGAACGGCCTGTTCGCCATGTCGGAGATGGCGATCGTGTCGTCGCGCAAGGCGCGGCTGCAGCAGTGGGCCCTCGAAAACCGCCCCGGAGCGACGGCCGCGCTCGCGCTCGCCAACGATCCGTCGCGCTTCCTCGCCACCATCCAGATCGGCATCACGGTGATCGGCGTCACGAGCGGCGCCTTCGGCGAGGCGAGCTTCGCGCGCAGCCTCGCGCAGTGGCTCGCCGGCTTCCCCGCGCTCGCCGCGCAGGCCGACGCGCTGGCGCTCGCGATCGTCGTCGCGGTGATCGCGTTCGTGTCGCTCATCGCCGGCGAGCTGGTGCCCAAGCGGCTCGCGCTCGCCAATCCGGAATGGATCGCGGGCCTGGTGGCGCCGCTCATGGTGCTGCTCGCGCGCCTCGCGTTCCCGCTGGTGCGCGGCCTGAGCGCCACGACCGACGCGGTGCTCAAGCTGCTGGGGCTCGCGGGAAGGACCGCGCCGCCGGTCGGCGAGGAGGAGATCAAGGTCCTCATGGAGCAAGGCGCCAAGGCCGGGGTGTTCGAAAAGCACGAGCCGCAAATCGTGTCGCGCCTGTTCCGTCTCGGCGAGCTCAGGGTCACGGGCGTGATGACCCCGTGGCCCGACATCGTCTATCTCGATCTCGAGCAGCCGCTCGAGTGGAACGTGAAGCGCATCGCGGCGAGCGGCCATTCGCGGTTTCCGGCGGTGCGCGCCGACCCGCGCAAGGTCGAGGGCATGGTGCTGACGAAAACGCTGCTCGCCGACGCCGTGCTCGGCAAGCGGGTCGACATCGCCGCCTCGATGGCGCGGCCGCTGTTCGTGCCCGAAAGCCTCACGGCGATGGAAGTCGTGGCCCTCTTCCGCAAGCACCGCCAGACCGCCGGCCTGATCGTGGACGAGCACGGCGAGCTGCAGGGCCTGGTCACCATCAACGACGTCGTGAAAGCACTGGCCGGCGACATCGCCATGGTCGAAGAGGCCGAGGAGCGCGACATCGTGCGCCGCGAGGAAGGCTCCTGGCTCATCGACGGCGCAGTCACCGTGCAGCGCTTCAAGGAGGCGGTCGGCATCCGCATCGAGCTGCCGGAGGAAGACCTCGGCACCTACCACACGCTCGGCGGGTTCGCGATGCTGCAGCTCGCGCGCGTGCCGAGAGTCGGCGACGCCTTCACCTGGGAAGCTTACCGGATCGAGGTGGTCGACATGGACGGCAACCGCGTCGACAAGGTGCTGGTCACGCGGCTGCCCGCGCCGACGAAATAGCGCGCGGCTCCGCGGCGCGGTCGGGCTCGCCGCAATGCGCGAGGATCGCGCGACGCGCCTCGTCCCTGAGGGCGAGCGCGTCCTTCCAGTTCGGCCCGTGCGGCCATACCGGCGCCTCGATGTAGAGCTCGACCGGCCGGCGCCGCGGCAGCCAGGAGCCGTCGCGCAGCACCGAGCGCGTGCCGCGCAGCGCGACCGGCACCAGCGGACGGCCGCTTTGCGCGGCGGCGACGAAGGCGCTCATGTGGAACGCGCCGATTCCCGGCGCGCGCGTGAACGTGCCCTCGGGAAAGAGCACGAGCGATTCTCCGGCGCGCGCCGCCTCGGCGAGCTCGCGCGCGTCCTCGATCGCCGCCTGCGCCGCGAAGCGCTCGACGAAGCGCGTGCCGAAGCGCGCGAGCAGCCAGCCGAGGAGCGGCACCGAGGCGAACTCGCGCTTGGCGACGAAGTGCGCGCCCGCCGGCAGCACGGCGGCGAGGATCAGGCTGTCGACGTAGCTCGCGTGGTTGGTGGCGAATATGGCCGGCAGCGTGGCGGCGCCGTGCACGCGCACCTCGAGCCCCGAAAGCCGCATCAAGGCAAGCGCGACGGCGTGCGCCCAGCGCGCGCGCGCGCGCTTGCCGGGCAGCACGCAGAGCACTGCGCTCCCCAGGATCGCGGCAAGAGCGAACAGCAGCCAGACGTAGAGCGCGTAGAGCGAGCCGCCGATGCGGCGCGCGAGCCGGCGCGCGGCGCCGAGCGCCGCCGAGAGCGCGAGCCGGGCGAGCTGCAGCGCCACCGGGCGCTGCGCGGCGCCGAGCACGCCGCGCTCGTAGAGCTCGCGGCAGGCGGCGCGGCGGATCTTGCCGCTCGAAGTCTTCAGCACCACGCGCGCGCCGGCGAGCACGACGTCGTCGGCGGGCGCCCCCAGATGCGCGAGCGCCAGCTCCGCGATGCGCCGGCGCAATGCCTGCCTCGCCTCGGCCTCGGCGGCGCGCGTCTCGGCGACCACCACCACGCGCTCGGTTCCGCTCGCGCGGTCGGTCGCGCCGAACACCGCCACGCACCCCTTGCGTATGCCGGGGAGCGCGCCCACCGCTTCCTCCAGGTCGTAGGGATGGACGTGCTGGCCGCCGCGGATGATGACGTCCTTGACGCGGCCGGTGATGTAGAGCTCCCCCTGCGCGAAATAGCCGAGGTCCCCGGTGTCGAGCCACTCGCCGCGCACGAGCGCGCGCGTCGCCTGCGGGTTGTTGAAATACCCCGAGGTGGCCGACGGCCCGCGGAACTCCACGCGCCCTTCGACGCGCTCGGGCGCTTCGCGGCCGCCTTCGTCCACCACGCGCACCTGGTGGCCGGGAAGCGGCCGCCCGCAGCTCACCACGCCCCCTGCATCGATGAGCGCTCCGCGTCCGAGCGGCGGGAAAGTCAGTCCGACCGCGGACTCCGCGAGCCCGTACACCGGCGTGGCCGCGCGCGCATCGAAGCCGAACGGCGCGAAGCGGCGCGCGAAGCGCTCGAGCGTCGCCGCGCGCACCGGCTCGGCGCCGTTGAAGGCGACGCGCCAGCTCGAGAGGTCGAGCCCGCGCAGCTCGTCGTCGGGCACCTTCGCGGCGAGGATCTCGTAGGCGAAATTCGGCGCGGCCGAAAGCGTGCCGCGGTAGCGGTGGAGCGCCCACAGCCAGCGCGCCGGCCGCGCGAGAAACGCCTGCGTGGGGATGAGCGCGAGCGGCACGCCGTAGTACAGGCTCCCGAGCCAGGCGCCGATCAGCCCCATGTCGTGGTAGAGCGGTAGCCAGCTCACGAAAACGTCTTGGGCGCTCGCCGCGGCCGCCTCGCCCATGGCGCGGATGTTCGCGAGCAGGTTCGCGTGCGTGAGCACCACGCCTTTCGGCTGCCCGGTGCTGCCCGAGGTGTACTGCAGGAGAGCCGTGTCGCTCGCGACGGAACGAAGAAATTCCTTGTCACTTCGCTCCGCCAGCTCGTCGACGGTCACGACGTGGCGCAGCGCGGGCGCCTGCGCCTGCAGCAGCCGCGCCGCGCCGCGCGCGCCGGCCACGGTGACGAGCATCGCTGCCGCGCAGTTGTCCACTATGCCCGCCTGGCGCCGCAGGTGCTCCTCGATCTGCGACCAGCGGAACGGCGGGTAGATCGGCACCGGCACGCCGCCGGCGATGAGCACGCCGAGGAACGCCTGGAAGAAGGCGCGGCTCGTGGGCAGCATGATCGCCACCGCCTGCCCCGGCTCGAGCCCGCGGCGCTGCAGGCCGCGCGCCGCGGCGCGCGACTGCGCGGCGAGCTCGCCGTAGGTGAGCGTCTGCGCGGGCGCGTCGTTTTCGAGCAGCGTCACGTGCAGGCGCCGCGCATGCCGCGCCGTGTGCCAGTCGAGAGCGTCGAGCAGCGTCGCGGCTTCGCGCGGCTCCCCTTCGGCTCCAGCGGCGGGCGCAAGCGGCGCTTCGCGCGCGATATCGGGCGCAAGGCGCGGCGCCGCGCGCGCGAGCGCGGCGAGGAGATCGCGCACCACGCGCGCCCCCACGACGCTTTCCTCCGGCAGGCGCACGCCGAACGCCTGCTCGATGCGCAGCGTGAGCTCGACGCGCGCCAGGCTGTCGATGCCGAGGTCGCGCTCGAGCTCGGCGTCGAGCGTGACCGCGGGCGCGGCGCCGCCGCGCAGCTCGGCGAGCATCGTGCCGATGATCCCGGTGAGCTGTTGTGCGGGTGTCGCCATGGCCGAAAACCATTTTCTGCGCTCGCGCCGCTGCTGCGTTGACCGGCGTCAAACCGCGCGCCGCGCGCTGCGCTAGCGTGTGCGGATGGAGAAGCGCACCGGCTTCAACCTCGCGTACCTGCTGCTCGCGCTCCTCGGCCTGTGGCTGGTGCAGCAGTGGTGGCAGCAGGCGCAGACGGTCGAAGTCGTGCCCTACAGCGAGTTCGAGGCGATGCTCGCCGAGGGCCGCATCGCCGAGATCACGGTGGGCGAAACGCTCGTCACCGGCAAGCTGAAGAAGCCCGAAGGCGGCAAGACGAGCGTCGCCGCCAACCGCGTCGAGCCCGACGTCGCCGAGCGGCTCTCGCGGTACGGCGTGCCCTACACGCGGGTGCACGAGTCGACGTTCCTGCGCGACATCCTGTCCTGGGTGCTGCCGGCGCTCGTCTTCTTCGGCGTCTGGTTCTTCCTGATGCGGCGCGCGTCGGCGCAGCAGGGCGGCGGCCTGGGCGGGTTCATGAACATCGGCAAGAGCCGCGCGAAGATCTACGTCGAGAAAAAAACCGGCGTGACGTTCGCCGATGTCGCCGGCGTCGACGAGGCGAAAGCGGAGTTGCAGGAAGTCGTCGAATTCCTCAAGGACCCGAAGCGCTACGGGCGGCTCGGCGCGCGCATCCCGAAGGGCATTCTGCTCGTCGGCCCGCCGGGCACCGGCAAGACGCTGCTCGCGCGCGCGGTGGCGGGGGAAGCGGGCGTCGCGTTTTTTTCGATCTCCGGCTCCGAATTCGTCGAGATGTTCGTCGGCGTGGGCGCGGCGCGGGTGCGCGATCTGTTCGAGCAGGCGCGCGGCAAGGCGCCGGCGATCATCTTCATCGACGAGCTCGACGCGCTCGGACGCGCGCGCGGCACCTTCGGCCTGGGCGGCCACGACGAGAAGGAGCAGACGTTGAACCAGCTCCTCGCCGAGCTCGACGGCTTCGATCCCTCGACCGGCGTGGTGCTGCTCGCCGCGACCAACCGGCCCGAGATCCTGGATCCGGCGCTGCTGCGCGCGGGGCGCTTCGACCGCCAGGTGCTGGTCGACCGGCCGGACAAGAAGGGGCGCGTGCAGATCCTCCAGGTGCACCTGCCGAAGATCCGGCTCGCGCCGGGCGTGTCGGTCGAGCAAATCGCCGCGCTCACGCCGGGCTTCTCGGGCGCGGACCTCGCCAACCTCGTGAACGAGGCGGCGCTGCTCGCGACGCGCCGCGGCGGCGAAGCGGTCAGCCTGGATGACTTCACGCGCGCGGTGGAGCGTATCGTCGCCGGGCTCGAGAAGAGGAACCGCGTGCTGAACGAGCAGGAGCGGCGCACGGTGGCGTACCACGAAATGGGGCATGCGCTGGTCGCGATGGCGCTGCCCGGCACCGACCCGGTGCACAAGGTGTCGATCATCCCGCGCGGCGTGGGCGCGCTCGGCTACACCATCCAGCGCCCGACCGAGGACCGCTTCCTCATGAGCCGCGAGGAGCTGGAGAACAAGATGGCGGTGCTGCTCGGCGGGCGCGCCGCCGAGCAGACCGTGTTCGGACGCCTTTCGACCGGCGCCGCGGACGACCTCGCCAAGGTGGCGAACATCGCGCGCAGCATGGTGATGCGCTACGGCATGGTCGAAGCCCTGGGCCAGCTCGCCTACGAAGAGCCGCAGAGCCCGTTCCTCGGGGAGAACCTGCTCCCGAGGAAGCGCGAATACAGCGAGCAGACCGCGCGCGAGATCGACCTCGCGGTGCGCGCGATCGTGAAGGCCGCCTACGACAAGGCGATCGCAGTGCTTTCCACGGACAAACCGCTGCTGGAGCGCGGCGCCCAGTTGCTGCTGCAGAAGGAAACGCTGGCTGAAGCCGAGCTCGCCGAGCTGCGGCGCAGCCGCCACGTCGAAAAAGCGGCCGCCTAAACGACCGCCTGGCGCTCTGCTCTCTCGCGGCGCGGGCTCTTCGCGAGCATCGCGGCGAGGCCCGACATCTCATCGGCGAACAGCTCGATCAGATCGTCGGCGGCGAGAATGCCGACCAGCGCGCCCGTTTCGTCCACCACCGGAAGCCGCCGCACGCCGCCGTTGCGCATCAGCGCGATCGCCCGGCCGATGCCCTCGTCCTCGCGCACCACCGCGACGTCCGGGCGCATCGCCGCTTCCACCATCGTCTTCTCGGGATCGAGGCCAAGCGCCATCACGCCCACCGCGAGGTCGCGGTCGGTGAGCATGCCCACGGGCACGCGGCGCTCGTTCTGCTGCACCACCACCAGGCTGCCGACGTGGTGCTCGCGCATGAGGCGCGCGGCCTGCGCGCAGCTCTCGTTTCGCGCCACGAACACCACGTCGCCGCTGCAGATCTCGCCGATCGCCATGACAAAACGATAGGGCAGCTGGGCGTTTCGGTGTTGATCCCGCTCAAAGGCTCATGCCGCTTGACGTGCGTCAAATCGCGGGCGCGCGCGCCGGCGTAGCGTAAGTCCATGGAGCTTCCCCTCCAGATCACCTGGCGCGGGGTCGCGCGCTCGGAAGGGCTCGACGCCGCCATCCGCGAAAAGGCCGCGAAGTTGCAGCAGTTCCACGAGCGCATCCTGCGCTGCAAGGTCGTGGTCGAGCTCACCGGACGCCACAAGAACCAGGGCAACCCCTACGCAGTGCGCGTGGAGCTGAAGCTCCCCGGCGGCGAGATCACGGCGAGCGGCGAGCACGGCGAGGACGTGCGCGTGGCGCTGCGCGACGCGTTCGAGGCCGCGCGCCGCAGGCTGCAGGACTTCGCCCGCGAGCAGCGCGACGCCGCCTAGGGGTACGCCTCGCCTTTGCGCACCCAGACGCCGCGGCCGGTGCACTGCAGCACCTCGCCGCCGCTTTGGACGTACGTGCCGATCGGGAACGACTCTCCGTTGAAATAGCAGGCGGCCGTCTCGAGCTCGAGATCCGGCGAGGCGGCCGTCTCGTCGTACTCGGACTCGTCGATGATCGGCGAAGTCTTGAGCTCGGGGTCGGGCGCACCGACCTGCGGGAGCGGCTGCTTCATGATTGTCCGTGCCATAGCAAGAAATATGCGTCCGCCCGCCGCCGCGCGTGTTGAGGCAGGTCAACACGCGCCGCGGGCGCGCGGGCAGAATCGCACGATGGCGACGGTTTCGATACCCGCAGGCGAGGTGCGGCTCGAAGGCGTGCTCGAGCTTCCCGAGACGCCGCGCGGCGTGGTGGCGTTCTCCCACGGCAGCGGCTCGGGGCGCAAGTCCCCGCGCAACCGCTTCGTCGCCGCGGAGCTGCGCCGCGCAGGGGTCGGTACGCTCTTGCTGGACTTGCTGACGGTCGACGAGGATCGCAATTACGAAATGCGCTTCGACATCGGCCTCCTTACCGAGCGCCTCGGCGCGGCGGTGCGCTTTCTCGCCGCCGAGCCGGCCGGCAGCGCTCTGCCGCTGGGCCTCTTCGGCGCGAGCACCGGCGCTGCTTCGGCGCTCCGCGTGGCGGCGGCCATGCCGAAGGCGGTGCGCGCGGTGGTTTCGCGTGGCGGCCGGCCCGACCTCACTGGGCGCTCGGCGCTCGCGCGGGTGAAGGCGCCGACGCTCCTCATCGTCGGCGCGAACGACCACGGCGTGATCGAGCTGAACGAGCAGGCGCGCGACGAGCTGACGCATTGCACGCGCGAGCTCGTGCTGGTGCCGGGGGCGACCCATCTCTTCGAGGAACCCGGCACGCTCGAGGAGGTCGCGCGCCTCGCCGCCGACTGGTTTGCGCGGCACCTCGCCTAGACGTCCACTACGGTCTGCGCCACCCAGGCGTCGCCTTCCCGGGCGACGCGCAGCGTGGTGTAGGTCGCGCCTTTAACTTCCACGGCGGGACGATGGCGCCGCGCATCGAGCGGCTCGCCCCAGGCCTCGGCCGATAGCCGCGTGGCCTCGAGCTTCACGGCGAAGCGCGAGAACAGCATCCGCCGCGTCGCCATTTCGTACACGAGTGCGTTCAGCCATTCGGCGAAGAGCAGCTCGTCGTCGGGCGCCTCGCATTGCAGGCTGACGCGGTCGCGTGCTCGCACGCGCGCAGGATCGGTCACGGCGGCGGTAAGCGCGAGCGCGGCCTGCTCGAAGGCCTCGGCCTTCGTCGTTCCTATGCCGCGGACGCCAAGGTCCGCGCCGTGCGGGTAGTGCTCCCAGTGCCGCGCCATGGCGGGCTCAGCGGGTAGGAGGCGGGGTTACCCCCGCCGTCCTCCCACACCACCGGACGTGCGGTTCCGCATCCGGCGGTTCATGAAGCACGCTGGAGACGCTGCACCGTATCGAGCAGCGACACCAG
>SCTY01000083.1 GCA_004297625.1 Betaproteobacteria bacterium | reverse complement strand
CAGCACGTAGGGCGCCACGCCGTAGACGTTGGCGCTGTAGGCGCCGGAGCGCTTGCCCTCGTTCTCGTAGACGTCGAGCCTGCCGCCCTGCATCCAGCGCCGGTACTTCTCCACGTAGTCCGCGCCAAGCGGGGCGACGGCTTCCAGGACCAGGTCCTTGGAGGCGTCGAAATCATAGCTGCGCTCGATCCGGTAGACCGGAATGAAGGCGTCGTACAGGTGGTATTCGGCAAGACCCAGGAGCCGGCGCCGCAGCTTCGCGTAGCGCTGCAGCGGCGCCGTGCCCTTGCGCACCGTGTCGATCAGCGTCGTCACCACGGCCGGCGGAATGGCGTTGTCTTCGAGCGCGGCATCCAGCGTGGTGGAGAAATTGCGCGCCTGTGCCATGAACCAGCCGCGCTGCAGCACCCCGTTGTAGATCGCGGCGTAGGTGTTGGCGTTGGCGGCATACGTTCCGAGATGGGCCGCGAAGGCTTTCGCGCGCTCCGCCTGGTCGTAATTGGTGTGCAGGAGGTGCTGGTAATTGGCGGGCGACACGGTCACCTCCGCGCCGTCCGCCAGGGCGATTTTCGGGAACTTGATGTCGGAAGTGGAGAGCTCCTGGAAGACCGCGGTCGGCGTCTGGCTGAAGCGCGCCGCGAACGACAGCAGCTTTTCGCCCTTCTCGTCCAGCACGTGCTTTTGCTTGCGGTAGTCGTCGAGGATGGTGAACGCGTAGCGGGCGAGGTCCGGTGTTTCCCGGATCCAGCGCTCCATGGTCGCCTGCGGAATCTGCAGCAGTTCCGGCGTGAACCAGGCGGTGGCGGTGCCGAACTTCGCGAACAGCGCGGTCACGCGCTGGAACTTGCCTGCCACGTCCTGGTTGCGCGTGTCGGTGTCGCGCCGCAGCTGCGGGTAGCGATAGACGCGGTACTGCAGCATGCCGATGTCGTCGAACGCCTGATAGGCCCTGAGCACCTCGGCCGGGCCGTTGGCGAGCGAACCCTTGAGGGCCGCGAAGGCGTCCATCTTCAATTCCAGCTCTCGCATTCCGGCTTCCCACGCCTCCCAGTTCGGGTAGATCGCCGTGAAATCCCAGCGGTATTGCGCCGGGATTTCCGCGCGGTTGCGGGTGGCTGGCTTGGCGGCGTCGGCGGGCGCATGCAGCGCGACGGCCAGGCCGGCGAAAGCAAGGACGCAAAGGCGGAAAGGTTGCATCGCGGGACCTTCTTGAACTGCCGGGGATTCGGCATCGGCCGGCATTATGCGGGAAACGCGCGAGCTGCTGAATTTGTCACTCGCCCGCCGGGTCTGCTAGCAACCAGGGGCGGCAGACCCGTGCTAAATGAAAGCGCGTCGTCGGCCCCGGGAGAGCGTGCAATGCCATCGTTCCTCGAAGTCATCGAAGAGCAGCTGGTGGCCAACCGGCTGCCGCTCGCCGGCATCACGATCGCCGCGACGCCTTTTCCGAACACACCGGCGGTACTCAGCCTGCACTGGCACGCCTTCGTGGAGATCACCCTCGCGCCCGAAGGCAATGCCGTCGCCTACCAGAGCGTGCCGAGCTCGGCCCTGCAGGTCAGTCCCCGCTGGGACCGGATCGAGGACATCGAAGCCAGCGTGCTCGAAACGGCCTGGGAGCTGGGCGCGTGGGATCTGCGGCGCATCGAGGCGCGCGCCTGCGCGCGGCCGGGCGCCGCCCCGCGCGAGTACATCGAGTGCGAGACTTCCTTCGGCGTCTCGCCGCAGGCGATCGACGGCGAGCCCGTGTTCGTGTCGGAAGTGCCCGACGGCCAGGATCTGGTGGCAGCGGCTTCGCGGGCCGGTTACCTGTGCTGGCAGTTCCGGCCGACCTGGTGCGGCCTGTGGAAGGAACTGGCGAAGGACGTGACGCTCGAGAAAGGCGGCTACCGCAATCCGACCTGCCCGCTCGCCGCGCAGGCGTACGAACCCGGCCGCTCGCGCACGGTGGTCTTCCAGCTCGGAGTCACAGAGAGCTGATTGCGGGCACTCGCCGCTCGCGCGCGCCGAGCAACTGCTCGAAGGAAAACCCGTAGCCGCCGCGCCGGTCGAACGCCTGTGCGCGGGCACGCAGTTCGCTTTCACCGGCCAGGGCACCGGACGAGGCGAAAGCGATGACGTTGCCCGTATCCCGTGGCCGATAAACATCGACCGCCGCAAACGCCCTCCGGATGCCCTCGACATAGGCGTCGGAATCGCGCCCGCGGAGCATGTTGAACATGACGACGCCGCCCGGATTCGTGCGTTCCCGCACGCTGCGGTAGAAGTCTGCGCCCTGTAGGCTCAAGGGATGCCCGCTGCGGTCAGTCCGCGGATCGGGGTGCAGGTGGGCGTCGATCAGGATCAGGTCGTAGCGCGCGCCGCCGCGCTGGAGGAATTCGCGCCCGTCCGCGACATGGATGCGCGTTCCCGACGATTCAGTCGTGCCGAAATACTCGCGCGCCACACGCACCACGACCGGGTCGATCTCGACGACATCGAGGCGCAGCCGGGGAAAGTGGTGATTGAGAAATCGCACCATCGCCCCACCGCCAAGGCCGATCAGCAGGCACGACTCGGCTCGCGGACGGTACAGCAGCGCGGCCATGGCGGTCTGCGCATAGGCATGCTGCAGCACGTGCGGCGCGCGCAGGTCGATCTGCGTCTCGACCACGTCGAGGTCGGAATCGCCGATGAAGTAGAGCGCCCGCTGGCTGCCGGAGTCGACCACGCGGATGTACGAGTACTCCGAGCGGACCTCGTGGACCGTCACCCCGGCGCAGGCGGCGACCGACAGCCAGGCGAGCACCGCACAAAGCAGGCGGAATGCAAACATGCCGCTCAACGCGACTGCGATCGCGGTACGGGTTCCGAGCAGACTCCGCGGTAATCCCCGCCCTGTTGCCCGATCTGCATGCGGACGAAATGATTGAAATTCACCTGGGATTCGGCATCGGCCAGGGCGCCGACGGACTGCATCTCGGCCGTGCGATCGAGGCCTTTCAGCACAGCCGTGTACGCACGCAACTCGTCGGCGGGATCGAAGCCGAGGTAAACGCTACCCTGCGCCGGCGACAGCCGCGCATCCTTCAGCTTGCGCGCCTTCTCCGCCACTTGCTGCGCATCGGCACGGTTCATCTTCGAGGCGAGCGCCGCGTATTCTTCGAGCGCCTTGACGGTGCGTTCGCGGACGTACTGCATGGCGACGACGCAGAGTTTCTCGGCCTCCACGGCCTCACCGCGTGCTCTTGCCTTCGCTGCCGTTTGCAGCGTCAGCTGCCAGCGCTCCTGCTCCCAGATCGGCGCCGCCGCGGCGCTCCCGGCCCCTAGCGCACCGGCGACCAGCAATACCGCAGAAACAGAAGCGCGTTTCGCTGTCCGCAATCTGGCCCCAAACCTAGACCAGCTGCTTCGCGATCCTCAGGCGCATCGCGCTCATGTCGTCGCCGCGCAACTCGCGCAATGCGTAGCCAACGAAATCCGCCACCACATGCTTGCGCCAACGCAGGTCCATGTCCGTGTTGTCCATGGGCTTGGCACGCGACTGCGCCGCCTCGCCGATTTCCGCGATCACGTCGTCGGTCAGCTTCCGGCCGGCCAGCGCGTCGCTCTTGATCACCAGCGGGTGCGAAGAAACCGCGCCGAGCACGAGACGCGCCGCCTCCACCGTGCCGTCGGCGGCGAGCTTTGCCGCGGCCGCCACGCCGAGCAGCGGAAAGTCGAACGAGCCGCGCCGGCGCAGCTTCCAGTAGCTGCTCCTCCAGCCGTCCGGCTGCGGCAGCAGCACCTCGGTGAGGATCTCGTCGGGCTTGCGCTTCAGATAGTCGATGCCGTCGTTCTGGTACAGCTCGGCGAGCGCGATCTCCCGTTCGCCGGCCGCCGAGACCAGCTTCACGCGCGCGCCGAGCGCGATCAGCGCAGGCGCCGTATCGGTCGACGACACCGCCAGGCAGCGCTTGGAAGCGGTGGCGACCCAGCACACTTCGCCGTCCTTCTTCATGCAGAAGTCGATCGCCTTGCGCCACTCGTAATTCTGGTTGTAGTAGGTGCAGCGCGTATCGAGGCACAGATTGCCGCCGAGCGTGCCCATGTTGCGCAGTTGCGGCGTGGCCACTTGCGCCGCCGCCTGCGCCAGTGCGCGATACCGCTCGCGCAGGCCGCGCACCGCCAGCAGTTCGGTGAGCGTCAGTCCGGCGCCCAGCCGCAGGCCGGAACCGTTGGCGATCTTCTTCAGCGCTTCCACCTGACGCACGGAGACCAGGGTCTGCGGCATCTGGTGGCGGCGCTTCATGTTCGGCAGCAGATCGGTGCCGCCGGCGATGAGCATGGCGCCATTGCCTTCCCAGGCGAGGATCTTCGCCGCCTCCTCCACCGAGCGCGGCGCACGGTAATCGAACCAGGGCAGCCGCATCATGACGCGGCCACTCCCAGGGGCCTTGGCATTTTCGATTCGTTGCCGTCGCCGCCCTCCCAGGGCGGCAGCACGAACATCGGTTTCGGATAGGGCACCTCGGGAAAACGCGCCGGCCCGATGCGCGGCGTCTTGCCCTGCGCCTTCAGTTCGAGCGCGGCGAGCACCTTGTCGGGCGTGATCGGCAACTCGTCGATGCGCACGCCCACGGCGTCGTAGATCGCGTTCGCGACCGCCGGCATCACCGGCAGGAGCGGCCCCTGCCCCACTTCCTTGGCGCCGAACGGACAATTCGGATCCGGGTCCTCGATCAGCGCCACCTCCACCTCCGGCATGTCGAGCGCGGTGAGGCTCTTGTAATCGAGCATCGAGGGGATGCGGTGCACCAGCGCAGCCGAGAGCTTCGGCGGCAGCCGCCGGAACACCTGCTCCTCCATCAGCGCCTCGCCCAGTCCCATGTACACGCCGCCGATCACCTGCCCGCGCGCCAGCACCGGATTGATCGCCCGCCCGATGTCGTGCGCGATCCAGATCTTCGGCACGTGGATCCAGCCGGTCTTCTCGTCCACCTCGACCGCGACCACGCAGGCGCTGAAGCTGTAGGCGGGCGAAGGGCCGACGCCGCCGCCCTTGTACTTGCCCGGCGGCTTCGGCGGCGTATACGAACCCACCGTAGAGAGCGTGCCGAGCTTCGCTTCGGTGATCGCGACCGCCTCCGCAAAGCTCATGCCCTTGCCCGGATCCTCGGCGGCGAATACGCGCCCCTGCGAGAACGCTACGCGCTCGGGCGTCGTGCCGAGCGTTTCGCAGACCGACCCGGCGATCTGCTCGCGCATCCGCTCCGCGGCCTGCATCGCCGCGTTGCCCATCATGATGGTGACGCGGCTCGAATAAGAACCGAGGTCGACCGGCGTGAGGCCGGTATCGCCGGTGACGCAGCGCACGACGCCGGTGTCGACGCCGAGCACCTCGGCGACGATCGCCGCGAGCACGTCGTCGGATCCCTGCCCGATCTCGGTCGAGCCGCAGAACACGGTCACCTGGCCGCTGCGGTCCACCAGCAGCTGCACGCCCGAGTGCGGCATCTTGTTCCAGTAGATCGAGACGCCCGCGCCGCACATGTAGGTGCTGCAGGCGATGCCGACGCCGCGCCCTGGCGGCAGCTTGCGGTGCTTTGCCTTCCAGCCCGAAATCTCCACCGCCTTGCGGATGCACTCGGCGAGGCCCGTAGTACCTACGCGCAGCCAGCTTGCGGTGAGCGAGCCGGGCTTGGTCACCATGTTCAGCCGCAGCTTGGCCGGATCGAGGCGCAGCTTTTCGGCGATCTTGTCGAGCTGCACCTCCTGGCCGAAACGCGGCTGCGGTGTGCCGTGCCCGCGCTTGGGGCCGCAGGCCGGCTTGTTGGTGAAGACGCGGCAGGCCTCGAACTTGAAGCGCGGCAGCTCGTAGGTGACCGGGGTGAGCACTCCGGTGTAGAACGTGCTCGCCGGACCGTGCGAGCCGTAGGCGCCGCCGTCCAGCAGCGTCTGCAGGTGCATCGCCGTGAGCCGGCCGTCCCTGCTCACGCCGGTGCGCAACTTCATCAGCACCGGGTGGCGGCCGCGATGCACGTAGAACACTTCCTGACGCGTCAGGCCGATTTTCACCGGGCGGCCCAGCAGCAGCGCCGCCTTGCAGACCACGAACTCGTGCCCCCCGGGATCGCACTTGCCGCCGAAGCCGCCGCCGTTCGGGCAGGCGATGACGCGGATCTGTGCCGCGGGGATCTGCAGCACCTGCGCCAGCTGCCGGTGCAGGTAATGCGGGTTCTGCGTGCTCGAGGAGAGCAGCAGCTTGCCCTCGCCGTCGATCGCGGCGAGCGAGGCCTGCTGCTCCATCGGCAGATGCGTGTTGCCCTCGTAGAAGAACAGGTCCTCGAAGACGTGGTCGGCATTCGCCAGCGCGTCTTCGACGTCGCCGAACTCGTAGGCCTGGTTGCGGTGGATGTTGCCCTGTTCGCCGTAGTCGTGAATGCGGGTTTCCGGGTGCGCCAGCGCCTCCTCGGGCGTCGCGATCGTCGGCAGCGCGCGGTACTTCACCTCGATCAGCTCGAGCGCCTCGCCCGCGGTCTGCTCGTCGCGCGCGATCACCGCGGCGACCGGGTCGCCGACGTAGCGCACCCGCTCGGGTGCCAGGGGATATTCATCCTGCGACACCGGCATGATGCCGAAAGGAACCGGGAAGTCCCTGCCGGTCAGCACGAGGTGCACGCCGGGATGCGAGCGAGCGCGCGAAGCGTCGAGCGATTCGATCACGGCATGCGGGTGCGGCGAGCGCAGCAGCTTCGCATGCAGCATGCGCGGCAGCACGAGGTCGTCGGCAAAGCGCAGCTGCCCCAGCACCTTGGCGCGGGCGTCGACGCGGCGACGCGATCTTCCGACGACCTCGAGGCGCTTCTGCGGTGCGCTCACTTGCGCTCGCCCCTCAGTTCCGCCGCCGCGTGCTCGATCGCATCGACGATCTGCTGGTAGCCGGTGCAGCGGCACAGAATGCCGGCGGTCGCCTCGCGGATGCGCTCCCGGCTCGGCTCGGGTTCGTGATCGAGCAGCCCCTTGGCGGTCATGATCACGCCGGGCGTGCAGTAGCCGCATTGCGAGCCGCCGTGATCGGCAAACGCCGCCTGCAGCGGGTGCAGCTCCTTGCCGCGGGCCAGGCCCTCGATGGTTTCGACCGAGCAGCCCTCGCATTCGATGGCGAGCTTGAGGCAGGCGAGCTGCGGCTCGCCGTCGATCAGCACAGCGCAGGCGCCGCACTCGCCCAGCTCGCAGCCGTGCTTGGTGCCGGTGAGCCCGAGGTCTTCGCGCAGCAGCTCAAGCAGCGTCTTGTAGGGCGCGAACGAGACTTCGGTGTCCTCGCCGTTGACGCCCAGGCGCAGCTGCACGTTGCGCCGGCGCTCGATCCTGGCCGTTCCGGACATTGTTTGGACCCCAAACAAATCGACTGCTGCCACTTTACCCCTGCCCCCGGCCGGACGCAAAGGGGCAAAGCTTGATCTGGATCAGAGGAAGGCGCAGAGGCGCGGCAGGACGGCGCTGATCGATCCCGGCAGCAGCGCGTCGGCCAGCTCGTCGAGCGCTGTAGGCTCCGCGTTCACGATCACCACGCGCGCCCCGGCCGCCTTGGCCGCCGGCACCGCGCCGGCCACCGGGTAGACCTGGAGGCTGGAGCCGACCGCGAGCAGCACCTCGGCCTCGGCCGCCGCGCGCAGCGCGCGGTCGATCACCTCCGGCACCAGGGCCTGACCGAAGGAGATGGTGGCGCTCTTCAGCACGCCGCCGCAGGCCCGGCAGGCGGGATCGGCTTCGCCCCCGCGCACGCGCTCAAGCGTCTCGAGCATCGGCCCGCGCCAGCCGCAGCTCATGCACACGACCTTGCGTACGGTGCCGTGAACCTCGATCACGCGCTCAGGCGAGTTGCCCGCAACCTGGTGCAGCTCGTCGATGTTCTGGGTGATAAGCGCATGCAGCTTTCCGCGCCGCTCCAGCTCGACCAGCGCCGCGTGCCCCGCGTTCGGCCGCGCCGACCACGCCGGGTGTTCCAGCCGGCTCTGCCAGGCCAGGCGCCGCACTTCCGGATCCGCCATGTAGCAGCGGATGTCGGAGAGCTTCTCCGCCTTCGGATTCTGCGTCCAAACGCCCTGCGGGCCGCGGAAATCGGGAATGCCGGAATCGGTCGAGATGCCGGCGCCGGTCAGCACGACGACGCGGTCGGCGGCGTCGATCCAGCGCCGCACGTCCGCGACGATCGCATCCCGCGTCATTGCGCGCTCCGCGCCCTCGTCCACGCGATCAGCGCCCGCTTCTGCCGTGCCTTCACGGCCGCCGCGAGCCTGATCGCGTCGGCCGCTTTCTCGGCCTGATAGTAGGCGCCGCTGTCGAGATGTTGTCGCGTGAGCTGCAGCAACTCGTCGGCCGCGGCCGCGTCCGAGAACGACACGGACGCTTCGGGCAGCACGTAGGCTCGGCCGCGCAGTGAAGCCTTCGCGTATACCCGCGCCAGATTCGCCTTCAGGAATTGCCACGCCGCCTCCGGGCGGTCGCTGCTCGCGCCGGCGTGCCGCAGGTTGTAGATCGCTTCGCCCGGCGGCAGTTCATCGCCCAGCAACAAAGACCACCAGCGCTCGCGCAGCGCCGGGTCGGCGACGCTGCGCAAGGCCGACTGGAACTCCCAGCGCTGCTCGACCGCGGTCGCCTCGCGCAGCAGCGCCAGCAGGCGCTCGTAGGTCGCCGCAGCGGCATGGCGCCCGACCACGTCGAGCACGGCGCCGCGAATCGCCGGATCGATGGGCCGCGCCGGATGCGCGGCGAAAAGCGCGCGCGCCTTCCCGATCACAGCGGTGTCCCCCGCCAGACCCAAGGCGCGGATCAAAGTGGCCCGGAGCGCCGGCCACTCGAGATCCTCGCCCGCCTGCGCCGTCCAGCCGACGCGGTCAAACGGCGCTCTCAACAATCGCACGACGCGCCGATCGAACGCCTTGCGCTCGCCGGGCGCATCGGCCAGGCGGCGCAGGAACGACAGCGCTTCCAGCGCCTGCATCAGAGTGAAACGATCCTGCTCGGTACCCAGTGCGTCGAGCAGAACCAGGTAATCCCGCAAGTCCGCCTCCCCGGCCTGCACCAGGGCGAACGTATCGGCAAGCCGGCGCCGCCGCTCGCCAGCCTCCAGCCGGGAGAAATCGCGCGCCAGCCCCGGCGCGGCCGCGCCGTCGTAGCGCACGCGGTAGTAACCGCCGCTCGCGATGCGCACGCCGCGGCAATCGTCGAAGCGCAAGTCCGTCACGGTATCGCCGAGCAGCACGCTGCGACGCTCGCCGCCACCGGTGATCAACGTGACCGGCACCGGCCACGTCAGCGGCCGCGCCATCGGATCGTTGAACGTGAAACGCCGTTGCTCGAGCCGCACCTCGCCGGCATCGGCGTCGCAGCGCTCGCTGACGGCGAGCAGCGGAAAGCCGGGCTGTTCGACCCAGGGTGCGGCGAAAGCCCTGACGTCGCGGCCCGATGCGTCCGAGAGGTGATGCCAGAGGTCCGCCGTCGTCGCGTTCGAGAGCCGGTGCGCGCGCAGGTAGCGCCGCACGCCTTCGCGGAACGCCGCCTCGCCCAGGTACTCCTCGAGCATGTGGAGGAACGCTTCGCCTTTGGCGTAGGTGATGCTGTCGAACAGGTCGAAGGCCCTGGCATCGTCGCGCACGGGCGTCTGCACCGGATGCGTCGTCCGGCGCGCGTCCTCCGCCATGGCCTCTTCGGCGGTCAGCGCGGCGCGCAGCCGCGAGCGCCATTGCGGGTGGAGACGCTCGGCCGTGCGGGTCGCCATCCACGTCGCGAAGCCTTCATTCAGCCACAGGTTGTCCCACCAGGCCATCGTCACGAGATTGCCAAACCACTGGTGCGCGATCTCGTGCGCGACGATCCCGAACACGCGCTGCTGCTGGCGCAGCGAAGCCGCCCGCGGGTCGACCAGCAATACGGACTCGTTGTAGAGAATGGCGCCCCAGTTCTCCATCGCGCCGCCAAATCCGCCCGGCAGCGCCACCTGGTCGAGCTTCGGCAGGAGGTAGCGTTCGCCGAAGTAATCGTTGAAGTGCCGCAGGATGTCTTTGGTCGCCTGCATCGCGAAGCGCGCATGGGCCGTCTTGCCGCGCACCGTGTAGATGGCAAGCGGAATGCCGTCGAGCTCGTCCTGCAGCGCATCCAGCTCACCGATGAACAGGGCGACGAGATACGTCGGCATGGGCACGGAACGCGCAAACGACACCTCCTTCCGGCCGCCCGGGCGCGGCGTGACGCGCGCCACCGGCATGTTCGAGACGACGGTGAGCGGTTCATCCACCTCCGCGGACATCTCGAAGGTAGCGCGAAACACGGGCTCGTCCCAGCCGGGAAAGAGCTTGCGCGCGTGCACCGGCTCGAAATGCGTTGCGAGCATCGCCTTGTCGACCACCCGGCCCTGGTGCGACACCTTGTAGGGCACGCGGAACAGGCCCTGGCTGTGCGGCGTAATGCGGCCGGAATAATCGATGGCGAGGCGGTACGAACCCGGCGCGATCGGGCCCTGCGCGGGCGCGAGGGTCGCCGTCTCGCGAGCTGCATCCAGCGAGGACGTGAGCGTCGTCACGACGCTGCCGGATTGCAGCTGCGCCCGCCTGATCTCGAGATTCGCGGCATTCAGCGTGATGACATCGACCGTGCGCATTACCCTGACATCGATCTCGACCCGGCCATCGAAGCGCTCCCACGCAGCGTTGGGCACCACCCGGAGCGCGTAATGGACAGGAACGACGTCCTTGGGCAGTTTTCCCGGCGTGGCTTCGAAGGAAAAGCGCTCTTCGGCCTGCGCCATCATCGCTCCGGCCGCCATCCATAGGGCTAGCAGTGCGAACACCGCCTTCTTCAAATGGAGCCGGACGCCTGCCGTGCCCTCGAGCCTGCGATCGCAGCCTGCGACGTAAGCGTCGCGCGCGCGAGGTTGCGTGCTCGACAGCGGCAATCCGTAGCGGTCCGACAGCATGTTGCGGGCTCTCCCGGACAGAATGTTACCCTGACCCCGGCAGGGACTTGGACGACCGCTTCGCGGTACGATTCGCAGGCGATGAACCTGCTCCGCGCCCTGCTCGTCGTGTCGGCTTTGACGCTGCCGGCGGCCGCGCTTGCCGCCTGCCCCGCCCTGCTGGATCAGCGGATGGACTCGCTGATGCAGGGCGAAGCCTCGCTCTGTCAATACAGCGGCAAGGTGCTGCTGGTGGTGAATACCGCGAGCCGCTGCGGTTTCACGCCCCAGTATGAGGGCCTGGAGAAACTTTACCGCCGCTACAAGGACAGCGGGCTCGTGGTGCTCGGCTTTCCTTCCAACGATTTCGGCGCCCAGGAGCCCGGATCAGCGAAGGAGATCGCGCAGTTCTGCCAGGTGAACTACGGCGTCAGTTTCCCGATGTTCGCCAAGACGCGCGTCGCGGCGGGCGGCGCCAACCCGTTCTATGAAAGGCTCGCCGGCGCCAGCGGCAGCCGGCCGCAATGGAACTTCCACAAGTACCTGATCGACCGGCGCGGCGAAAAGGTGCTGGCTTTCGAAAGCCGCGTCGCGCCGCAGGACGGCAAGCTCGTCGCCGAGATCGAGCGCCTGCTGGAACAGAAATAAGACGTCTGCGGCTAGTCGCGGCGCCCGCGCCGCTCGTGCGCGTCGCGCCGGTCGTGCTTGACGTGGCCGTAGGCGTGTCCGCGGCCGGGCTTCGGCCGGTCCCAGTAGCCACGGTGCAATTGCCAGCGCGGGCCGGACTGGACCCAGCGATCGGGCACCCAGACGTAACCCGGGCGCTCGATGACCCATTGGCCACGGATCCAGAGGTGGCGATCGCGATGCCAGGTCCAGTAGCCCGGCACCCAGACGTAACCGGGGCGCGCCACCGGCACCACTTCAATGATCGGAACCGGCGGCGGAACGCCGATCACGAACGAGACATCGACCCGCGCGAACGCGGGCGCGGCCAGCGCACCCAGCAACAACCCAGCAGCAACCGTAGCCTTGAGAGGTTTCATGGTCTGCCTCCTTCGGGCTGGATCAATAGGAGCGATGGCGGTCGCGATAGCCACCATAGTAGCCGCCGCGATAACCGCCGCGATAGCCGTAGTAACCCCCGACGTACGGCCGCACCACGACCGCGGGAGCGGGTATCCCGATATACACGCCTGAGGGCTCGGCGATGGGCACCGCGATGCAACCGGACAGGCTTGCGGCTACCAGCAACAGCGCAAGTGTTTTCACGAACGGCCTCCTGTGATGATCATGATCCTAAGAACGCGCAGCTTGGCCGACGGCTCACCCCAAATTGTTACAAGAGGTTGCCTGCCTGCCGCGGGCGCTCGCGATGTCGCGCTCCCGCATTACACTTGGTAACACCATGCGCCCCGAATTGATCACCCTGGGCGAGTTGCGCGTGCGCCGCCTCGGCTTCGGTGCCATGCGCGTGTGCGGTCCGCAGGTCTGGGGCTGGCCGCAGGACCGCGCCAACGCGCTCGCCGTGCTGCGGCGCGCTTACGACCTGGGACACAATTTCTTCGACACTTCGGACGCCTACGGACCGGAGGTGAACGAAACGCAGATCGCCGCGGCGCTTTATCCCTATCCCAAGGACCTCGTGATCGCCACCAAGGGCGGCCTGCTGCGGCCGAGCGCGCCGCGCTGGGACCGCTGCGGGCGCCCGGACCATCTGCGCCGCGCGCTCGAAGGCAGTCTGAAGCGGCTGCGCCTGGAGCGCATCGACCTGTACCAGCTGCACGCGCCGGATCCGAAAGTGCCGCTGGCCGACTCGATCGGCGCCCTCGCCGATCTGCAGCGGGCCGGCAAGATCCGCCACATCGGGGTCTCGAACGTGAGCCTGGCGCATCTGGCGGCCGCGCGCCGCGTCGCGCCGATCGTCTCGGTGCAGAATCAATACAACCTCGGCGAGCGCAGCTCGGAGGACGTGCTCAAGGCATGCGAGAAAGCGAAGATCGCGTTTCTGCCCTGGTATCCCCTGGGCGCCGGCGCGGCCCTGCGCGCGGCAAAGCTGAAACGGATCGCGGCGCGGCTGCAAGCGACGCCGGCGCAGGTCGCCCTCGCGTGGCTGCTGGCGAAATCGTCCGCGATGCTGCCGATTCCCGGCACCCGTTCGCTCGCGCACCTCGAGGAAAATGCCGCCGCCGCGAAGCTGCGGCTGCCGGCCGAAGATCTTGCGATGCTAGACTGATCCCGCGGTCCACGGAGGAGAGGTCGTGGCGTCCAGGGGTTCTCGCGCGGCATCCAGGAAAAGCGCTCGCGGCAAGCCACGCCCGGCCGCGCGCCGCCGTGCCCCGGCAGCCGATGCGCAGCGTATCGACCTGCTCATGCGGGCGATCAACGAAGGCGTGTACGACTGGGACATCGCCAGCGGCACGGTCTACTACTCCGACTGGGTGCGGCGCGCGGTGGACCTGGGCGCCGATGAGCTGAAGACGGTCGAAGACTGGCGCAACCGGATCCATCCCGACGACGTTCCCCGTTACGACGCGGCCATCGTCGCGCATTTCAAGGGCCGGACCGAGCGCTTCGAATGCGATTTCCACTACCGCGCGAGCGACGGTTCGTGGCACTGGGCCCGGCAGCACGGCTTCGCGCTGCGCGACGCCCGCGGACGCGCGACGCGGATGATCGGCTCGACCGGCGACATCACCGAGCTCAAGCAGACCGCCGAAGCCCTGTGCATCAGCGAGGAGCGTTACGCGCTTGCCATGACCCTTCCGCTGGATCGCTGATTCATCCGCCACACGGCTCTGTGCTAGCATTGCGGCACTTGCTAGCAACCCGATTTCCCATGCCCGATCTCAGCCTGCGCGGCCTCGACTCAGCGACTCTGGCGCGCATCAAGCGCATCGCGCGCCGGCGCAAGGTGAGCGTCAACGGTCTGATCGTCGAGACGCTCCGGCGTCAATATGCCGCGCAGCCCCAGGAATTCCATGACCTCGACGCGCTCGCCGGGGCATGGACAAAGGCGCAGGCAGATGAATTCGACGCGGCAGTCGCGCCGTTCGCCGAGATCGAATCCGCGCTTTGGGCCGAACAGCCGAAAGCGGTTTATCTCGCGGGGTCGCGCACCCGGCGCGCGGTGCGTCGGTGAGCACGATCGTCATCGACACCAATGTCTACAGCGGCTTTCTGCGCGGCAACGCCGTGGCGGAGCGCGCATTGCGCCTGGCGGACGAAATCCACCTCCCGCTGATCGTGCTCGCCGAGCTCCTGGCCGGATTCGCGGCCGGATCGCGGACCGCCGCGAACCGCGAGCAGCTGGCACGCTTCATGGCTTCGCCACGCGTGCATCTGCTGACTCCGGACGCAAAGACCGCCGATCACTATGCCGACGTGTTCGCGGCGCTAAGGCGGCAAGGGGCGCCGATACCCACCAACGATCTCTGGATCGCCGCGCTCGCCCGGCAGCATCGCCTGCCGCTGTTCAGTTTCGACGTCCACTTCGGCGTCGTGCCTGGGCTGGCTCGCTACCGCTCATGATCGGGTTCTCGCGTCGACCGCCCGCATGAACTGCGGCGCGATCTCGCGCAGCCGTTCATCGCTCATGCGCCCGCTGCGCGTCATGTAGTCGTACGCCAGGGCGAGCGCATCGAAGCGCCGCATGCGCTCCGGGAACTGCTCGTACCAGTGCGAGCTCCGATTGGCCGCGGCGAACAGCTTCTCCACCACCGGCCGCCGCTCGCGCTCGAACGCCAAAAGCGCCGCACCGGTATCGTCGCCGCACTCGCCGAAGGCGCGATCCAGCGCGATCGCGTCCTCGAAGGCGAGCCGCGTCCCGGAGCCGATGGAAAAGTGCATCGTGCGCAGCGCATCGCCGATCAGCACTGCGGGTGTGCCGGCCGCAGTCCGCGCCGCCCATCGGCGGTTGTGCAGGATCGGAAACTGCCGCCAGAGCGACTTGTTCGACACGAGCGCCTGGCCGCCGAGGTCCGCCGCAAACACGCCCTCGCAATAGTCGCGCGAATCGGAGTCGCTCATGCGGTCGAGCCCGGCGCGCTGCCAGGTGGCCGCATCGCATTCGACGATGAAGGTGCTCATCTGCGCGCTGTAGCGGTAATGGTGCGCGACGAACGCGCCGTGCTCGCTCCCGCGGAAGGTGAGCGTGAGGCACTCGAAGCGCTGCGCCGTGCCGTACCAGGCGAAGCGGTTGCTCAGCCACTCGGTCTGCGGCTCGAATTGCGCCGCGAGCGAGCGCCGCACCAGCGAGTTGAGCCCGTCGGCGCCGACCAACAGGTCCGCCGGCTCCAGCGCATCGAGCGACTCGATCGCGCTCGCGTAGCGCACCGCCACGCCGGCGCGCTCGCACAGTTCCTGCAGGAAGCGGTTCAGCTCGAGGCGGGCGATCGCGGCAAAGCCGTTGCCGTCGATGTCGAGCGATTCGCCGCGGTGCACGAGGCGCTGCATCGGCCAGGTCTGCATGCGCGGCAGGAGCTGGCGGTAGAGATCGGGCGCGTCGCGCTCGAGGAAGGCGAGCGCGCCCTGCGAGAAGACGACGCCGAAACCGAAGGTCGCATCGCGCGGGTTCTGCTCGAACACCTCGACCGCCCAGGACGCAAAGCGCCGCTTGACGAGCAGCGCGAACAGCAGGCCGGTCGGTCCGGCGCCGAGGATGGCGAGGCGCACGGCGCGGCTACAGGCAGCTGCCGGTGCGGGCGCTCAGCGCGATCGGCCAGACGGACTCGAACGCGCGCGGGCTGACGCACATCTCCTGGCAGTCCGTAGGCGCCACCGTCACGCGATCGCCCTGCGTCCAGATCCGCACCGCGCAACGCGAGCCCTCGCGCCGCGCGAGCAACTCGACGAACGGCGTGCGTTTCGTCTGGCGGAATTGGGCGAGCTGGAAACTGCAGCTTCCCCTCCTGGGCACATCGATGCTCGCCTCGAGCTGTCCCACCCAGCCGTCGCTCACCGTCAGGGCGATCTGCTCGCCGTATCCTGCCTGGTCGCGGCCGGAACATTGTGCCCGCAGCGACAGGGCCCGCACGGGTGCGCGCGCATGCGCCAGCGCTCGCGGCACCGTTCCGACCGGAGGTTTTGCCGTCGTCGTTGCCGGATCGGCAGCGGGTGCCTGGCGGACGGCCGCGGAGGCATCGCGCTCCGGCTCCCGAGCCTCGCGCACCGGTTCCCTGAACTCCGCACAGCCTGCCAGCAGGGCTGCCAAGACGACCGCGAGCGCCGCGCGTGCTGCGGTCTGCGGGTGTTCTTGCGAGAAACGCATCATCGCATCCCTGAATTGCGCCGGCTCGTGGCTGAGACGAAATTCCATGGCGCCATTTTCCCTCAACCGCCCCGTGGCGGCCATCCGGGCGCATGGTAGCCGAGCGGCATCGGCGGACGGCTCCAGGCGCCGGGGGTCTCGGAGAGCTGCACGACGGGCCGCAGATGTCGGGCATGCCCGACGGGGGACGCCGTTTCCATGAGCAGCGCGTCCAGCTCGGCTTCCGGCAGTTCCGCCGGCACGTGCGCGTAGATCTCCGGCGCCAGGACGCCGCGGCCGACAATCCATCGACCGGTACGCGCGAGGCCCACGCTCACCTGCCAGCTGCCGCCGCAAGCCCGCACGCCGCCAGCGCTGCCCCGCCGGCCGTGCCGACGCGGTAACGTACCGGCAGCACGGGGTCCGCGCCGGTCAGCTCGATTTCGTCCGCCGCCGTGCGTCCGATCCCTGCGGCGCGAAGGATTTCGTCGAGCGCTGCGTGCGGCAACTGCGTCGCAGCCCCGGCGGTCATTTCAGGCCAGTCTGCCGGCCGCGGCCCCGATGCGCGTGCAAGCCTCGTGCAGGTTGGCCAGCGAAGTGGCGAACGAAATGCGGAAATACGGCGACAGGCCATAGCCCGCGCCATTCGGCAATGCCACCCCCTCGTCCAGCAGGTACGCCGTGACGTCGGCGTCGTTCGCCAGCACCCGGCCCTGCGGCGTGTGCTTGCCGAGCCAGTCTGCGCAGGAGACATAGAAGTAGAACGCGCCGTGCGGCGCAGTGCAGGCGAGCCCCGGAATCGCGGCCAGGCGCGGCAGGATCGCATCCCTGCGCGCCTGCAATTCCGCGCAACGCTCGGCGACGATGCCCTGCGGCCCGTTGAGCGCCGCGACCGCCGCGGCCTGGCTTACAGACGACGGGTTGAGCGAGCTTTGGGCCTGCAGCCGCGCCATGGCGCGGATCAGTTCCACCGGCCCCGCCGCATAACCGAGCCGCCAGCCGGTCATGGCATAGGTTTTCGAGACTCCGTTCACGGTCAGCGTGCGCGCGGCGAGCTGCGGCGCCACTACGGCGAGCGTGGCAAAGCGGCGCCCGTCGAACAGGATGTGTTCGTACATGTCGTCGGCGATGATCCAGACCTGCGGATGGCGTTCCAGCACTGTGGCGAGCGCCCGCAGCTCATCAGCCGTGTAGACCGCGCCGGTCGGATTGGACGGCGAATTGAGCACCAGCCACTTGCTGCGCGGCGTGATCGCGGCCTCGAGCTCCGCCGGCTGCAGCTTGAAGCCGTTGGCGCGCTGCGTGGGCACCCAGACCGGCGTGCCTTCGGCGTAATGCGTGATGTCGGCGTAAGCGACCCACGAAGGCGCAGGGATCAGCACCTCGTCGCCCGCTTCGAGCGTCGCCAGCAGGGCGTTGTGCAGGACCTGCTTGCCGCCCGCGCCCGCCGATATGTTTTCCGGCCTGCAGACCAGGCCGTTTTCGCGCCGGAACTTCTCCACGATCGCGGCCTTCAACTCCGGCGTGCCATCGACCGGCGTGTAATGCGTCTGGCCGGCGCGCATTGCGCGGTAGGCCGCGTCCATCACGTGGTCCGGCGTATTGAAATCCGGCTCGCCCTGCGCCAGCTCGACGATATCGACGCCCGCCGCGCGCAGCTCGCGCGTGCGCTGCGCCGCCACCGCGGAGGCCGAAATCCGCGTGCGCCCCATGCGTGCCGCGAGCAGGGCCATCGTCAGCCGGCGGCTTCGCGCCCGGCGTTCGCGCCGGCGATGCGGCCGAAAACCGAGCCGTTGGTCAGGCCCGTGCCGCCCGGGTAATTGAAATAGAAGATCCCGCCGACGAGCTCCCCCGCCGCGTAC
>SCTY01000071.1 GCA_004297625.1 Betaproteobacteria bacterium | reverse complement strand
GATGATCATCATGACGAAGAAGAGCTCGGGGCTGAACAACCCGAAGGACCTGAACGGCAAGACCGGCGGCTTCACGCCCGGCTCTTCGCCCGAGCAGATCTTCCCGGCGCTCGCGGCGAAGACCGGGATCGATCTGAACAGCATCAAGAAGATCTCGGCCGACATTCCGACGCGCGACAACGCCTTCCTGAACGGACAGACTGATTTTTCCTTCGGCTACACGGTGACTCAGCTTCCCTTGCTGCAGGAGCGCTGCAAATGCGAGCTCAACGTCATCAAGTACTCCGACTACGGCATCAACGCCCTCAGCAACGGCATCGTGGTCAGCGACGCTCTCATTGCCGAGAAGCCCGACGTGGTGCGGCGCTTCGCGGCGGCCACGGTGGAATCGATCGAGAAGGCGGTCAGGGACCCGAAGCGCGCCATCGACGGCTTCTTCAAGTACGCCGAGGGCAAGACGCAGCTCAGCCGCGACGTGGTGACGAAGCAGTGGGAAGAAACCATCAAGATTCTGAAGACCGACGCCACGAAGAACATGGGCTACGGCTACATGTCGGAAAAAGACTGGAAGGACACCATCGATCTTCTCGTCAAGTACGCGGACGTTCCGGCCGGGAAGGTGACGCCCGCCATGGTCTACACGAACCAATTCCTGCCGAAATAGAAGCCGGACAGGATGGGCTCGGCAGCCGCTCCGTTGATCAGGGTGCGCTCGGTATCGAAGACCTTCCGCGCCGGCCGGGCCCTCGTGCCCGCGCTCGAAGATCTTTCAATCGAGGTGCAGCCGGGCGAATTCGTCTCGCTGGTCGGCCCGAGCGGCTGCGGCAAGACGAGCCTCATGATGATCATCGGCGGCCTCATCGAGGCCGACCGCGGCGAGGTGACGATCCACGGCGAGCAGGTGAAGGGCCCGTTCACGAACCTCGGAATCGCGTTCCAGAGCCCCGAGCTCCTCGATTGGCGCACCAGCCTGCAGAACATCCTGCTGCAGATCGAGATGCGCGACCTGCCGGTCCGGGAGTACCGGGCCGGCGCGTTGCGGCTCCTCAGCGAGGTCGGCCTCGAAGGTTTCGCGGACAAGTACCCGTACGAGCTTTCGGGCGGCATGCGCCAGCGCGTCGCGCTCTGCCGGGCGCTCGTGCACGATCCGGAGATTCTCCTGCTCGATGAGCCCTTCGGTGCGCTGGACGCGCTGACGCGCGACCAGATGAACTACGATTTGCAGCGCATCTGGCTGGAAAAGCGCAAGACCGCGATCCTGGTGACGCACAGCATCGAAGAAGCCGTCTGGATGTCCGACCGGGTCCTGGTGATGACCCCGCGGCCGGCGAAGGTGGCAGCCGACATCGCGATCGATCTGCCGCGGCCGCGGGATCTCGAGATCAAGACGAGCCCGACGTTCAACGAATACACCGGCCGCATCCGGCGCATCTTCGGCGATCTCGGGGTATTCAGAATGGGTGAGGCGCGCCGTGGCGGCTGATAGCGCCCGTCCTTCGGGCGACGGAACGTCGCGCGCGGTCGCCTGGGTCGCGCCGACGGTGGCTACGCTCGCGTGCCTGCTCGTCTGGGAGGCCGCGGTTCGCTGGTTCGGCGTGCCGATTTACCTGCTGCCGGCGCCGAGCGGCATCGTGTACAAGATGTTCGCCGACTACCGGATTTTCTACGTGCAGGCGATTCCGACGCTGTCGGCGATCCTCATCGGCTTCGGCATGGCGGTCGCGATCGGCGTGCCGATCGCCACCTTCATGGTCTATTCGCCGCTCTTCCGCCATTCAGTAGAAGCGCTCCTGATCACCGCCCAGGTGCTGCCGAAGGTCGCGCTCGCGCCCTTGTTCATCGTGTGGTTCGGCTTCGGGCTCCTGCCCAAGGTGCTCATGACGTTTCTCATCGCTTTCTTCCCGGTGGTCATCGACTCGGTGATCGGCCTCGCCTCGGTCAGGCCGGAGAGCCTGATGCTCGTGCGCTCGATGGGAGCGAGCCGGTGGAAGGCGTTCTGGAAGATTCGCCTCCCCTATGCCCTGCCGAGCATGTTCGGCGGGTTCAAGGTCGCTATCACCTTCGCCGTGGTCGGAACGCTGGTCGCCGAATTCGTCGGCTCGGACAGCGGCCTCGGGTACGTGCTCGTCGTCGCTCGCGGCGATCTCGACACGCTCACCGTCTTCGCGGCCATCGGCTGGCTGGTGGTGATCGGATTCTTTTTCTACTACGCGGTGGAGCTCCTCGAGAAATTCGTGCTGCGCAACCGCGGTCGAAGCCGCGCCCACGAGCTTGGCGCGGGTCTTTAAGTTAACCATCAATTTAGGAGAAGCCATGGAATTGATCAGCACCCAGCCCCGCACGATGCCGCCGGGACCGTTCTCGCAGGCCTTCCGGCACGGCGACATCGTCTACGTCGCGGGCCAGGTCGCCTATGACGGCGAGACCGGCAAGCCGGTGCTGGGCGACATCAAGGCGCAGACGCGCCAGACGCTGAAGAACCTCAAGGCAGTGCTCGAAGCCGCCGGCAGCTCGCTCGACAAGGTGCTGAAGCTCACCTGCATCCTGCCCAACTTCCCGCAGGACTACGTCGGCTTCAACGAGGCGTTCAAGGAGTTCTTTCCCGGGCCGCACTTCCCGGCGCGCACCTCGATCCAGGCCGGCCTGCTCGGCGGCTTCGTCGTCGAGATCGAGGCCATCGCAGTGTGCGAACGGAAGTGACCATGGAACACAAGACGTTCTATCAGTCGCTCATGGAGCGGCAAGCCGAAAGCCGGCAATACAAGGGAAAGCTCCTCCTCAAGAAGAAGGACATCCAGTGGCACGTAAGTCCGCAGGGGAAGAACGCGGCCGTCGTCGACACGACCTCGGGCCTGAGCGCGAAAACCTTCGGCATGGTGCTCACCGAAATTCCCGCGGGAGCGCAGTCGGGGCTGCACAAGCACACCTTCGAGGCGGTGGCCTACGTGCTCGAGGGCGAGGGCTATGACCTGATCGGCGACGAGCGCATCGACTGGGAAGCAGGCGATTTCTTCTATATGCCGCCCAACGTCAACCACCGGCATGTCAACAAGGATCCCGCGAAGCCGGCTCGGCTGCTCCAAGTCGAAGCCTGGCCGCTCATGATCTACCTCGGGATCTCGGAGCTGGTACAACAGGAGGGCGCCGGCAAGGCGCCGATCGCGAAATGAAGCGCCTTGAAGGAAAGGTGGCGCTCATCACCGGCGCCGGGCAAGGCATCGGCCGCGTGACCGCCCTCGTCTTCGCCAGGGAAGGAGCACGGCTCGGCCTGCTGGACAAGAACGAGGCCAATGTCAAGGCGGTCGCCGAGGAGGTCAAGGCCCTCGGCGGCGAGGCGAGCGCAGTGGGATGCGACGTCTCTCGCAAGAGCGATGTCACGGCCGCGATCAATGACGCGCGCAGCAGGTTCGGTGCGCTTCATATTCTCGTGAACAACGCCGGCGTCACGCTTACCCGGCCGTTCATCGAGAGCTCGGAGGCGGACATCGACTTCCTGGTCGGCGTCAACCTGAAGGGCACCATCTTCGCGAGCCAAGCGGCCATTCCGCACATCATCGCGAGCGGCGGCGGTGCCATCGTCCACGATGCCTCGAATGCCGGCCTGGTGGGCCGGCCCTGGCAGCCTGTCTATGGTGCGACGAAGGCGGGCATCATCTCCCTGACCAAGGCGATGGCGCTGGCGCACGCGCGGGACAACGTGCGTGTCAACTGCATTTGCCCGGGATCCATCGATACGCCGATGCTGCGCTCGGCGCTCGCGAGCAGCGGGCAATTCGAGGAGAACTGGAAGAAGACCGGCATGGTGATTCCGATGGGTCGAATCGGTACGCCTGAGGACATCGCCTACGCGACGCTGTTTCTTGCGTCGGACGAAGCGAGGTATATCACCGGAATCGCACTACCGGTCGACGGCGGGCGTACCGCGGGCGTCGCGGAAGTCTCGCACCTCGGCATGGCGCTGCCCAAGTAAATGGCAGGCATCACCGGATGATGCGCCTGCACACCGACTGGACCTACCTCGAGCAGGAGTTCGGCTGCTCGATCCGGGACCATTTCCTCATGGCGGTGCGCTCGCTGGACAACCCGAAAGCCGTTACGCCCTTTCTGCTCGTACGGAACGGCCGTCGCTTCGGCCTCTTCCTCCACGTGGAGAAAGGCAACGTCGAGGCTGCCCGGCTCCCGCCCGACATCGCGCCGATCTACTACCGGCCTTATTTCACCTTCGAGCCGGGTGAAGCCGCTGCCGTGCACCGCACGCTGCCGGATGCCGTCGAGCACGCCGCCGGAGCCGAGCGGAACATCGCAATCGACGCCGCCGCGCCGATGGCGGTCGCTGCCGAGCTGAAAGAACGTTTTTCGGTCTCGCTCGAGGACGCCCCGTTGACCGGGACGGTCACGGTGCGGCAGATCGCTTGCTCGCAGGTAGCCGGGCGGTTGCGGAAAGGCCGGCCGGAGGCCTGCAAGGCCGCGGCGCGCCTCCTCGAGAGATCGCCCGCGAAGGCGGGGCTCCTGCCCTTCCTCTCCGAACAGCAGGATCTGCGCTTCCCGGCCCTCGATGCGGCGATCGCCAATGCCGGGCTTGCAGGCGTGCTTGCGAGCTCGACGCTCAATGTGCAGGAGATTGCCGGCGTTCCGGTCGGCGAAAAGCACAGGCCGCTCGCGGCGTTCTATGCCCCGGGCGAGCGGCATGCGTGGCTGATGTACGCCGGCGTGGCGGCAGGCGGGCGACAGTTCGCCTCTCCGCAAGCGGCGCTCGAGCACATTGCTCCGGGCGGGCCGCTCGGCGTGGAGGCCGAGGACGTGAGCGCCGGCCTCGCGCGCGCGCTTGGGCTCGAGGAGCGCGGCTGGCGGCCCGCGGACCGCGAGCTTCGACGCTGGCGCGACGAGAACGCGTTGCCGGATCTGCCTTATTACATCATCGCCTCGCGCACCACGCGGCACGCGATCGAATCGGCGCTCGGCTTCGCCGCCAGTGCGCTCGAGCGCTCGGCGCCCGCTACCGAGATGGACGCATACGCGCGCTACCTCGCCGCCATGCGGGAATTCGCCCGGGCCGCGCTCCCCGGCGCCCGCGCCGCGCGCACGCTCACGAATTTCCATTCCGGCTCGCGGACGATCTTTCCGGCGAACGCGGCAGCGCACCGGCTCGACGCCTCCATCAACACGCTGAAGATCGACGCGGGCTGCCTGCTCTTCGACGCTGAGGGCCTCCTTCTCGGCTGCTCGGACATCGCGCGCACCGTATGCCTTTCGGAGCCGGCGCGAGAGCTTTACGCCCTGTTCGAGAAAAACATCCGTCGCAGCCTGATTCCCAGCATGCGCGCCGGGCGCGCGGGCGAGGAGCTTCACTCCGATGCAACCCGGGCGGTGTGGAGCCAGCGCGCGAAGCTCGCGGGCAACCCGCTTTTCGTCGATCTCAAGGCGCCGGAAGCCGAATACGACCGGGACGTCGGCCACCTTCTCGGCAAGAACAACCTCGCCCACCTCCGGCTGGTGCACGGCGAGCGAACCTCGCTTCGCGAGGGAATGATCGCCTGCTGCGAGTACCAGTGGCCGCTGCGCGGCCATGCGATCGCCTACGAGGACACGTGCCTCGTCACGGCCGCGGGAGGCCTCAATATCACCAGCGATGAGGAGTAGACCATGCCGACCAAGCCCAGCGACCGCGACCAGATCGCCGTGCGCGAGCGCGTCGCGAAGGGAATTCGCCTGCTCGTTCGCGAGGGGCTGATCCCGAACGCCGGACACCTCAGCTACCGCCCGAAAGGAGCGGATTGGTTCTGGACGTTGCGCCACGTCCACGTCGGGCTGGAGAGCATCGGCCCGGGCGACATCATCGCCTGCGACATGCAAGGAAACGCCATCGATTCCCCGTGGAGCGGCTCCGGCGAGCGCTTCATCTATACCGGGATCTTCGCGCGTCGGCCCGACGTGCGCGCCATCGCGCACTTCCATCCGCACAAGGCGACGGTATTCAGCGTGGCGGGCCGCAAGCTGCTCCCCGTACTGATGCTCGGCGCGCACATCGGCGAAGTGCCGCTCTACGAGAAGCCCGAGCCGGTCGAGAGCCCGGAGGACGGCCGCTCCCTTGCCGAGGCGCTGGGCAGCGCGAAGGCAGTGCTCATGTCGGCCCACGGCGCGGTGACCGTGGGCGAGAGCGTCGAGGAGGTCTGCGCGCTCGCCGTGATGCTCGAGGAGATGGCGCGCGTGCAGTTCGAGGCGAGCCTGATCGGCGAGCCGCGCGCGATCGTCACCAAGGGAAAAGAGCGGGTCTTCGAGGCCGCCTTCCGCCATTTCCAGGAGGTGCTCTGGGACCATCACAGCCAGGCGCCCGAGAACAAGCCTTTCCTGCGCGGTGGAGGATGACGGTGAAACTCTCGAGCTGGGGCTCCTCGCCGAACGTGATCCGCATCGCCTCGGTGGTCGCCTTCCTCGCGGTGTGGGAGGTTCTCGGCCGGCGGGTCGATCCGGTTCTGATGTCTTACCCCTCGGCGATCATGGTCGCGTTCGTGAAGCTCGTCGCGTCGGGCGAGCTGGTGCGCGAGCTGCTGAGGAGCATGCAGGCCTTCGTCGCCGGCTTCGGCTTGTCCATCGTCCTGGGCATCGTCCTCGGGATTCTCATGGGCGCCTACCGGCGCGTCGAGTACGCGCTCGACCCCTTCATCAACGCGCTCTACTCGACGCCGAACGTCGCGCTGATCCCGCTCGTCATGCTGTGGCTCGGGCTCGGCCTGAAGACGAAGATCGCCGTGGTGTTCCTGATCGCGTTCTTCCCCATCGTCGTCTCGACCTTCAGCGGAGTAAAGAACGTGAGCGGTTCGCTGGTCGAGATCGGCCGCGCTTTCGGCTTCGGCGAAGCGCAGATCCTGTGGAAGATCATCCTTCCGGGCTCCATACCGTTCATCGCGACGGGCGTGCGCCTCGCCGTGGGACGCGCCGTCGTCGGCATGGTGGTGGCCGAGTTCTTCACCGCGATCAACGGCCTGGGCGGGATGATCATCAAGTATTCGAACAACTTCGAAACCGACCGGATGTTCGTGCCGATCATCGTGCTCGCGCTCTTCGGCGTCGGGCTCACCGAGCTGGTGAAGGTGTTCGAGCGCCGGGTGGCGCCGTGGAAGGAAACCGAGCGTGTCCAGCTGTAGAACCGCAACTTCGAGGAGGGAGGACCTATGAGGATGAGGAACTGGTTTGCCGTTGTCGCAGCGAGCGTGCTTCTCTTGCCGGCGGCCGCTTCGGCGCAGCTCACCCCGATCCGCTTCGGCATGACGCCGAAGAGCTTCGTCGAGAGCGCGCAGATCATCGGCGTGCAGCAGGGCATCTTCCGCAAGAACGGTCTCGACGTGAAGCTCGTGGAGCTGAAAGGCGATGTCCTCATCCTGCGGGCGCTGCTCGCCGGGGACCTCGATATCGCCACCGTCGGCTCCTACGTCGTCATCAACGCCGTACAGAAGGGCGCGGATGTCAGGGCCTTCGTCACCCCGGTGCCCGAGCAGCCGCACATGCTCGTGGCCACCACGAGCATCAAGGACTGGAAGGACCTCGTCGGCAAGAATTTCGCCGTGTCCGAGCCCGGCGCCATCTCGCAGACCTTTCCCAAGGTCATCCTGACGCAGCTCGGCGTCGACGCGAACAAGGTCAACTGGCTCGCGATCGGCGGCAACAGCGCGCGGCAGAAGGCGCTCATCGCCGGGCAGGTCGACGCGACCCTGCTGCACAAGGAGCGCGCCATCCAGGTGGCGCAATCGAACCCACAGCGCTTCCACGTCGTAGGCAGCACCGGCGACTACCTGAAAGGCGTGCCGCTCGTCTGGCACACCGCGCGCACCGAGTGGCTGAAAAACAACCACGACGTCGCCCTGCGATGGACGAAGTCGATCATCGAGGCGGTGCGCTTCGCTGTGCACAACCGCGATGCCATGATCAAGCTCGGCGAGGAGCTGATCGGCAAAGATCCCAAGGCCGTGGCCGCCGCCTACGACGCGTACCGCAGCGCCGGCGTATGGGGCGTGAACGGCGGGCTCGACCGGAAAGGCTTCGACGCCACCGTGAAGCTCGGCCTCGAAACCGGCCAGATGAAGAGCCCGATCGCCTTCGAAAAGGTCGTCGACACCGAGTTTGTCGACGCCGCGCTGAAGGACCTCGGCCGCCAGTAGGCGGTCCGGCCGATGCTCGTCGTCGACGGCGTAAGCAAGTCGTTCGCCCGCTCGCGCGGGGAGCACGGCCGGCTGCTCGTGCTGGACGGCATCAGCTTCGCCGTGCGCGACCACGAGTTCGTTTCCGTCCTCGGCCCGAGCGGCTGCGGCAAGACGACGCTGATCCGCATTCTGGTGGGGCTCGTGCCGCCGGATTCGGGCGAGATCCACGTCGACGGCCGGCGCGTCGCGGGCCCCGGCCCGGACCGCTGCATGGTGTTCCAGAACTCGGGGCTCCTGCCCTGGCGCACGGTCCAGGCGAACGTCGAATTCGGCCTCGAGGTGCTCGACATGGACGCGCCGGCGCGCGCCGTGCGGGCGGGCCAGTACATCGAACTCGTGGGCCTGAAGGGATTCGAGCGCTACTTCCCGCACGAGATCTCGGGCGGCATGCAGCAGCGCGTCGGCATCGCGCGCGCCCTCGCCC
This sequence comes from Betaproteobacteria bacterium, assembly GCA_004297625.1. Classification (GTDB taxonomy): domain Bacteria; phylum Pseudomonadota; class Gammaproteobacteria; order Burkholderiales; family SG8-39; genus SCGC-AG-212-J23. Next base: position 260,149 of record SCTY01000071.1, on the reverse strand, counting down.
GCGACCCGAAGATTCTCCTGATGGACGAGCCCTTCGGCGCCATCGACGCGCAGACCCGGGAGCAGCTCCAGGAGGAGCTGCTGCGCATCTGGGCGGAGACGCGCAAGACCGTTCTTTTCGTCACTCACAGCATCGACGAGGCGGTTTTTCTCTCCGATCGCATCGTGCTCCTCGAGCCGCACCCGGGCCGCGTCGCGCGCGTGATCGACGTCCCGCTCCCGCGGCCCCGGCTCTCGCTCGACGTGCAGGATTCGCCCGCGTTCGCGGCGGTGCGCCACGAAATCCGGGGCGCGCTCCGCGCCATGCGTGCGTTGAAACCTGGCTAGCCACTCCTAGCGAGCGGCGGCTTTACGATCTTCCTCCAGGGCCTTGCGTGCGCGCTCTCGCTCGGCATCATCGAGAAAAGGAGTTTGCCGAAACCGGCTTTCGATGATCGGCGCGGAAAGAAGCCCGGCTTCCAGCCCCGCCCGGATCCATTCCCTGTCTCTCACGTCGCAGCGCGCGTATTTCGACACGGCGGCATCGTTCGGGTCGAGGAAGTAGACAACAAGGCCTTCTTCCAGCGGGACCGGAATTAGGCGGTACTCCCACTGATCGGGCAGCGTGGGAAGCTGCGGCGATACAGGGTCGAGGTAGTAGCCGTGCTCCTCCTCGAACTTGCTGCCTTGGCCGAGCTTTTCTTTCAGCTCGAAGATCCTGCGCGGATCGGCTCGCGTATAGCAGTCGACGTCGATTGACATGAGCATGCGCGCGGGGATCGCCGAAGACCTCTGCACGATCCCGAGAACGGACAGGCTTCCGAGAACCACGAACTCTTTATGCCCTGTCAGGGCCTTGGCACGGCCGAACAACACCTGCAAGTGGCTCAGGTCCATGCCCACGACCAAGGGGAGTTCTGGAACATTGCGTCCTCCCACTCGCCGAGCGAGCACATCTTCTTCGCGAGTTTCCGAGGCGGCAGCGCCAGGAGCCGGGACCAACGATCGATATAGAACGGGCTGCAGGACCGTTTGCTGCGCCAGAGCTCCACGCGCTGGCGGGCTTTGGCGATCTTCTTTGCGGCCGCCGCTTCGTCGTCGGCGAGACTGATCGCAAGGCGCAGGTGTCGCTCCCTTTGCTCGCGACGTTTGAGTTCCTGCTCGAGGCGCGCCATCCTGCGCGGGAGATCGTGGCTCGACTCACCAATCTGCGGCTTTACTTCGAGCGCAGCGAGAAGCCTGTCCAGCGTGTCGGACTGCACCGCCTTCGGCTTTCCCTGCTCGAGCCTGGACAGGATGGCACGCGACACTCGGGCCTTGTTCGCCAACTCCTCCTGCTTCAAGCCCTTTCGTACGCGCGCCTCCTTGATCAGCTTTCCGCACTGTTCCGCCAACATGGCTGCGCCCCTATGTACTCTTAAGAGAACATGCATATTTTAATAAACGGTGGTCCAAATGGGGTAGCCGCTTGTTTTTACGGGCAAAACGTAAGAGCCGTACAGTGCGGGCGGTCTTTTCTAGGCCCTCGTTGGAATGACGCGCGCGTCGAGGAGAAGCACCCCGGCTTCGACAACGTCGAGAGACTCACTGGTTCTCCGCCGCCGCGTTCCTCCTTAAGCCCTTCAGCGCCGGAGATTTGACCCAGCCCGGTCTCGGCGTTCCGGCCCGTAATGCGAAGACCAGGGGCATCCGTCGGCTGACTCTCAGCCGAATCCACTACTGCCTTTACTATCGCGTTTCACGCGGAGCGCTGGAAGTTCTGGCGCTCTGGCATAGCAGCCGAAGTCGTGAGCCTCGACTGTGACGCATGCGCGGGCTAACGCAAGCTAAGCGTCAGTCCTTTCCACGAAGGGTCCTGCCAGCGCCGGAATGCGACGAGCGCTGCGGGCTGACCCGCATGGACCACGGGCGCGAGCGTATCGAGGCGTAGCTGCTCGAAGCGGCGGATCTTCTTGCCCTCCCCGATCGCTTCCCGAGCGACGAGGAATTGACGGCCGCCGGGAACCCAGCCGGCGAGCTCGGCGTAGCCGACGTTCGGTGTGATCGAGGCTGGAGCCAGGACGCGCACGGTCCAGCCGGCCTTTGCCTTATGGAAAATCCATAGCTCGAGCCACGAGTCTGACTGCTGCACGGCGAGGGCGAGCGCGGTGGCTTCGCGGTTCAGCGTGGCCGATGCCGTCCAGACGAGTCCATAGGTGCAGCGCTTCGCGAGCGGTTTCTTCTTGGCGTCGCTGAGCGTCACGCAGGTTTCGCCCGTTTCTTCGGTGGTGGCGGTGATGCGAGGGGTGTCGCGCGATGGCACGGCGGCCCAACGCGAGGCGCTGACGCGGATGGCGGCGTCGGTGTAGAGGGCGAGGTCGGCTTCGGTGAGGTCGGATTTGTTGATGCCCGCGAGGGCATCGAGCGCGCGCTCTGCGGCGGAGGCGGCGTCTTCGCCCTGACGGGCGCGCTGGTAGGCGAGGCTCGACCACACCGCGGCGCGGCGCATGAGGACGCGGTTTTTCGGGATCGGCGGAAGGCGCGATTCATCGACCTTGTCGAGGACCTCGGCGTGCCATGCATCATATTTGCTTATGCAATCCCGGCGCGTGAGAGCGAGCGCGGCGCGGGCGCGCTGCTCCTGGTCCGAAGCCCTCAGCAGCACGCGCCGGAAGGCCATGCCGTCGTAGCAGACGCGCATGCGCCCGTCGCGCTCGACGCTCACGAGCTGCACGCCGTGGCGCGCGGCGACGTCGAGATGTGCCGCGAGCGCGGCCTGCGCAGCCTTCTGCGAGGCGCCGGCCGACGCGGCGCGCGCGAGGCGCTCGGCGAGCGTGCCGAGAGCGTCGAGCGCTTCGATGCCCGCCGCGCCGTTCAGGACGTCGGCGGGCGCGGCTTCTATATAAGCGGCCGCGAAGCCGATGCCGAGCGCTTCGTTGCCCGGCACGTCGCGCAGGAAGCGCAGCACGGCGAGGAATTCCGGCGCCTCGCGCGGCTCGAGCACGGTGCGGCGCACCTGGCTTGCGCGCACGTACCCGCCGCGCTCGCGCCGGTAGTCGTAGACCTGGAGATACTCCAGCCGCTCGCCCCGCACCTCTACTATTTCACCTTGCCATAGAAGAGCGTTCGGTCGCGAGCCGTTGCGCGGCGCGGGGCGCAGGGCGACTTCGTCCTGCAGGACGATGGCAAGGTCGGCGGCCGGCGCTGCGGCCGAGGCGAAGATCGCTGCGAAGCCGGCGATGAGGGCGGCGCGCTTCATTTCTGCGTCCCGAGGAGCCGGCCGCCGATGAAGCCGCCCTCCGCCGGCGGCGGCGCAATGATCACCTGGATCTTGTCGGAGAGCTTGTCGGCGAGCGCCTTCTGGATGAGGAGCGGATGCTTGGTGACGAGCGCGCCTTCGCGCGCCATCTGCTCGGCGTTGACCTTGCCGATTCTCTCGAGCCGGTAGGCTTCCGCCGCGGCGAGCTTCTGCCGCGCTTCGGCCTCGGCGCTCGCCTCGATCTTGCGCGCTTCGGCGGCGCCCTCGGCCCTGCGGACGTGGGCGATCCGCTCGGCTTCGGCCTCGAGCTTCCTCTGCTCGACCTGGCGCTGCTTGAAGGGCAGCACGTGCTTCATCGCCTCTTCCTGCGCGCGCGCGGCGATCAGCTGCTCGCGGGCGCCGGCTTCGGCGCGCGACTCGCGCCGCACCTTCTCGGCTTCGGCGTCGAGCGCGGTCTCCTTCACCCGCTTGTCCTTCAGCTCGAGCGTGTAGCGCATCTTCTCGGAGGCGAGCTCCTCGGCGAGGAGCGCCTCCATGCCGCGGCGGTAGTCGGCGGGAAGGTCGACCTTGCCGATGAGCACGCCGCGCAGCGCGATGCCGTCGCCCGCGAGCCGCGGCCTGAGCTCCGACTCGATCGCCTGCACGATCTCGGCGCGCTTGGTGGAGAAGATCTCGCGCACGGTATAGCGGGCGAAGATCTTGTAGATCACGCCCTGCACCGCCGGCTCGACGACTTCCGCCGAGAGATCGTCGGGCAGCGTGTTCCAGAGCGCGCGCAGCCGCGCCGGGTCGAGCGCGTAGCGCACCGACACGTCGACGCCGAGAGACAGGCCTTCCAGCGACTGGAACGGCGAAGGGCCGTCGGCGCGCGAGCTCTGCACCGGCCGGTAGACCTGGTCGCGCACCGAAAAGACGCGCGCCTCGTGCAGGCCCGGAAGAACCAGGGCGCTGCCTTCGCGCCATTCGGTCACGTCGCCGGTGACGCGGTTGGCGCGCACGCCGACCTCGCCGCGGCCGGCGCTCTTCAGCGGCGCGTGCCGGTATAGCCCATAGCCAAGTGCGGCGACAACCGCTGCCAGCAAAAGCCATCCGCCGCTGGAACGGACGAATGCCATGAAGCGCTCGAACATCTGCCCCCCGTGAAGTGCCGACTATTTCAGCAGGGGACTCGGGCGAAACGACGAGCGCGCAATGGCAAGCCGGTGGTCAATAATGGCGCAAACATTGCGGCCGAATCCGGCCACGGGAGGAGGTATGAAGCTGCCGCACGAGCGCTTCGATTACTCGGCGATCGCCGACCGCAAGCCCTGGCGCCTGCCGAAAGGCGCGCGCATCGCCGTCTGGACGATCGTCAACGTCGAGGAATGGGACATCGAGAAGCCGATGGCGCGCCAGTACCTCACCGCGCCGCAAGGCGTGACGGTGGTGCCGGACGTTCCCAACTGGGCATGGCACGACTACGGCATGCGCGTAGGATTCTGGCGCCTGCACGACGCCCTCGTTAAGCGCAAGATCCCGGCGACGGCGTCGATCAACGCTAACGTCTGCAACTCGTATCCGCGGGTCGCCGAAGCGATGCGCGACGCTGGCTGGGAGTTCATGGGGCACGGCCTGAAGCAGGGCGCGATGCATACGCTGAGCGATCAGCGCGCGGTCATCCGCGATTCGATCGAGGTGCTGCGCAAGTTCACCGGAAGCAAGCCGAAGGGATGGCTCGGTCCGGGGCTGACCGAGACCTGGGAGACGCTCGATCTGCTCGCCGAAGCGGGCGTAGAGTATGTGTCCGACTGGGTCAACGACGACCAGCCGTACGAGATCCGCACCGCGAGCGGCCCGCTCGTCTCGGTGCCCTACACGCTCGAGCTGAACGACATCCCCATGATGGTGATCCAGCACCATGAATCGGAGGCTTGGGTGCGGCGCTGCCGCGATCAGTTCGACCGTCTCTACGCCGAGGGTTCCAGGAATCCGCGCGTGATGGCGATCGCGGTGCATCCGTACATTCATGGCGTGCCGCATCGCATCAAGTACTTCGAGGCGGTATACGACTACATGAGAAAGAAGAAAGGCGTGTGGCTGACTACCGGGGCCGATATCTGCAACTGGTGGAAGAGCCCCCGCAAGTGAGCGGCATCGAGTCGGGCGAAAGGCTGCTTGCTGCAGCCGTGCAAAGGGCGCAGCACGCCTGGGGCGAGCGGCTGATCGCCGCCTATGCGCTCGGAAGCCTGGCGCACGGCGGCTTCAGCGCGGCGAGCGACGTCGATGTCGGCCTTGTCCTGAGCGATCCGCTGGAGAGGCAGGACGCCGAGCGCGTCCGCGGTCTCTCCTCGTCGATCGCGGCGAGCAGGCAGCCGTTTTCCGATCGGTTGTCCGTCTTCTGGGGCTCGGTCGCCACGCTGTCGGGCGCGTCTCAAGGCGGACGCTTTCCGCCGCTCGACCGTCTCGACCTCAAGCAGTACGGCCGCTTGCTTGCGGGTCGCGATGTACGCGACGCGCTCCCTGCGCCGACGCAAGAGGAACTCGTGATCGCGGCGGCGGAATTCGCGCTCTCGCGGCTGGCCACCGACGACGTCATCGCAAAGTTGAAAGACCCGGAAGCGGTAACCCGCTCCGATCCGAAAACGCTGACCAAGCTGGTCCTCTTTCCGGTGCGCTTCCTCTTCACGGCCCGAACCGGCGCGGTCGGCCGCAACCAAGCCGCCGTGAACCACTTCGCCGCCGGGCCGGAGCGGCCGGCGTCCCGTCTCGCGCGCATGGCGCTTGCGTGGCGCGACGCGCCGCCGAAGCCGTCCGACCGGAACGCGGTAGCGGCGCTCGCACGCGGCCTTCTGCCGCTGTATCGGGAATTTCTCTTGGACCACGAACCGCGGCTGCGGGAATATGGCAGGCCCGACTTGGTGGAAGCCTTTCAGAAGTGGCGCTTGCGGCTTCAACCTTGAGGCAACGGGCAGCGTGAGAAGCTTGTTCCCCGAGTTCGAGCATTGCAGTGAGCCCGTAATTCCGCGGCATCGATTCCTTATCCGGCTGGCCCACGGCGGGGCCATCGCGCTCGCGCTCATCGCGGTTTCGCTTCTCATCGGCGTGGCCGGCTACCACGTGTTCGAGGGCCTCAGCTGGATCGACGCATTCCTCAACGCGGCGATGCTGCTCGGCGGGATGGGGCCCGTGAATGCCCCGGCCAGCTTCGGCGGCAAGCTCTTCGCGGGGCTGTATGCGCTCTACTGCGGCTTGGTGGTGATCGTCGTCGCCGGCGTCATCCTCGCGCCGGTCGCGCACCGCATCCTCCATCGGTTTCACGTCGAGTCGCGCAACCGATAGACGCGGCTTGTCGATTTCTGGGATCTTCGAACGACCAGGGGTATCTACCCAACCAGGAGATGCACCATGCCCGCCGTTCAGAGGATCACTCCCTGCCTGTGGTTCGATGGCCAGGCCGAAGAGGCGGCCGCCTTCTATACCGGAATTTTCAGCAATTCCAGAATCTTGCGCGTCACCCGGTACGGCAAGGCCGGGCAGGAGGTGCACGGCCGGCCGGCCGGGTCGGTGATGACCGTCTTGTTCGAGCTCGAAGGCCAGCCCTTCACCGCGCTCAACGGCGGCCCGATCTTCAAGTTCAACGAAGCCATCTCGTTCCAGGTCATGTGCGAAACGCAGAAGGAAGTGGACGACTACTGGGAAAAGCTCTCCGAAGGCGGCGATCCGAAAGCGCAGCAGTGCGGCTGGCTGAAGGACAAGTACGGCGTCTCCTGGCAAGTCGTGCCGCGCGCGCTCATCGAGATGTTCACCGACCCCGCGTCCGGGAGCTACCGGAGGGCCATGGAAGCGCTGCTCAAGATGAAGAAACTCGACATACAGAAACTGAAGCAGGCTTACGACCATGTCTAAGCTGCGCCTGAGGATCGCCATGTCGCTCGACGGGTTCGTTGCCGGTCCGAACCAGAGCGTCGAGAACCCGCTCGGCGCCGGCGGCATGCGGCTGCACGAGTGGGTTTTCCCGCTCCGGGTGTGGCGCGCGATGCACGGCCTCGAAGGCGCAGAGGTCAACGAAAGCAGCCGGGTCGTCGAAGAGTCGATGGCCAACATCGGCGCCACGATCATGGGGCGCAATATGTTCGGCGGGCATCCCGGGCCGTGGGATCCCAAGAATCCCTGGAACGGCTGGTGGGGCAGCAACCCGCCCTACCACCACCCGGTCTTCGTGCTCACGCATTACGCGCGCGAGCCGCTGAAGCTCGAAGGCGGAACGACGTTCTACTTCGTCACCGACGGGATCGATGCGGCGCTCGAGCAAGCGCGGCGCGCGGCGGCAGGCAAGGACGTCCAGCTCGCCGGCGGAGCGCACGCGGCGCGCCAGTATTTCGCCGCCGGCCTGGTGGACGAGATGTTGATCCACCTCGCGCCCACGCTGCTCGGCAGCGGCGAGCGCCTCTTCCAGGGAATCGCCAACCTGCGCGGCCTCGAGCTCGTTCAGACGGTCGCCGCGCCTAACGTGACACACCTTAAATTCACGAAACGTTAGCTACCGGAAGGTACCTATGGCACCGGATCCGACGACTCCTGCCGGCTACACTTCGCCCTCGGACAGGGTTCTAAGGCGCGTCCTGGGTGGAATGTCGGTCTTTACGATGCTCATGACCGTGCCGCAGGTTCTGACGATATGGGTCGGCCACCAGGCTGCCGGCGTCTCGGTAATTTCGTGGAGCGCGTATTTGCTCTCCGCCGTTCTCTGGTTCTGGTACGGAGTCCAGAAACGCGACAGGAACATCTACTTGCCGTGTATCGGATGGGGCGGCCTGGACGCGGCGGTCATCATCGGTGCCGTCATCTACGCATGACGTGTCGATGAAGATTCTGCTGTCGTGGAGCTCGGGCAAGGACAGCGCGTGGGCCCTGCACGCGCTGAATCAGACGCACCCCGGCGCGGTCGCGGGGCTCCTCACCACGGTCAACGAGGCGGTGGATCGCGTGGCAATGCACGGCGTCCGGCGCTCGGTCCTCGAGGCCCAGGCCGCAGCCGCCGGCTTGCCCCTTCGCGCCGTGCCGATCCCCGAGCCCTGCCCCAACGAGGTCTACGAAGCGAAAATGCGCACGGCGGTCGAGAGCGCGGTGCGCGAGGGCTTCACGCACGTCGCGTTCGGCGATCTCTTTCTCGAGGATGTGCGCCGCTACCGGGAAGAGCGCCTGGCCGGCAGCGGGCTGCAACCGCTGTTTCCCCTGTGGGGCATTCCGACGGCGCGGCTTGCCGAGCAGATGATCGAAGGCGGCATCCGCGCCCGGGTGGTGTGCGTGGACACGCGGCATCTCGACGCGAGCTTCGTCGGCCGCGAATTCGACCGCTCGCTGCTGCGCGATCTCCCCGCAAGCGTCGACCCGTGCGCGGAAAACGGGGAATTCCACACCTGCGTTTACGCGGGCCCGATGTTCCGCGCAAGCCTGGGGCTGGACATCGGGGAACGGGTGAGGCGAGAGCCGTTTACCTGGTGCGACCTCGCGATACGCGCCTGATTGGTACTATCGCGCGATGCTCGAGCTGCTGTCCGACCCGCAAGCCTGGATTGCGTTCCTCACGCTCACGGCCCTCGAGCTGGTGCTGGGGATCGACAACATCATCTTCATCTCGATCCTGGCCGACAAGGTCCCGGAGCCGCGCCGCAACCTCGCGCGCCGCACAGGGCTTTTCCTCGCGATGTTCATTCGCATCGGGCTTCTGTTCCTGCTTTCGTGGATCGTCGGGCTTACTCAGCCGCTCGTCTCGGTGCTCGGGCACGAAATCTCCGGCCGCGATCTGATCCTGATCGCGGGCGGCCTTTTCCTTCTCTGGAAGAGCACGAAGGAGATCCACCAGCTGCTGGAAGGCGAGAGAGGCGAAGCTTCGGCCGCCGTGCGCGCCACGTTTTCGGCCGTCATCGTGCAGATCGCGCTCATCGACATCGTCTTCTCGCTCGACTCCATCATCACGGCCGTCGGAATGGTGGACGAGGTGGCGGTCATGGTCGCGGCGGTCGTCGTCTCGGTCATGCTGATGATGGCCTTTGCCGGCGGCATCGGGCGCGTCGTCTCGTCGCATCCGACGATCAAGATGCTCGCCCTCGCCTTCCTGTTCGTGATCGGCGTCGTATTGATCGCCGACGGGTTCGATCACCACATCCCGAAAGGCTACGTCTATTTCGCCATGGCCTTCTCGGTCGTCGTGGAGCTCCTCAACATCCGCATGCGAAAGCGCGCGACGCGCCCGGTGGAGCTGCACGAGCGCTACACGCGGGAGCGCGAATAAGCGTCAGCCTCCGGTGGCTTGAACCTCGACCCACGCCACCACATCGTCGAGCAGCGCGCCAAGCGCCTGCCTGAAGCCCTGCACCGCGCCGGACGCGTCGTAAGAGCCCGCGGGCGCCGTGCGGCTGAACGTGCGGCGCGCGAGCACCGCCTGGCCCGCCGGGTCGACGAGCTGTGCCGTGAGGGTGATGCGCGCCGTTCCCGGCTGCTGCGCGGCGTCGTGATAGATCTCCTCCAGGTGCGTGCGCAGGACGATCCCGCTGTTTCGCGCGCCTGCCTCGAGACGCGACGCGAGCGCTGCACGGATCGCTTGCTGCGGCCGCTCGGTCCAGTGATTGAACTGGTAGTAGGCGCGCGCGCCGGGCGCGCGGCTGTAGACGATGTCCTGCGTGTCGTAGAAGCTGGCGACGCCCGTCGGCGCCACCCGCACGGCGATGCTGGAGTGCGATCCGGGCGGCGCCTCGAGAATGAAGTAGCGGTCGCCTTCGCGGGATCCGAGGGACAGGCAGCCGCCCACCAGGGCCGCCGCGAAAAGGAGGATCGCGTGCTTCATCGAGCGCCTTCGCCGGGGCCGAGAGCGCCCTCGGCCGGGCCGAAGATCGCCTGCCCGGGATGGCGCAGCCGGCCCGCGGCGGCGCCGACCGAGTCGGCCGCCGAGCGCAGCGCCTGCGCGGTGGCGCGCAGCTCCTCGTCGCTGCCGGCGAGAAGCGCCTCGGTGCGCTGCGTAAGCCGGTCCGCGTCGGCGCTCAATTTGCGCGCCGCTTCCGCGACCTCGCGCACCGAAACCGTCGCCTCCGAACCGAGCTGGTCGTAGCGCGCCGTCAGCGTGCGCGCGTCGCCGGCGACCGAACGCGCCAGCGCCCGCACGTCGTCGGCTGCCTTGCCGAAGGAATCGAGCGCCGCGTCCGCCTTCGCAAAAGTCTCGTCCGCGCGCCGCGAGAGGCGGCGCAGGTTGCCCAGAGCCTCGCTGAGCGCCGCCTGGTTCTCCGGCGATAGCGTCGTGTTGAGCCGCTGCATCGTCTCGTCGGCGTGCTCCGCAAGCTGGGTCAGCGTCTCCGAGACCTGCTGCATCGGCGACTCTCCCTCGGCGATCACGGGCGGCGACTCGCCCGGCAGCGCCCCGGCGAGCAGCGGGCTGTCCTCGGTCGTATTCGCCAGACGGACGGTCGCAAGCCCGGTGATCAGGTGACGCTGCACGGTCGCCTGCGTGCTCCGGCGCACCGGGGTCGCCGGGTCCAGGGTGATGAAGACCTCCACGGCGCCCGGCCGATCCGACGAGAAGCGAAAGCCGGTGACCGAGCCGACCTTCATGCCGCGCATCGTGACGTAGCTGCGGGGCTCGAGCCCTTCGAGCGACTGGCGCTCGAAGTAGATCTTGTACTGGCGCGCGTTGACGCCTTCGCCGCTGCTGCGCAGCCACACCACTGCGGCGGCGATGAGCGCGGCCAGGATGATCACGGCGGCGCCGACGACGGTGTATTTGGCTTCGGGTTCCATCAGGCGCGCGCGGCGAAATAGTCCCGCAGCCACGGGTCGTCCGCGCTTTTCACCGCGCTCACCGGGCCGTCGGCAATCACCTTGCCCGCGGAGAGCGCGAGCGCGCGGTCGGCAACCGAAAGGAGCATGTCCAGGTCGTGCGTCACGATGAAGAGCGTCAGCCCCAGGCTGTCGGCGAGGACGCGCAGGAGCCGGTCGAACTCCCGGCTGCTGACCGGGTCGAGGCCCGTCGTCGGCTCGTCGAGGAACAGGATCTCCGGCTCGAGGGCGAGCGCGCGCGCGAGCGCGACGCGCTTGCGCATCCCGCCCGAGAGCTGCGCCGGCGACTTCGCGGAGGCGTCCGCCGGCAGCCCGACGAGGGCGAGCTTGAAGCCGACCAGCGGCGCGACGATCTCCATCGGCACGTCAGTATTCTCGCGGAATGGCACGGCGATGTTCTCGGCGACCGTGAGCGACGAGAAAAGCGCGCCGTCCTGGAAGAGCACGCCGAAGCGCCGCCGCAGCGCGTTCAGCTCCTGCACGCTCGCGCGCCAGACGTCGACGCCGAGAAGCTCTATGCGGCCCGCGGTCGGCCGCACGAGGCCGATGATCTCCTTGAGGAGCACCGACTTGCCGCTGCCGCTGCCGCCGATCAGCGCAACGACCTCCCCGCGCCGCACCGCAAAGCTCACGCGGTCGTGCACCACCTGGGCGCCGAAGCGGGTGACGATCGACTCGACGCTCAGGACGCGCTCCATTCAGATCCCCATGCGCTGGAAGGCGACCGCGAAGGCGGCGTCCAGCACGATGACCCAGACGATGCACTGCACGACGGTGGACGTGGTGTTCTCGCCGAGGCTGCGGGCATCGCGCTCGACCAGGAGGCCCATGCGGCAGGCGATGATGGCGATGAAGGCGGCGAACACCGGCGCCTTGCCGACCCCGACCAGGAACTGGCGCATCTCGAGCGCGCCGTGCACGCGGTCGATGAAGACCTGCGGCGCGATGTCGAGCTGCCAGGCGCCGACCATCATGCCGCCCACGATCCCCGCGACGTCGCCGACGAAGACGAGGAGCGGCAGCGCGATGATCAGCGCCACGAGCCGCGGAATGACCAGCACCTGGATCGGCGAAAGGCCCAGCGTGCTGATCGCGTCGATTTCCTCCTCGACCTTCATGGTGCCGATCTGCGCGGTGAAGGCGGCGCCGGAGCGGCCTGCGACGAGGACCGAGGCGAGAATCGGCGAGAGCTCCCGGCACACCCCGAGCGCGATGCCGTCGGCGATGAAGACGTTCGCACCGTAGCGCTGCGCCTGCACGCCGAGCACGTAGGCGATCACCACGCCGATGAGGAAGTTGACGAGCGCCACGATCGGGATGGCGTCGAGGCACACCGCCTCGAACTGCGACACCGTCTCGCGCGGGCGGAAAAGCCGCGGTCGGCGCAGAAGGCTCAGCATCTCGAGCGCGACCGCGCCGACGAAGGCGGTATGGGTCTTCAGCAGCCGGCCGAGCGTGAGCGTCGCGGCGCCGATTCTTTGCACCAGGCCGAGATGCGCCGAGCGCGCGGCCGCGGGCGGCGTGGTCATGCGCTGGTACACCAGCTCGAGCAGCCGCCGGTGGCGCTCGTCCAGGCCGCGCGCGGTTACCGTCGCGGGCGTGCAGCCGATGTCCGCAAGATGCCGCAGCAGGACGAATCCCGCGGCAGTGTCCAGCGCCTCGAGCCGGCTGCCGTCCAGCACGAACCGGTTTTGCCCCTGCAACCCCAGCGCGCGCAGCGCATCCGATATGGCCGGGACATTGGGCAGCCGCCACACGCCTGCGAGGTAGAGGACGTGGATGTCGTCCTCTACCTTGCGCTCGATCCACGGAATGACCGAGCGGGTAGCTAATGCGGAGGGATCGCCCAAGCGGTCGGCGGTGAGGCAATGCGGACTGTATTGCCCGCGGCGACATTATAGGTGACGCTATTCCTCGCCACAGCGCGGCAAACGCGCCACGATGTGGTCATGAATGCGGACGAGCGGGACGTTCGGGAGTACGTTGACCGGAAATCGGCGCACCTCGTGTCCGCCGAAATCTACCGTCGCCTGGCCACGATGGTCGCGCTCTGGAAGCAGGAAGAACGGATGAAGAAGGATTTCACCGTGCTTGCGCTCGCGCTGTTTTGCGTTCTCGTGGTTCTTCCCGCGGCATTCAGAACGCCACTCTGGCATTGGGGCGCGCTCGCATGGCTCGCGTTTTTCGCAATGCTGAGCGTTGGGTACTGGCGCAAAAGCGCAAAGCTTCGACGTGCTGCGTAGCTTTGCCGCCCTGGCGTTGCTCGCGCCGCTGGTTGCGCTTGCCGACGAACGAGGCTGCGAGATTCCGGCGAGCGACTGCATCGCCAGGGAGAATGCGGTTCCTTTCCGCGGCGCCTGCGCGGCCAAGCGGCACTACAAGAAGGCGATGTGCGAGCTGTCGATTTCCCGCGGCACGCTGAGGGGCGAGCTCGAGCGCTGCGTCGCCGACCCCGAGTACGTCGGCGCGACGGTGCGCAACGGAGGCGTCGGGGGCCGCTGATATACTGCTTGAATGGCGAGCCTGCAATTCCGCAGCAAGGGCACCTGGTTGCTGGAGCGTCCGCAGTCCCCCGGAGAGGAGATCGCCAACAGCGTCAGCCACGGCCTCGGCCTGGTCGCGGGGCTCGCGGTCTTTCCGGTTCTCATCATCGCGGCTTACCAGCGCGCAGGCGCGGCGAGCGTCGTCGGCGCCAGCGTGTTCGCGAGCACGGTGGTGCTCCTCTACCTCGCCTCGACCCTGTTTCACGCATTTCCGCCGAGCCGCGCGAAGCGCGTATTCCAGATCCTCGATCACGCGGCGATCTACCTGCTCATCGCCGGCACCTACACGCCGTTCACGCTCGGCGTGCTGCGCGGTGCCTGGGGCTGGACTCTCTTCGGTCTCGTGTGGGGCTTCGCGGTCGTCGGGACCTTAATCAAGGCGCTGGGCGGCGTCCGGTACACGAAGGTGTCGACGTGGGTGTATCTCGCCATGGGCTGGCTGATCCTGATCGCAGCCCATACGGCGTGGACTCTGGTGCCGAAGTGGGGGCTTTTCTGGCTGCTCGCGGGCGGCATCTTTTACACGGCCGGCGCGCTGTTCTTCATGGCCGAGCGTGTAAGGTATTTCCATTTCGTGTGGCATCTGTTCGTGATCGCGGGCACCGCCTGCCACGTCGTCGCCGTTCTCCGGTACGCCGCGCCGTAGCGTTGAGGAAGGTCAATACGGGCCGCGCCGAAACCGGTATAAAAGCGCAATGAATATCGCGCCGACCCTCCAGGACTATCTCGCCGAGCGCCAGATCGCGTACGAGGTACTGCCGCACACGCGCACTGTGACGAGCGCCACTACGGCGCAGGCGGCGCACCTGCCCGGGCGCAGCGTCGCGAAGGCCGTCGTGGTGGAGGACGAGCGCGGCTACGTGCTCGCCGTGGTGCCCGCCACGGCGCACGTGCAGCTTCCGCGCCTCGAGCGCGAGCTGCACCGCAGCGGCTTGCACCTCGCGAGCGAGCCCGAGCTCGGCAAGCTCTTTCCCGACTGCGAGCTCGGCGCCGTGCCGGCGCTGGGACAGGCGTACGGCCTGCCGACCATCGTCGAGGAGGAGCTCGCCGCGCAGCCCGACGTGTTCTTCGAGGCGGGCGACCATCGCCACCTCGTGCACGTGTCGCAGGGCGAGTTCAGCCGGCTGATCGCCGAGGCGCGCTGCGCGCGCTTCTGCGACTAGGCGCGCGTCAGCTCGAGCGCCCAGCTCGAGAGCACCTTGTCCTCCTCGAGCAGCGTGCCGCGCACGCTGTAGCGCGCGTCGTCGCGCCGCTGGATGCATTCGAAGCCGCGGTAGCGGCCGGTCGGGCTGGCGTAGAAGGAGAGGATCGCGTCGCCCGCGAGCACGAAGCGCCCGCGCAGCGGGCCGAGCGCCGGATTCTCCGAGTTCCAGTGCGTCGAGCGCGCGCCCGGCGAAAACGGCGCGATGTCGTAGCGGTTGTGGTGCAGCGCAGGCCGCTCGCCGCGCACTCGCAGCACGCCTTCGAACAGCCAGCGCCCTTCCTCGTGGCGGATGCTCGTCTCGCCGTCGACCGGCGCGCTGGCGCCGCCCGCGTCGCGGTACTCGCCTTGCGCGCGCCAGGTGCCTTCTCGGAAGAGGAAGGTATGAATGTCTAGCCGTGGATCTGCACGGAGTCTGCGGGCGTTTGCGCGCGCCGGTCCCTGGTGTAGTCGCGGATCACCTGGGCGACGCGCAGCCGGTAATCGGCAAAGATGCCGGCGCGGCCCTTCGCCTGCGCCTCGCGGTGCTTCTGCACGTTGCGCCAGCGGCGCACCGCGTCCTCGTCGCGCCAGAACGAGAGCGAGACGAATTTCGTCCCGTCCTTCAGGCTCTGGAAGCGCTCGATGGAAATGAAGCCGTCGAAGCCCTCGAGCTCGCTTCCGAGCTCCGCGGCGATGTCGAGATACTCCTGCCGGCGCCCGGGCGCGGCGTTGAATTCGAAGATCACTGCAATCATCCGTGACAGTCCTCCTCGCTCCACTATAGCAGGAGGAAAACTTGATACGATGCCGCGGTGCCTCCCTCGTCGCCGCTGAGAAAGCTCGGCCGCATTTTCCTGACCGGCCTGCTCACCGTGCTGCCGCTGGTGGCGACGATCTACTTCACGGTGTGGCTGCTCAACGTCCTCGAGCGCTTCTTCGGCAAGCAGGTGATGCTGGTCCTGCCCGACGAGTGGTATCGCACCGGGATGGGCCTGGTGCTCGCCGTGGTGGTGGTGTTCGCCGTCGGCGTGCTCATGAACGGGATCCTCTTCCGGCGGCTTTTCGGCTGGACGGAGTGGCTGCTCCTCGAGATTCCGCTGGTGCGCTCGGTGTACTCGGCGATGCGCGACCTTCTCGGCCTGTTCGCGCAGCACAAGGAACCGGCGCTGCAGGTGGTGTCGGTGGCGCTGCCGGGCAACGTGCGCCTGCTCGGGTTCGTGACGCGCGCGGATTTCTCCGACGTGCCCGCCGGCATCGCGGGGCCCGAGGAGGTCGCGGTGTACCTGCCGATGAGCTACCAGATCGGCGGCTACACGGTGATCGTGCCGAAGAGCGCCATCACGGCGGTCAAGATGTCGCGCGAGGAGGCGATGAAGTTCATCCTCACGGCGGGTCTCAAGGCTACTCCACGAACGAACGCTTGACCGGGCGGCGTCCGGCGTAGGCGTCGCGCAGCAGCGCGAGCACCGGCTCGTATTCGACTTTCCGCGGGTTCGGATACGGCGCCGCGTTGGCGATCTGCGCCGCACGCTCGATGTCCTGCTCCTTCATGCCGATGTCCGCGAGGCGCATCGGAATGCCGAGCTTCGTTTCGAGGTCGTAAATCGAAGTGGCCGCATCGCCCAGGCCGATCGCCTTGCGGATGCGCGCCATCGCCTCGGGCGCGGCGTCGTGGTTGTAGCGCACTGCGTGCGGCAGGAGGATCGCGTGCGTCTCCGCGTGCGGCAGGCCGAGGCCGCCGAGCACGTGGCAGAGCTTGTGATGCAGCGCGACGCTCGTGGTGCTGATGCTGCAGCCGGCGAGCCACGCGCCGTAAAGCGCGTCGGTTCTTGCCTGAAGATCCTTTGGACTGATCGCTATTTTGGGCAATGCCGCTGCAAGAGCCCGGATGCCCTCCTCGGCCATGAGCGAGACGATCGGATTGCCGTCGTGGGCGTAGAGCGCCTCGACGCAGTGCGCCATCGCGTTCATGCCGCTCGCCGCGGACACCGCCGGAGGAAGCCCGAGCGTGAGCCGCGGGTCGTAGATCACGGTGCGCGGCAGCACCTTCGGATCGCGGCCGGTTTTTTTCGCGCCGCCCTCGCTCACGCCCCAGAGAGTGGTCATCTCCGAGCCGGAGTACGTGGTCGGCACCGCGATGACCGGCAGGCCGCCCGTGAGCGCGATCGCCTTGCCGAAGCCGATGGTCGAGCCGCCGCCCACGGCGACGCAGCAGTCGGCGTTGACCGCGGCCGCCTGCGTCCTCGCCTCCTTCACCTTGTCGAGCGGCGTATGCATCACCGCCTGGTCGAAGACGCCCGCGATCGGCAGATCGTTGCAGAGCGAGCCCACCATCTGGGCGCGCCCGGGGGTCGAGATCACGAGCACGCGCTTCGCGCCGAGCCGCTCGACCTCGGCGCCGAGCTGCGCCGCCGTGCCGGCGCCGAACACCACGCGCATCGGCAGCGCGGTATAGAGGAAGCTCTTCAGCGGAACACTTCCTTGCGCCATTGCTCGACCGGCTTGAAGCCCGGAAGCTTGCGCGCCTCGGCTTCCGCCCAGGCCCACAGCTCGGCGTCGGAGAGCGTCATGTCCATCGGCACGCGCAGCGGCTGCTTCACGTACCACGGCGTGTCGACGAAGAGCTCGATGCGGTTGCCTTCCGGGTCGCGGAAGTACACCGACAGCGCGTTTCCGTGCGAAACGGGCGCGAGCTCGTCGACCCCTTCGGCCTGCAGGCGCCGGTGCATCTCGCGCAGCCCGGCGAATTCCGCCATGCGAAAGGAGATCTGGTTGATCGGGTTGAAGGGCAGCTCGCCCGGGCGCCCTGTGGCGAGCACGATCTGGTGATGCTCCCTCGGATCGCGACTTAGGAAGACGAGCTTTATGGAAGCAAGGTCACCGCGATCCGTGACCGCAAAACCGAGCACGCGTGTGTAAAAATCCTCCATGCGCGCGACGTCGGCCACGAAAATCCCCATGTGGCTGAAGGACAGCGCCGGAACCGAGGATGACCTGACCATATGAAACTCGCTACCTTCAAGACCGCGCAGGGCGCCAGCTACGGGATCGTCACCGGCAGCGGGATTGTCGACCTGCGCCGCTATCTAGGCAACCAGTATCCCGACCTCAAGTCGCTCGTCGCGGGGAACGGTTTCGCGCAGGCGGCCAAGCACCTGTCCGCGAGCGCGGACTACAAGACTTCCGACATACGCTGGCTGCCGGTCATACCGAACCCCGACAAGATCGTCTGCGTCGGCCTCAACTACGAGGAGCATCGCGCCGAGACCGGGCGCGACAAGACCGAGCAGCCGGCGCTTTTCCTGCGCGTCGCCGAGTCGCAGGTCGGCCACAAGCAGCCGATCATCCGGCCGCGCGAGTCGATCCAGCTCGACTACGAGGCCGAGATCGCGGTCATCATCGGCAGGCCGGGAAGAAGAATCTCGCAGAAGGATTCCTGGGACCATATCGCCGGCTACAGCTGCTACAACGACGGCTCGGTGCGCGAGTGGCAGCGCCACACCATCCAGTGGACCGCGGGCAAGAACTTCACGCATACCGGCGGCTTCGGCCCGTGGATGGTCACGGCCGACGACATTCCGCCGAGCACCACGCTGACGCTCTCGTGCCGGCTGAACGGCCGCGAGATGCAGCACGCCACCACCGAGCAGATGATCTTCAAGATTCCGAAGCTCATCGAGTACATCTCGTCGTTCACGACGCTGCTTGCCGGCGACGTCATCGTCACCGGCACGCCGGGCGGGGTGGGCGCGCGCCGCACTCCTCCGGTGTGGATGAAGCCCGGCGACAAGATCGAAATCGAGATCGACAAGGTCGGCGTCCTGGAGAACAGCATCGCCGACGGCTGAACCGTGAATTCGGGGTCAGAGTCTTAATTCACCCGACGCAAAGCTATCTGAATTAAGACTCTGACCCCGAATTTCTTCAGTATTTGGGCGCGGGCGCGCGCTCGATCGCGACGCTGATGCACGCCGGCTTGCCGGCGATCGCGGCGCGCGCGAGCGCGGGCTCGAGATCGCGCACGTGGAACACATCTTCGCCGTGCGCGCCCAGCGCCGCGGCGAGCGCGCCGTAGCGGCTCGGCCGCAGCTCGCAGCCGCGCGCGCGCTCGGCGCCGTATTCGCGCAGCTGGATTTGATACTCGGCGTTCCACATCGCGTCGTTGCCGACGATCGCGATGTAGTTGAGCCCGTAGCGCACCGCGGTGTCGAGCTCGGCCATGTGGAAGCCGAAGGTGCCGTCGCCGAGCACCGCGAGCACCGGCGCGCGCGGGAACGCGAGCTTGGCCGCGGCGGCGAACGGAATCGAAGGCCCGATGGCGCCGGCGGGACCGCTGATCAGGCGCCGCGGCGCGCGCAGCGTCGCCTGCGCCCATTGGCCGAATTCGCCGCCGTCGCAGATCACCACGGCATCGGGCGAATCGAGCAGCTTCTGCGCCGCGCGGCAGACATCGAGCGCGTGCACCGGGCCGTCGCCCTTCGATCGAATGCGCTGCCATTCGGGCGGCCGGTAGGCGAGCGCCGCGCGCGCCTCGTCGCGCCACGCGCTGCCGGCAACGCCTTTCGCCTCGAGCAGGGCCATGATCTCCGGGCCCGCCTCGATCACGCGGCATCCTGCCCCAAGCACCTTGCCGAAGTTCAGGCTGAAGTCGAGGCGCTTGCCGGCGAGCACCACGACGTCCGCCTTCTTCAGCGCCGCGGCGCCGCGCCCGAGGCTCGGGTCGCTCATGCCGCGCGGGCTTTGCATGCCGATCACGGGCACGCCGATCGCGTCTTCGAGCCGCTCGATGCCCCGGCGCATCATCGACGGCCCCGCGATGATCAACGGACGCTTCGCCTTGGCGAGCGCGTCGCGAAGGTCGCTGACGGCATGCTCGCCAACGACGGGGGCACGAACTTCGAAGTCCGACGCAGCCGGTAAAGAACAGTCGATGACGGCGTCGAGCACGTCGTTCGGAATGCTCAGGTGCACCGGGCCCGGCGTGCCATAGCGCGCCTCGCGCCAGGCGCGCACGATGTCGCTCACCAGGGCCTCGCCCGATTGCACGGTCCATGACGCCTTGCAGAGCGGCGCAGCGACTTCGGCCTGCCGCATCTCCTGGAACGCGCCTTTGCCGACCTCGTCGAGCGGCGCGTGGCCGGAAATAAGCAGGAGCGGCGACTCCGACGCGAGCGCGGTAT
This sequence comes from Betaproteobacteria bacterium, assembly GCA_004297625.1. Lineage (GTDB taxonomy): Bacteria > Pseudomonadota > Gammaproteobacteria > Burkholderiales > SG8-39 > SCGC-AG-212-J23. Next base: position 240,218 of record SCTY01000071.1, on the reverse strand, counting down.
AGAGCGCCGATACGGCGTTCGCGTGTCCTGGGCCGCCGGTCACCACGGCAACGCCGGGCTCCCCGGTGAGCCGGCCCCATGCGTCCGCCATGTGGACGGCGGCCGCCTCGTGGCGCACGTGGATGAGCGAAAGCCCGGCATCCGGCGCCGCGTCGAACACCGTCATGACGTGGTTGCCGGACAGCGTGAAGAGGTGTCGCGTGCCCGCCGCGGCGAGCGCGCGCGAAAGGAGGTCGGCGCCGCGCAGCTTCAAAGCTTGAACTCCTTCAGCGCGTGCTCGCGCAGCTTCGTCTTCCGCACCTTGCCGCTCGCCGTCATGCCGATCGACTCGAAGTCGGGAACGATCCTGAGATAGCGCGGCACGCGGAAGCTCGCGCTTCGCTCCTTGCACCACTCCAAGAGCTCTTGTTCCTTCACCGTTTTTCCATGTTTTAAAGTGACATAAGCGCAAGGCACCTCGCCGAGGCGCGCATCGGGCACGCCGATCACCTGCGCGGTCTCGACGGCGGGATGCGCAAGCAGCACTTCTTCGACCTCGGCGGGCGCCACGTTTTCGCCGCCGACGCGGAAGACATCCTTCAGCCGCCCGATCATGCGCAGCCTTCCGTCCGCGGTGAGCTCGCCCAGGTCGCCCGTGCGCAGCCAGCCGTCGGCGGTAAACGCCTTTGCGGTCGCCTCGGGATTGTTGCAGTAGCCCTTCATCACATTCCAGCCGCGCACCTGGATCTCGTTTTCTTCAGAAATCCTTACCTGGACTCCGTCCAGAGGAAGGGCCAATCCGTTTATTCTCAACTCCTCGGGGTCGCGCCAGTCGCTCATGGCGACGTTGGGCGAAGCTTCCGACAGGCCGTAGGCCGCGCAGATCCGCTTTGCGCCGAGGACGTCGATGATAGCGCGCATCGTCTGCGGGCCGGCCGCCGCCCAGCCGCCGCGCAGGCAGAGCTTGCGCCCCGGAAAATCGGCGTAGCCCATGAGCATCTGGAACAGCGTGTCGTTGCCCGACACGAGCGTGCAGCGCTCGCGCTCCATCATCTCGAGAGCCGCGCCGGCCTCAAAAGTGGGCAGCGTGGCGAGACACGCGCCGCTCACGAGCGCCATCAGCGCCGAGAGCGTCGTCCCCGCGACGTGGAAGAACGGCCGGCAGTTGAAGTAGCGGTCGTCCGCGCGGATGCCGACGCGCGTGCCGGCCGCCCAGGCGTCGCGCAGCATGCTGTCGTGCGTGAGCATCGCGCCCTTCGGGTATGCGGTGGTGCCGGAGGTGAACTGTATGAGGAGCACATCGTCCGGCTCGACGTACGCTTCGGAGAATTCGGCCTGCGGCATGCCGCGCGACACGTCGAATGCATGCCTTATGCCGAGCTTCCTCACCATCGCGCCGAAGTCGATGCCGAGAAAGCGCTCGACGTAGAAGAGCGCATTGCAGCCCGAGTGCACCAGGCAATAGTCGATCTCGGCCGCCTTGAAGCGCGTATTCACCGGCACCGTGATCGCGCCGATCAGCGCGGCGCCGTAGAAAAGCGAGAGCCACTTCTCGTCGTTGCCCATCAGGATGCCGATGCGGTTCCCGCGCTTCAGGCCCAGCGCCTGCATCGTGCCGGCGGCAGCCTTCGCTCTCTCGAAAAGCTCCCCGTATGTGAAGCGCGCATCGCGGGTGACAAGCGCTTCCGCTGTGCGCGCTCTCTCCGCAAGAACGTCGCCGAGCGTGCGCGGTTTCCAGGTCATCGGCAATTCCGCGCCGACCCCCTGGCAAGGGGGTCGTGAGCCGAAGGCGAACGGGGGGTTGGTTTTCGAAGAAGCGAACCCCCCGCTCGCGAAAACCGCTCGCTGCCCCCCTTGTCAGGGGGGCAAGGGCAAGCCCTCATGCTTTACCCATCCATTTTCCCGAAGACAGTTGCGCTTCAATCACGGCAAGTTCCAAGGCGAGCGCGCCGCGCGGATCGAGCTCGGTGCCCCGGTCGATGCAGTGCTTCGCCTGGCGCAGCGTCTCCTGCGGTGCTTCGAGAACCGCCTTTGCGATCGCTTGAAATTCGTTTTCCAAGTCATCAACCACTCGTGAAACGAGTCCCGCCGCCAACGCTTCCTGCGCGCTCAAGCGCCGGCCGGTGAACATCAGATCCTTTGCCAGGCGCTTTCCCAACACGCGGGGCAGGCGCTGCGTCGCGCCTACCGTGCCCCGCAAGGCCTCGGGGGTGGCGAACACCGTGTCCGGCGTGGCGACGATGAAATCGCAGCTTGCGGCGATCTCGATGCCCGAGCCGATCACCGCGCCGTGGACCACCGCGACCGACGGCATGGGAAGCGCCTCCAGCGCGTCGTACGCGGCGAAGGCCTTCAGGCGCCGCGCGCGCACCTCGTCCGCCAGCATGCCCGCGCGCTCTTTCAGGTCCGCACCCGCGCAGAACACCGGGCCCGCGCCGCGCACGATGACGAGCTTCACGGTTACGTCGGCGGCGACTTGAACCGCCGCGGCGCGCAGCGCCTCGCACATTTCGGCGTTCACCGCGTTGCGCGCCTGGGGACGATTCAGCGTGAGGGTCGCTATCCCGCCGTCGATCGAAAGCTCGGCCGTCATTTGAGCTCCGCGAGGATCTTCTCGGTATGCTCGCCGAGCGCCGGCGGCCGGCCGATCCGCGGGTTGTCCCAGCCGAGGAACTTGTAGGGCAGCCCGAGCGCCTTGAATTCGCCCACCCCGGGATAATCGAAGCTGCCGACGAGCCCGCGCGCCCTCACGTGCGCATCGCTCAGGATCTCGGCGACGTCGTTCACCGGCCCGACCGGCACATCGGCTGCGTCGAGCCTCTTCAGAAGCTCGCCGCGATCGAGGCCGGTGATGGCTTCAGTCAGCGCGCGCATCACCTCTGCGCGCCGTTCGATCCGAACCGAATTGGAAGCAAACGCGCTGCCCCATTGCTCGAGGCCGAGCGCCTTGCACAGCGGCATCCAATGCTGGTCGCTCGCCGTGACGTGCGCGTATTTGCCGTCGCGGCAGCGAAATGTGGCTGACGGCACGCGTCCCGGGTGCTCGGTGCCCAGGCGCGGCGGCACTTCGCCGAGCGCGAAGTAGCGCGCCGCGGCGAGGGTGAGCAGCGCGACCTGTCCGTCCAGCATCGAGAAATCGATGTAGCAGCCCTTCCCCGTGCGGGTGCGGCCGGCCACCGAGGCAAGGATCGCAATGGCGATCCAAAGGCCGGAAGTCAGATCCGCCACCGGCAACCCCGGCTTCACCGGCCCGCCGCCGCGCTCGCCGGTGAGGCTCATGAGGCCGCCCATCGCCTGGAACACGGTGTCGTAGCCCTTTTTTTGCGCGTACGGGCCGGTCTGGCCGAAGCCGGTGCACGAAACGTAGATGAGCTTCGGGTTGAGCGACGAGAGCACCGCGTAGTCGAGACCGTAGCGGCCCAGCGTGCCGACGGGGAAATTCTCGAGCAGCACATCCGCCTTTCCAGCCAGCTGGCGCACGACGCGCCGGTCCGCGTCGTGCTTCAAATTCAAGGTGATCGATTCCTTCGACCGGTTGCAGGCGAAGAAATACGCGCTGTCCCTCGCGAGCTGCGGCTCGAAGGCGCGCGTTTCGTCGCCGCTTCCCGGCTGCTCGACCTTGATCACCCGCGCGCCGAGCTCGGCGAGGATCATCGTCGCGAACGGGCACGCGAGCACGCGCGAAAGATCGAGGATCGTGAGCTGCTCGAGCGGCTTCATTCGCGGCCGGGCTTCCGGAAGTTGCGCATGCGCTTGTTTGCATCGCGTCCGCGCTCGAGCGCCGCGGCGAGCGGCAGGTCGGCCATCTGGTGGAACAGGCGCTTCGTCTCTTTCATAGCCGGACCGGGAACTGCCGCCAGCTTCTCCGCAATGGAAATAGAACGAATGAGAAATTCAGAATCGGAGACCACGTAATTCACCATCCCGAGCTGCAGCGCGCGCGCCGCATCGATCGGCTCGCCCAGGGACACCAGCTCGAACGCCGCCTTGCGCCCGGCCTGGCGCACGAGGTTTGCCATCACGATCGCGGCGACGATGCCGTGCTTCGGCTCGGGATAGCCGAGCTTCGCGCTTTGCGCCATGACCGCCATGTCGCCCGCGATGGCAAGGCCCGCCCCGCCGCCCATCGCCGCGCCGTTGATCGCGGTAACGACCGGCTTCGAGATTTTCGAGAAGACGAGGTGCAGCTGCATCGTGAGCTCGGCGCGCCGCTCGGCGGCCTGCGGATCCTGCAGCGACTTGAACTCCCCGAGATCCGCTCCCGCGCAGAACCCCTGCCCCGCCCCGGTCAGCAGGATGCAACCTATGGATTCATCTTTATCCGAAGAACGCAGTGCGTCGAGCAGGCACTGCGTTAATTCTGTATTCAAGGCGTTGCGCTTCTCCGGACGGTTCATCGTCAGAATTCGAACCGCGCCGTGATCTTCAACCAACAAAATCATAGGGACATGAGCCTGCGGCGCGCGCCCTCCGCTTCGGCCACCAGACGGCGCATGATCTCGGCAGCGGGAAGGATCTCGTCGATGAGGCCGGCGCTCTGGCCGGCTTCGACCTTGCCCCATTCGACATCGCCCTCGAGCGCGGCTTTCTTCATGCTGGAGCTGTTGTAGATCTCTTCCAGCTCGGACGCCGAGGCGCCGGCGCGCTCGGCGGCCTCGTACTTCGCGGAAAAAGCGTTCTTCAATTGCCGGACGGGCAATTTCCCGCGGCCTACCAGCGTCGTGTCGTGCACGTCGGCGGCGAGGACCGCGCGCTTGTAGTTCTCGTGCACGCTTGCCTCGGGCGTGGCGATGAAGCGCGTGCCGAGCTGAACCGCGTCGGCGCCGAGCGCGAGGAGCGCCGCGACACCGGCGCCGTCGGCGATGCCGCCGCTCGCCACGATCGGCAGCTTCACGGCCTTCGCTACGCGGCGCACCAGCACCAGCGTGCCGACTTCGGAAGGCGGCGGATGTCCGCCCGCCTCGGCGCCGTCGACGACCAGCGCGTCCACACCGGCGGCCTCGGCCTTCTTGGCGTGCTCGACCGACGCGACCACGTGCAGCCATTTCGTCCCTATGGCGCGAAAGCGCTTCAGGTGATCGCGCGGCCCGCCCTGCGAGGCGACCATCACCGGGATGCGCGCCTCGTACGCGATGTCGAGGAGCTCGGGCGCGCGCGGACTGATCAGCGGAATGTTGACGCCGAAAGGTTTCGAAGTTCTTTGCTTTATTTCTATAAGAGCATTTCGAAAATCAGCGGGCCGCATCGGCCCGGCGGCGATCACGCCCATGCCGCCCGCGTTCGACACCGCGATCACCAGCGGCGCGTTGGACGAGGCCCAGCTCATCGCCGCCTGGAAGATCGGATGCTCGATGCCGAGCAGCTCGGTGATGCGGGTTTTCATTTCTTCTCCTGCTGGATGAACTGGCGCGCCTGCCCCGCCAGCTTGGCGAGCGCGTTCTCGAACGCGCGCTTCTCCTCGCGGGTGAGGCAGCTGCGGAACGCGCGGTCGCGCTCGTTCGCCGCGGCGATCAGGCTGTCGTAGAGCTTGCGGCCGGCCCTGCTCAGCGCGAGGTGCACGCCGCGCGCGTCTTCGCTGTTCGCCGAGCGCACGACGAGCTTGCGCCTGGCGAGGCCCGACACCACGCGGCTCATCTGGCTCTTGTGGATGCCGGCGGCATGCGCGAGGTGATTGAGGGAAAGCGGCCCGGTCACCGCGCCGAGGAGCGCGAGCGTGCGCCATTCCCAGAGGCTGACGCCGAATTCGCGCCGGTAGCGCAGCTCCGCGCCGCGCGAAAGCAGGTTCGCCACCACGTGCAGCCGGTAGGAAAGAAGCTCCTTAATCCCCAAAGAAAGGCGTCTCCCCGTCGCCGCGCAGGCGTATGTCGAAACGGCAGCGGCTCGCGCCCTCGCGGATGGCGACGAGCCGCTCGTCGGCCTCGCCTCGATCGAAGTACATCCGCGTCTGGAGCTGGCGCATCAGGCCGGAGTACAGGATCAAAAAGTTGATATAGGGCGCGCCCGGCTTCACCGTCTTGAACCGGTAGGTGCCCGCGGCGTCGGTCGCCGCGCGCCCCCAGCCGAGGAAATCCGGGTTGTCGTAGCGCCCCTGGGGATCCGCCTGCCAGATCTCGATCACCACGTTGTCGAGCGCCCGGCCGTCGAGCTGCGTCACCCGGCCGGTGATCTCGATCACTTCGCCCGGAACCTGCCCGGTAAGGTCGTTCGCGCCCGCCGCGAACTCCGGCGGGAAGAACGGCCCGAGCGTCATCTCGGCGGTCGGTACGAGCCTCATCACATCGCCAGCGCGGCATTGCGGCCGCGCACCACCATCTGGTACTCGTAGACGAGGATGTGATCCTTCGGCACCAGCCGTGCGATGCAGCGGCTGCGCGCCGCCGGGTCGCGCACCGCGTTGAGGATGGCGTCGTGCTCGTTGAGCGGCTCGCCGGGAAAGAACATCTGCGTGACCAGCCGCGAGAGCCACACGCGCCCCCATACCGAGAAATGCACGTGCGGCGGGCGCCACCAGCCGCCGCTGTCGGGCACCGGGTAGGCGCCCGGCTTGACGGTGCGCAAGGTGATGGCGCCGCTCTCGCCGGTGAGCAGGCGCGCCGCGCCGTAGAAATTCGGATCCTCGGGCGCGTCGTTCGCATCGTTGGGGTGAATGTACTTGCCCGCCGCGTTGCAATGCCAGATCTCGACCATCGCGCCCGCGAGCGGGGTGCCGTCCTCGTCCGCCACGCGCGCGCGGATCTCGATCAGCTGGCCGATCGCGCGCCTGGGGGCGCGGCCCGCGAGATCGGAGCGGCCGAGCGGCAGGCGGCGCTCGAGACGCGCGGGGCCGCTGAGCTCCGCCGCTCCCGGCGCGCGGCGCGCGAGCGGCTGCCCCGGCCAGCGGCTCGCGGTCTGCGCGTAGCCCGCCACCACGCCTTCGGACTGGGTGAGCGGATCGCGCGGCTCGACGACGTAAGGCATATCGTTGACACCGTAAACCACGTTAGTTGATACTGTCAACCATGGCCGACGTGACGCCGTGCGAGTGCTTCGCCCGCGACGGGCTGCAGCACGAGCCGCGCTTCGTGCCGACGCACGCCAAGCGCGCGCTCGTCGAGCGTTTCGCCAGGCTCGGCTTCGCGCGCGTCGAGGCGACCTCGTACTCGAATCCCAAGATCGTTCCCCAGTTTGCGGATGCTTCGGATTTATTGAAGGATCTGAAAAGAAAACCGGGTGTTTTCTACAAGGCGACCTGCGCGAACGTAAAGGCAGTCGAGCGCGCGCTCGCCGACCTCGAGGCGGGCTACGGCGCCAACGAGATCAGCCTGCTCGTGTCGGCGACCGAATCGCATACGCAGAGGAACCTGAACCGCACGCGCGCCGAGCAATGGCAGAACATCGCAAGCATGGTCGCCGCGGCGATGGGGCGCTTCCGCCTCGTCGGCACCGTGTCGGTTGCCTTCGGCTGCCCGTTCGAGGGCAAGGTCGACCCGGGCGCGGTGATTGCGGATGTCGAGCAGTTTCTCGAACTGGGTGTCCGGCACGTGGCGCTCGGCGACACCACCGGCATGGCCACGCCACGCAGCATCAAAGAAATGTTTTCGAAGCTGAATTACAAAAACGTGGTCGTTATCGCGCATCTGCACGACACGCGAGGCACGGGGCTCGTCAACTGCGTCGCCGCGTACGAGGCGGGCGTGCGCTGGTTCGATGCGTCGTTCGGCGGCGTCGGCGGCCATCCGGCGAAGGTGGAATACGGCGGCGGCTACACCGGCAACGTGTGCACCGAGGATCTCGTGAACCTCTTCGAGTCGATGGGGGTCGACACCGGCATCGATCTCGACGGGCTGCTCGCCACTGCGGAGCTGTGCGAGCAGACGCTGGGCCGCGAGCTCCACGGCCGCGTGACGCGCAGCGGCCTGAGTCCTCTCTTGCAACGGAGTAAACGGTAGACCATAATTCTGGTCAACATGGCCAAGATTCTTCCGATCTCCGAGGTTAAGGCGCGCTTGCCGGAGCTCGTGACGGGCGTCGCGGAACGGGAAGAGGAAATCATAGTCACCCGAAACGGGAAGCCCGCGGCCCGGCTGGTCAACTACGCCGAGTACGAGCGGCTCAAGGAAACGCTCGACGTGCTGAGCGACCCTGAGCTCATGCGGCAGATCCGCGCGAGCGAGGCCTATTTCGCCCGTGGCGGCAAAGGGCTCTCGTTCGAGCAGGTGTTTGCCGAGCCGCTTCGGCGGCGCAAGAAACGCCGGTGAAGGCCGGCTTTCGGCCGGCGATCCCGCCTCAAGTTGCCGAAGCCATTCGGCATCTCTCACCCGACATCAAGCGCGCCATAAGGTCGGCCATCCATGCACTGTGCGCAAATCCCGTTGCCGGCGAGGCGCTTCACGACGAACTCCGTGGATATTGGAAATACCGGGTACGAAGGTTCCGAATCGTTTACGCAATCGACCGGCCGCGCAGAACGCTGAAGATCGTCGCTATTGGTCATCGGCGAGCGATTTACGAGGAAGTCGCCGAGCTCATCCGTCGGCAGCAGACGTGACCGAATTGCCGTTTGTTCATACTCAGTCGATGCGCCTCGCTTCCGGACAGGAGGCGCTGGTGACGCGCGTGGTCGCGGACGACGGCAGGGTCGGCTTCGGCTTCAGCCTGCAGCTCGACGCGACGGAGGCGCGCCACATGGCGATGCATGCCGCCGGGATGCGCGCCGAGCGTCCCAAAGTTACGCCGGTGCTGGGCCATCCCTGGGAGACGGCTTTCGTTTCGGGAAGCGAAATCCCGTGGAGTTTCGAGGAAGGCTTCTCCCGGCTGCAGTGGTTGCCCTAAGATTGCCCTCCCTTCTGAGGAGGCAACATGGGCAAGATGATCAGCTACAAGCGGCCGGACGGGAAAAGCGTCGACGGCTATCTGGCGGAACCGGCGCAGGGCGCAAACGCGCCCGGCATGGTGGTGATCCAGGAATGGTGGGGGCTGACCGACCAGATCAAGGGCGTCGGCGACCGCCTCGCCAAGGCCGGCTACCGCGCGCTTGTGCCGGATCTCTACCGCGGCAAGTCGACGCTGGACGCGAAGGAGGCCGAGCACCTCATGACGGGCCTCAACTTCGGCGACGCCGCCGGGCAGGACATCCGCGGCGCGGTGCAGTACCTCAAATCATCCGGCAGCGCGAAGGCGGGCGTCACCGGCTTCTGCATGGGCGGGGCGCTCACGCTGCTCGCGGCGGTGAACGTTCCCGAGTCCGACGCCGCGGTCGCGTGGTACGGCTTCCCGCCGCTCGAGTACGTCGATCCCAAGAAGATCAAGGCGCCGCTCCTCGGCCACTACGCCATTCACGACGAGTTCTTCACCATCGACAAGGTCGACGAGCTCGAGAAGAAGCTGCGCGGAGCGGGCGTCAAGTTCGAGTTCCACCGCTACGACGCAAAGCACGCGTTCGCCAACCAGACCGCCGACCAGAGGAACCTGCCGCCGCTCAAGTACAACCCGCAGGCGGCCGAGCAGGCGTGGAAGCGCACGATGGACTTTCTCGGGCGGCATCTGAAGAGCTGAGCGCCTGCTCTGGATCCCTTTCACGGTCTGGGCGGCGCTCGCCCAGACCGTCCGCAACGCCGCCCAGCGCCATCTGACGGCCGAGCTCGGCACGCTCGGCGCGACGCTCGTGCGCTTCCTGTACGGCCTGCCCTTCGCCGGGCTGTGGCTGCTCGGCGTGCAGCTCGCGACCGGCCAGCAAATCGCGGCATCGGGCGCGCCGTTCTTCGCCTGGGTGCTGGCGGGAGGCATCGCGCAGATCGCGGCGACGGCGTTTCTCCTGCGCACCATGGAGGAGCGCAATTTCGCCCTCGGCGTCGCGTATTCGAAAACCGAGGTGATCCAGGTCGCGGTCTTCGGCCTCGCTTTCCTCGGCGATGCGATCAGCGCCCGCACGGCGCTCGCCGTGGCGAGCGGAACGCTCGGCGTGCTGCTGCTTTCGCCCGCGGACCGGGAGCGGCCGCTGCGCGCCTTCGTAGCCGGATGGACCTCGCGCCCGGCGCTCCTCGGCCTCGCTTCGGGCACCGGCTTCGCGATTTCGGCGGTCGCCTACCGGGGCGCTGCGCTTTCGCTTGCGACGCCTTCTTTCATGCTGGCCGCCGCGCATACGCTTTTCGCCGCGCAGCTCGTGCAGACGGTCCTCCTGGGCGGCTGGCTCCTCGTGCGCTCCCGAGCCGTCGTCGCGCGCGTGCTGCGGGCCTGGCGCCTGTCGCTCTTCGCCGGCTTCATGGGCGCCGCGGCATCGGCCGGGTGGTTCACCGCCTTCGCCCTGGAGCCGGTCGCGCACGTCAGGACCCTGGGCCTGGTCGAGCTGATTTTCAGCTACGCGGTCTCGCGCCGGATATTCAAGGAGCGCCTGTCGGCGAGGGAGATCCTGGGAATCGCTTTGCTCGCCGTCGGCGTCGTGGTCGTTACTCTGCGCTAGGCTCCAGCGTTTCGGGGTCGAAGCGCACGCCGTAGTCCTTCCACGCCGACTCGAGCGACACGTAGCCCTGGCGCACGTCGCGCTTCAGCGTCTCGATCGGACGATCGCGCGGGTCGCCGAAGCCGCCGCCGCCGCCGGTGCTCATGATGTAGGCGTCGCCTTTTGCGAGCTTGGTGTCGACCTTGCCGCCCGGGAAAACCGTAAGTTCTCCTTTACGGCGAATCGCGATGCGATTTCCTTTCGCGTGCCTGCCGCCGTTCAATCCCCACGGCGGATTCACCACGCGGTCGGAGCGCGTCATGTAGTTGATCGGCGCGAGCGCCTCGACTTCCACCTCGGTGCCCAGGCCCCCGCGCCAGCGCCCGGCGCCGCCCGAGTCGCCGCGCAGCTCGTAGCGGTGCACGAGCAGCGGGAACTTGTTCTCCACCTGCTCCGAGGGCCCGTTGTGCGTGTCGCCGTCGTTCATGCAGATGGTGCCGTTCATGCCGTCTTCGTCCGACTTCGCGCCCCAGCCGCCGCCGATCAGCCCGCCGAGATACAGCCACAGCCGGCCGTCGCGCGGGTGGATGCCGTTGATGTTCGCGGTGAGGAGATCGGCGTGGTGGCCGGCGATGACGCGCTCCGGGATCGCCGGCGCGAGCGCCTTGAAGATCGTGTCGACCACCGTCATGGGATAGGTCATCCACACGCGGTACGGCGCAGGATGCAGCGCGCTCACCACCGTGCCGGGCGGCAGGATGACTTTCAGCGGCCGGAAGCCGCCGTCGTTGATCGGATAGTCGCCCGGCAGCGCGAGGCACTTGAACGCGACCTGCGCGCACGCGACGCCGGCGTTCGAGTTGTAGAAGCCCTTCACCTGCGGGCTCACGCCGGAGAGGTCGACGGTCATCTCCTCGCCTTTGACGATCACCTTCACGCGGATGGGCACCGGCCGGCCGATGTCGACGCCGTCGTCGTCCATCTGCGATTCGGCCTCGTACACGCCGTCGGGGATCGCCGCGACCTGCAGCCGCGCTTCCGCCTCGCTCTGCGCCATGATGTCGTCGAGGCTCGCCTGCACCGCGGCGGCGCCGTGGCGCGCGAGCAGCGCCTCCACGTGCTTCACGCCGACGCGGCACGCCGAGAGCTGCGCTTCGAGATCGCCCATCGCGCGGTCGGGCCGGCGCACGTTCATGCGGATGAAGTCGCGCACGTCGCGGTTCAACCTGCCGCGCTCGTGGTACTTCACGTGCGGCACCTGCAGCCCCTCGGAATAGATGTCGTAGGTCATCCCGTTCAGGATGCCGCCGATGTCCTGCCAGTGCGCCATGCAGGTGGAGAACGCGACGATCCTGCCGCCGTGGAAGATCGGGATCGAGAACGTGAGGTGGTTGAGGTGCGCGCCGGTCGTGTAGGCGTCGTTGGTGAGCAGGATGTCGCCCGGCTCGATGTTCTTGCAGCCCCAGTAGTCGATCTTCGCCTTGACGGTGTTCGACATGCCGCGAATGAACATGGGCAAGCCCAGGCCGATGGAAAGCGTGTCGCCCTTGCGGTCGAAAAGCCCCACGGTGAAGTCGAGCGCCTCGTAGATGATCATGTTGTACGAGGTGCGCATCAGCACCGACTTCATTTCCTCGGTGGCCGCGATCAGGCTGTTGCGCACCAGCTCGACGGTGACGGGATCCGCCTTTTGACGTTTCTTGCCCCTTCCGAGGAGGGGCGCGCGCAGCATTTCCATATCAGCTCAATCCTATCGAAATCACCAGGTTGCCGTAACGGTCCACCCGCAACGTGTCGCCGGGCTCCAGCACCGTCGTGGAGGCGTGTTCCTCGATGAGCGCCGGGCCGGCGATGCGGTTGCCGGCCTTGAGCGCGGCGCGCCGGTACGTGCGGCATTTCGCCCAGCCCCTACCCGGGAAAAAGACCCGCCTTTCCCCTGTGAGAGCACCGGCGCTCGCTTTCGGGCCCCCACGCTGGATCTCGGCAAGCCGCGGCTTTTTCATGATGCCGGTCACCGTGCTGCGGATGCTCACGATCTCCGCCGGCTCCTCGGGCGAGCCGCGGCCGTAGCGCTCCTTGTGCAGCTCGTCGAAATGCCGCTTTATGGAAGATTTACTTTTCTGTGAAAACGCGGACAACGGCACGTCGACGGTGACCGCATGCTCTTGCCCGACGTAGCGCATGTCGAGCGCGCGCGAAACCACGAGGCGCCGCGTCTCGAGTCTTGCGTCCTTCACCGCGGCGCTGCCCTGCGCCTCGAGCTCGGCGAACCAGCGCTTGAGCTCCTCGAGCTGCACCTGGTCGAGCCGTACGAAGCGCGACTGCACGAGGTCGCTGCGGAAGTCGGAGAGCAGCATGCCGAATGCCGAAAAGTGTCCCGGCGCGGCAGGAATCACGACCTGCGGGATGCGCAGCTCGCGCGCCACCATGGAGGCGTGCAGCGGGCCCGCTCCGCCGTAGGAAAAGAGCGTCGGAAATTCGCCCGGATCGAGGCCGCGGTCGGTCGTCACGCCCTTCACCGCGTGCGACATCGACGCGGTCGCGATGCGCAGAATCCCCGAGGCGGCTTCCACGTCGCCGAGGCCGAGCGGCTCGGCGATCTTCGCGCGGATCGCTTCCGCGGCGGCGCGCCGGTCGAGCTTCATCTCGCCGCCGAGAAACCGGTCCTCGGCGAGGCGCCCGAGGAGCAGATTGGCGTCGGTGACCGTCGGCTCGTCGCCGCCGAGCCCGTAGCACGCCGGGCCCGGCGCCGCTCCGGCGCTCTGCGGGCCGACGCGCAGGCCGCCGGTCGCCGAGACGCGCGCGATGCTGCCGCCGCCGGTGCCCACCTCGTGGATGTCCATCATCGGCGTGAGCAGCGGCAGCCCGGTGAAGTAGCCGCCGATCATGGTGCTGCCGCTCGTGAGCGCGAGCCCGTCGCGCACCACGCCCGCCTTCGCCGTGGTGCCGCCCATGTCGAAGGAAATGGCGTTCGCGATGCCCATGATCCCGCACATCGCCTGCGTGCCGATCACGCCCGCCGCCGGGCCGGATTCCATCATGCGCACGCAGTCCTGCTTCGCTTCGCGCAGCGAATACAGGCCGCCGGTCGACTGCACCAGCATGAATTTGCCGGAGAAGCCCGCGCGCCGCGCCTCGGCGTCGATCTCCTCCAGGTAGCGGTGCACGCGCGGTCCGACGTAGGCGTTGGCGACCACGGTCGAGGTGCGCTCGAACTCGCGGTATTCCTGCGAGAGCTCGGAAGACACCGTGACGAACGCCGCAGGGAACCTTTTCTCCAGGAATTTTTTTGCCGCCAATTCATGCTGCGCGTTGCGGTACGAATGCATGAAAAGGACGGCGATCGCCTCGACGTCGCCTTCTTTCTCGATGCGCCCGGCCACGGCTTCCAGGCTCGCCATGTCGAGCGGCTCGCGCACCGTGCCGTCGTACATCAGCCGCTCCTTCACTTCCAGGCGCAACGCGCGCTCCACCAGCGGCTCGTGCTTCTTGAAGCGCAGGTTGAACGAATCCGGGCGGTTCACCCGGCCGATCTCGTAGATGTCGCGGAAGCCCTGCGTGGTGACGAGCGCCACCTTGGCGCCGCTCCTCTCCAGCATGGTGTTGATGGCGATGGTCGAGCCGTGCAGGAAGAGGTGCGCGTCCGCGAGCCGGGTGCCCGCCTTGGCGACGCCTTGCGTGATGCCGTCGACGAGCCGGCCCGGGGTGCTGAGCGTCTTGCCGAGGAGCAGCTCGCCCGATCTTTCGTCGAACGCGGCGACGTCGGTGAACGTGCCGCCGATATCTGCAGCAATTCTTAAGTTACTCGGCACGGATACCCACTTCCTTGATGATCTTCCCGAACCGCTCGACGTCGGCGGCGACCATTCTTGCGAACTCGCCCTGCGGCAGCGTGCCCGGCTCGTAGCCGAGGCCGGAGAGCCGCTCGGTGACCTCTTTCGACGCCACGGCGCGCACGATTTCGCGGTGCAGCCAGGCGATCGCCTCGGTCGGCGTGCCGGCCGGCGCCATCATGCCGTTCCAGGCGGCGTACACCGCCGGCACGCCCTGCTCCTTCGCGGTCGGCACGTCGGGGAGCTGCGGCGAGCGCTTCTCGCCCATGTAGCCGATGGCGCGCAGCTTGCCGGCGCGGATCTGCGGCAGCGGCCCGGTCATGCTGTCGAACACCATGCTGACCTCGCCCGAGACCACCGCCAAAGTCATCGGCGCGTTGCCCTTGTACGGCACGTGCAGGATGTCGACGCCCGCGGCGCGCTTGAAGATCTCGGCGCCGATGTGCAGCGGCCCGCCGGTGCCCGAGGACCCGTAAGTCAGCTTGCCAGGATTGGCCTTGGCATAGGCGATCAGCTCCTTGAGGTTCTGCGCCGGCACCGAAGGGTGCACCGCGATGAGAAGCGGGTAGCTCGCGACGACGGTGATCGGAATGAAGTCCTTGATCGGGTCCCACGGCAGCTTGCGCAGGTGCGGCTGGATCGCATGGCCGTTGGTGGTCTGTAGGATCGTGTAGCCGTCGGCCGGGGCGCGCGCGACGAACTCGGTGCCGATGTTGCCGCCGGCGCCGGGACGATAGTCCACGAGGATGCTCTTGCCGGTGTTCTCGATCATCTTCTGCGAGATGGCGCGCGCGGTGGCATCCGCGCCGCCGCCCGGCGGGAAAGGCACGATCCAGCGGATCGGCTTGGAAGGATAGTCTTGCGCACTCGCTGTTCCGATTAAGACAAGACCCAGAAGCACCCACCAAATTCGCATGTTGATTCCTCTCGGTTGAACTAACGTCCACTGTGCTGCTGCTCGAACGAATCGATGCTGCCCTCGAGATCCTTGAGCAGCGCTCTCGCCTTCACATCGTTGGTGCGCGCGATGTCGGTCAATAAGTCGGTAATGGTCGCCTGGGAACAGGCGTCGCCATGCTTGCCGCGCAGAAACTCGAGGATGTCCTGCTCGAAATCCTGCACGCGCAGATTGCTGAGGCCGACGCCGCACGAGCAGCCGGTCGCAAGCGCGACATGGCCCTGCGAGATGCGCCGCCAGTCTCCCAGCAGCCGCATCGCCGTGGCTGCGACCTTCGGTGAAGCGCTCATCTGCAAATGTGCTCCGCCGCGAGGAGCCCGGTAACGGCCGCCTTGACCAGCCCGCCGACGTAGCCGAAGCGCTCGCCGCCCTCGAGGCCTCCCGTGGTGGACCCGGCGGCGTACAGCCCTTCGAGCGGCGTTGCGTCCTCGCGCAGCGCGCGCGAGTCGCCGTCGACCGCGATGCCGCCGAAGGTATACGTGATTCCGGGAACGATCGGCAACGCATAGAACGGCCACTTGCGGATCGGCCACGCGGGCAAGCCGGCGTTGTAGTCGGCGATCGTGGCGGCGAGGCCGCCGGCGTCGATCCCGGTTTCGGCCGCGAGCGCTTCGATGGTCGGCGCGCGCTGCAGCGCCCCGCCCATGCGCTCGAGAAGCGGGTTGGGAGAGGTATGCCGCTCGGCGCCCGGGCCTTCCCATGCGAGGTGATCGCAGATCACCCACGCCGAAGCCGGATCCGGCAGCGCCGCGATGCGGTTCGCGAGGTAGACGCCGCCCCTGCTTTCGTCGGCGATGCGCCTGCCGTCGCTTCCGACGACGATGCAGGCGCGCGCGAGCTCGTCGGCCCACGGATAAGGCCACAGCCGGTCGTCGGTGAGCGCGCTGCGCGATTGCAGGTGGCCGTAGAAGCCGCCGCGGTCGGCGAGCGCCGCGCCCGCGGCGAGCGCCATCTGCAGGCCGTCTCCGCAGCCGGTGCGCGCGTTTCGCTGCACGAGGCGCTCGGGGACGGGAGAGATGCGTTTTTTCGTCTGCACCGGGTCGTTTTGATAACCCCCATCGGCGATCACCACGTCGCGCGCGGCCACGTCGAAGCCTTCGCCGCGGAGACCGATGCAGCGCCCGTTCTGCATCTTCAGCTCGGCGGCGGCATGGCCGCGCAGCACGCGCCCGCCGTGCGCCACGAGCTTTTGCTCGAGCGAGCCGAGCAGCACGTCGGCGCCTTTGCCCTGCCATGGGCGGCCCACCTGCCCGATCGTCGAAGGCGCGAGCACGTGGTCGTAGAAAGGCGCCTCGCCGCCGCGGATGAACTGCGCGCCGCCGGATTCGCGCAGCCAGCCCACGGCGCGGCCGGCGTTGCGGCAAAGCGCGGAGACGAGATCCGCACGGGCGCCTTCCCCGACTGCCTCTCTCACACGAGCCTCCAACGTTCGCGGATCAAGGGATACGGAATTCATTGCAACATGGAACACGCCGGTGGCGATGCGCGAATTGCAGGGATAGCGCTCCTCGCTCGAGCGCTCGAAGACGACGACTCTCTTCCCGGCCATCGCGACGCGCAAGGCGCACGCCAGGCCCGAGAGCCCGCCGCCGATCACCGCGACATCGCAGCTCATTCGATGTGGATGTTCAGCGCCTTGAGCGCCCGCTCCCATGGCACGAGGTCGTTCTTGATGAAGGCGTCGAACTCGCCCGGCGTGAACGTCATGCGCGTGAGGCCGTCGCGCTCGAAGCGCGCGCGGGCTTCCTCGGCAGCGCTCGCCGCAAGCACTTCCTTGTTGAGGCGCTCGACTATGGGGCGCGGCGTGGCGGCCGGCGCAAAGATGCCGAACCAGCCGCGCTGCGTCATCCCCGGGAAGCCGATTTCCTTGAAGGTGGGGACGTCCGGCAGAAGCGGCGAGCGCTCTTCGGTCGACACCGCGAGCGCGCGCAGCTTGCCGGCGCGGATCTGCGGCATGGCGGTCACCACCGTGTCGAAGTACATCTGCACCTGGCCCGACAGGATGTCGGTGATCGCCGGTGCCGAGCCGCGGTAGTGGATATCGGTGATCTTGACGCCGGCCAGCGCTTCGAAGCGCTCGTTGAGGAGGTGAGTGACGCCGCCCGGCCCGAGCGATACCGCGTTCACCTTGTCGGGCTGGCGCTTGGCGTAGTCGATGAGCTCGGCGACGTTCTTCGCCGGAACCGAGGGGTGCACGGTGAGCACGTAGGGATAGCTCGCGATGCCGGCGACCGGGATGAAGTCCTCGACCTTGTAGCTCGGCGACTTGTGGAGCAGCGTGTTCACCGCGAACACGTTGGCCGTCGCGAGCAGCGTGTAGCCGTCGGCCGGCGCGCGCGCCGCCTGGCCGGTGCCGATCATGGTGGCGCCGCCGCCGTTGTTCTCGATGATGACCGGCTGGCCGAGCGCGGCCGACAGGCGCGGCGCGATCATGCGCGCCATCTGGTCGGTCGATCCCCCGGCCGGGTACGGCACGATGATCTTGATCGGCTTCGATGGAAAGGTCTGGGCGGCGGCCTGGGTGACGAGCAGAGCGACCATCAACGAAAGCCAGCGTGACATTGGGACTCCCCCTGCAACGCGCGGAACCAGTGGTAACCTAGGTTACCATGACTGCCGAAGCCCTGTCTCCGCCCCTCGATGAAACGCGCGCCGAGTCCATCGCCTCGGTCGAGCGCGCGCTGAAGATCATCGAGTGGCTCGCCGACATGCCCGAAGGGCTCTCGTTCAGCGAGATCGTCGAGCGCCTCGGCGGCGTCAACAAGGCGATCGCCTTCAAGCTGCTGAACACGCTCGAAGCCTGCGGCTACGTGTTCCATGACGACCGCACGGCGAACTATTGCCTGACGCTGCGGGTGAGCAACCTCGCGCTGCGCAAGCTCTCGGGCGCGCGGCTGCTCGAGCAAAGCCGCGCCATCCTGCTGCCGCTCGCCGACCACACTGGAGAGCTGGTGCGCCTCGCGGTCGTCGAGGACATCGCGCCGCTGCCGAGGCTCACCTGGGTGCTCTCGCTCCTTCCCCGCCGGCAGGTGCTGCAGATCGATCCGCACTACAGCCTCGAGATCGGCCTGCACACCCACGCCGCCGGCAAAGCGTGGCTCGCGACGCTGCCGCTCGAGCAGGCGCTCAAGCTCGTGAAGGCGAAGAGATTCAAGGCGATGACGCCGCACTCGATCGTCACGCCGGAAGCCTTCCGCAAGGAGCTCAAGCGCACCGGCGCGCAGGGCTACGCGGTCTCGTTCGAAGAGCACGCGGTCGGCGTCTCGGCGATCGGCGTTCCGGTGTTCGCGCAACGGCTGGACGGAACCCGCGCTTGCGTCGGCGTCGTGACGGTCGCCGCGCCGACCGCGCGCCGCAGCCGCGACGATCTTCTCTCGTGGGTGCCGGCGGTGAAGGCCGCGGCCGCGCGCCTCGGCGGGAGCTGGCCGCAGGAGCCGACCGGCCCGCTCACGCCGATCTCGACGTGACCGAGCGCAGCTGCGAGGTCGTGGTTGTCGGCGGCGGCGGCGCCGGCCTCGCCGCGGCGATCACCGCGGCGGAGCTCGGCCGCAAAGTCATCCTGCTGGAAAAAGCCGACGCGCTCGGCGGCAGCACGGCCCTCTCCATCGGCTCGGTGACCGCGGCGGGCACGCCCGACCAGAAGGCGGCGGGCGTCGACGACAGCCCGGCCGAGCACCTCGCCGATTTCCCCGCGTGGGCCGGAGCGCTCGCGCACCGCGACAACCTGGACCTCGCGCGCTTGCTCGCCGACAACGCTGCGGCGGCGCTCGCCTGGCTGCGCGCATCCGGCCTCGAGTTCTACGGCCCCCTCCCCGAGCCGCCGCACCGCAAGCCGCGCATGCATAACGTGCTGCCGAACTCGCGCGCCTTCGTCTATCACCTCTCGCGCCGCGCGCGCCGCGCCGGGGTCGAAGTCGTCTTGAATTCAAAAGCTCAAAAACTGTTGCTCGACGACTCGAGCGTCATCGGAGTCGAAACGGCGCAAGAACGCCTGCTTTCGCGAAGCGTGGTGCTCGCAGGCGGCGACTTCAGCGCATCGGCCGCCTTCCGCAGCGAATATGCGGCGCCCGAGTTTCACGGCCTTCAGGCAGTCAACGTCCATGCCGAGGGCGATTGCCAGCGCATGGCCCGCGAGGTCGGCGGGGTGATCCTCAACGGCGACCTCGCGTTCGGCGATCCGCGCTACCGCTTCCGGGCCCCTGCGCGCTCGCCGTGGTGGCTTGGCCTGCCGCCCGTGCGGCCGATCACGACGCTCATGCGCTTCGCTTTGCGCCGCGTGCCGGCGCCGGTGATCCGGCCGTTCATCTTGAGCTTCCTCACGACGGCGCTCGCGCCCGAAACGAATCTCTTCGACAAGGGGGCCCTGCTCGTCAACGGAAACGGCGATCTCTTCCGGCGCGAAGGCGAAAGCCTCGGCTTTGCCATCGCGCGCCAGCCGGAAAGGCAGGCTTACGCGCTGCTCGACGCGCAAGCGATGGAAGCGTTTTCGCGCTGGCCGAACTATGTCTCGACCGCGCCGGGCGTCGCCTATGCCTACATCGACGACTACCGGCGCACGCGCCCGGACATTTGCGCGCTCGCCGACACGGTGGACGAAGTAGCGCGGCTAAGAGGCCTCATTCCGGAAAAACTGCGCGCAAGTCTTGCAGGCAGGGAGGCGAAACCGCCTTACCTGCTCCTCGGGCCGATCCATTCTTACGTGGTGCTCGCGGACGGCGGGCTCGCGGTGTCCAGGAAAATGGAAGTGCTCGATCGCGGCGGCAAACCGATCGGCGGGCTCTACGCGGCCGGCTCGACCGGCCAGGGCGGGCTGTTGCTGCGCGGGCACGGCCATCACCTCGCCTGGGCGTTCGTCTCCGGCCGCATCGCCGGAGAGAACGCCGCAAGCGCGGCCGCTGCCTAGCGCCTACTGCTTCGGGATCTTCGCGATCTCCACGACCTTGGTCCAGCGCTTGGTCTCGGAGGCGTAGAACTCGCGTAGCTGCTCGGGCGTGCTCGAGCGGCCTTCCACGCCGAGCTCGGCGAACCGCTTCTGCACGTCGGGCGCGGCGAGCGCCTTGACCAGCGCGTCGTGGATCTTGTCGAGGATCGGCTGCGGCGTCTTCGCCGGAGCGGCGAGCGCGTTCCACGACGCGACGTCGTATCCCGGTACGCCGGCCTCCTTCACCGTCGGCACGTCAGGCAGCCCGGGGAAGCGCTTGCCCGAGGTGACTGCGAGCGCGCGCAGCGCGCCGGACTTGATTCCCGAGAGCAGCGGCGTGATGAAATCGACCGCGAGGTCCACGCTGCCGTTGCGCGTCGCGACCACCACTTCTCCGGTCGTCTTGTGCGGGATCACGACCGCGTCGATGCCGGCCATGGAGCGGAACAGCTCGCCCGCAAGATGCTGCGTGCCCCCAGGCGTGATGGTGCCGATGTTCATTTTCCCGGGGTTCGCCTTGGCCTTGGCGATCGCCTCCTGGAGCGTCTTGATCGGCGAGTTGCCGGCGGTGACGATCGCCATGCTGAAGAAGCCGACCGTGGAGATCATGGCGAAGTCGGTTTCCGGGTCGTAAGGCAGCGACTTGAACAGCGCCTTGCTCACGGCATTGCCGTTGGTGAGCAGCAGGATCGTGTAGCCGTCGGGCTCGGCGTGCGCGACGGTCTCGGAAGCGCGGATGCCGCCCGCGCTCGGCATGTTCTCCACGATGATCTGCTGACCCAGAGCATCGCCGAGCCTGGGCGCGATGGTCCGCGTCGTGATGTCGGCCACGCCGCCGGGGCCGAACGGCAGCACGATGTGGATCGGCTTGGTCGGATAGGCCTGCGCGGCGGCAAGCATGGGAAACGCCGCCAGGACGGCGAGCAGGATCTTTTTCATTCGAACAGTTCCTCCACTTTGTAGCGACGCGGGATCAGGTTCTGGCGATATGCGCAATCGATCGCGACCTCGAGATTGCGCCGGTTTTCCTCCAGGCCGTGCGGCAGCATCGGCGGATTGCCCGCGGCCTTCTTGCTTTCCACGAGCAGCCGGTAGACCTCGCCGGCCTGCGCTTTCGAGACGTTGTTCTTGACCACCACCAGATGGTTGAGCTGGAGCGCGCCGTGTCTTTCGGCCCAGCGCTTTGCGGCCGCTTCCGGGTCGCGGATCAGCGGCTTGAGGTTCTCTTCCTTGGGGATCGCGCCGAGGATCGCCGCGTCGAGCTCGCCCGCCTGCAGCATGGCGGCGATTTCCTTGCCGGGGCTCGCGCGCTCGACGTTCGGCGGGTCGCGGAATTCCGCCACGTGCGCTTCCTCGAACGTGATCCAGCGGATCCTGGAGATGTCGACGCCGTGGTCCTCGGCGAGGATGTGGCGGATCCAGGCACCCGTGGTGACGGAATACGAGCGCACGCCTACTGTTTTTCCATGTAAACCCTCGGGAGCAAGCGAAGGATTCTTTTGAACATTGAAAACCAGGAACGGATGCTGGAACCGTGCCATGACCACGAAGGGCAGCATGCGGTAGGGCTTGCCGTGCGCCTTGGCGATGAGGTGCGTGATGATCGCCATCTCCGAGACGTCGAACTCGAGGTTGCGCACCACGCGCTTGAACGCCCCGGCCACGCTGCCCTCGACGTCCGCGAAATCGAATTTGTCGGTGTGCGTCAGGAATTGACGCGTGACCGGGTACTGCCCCATCAGGGTTTTCAGCATGGCGAGTCGCGTTAGTTTAAGCTAGAAGACATGCTGCAGCTCTACAGCGCGCGCAACTCGATCTGCACGCAGAAGGTCTTCATCGCGCTCTACGAGAAGGATCTCGATTACGAGATGAAGACCCTCGACCTGTTCGCCAACGAGCAGTACAGCCCCGAGTACCTGAAGCTCAATCCCAAGGGGGTCGTGCCCACGCTCCTGCACGAAGGCAAGCCGATCGTCGAGTCCTCGCTCATCTGCGAATACCTGGAGGACGCGTTTCCCGAGCGGCGCCTCGTGCCGCGCGACCCGTACCTCAAGGCGCGCATGCGGCTGTGGTCGAAGCTCGTCGACGAAGCGCTCTTAGAGGCGACGCGCGAGATCAGCTTCTCGGCGATGTTCCGCGAAAAGATGCGGCAGATGAGCCCGGAGCAGCGCGAAAGGCGCTTTCGCAACGTCGGCGACCCCGAGCGCCGCGCGCGCTACATGTCGACCTACGAGCAGGGCGTCGAGAGCCCGTACGTGTTCCAGGCGGTGGCGCATTTCGAAAAGGCGTTCAAGAGCATGGAGGCGGCGCTGCGCCCCATAGGAGACCAGGGCGGCGACGGCGGCCCCTGGCTCGCCGGCCCGCAATACTCGCTGGCCGACGTCAACATGACGCCTTACGTGGCGCGCCTCGCCTATCTCAATCTTCTGGATCTGTGGCTCGCCGAGCGGCCGCTTTGCCTCGCGTGGTGGAACCGCGTGCAGGCGCGCCCGAGCTACGGCGTGATCGACGGCCGGCTGACGCAGGAGGAAAAAGACGAGATGCGGAAGCACGGCTCGGCGATCCGCAGCCGCATCGCCGAGAAGCTCGTCACCGCGCGCCAGGAACTCGGCGGGTCTTGAGAAACTCCTCCAGGGTTTCTCCGCGGAAGGCGGCAACCATCTGCGGATTCGACACGCCTTTCGCGCGCCCCAGCTTTTCCAGGCAGAAGAAGCTCGCGCCGTAGTCCTGCATCGCCTTCCAGTCCAGGCGCCGCACCATGTCCTTTTCCTGCTCGGAAAGCCCGAGCATCGCTTCCTCGGGCTTCTCGAGGAACCGCTTTCGGCTTTCCTGATTCCCCAGGGAGTGCAGAAAACGATTGAGCCTCAACCCCGCGGCGCTTCTTTCGAGATCGAACACGTAGCTCATCGCATTGACCCCCTGACAAGGGGGCCGCGAGCCGAAGGCGAGCGGGGGGTTGGTTTTCGCGAACAATAACCCCCCGCTCGCAAAAGCCGCTCGCTTCCCCCCTTATCAGGGGGGCAAGAGACCTTCCTCATTCGAACACCGCCACAGCCATGGCCGTGGTCATGGGCAGGTAGTAGTTCTGGTGCACCTTGCGCACCTTCGGCGCGAGCGCGCCGCGCATGATGAGCCACATGATCACCTCCGCGCCCTCGTTGCCGCCGAGGCGCGCGAAGTCCTCGATCTTCATCGCGGCGAGGCGCTCGGGATCGCGCTCGATGAGCTCGAGGAACTCGAGGTCCCACTGCTCGTTGTTGAACCCGGCGCGCTCGCCGATCATCTGGTGCGACAGCCCGCCCGTGCCGACCATCGCGACCTTGAGGTCCTCGGGATACGCCTCGATCGCCTTGCGGATCGCTTTCCCCAGCCGGTAACACCGGCCCGGCTTCGGCAGCGGATGCTGGATCACGTTCACCACCAGCGGCACCACCCTCCCGGGCCAGTCGGGCTGCGTCGGCCACATCATCGTGAGCGGCGAATGCAGGCCGTGGTCGAGCGGCTGGTCCTGGAACACGCTGATGTCGAACTCGTCCTCGACCAGCGAGCGCGCGATGTGCCGCGCGAGCCCGGCATGGCCTTCGAGCGGCGGAATTTTCCGCGGCCCGAGTCCTTCGTCGGCGATCGCGTACCGCTCGCTCACCCCGAGCGCGAACGTGGGGTAGTGATCGAAGAAGAACGTCGTGGCGTGATCGTTGAAGCAGAAGAAGAGCACGTCGGGCTTTTTCTCCGCGAGCCACTTCCGCACCGGCTCGTAGCCCTTGAACAGCGGCTTCCAGTCGGGATCGTCCTGCTTGCCCTTGTCGAACGCCATGCCGATGGTCGGCACGTGCGAGGTGCCTATGCCGCCGATGATTCTCGCCATGTCAGAAGCCGTAGAGGCGCGCGGGGTTGTCCACGAGAATCTTAACCTGTAGCTCCGGCTCCGGCACCATCCGCGGGAAGAGATCCACGAGGTCGCCGTCGTTGGGCATGTGCTTGCCGACGTTGGGATGCGGCCAGTCCGTGCCCCACAGGATCCGGTCGGGCGCCGCCTCGATCAGCGCCCTCGCGAACGGCACGGCGTCGGTGAACGGCGGCCCCATCGACGACACCCGCTCGGCGCCGCAGATCTTCACCCAGAAGTTCGGATTTTTCATAAAACCCAGCAGCACCTTGAAGGGTTCCTGATCCAGCCCGTCCGCCGTCTTCACCCGCCCCATGTGGTCGATCACCATCGGCACGGGAATCGCCTCGAGCTTCTTCCTGAACTCCGCGAGATCGTTCGAATCCAGGTGCAGGATCAGATGCCAGCCCATCTCCTTCAGCCGCGCCACCGTCCGGTCGAAAAGCTGCATGTCCGGCCGCCCGCCGAGGTGCTTCACGAAGTTGAAGCGCACCGCGCGGATTCCGCCGTCGTGCATTTGCTGAAATTGCCTTTCCGAAAAAGATTCATCAACGATCGCCGTGCCGCGGTACCGGCCTCCCGACCTCGCGATGCCGTCCAGCGTCACGCGCATGTCCGCGCCGTGGCAGCTCGCGTGCACGATC
The DNA here is from genome assembly GCA_004297625.1 of Betaproteobacteria bacterium. GTDB lineage: Bacteria > Pseudomonadota > Gammaproteobacteria > Burkholderiales > SG8-39 > SCGC-AG-212-J23. The sequence goes on along the minus strand of SCTY01000071.1, from coordinate 215,580 downwards.
ACCGCGCGCTCGATCCCGAGAATCGAATGCAGCTTCTGCAGTCCCTCGAACGGCGCATCCGGCGGCCAGTACGCCGCGTCCTTCGCATAGGGAAACTTCGCCGCCGGCCCGAAGATGTGGCAGTGCGCGTCGCACGCCTTAGGCGGTGGGCAGAACTTCGGCTTGCGGGTATTCGGGTCAGGCGGCGCGGTGGTCTTCACTCGAGCGATTGTAGTCGCGTTATCCCGCCGTCTGAATCCCGGATCAGCCAACGCCAGGCGCGTAACATAAATCAACGTCTGAACCCAGGGGGGGCTCGTGGAAAAGACTATGGCCGTTGTGTCGACATGCATTCTGCTGGCGGCTTGCTCAACGTTCACTTATGAAGGCGCCGGCGACCATAGGTTCGTGCGGGTTGAGAATGAGAAACCCGCATTCGTAGACAAGTTCTCGACGCCTGCGAGGTTGACGGATCCGCAACCTTTCAAGCGGCACGATCCCATTTCCATCTATCTCAAGAACGCGTACTTCGCCTGGTGCCCGCCTCATTTCACGGAACAGCTGTCGGCCGAACTCAGGGGCGGGAAACCGAAATGCCGGATAGCCGTCGTCGTGAACGTAGGGCCGAAACTCGAGCAGGTGGTCGACCGCGGCGGACCCGACAACCCGGGGCGCATCGTCTTCTACTCTCCCGATATCCAGCGCTTCCAGTTCATCAACCAGTCGTTCGGTCCGGTCTACAGCAATACCTCCTGGGATGGCAGTGATCTGACCCTCGACATCACGATCCTCCAAATGCCCGAGGAGGACAGCGCGCGTACCGACGCGCTTCTCAAGGTGCTCGCCAGCCTCGGCAGCTCGCCCTTCGGGTCCTTCGGTGGTCAGCAACTCTTGAGCGCGCTGAACCGCGTTGGAAGCGCGTTTGTGCAGGCCTCCGCCAGGGATTCGGTGATCGGGTATTACCGAATTACGCTAGTGAGCAAGAATTCCGAGTCGGCCGCCGCAGTCCCTGTCCTGCGCGAGGGCGACTTGATCGTCGTGCGGGCGCAGGACGAAACGCGTGAAACGATCGACTGGCAGAACTATATCTACGACGATGCGGTCGGCAAGCTGTTCCAGCGCATCGACAGGAAGAAGGACCCGAAGAAGGCTGCTTACTGCGACGACGCAGAATACGAGAACCTGCGCTACGCGGATTTGCGGCGCGTTGAATCACTGGACACGAAGCCGGGTGACGATATCTGCTATATCGAATCACACCACCGTAACTATCTAGTCTTTTCCTTCGTGAAGTCTGCGGGAGCCGGGGACTGGATGCCCGCCGCGACTCTGCCTGCCTTGCAGCGGGCGATCCAGTCGAGTGGTTCCGTCGCGGCGCTCCAGCAAGCGGTATCGACGCTCACCGACGCCGCGATAGAGCGCGGGAAGCTGTTAAGCGCGCAGGAAGGATTCAAGAAGCTGAAGGACCCGAACGAAACGCCGGCCGTAAAGACCTACGAAGGACAAAAGGTTGCCGAGATCCTGCAGTGCGGTTACGTGAACTCCTTGGCCGCGCGCCCGGCGCCTGGCGGCGCACTCGACAAGTACGCGCAGGCAGGCTGCGGCGGATCGAATTGGACAAGCACGAACCTTTCACCGACGGAATTCGAATACCTTGCCGGCAAGTTCGCGGGATGCGGCGTAGCCATCTCCGAGCAGACCTTGCTGGGAAGCCCTGCAGACGGCTCGAAGGCTGCAGCGGCGCGTGCTGCCTTTGCAGCGTCTCTGGCGGCTTGCAAATAAAGCGGTGGCGCGCCGCGGGTAATTCTCCACAGACCGGCTTCCTCCGCTCAGGTACGCTGAGCCGGCAGTAAGAAAGAGGAGGCTCTATGCGCAAGCATGCCGGTTCGCTGCTGCTGTCGCTCGCAATGCTCGCGTGCTCGAGCCCGCTCCTCGTATCCTCGGCCGCGCTCGCGGATGACTCACGCCAATTCAGCGCGGTGATATGCGTTTCCCAGGCGGGCGCGCCGTGGAGCGAGAAGGCGCGCGGAACGCTGACCCGCACGAGGTCTAAGGAGACGGTGATCTACGAGCTCAAAGCGGGCGAGCAGACGCTTACGTGGCGTTTCGTCTCCGACCCGCCTCAGGGGACGACGGTCATCGGCCCGGGATTCCTGCTGGATATTTTCGCCGCGGAATCGGCGAAACCCGACGAATGGCCCGAGCGGCGCCAGAGCATCTACGCGGACGGGGAGATCCGCGAGGACGCTCCGTCGAGCGCCCTGAGGCTCGTCGTGGGCAAGAAGTGCCCGGCCGCCCGCAGAAAAGCGCGCGATACGGACGCGCCTCAACGCCGCCTACAGGTCGAAGAAAACCGTCTCGTCCCGCCCCTGCATGCGGATGTCGAAGCGATACACCATGCCGCCCGGGAGCTCCTCGCGCCGGGCGATGAGCGTGCCGCGCCGCTCGGCGGGCACGTCGGCTAGCACCTCGTCGCGCGCGTTCGCTTCCTGCTCGTCGTCGAAGTAAACGCGCGTGAACGCGTGGCTCAGCATGCCGCGCATCATGACGATCACGTCGATGTGCGGCGCGCTGCGCGGGCCGGTGCTGGCGGGCTTGACGGTCTCGAAGCGGAAAGTGCATTCGCGGTCCGCGCCCGTGCCGCAACGGCCGAAGAGATATTTGCGCCGCGTGTCGGCGTGCAGGATCTCGATCATGGCATCGTCGACCGGTTTGCCGTCGCCGTCGTATACGCGGCCGGTGAGCACGATAGGCTCGCCCGGCGTGCGCGCCTCGGCGAGGACCGGCCCGCAGGCGGCGCGGAACGGATAGCCGTATTGCTCGGGCGTGAGGCCGTAGGCGAAGTACGGTCCGACGGTCTGCGAAGGGGTCTGGCCGTATTTCACTCGCGGTTCTCCATGGGCGTCTGCTGCGCGCCGCGCAGCACGACGTCGAACTCGTAGCCGAGCGCGAAGTCGGGGTCCGAGGCGAGCGGCACGTAGCGCGAGACCAGGCGCCCGCGGGCGCCCGCGGGCGCGCTGTTGTAGATCGGATCGATCGGCAGCAGCGGATCGCCGGGGAAGTACATCTGCGTCACCAGGCGGCTCGCGAAGTAATTGCCGAAGAGCGAGAAATGGATGTGGTTCGGCCGCCAGCCGGCGCCGTTGCCCCACGGATACGCGCCGGGCTTGATCGTGACGAAGGTGTAGCGCCCCTGCTTGTCGGTAAGGCAGCGCCCGGCGCCGAGGAAATTCGGATCGAGCGGCGCAGGGTGCTGGTCGACCTTGTGGGCGTAGCGGCCGGCCGCGTTCGCCTGCCAGATCTCGATGAGCGCGTCGCGCACGGGGCGGCCGTCCTCGTCGATCACGCGGCCGCTGACCACGATGCGCTCGCCGAGCGGCTCGCCATTCTTCACCGCGTTGCGCGTGAGATCGTGGTCGAGCGGGCCGACGGCGCCGTGGCCGTAGACCGGGGCGGCGAGCTGCTCGAGTGCGCGCTTCACCGGGACGAGCGGCTGCGTCGGTCCGCGCTTCACCGTGGACTTGTACGGCGGGTAGACGTAGGCGGGCTGCGTCGACCAGTCGCGCGGCCTGAGTGTCGGGATCTGGAGGTCTCTTTTCATAGGGCGTGCAGCTTTGCCTAACCATTCCTTGATGTAAATTGAGTTTTCAGCGCCATTTGTATAATCCCCCGGTTATACGAACCATGCGCGAAAGCCGAATAAAGCTGCGCCACCTGCAGTGCGCTCTCGCGGTCGCCGAGCACGGCGGCCTGCAGAACGCGGCAAAGCGCCTGTCGATCTCGCAGCCGGCAGTGTCCAAGACGATCAAGGAGCTCGAGGACATCCTCGGCATTCGGCTCTTCGAGCGCGGACGCCGCGGCGCCGTGCCGACCGCCGAAGGCGAGCAATTCCTGCGGTACGCGGGGTCGAGTGTCAGCGCGCTGCGCAGCGGGCTCGACGGCATCGCGGCGAAAGCGCGCGGCGCCGAGTCGCTCGCGGTCGGCGTGTTGCCCACCGTCGCCCCGGCGATCATGCCGCGCGTAGCGCTCGCGCTGCGCCGCAAGGCGCCGGCGGCGCTGCTGAGGGTCATTACGGCGGCCAACGCCGAGCTGCTCGCCGCTCTAAGGCAGCGGCAGGTGGAGCTCGTCGTCGGCAGGCTCTCCGATCCCGAACAAATGTCCGGCGTCACCTTCGAGCACCTCTATTCAGATCGGCTCGTGCTTGCCGTGCGCGCCGCGCATCCCATGCTCGACCACGAGATAGGTTTCGAACGGATAAAAACGTATCCCGCTGTACTTGCGACGAAAGGAACGATCATCCGCCATAGCGCCGAGAGCCTGCTGCGCGCCCACGGCGAGACGGTACCGAACGACTGCATCGAAACGCTGTCGATCTCGTTTGCGCGCAGCGTCGTTCTGCAAAGCGACGCGGTATGGTTCGTGCCGCTCGGCGCTGTGGAGCCGGACATCGCCTCCGGCGTGCTGGTTCGACTGCCGGTTTCGACGGCCGGCACCGAGGAGCCGATAGGGCTCATGCGGCGCGCCGACGCCGAGCCCGGGGCGGCCCTGCAGGCGCTGATCGCCTGCATCCGGGACGAAGCGGCCCTGAAACGGAACGGCGGCAGCCGTCATCCAATGCCGCATGCTCACCCAACAACATCCGACTGAAGCCAAACTAGCCGATGACCCGCTCGCCCCGCACGTCGAGGCGATCCTCAGCCACCTCGGCGAGGACAGCCGCCGTCCCGGCCTCCTGCAGACCCCGAAGCGCTTCTCCAAGGCCATGCGCTTCCTCACCTCGGGCTACGAGGCCGATCCGGCCAGCGTGGTCGGCAACGCAATCTTCGACGCCGAGGACGATGGCCTCATCCTCGTGCGCGACGTGGAATTTTTCTCGCTGTGCGAGCACCACCTGCTGCCTTTCTTCGGCCGCGCGCACGTGGCGTACCTTCCGACCCGGAAGATCATCGGCTTGTCGAAGATTCCGCGGCTCATCGAGCTCTTCGCGCGCCGGCTCCAGGTGCAGGAGCGCCTCACCGCTCAGGTGGCCGACGCGCTGATGGAAGTCCTGCATCCGCGCGGAGTGAGGGTGATCATGGAGGCGCAGCACATGTGCATGGCGATGCGCGGCGTCCAAAAGCAGATGTCGTCGACCGTAACCCGCGCAGTGCGTGGAGTCATCAATGAAGCCTAAGACCGCGGCCGTAGCCTTCGAGACTCTCAATGACTTGGAGCTCATCGAGCGCATCAAAGCGGGCGACGGCCGCGCCATGGAGGCGCTCATGCGGCGGCACAACCGGATGCTCTACCGCACGGCGCGCGCCATCCTGCGCAACGACACCGACGCGGAAGACGCGGTGCAGGACGCCTACATCAAGGCCTACAACGCCTTCGACAAGTTTCGCGGCGAGTCGAAGCTCTCGACGTGGCTGGTGCGCATCGCGGCGAACGAGGCGCTGATGCGCCGCCGGCGCAACGCGAGGCTCGCCGAAGTGGTGCCGATCGACGGCACGGTGGAAGAGCCGGAACCCGATATGGACAAGCAAGAAGGACCCGAGCGCGAAACGCTGCGCGGCCAGATGCGCAAGCTTCTCGAAGCGCGCATCGACGAGCTGCCCGATGGCTATCGCGCCGTCTTCATGCTGCGCGGCGTGGAAGAGCTCTCGGTGGAGGAAACCGCCGCCGCGCTCGACATGCCCGAGGCGACCGTGCGCACGCGCTACTTCCGCGCACGCGGCCTGCTGCGCGAGGCGCTCGCCCGCGACCTCGACCTCACGATGGAAGACGCCTTCGGCTTCGACGGCGCGCGCTGCGACCGGATCGTCGACAGCGTACTCAAGCAGCTCGGTCTATCGGCCACCTGAATTCGGGGTCAGAGCCTTAATTCCTTTCGCACTGTGTTGCGGTGATAATGGTGCGCATGGCTGCCCAAGTTCCGTGGGACAAGCTTCTGAGGTACGGCGAAACGGTGCTGAACGCGGCAAGCCAGGCGTGGGACCGCGTAAAGAGCTGGCGCGCGGAAAGAAAAGAACTATCCGCCCCCGCCGAGCCCAGGGAGCAAGACAGAGGTGCTCTTACGCTCGAGCAGCTCTCCGAGGCGGTGGCCTCCCAATCGGAGCTGACCAAGCGGCTTGCCGAGCAGGCCAACGGCCTGACCGAGGCTCTCTCGCAACTCGCTTTGAGGGTCGCGCAGGTCGAGGAGCAGAACAAGCAGCACATCGCCCGCATGAGAGCCGAGCTGGCGAGCCAGGCGGTGCGCAGCCGGTGGGCGATGACGATCGCCGGCCTGGCTATCGTGCTTGCGGGCCTCCTCGCGCTGCTGCCGTACCTGGTCCGTTACTTCTAGATCGCCCGGTTCACCTGCGGCATGACCTCGTCGGCCATGAGCTCCATCGAGCGCTTGGCGAGATCGGGATCGACCCAGTCCATGCCGGCGTAGACGAGCTCGCCGAAGTCGCCGACCTGCTCGCGCAGCTTCAGGATCTCGTCGACCACCTTGTTCACCGTGCCGTAGATGCACAGGCGCTCGAGCACGAATTCGTAGGTGATCTCGTTGTCGGGCTGGTCGAGGCGCTCCTTGAACACCGCGTGCCGGCCGGCCTTGGTGAGCTTGGTCTGGAGCTGCTTGTAGTAGAAGCGGTAGGGGCTCCCCGCGTCGTGGCGCCCGTAGGCAGCGGCGACCCTGTCGTCGTCGGCGACGAACACGGTGCGCGCCACGCGCCACTCCGCGGGATCGGGCTCGATGCCTTTCTTCTTCTTGCCCTCGGCGTAGTTCGCCCAGTGCGTCTTCAGCCAGTGCGGCAGCAAAAAGTTCGCCGACAGCGGGTGGAAATCGCGCTCGCCCATCGCCACCACGCCCTTGGAAAAGGGCGCGACGACGGTGCCGACGATCTCGGGGCGCGGCTTCTGGTAGGGCTTGGGCATGACGCCGACGCCGTACGGCAGGTCCATGGTCTTGCGCGTGGTCACCTTGAAGCGGTTGCCCGGGAAGTCGATGTCGTAGGGCGGCTCGCGCTCCCAGATGGCGAGGATCACGTCGATCGCCTCGGCGAACATCCTGTTGCGGTCCTCGTCGAGGATGCCGAGCACCTCCGCGTCGGACACCAGCGCGCCCGGGCTCACGCCGAGGATGAAGCGCCCTTCGCACAGGTGGTCCATCATCGCCGCCTGCGCGGCGACCAGCACCGGATGCAGCTGCGACAGGTTGCAGGTGCCGCTCGCGAGCCTGATGCGCTCGGTCGAGTGGATCAGCGTCGCGAGGAACAGCATCGAGTTGGTGATGTTCTCGGCCTTGTCCGTGAGGTGCTCGCCGATGAACACGTCGTGGAACCCGAGCTTGTCGGCGAGGATCACCGCCTCGCGGTCCTCCTTCAGCGTCTCGCTGGGGTTCCGGTTCAGCGGGTGCACCGGCATCATGAACATCCCGAGCTTCATTTTTTCTCCTCGAAACTCAACCCATGGCCTTCACGATGCGCTCGGGCGTGAGCGGCAGGTCGCGCACGCGCACGCCGAGCGCGTCGTAGAGCGCGTTGGCGATCGCCGCGGCAGTCGGGCCCTGCGCGGCCTCTCCCGCGCCAAGCGACGGAAAATCGTTGTTCAAGAGCAAGACTTCGACCTTCGGCACTTCGGTGAACTTGAGAATCGGGTAGTCCTCCCACGACACCGCGCCGATCTTGCCGTCCTCCTTGAGCGTCCAGCTCGTCGCCTGAATCGCGCCGCCTTCGAGCTGGTTCGCCACGCCGTCCGGGTTGATCTGCAGCCCGACGTCCGCGGCAAGCACGAGGCGTCTCACGCGCAGCACCTCCCCCGCCTCCACCTCGGCGAGCACCGCGCAGTAAGCGCCGATATTCTTGTATTTGGCGAAGGCGATGCCGTGGCCCCATGCTTCCGCTTTTTTTCGGTTGCGGAATTCGGGAATAAGTCTTTCCAGCACTGCGCGGGCGCGCGGGTCCTTCAGATGCTTGAGGCGAAACTCGATCGGGTCGGCGCCCGCCGCCGCCGCAAGCTCGTCCATGAACGACTCGATGGCAAACACGTTGCCGTACGCGCCCAGCGCGCGCAGCGAGGAAACCCGGCGCGGCGTCTCGCGCACGTAGTTCTTCACGACGAGGAGGTCGGGAAAATCGTAGAGCGGGATGGCGTTGCGCTCCGAGCCGCCCGCGGGCAGCGCCGGGTCGATGGCAGGCGTGCGCTCGAAGGGCTTCGCGAGCTGGCCGGCGGCGAAGAGCGCGGGCTTGGGCGAGCGGCCGGGCCGGTTGGTGTGCCCGTTGCTCCAGAACTCGTGCTTCCACGAGACGATGCCGCCGCTCGCGTCGAGCTTCGCTTCGAGGTCGAACGACATCGCCGGGCCGTAAGGCTCCCAGGCGAACTCGTCCTCGCGCGTCCACTGCAGCCTCACCGGGCGGCCGCTCGCCGCGCGCGCGAGCAGCGCCGCGTCGAGCGCCACGTCGTCGGCGCCGTTGTGCCCATAGCACCCGGCGCCTTCGGCGTGAGTAACAACAATGCTCTCAACGGGGAGGTTGAGAACTATGGACAGTTCATGTCGCAGCCCGAAGATGCCCTGGCTGTGGGTCCACACCTCGAGCTTGCCGTCCTTCATGCGCGCGATGGCGCACGAGGGGCCGATCGAGGCGTGCGCGATGAACGGCTTCGTATACGAGGCCTTCAACGTTTTTTCGCCGCGAACCTCGCTTCGCGCCTCCTTGGTGATGACGCGCTCGGTGACGTTCTTTCGCAGCCAGGCGTGGAAGTCCTCGGGCACCCGCGATTCTTCCCACACCGACTTTTCGCGCAGCTTCTTCGCCGCCGCGATCGCCGCCTCCTCGCGCTCGGCGAGCACGCCGACGAAGCTGCCGTCTTGTACGACAGAGACCCCGGGGATCTTTATTCTCTCTAAAGAAACAATTCTTTTGAAAGGACGGGAAGGCCGCACGATGCGCGCGTGCAGCATCCCGGGGAGCTTCATGTCGTGCACGTAGGCGGGCTGGCCGATGATCTTCGCCGGGAGGTCGATGCGCGGCGCGCTCTTTCCGAGGACGCGCGCCGGGCCCGAGGGCTTCACGCCCGCGCCCGCCGGCGGCGCTTCGGTCGCCTCGGCGGCGCACTCCCAGTAAGTCACGCTGCTGCCGTTCTTCGCCCGGATCGTGCCGTCCTCGACCGTGAGCTCGGCGATCGGCGCACCGAGGAGCTGCGCCGCGTGCGCGAGCAGCCTGCCGCGCGCCTCCACGCAGGCGGCGCGCATGCCCTTGCCGCCTTCCTGGATCGACATGCTGCCGGAGGTGTAGCCCTCGTCGGGGCTATAGGCGGTGCTCGGCGCGACGATGCGGATGCGCTCCAGCGCGACGTCGAGCTCTTCCGCGGCGATCTGTGCGAGCGCGGTGTTGATGCCCTGGCCGAGCTCCACCTTGCCGCTCGCGATCCACACGCTGCGGTCGCGCTCGAAGCGGATGCGCCGGCTCATTGGCGTACCTTTGACCCCCTGTGAAGGGGGTCGCGAGTGAAACGAGCGGGGGGTTGGTTTTCGAAAAAGCAAACCCCCCGCTCGCGAAAACCGCTCGCTCCCCCCTTAACAGGGGGGGAAGCAAGGCTCATGGCATCTCCTTCGCGGCACGCAGCACCGCGCGTACTACGCGGTTATGCGCGCCGCAGCGGCAAAGATTGCGATCCAGGGCCGCGCGCACTTCGCTTTCACTCGGGTTTTTGTTTTGTTGGAGAAAAGCCGCCGCGGTCACCGCGATGCCGCTGATGCAATAGCCGCACTGCGCGGCCTGCTCGGCAAGGAGCGCCTTCTGCACCGGATGCAGCGCGCCGCCTTTGGAGAGCCCCTCCACGGTGATCACCGACTTGTTCGCCACGCTCCAGAGCGGCGTGTCGCACGAAGGCAGCGCCTTGCCGTCGACCATCACGAAGCAGGCGCCGCACTGGCCGGTGCCGCAGCCGTAGCGGCTGCCGACGAGGCCGAGATCGTTGCGCAGCACGTAAAGGAGCGGCGTGTCCGGATCGGCGGCGACGCTGCGCCGCTCGCCGTTCACCTCGAATTCCGTCATTCCAGCACCATGTGCACGAGCGCTAAGCGCCCTTTTTCGACTTCCTGCAATCCTCGTTGCAGTGCGGCGCGCGCCTGGCCGGCCTCGGTCACCTTCTCGCCGTAGCCGCCGTACGCTTCGGCGAGCTTCGCATATTCCGGGCGCGGCGTGATGGCGGTTCCTGCGAACCTGCCGGTCCGGACGGCCGATCCGTCCGGGTAATAGGTCTTCACGTCGGTCTTCTGCGACAGGTAGCCGGCGTTGTCGAAAAGCACCACCAGCATCGGCAGGCCGAGCTCCTGGCTCGCGCCGAAGGAGGCGAGCACCGGGTTGTAGTGGAACGCCCCGTCGCCGATCGTCGCGATCACGGTGCGCTCGGGCTGCGCGTATTTCACGCCGAGCGCCACACCGAGACCCACGCCCAGGCCGCCGAAGCTCGATTCGTAGAACCCGCCCGGCTCGAGCTTCGTCAGCCGCCGCAGCAGCTCCAGGCGATGCGTGATGGTCTCGTTCACCACGACGGCGCCCTTGCGCAGGACTTCGTTCAGCTCTTGCGCGATCCAGGCCGTGTTCATGGCGGCGGCAACGGGCCTTACGTCTTGTCTTACCGTTCGAGGCGTTTCTTTGCGATCTATCCGGGAAAGCAATCCATCAAGGGTCGAGCGCAGCTCGCCGGGCACGACGAGGTCGGCGCGAAACCCCCAGAACGGCAGGTTCGAGCGCAACGGGTCTTCGCCGATCGCGTAGATCTTGACGCCTTTGCCGAGCGATGACGGCGGATGCCAGGGAACCACGGATTCGACCAGCAGCACCGCGTCGGCCTCCTTTACGAGCCCTTCTATTTCCGGAACGACTCCGGCGTACAGCGGGTGCTCGCGCGGGAAATTGACGTAGTAGGGCTGCCAGGCCTCGGCGACCGGCGACCCGAGCGCCTCGGCAAGCGCGACGAGCGAGCGCACGGCCGCGGGATCGCGCCCGGCTTCCTCGGTGATGATGAGCGGCTTGCGCGCAGCGGAGAGCGCGCGCGCGAGCTCGTCCAAGGCCGCCGGGTGCGCGGCGACCGGGCGCGGCAGCGCGCTCGGCTCGGGGAGCGGCTGCGCCATCGTTTCCATCAGGTATTCGATCGGCACCGACACGAACACCGGCCCGCGCGGCGCGTTCAGCGCAAGCTGGCAGGCGCGCTGCACCGTCTGCGGCAGGATCAGGCAGGCGTTCAGGCCGACGCTCCATTTGACGCACGGCTCGATGAGCCGCGCAGGGCCCCCCGTGTCGGTGAGCAGGCGCAGCCATTGCCGGCCGACCAGCGGCGCCGGCGGCTCGCCGAAAGTGATCGACTCGCCGGCCATCACCACCATCGGCACGCGCTCGTGCAGCGCGATGCGCAGCGCCATCGCCGCGTGCAATGTCCCAACGGTGGTGTGCAGCACCACCGCCGGCAGCCTGCCGCCCGCCTTCGAGTACGCGCTCGCCATCGCGATCGCGGTTTCCTCGTGGCGCACCGAGACGTACTCGGGAATCTCGCCGGGCGCGTGCGGGCGGGCGAGCGCTTCCCACAGCGGCGCCCAGTCGGATCCCGGGGACGCGAAGATGCGCTCCACTCCCATGGCGCGCAGCGTCCTGAGAATCGCCTCGGCGCCGATCATCCGAGGAATTCGCGCAGAGCTCGGTTGAACGCTGGGGGGTTCTGGATGTTGGCGATGTGCGCCGCGCCGGGCACCGAAACGTGCCGCGCGCCGGGCACCTTCTCGGCCAGCCCGCGCATCAGCTCCGGCGGCCCGCCGAGCTTGTCTTCGGCGCCGCTCACGTAGAGCGTGCGCGCCTTGATGCGCGGCAGGCGCTCCTCGACGTCGAGGCCGAGAAAAGCCGCGGTGGCGCCGAGGTAGCCGTCGGGCGTGGTGCCGCGGATCATCGAGCGCACGCCGTCGAGCACGCGCGGATTCGCCGCCTTGAATTCCTCGGAGAACCAGCGCTGCGCCGTCTGCTCGACGATCGACTCGACGCCGTTCCGACCCACCGTCTCGCGCAGCTTGTGCCACATCACGGCGAAGTCGGGCACCATGCGCGCGCGGCAGCAGCACGCGGCGAGCGAGGGAAAGCAGTCCGGATAGTCGATCGCCGCCGCCTGGGCGATGGCGCCGCCGAGTCCGAGCCCGACGAGGTGCGTGCGCCGGATCTTCAGCGCGTCGAGAAGGCCGACGAGGTCACGGACCAGCAGGTCGATCGTGTAAGGCGGCTTGGTCGCCTGCGTGCCGCCGTGGCCGCGCAGGTCGTAGCGCAGGACGCGGAAATCGCGCTCGAGCGCGGCGACCTGGCCGTCCCACATCGTGAGGTCGTTGGCGATCCCTGTCACGAAGCTGACCCAGCGCTCGCCCGCGCCGTCCACACGATAGTTCACACGGATGCCGTTGACTTCCATATTCGCTTTCGATATGAACGGTTTCAGTCTAACGGCATCGCGCATGACCGACTACTGGCTGAGCAAGCTGTTTTTCGATCTGCAGAATTCCGCTGCGGCGGCCGAGTTTCGCGCCGATCGCGAGATGGTGCTGAGCCGCTATCCGCTCGACGCCGAGGTGCGTCAGGCCGTGCTCGACAACAACGTCACCTATCTTTCGCAGCGCACCAATCCTTACCTGCTGCGCTACTTCTTCTTTGCAAGCGGAATGCCGGAAGAGGAGTTCGTGGCGAGGCTGCGCGATGGCTAGCGTCGCCGGCATCTGGGCGGCGAGCCATGGACCGCTGCTGGTGCGCAATTGGCAGGCGGTTCCGGCCGCGCAGAAGGACCGGCTCACCGCGGCATTCCGCGAGCTCGGACGCCGCGTCTCCGAGGCGCACCTCGACGTGCTCATCGAGGTCTCGCCCGACCACTGGACCAACTTCTTTCTCGACAACATCCCGGCGGTGTGCTTCGGCGTAGGCGAAGAGCATGGAGGCCCGGCCGAGCCGTTCATGAAGGAATTCCCGCACCCGCAGCTGCGCGGCCATCCGGGCCTTGCGATGCACCTGGCGCGCAGCGCGTTCGAGGCGGATTTCGAGCCGTCGATTTCGCACCGGCTGAGGCTCGACCACGGCTTTTGCATCCCGCTGTGGAAAATGGGCCTCGAGCGCCTGCCGCGCATCGTGCCGATGATCGTGAACAGCATCGAGCCGCCGCTGCCGTCGTTGCGCCGATGCATGGAGTGGGGCTTGCTGCTCAAGCATGCGATCGAAACGTATGCCGAGCCGCTGCGCGTCGGCGTTCTCGCCACAGGCGGCCTCAGCCACTCGATCGGCGAGCGCACCATGGGCGACATCGACGAGCCCTTCGACCGCGAATGCATACGGCTGTTCTCCGAGGGAACGCCGGCGGAGCTCGCCGCTTTCCTTGAAATGCGCCTGCCGATGACCGGCAACGGCGCGCACGAGGTGCGCAACTGGGCGGTCGCGCACGGCGCCGCCGGCTGCCGCGGGTTCCGGCTGGTCGATTACCTGCCGGTGCCCGCGGTGATCGTCGGCTGCAGCTTCGCCGCCTGGGAGCCGCCCCGGGCGGCCGCCTAGGCTATTCGGGCTTCACGCCCGCGACGCGCGCCATCTCGCCGTAGGCCTTGAACTCGGCGAGGAAGAACTTGTGGAATTCCTCCGGCGTGCCGGCGGCCGGCTCGAGGCCCATCTTCGCCAGCCGGTCGAGCACCTGCGGCTTCTGCATCGCGCTGCGTACCTCGCGCGCGAGCTTGTCGAGAATCTCCGGTGAGGTGCGCGCCGGCGCGAACATGCCGAACCAGCCGCCGTCGTAGGTGTAACTCAGGCCCGCATCCTTCATGAGCGGAACTTCGGGGGCCGCGGCGTTCGGCTTCATGCCGGTGTAGGCGAGCACGCGCACTTTCTGGCTCTTGTAGTGCGGCATGATCGGCGCCGGCGACACCAGCATCGCCTGCACTTCGCCCGATACGAGGGCCGCCGCCGCCGGGCCGCCGCCCTTGTACGGGACGTGCGTCATCTTGATGCCGGCCATCTGGCTGAAGACCTCGGTCGCGAGGTGCCAGTTGTTGCCGATGCCCGGAGTGCTGTAAGCGAGCCTGCCTCCGGATTTCTTCGCATACTCGACGAATTCCTGCAGCGAGCTCACGGGAAGCGAAGGATTCACCGCGAGGAACAGGCCGCCGCTGCTGGTGAGGTTGGTGACCGGCGCGAAGTCCTTCTCCGTATCGTAGGGCAGCGACTTGTGCACGTACGGGTTCACCACCAGGCCCGCCGAGTACACGAGCAGCGTGTAGCCGTCGGGCGGCGCCTTCGCGACCAGATCGCAGCCGACGATCCCGTTCGCGCCCGGGCGGTTCTCTACGAAGAAGCTCTGGCCGAGCTGGGTAGTGAGCTCGGCGGCGACGATGCGGGCAACGATGTCCGGCCCGCCGGTCGCCGCGGCGACCACGACACGCACCGGCCGGTTGGGGTACTGCTGGCCCCAGGCGGCAACGGCGAAGCTTGCGGCTGCAAATGCAAGTACCGCTTTCTTAAGCATGGATTCCTCCTCAGGAAATTATTGTGGCAATGCGTTTGTTCTTGTACCACCTCCAAATCAGGGACAGACCACGTTTTTCTCCGGTCTCATGAGCAGAAGGCGGCGAGCGCTTTCCGCGACCCGCTCCCGGAGATTCAAAAAAATCGTGGTCTGTCCCTGATTTTGGGTTGTTCATTTGCGGGCGGCCTGAATGGCCTGCCACACGCGATGCGGGGTTGCGGGCATGTCGATGTGCTCGACGCCGAGGGGCGCGAGCGCGTCGAGGACCGCGAGCATCACCGCGGGCGGCGCGCCAACGCAGCCCGCCTCGCCGATGCCTTTGACGCCGAGCGGATTGGTTTTCGCCGGCACGTCGATGAAATCGAGCTCGTAGTGCTCCGGCAGGTCGTCGGCGCGCGGCATCGCGTAGTCGGTGAAGCTCGCCGAGAGCATCTGCCCCGACTCGCGGTCGAAAGCGACGTTCTCCATCAGCGCCTGCCCGATGCCTTGTGCGAGCGCGCCCTCGATCTGCCCGTGGCAGATCATCGGGTTGATCACCATCCCTACGTCGTCCACCACGGCGTAGCGGTCGATCTGCACGACGCCGGTTTCCGGATCGATCTCCAGCTCGCAGATGTGGCAGCCGTTGGGGAAGGTCGGCGGATGGCTCGAGCTTCCGCTCGCGTCCAGGCCGACGCCGAATTGCGGCGGGATGCCGACGGGCCGGTAGAACGCCTTGGCGACTTCGGTGAGCGGAATTGCCTTGTCGGTCCCCGCGACGGTGAATTTGCCGCTGCCAAAGGAAATATCTTTTGCCGAAACTTCCATGAGGTGCGCCGCGAGGCCCTTGGCCTTCTCGATCACCGCATCGGCGGCGGCCTTGAGCGCCGAGCCGCCGAGCATCGCGCTGCGCGACGCGTAGGTGCCGCGGCCGAACGGCACCTGGTCGGTATCGCCCTGCACGAAGCGGATGCTCTCGAAGGGCACGCCGAGCCAGTCGGACACCATCTGCGCGTAAGTGGTCGCGTGCCCCTGGCCGTGCGAGTGCGTGCCGGCGACGATCGTCGCGTTGCCGCTCGGATCGAAGCGCAGCTCCATGCGCTCGTTGAACACGCCGGAATCCTCGAGGTAGTAGATGAGCGCGCGGCCGCGGAGTTTGCCTCTCCCCTCTGAGAGCTTTTTACGTGAAGCAAAACCATTCCAATCCGCAATCTCGATACAGCGATCGGTGAGCTTGGCGAAGTCCCCCGAGTCGTACGTCCAGCCGGTGCCCGTGGCATGAGGCATCGCGCTCGGCGGGATGTAGTTGCGCCGCCGGAGCTCCACGGGATCCATGCCGATTTTTTTCGCCGCGGCCTCGATCAGCCGCTCGGTGACGTAAGCGGCCTCCGGCCGGCCCGCGCCGCGGTACGGGCCGAGCGGCGTGGTGTGCGTGAAGACCGCCTTGGTCGCTACGTGGAACGCCGGCACGAGATAAACGCCCGGAATGTTGCGCAGCGCGCACAGCACGGGCACCACGCCCGCGTTGGTGATGTAGGCGCCGACGTCGTGCAGCGCCTGCGCGCGGATCGCGAGGATCTTGCCGTTGTCGTCGAGCGCGATCTCGGCGTTCACTCTCTGGTCGCGGCCGTGGTTGTCGCCGAGCATCGATTCCGTGCGCGAAGCGACCCACTTGACCGGCCTGCCCAGGCGCCGCGCGGCCAAGAGCACGAGGCCATCCTCGGGGTACGTATCGCCCTTCATGCCGAAGCCGCCGCCGACGTCCGGAGAGATGACCCGCAGCTTGCTCTCCGGAATCGAGAACACCCGCTGCGCCAGGATCTGGCGCACGCCGTGCGGGTTCTGCGAGCTCGTATACAAGGTGTACGAATCGTCTGAAAAGTCGCCGATTGCGGCGCGCGGCTCCAGGGTGTTCGCGGCGACCCGGTTGTTGTACAGACGCACCGAGGCCACGTGCTTCGCCTTGGCGAACGCCGCGTCGGCCGCGTCCTTGTTGCCCATCATCAACGGAAAGGCGACGTTGCTCGTCCATTCGTCCCAGACGCGCGGCGCGCCTTCCTTCACCGCGTCTTCCACGTTCACCACGGCGGGCAGCGGCTGGTACTCGATTTCGATCAGCTCCGCCGCAAGCCGCGCGTTCGCGGGAGTATCGGCGACGACGAAAGCGACGCGGTCGCCGACGTAGCGCAGCTTCGCGGGCTCGAGCAGCGGCCTGAACGTGCGGTAGCCCTTCGGGCCGCCCATGTCCTCGGGCATGAACTGCGGCGGGATGCCGCCGAGCTTCTCCGCCTTTACGTCTTCCCCGGTCAATACGAGCGCGACGCCGGCCGCGGCGCGGGCGGCGGAGGTGTCGATGCGCTTGATGCGCGCATGCGCATGCGGCGACATAACGAGCGCGCCGTGGAGCATGCGCGGGAGCTCGATGTCGTCGACGTAGCGGCCGCGGCCGGTGAGAAAGCGCTGGTCCTCGACTCTGCGGACCGGCTGGCCGATTCCGAAGCGATTCATCTGTTAGGATTGAAACCTGAACATGTTCATCCGATCTTAGACAGGCTTTCCAGTGGCGTCCAGAAAAGCTGCATTGGTCACTGGCGCCGCGACCGGCATCGGCCGCAGCGCCCTCCTCGCGCTCGCGCGCGCGGGCTACGATGTTGCACTGAACTACAGCTCGAGTGAAGCGGCCGCGCGCGAAACTGCCGCCGCGGCCGAAAAATCGGGCGCCAGGACGCTTCTTGTGCGCTGCGACGTAAGCGACGAAGCGGGCGTTCGCGCCATGCTGAAGAAGGTCGAGGAGGCCTTCGGCCGCCTCGACGTGCTCATCAACAACGCCGGCATCACCGCGCCCTGGAAGCCGAAAGACCTGGAAACGTTGTCGCTCGACGACTGGGATCGCGTATTCGCGGTCAACGTGCGCGGCCTCTTCCAGGTGACGCGCGCCTCGGTGCCGCTGCTCAAGGCGTCGAAGGGGTGCGTCGTCAACACTGCCTCGATTGTCGGCTTGCGCCCGGGTCCGCAGCCGCTACCCTATGCCGCGAGCAAGGCTGCGGTCGTGAACCTCACCAAGACGCTCGCCTGGAACCTCGGCCCGGACATCCGCGTGAACGCGGTCGCCCCCGGCTGGATGGAAGGCGACTGGATGCGCCGCATGCTGAAGGACAAGTACGACGACCTGATGGGCAAGCGCGCGAAGGCAACGCCGCTCAAGCGCGTGGTCACCGCCGACGACGTCGCCGAGACCATGATGACCCTCATCGAATCCAACCGCTTCGTCACCGGCGAGGTGATCGTCATCGACGGCGGCTTCACCGCCTCCACGTGATGCTCGAAGGCGTTGTTCCCTTCCCCCCGGAGTTTGCGCAGCGCTACCGCGCCAAGGGCTACTGGCGCGATAAATCGCTTGCGCAGGAATTTTCCTCGGTTTTTCACCAGTATCAAAGCCGTATTGCGCTGGTCGACGGTGAGCGCCAGCTCACCTATGGCGACATCGACCGGCTGACCGACAACCTGGCGCTGAACCTGCTCGAGCTGGGCTTGAAGCCGCTCGACCGCGTGGTGCCCACGCTGCCCAACATCGCGGAGTTCGTGATCCTGTACTTCGCGCTGCAGAAGATCGGCGCCATCCCCATCGCCGCCCTGGTTTCGCACCGCTTTGCCGAGATCAACCAGTTCGTCCGGCTCTCGGGCGCTACCGCCTGCATCTACCCCGAGCGGCTCGGCGACTTCGAGTTCGAGCCGATGATCCGGCGCGTGCAGCAGGGCAATGCGCAGCTGAAACACAGCATCCCGCTTTCCCTGCTGAAACAGCTGATCGAAAAAAAAGCAAATCTTTCGAAGGAAAAATTAAGAGACATTCGCATCGATCCCACGGATCCCTGCATCTTCCAGCTCTCGGGCGGGACCACGGGCATCCCGAAGCTGATCCCGCGCACGCACAACGACTACTCCTATAACTCGCGGACTGCGGCCCCGGTGTGCGGCGTGACCAGGGATTCGGTGCTGCTGCTCGCGCTGCCGGCCGCGCACAACCTGCCGCTCGCCTGCCCCGGCATACAGGGCTACTTTTTCCAGGGCGGCAAGGTCGTGCTTTCGCCCACGACAAGACCTGAAGAAATCTTTAAATTGGTCGAACGGCACAAAGCAACTCATATCAAGGTCGTTCCGGCGCTGCTCATCCGGCTCATCAACGATCCCGCAATAGCCTCCTACGATTTAAGTTCAGTCAAAATCATTCAAAGCGGTGGGCAACGCATGCAGCCCGAGGTGCGGCTGAAGACCCAGCGACTGATCCCGGGCGCGTTCGTGCAGGAGAACTTCGGCATGGGGGAAGGGATGCTGTTCTTCGTGCGCCCGGACGATCCGGCGGAAGTGAAGCTCGAGACCTGCGGCCGGCCGATCTGCCCCGACGACGAGGTGCGCCTCGTCGACAACGACGGGCGCGAGGTGCCCGACGGCGAGGTGGGCGAGCTCACCTGCCGCGGGCCGTACACGCTGCGCGGCTACTTCGGCGTGCCGGAGTACAACGCCAAGCAATTCACGCCGGACGGCTTCTACTGCACCGGCGACCTGATGCGCCGTCATCCGTCGGGCAACTACGTCGTCGAAGGCCGCAAGAAGGACCTCATCAACCGCGGCGGCGAGAAGATCAGCGCCGAGGAGATCGAGAACCTGATCCTCATGCACCCGGCGGTGCAGAACGTGGCCTGCGTGCCGGTGCACGACGCGAATCTGGGCGAGAAGATGTGCGCCTGCCTGATCCTCAAACCGGGGAAGGGACTGCAGTTTCCCGAGCTGGTGGAGTTCCTGAAAGAGAAAGAAATTGCGAAGTTCAAGCTGCCCGAAAGCATGTTGGTGGTGGACGAGTTCCCGGTGTCCACGTTCGGCAAGGTGTCCAAGAAGGCGCTCTCGGAAATGGCGGAGAAAAATGCGAATCATTGACCTGCACTGCTACCCCGGCACCAAGGAATGGCTCGCGTGCCAGGGCCCTTACGTCGAGGCGCTCGCCAAGTACTGGAAGCACTCGTGGTCCTCCAAGCCCGAGGAAGACGTGATCAAGGACTTCACCGACGCGGGCGTCGAAGCGGTAATGGTCGCGCTCGACCTCGAGACGACGATCAAGACGCCGCCGGTGACCAACGAGTACGTGCACGCGATGTGGAAGCGCCACCCCAAGCGCATCATCCAGTGCTGGGGTGCCCTCGAGCCTTCCAAGAAAAACGTACTCGAAGAAGCAAAAAAAGCGGTAAAGCAGCTCGGTTTCCTCGGTTTTCACTTCCACCCGATCATGCAGCATTTCGCCGTGGACGACCGGCGTTTCTATCCGATGTTCGAGCTGATCGACGAGCTGAAGGCCGCGGTGATGGTCGACGTCGGCACCACGGGCATGGGCGCCGGCATGCCGGGCGGCCACGGCGCGGTCATCCGCCATGCGCACCCTGCGGGCATCGACCGGCTCGCCGCCGACTTCCCGAACCTGAAGATCATCATGGCGCACCCGGGCTGGCCGTGGGTCGACGAGACCACCGCGGTGGCGCTGCACAAGGGCAACGTCTACTGGGAAATGTCGGGCTGGGCGCCGAAGTATTTCCCGGGCAACCTGAAGGTCGACATCCGCGGGCGTCTCCAGGACAAGATCATGTTCGGCTCCGACTATCCGAGCATGCCCTACGCGCGCATCCTCAAGGAGTGGCAGGAGCTCGGCTACGCGGATACGGCCATGGAGAAGATCTTCCACCAGAACGCCGAGCGCATCCTCGGGCTCTGAGCGCCGATGGAGCGCGCCCTCGGGCAGCTCATGCGCGGCATCGAGCGCGTGCTCGCGTTCGCGCTGCTCGCGACGATCGCGCTCAACTTCGCCAACGTCATCGGCCGCTACGTCTTCGGCCGCACGCTGGTGGGCGCCGACGAGCTGCAGACGTACGCGATGGTCTGGATCGCCTTCCTCGGCGCGGCGGTGGTGGCCTGGCACGGCGAGCATTTGCGCATGGACATCGTCGTCCAGAGATTCCCCTCCAAGGCCAAGACCGCAGTACACGTCGCCGAACTGCTCGCCATCATCGCGCTCGTCGGCTTCGCGCTGTGGCAGTCGGTGCGCTACGTGGAAAGCATGCTGCGCCTCGGCGCGAACAGCCCCACGGCGCAGATCCCGATGTGGCTGCCGCACAGCGGCGTGGCGGCGGGGTTGGCGCTGATCCTCGTCGTCGCGCTGTGGCGGCTGGCGCGGAGGCAGCGGTGAGCTTCGCGCTGGGCCTGGTCCCCGGCGTACTGCTGCTCCTCGGCTTCCCACTGTATCTCGTGCTGCTCGCGGCCTGCAGCGTGGCGCTCGTGTTCTTCATGCATATCCCGTTCGCGGCGCTGCACCAGAACCTCTTCGGCGCGATCGACGTCTTCGCGCTGCTCGCGGTGCCGTTCTTCATCTACGCGGGCGAGCTCATGGGCCGCGGCAGCGTGGCGCGGCGCATCGTCGACCTGGTGCAGGCCGGCGCCGGCCCGCTGCGCGGCTCGCTCGGCGTGACCACGGTGGGGACCTCCGCGGTCTTCGGCGCCATTTCCGGCGCGAGCGCGGCCACCGTGGCGACGATCGGCCGCATCCTCCTGCCCGCGCTGCGCGCGGCACGCTACCCCGAGCGCTTCACCGCGGGGCTTCTCACCGCGGTGGGCGCGATCGACATCGTCATCCCGCCGAGCATTCCGATGATCGTGTACGGCGCTTCGGCCAACGAGTCCGTGCCTCGGCTCTACGCGGCCGGCATCGTCCCGGGGCTGCTGATCGCCGCGCTGCTTGCCGCGTACGTCGTGTTCGTAGCGCGGCGCCACGGCGTCGATGCGCCCAGGGGATTCGACGCCCGCACGCTGGCGCGCGCCCTCGGCCGCAGCCTCTGGGCGCTCGGCGCGCCGGTAATCATCCTCGGGGGCATCTACGGAGGGATTTTCTCGCCGACCGAATCGGCGGCGGTGGCGTGCGTCTATGCGGCGTTCGTCACGCGCTTCGTCTACCGCGACGTCTCGTGGGCCGAGATCCTCGACTGCGCGGCTGGGACGGTGCGCATCACGGCGCAGATCTTCATCATCGTCGCGTGCGCGAGCGTGTATTCGTGGCTCCTCACGGTGCAGCAGGTGCCGCAGGTGCTGGTCGACTGGGTCGTGGCGCAGAAGCTGAGCGCGGGCGAAGTGCTGCTCGCCGTGAACGTGCTGCTCCTCGTCGTCGGCTGCTTCGTCGATCCGCTTTCCGCGATCCTCGTGCTCACACCGCTTCTCGTGCCGCTCGCGAAATCGCTCGGCATCGACACGGTGCATTTCGGCGTCATCATGACGGTGAATCTCGCCATCGGGCTCTTCACTCCGCCCTTCGGCATCAATATCTTCGTCGCGCAGTCCGCTCTGAAGCTCGACACCGCAACCATCTACGCCGGGCTCGCGCCCTTCGTGATCCTCTATGTCGCGGCGCTCGTCCTCATCACCTACCTGCCCTCGATCTCGCTCGTCGGGGTGCGGCTCTTCTTGTCCACATAGGAGGCACCATGCGACTCGCCAAACCCGTCCTCGCCGCCGCGCTCGCGGCGAGCGCCTGCCTTGCGCAGGCCCAGCAGTTCACGATGAAGCTTTCCACGCCGACCGTGGGCGACGTCACGGTGGAGTGGATGAACCGGTTCAAGGCGGGCGTCGAGAAGCGCTCGGGCGGGCGCATCAAGGTCGAGATCTATCCCGGGAGCCAGCTCGGCCAGATCCCGCGCACCGTGGAGGGCGTGGCGCTCGGCACGATGGAGATGACGGTGCCCGCGGTCGGGTTCTTCGTCGGGCTCGAGCCGCGCTTCCAGGTGTTCGACGCGCCGGGCCTGTTCGACAGCGTCGAGCACGCGCAGAAAGTGTTCGCCGATCCGGACATCCGCAAGCGCCTCTCGAGCTTCGGCGCCGCGAAAGGCGTCGAGCCGCTCTTCACCTTCGCCAACGGGCCGCTGATGCTCCTTTCGCACCGGCCGGTGCGCCGCGTCGAGGACCTGCAAGGGCTGAAGATCCGCGTGCCGGGCGGTACGCCGCTGCACACCGAGCCCTTCCGCCGGCTCGGCGCCTCGCCGCTGTCGATGCCGCTCGGCGAGGTGATGCCGGCGATGCAGAACAAGGCGATCGACGGCTTCACCGCGGCGCTCGTGGTCTTCGTCGCGTTCAAGTACTACGACGTGACGAAGCATCTCACCGAGCTGCCGGGCTCCTTCCTCATCGCCTCGGGTCTCGTCAATCGCAGCTTCATGAAATCGCTCGGGGGTCTCGAGCCGATGGTGCGCGAGGAGGCGCGCAAGGCCGAAGATGCGTTCGTGCACGGCGCCATCGCCGACGTGAACCGGCTGCGCGGCGCCTGGCAGAAAAACGGCGGCGAGATCATCCAATTGCCTCCGGCCGAGGCACCGCGCTACCTTCAGCAGGCGACCTCGGCTCTGCCGGCGATCCTCTCCGCGGACCGGCAGCTCAGGGAAGACTACGATGCGCTGGTCGCCGCCGCGCAAAGGAACCGCAGATGAAGCCTCCTGCCTCTTTTCCCCCTTTTCGCGCCGACCACGTCGGCAGCCTGCGCCGGCCCGAGTCGCTGATGAAGGCGCGCGAGCGCCTGCTCGGGCCGCACGATCTCGACCACAACTTCGGCCCGCACGGCAACGTCGAGCTGCACAAGCTCGAGGAAGAGGCGATCCGCGAGGTGGTGAAGCTCGAGGAAAGCGTCGGATTGCGCTCGATCACCGACGGCGAGTTCCGGCGGCGCATCTGGTGGAGCGAGTTCATGCTTTCGCTGGAGGGGGTGCAAGGCACCTACCGCGGCCAGGAGAAGTTCCGCGACAAGACCGGCCATACCGTGCCTGCGCCGCGCGTCGACGTGACCGGCCGCATCCGCTGGAAGAAAAGCATCAATGTGTCGCCTTTCAGCTTTCTCAGAAGCATTACAAAACAAACTCCGAAAGTGACGATGCCGGCGCCGCAGCAGCTCTACCACTTCGCCACGCGCGAAACGGTGAGCACGCAGGCCTACCCCGACTTGCAGGCGATCTGGGATGACCTCGCGGCGGCCTATAGCGCGGAGCTCAAGGCGCTTGCGGCCGCCGGCTGCACCTACGTGCAGATGGACGAGGTGGTGACCTCGTGCCTGTGCGACAACACGCAGCGCGAAAAGCTTCGGCAACGGGGCGACGATCCCGACGCGTTTCTCGGCAACTACATCCGCACGATCAACAAGATCGCCGCAGCGAAGCCCGCCGGCATGACGCTCGCCATGCACACCTGCCGCGGCAACTACCAGGGCCACTGGATGGCCGAAGGCGGCTACGACCCGATTGCCGAGCGCGTGTTCAACGAAATCCACGTCGACGCGTTCTTCCTCGAGTACGATTCGCCGCGCGCCGGCAGCTTCGAGCCGCTGCGCTTCTATCCGAAGAACAAGACGCTGGTTCTCGGGCTGGTGTCCACGAAGACGCCCGAGCTGGAAAAGCAGGCAATTCTTGAAAAAAGAATCGAAGAAGCGTCGCGCCATGTGCCGCTCGAAAATCTGTGCCTCAGCCCGCAGTGCGGGTTCTCGAGCAACTACCTCGGCAATCCGGTGACGATCGACGACGAGCGGAGGAAACTCGAGCTGGTTGTGAATACCGCGCGGGCGGTCTGGGGGAGCGCATGAGTCGCCCCCCTGTTAAGGGGGGAGCGAGCCGAAGGCGAGCAGGGGGGTTGGTCTAGCTTTGATTTACCTTCAAGGCTTCTTCTATGCATCCGCACACGGCCTCAAAATGCGCCATGACGTCGCTGTTGGCAAAGCGAATGATGCGGATACCGTCAAGCGCGGGCGACGCCGTTCTCTTCTCATCATGGCGTCGGCCGTCGTCAGTGAAGTGGCTATCGCCGTCCAGTTCGATCGCCAGACGCCTGTGCGCACAGTAAAAATCCGCGATGTAATGACCGAGCGGCTTCTGGCGCGTGAATTTCTCCTGGTGCGATGAGAGAAACTCGTACCACAGCTTTCGCTCTGCCGGCGTCGGGTCTCGGCGCAACTGCCGCGCGCGCGGCTTTGGGTCAGCTCGGTACCAGGTATGTGGGCGGAAGCGCCGCATGTTCGTAAAACGGCGAAGAGACGATTCGGTGGACGAGCAGCATAAAAAGAAAAATCAACCCCCCGCTCGCCTGCGGCTCGCGACCCCCTTCACAGGGGGTCGGCGCAAATGATCCAGATCGAGGGGGTCAGCCACACCTACCGCACCACCGACGGGCGCGACATCCCGGCGCTCGAGGGCGTGTCGCTCGAGGTGCGCGAGCGCGAGTTCATCGCGCTCCTCGGCCCCTCGGGCTGCGGCAAGTCGACGCTCCTCTATCTCATCGGCGGCTTCCTGCCGATCGCCTCCGGTAGCGTGCGCGTGCACGGCACCCCGGTTACCGGTCCGGGCCCGGACCGCGGAGTGGTGTTCCAGCACTTCGCGCTCTTTCCCTGGAAGACCGTGCTCGGCAACGTGCTCTACGGGCTCGAGAAGCTGGGCGTGCCTCGCGACGTGCGCGAGAAGCGCGCGCGCGAGTTCATCGACATGGTCGGGCTCACCGGCTTCGAGGAGAGCTATCCCTCGCATCTTTCGGGCGGCATGAAGCAGCGCGCGGCGCTCGCGCGCACGCTCGCCATCGACCCGAAGGTCCTGCTCATGGACGAGCCCTTCGGCGCGCTCGACGCGCAGACGCGCAGCCTCATGCAGGCCGAGCTCCTCGCCATCTGGCACCGCTCGCCGAAGACCGTGATCTTCGTGACGCACGACGTGCAGGAGGCGGTGTACCTCGCCCAGCGCGTGTTCGTGATGTCGGCCCGTCCAGGGAAGATCAAAGCGGTGGTCGAGACGAGCTTCGAGCGCTCCGACCCGCATATCTTCAAGTCGAAGGCCTTCGTCGACAAAGTGGACGAGATCTGGGGCCTGGTGCGCGACGAGGCGATGAAGGCGCAGAAAGGGCGCCCGTTCTGAGGACCGTCTTCAATTACCTGCCGCTCGCCCTGCTCGCCCTCGCGTGGGAAGCGGTGGTGCGGCTGGGGCTCGTGTCGGCCGACGTGCTCCCCTCGCTCAGCGCGGTGGCGAGCGCCTGGTGGAACCTCGCGATCGATCCGGATCTGTGGCGCAACGCGGCCGCGTCGCTCTATCGCGGCGGCGCCGGCCTTGCGCTGGCGATCGTAGTCGGCGGCGCGCTCGGCATCGCGATGGCGTGGTGGCGGCCGGTGAACGCGCTGGCGAGCCCGCTCGTCGAGATGCTCTACCCGATGCCGAAGTCCGCGCTGATCCCAGTGACGGTGCTGTGGCTCGGCTTCGGCGACGGCTCGAAGATCCTGCTCATCTTCCTCGGCTGCATGCTGCCGGTCACGCTCGGCGCGTTCAACGGCGCGCGCTCCTGCGAGCAGGCGCTGGTGTGGTCGGCACGCAGCATGGGCGCGTCGCGCCTCAATGTGCTGTGGGACGTGGTGGTGCCAAGCGCGCTGCCGGAGCTGCTGAACGGCATCCGCACCGCGCTCGCGCTTTCCTTCATCCTGCTGGTGAGCTCCGAGCTCATCGTGGCGCGCGCCGGCCTCGGCTACCTCATCGGCTTCCTGGGCGAGGGCGGCGTCTACGACGCGATGTTCGCGGTCGTCCTGATGGTCGCGTTCCTGGGATTCTTCGCCGACCGCGTTTACATGCTCGCCGCGAGCCGGGTGCTGCGATGGCGCGACTGATCTGGCGCGTCGCCCCCTGGGCGGTGGTGCTTGCGCTCGCCGCCGCGTGGGAAATCTTCGCGGCGAGCGGCGCGGTGACGCCCTTCATGCTGCCGAGGCTCTCGGTGGTGCTCGAGCGCATCCGGGCCGACGGCGCCTCGGGCGAGCTGTGGCAGAACCTCGCCTACACGCTGTACCGCTCGTTCGCCGGCTTTTTCATCGCCGGCGCTCTCGGGATCCCGCTGGGCATCCTGATCGGGCGCAACCGCGCGGTGCGCTGGCTTTTCGATCCGCTGATCTCGGTGGGCTTTCCCATGCCGAAGATCGCCTTCCTGCCGATCGTCACCCTGTGGCTCGGCTTCCACGACGTCTCCAAGATCACCATGGTGGTGCTCGACGCGAGCTTCCCCGTGGTGACGGCCGCGATCGCCGGGACGATGAGCGTCGAGCGCGAGCTGCTGTGGTCGGCGCGCAATTGCGGCGCGCGCGGCGCCGCGCTGCTGCGCGAGGTGGTGCTGCCGGCCGCGCTGCCGCAGATCTTCACCGGGCTGCAGGTCGCGCTGCCGATCGCGCTCATCGTCGCCATCGTCGCCGAGATGAAGATGGGCGGCGTGGGCCTGGGCGGCGCCATGATCACCGCCACGCGCTTCGCCGATTCGCCCGGCGTGTTCGCGGGCATCGTCGAGATCGCGGTCGCCGGCTACGTGCTGGTGAAACTGATGGCCGTGCTGCGCCGGCGGCTGCTCCTCTGGCACCCCGAGGCGCTTGCGCCGGCCACGGTCTAGTGAAATGATGAACTCGTTCAACTTGCAGGGAGGATAGAGATGCGCGCACTCAAATCGCTGTTCGCGGCGGCGCTCGTGCTCGCCGCGGCCACTGCATCGGCGCAGCCGGTGAAGATCCGCTTCGCCTACGTCGTGCCGGTGGCCAACTGGCCCTCGATTCTCTTCGAGAAGCAGGGCCTCGCAAGACACCTGGGCAAGTCCTACACCTACGAGGCGGTGCGCTTCCAGGGCACGCCGCCGATGATCACCGGGCTCGCCAACAACGAGATCGAGATCGCCGACCTCGCCTTCGCTTCGTTCGCGATCGCGGTGGAGAACGCCGGCATGAAGGACCTGCGCGTGATCGCCGACGAGTTCCAGGACGGCACGCCGGGCTACTACACCGACGAATACTTCGTGCTGAAGGACAGCCCGATCAAGACGGTGAAGGACCTGAAGGGCAAGATCCTCGCGACCAACGCCGCCGGCAGCGCGGTCGACATCGTGATGCGCGCGATGCTGCGCAAGAACGGCATCGACGACCGCAAGGACGTGAACGTGGTCGAGGCGGCCTTTCCCAACATGAAGGCGATGCTCACGAGCAAGAAGGCCGACGTGATTCCCGCCGTGATTCCGTTCTCGTTCGATCCGGATCTGCGCGCCGCGAGCCGCGTGCTTTTCACGCAGAAGGACGTCGTCGGCGGCCGCACGCAGATGATCATCTGGGCGGCGCGCGAAAGCTTCCTCAAGAAAAATCGCGCCGCCATGGTGGACTTCATGGAGGACTCGATCCGCGCGGTGCACTGGTGGCTCGATCCCAAGAACCACAAGGAAGCGGTCGAGATCGCGGCCCGGGTCAGCAAGCGCCCGGCGGCGGCTTTCGACAAGTGGCTGTTCGTGAAAGCCGGCCAGGAAGGCGACTACTACCGCGACCCGAACCTGCTGCCCGACCTCAAGGCGCTGCAGGCGAACATCGATCTGCAGCAGAAGCTCGGGCTGCTCAAGGGCAAGGTCGACGTGTCCAAGCTCAACGATCTGTCGATCGTGAAAGAGGCCGCCAAGCGCGTGAAGTGACGATGAAAATCGATATCTTCAACCATGTGATGCCGCAGGCTTACCTGGAGCTGGTGAAAACCCACTCCAGGGAGCCCGGCATGGTGAAGCGCATGAGCAACCTGCGCATGCTCTGGGACATCGAGCACCGCGTCGAGATGCTGCGCACCAAGTTTCCCGACGTGAAGCAGGTGCTGACGCTCGGGCTGCCGGCGCCCGAGCTGCTCGGCGCGCCGGACAAGTCGCCGGAGTTCGCGCGCGTCGCGAACGACGGCATGGCCGCGATGTGCAGGAACTGGCCGAACGAGTTTCCGGCGTTCGTCGCCTCGCTGCCGATGAACAACGTTCCGGAGGCGCTGAAGGAAATGGACCGCGCCATCGGCAAGCTCGGCGCGAAGGGCATCCAGATCATCTCGAGCGTCGCCGGCCGGCCGCTCGACGATCCCGAGTTCTTCCCGGTGTTCGAGCGCGCCACCAACCACCACGACGTGCCGATCTGGATGCATCCCGCGCGCCCGGCGGGCCGCGCCGACTACCCGGGCGAGCCGAAGTCGAAGTACGAGATCTGGCAGGTCCTCGGCTGGCCGTTCGAGACCAGCGTCGCCATGGCGCGCATCGTGTTCTCCGGGCTGCTGCAGCGCCTGCCCAAGATGCGCGTCATCACGCACCACTGCGGCGGCATGATCCCCTACTTCGCCGGCCGCGCCGAAACGCTCTGGGCCCAGCTGGGCTCGCGCAGCGCCGACGGGGAGGAGTCCGAAGTTCTCAAGAAGCTTCAAAAGCCTCCCATCGAGTACTTCAAGATGTTCTACGGCGACACCGTGCTCGGCGGCGCCGCCGCGCCGCTCGCCTGCGGCCTCGCCTTCTTCGGCGCCGATCGCGTGGTGTTCGCGAGCGACTGCCCCTTCGATCCCGAGGGCGGCCCCATGTTCATTCGCGAAGGAATCCGCTCCATCGAAGATCTCAAGCTGCCCGAAGGCGACAAGCGCAAGATCTACTTCGGCAACGCGCTCAAGCTCCTGCGCATGGAAGGCAAGCTTTAGTGCTCTTGCGCACGCCACTCCCAAGGCGGCAGCGCCTTTTCATCAGCCCACAAGCCGATCATCCTCAGCCTCGCGTAAGCCTCCGCCTCGTAGAGCGCCGAGCCGGGGCCGGTCGCCTTCGGAGAGGCCCATGCCATGCCGCGGCGCACCTGCTCTTCGTTGGCGTCTCGTCCCGCGCAGGTGACGTGCCCGGCTTTGCGCCCGTTGGAATCCGATTTGGACCATTCGACGTGCGCTTCTTTTTTGTAGCAAAGCGCAGCGAGCGAGCGGGCCGAGCGTACCCCAAGCGGCTGCTTCGGCTCGGGCGCATCGATCTCCGCGAGCCTCACGCGGTGTCGTTTCTTCGCCGCGTCCTGAACGATCAAGGTGTCGCCGTCGATGACAGTCACGACCGTCCCGGAAATCGAGTCTCCGAAAGCCGAGCGGGCGAAGAGGGT
Source organism: Betaproteobacteria bacterium (assembly GCA_004297625.1). Taxonomy (GTDB): domain Bacteria; phylum Pseudomonadota; class Gammaproteobacteria; order Burkholderiales; family SG8-39; genus SCGC-AG-212-J23. The sequence goes on along the minus strand of SCTY01000071.1, from coordinate 186,140 downwards.
GATCAGCAGCAAGACCCAGCGCATGGCGCAGAGCTTACCGCGTCGTTCGCGCCCGTCAATGCTCCTTACGCCTTTAGAGCCTCCCATCCCCATGCGTAGGTTCGTGACCGGCCACGATGCGCAAGGGCGCTCGGTTTTCGTCGTCAAGGACGAGCCGCAAGCGGCGGTGCTCGAAAAGGCGGGCGGCCTGCGCCTCACCGAGTTGTGGGCGACGCCTAACGAAGTTCGCGCACGCCGCATCGAGCCGGATCCGGGGGGCACCGTGTTTCGCGTCATCGAGTACCCGCCGGACCGGGAGCGGCTCAAAACGATTGAGCCCGAAGCGCACTTCGCCTCGATGGGGGCGCAAGCGGCGCGAGCGGAAAAACGCAAGCATCCCGGAATGCACCGCACGAAAACGCTCGACTACGCGATCATCGTGTCGGGCGAGATCTACGCGGTGCTGGACGAGGAGGAAGTGCTCCTCAAGGCGGGCGACGTGCTCGTGCAGCGCGGCACGAACCATGCATGGAGCAACCGCGGCGATGCGCCCTGCTTAATTGCTTTTGTTCTGATCGATGCTGCCTGATCCCTTTTCCAGCGCGACCGAGATCGCGACCGCCATCCGGTTTCACCGCGTGTCGGCAGCCGAAGTCCTCGAGATGTATCTCGCGCGCATCGCGAAGCACAACCCGGCGCTCAACGCGATCTGCACGCTCGACGAGGCGGGCGCGCGGGCGCGCGCCAAACAGGCGGACGCCGCTATCGCGCGCGGCGAGCTGTGGGGCCCGCTGCACGGCGTGCCGATGACGATCAAGGACGCGCTCGAAACGGCGGGGCTGCGCACCACCGGCGGGTATCCGCCGCTTTCCAATCACGTGCCGAAGCGCGACGCGACTGCGGTCGCGCGCCTGCGCGCGGCGGGCGCCGTGCTCATGGGCAAGACGAACGTGCCCCCGCTCTCCGCCGACGGGCGCGCCGACAACCCGATCTTCGGGCGCACCAACAACCCGTGGAATCTCGAGCGCACGCCCGGCGGATCGACGGGCGGCGGCGCCGCGGCTGTCGCCGCCGGCCTCTCCGCCTTCGACGTAGGCAGCGACCTCGCCGCCTCGGTGCGCATGCCCGCGCACTGGTGCGGTCTTTTCGGCCTCAAGCCCACCGAAGGGCGCGTGCCGAACTCGGGCCACATTCCCGAGGTGCCCGGCATGCCGCACGCCGTGCGCCACATGAACGTGCTCGGTCCGCTCGCACGCTCGGCCGACGATCTCGCGACGATCCTCAAGATCATCGCCGGGCCCGACGACCGCGACTGGGAAACGGCGCCGGGGCCGCTCGACGATCCGCCCCCGCGGGCGCTCGCGACGTACCGCCTCGCCTGGAGTACCGAGCTCGGCGGCGAGGTGCCTTCGAACGAGACCGTGAGGGTCATTACGGAGCTGGCCTCCAAGCTCGGTAACGTGGGATGCGAAATTCAACGGCAGGGTCCTCGCGGTTTCGACGCCGAGCTCGCCTGGCAAACCTGGGGCGAGATCGTCATCGCCGAGCGCGTGGTCACGCAGGGCGACGCGGCGCGCGAGCGGGTCGAGAAGCTGCACGCGGCGCTCGGCGACCTGCCGGTCGCGCGCGGCGCCGCCAAGGGGATGCGCGCCACGCTCGCCGACTACATGCAGAGCCTCACCAACCGCGACCGGCTGATCGCCGCGCTGGAGCATTTCTTCGGGGACTACGACGCCTGGCTGCTGCCCGTCTCGTACGGCCCGGCGATCGGCCACGTGCCCTTCGGCACGCCGGTCGACGTCGACGGGCGCAAGGTGCCCTACTTCCTCTCGACAACGGCGTTCACCTGCCCCTTCAACCTGACCGGCCACCCCGCAGTAGTTTTACCCCTTATGAGAACTACAGAGAATCTCCCGATCGGCCTGCAGATCGTCGGGCGCCGCTGGAGCGAGCCCGCGCTCCTCGCGCTCGCCAGGCAGCTTTCGCTGATTACCGGCCCGTTTCGTGCTCCGCCGGGCTACTGATCATGCTCCGAGCGCTTTCGCTTCTTGAAACGCGCGTGCTCGGCACGCTGTATGAGAAGGAACGTACCGTTCCGGATTCGTATCCGCTGAGCCTCAACGCGCTGATGCTCGGCTGCAACCAGAAAACCAGCCGCAACCCGGTGATGGAAGCGAGCGAAGCCGAAGTCCAGGCGGCCATCGACAGCCTTAAGGGCCTGAACCTCGTGATGGAGACGAGCGGCGGGCGCGTCGCGCGCTATTCGCAGAACCTTGAGCGAGTGCTGCAGGTGCCGTCGCAGGCCGCCGCGCTGCTCGCGGTTCTCATGCTGCGCGGCCCGCAGACCGCCGGTGAGCTGCGCATCGCGGCCGAGCGGCTCCACCGCTTCGCCGACATCTCGGCGGTCACGGCGTTCCTCGAGGAGCTGGCCGCGCGGCCGGCCGGCGCGCTGGTCGTGCAGCTTCCCCGGCTGCCCGGCGCGCGCGAGAACCGCTGGGCGCACACGCTGAGCGGCGCGCCCGAAGTCCAAGCGCCGGAAACTAAGCCCGTCGCTCCAATCGATGGGCTGGAAGCGAGAGTCGCGCGGCTCGAAGCCGAAGTCGCCGAGCTTAAGACGCTAGTTCACTCCATTACCGGCAAGACCAGCTCGGAGGCGTAGCGGGCGCCGTGGTAGATCGTGTCCTGCCCGATCTTGTTGGGCTGGTAATAATGCGTCCACAGCACGTCGGTGATCGGCGAATCGCCGTTCACGATCTCCAGGCGGATGCGGTTGCCCTGCTTGAAACGGATCGCGTTCGGCTCGATGCTGATCTCGAGCTTGTAGACCTCTCCCGGCTTGATGGGCTCGGGGCTCGAGTGCGAGTGGTACGGCTCCATCTCCGTGCTGTACTTCGGATCGAGCGCGCGGTGCGAGGCGCGCAGCCAGCCCTTCGTGACGAGCTGCGCCTGCGGGTTGAGTCCCTTCGCCCGGTCTTCGCCCGATTGCGGAAACTGCTCCGAGAGCTTGACGATGAAATCGGTGTCGGTGCGCGTCGAGGACGCGTAGAGCACGAGCTTGATCGGACCCGCGATCTCGAGGTCCTTCTCGAGCGGCGCGGTGGTGAAGGTCAGCACGCGGCGCACCGGGTCGAAGTTCGGCGGCCCGGACGGCCCGAATCCGACCACGCCCGTCACCCACCCGGGATTCGGGTACGCGTATGAAGTGCTTTCGTTGTCGGAAGGTTTTTGCGGGGAAAGACCTCCATCGTTCAACGAAGTGACGCTGCCCGACTTCGCGCCGTTCAGGAACCACGACTTGTACTTCACCCCGGCGGGCGGCCAGGTGTCCGCGCTCTTGAAGACGTTCGCGCCGCGCACGAAGTACTCCACCGCCGGCCGCTTTTCGTAATCCGTGGAAAGGTTTTTTAAATAACGGTCATAAAACGGCATCAGCACCTTCTCGTGCACTTCCACGCCGTTGAACTCGGCGTTCGCCGCCCACGCGTTGGGCGGGCCGCGCATCTGCAGCTTCCGCGGACCCTTCGCGCGCCGGAAGCCGTCGATGTTGCCGCGCGTGTGCAGGTCGATCTTGCCCCAGATGCCGATCGAGTACAGCGGCACCTTGATCTCGGGGAGCCGCTCCCAGGCGCAGCGCGTGCGCCAGAAATCGTCGTACGCGGGGTGCGCCGTGATCATCATGTCGAGGTCGGTTTCCTGGACGCGCGGCACGGCGCCGTTCGCCGGGAAGCGGTTGATGATGCGGTTCTGGTTCCACCAGTAGCCGGGGATGAACTGGCCCGGGATGCCGCCCTGGTAGCAGGTCGCGCGGTACGGGTCGTTCAGCCCGTCGTAGGCGGCGATGCAGGCGAGCGCGGGCGGCGCGAGGATGCCCATCCACCATTGCGACATGCAGAAGTACGACTGCCCCAGCCCGCCGACTTTTCCGTTCGACCATGGCTGCTTCGCGATCCACTCGATGACGTCGTAGAGATCGCGCTGCTCGTTGGGACCGAGGAACTCGAACAGCCCGCCCGATTTTCCGGAGCCGCGCACGTCCATGTGGACGTACGCATAGCCGCTCTTCACGTAGAACTCGACCGGGCCGGTTTCGCGCCACAGGAACTGCGGGCCCGCCGGGAGCGTGTTGTTGTCGTAGCGGTACGGAGACGCCGCGAGCACGGCCGGGTAGCGGCCGCTTCCCTCGGGCGCGTAGACGGCGACGCCGATCTGCGTGCCGTCACGAACGGGGACGGAGAATTCTTTCATCATGATGAGCTATGCTAAAGGCGAATTCGGGGTCAGGGTCTTAATTATTCCAGCGACGCGCCGATAATTAAGACCCTGACCCCGAATTCGATGCTAATCCCGCGATGAACATGTTCAAAGTGATCCGCATGGCGAAACGGCCCGAAGGCGCGAGCGCGGCGCAATTCCGGGACGAGTGGTCGAAGGCGCAGCGCGCGGTGAAGCCGGCGCCGGCGCGCGTGGTAGTGAGCCTTTCCACCGGCGAAGTCGCAATGGGTGGAAAGCTGCCGCCCTTCGACGGCATGGCGGCGCTCTACTACGATTCTCTGGAACTCGCCCGCGACGCCCGCGCGATGCTGAAGGACGACGTTGCAGCGGTCTGCGACGAGCATCTCATGTCGCAGAAGCCCAATCCGGATACACGCATCAAGATCATCCGCACCGTCTACCGGCGGCGCGACCTGTCGCACCAGCAGTTCAAGGACTACTGGCTGAAGAACCACTCCAAGCTCGAGGACCGCGTGATCGCCGAATCGCCGGTGCAGCGGATCATCGCCACCTTCGCGGTTCCCGAACCGGGCAAGGACCCCGCCTTCGACGGCATGGTCGAGCTCTATTTCGCGGCCGCGTCCGAGATCCGCGCGATGTTCGCCGGGCCGATCCCGGCGCTGATGCGCAAGGACGAGGAGAATTTCGTCCAGATGGACGCTCCCGCGGTGCGGCTGGTCGCCGAAGAGCTTACTTTATGAGCCCGACTTCCTTGTAGAACTTCGCCGCGCCGGGGTGCATCGGCACGCTCTGCAGCGGCTTCGCCATGTTCTTCGGGTTGAAGAGCCCGAAAGGCGGGAACGTCGCCTGCAGCTCCGGCTTGCTTTCGTACAAGGCCTTGGCGGTCTTGTAGACGATGTCGTCGCCGAGCTCCGCGCGCACCACCATCACCATGTCGAAGGCCACGAGCTTCGTCGGCTTGCTGATCCCTTCGATGTTGGGCGCCGGATTGACCGTCAGGATGTACGCGCCCGGCAGCGCTTTCTGCAGGCGCGTCAGCACCTCCGGAGAGTCCTCGACTTCGAGCACGCGCACGCCGCCGACGCTCGCGTTCGCCTGCTTGATCGCTGCAGAGCCGAGCGCGAAGAACATCACGTCGGTCTTGTTCGACATGAAGTCGTCGGCCTGGCGCACCACGTTGGGGGTGGGCACCTTCTGGACGTCGTCATAGGACAGGCCCGCGGTGCCGAGGTAGGCCTCGATGATGCGGCCGATGGTCTTCTGCGACTGGAAGCCGCTGGAGACGCGCTTGCCCTTGAGGTCCGCGATGCGCTTGATGTCCGAGTCGGCGCGCACGTGCATCGCCACGCGATAGGGAATCAGCGCCCCGACATAGCGCAGATTCTTGTGCGCGCCGCGGCCCTCGTACTCGCCGGTGCCCGTGGCGAAGAACGTGGCGTCGAAGGAATTCGAAACATTGAAGTCGGCCTGGCCGCTCACCGTCTCCTCGAAGCCCGTGCTCGCCTGGGCCTGCACTACGGCGCGCAGCTTGGCCTTGTCGACGAGGGCCTTGGCCATCGCCGCGCCCGCCGAGTTGGAGAAGGAGCCTACCGGAGTGGTGATGATGCTGACCGACTGCGCCGCCGCCGTAGCGGCGAAAAGCGACGCAAACGCGAATGCCGCAAGCTTTTTCATGGGAATCCTCCTGCGGGCATCGTAATCCCAAAGCGAACATGTTCGCAATTTGGAATTCGGGGTCAGAGCCCTAATTGCGGGGCGCGTAGCTTAGGAATTAGGGCTCTGACCCCGAATTCTCGGTAACATCGGCGCGTGGGGAGGATCGCCAGCATTCTCGCGGTCGCGCTGACCTGCGGGATCATCGCGCTCGCCGCGGATCTGTTCCGCAGGGCGGGTCTTGCGCTCTACGCGGAGCAGTATCTCTCGGGGCTGCTCGCGATCGCGATGCCGCTCATCTTCCTGCACGTGCCCGCGGGCGGTGGACGCAAGGGCCGCTCGGGTTCGGCGGTGCCCTGGTACGACTTGCTTGCCGCGGTCGTGTCGAGCGCCTGCGCGGCATACATGGCGGTGCGCTACCCGCAGCTCTCCGACATGGTGAGCGCGCAGCCGCTCGACGGCCTGATCGTCGCCGCGCTGCTCGGGGTGCTGTTTCTCGAGGGGCTGCGCCGCACCACGGGACTCGCGCTGGTCGCGGTCGTGGTCGCATTCTTCCTGCTCGCGCTGATGGGCGGGAAGCTGCCCGGCGAGCTCGCCGCGCGCTCGATCCCGATCGGCCGGCTCACCTATTTCGCCATATGGGACTCGAGCGCCGCGCTCGGCCTGCCGATGAAGATCGTCGCCGCGGTAGTGGCGATCTACGTGCTGTTCGGTCAGGTGCTGTTCAGGTCCGGCGGGTCCACCTTCTTCACCGACCTATCGATGGCGCTGATGGGGCGCTATCGCGGCGGGCCGGCCAAGATCGCGATCCTCGGCTCCTCGCTCTTCGGCACGATCTCCGGCAGCACCGTCTCGAACGTGCTCACGGTCGGCGTGGTGACGATCCCGCTCATGAAGCAGTCGGGCTACCGGCCGCACGTCGCCGGCGCCATCGAGGCCGCCGCGTCGACCGGCGGGCAGCTCATGCCCCCGGTGATGGGCATCGCCGCCTTCCTGATGGCGGAGTTCCTGCAAGTGCCCTACGCCAAGGTGGCGCTCGCCGCCGTCATCCCGGCGGTGCTGTTTTACATCGCGCTCTTCATCCAGGTCGACCTGGAGGCCGCGCGGCGCGCCATCCAGCCCCTCGATGTTTCGCGCATTCCGCGCGCCTCGGCGGTGATGAAGGCGGGATGGTATTTCCCGATACCGTTCGCGGTCCTGGTCTACACGCTTTTCTGGCTGAATTACGAGCCGGAGACCTCCGGCCTCGCCGCCACGGTGACGAGCCTCGTGCTCGCCGTGCTGTTCCCTTTCCAGGGCAAGCGCATCGGCTGGCGCGATCTCTACGACATGCTGCGCGAGAGCGCCTACTCGGTGCTCGAGCTGTTCATGATCGGCGCCGCCGCCGGCGTGATCATCGGCACGCTGACCTATTCCGGTCTGGGCTTCTCGCTCACCCTGGTGCTCCTCAACCTCTCGGGCGGCAACCTGATCGGGCTGCTGGTAGTGGCTGGAGTGGCTTCCATCATCCTCGGCATGGGCATGCCGACCGTCGGCGTGTACATCCTGCTCGCCACGCTGATCGCGCCGGCGCTCGTCAAGATGGGCATCGACCCGATGGCGGCGCACATGTTCATCATGTATTACGGCTGCCTTTCCATGATCACGCCGCCGGTGGCGATCGGCGCCTTCGCCGCCGCCAACCTCGCGGGCGCGGACCCCATGCGCACCGGCTTCACCGCGATGGCCTTCGGCTGGACGGTGTTCGTGCTGCCGTTCCTGTTCGTCTTCTCCGGCACGCTGCTCATGGCGGGCGACCCCTGGCTCATCGCCATCGACTTCGTCACGGCGGTGGGCGGCGTGTGGCTCATCTCCGCCGCGGTGATCGGCTACTCCGTGCGCTCGCTCGCCCTCGCAGGGCGCGTGATCTACGGCATGGCCGGGCTGCTGCTCATCCTTCCGGCGGGCGCCTTCGAGGAGGCGCGCTGGCTCAACATCGCCGGCGCGGCGCTCTCGCTCGCCCTGCTCGTTTTCGAGAAAGCCAAAACGAGGGTCAGCGGTATAGGCCGTCGAGCTGGAGCCTGAGAAGGCGGCGCAGGTCGGCGAGGCCCTTCTGCGGATCGGGGTGCGCGGCGGCGATCCACCAGCGCAGCGAAGCCGAGTAGACGAAGAAGATGTGGCGTGCAATGAGCGCTGCGCTTTCGCTCGACTTGATCTTCTTCTCCTTCTTCGATCTTTCGATCAGCTGCTCGATGCCGTCGATCAGCCGCTTGCGGATGCCGAGGAACGTGGCGGCCTGCTTGCCGCTCGAGTAGAAGGTGAGCTCCTGGAGCAGGATGCGCGCGAGCGCGGGCTTTTCGCCGAGCCAGCGGTAATGCACCCCGAACACGGCCATCAGCTGCTCGATGAGCGGCTGCTCGGGCCGCGGCGCAGCGAGCGCGACGTCGGTGATCGCGTTCAGCTCCTCGTTGAAGATGAGGAACACGAGGTCGCGCTTGTCCTCGGCGTAGTTGAACAGCGTGCCCAGGCCCACGTGCGCGCGCTGCGCGATCTGGCGCATGGTGGCCGCCGCGTAGCCGCGGCGCGTGAAGAGCTCGGCGGCCGCGGCGCGGATGCGCTCGCGCGTTTCGAGCTTCTTCTTCTCTCGCAGGCTCATCGCGGGATTAAACTACAGCACGAGGCGGAGGTGATTGGATATTACTTTCACGCGGGCCTGCGAACGGCGCCGGCCTCATCCTGTGGCGCAAGATCCTTGCGCGCGAGCTGCGAGGCGGTGCGCAACGTGGCGGTGATGCAGGCGATCCAGGCCTCGGCCGACGCCGGCGGTGCCTGGATCAGCCCCGCTGCGCTTTAGCGATCGCTTCCGAGCAAGCGCGAATCCGCTTCCATGCCGAAGCAAGACACTCGGCCGCCTGCTCGACGCCCTGCACGGTCGTATCGCGGCCGAGCGATAGACGCACTGGGCCGACAGCCTGGGCAGGATCGACGCCGATGGCGAGGAGCGAAGCGCAGGCCGCGTTGGAGCCGGAATGGCAAGCGGACCCGGTTGACGCAGCGATCTCCGGTACGGCATCCAGCAGCTGAGCGCCATGAACGCCTGGAAAGCTGACGAACAGCGTGTTAGGCAGGCGCTCCGCCGGATGGCCGTGGAGCACCAAACCGTCAACGGCAGCGCGCAGCTTCGCCAGCAAATGCTCCCGCAGCCCACGCAGCCTCATCTGCTCCGAGATAAGGTCCCGTTCGGCGATCTCGCATGCTTTGCCGAGCGCGACGATACCGGCGACGTTCTCGGTCCCAGGCCGCAGCCCGCGCTCGTGACCGGCTCCGGCCAAGACTCTCTCCAACGCCGTGCTGCGCCGGACATAGAGGGCGCCGACGCCTTTCGGCGCGTAGAGCTTGTGCCCTGCGATCGTGAGCAGATCCACGCCGAGCGTATCGACATCGAGCGGGATTTTGCCGAGGGTTTGCGCCGCATCGGTGTGGACCACCGCGCCTTTCTTCCTCGCCAGGCGGGAGATTTCTGCAATCGGCTGGAGGGTCCCGATTTCGTTGTTCGCGTGCATCACCGTGACCAGTGCCGGCTCCGCGCCGAGGGCACGACCCACCTCTTCCGCCCGGACGCGGCCATCGGAACCGACGGGAACTCTCGTCACCCGTAATCCTTGCCGTTCCAGCAGGAGGCAGGTCTCCGCGGTCGCCGGGTGCTCGAAGCTCGAGGTGACGATGTGGCGCCGATCAGGCTGTGCCAGAACGACGCCCCGGAGCGCCAGGTTGGTGGCCTCGGTTCCGCCCGAAGTGAACACGATCTCGTCCGGAGAAGCGCCGATGAGCTTCGCGACCTGGCCGCGTGCCGTTTCAATCGCCTCGTGCGCTTGGCGTCCCGCCATGTGCGAGCTCGACGGGTTGCCGTAGCGCTCGCGCAGAAAGGGCAGCATCACTTCGAGAACTTCGGCTGCGACCGGCGTGGTTGCGTTGTAGTCCAGGTAAATCATTTCCTCCACGCCTCCATGCCTCCCCGCAGCACCCTCACGTCGTCAATGCCGCACACGCGCAGAATTGCAGCCGCCCTGGCAGAGCGTTTTTCGGTTCGGCAAACCAGGACGACAGGCACATCGGCGCGTCTTTTCAAATCGTCGCATCGGGCGGGCAGTTCCCCGAGAGGAATGTTCAGCGCGCCGGGGATGTGCCCGAGCGCTCCCGCGAATTCTCCCGGCTCACGCACATCGACGATCACCGGCTCACGCCCGCCTCCCGGCTTTCCCTTCAGTGCTTCAACGGTCGTAAATCCGGCGGACGGGTCCTTGAATCGCCGTACAAGGCGCGGGAGGAAGGCGATAAGCGCCAGCGCTGCCAGCCCCGGAACTCCGTAGCGAAGCGCCGCGGTATCACCCGCCATTGCCGACCTTCCGGCGTAGCCAAGCCAAGCGTACGCGGCCGCGGTTTCAATATCCGATGGATTTAGCCGATCTCGAAACAGCACCCAGCCCAGCACACCCGCTGCGAGCACGGCGAGGAGAAGTCCGGTGCGGACAATGGCGTGACGGCTCACGACTCCGCGGCCCTGCGTCGATTGATGGGATACTGGCCCGGCGTGTCGCGGAAGGGCTGGATGAGCAATTGGTCCAGCCGCAGGTCCGCGGGCGAGCGGAAGGCGTCTACGCCGATCGTCATGGCGTCGTGCCCGAGCCGGGGCTGCGGCCTGTAGGTGCCGAAAAGCCGGTCCCACCACGGCAGGTTGAAGCCGAAATTGCTCGAGGACTCGTCGTACAGTAGCGAGTGGTGCACGCGGTGCATGTCCGGGGTGACGACAAGCCAGCGGACCCACCGCTCCGCCCGCCCGGCGAGCGAGGCATTCGCGTGGTTGAACATCGCCGTGGCGTTGAGAAGCACCTCGAACACCAGCACGGCCGCGGGAGACGCGCCGATCGCGGCCACGGCTGCGCATTTGATGACGATCGACAGGAGGATTTCGATGGGATGAAAGCGAGTGCCCGTCGTGACGTCGAAGTCCTGATCGGCGTGGTGCACCCGATGCAGCCGCCACAGGGCCGGCACGGCATGAAACATGACGTGCTGGAAGTAGATCGCCAGATCGAGCAGCACGATGCCGATGACGAAGGCCGCCCAGGACGGGAGCTGCACGAGGTTCAGGAATCCCCATCCCCTTTCTTCAGCCGCCAGCGCGACGCCGATCACCGCGCCGGGGGCGAGGAGACGGGCGACGAGCCCGTCGACCAAGAGCAGGCCGAGGTTATGCGGCCAGCGAGCGCGGCGCCCGTAGAGCGCTTTTCTGCGCGGGGCGGCAAATTCCCACAGCGCCACGGCCCCGAAGACCGCGGCAAAGGCCGCCAGCCGTATCATCCCTTCTCCTTGCACGATGCCGCTCCTCCTGCTAGTATTCAATATATCACTTGAATAATAGATCAGCGCACAAGCCGATGTCAACGAATCCCAAGCGCGACGTGTTTGCGAGCCTCGCCCGGGTGGGCACCGCCCTGTCGAGTCCCATCCGGATCGAGTTCCTGGAGCTCCTCGCCCAGTCCGAGAGGAGCGTCGAGCAGCTCGCCGGCCTTACCGGCACGACGGTCGCCAATACCTCGCAGCATCTTCAGCGGCTGCGCCAGGCGGGGCTCATCGTTGGACGCAAGGAAGGTCTGTACGTGTTCTACCGGCTGGCCGGGGACGAAGTCGTCGCGCTGCTCTCGGCCATGGCGCGGGTGGGCGAGGCGTATGTCGCGGACGTGGAGCGGATTGTCCGGCTCTACTTCGCGCAGAAGGACGAGCTCGAGCCGGTACCTGCCAAGGAGGTGCTCGAGCGGGCGCGTAAGAGCCTGGTCACCGTGCTGGATGTGCGCCCGCCCGAGGAATTCGCGGCGGGCCACGTGCCCGGCGCGATCAACATACCGGTCCAGGAGCTGGAGAAGCGCATCAAGGAGCTGCCCAAGCGGCGCGAGGTCATCGCGTACTGCCGCGGCCCGTACTGCCTGATGTCGTTCGAGGCGGTCGAAAAGCTCAGGAAGAAGGGCTGGCGCGCCCGGCGGCTCGAGAACGGGCTTCCGGAGTGGCGCGCGGCCGGCCTGCCGGTCGTGGAGGAAGCCGAATCATGATGGGCGACTGGGGCGGATGGGGCTGGGGCATGGGGTTCGGCGGGATCTTCATGATCCTTTTCTGGGCCCTGATCGTTGTGGGCATCGTCGCGCTCGCCAAATGGCTGTTCTCCGCCGGCGGCTCCAGCGGCTCTGCCGGCACCGGCGGCTCCGGCAAATCGGCGCTCGACATCCTCAAGGAGCGCTACGCCAAAGGCGAGATCAACCGCGAGCAGTACGAGCAGATGCGCCGCGACCTGGAGTCCTGACGTTATTCAAGTGCTCTCTTGATTACTAGAAGAGCGCTTGATGTGGATCAAGACGGCGCGCGTCGCCTGGGCGTTCACTGCGGGCATGAAGCCTCGAGCCAGGACCGCATGGGTCGCCGTACTTGTAGTGCTGGCGGCGTTTTTCGCGTGGCGGTTCATCCGGCCGATGAACATCTTCGTCGTGTCCGAAGCGTTCGAGCGACCGATCGACACGGGCAGCATGGGTGCGGGTTTGGGCAGCGTGCGTGCGGCCGATTGCGGTGCCTGCCATCGACGCCAGTACGACGAATGGAAGACCACCATTCACGCCGCGGCGTGGACCGATCCCTACTACCAGGTGGACTGGATGTTCGATGGACGCCAGCAGTTGTGCAACAACTGCCACACGCCGCTCGACCGCCAGCAGGAAGCGCGCGTGCTCGGCTTCCGCGACCGCGACAAGTGGGAACCGGTACTCGCGCCCAACCCTGATTTCGATCCGGTTCTGAAGCAGGAAGGCGTGACCTGCGCGGGTTGCCACCTGCGCAAGGGCAGGATCCTGGGGCCGAGCGGCAATCCCGCTGCGCCGCATCGCGTCGAGAAGTTTTCCGATGCGAACGAGTTGTGCCTGCGATGCCACGTCGTGCAGGGCGAGCGCTGGGACACCTTCTACCGCATGCCCCCGTGCGGAACCACCGCCGAGATCGCCGCCGGCATGGGGCGAGTCGACGGACGCAGCGGGGAATACTTGGTCCGCAACGCGGCCGAAACCGGATGCGTGCAATGCCACATGCCGGCTGAAGCAGGCGGAGCGCACGCCGTGCGCCGCCATGCCTGGCGCGGAGGACACGATCCGGACACCGTGCGCTCGGCGCTCACCGCGTCGCTTTCCGTCGTCCCGGCTGGCCGGAGCGCCGAGCTCGTCCTCGAAAATTCCGGCACCGCGCATTTCCTTCCTACCGGAACCCCGGACCGGCACCTGACGGTGAGCCTGCGCGCGCTCGATGCGAGCGGCCGCGTGCTCCGTGAGACGCACAGCACGCTGGAACGCACGATCATGTGGCGGCCGTTCATCGTCGATCTCTGGGACACGCGCCTAGCGCCGCGCGCGCCGCGGCGCTTCACGCTCGATTTGCCGGACGCAGCCCGGACGATCGAGGCCGAGGTGCGCTACCACCTCCTGGCCGAATCGCGCCGCAAGCGGATCGGATACCAGCCTGCGGAGCCGATCTCCTATGTCGTGTTCAGCGAGCGACGCGCCATCAATCCTGAACCAAGACGAGCAGCGCCGTGAAACATCTCTTCATCCTGAACGATCCACCCTATGGTACCGAGCGCAGCTACAACGCCCTGCGGGACATGTTTTCGTCCTTCATGCGTCGCGGTGGCAGCGTGGGGGTTTGCGGCACCTGCCTCGACGCGCGCGGCACGATGGGCCAGCTCACGGAATGGACCGCCTGGGCGGACAAGGTCCTCGTATTCTGATCGGCATGACCCCCGAGGCTTACGATGCCTGGTATCGGACGCCGCGCGGAGCCTGGATCGGCGAAACCGAATACCGGCTCCTCTATCGCCTGCTCGACGCGGCGCCCGGCGCAAGCATCGTGGATGTCGGCTGCGGCACCGGGTACTTCGCCCGCCGCCTGGCGCTTGATGGATACCGCGTCACCGGGCTCGACCCGGACGCATCCATGCTGCAGGTCGCTTGCGAGCACCGCGCCGCCGGCGAGCGCTACGTGCGCGGGGACGCGCTTGCGCTGCCGTTCGGGAATGGCGAATTCGACTACTGCCTATCCGTGACCGCGCTGTGTTTTATCGCCGACGAGGCTGCGGCGCTGTCGGAGATGCTTCGCGTAACCCGGCGGCGGCTGGCGCTGGGGCTCCTGAACCGCCGAAGCATGCTGTACGTTCAAAAGGGGCGACGCGGCGGAGCGGGTGCATATCGCGGGGCGCATTGGCATACGCCAGGCGAAGTGCGCACGCTCCTTTCGCGCCTGCCTTGCGAAGGCCTTGAAATTCGATCCGCGGTGTTTCTGCCGTCTGGCGGCCTGCTCGCTCGCACCGTGGAAAGAGTTGCGCCAAGAGGTTTGCCGCTAGGCGCCTTTCTGGGCGTCTGCGCGCCAGTAACGTAGCCCATTCCGGGCCTTAGCGATCGCGGCCCAGATCCGGGCCGGCGAGTGGGGAAAATCCAGATGGTGGATGCCGAGCGGGCGCAAGGCGTCGATGACCGCGTTCGCGAGCGCGGGGATCGCGCCCGTCGTGCCGGCCTCGCCCGCGCCCTTGGCGCCCAGCGGGTTGGTGGGCGAAGGCACCGAGTGGTCGTAGAGCCGCACGCTCGTCAGCATTTCCGGCCGCGGCATCGCGTAGTCCATGAAGCTCCCGGTAAGGAGCTGCCCCGACGCGTCGTACACGCAATGCTCGGCGAGCACCTGGCCGATGCCCTGGGCAATGCCGCCGTGGAGCTGCCCCTCCACCAGCGTGTGGTTCAGCACGCGCCCGGAGTCGTCGACGGCCACGTAGCTCGCCACCTCGATGACGCCGGTGTCGGGATCGATCTCCACCTCGGCGACATGCGCGCCGCCCGGGAAGGCGGTCGGCGTCGGAATGCCGCCTTGCGTGTCGAGCGCGCTCTTATGCCGTCTCGCCACTTCGGCGAAGCCGACCGCGATGTCGGTTCCCTTGACGCGGTATTTGCCGCCGCGGAACTCGACGTCCTGCGCGGCGACTTCGAGATCCTTCGCCGCGAGCTCGAGGCCTTTCTTGACGACTTGCTGCGCCGTGGCGAAAAGCGCCGCCCCGTGCGACATCATCGAGCGCGAGCCGACCGTGCCGCCGCCCATCAGCGCCGGGCCGTCGGGATCGCTCGGCTTGACGACGATCCTGTCCTGCGGCAGCGCGAGCACCTCGGCGACGAGGTCGGCGAACATGGTCTCGTGCCCCTGGCCCGAGGGGCCCGAGAGCACGTGCAATGTCGCGTCACCCGATTCCCCGAACTTGATCGCCGCCTGCTCCTGCGCAGAAGCGCCGCCGCCCGAGGGCTCGACGAACATCGCGCAGCCGATGCCGCGCAGCTTTCCGCGTTTCCTTGAGTCGGTTCTTCGAGATTCGAACGAAGCCCAATCCGAGTGTTTCAGCGCGAGCTCGAGCTCTCCGGGCGGGTCGCCGCTGTCGTAGGTCGAGCCGACCGGCGTCTTGTACGGAAACGCTTCCTTCGGGATGAGATTGCGCCTGCGCAGCTCGACGCGGTCCGCGGCCAGCTCGCGCGCCGCCTCGTCGACCAGGCGCTCCATAAGGTAGGTGACGTTCGGGCGCCCGGCGCCGCGATAGGCGGTAGTCGCCGTGGTGTTCGTCAGCACGAGTTGGTGCCGCCCGAAAATCACCGGAATCCGGTAAGCGTTGATCGCGTGCGTCGAGGGATTGAGCGTATTGATGAGCGGCCCGGCCTGCGAGAGATAGGCGCCCGCGTTCACGATCCAGTGAAAGCGCGCGGCGATGAAATTGCCCTGCGCGTCGAGCGCGAGCTCGCCGTGCAGCTGCGCCGCGCGCCCGTGGTGGTCGCTCACGATGGTCTCGAAGCGCGAGCCCACCCATTTCACGGGCTTGCGCAGCGTCTTGGCCGCATGCATCAGCGCGCAGTACTCGGGATACGCCTGCGAGCGGATGCCGAAGCCGCCGCCCACGTCCTGCGCGCGGATGCGCACGCGCTCGGCAGGCACGCCGGTGATCGCCGAGAAGTTCGGCAGCATCATCGACATGCCCTGCGAGGCTGCGTAGACGTCGTAGCTGTCGCTCGCCGCGTCGTAGACGACGCTGCACGCCTTGGGCTCCATCGGGTTGCCCGACACGCGCGTCGAATCGAGCGTAAGGCGCGTGACATGCGCGGCACGCCGCATCGCATCGGCGGTAGCCGCGGCATCGCCGTATTCGTACGTGCCGGCGAGATTCCCGGGAACGTCGTCGTGAAGCTGCGGCGCATCGGCTTCGAGCGCCGCCGCCGCGTCCACTACCGCGGGCAGCTCCTCGTAGTCGATCTCGATCTTCTCGACCGCGTCCTGCGCCGCGGCGGCGGTGGTCGCGACGACGAGCGCGATCTCCTGCCCGACGTAGCGCACGCGGCCGCGCGCCAGCACATCTCGATGCGGCACCTTGAGCGGGAACTTCACCATCGGCGGCGGCGTCCTGAAGTGCGCCACGTCCTCGCCGGTGAAGACGGCAACTACGCCGCCTGAAGATTTGGCTTGTGTCGTGTTTAATTCTTTTATGACCGCATGTGCCCGATCGGATCGCAGGAAGGCGGCGTAAAGCTGGCCGGGAAAGTTCCAGTCGGCGGTGTAGCGGCCCTGCCCGGTGAGGAGGCGGTCGTCCTCGCGCCGGCCCTTGAAGTCGCTCACGCAGGCTGCGGGCAGGATTGCCAGGCGACGAACTTCCAGCCCTGCGGCGTGCGCGTCCAGGCGTTGAGGAAAAAGAGCTTCAGCGTGCGCGGCTGGCCGTTGACCTCCGCCTGGAAATTCGCCTTGCCGTTGACCAGCGCCACGTCGCCGAAGACGCGCACCTTGCGCTCGCTGCACGCAGCGCTCTTGTACTTCACTCTCCCCGATCTCATCGACTCCATCCAGCTCGCCTTGGTATCGGTGACGCCGGTCGAATGCGTGTAAAGGAGCTCGCCGTGCACCAGCGGATCCAGCGCGCCGAAGTCCTGCGCGGTCATCGCCGCGATGCGGCGGTCTTCCAGGTTCAGAATGTCTTTCTCAACGCTCATTGACGTTCCTTTGACCCCCTGTTAAGGGGGTCGCGAGTGAAACGAGCGGGGGGTTGGTTTTCAAAAAGCAAACCCCCCGCTCGCGAAAAACACGCTCGCTTCCCCCCTTCACAGGGGGGCGGATCACCTGGCTCATGTCCACACCTCCTTCGCTACCTCGATCACAACCTCGAGCTTGCGCCATTGCTTTTCCTGCGTAAGCCGGTTGCCGTGGTGCGTGCTCGAGAAGCCGCACTGCGGCGACAGGCACAGATCCTCCAGCGGCACGAACTTCGCCGCTTCGTCGATGCGCCGCTTCAGGTCCTCCTTGGACTCGAGCCCGGCGGATTTAGTGGTCACCAGGCCGAGCACCGCTTTCTTTCTGCGCGGAAGCCAGCGCAACGGCTCGAAGCCGCCGGCGCGCGCGCTGTCGAACTCCATGAAAAAGCCGTCCACCGCGCACGAGAACATCGCCTCGGCCACCGGCTCGTACCCGCCCTCGGCGACCCATGCGCTCTTGAAGTTGCCGCGGCAGGTATGCATGGTGACCGCCATTCCCTTCGGGCGGCCCTGCAGCGCCCGGTTGATCGCCTCGGCATAGGTGCGCGGCAGCTTCTCCGGGTCGTCGCCGTTCCTGCGGCAGTTGTCGCGGATTTTCGGATCGCACAAATAAGCGAACGCGACGTCGTCGAGCTGCAGATAGGCGCATCCGGCGGCGGCGAATGCGGCGATCGCGGCGCGGTAGGCGGCCGCCGCGTCGCTCCAGAATTCCGCCATGTCGTCGTACGCGATGCCCGCGCGGCCGGCCCGCAAGTGGAGCATCGACGGCGACGGGATGGTGAACTTCGCGGTCCGCGAGGTGCAGCTTTTCAGGAACGCGAAGTCGCCGATCATGATCGGCCGCGAATATCCGACCTTGCCGGTGACCACGGGAATCGGCGGCTGCTCCTCTGTGCCGGCGAACTTGGGCCCGGGATTGGTCTTGAGCGCGACGCCATCGAGCTGCGACAGGAAGTCGAGATGCCACCAGTCGCGGCTGAACTCGCCGTCGGTGATGCCGTGCAGGCCGATCGCTTCCTGCCGGGCGACGACCTCGCGGATCGCTTCCTGTTGGAACGCGATGTCTTTGCGCTTGCGAGCTTCGGCCAGGCCGGGCGGACGCAAAAGGCTGCCGACCTGGTCGGCGCGGAACGGCGGCTTCATGTGGCGCGGAATGCTACCATCGCGCGCCGGTGAAAATCC
The DNA here is from genome assembly GCA_004297625.1 of Betaproteobacteria bacterium. GTDB lineage: Bacteria > Pseudomonadota > Gammaproteobacteria > Burkholderiales > SG8-39 > SCGC-AG-212-J23. The sequence continues at coordinate 167,982 of SCTY01000071.1, read as the reverse complement.
TCTTTGCATCGACTGGCGAAAAGCCCGAGGTGTGGCTGCCGCTGCTGAAGGAGGCGCTGCCGCGCGACGAGCTCGCCGTCGTTCCCTCGAAGGATGTCGACGTCGCGCTCGTCGCCCTGCCGCCCGCGGGCACGTTCGAGAAGATCGGGCGCCCGCGTCTCATCCAGTCGCTGTGGATGGGCGTCGAAAAGCTGCTCGCCGATCCCACGCTGCCGCGCGGCGTGCCGCTTGCGCGCACCATCGATCCGGGCATGGTTGCCGCCATGTCGGAGATGGTGCTCGCCTGCGTCCTCGACTGGCACCGGAATCTCTACCGCTACCGCATGCACCAGCGCGCCGGCAGCTGGCAGCGCATCGGGCAACGCATGGCGGGCGACCGCACGATCGGCCTGCTGGGTCTTGGAGAGCTGGGCAGCGACGCCGCGCGCAAGCTCGTGGCGCTGGGCTTCAACGTCGCCGGCTGGAGCCGCCGGCCGAAAAACATTCCCGGCGCGGAATGCTTTACCGACCTCGCCGAGATGCTGCCCAAGAGCGACGTCGTCGTATGCCTGCTGCCGCTCACGCGCGACACGCAGGGCCTCCTCGACGGCAAGACGTTCGCCGCGATGAAGCGCGGCGGCTGCGTGATCAATCTGGCGCGCGGCGGCCATCTCGTCCTGAAGGATCTGCTCGACGCCCTCGACAGCGGCGCGCTTTCGCACGCCTATCTCGACGTCTTCGAGCGCGAGCCGCTGCCGGCGAGCGACCCGCTGTGGCGGCATCCGGGCGTCACGCTCACCCCGCACATCGCGGCGCTCACCGAGCCGCGCACCGCGCTGCCGAGGGTCGTGGCGAACATCGAGCGCGTGCGCCGCGGCGAAGCGCCGCGGGACCTCGTGGACTTCGAAGCCGGGTATTGAAGCAGCGGGCACGGCGGCTGCTACGGTAGTCCCATGGCGGTCGCAAGCTTGCGATGGAGGTTCCATGCCGATGCCGTCCGGGACACGCCGGAGCAGCAGGGCGTGTTTACCCTATGGGACGCTAGCGATTGCGTCTACATCGGCCACACGCCCTGGAACACCACGCTGCGCGACCGCCTCAGGGCGTACCTCGAGTTGCAGGAGCAGGGGCTGATCGCCGCATCGCACTTCACCTGGGAGGCGACGCCCACGCCGAAGACCCGCGAAGGCGACCTGCTCCAGGTATATCTCGACAAGCACGGTAGCTTGCCGCGCTACAACCACGCGGACAGCCCCCTGCGCGCCGCGGAGAACTGCGTCACCGATCTGCGCGCGCGCGGCTGATCAGTATTCGAGCTTCGGATACCAGTCGGTGCCGCGCCCTTCGGGGGTCAGGTCGAGCACGTTCCACAGCGGCCAGATGAGATCGACGTGGCGGGCGTTCTGGCCGGGTTCTTCTTTGGCGTACAGCAGCTCGGTGCCATAGAAATGGCGAATCGTGCCGCCGTCCCTGCGGAACACGTTGAGCATGGGCATTTGCGCGCCGTCGGCCGTCTCGGCGTAATAGTCGCGGTTGTAGCTGTTGCCCTGCGAGGAGAGAAGCCGCAGGCGCGACCAGCCGCGCGAGCGCGCGAAGGCGAGGATGCGCTCGATGGGCGATTTGGCGATCACGACGAGGTTCGTGCGCTGCGCGATGTGCTGCGCGTTGCCTTCGAGGCCGTCCAGAATCGACGTGCACATCGGGCACGGGCGCTCCATGTCCGGCCCGTACATGAAGCTGTAGGCAACGAGGCTTTCGCCCCGCTCGAACAGATCGGCGAGGCGCAGCTTGCCGTTTGCGCCATCGAACGTGTAGTCCTGCGCGACCCCGCCCGGGGGCAGCTGGCGCCGCAGGGCGGCGACCTCTTCGAGGGTCCGGCGCAGCCGGATCTCCGCCTCCAGCAGCTCGTCGCGGGAATGCCGGTAACTGCGGCTTTCGTTCGGGAAGTTCATGCGCGTCTCCTAGCGTGCGAGATAGCCGCTGTCCACGGGCAAGGTAATGCCGGTCACGCAGCGCGCCGCCGGGCTGCAGAGATACAGGATCGCGGCGGCGATGTCGTCCACCTCGGGTAGCCGCCGCAGCGGGGTGTGCGACATCACGGTTTCCAGGACCTGGGGATTCGAAAAGATCGGCGCGGTGAAATCGGTGCGCACGAAAGTGGGCGCGACCGCGTTGACGCGGATGTTGTCCTCGGCCCATTCCAGCGCGAGCGCGCGCGTGAGGTTGACGACCGCGCCCTTGGACGCCATGTAGGAGGCGTTGGGGAAAATCCCGCCGGAAAGCCCCATGATCGACGCCAGGTTCACGATGGCGCCGCCGCCGCGCCTCTTCATATAGGGATGCGCGAGTCTCGAGCACAGGAAGGTGGCGGTGACATTCAGCTCCATCACCGCGTCCCAATCCGCTTTCGGCAGCTCCACGGCGGGCTTGCGTATCGCCCGTCCGGCATTGTTGACGAGGATGTCGATTGCGCCGATGCGCGCGAACGCCGTCTTTACGGCCGCCTCGTCGGCGACGTCGCAGCCGCGCTCGATGTCCAGCACCTCGACGCGCGCCCCGGCCTCGCAGAGCAGCCTGGCCGTCGCCGCGCCGATTCCTTTGGCGCCGCCCGTGACGACGGCGACCTTCCCGTCCAGATCGAAGAGATTCATAAGCCCCCGGGGCGAGTGTAGACTGCCGCGCATGTTCGATGTGGAACGCCTCATCGCGGACTGCCGCGCCGCGCACGCCGAGGACCGGACCCACAAGGCGGTGCGCGAGGTGCTGGCGCGCGCGCTCGCCGAGCCGCGCGCAATGCTGCAAGGGCTGGGCGAGCCCGTACGCGCCGAAGTCCGCAAGCTCTATCACTCCCCAGAGCTGACGATCCTCAATGTCGTCTGGGGAGCGCACATGACGATTTATCCGCATAACCACCGCATGTGGGGTGTCATCGGCATCTACACCGGGCGCGAGGACAACATCTTCTGGCGCCGCCTGCCCGGGGGCCGGATCGAAGCGGCGGGCGCCCAGTCGCTGTGCGAGCGCGACGCGGTGCCGCTCGGTCCCGAGATCATCCATTCGGTCACCAACCCGATTCCCCGCCTCACCGGCGCGATTCACGTGTACGGCGGAGATTTCTTCGCGACCGAGCGCAGCGAATGGGATCCGGAAACGCTGCTCGAGCAGCGCTGCGAGTCGCAGAGCACGCTGCGATACTTCGACGAATGGAATCGCCTCCACGCTCGACGTAGCGCTAGCACGACATAAGATTCACGGTTAAGAACAAGGCCTTGGCGTTTTGTAAGGGGGCGACCCGTCGCCTATCGCCGACGCTCGTTTCTGCGCCGCTCAACAAAAAGCTTTATTCCTCAATCACTTGTCAGCGGGTACGGTTCGTGCGTAAGGGGACGCGTTGTCCTACCCATCACTACGACGAGGGAGTTGAAAGTGCTACAGAAAGACGGGTTCTTCCGCCGGCGCGAAGAAAACAACCAGTACCGCCCCAACCAAACCAACGCCACCGCGCCTGCGCCTGCTGCCAACGCAGCGCCCGTCGCGCCCTCCGAGACCCCTGCCGCGAGCCGCGCTGACACGCGCAGCGGCGACGAGCGCAAGGAAGCCAAGCTCGTCGTCGGCCCGCAGATCAAGATCAAGGGCGTCGAGATCAGCGACTGCGACACGCTCGTCGTCGAAGGCCGCATCGAGGCGACGCTCGACTCGCGCGTGCTGGAGATCACCGAGCACGGCGTGTTCCAGGGCACCATCGCCGTCGACAACGCCGAAGTTCACGGCCGCTTCGAAGGCGAGCTCACGGTGCGCAAGCAGCTCATCATCCACGCGACCGGCAAGGTCTCCGGCAAGATCCGCTACGCCAAGATCAAGGTCGAGGAAGGCGCCGAGCTCGCCGGCGAGATCTCCGTGCTCGAGAAGGCGCAGAGCACGGTGGCCGTCACCCGCCGCGTCAGCAACGCCTGAGCGGCGTCGCGTCCCCCAAGGGACGGATCGCGTTCAATGAAACGTGGTCCGTCCCTGTTTTACGTTTGGAAGGCTCTTCAGCCGAGCGCCCGCCGCAGGGCGCGCGCAAGAGCCGCGTCGTCCTCGGCCCGCAGTGCCTGCGGGTCGATGATGAGCCAGCCCTGCGAGGCGAGGCGCTCTGAAAGATGCACCGGCGGGTCGCCCGCCTGCAAGCGGCGGCTCACCTCCAGGGGTTCCTTGAGCGCGACGTAGAGCTGCGGCACTTTTCCGGTCTCGCTCGCCGGCACGATCCTCGTTGACACGCCTTCGCCGATCTCCTTGGCGATGTGCTGCAGCCTTCTTTCGAGGGCGGCGTTCGATGCCTGGTCGTCCGCGGCGGCGAAGCGCTCGAGCGCGACGAGCAGGCCGACGATCTCCTCCTTGCCTGCCTTGAAGCCGCGGCCCAGACCGTGATGCGGCACGCCTTTCATCGCCTGCCGGTCGATGAGCTCCGGGGGCGACCAGGTCTCGGGCGAGACGTCCATGTCGAGTTGCTGCACCAGCGCGGCGCCGACGAGGTCGCGCCGCCCGGCGAGAATGCCGGAAGCCTGCGGGCCGCCGATCGCCTTGCCGCCGGAGAACGCCACCAGGTCGGCGCCGAGCTCGAGGAATTTCCTGAGATTCGCCTTGGGCGGAAGCTGGGCCGCGGCGTCGACGATCACCGGGATCTTATGTTTCCTGCAAACCGACACCACCGTGGGCAGATCGGCCGCGTTCGCGGGATTGGCCGAAAAAGCGAACGCCGCGGTGCGCGGCGTGAAAGCGGCCTCGATCTCCCATGCCTCGATGCCGCGCACGCCGGCGCCGGTGCCGCGGTCGTTGTGCCCGAGATCGACGAGCCGCGCGCCGGACGCGCGCAGTGCATGCGCATAGCCGGTGTAATGCGTGCGCGGGAGCAGGATTTCGTTCGGGAAGGCGTCGGCGTTCGGCAGCGCGGCCATGCGCGCGATGTCCCAGCGCGTCATCGCGGCCGCGGCAGCGAGCGTAAGCGCGGCTGCGGCTCCCGTGGTAACGATGCCCGCTTCCGCACCGGTGATTTTTGAAATGGTCCGGCTGGCCGCCGCCTGCAATTCGCCGATGTCGACCGAGGCGCGCGCCGCGGCCGCCATGGCGGCGATCACCTCCTCCTCCATAAGCGCGCCGCCCAGGCGCGTAAGCGTGCCGGCTGCGTTGAGGCGGCGCTTTACGCCCAGCGCGGCATAGATATCATGCATTTAGGCATTATGCGCCGCGCCTGATCGACAGCGCGTCGCGTAGCCCATCGCCGAACAGGTTGATGCCGATAACCAGCGCGAACAGGGCGAAGCCCGGAATATTGATCAGCCAGGGTTCGAAAAACACCATGTCCTTAGCTTCGGCGATCATCAGGCCCCACGACGCCTCGGGCGGCTTGACTCCCAGGCCCAGGAAAGACAGCGCGGCCTCGAGCAAGATGGCATTCGCCATTTCGAGCGTCGCGACAACGGTAAGCGGCGCTGCGAGATTGGGCAGTATCTCCCGGAGCAGAATTGCAAGGTCAGACGAGCCGGCGGCGCGGGCCGCAAGTACGAATTCGCGTTCACGCAGCTGCATGACCAAGGACCGTGTCACCACGACGAACCGATCCCAGAGCAGGCTCGCGAGCACAGCCATGATGATGGTGAGCTCGCTGCCGATAAGGCCAACAACGGCGAGCGCTACCAGTACTACGGGGAGGCTGAGGCGGACCATCACCAAGTACATGACGACGAGGTCCACCCGGCGACCATAGTAGCCGCCGAGCAGGCCGAGCGTGATCCCAATGGGCGACGAAAGCGCCACCGTTCCCAGCCCTACCATGAGCGCCACACGCGCGCCGTACAGCATGCGGGCGAAGTAGTCCCGGCCCAAATGATCGGTGCCGAGCAGGTGCGCCGGATCCGCCCCGCCGAGAAACCACGGTGCGATCAGGCGCTTGTTCAAGTCCTGATCATAGGGCGAGTGAGGCGACAGCCACGGCGCCAGCAGTGCCATCAAAATAATGATCAGCAGGATCGTGCCGCCAATAACAAGGCCACGCTTACGCCACGCGCGTGGGACCGAGCCGAGCGAGTCGGTGCGGGGCGCGAGCGTGGTGTCGGACGTCGCGCTCATGGGATCAGCGGATCCTGATTCGCGGGTCGATAGCCGCGTTCAACAAGTCCGCAGCAAGCGTAAGCACCACATAGATCGAGGCCACGATGAGGACAATGGCCTGAACCACCGGATAGTCGTTCTGGGAGATGGCCTGCCAGGCCAGATAGCCGACGCCATGCATGGCGAAAATGGTTTCAATTACTACGGAACCGCCAAGCATGAAGCCGAACTGCACAGCCGCCACCGAGACAACCGGCACTAACGCATTGCGCAACGCGTGCTTGAGGATGACTACCGGGCGGCGCAACCCTTTGGCTCGGGCCGTACGCACATAGTCCGAGCCGAGCGCCTCGATCATGCCGGCGCGGGTGATGCGCGTGAAGGCTGGCGTGGCGTAGTAACCGAGCGCCACGGCCGGCATGACATAGTGCGCCCAGGTAGTCGACCCCGAGATTGGCAACCAGCCTAGGTTGATGCCAAATAGCAGGATCATGAGGAAGCACAGCCAGAATGTCGGAATCGCCTGGCCCAGGAGCGCCACGCCAAGTACCGCGCGGTCAATCCAGGAATCAGGCTTCAGCGCGGCAACGATGCCCAGTGGTATGGACAACACTACCGCAAACAGCAGCGCTGAGACCCCTAGGGACATCGTGATGGGGAACTTTTCGGCCAGCACCGCCGTGACCGGGGTGCCGAAATAGAACGACACCCCGAGGTCGCCGGAAAGCAGGCGGCCCAGCCAGCGCAGGTACTGCACGATGAGCGGATCGTCGAGTCCGTATTGCTTACGCAGGAACGCGACGTACTCTGCGCCGGCCTGCTCGCCCGCTAAGGCAATGGCAAGATCCCCCGAGAGCTTCAGCAGCGCGAAGCTCAAGAGCGAAACGGTGAGCAGGACGAGGAGCGCTAATGCTCCTCGGCGCAAGATGAACCCCGCCAAGGCCCGGCCCGGTTACTTCCAGCGCGCGCGCCAGAATTCCGGTATCTCGTCGTTCGGCACCGGCATTTCCAATCCCGCATTGAAGACGTAGGTCACCGGCATGGTGAACAGCGGCACCACGTATGCCTGATCGGCAATCCGCTTCAGGGCGTCGGCATAAGCCGCTTGGCGCGCGGCTCGGTCGGTAGTGCTGCTGCCGCGAGCAACCATCGCTGTCACCGCCGGGTCCATCGCATAGTCGTCAGGGCCGCTGTTGAAGAAAACCGGGAGAATCGCGCCCACGTCGTCGATGGAGTTCGAGCCCCAGTCGTCGACCACCATGGGAGCCTCGTTGGAACGGCGCTTTTGAACCATCGCCGGGTACTGGACCCAGCGCAGATTGGCGGTAATGCCGATGGCGCGCAGGTTGCCGATGATGGCCTCGGCGACCTGACGGTTTCGATAGGCGTAGATGTCGAGATTGAATCCTGCGCCACGGCCCGCCTCGGCCATCAGTGAGCGCGCCTTGGCGACGTCATAGTTGTACTTTGTCACTTCCTGCACGCAGCCAAACTGTTTCGGGTAGCACGGCGTATGAATGACCTGCGAGCCGCCCATAAGGTTCTTGACGACGCCTTGGCGATCGAGCGCATGCGAAATGGCGCGACGCACGCGGACATCCTTGAGCGGGCTGTCCGCGGCTGCCTTGCCGGCTGCGTCCATGGTGAGATAAGCAACGCGGAAACTCTCACCCTGCGCGACGCGCAGGTTGGGCAAACGGCGCAAGCGCTCAGCCTGATCATCGGGCACGTAATACGCCCAGTCGAGCCTGCCGGAGATGAGTTCCGCCACCTGCGTGTTGATCTCAGGAATCGTGCGGTAGATCACGCGCCGCGCGCCTGCCTTGCCTTTCGGGCTTGCTGCAAAGTAATCGTCGAAGCGGGTGAAGATGACCGTGCTGTCTGGACCGGGCTCCGCCCTGAACGGGCCGCTACCTACCGGCTTTGCGGCCATGCCTTCGCGCCCGACTCGCTGGTAGTAGTCGGCCGGGTAGATCGGTACGCTCATGAGGTAGGAAAGCGCCAGCGGCGTTACCTGCTTCGCGCGCACGCGCACGGTGTCAGGGCCAATCGCAGTGGCGTTTTCGATCCACGACACGGCAGCCTGGTTGAACACCTTATTTTCGGGCTTAGATACGAAGTTGAGCGTGAACACGACGTCTTTGGCGGTGAGGGTCGAGCCGTCGTGGAACTTGATGCCCGGTCGGATGACGAAGTCGAGGGTCCGGGCGTCTACTTGTTTCCACGAGCTCGCTATTAGCGGCTTCATTTCAAATGTCTTGGAGTCGCGGTAGACCAGCGCGTCCCAGACCCAGAACGCCAACAGTAGGCCTTCGCGCCCTGGCGAGTAGTAAGTGTCAAGACCCTGTAGCTGCAAGCGGAACCCGACGTTGACAGTATCGTCGGCCTTGCTGGCCAGCACCGGTGCGCCGTAGGCGATGAGCACCGCAACGAGCGCGGCTCGAATGGCTGTGGTCATGGTTCATTCCCTCCCCTTGGTTGCCTGATAGTGATATTGTCGCGGTCAAATCAGCCTCGGCAAGCGCTCTCTGCCCAGCGCGCCACGTGGAGCAGATGCAAATCGTCACCGAAGGGCCCGATGAGCTGGACGCCCACCGGCAAGCCGTTCGCGCCGCGGTGACACGGAACGCTCACCACGGGCAAGTGCAGCAGGGTCCAGGCACGGCTCTGCGTGGTGTCGCCCATCGTTGTAAAGCGCTCGCCTAGCGCCCGCCAACCCTTCGGGGCCTCGCCTGGCGCAGCTGCAGTGAGGATGCAGTCGGAGTTCCCCAGTAGTGCCGGGAACTCGGTGCGCGCGCGTTGTGCGAGCCGCGTGTACTCGAGATACTTCTCGAACGGCAGCGCGAGGCCCGCCTCGATGATCGCAATCACCTTGGGGTCCAGGGCGTCGCGGTGATTCTCGTATTCCCACGCGTACGAGCGCGCGGCCTCGAACTCCTGCATTTTCTCGTGCGCCTCCACGAGTCCGCGGTAGCTGTCGGGGAGGACAAGCTCGCGCACTTCGGCGCCTGCCCCTGCGAGCTTGCGCTCGGCCGCGTCGATGGCTGCGTGCGCGGACGGTTCGGCTTTATCGAGCCAGGGTGGCCGGCAGATGGCAAAACGCGGCGTGCGCTTGGGAAGGGTGCCCCGCTCGAACCGTATGCCGACCTGCGAAGTCCACATCAGCTCGACGTCATCCACGGTACGCGCTACCAGGCCGATGGTGTCGAACGAGCCGTTGAAGTACTTGAAGCCGGCGCCATTGATGAGGTTCATAGACGGGCGCATACCGATGAGCCCGTTGTAGGAGGCCGGCCGGATGAGCGAACTCGCCGATTGCGAGCCGAGCGCCAGCGGTGACATGCGAGCCGCGACCGCGGCGGCCGACCCGGCCGATGAGCCCCCGGCCGTATGATCCGGGTTGAGCGGATTGGCGGTCTTGACCACCGCGCCGCAGCCGAACGCCTGGGTGACTGTCTTGCCGAGGATAATGCCGTCTGCCTTCTTCGCGACGGTGACGCAGGCCGCGTCGGCGATCGGGCGCCAGCCTTTGAAGATCTCCGGGCAACCGTACTCGGTTGGCATGTCGGCGGTGTCGATCAGATCCTTCACGCCGATCGGAAGGCCGTGAAGCGCGCCTTGGGGTTCCTTCGCATCGAGCCGCCCGGCGCGCCTGAGGGCGCCGTCTGCGTCGAGGAAGGTCCACGCGATGATCGTCGGCTCCAGCGCCTCGATGCGCGCAAGGCAGGATCGAACAAGCTCTACCGCCGACAGCTTGCGCTGGCGCATGAGCTCGAGGGCATCGCAGGCGCTAAGGTCAGAGGGCTCGGACATTTCTTTTTTCCTCTCGTTCGGCGGTTCTGTCGGCCGGCGCCACGTGATCCGGATGATGACACGCAAACGAAACCGGGCTCACCGTCCTCGTCGCCGGATCCTGGCTCCGGCACACCGCGCTCGCCTTCGGGCAGCGCGGGTGGAAAGCACAGCCCGGTGGCGGGTTGAGCGGGTCGGGAAAGGACTCATCACGGTCGACGACCGCGAGTCCGCCACCGCGAATGTCCGGACGCAGCACCGAGGATAGCAACAGCCGTGTATAGGGATGGCGCGGCCGTCGCAACACCTCGTCAACCGGCCCTTCTTCGACGATGCGGCCGAGATACATCACTACCACGCGGTCGGCCAGATGCTCGACCACGGCGAGATTGTGAGTGATGAGCAGCACGCACAGGCCGAACTCGTCCTTGAGGTCGCTCAGCAAATTGAGGATCTGCGCCTGCACCGAGACATCGAGTGACGAGGTCGGCTCGTCGCAAACCAGGATCGGCGGCTTCAGCACTAGCGCGCGCGCGATCGCCACACGCTGGCATTGACCGCCCGACAGCTCGGCCGGCAGCCGCCCGGCGAGGTGCGACGGCAGGCCTACCCGAGCGAGCGTGTCTAGCGCCGTGCGCCGGCGCGCCGAGCGCGTGCCGACGGCCAGCGCATCGAGCGGCCGCGCCACCGTATCGACAACGCGGCGATGCGGCGCCAGCGAGGCGTAGGGATCCTGGAAGACCGGCTGCACGAACCGCGCCACGGCGCGACGGGCAAGCGCGGCGATCGGGCGTCCGTCGAGCCGCACGTCTCCTGTGCTTTGGTCGAGCAGGCCGAGCAGGATGCGGGCGAGCGTGGTCTTGCCGCAGCCCGATTCACCTACAATCGCCACCGTCTCGCCGGCTCGCATGCGCAAGGAGACACCGCGCACGGCGCGCAGGAAGTGCGGCGCGGAGAACAGACCACCGCTCAGGCGAAAGTCCCGAGTAACACCGTCGGTGAAAAGAATTGGCTGGCCCATCTCCTTCGATGACCGCGCCGGCGCCGATTCCATGCAGGTCGATAGCGGCAGCTCGGACATGAGGCGCCAGCGACGGCAGCGCACCACGCGCTCACCGTCGATCGCCTCGAGCGCTACGGCGCCGACCTGGCAGTCGTCGACCATCAGTGCACAGCGTCCGGCAAAGCCGCAACCGGAGCGGCTATCCGTTGGGACGGGCACGGTGCCCGGAATGGTGACTAGCCGGCGGGCCGCCGCGCCCGGGCGCGGCAGGCAATCGAGCAGCCCTTTCGTGTAGGGATGGCACGGCGAATCCAGCACATGCCGAACTGGTCCTGTTTCAACGACTTCGCCTGCGTACAGCACCGCAACGCGGTCGGCCATGGCGGCCACAACGCCGATATCGTGCGTGATGAGAAGCAAAGCCAAGCCTAGTTCGGACTGCAGCTCGCGCAGCAGGCGAAGAACCTGCGCCTGGACCGTTACGTCGAGCGCGGTCGTCGGCTCGTCAGCGATCAGAAGCTGCGGGGAGCACATGAGCGCCATGGCGATCATGGCGCGCTGGCGCTGCCCGCCGGAGAGCTGGTGGGGATATTGCCCGAGGCGCCTCGCCGCCGAAGCAATCCCCACGCGTTCGAGGAGCTCGACGGCTCGCGCCCGTGCTGCATCGCGCCCGCCACCCTTATGGCGAAGCCATACCTCCTGCAGCTGATCGCCGATCGTGTAGGACGGATTGAATGCTGTATTGGGATCCTGGAAGATCATCGACATTCGCTGGCCTCGCAGCTCCTCCATCGCTCCTTGCGAGAGATGCGCGATATCTACGCCATCGAAGCCAAGCCGCAGGACGGTGCGTGAAGCACCACGCGGCAACAATCTCATGATGCCGAGCGCGGTCATGGACTTGCCGCAACCGGACTCGCCTACGATGCAAAGCGATTCGCCCGCTGCCACCGATAAGTCGACGTTGCGCACGACAGGGAAAACCTGTCCGCGAACCCGAACCTCAATCGTGAGGCCGCTGACGTCGAGCAGTTGCGGCACGTACTACCTTCAGCCGCAGAGCCGGCAGGTCGCGTAGGTCACAGCCCGTGCCGCGGTAACCAAATCCGATAGCCGCACGCGCTCGTCGGGCGTGGGCCATTCGTTGTAGATGCGGATATCCCCCGGGCCGTATTGCACGGTAGGAATACCGAGCGCCGCAGTAAGGTTCCCGTCCCCAACATTGCCCAGGCGCCCATGCGCACCTACTACCGGCGCGGCGCCGGAGGCGACACGCTGACCTTCGGCGAGCGCCGTTACCAGGGGGTTGCCCTTCGGGCACTCCATCGGCGACTGGTTCCACGAATCCTCGGTGCCCGTGGCCGGCACCGACATCTCGCAGTCGAAAGCGGGATGGTCACGCTTAATGCCTTCCAGCAATCGCGTAAGGTCGGTACGGAGCGACTCGACCGTCTGGCCGGGCACTGTTCGGAATTGGAGGGTCATCTCGCATTCCCGGCTCGTCATGCCGGTATGGTTCGGGTGGTAGTAATGCTCTTTATGAATCGTGTCGAAGGTGTGGGTGGGGAACCCGGGGAGCTCCGGATGCGGAGTGAAGGTCATCCATCCGCCGGGCGCGATCGGCTCCAGACTAGGGCCGATTCGCCGCACGATCTCGCACTGCTGCTCGATGGCGTTGAAGTACTTCGCCTTAGCCTCTCGGCTGTAGCGGAAGAACAGGTCCGGCGTGCGGGTGCGGATTCGCACCATTACGACGCCAACGCACACGTTCGCGATGGTGTTGTTTGAGTGCTCCATGTTGATGCAGTAGTCGGTACGTATCCCAGCGCGGAGCAACGCCCGCGTCCCAGCGCCGCCCAGCTTGTGGGCCACCACCGGACAAATGAGGACGTCGCCCTTGAGTCGCACGCCGGAACGAACAATTGCCTCGACGCCGGCGATCGCAGCCGCGAGTCCGCCTTTGTCGTCGTGCGCCCCCATGCCCCACACCCAGCCATCCTCGAACTTGCCGCCATAGGGATCGACCGTCCAGCCCGGCATTTCGACACCAGGATCCATGTGGCCATTAAGCATCAGGCTGGCGCCGCCGCCAGTACCCCGGAGCCGAGCTATCGGCTGGCGGCTTCTCTTGCCCGGCTTGGTCGGGTGTGCAACCTCCATCATCTCGACATCCATCCCGAACCCGGACATGTAGCCGGCAAGGTAGTCGGCGAGCCTGTGCTCCTCGAAGGCAGAGCTCGGAATGCGCAGCGCAGCCTGCTCGATCGCCAGAACCTGCTCGTCGCTCACTTGACCCAGGACTCGGCGTGGGTCGATTTCGGCTATATCCACTCTCATCTCTCCAATTGGGCGATGAACTTACTTAGCGTTCGGTTTAGCGCATCCGGTGCTTCGACGTACGGCGCATGACCGCATTCGGGCAGGATCTCGAGCAGGGCATTCGGGATGCGAGCCGCGAGCTGCTCCGAGAGGTGCGCGGGTATCGAACCGTCTTTCTCGCCTGCTACCACCAACGTCGGAACGGTGATGCGGCGAATCTCCTCGCAAGCCCGATAGCTGAAGGTGGCGATTACTCCGGTACGCTGAATGGGTCTCGGATTGTGAATCGCCAGCTGGTAGAGGTAGTCACGGATCTCTGCGGACACATTGGAAGCCAAGGCACGCCGAAACACCGGCCCATAATAGCCCTCCAGGTTAGGCGCCTTGTCGAAGACGCCGAGCCGCCACTCGAGAGTTGCCCCCTCCTTCGGCGGCTCGCACGAGGAACAGACGAGCGAAATCGAAGCGAGCAGCTCCGGAGCGCGCAATGCCATCTGCTGCGCGACCATCCCCCCCATGGAGACACCGACGACATGCGTCTTGGGAAATCCCAGGTAGCGCAGCAGCCCGAGCATATCTTCGACATGGTAGGCGATCTCGTACACGTCGCCGTCGGGCTTGTCCGAGCGCCCGTGCCCCCGGACATCCACTACAACGACAGGGCGTTCGTTGGCAAAGGCCGGGACCTGCTTCGCCCAGATGGTGTGGTCAGTGGAAAGCCCATGGATGAACAGAACCGGTATGCGTGGATTCAACCAGTAAGGCGCCGCGTTGAGCTCTTCATAGTAAAGATTGATTCCCTTGAGTGCAGCTCGTGGCACTGCGGCTCTCCCTGATCGGCTTCGAAATCTAGACGTGTTCGAGGCGACCTCGCCTCCCTCGCCGGAACTGAGTCCATCGTCACCTAGGAAACGACGGGTGTCAACGAAGGCGCCAGACAGAGTCCTTAGCGAAACTTCGCGGCGCGATGCCGGCTGCAACAGATCCGCAGATTCGTAACCCGGCTTCGCGACCTGCACTTTTCAAGGGCAACCACGGAAACGATAGAACCTCAACAAACTGCTAATACAATAGGGACTGGACCGCTTCGGCGCGACCGCGAACGAACGGCCCTGCCCTCATTTAAGGAAGACTCGCAGCGATGACCGAGATACGTGACCCGATCGGATTCGAGCTCTTCAAGAACGCCATCTTTTCCATCGCGGACGAGATGGCGCTTACCGTGTTCCGCACCACCTACTCCGGCGTGCTGAAGGACAACATGGATTACTCGACCGGCTTCGCCGACGCCGAAGGCCGGCTGGTCGCACAAGGGCTCACGCTGCCGGGGCATCTGGGATCGGTGCCGACCGCGATGCAATCGATCATGCGCCATTTCCGCGACGACATGCAGCCGGGCGACGTGTTCATCATGAACGACCCGTTCGACGGCGGCATGCACCTGCCGGACATCTTCGTGCTCAAGCCGCTTTTCCACGAGGGCAAGCGGCTCGCGTTCGCCTGCACGGTGTGCCACCACACCGACGTCGGCGGGCGCGTCGCCGGCTCGAATGCCTCCGACTCGACCGAGATCTACGCCGAGGGCCTGCGCATCGCGCCGATGAAGATGTACGAGGCGGGCAAGATCAACAAGACGCTGATGACCTTCATCGAGAAGAACGTGCGCCTGCCGGTGAAGGTGTTCGGCGACCTGCGCGCGCAGCTCGCCGCCTGCCACATCGCGGAGAAGCAGTTCGCCGAGCTGGTCGCGAAATACGGCGCCGAGCAGACCGCGGCGTACATGCGCGAGACCATCGATTACGCCGAGCGGCTGACGCGCGCCGCGCTCGAGAAGCTGCCCGACGGCGTTTGGAGCTTCGAGGACTGGATCGACGACGACGGCGTGGATTACGGCAAGCCGATCCGGCTTTTTGTCACCATCCGCAAGCAGGGCGGGCACATGGTGGTCGACTGGACCGGCACGCACCCGCAGGTGAAGGGCGCGATCAACAACACCCTTTCGTTCACCAAGGCCGCGGCTTACACCGGCGTGCGCTCGGTTCTGCCGCAGGGAATCCCGAACAACGAAGGGGTGTTCCGCGCCATCGAAGTGATCTGCCCGCCCGGCACCGTGGGAAACGGCGTGCTTCCCGCGGCCTGCGCGGCGCGCGGCCTCACCGGGTTTCGCATGACCGACTGCATGTTCGGCGCGCTGGCGATGATGCTGCCGGACAAGGTGAAGGCCGCGGGCGACGGCGGCAACACCGGCGTCTCGATCGGTGGGTACGACGCCGAGCGAAAGCCCTTCATCTACGTGGATTTCACCTGCGGCGCCTGGGGCGCGCGGCCTTGGGCGGACGGCCTCGACGGCAACTCGCACATGTTCGCCAACATGGCGTCGCATTCCATCGAGGTGACCGAGGCCGAGCAGCCGATCGAGTTCCTCGCGTACGAGTTCGTGCCCGACAAAGCGGGCGCCGGCAAATACCGCGGCGGCGTGCCGTTCCGGCGCGATTACAAGTTCCTCGAGGAGGAAGCGATACTGCAAGTTCGCTCCGACCGGCGCACGCACCGGCCCTTCGGCTTGTATGGAGGAAACCCGGGGATGCCTTCCGAGAATTACCTCAATCCCGACGGCGAGAACCGCGTGCTGCCGAGCAAGTTCACTATGACGATAAGGCGCGGCGACGTCTTCCGCCACGTGCTCGCCGGCGCGGGCGGCTGGGGCGATCCGCTCGAGCGCGACCCGGCGGCCGTGCTGCGCGACGTGCGCAACGAGCTGCTCTCGGCCGCCAAGGCATCGCTCGACTACGGCATAGTGATTGTGAATAAAGAATTGGATTTAACGGCAACAACCAAGAAAAGAGCGGAAATCCGCGCGGCGCGCGGCTGGACAGAGGTCCCCGCCGTGCAGCGCGAAGACCCGATTCCGCAAACCCGAAAAGCGGCTTAGTGACGACCTATCGCGTTGGTGTCGACGTCGGCGGCACCTTTACCGACATCGTGCTGCTCGGCGACGATGGCAGCATCCACACCAAGAAGATCTCCTCGAGCGTCGAGAACTACGCGCAGGCGATCGTAGACGGCCTCGCCGAGGTGTTCCGCGAGACCGGCCTGCGCGGCGACGCGATCGCGGAGCTGCGCCACGGCACCACCGTGGCCTCGAACGCGATCCTCGAGCATAAGGGCGCGAAGACCGGGCTCATCACCACCAAGGGCTTCCGCGACGTGCTCGAGATCCGCACGCTGCGCATGCCGCGCATGTACGACATCGGCTGGACGAAGCCCGCGCCGCTCGTCGAGCGCTATCTGCGCCAGGTGGTGGACGAGCGCATCGACGCCCACGGCAACGTCGAGCGTGGGCTCGATCCGCGCGACGCCGAGCGCGCGGTCGACACCCTGCTTGCCGAGAAGGTCGAGGCCATCGCCGTCTGCCTGCTGCATTCGTATGCGAATCCAGCTCACGAAAAAATAATTCGGGACCTGATTCGCGCAAAGGCTCCCGGTGTCGCCTGCTCGGTTTCCTGCGAAGTGCTACCGGAGATCAAGGAGTACGAGCGCACCTCGACGACGGTGGTGAACGCATACGTAATGCCGATCGTCGCGAGCTACCTCAAGGCGCTGCGCAAGGGCCTCGACGAGGCCGGCGTGCCGGCGCGCTTGCTCCTCATGCAGTCGAACGGCGGCCTTACGACGGACGCAGCCGCAGTCGAGCGGCCGATGCACATCATCGAGTCCGGGCCGGCGGGCGGCGTGGTGGGGGCGCAGGCACTGGCGCGCGCCAAGGACCTCGCGCGCATCATCACCTTCGACATGGGCGGCACCACCGCCAAGGCGTCGATCGTCGAGGATGGCCATGTGACGCGCGCCCAGGAATACTCGGTGGGCGCGGGAATCATGATCGGCTCGCGCCTGCTCACCGGCGCGGGCTACACGCTGAAGGTGCCCGCCATCGATCTCGCGGAAGTCGGCGCCGGGGGCGGCTCGCTGGTGTGGATCGATCCGGCGGGCGCTCTTCAGATCGGACCCGAGAGCGCGGGCGCTTCGCCCGGCCCGGTGTGCTACGACCAGGGCGGCGAGACGCCCACCGTGACGGACGCAAACCTGCTCCTCGGCTACATCAATCCGCGCCATCTCGTCGGCGGCGCACTCAAGCTCAACGCAGAAAAAACCAAGAGGGTGTTTGCGCACAAGATCGCCGCTCCACTTGGCATGCCGCTGGAAAAAGCGGCGCACGGCGCGCACCTCATCGCGGCGTCGAACATGATCCGCGCCATCAAGGCGGTGTCCACCGAGCGCGGGCGCGATCCGCGCGAGTTCGCGCTGTTCGCCTTTGGCGGCAACGGCCCGGTGTTCGCCTGCGGCATGGCGGCGGCGCTGGGGATGAAGCGCATCGTCGTGCCGCCCTCGGCGGGGCTTTTTTCCTCCTTCGGCCTGCTCTACGCCGACGTCGAGCATCATTACGCGCGCACGCTGCGCCGCCTGCTGCGCAAGTCCGATCGGCTCGAGATCGAGCGCGCCTGGGACGAGCTCGCGAACCAAGCGATCGAGCAGCTCGCGGCCGAAGGCTTCGGTCCGGACAAAAGAAAGATCCGCCGCGCGGCGGCGCTGCATTACCACGGCCAGACCTACGAGCTCACCGTGCCGGTGCCCGAAGGCGCTCTCGACCTCGCGTATCTCGAGGAAGCGTTCGCGCGCGAGCACGAGAGGACCTACGGGCATCGCGCCGGCGCCGACGAACCGGTGGAGCTGGTGTCCATCCAGGTCGTCGGGCAAGGCGTGCGCACGGGGCCGAGCGTTCCCGAGCGCGTGCGCGCGAGCCGTGCCGAGCCCACGCCGCCCGCGCCGCGCCTAGCCTACTTCGGCTCGTGGATCGAAACGCCGGTGCTGCGGCGCTCCGATCTCGCCAAGCCGCGCAGCGGCCCGCTCATCGTCGAGGAGTACGACGCCACCTGCGTCGTGCCGCCCGGCGCCCGCGCCGAGCTCGATGCCGCCGGCAACATCGTCATCGAACTCAATTAAGGATCGAATCAATAGGATCGGTCGTCCGCTTACCCCGAAGCGGACATTCCCCTGACTGTTAATCCGCAGGTCCCAGGTTCGAGCCCTGGTCGGGGAGCCAACAGATCATTCGGTTAGGGCTAAGCCGCTTCTTTCAGCGGCGTCACTTCGCGCTCGATGCGCTTGCGCGACTCACGCTCCACGACCTCCAGGTCATAGCGCGCCTGAAGGTTCATCCAGAACTGCGCCTCCACCCCAAAAAAGCGCGCGAGGCGAAGCGCCGTGTCGGCGGTCATACCGCGGCTGCCGGAGCAAATCTCGTCGATCCGCCGCTGCGGGACGCCGGTTCCCTTGGCGACTTTGTAGCGCGTCAGCTTCATCGGTTCGATGAATTCCTTGAGCAGTACTTCGCCGGGATGAACCGGCGCAAGGCGGCGTCCGGTGGTGACCGCGGACAAGTCGACGTTGCGCAGTTCCTCGCGTTTGATGGTCATGCTCGTTCCTCAGTGGTAATCCACAATTTCCACGCTCCAGGCGTGGCCGGTCTCCCATTTGAAACACACCCGCCATTGCTGATTGATGCGGATGCTGTGCTGTCCTTTTCTGTCACCTTTCAGCGCCTCGAGCCGATTGCCCGGCGTGGCCCTGAGCGGTCCACGAGCGTTCCGGGTTTCCAGACACTGCTCCATGCCGACTCAGCTCGCAGCGGCGCGGGGGAGCCACAGCGCGAGCTGCGGCCAGTAGGACAGGATCCCGATCATCGCCAGCATGGTGATCACGAACGGCGCGGCGCCGATGATGACGTCGTCGATCTTGCCGCGCTTGCGCAGGCCCTGCACCACATAGAGGTTGATCCCGACCGGCGGCGTGATCATCGCCGTTTCCATGAGGATGATGATGAGTATCCCGAACCAGATCGGGTCGTAGCCCGCCTTGAACATGATCGGCGCGATGATCGGCACCGTGGCCACCATCATCGACAGCGTCTCCATGAAGCAGCCGAGAACCAGGTAGAACGCGATCACCACGAGCAGAAGCTGCGTCGACGTGAGACCGAGCCCGGTAATCACACGGTTGACCTGCGCCGTGAGGCCGATCGAGCTGATCACGAAGTTGAGGAAGTAGGCCGCAATGAGGATCGCCATGATCATGGCGGTGGTGCGCATCGTGCCCTCGAAGGCATGCAGCAGCATGCGCAGCGTCAGGCTGCGATGCCAGGCGGCGACGCCGAGCGCGGCGATCACGCCGAGCGCGGCCGACTCGGTCGCGGTGGCGAGACCCGCGTAGATCGAGCCGATCACCGCGAGGAAGATGACGAGCGGCGGAATGAGGTCGGGCAGCACGCGGATGCGCGTGCGCCAGTCGACGTGCGTGCGCTGGCCGCCGAGCGCCGGCCAGATCAGGCAGGCGATCAGCACCGTGAGGCTGAACAGCGACGCCAGCACCAGGCCCGGCACGATGCCGGCGAGATAAAGCTGCGGGATCGACGAGTCGGTGAGCACGCCGTACACGATCATGTTGATCGACGGTGGAATCAGGATCCCGAGCGTGCCGCCGGCGGCGATGGTGCCGAGGAACAGGCGCTCGGAGTAGCCGCGCTTCTTGATCTCGCCCATCGCGACCGTGCCGATGGTCGCGGCAGTGGCGACGCTCGAGCCCGAGGTTGCGGCGAACATCGCGCACGCGGCGATGTTGGAGTGCATCAGCCCGCCGGGGAGCCAGGGAACCCATACCACCAGCGCGTTGTACATGCGCTCGGCGATGCCCGAGCGCAGCAGGATCTCGCCCAGCAGCACGAAGAACGGGATCGCGACGAGCAGGAAGTTGTTGGACGTAGCCCATGCCATCTCGCCCATGGCGAGCTCGAGCGGCAGCTTCGAGTAGATGTCGGCGAGCGCGAGCCCGAGGAACCCGAGGCCTGCCGCGACCGGCACCGCCAGCGCGAGCAGCGCGATCAGGATGGCGAGCGAAGCGCCGAGCATTAGCGCTCCCGGATCTCCCGGATCTCCTGCTCGACCTCTTCTGCCGCCGAGCGCGTGCTGATCGCCTTCTCCGCCTGCGCCGGCTTGCTCCGCGCGACCAGGACGGCCGCATGCGCGAGCAGCGCCATGCCGACGAGGAAGAAGACGGCCAGGCCGACGAGCCAGATCGCCTGGGGAATGACCGTAGGCGTCTGCAAGGCCGACTGGCTGCGCGTGCCCGAGACCCAGGACTGCTGCGCCACGCTCCAGCCGTGGCGCGCGATCAGGCCGAAGAACGCGACGAACAGCGCGATGCCGAAGAAATCCAGCGCGAGCCGCAGCCAGCGCGGGAAGTGGATGTACAGCGAGTCGATGCGGATGTGCGCCCGGTCAAGCAGCGCTGCGCCCAGCGACCACGCGGTTCCGAGCGCGAGTGCGTACCCGGCGAGCTCATCGGCGCCGCCAATCGAGGCGTCGAGAACCTTGCGCAGCGTGACGTCGACGCCGATCAGCAGCGCGGCGGCGAGCACCAGCGCGCCTCCGAACCACAGGCCGAAGCGCGTGACGCTGCGAGCGAGGGAGATCAGTTCGTCGGCGCCCGGAGGCCCAGCGTTTTACCTACAGTGTTGTTCCACTCCATGGCGCATTCGCGGCCGCAGCGCTTGGCCCAGCCGGCGAGCACCGCGCTTTCCACGAGCTTCTTGTGCATCTCGGCCTCGGCGGGCTTCACCGGCACGATGGTGACGTGGGCGAGCTTGCCCATGGTGCACGGCTGTTTGCCGGTGTTGCAGTTGTCGGCCTCGGCGGTCGCCTTCTTCACCGTCTCCCACATCTTGTTCTCGTACGCCTTGACCTGCTCGAGGAGGAAGCTCTGCGCCCGCTTGTCGAGGCGGTTCCAGGTGTTTTGGTTCACCGCCATCACGTTGATGCTCCAGCCGAGCGACATCGGATAGAGCGACTTCGCCACCTCGCCCCAGCCGGCCGTGTTGCCCGACAGGCTGCCGGTGACGCCGCAGTCGACCACGCCGTTGTTCAGCGCGGGCACCACCTCGGCGAACGCCATGCTGACCGCGGTGGCTCCGATGCCGGAGAGGAAATCGCGCATGGTGTTGTTGAACACGCGCACCTTCTTGCCCTTGAGATCATTCAGGCCGCCGAGGATGCCGCGGCACCAGAACACCTGCGGCGGGTTCGCGCCGAAGGCGAGCAA
Organism: Betaproteobacteria bacterium; assembly: GCA_004297625.1. Classification (GTDB taxonomy): domain Bacteria; phylum Pseudomonadota; class Gammaproteobacteria; order Burkholderiales; family SG8-39; genus SCGC-AG-212-J23. The sequence continues at coordinate 146,651 of SCTY01000071.1, read as the reverse complement.
CCGCGCGTTCCAGTTCTTTTGCATCTGGCGGTCGATCACCGCGCGGTACGCCTCGCATCCGGCGCGCGCCTTGTCGGCGTCGAGCGTGATGCCGGCGAGGTCGCAGCCCTCGAAGCGCGGGTCGTCGCCGGCCATCTTGGAGATGTCCATGCCCGCGAAGTCCATGACCCCCAAGCGCAGGAGCCGCAGCATGGTCTTGTCGTCGATGCCCATCTGGTCGAGCGGCGTGATGTCCGCGGTGAGCGCGCCATTCGACACCTTGGGCAGCGTTTCCCGCCAGAACGGCACCTCGTCCACCATCGAGGCCACCGTGGGGCCGTTCAGGCCGATCACCTTGAAATGCGTCTTGGGCAGATCCTGCCCATAGGCCGCGAGGGAAATAACACCGAACGAAACCAGACCTGCGACAGTGCGGGTTAGCATTGGCGTCCTCCTTGTGAAACATACTACCACCCTCGTTCTCACCGAGGCGCTGCCGGCTGCCGGCATGGGCGTGCTGCACGGACGCGCCGAAGTGGTGATCCTCAGCGCGCCAACGCAGGACGAGCTTGCTCGCGCCGTGCCTCGCGCCGACGGCCTCGTAATGGTGATGGAGCAGCCCACCCTCAGCGCCGAGCTGATCGCGCTCGGGAAGCGGCTGCGCATCGTGTGCCGCTGCGGCGCGGGCTACGACAACATCGACGTGGACGCCTTGACGCAGCGCGGCATCCCGCTCGCGACGACCGCCGGCGCGAGCGCCGACACCGTCGCCGAGCACGCCATCTACCTCATGCTTGCGCTTGCCCGCCGCGGGCCCGCGCTCGACCGCGCGGTGAAAGCCGGCGCCTGGCCGCGCGGCTTCGGCGGCGTGGAGCTTGCCGGCCGCACCTGCGCGCTCGTCGGCTATGGGCGCATCGGGCGCGCGATCGCGCGTCGCCTCGCGCCGTTCGACATGAAGCTGCTGATCGTCGATCCGCTGCTGCCCGAAGCATGGCCGCTCGAGAAAGCGCTGGCGCAAGCGGATTTCGTGGTGCTGGCGTGTGCGTTGACTCCGCAGACTAAGCGCTTGATCGACGCGAAAGCGTTGGAAGCGATGAAGCGCAGCGCCTTTCTGGTCAACGTCGCGCGCGGCGCGGTCGTCGACGAAGCGGCGCTCGTCGCCGCGCTCGAGGCGGGCGGGCTCGCCGGCGCGGGGCTCGACGTACTGGAGACCGAGCCGCCGCGCGCACATCATCCGCTCCTTGCGCGCGACGACGTGGTGCTCACGCCGCACGTCGCGGCTTACATCGATACCGCCTACGAGCGCGTGGCGACCGCCTGCGCCCGCAACGCGCTCGCGGGACTCGAAGGCGGGCTCGAGCGCGCCTGCGTCGTCAACGCCGAAGTCTTGCGCTAGAAGACGCGGTACTTGGCGAAGAGCTCGCGGATGCTGCCGCCCTTTTGCAGCTCTCCACGCACGATGGTTTCTTTGCGGCACACCTCTTCGGCGGTGGCGACCACTTTCTCCACTACCGCCCCCGGCAGCACGAGCACGCCGTCGATGTCGCCGAGCACGTAATCTCCCGGCGTTATGTCCACGCCGCCGATGCGCAGCGGCGCGCCGAAGTCGGTGATTTCCCAGCGCACCGCCGCAGTCAGCGGCGAATGGAACACGCGGAACACCGGAAAGCCGAGCTCGAGAATCTGCGCAGAGTCGCGCAGGCCGCCGTTGATCACGCAGCCGGTGGCGCCCTTTTGCCGTGCCGTATTGCTCATCAGCTCGCCCCAGTGCGCGGCGCGCGTCTCGTCGCCCGGGTCGATGACGATCACGCTGCCCGGAAAGACGGCGTCCAGCATGTCCATCTGGCGCAGGCGCGGATCCGGACGCTCGCCCGGCGGCATGGCGCGGCCGCGCACTGTGAACACGGGACCTGCGGCCTTCATGCTGGGCTCCAGCGGGCGGATCGCCGCCGGCAGGCACTGGTCGCGCAGCCCTAGCTCGTCCAGAATGTCAGCCACCGCCCCGGTATACAGTTGCCGCAGCCGGCTCGCGAGGTCCATGAGAAAAGTATATCGATGATCGAAGACCTGTATCGCTCCCGTACCGCGCGTTCGGCGGCGCTTTACGCCGAAGCCTGCCGCGTGTTTCCGGCCGGTCTGACGCACGACTCGCGCGCCACCTCGCCCTATCCCATCTACGTCGCGCGCGCCGCGGGCGCGCGCAAGTGGGATGTGGACGGCAACGAGTACGTCGACTATTTCGGCGGCCACGGCGCGTTGCTGTTCGGGCACGGGCATGCGCCGGTCGTCGAGGCGGTGCAGCGCCAGGTAACGTTGGGCACGCACTGGGGCGCGGCGCACGAGCTGGAGCTGCGCTGGGGCGAGCTGGTGCAGCGGCTCGTGCCCTCCGCGGAGCGCGTGCGTTTCACCGGCTCCGGGACGGAGGCCACGCAGCTCGCGATGCGGCTCGCGCGCGCCTATACCGGCAAGTCGAAAATCGTGCGTTTCGTCGGGCACTTCCACGGCTGGCACGATCAAGTGGCGGGCGGCGCGATGTCGCACTTCGATGGCTCGGTGCCTGCCGGCATCCCCGCCGCGCTCGTCGGCGAGACGCTTCTGCTGAGCGCCGACCGCGCGGAGCCGGTTCTCGAAACGCTTCATTCCAGAACCGATGTTGCCGCGGTCATCGTCGAGCCCTCGGGCGCTTCCTGGGGCCAGGTGCCACTGGCGCCGGGATTCCTTGCTGCGCTGCGCGAAGCGACGCGCAGCCGGGGCGTGGTGCTCATCTTCGATGAGGTCATCACCGGTTTCCGCTGGTCGCGCGGCGGGGCGCAGGCGCGCATCGGCGTCATTCCCGACGTGACGGTGCTCGCCAAGATCCTCGCCGGCGGACTGCCGGGCGGCGCAGTCGCCGGTGCGAAAGACATCCTCGATCAGCTCGACCCGGTAGCCGCGAAAACCGCCGGGCGCGAGAAGATCGGCCACCAGGGAACCTTCAACGCCAACCCGCTATGCGCGGCAGCGGGCGCCGCGACGCTGTCGCTCCTCGAAACCGACGACGCCTGCGCGCGCGCGGAGGCCACGGCGCAAGAGCTGCGCAGCGGCATGCGGCGCGTGCTCGTCGAGGAGGGCGTGCCGTGGGGCATCTTCGGCGAGGCGTCGGTCTTCGTGATCTTCCCGAACCCCGGCGGGCTGGCCATCGATCCGGCAAGCTTCGATCCGCTGCGCCTCGGCTTCAAGGGTCTCAAGGGCGCGCGCAACCCGCAGCTCAACAACCGCGTGCGTCTCGCGCTGCTCGCGCACGGCGTCGACATCGCGGGCGGACCCGGCGGCTTCGTATCGGCCGCGCACGGCGCCCACGAGGTGGCGGACACGTTGGATGCGTGGCGGCGCGCGTTGCGGGCCCTGAAAACCGAACCGGCTCTTATGAAGTAAGGGCAGTTCTCAGTCGCTTGACGCCCTCGGCCAGTCGGTCCTCGGCGGCGGCGAAGCACCAGCGCACGAAGCCTTCGCCTTCCGGCCCGAACGCCGCTCCCGGCGCGAGGCCGAGCCCCTGCTCGCGCACCAGGCGCTGGCAGAAAGCCAGGCTGTCGCTCATGCCTTCGATCCGGAAGAACGCGTACATCGTGCCTTCCGGAACGGCAACGCGCACCCTGGGCATCGATTTCAGTTTTTCGATAAGAAAATCCCTGGCCGAAAGAAAACGGGCCAAGGTATGCGCGATCACCGGCTCGCCCTCGCGCAGCGCCGCGATGCCGGCGCGCTGCACGAACACCGGCGCGCACGACGTGTTGTATTCGATGAGCTTGCCGAGATCCGCCGCGAGCCCGGGCGGCACGACGAGCCAGCCGAGCCGCCAGCCGGTCATCAGCCAGGATTTCGAAAACGTATTGGCGCTGATCACTCGGTCTTCAGGTTCACTTATTTTCAGAAAAGAAGGGGCAATTCCGCCGTCTCCGAAGTAAAGGCGCTCGTAGGCGTCGTCGGCGAAGATCCAGATGCCGTGACGCCGGCAATGCTCGAGCAGCGCGCGCTGCTCGTCGCGCGAGATCACCCAGCCGGTCGGATTGTTGGGCGAATTGAGGTACAGCGCGCGCGTCCCGGGCGTGAGCGCGTCGATGAGCCGGTCGACGTCGAGCTTCCAGCCGCTTTCGTCGAATGCGAGCGGCACGGTGGCGACCCGCGCGCCGAGAATCTTCGGGATTTCGACCAGGTTGGGCCACAGCGGCACGACTTCCACCACGCGCTCTCCCGGATCCACGAGCAGCTGCGAGGCGAGCATCAGCGCATTCACGCCCGCGCTCGTCACCGCGATTTGATTCGTTTCGGTTTTCCTGTGGAGTTTGCTGATGTAAGCGGCGACGGCGCCGCGCAGTTCCGGAATGCCGAGGTTGTGCGTGTAGAACACTTCGCCCGCCGCGATCGAATCGATGCCCGCCTGGCGGATGAACTGCGGCGTCGGCTCGTCGGGCTCGCCCACCCAGAACGGCAGCACGTCGGCGCGGCCGATGCCCTCGTTGTAGAGCTCGCGGATCTTGGAGGCGGTCAGCGCGCGCACCGCCGCGCGTGCCGATAGCGGTGTTTCCGGCTTCATGGAAGCCGCCATTGTAGACTCACCGGAGAACATGAAATCCTTGCCGAGAACCGTCTGGGCCCTGGGGCTGGTGTCGCTTTTCATGGACCTCTCCTCGGAGCTGGTGCATGCGCTGCTGCCGGTGTTCATGACCGTGGTCCTCGGCGCGAGCATGGTGGCGGTCGGCGTCGTGGAGGGAATCGCCGAGGCGACCGCGTCGATCGTCAAGGTGTTCTCCGGCGCGCTCTCGGACAAGCTGGCGCACCGCAAGCCGCTCGTCGCGCTCGGCTATGGCCTCGCGGCGCTCTCCAAGCCGCTTTTCCCGCTCGCCGGCTCGGTGGCGCTGGTGCTCGGCGCTCGCTTCATGGACCGCATCGGCAAGGGAATCCGCGGCGCGCCGCGCGATGCGCTCATCGCCGATGTGACGCCCGAAGGGCAGCGCGGCGCGGCGTATGGATTGCGCCAGGCGCTCGATACCGTCGGCGCGGTGCTCGGTCCGCTGGCGGCCATCCTGCTCATGCTCGCCTTAGCGAGCGAAGTGCGCACGGTGCTGTGGTTCGCAGTGATTCCTGCGGTCGTTTCCGTGCTTGTCCTGCTGCTCGTCGTCGAGGAACCCGGACGCTCGGCGCGGCAGACGACCGCCCAGCCGGTTTCCCGCGCCCTGCGCGAGTTCGGCCGCCACTTCTGGCTCGTCGTGGCGCTCGGCGCCGTAATGACGCTCGCGCGCTTCTCGGAAGCGTTCCTCGTGCTGCGGGCGCAGGACCTCGGCATCGCGCTCGCCATGGTGCCGAGCGTGCTGGTGGTCATGAACGTGGTGTACACCGCCATCGCCTATCCCGCCGGAATAGCGGCTGATCACGGTCAGCGCAAAGCCCTCCTCGTCTGGGGATTTGCCGCGCTGATCGCCGCGGACATCGTGCTCGGCACCACCCGCGACTGGTTCTGGTTCTTCGGCGGCATCGTGCTGTGGGGCGTGCACATGGGACTCACGCAAGGGCTGCTGTCGACGCTCGTCGCCGACGCGGCGCCCGGCAGGCTGCGCGGCACGGCATTCGGCGTGTTCCACCTCGTCTCCGGGGGCGCGCTTCTCGCGGCGAGCGTGCTCGCCGGCTGGCTGTGGGGCGCGTTCGGCGCGCGCTGGACCTTCTATGCCGGCGCGGCCTTCACCGCGCTTGCGCTCGCCGGCCTCGTGCTCAGCTCCCGCCCAGGCAGCGGCGGAAGAGCTCGGCAGCCGTCTTGACGCCGAGCTTGTGCATGATGCGCGCGCGGTGGAATTCGACCGTCTTCACGCTGATCGCCAGCTCCTCGGCGATCTCCCGGCTCGGCTTGCCGTCGAGCACGCGCGCGAGCACCTCGCGCTGGCGCGCGCTGAGCAGGGTGTCGAGCGCGAGCGGCGCGGCCGATGCTTCTTCTTTCGCCGCGGTCATCTCGTCGAAGCGCTCCAGCGCGGCGCGCACCTGCGAAAGCAGCCGCTCGTCGTCGAAAGGCTTCTCGATGAAATCGAGGGCGCCCTTCTTGATCGCCTCGACCGCCACCGGGATGTCGCCGTGGCCGGTGATGAAGATCACCGGCACGCGCACGCCCCGGCGCAACAGCTCGTCCTGCAGCGCGGTTCCCGTCATGCCGGGCATGCGGATATCGAGCAGAACGCAGCAGCGCCGAGCGAGGTCCGCGTCCTCGAGGAACGCGTCCGCGGAGGAAAACGCTTCCACCTCGAGCTCGGCGGTGCGGAAGAGAAGCCGCAGCGCGCTCCTGACGGCGTAGTCGTCGTCGACGATGTAGACGCGGCTCATGCGGCTCCCGGCAGCGTGACTTCGAACACCGCGCCGCTGGCGCGCGGGTTGCGTTCGTGGCGGATGCTGCCGCCGTGGGCTTCGACCACCGAGCGGCAGATCGAAAGCCCGAGTCCGAGGCCGCCCGGCTTCGTGGTCACGAACGGAAGGAACAGGCTCGCTTCGACATCCGGCGCAATGCCTTCGCCGAGGTCCGAAACCGACAGGGTGCCGCTGCCGTCCGGCTCCACGCGGGTCGCCACCGTGATGCGCCGCCGCGCGCCCGGCAGCGCCTGGACCGCTTCCATCGCGTTACGCACGAGATTGAGCGCCACCTGCTCGATGAGCAGCCGGTCGGCGCGCACGACCGGCGCTGTCGCCGCGAGCAGACGCTCGAAACGGATGCCTGCATCGCGCGCTTCGGGCTCGGCCAGCGCGAGCACCGCGGCGACGAGCTCGTTCAGATTCTGCTCGGCGAACGCCGGACCCGGCTGCCGCAGCAACTCGCGCAGGCGCTGGATGATCTTGCCCGCGCGCTTTGCCTGGTCGCGGCAGATGTGCATCGCCTGCTGCAACTCCTCGGTTTCGAGCTTGCCCGACTGCAGCATGCGCATGCAGCTGTGGTTGTAGGTAGCGATCGCCGCGAGCGGCTGGTTCAGCTCGTGCGCGATGGCCGAAGCGAACTCGCCCAGCGCGATGAGGCGCGCGGTGCGGTGCGCGGCATCGCGGTGCATGGCGATCAGCTCGCGCGCGCGCCGTTCTTCGGTCACGTCGGAGAGCACGCACAGGGTGGCGTCGCGGCCGTCGCGCCAGGCGAGCGGACGCGAGCGCAGCACGAACCACCGGTCGCCGGCCGGGCTTTGCGTTTCGCCGCCGGCATGGAAGCGCGGCTGCGCGGCGCCGAACATCTCGGTGTAGCAGCGGTTGCGGTAAAGCAGCTCGCCGGTGCGCTTATCCTCCGCGTATACCGGATCCACCAGCGCTTCCATCGCGGCGTTGAAGCGCTCGTCGGAGCGATCCAGCGATTCGCGCAGGCGCCCGACCAGTCCGACAAAAAGAATAAACAGCACGATCGCCACCACGCTCGCGAGCGCGGCCGGTTGCGCGAACTGCCAGCTGGCCGCCGCGGCGAGCGCGACCGCAAGCCCGCCGATGCGGCCTGACATCCAGCTTGCGACGGCGATCGGCACCACATAGAGGAGCTCGAGGTGATTCAGCAGACCGGTCGCGTGGTCGACGAGCGAAATCAGCCCGACTAGCGCCACGCCGGCGACGACCCCAGCGCCCCTAATCAGTGCATTGCGCCCGAGCGGCGCGGCAAGCGAGAGGCGATAGAGCGCGGCTCGCATGGTGCGAAAGCTTACTAGGGTTTCCCCCAATTGTTGGGTCTACAAGGCTACCTTAGCCTCGCACGCATGGCGCATAACGACGCAGAAATGAAAAGAACCATCGCCGGCTTCACCCTGCTGCTCGCCACGGTCACGGAGCTCGTGCGCGCCAAGGCAAGCAGGCCGGCGCTCCTGGACGCCTACGACGACGCCTCCGATCAGATCATCGATACCTTGCGCGCAGGCAGCACGTCCGACGCGGAGCTGCAATCCATCCACAAGGCGCTCGCGCGCCTGCGCCTGGCGTTCGAAGAGAAATAGGGACAGACCCCATTTCAGATCTCGACCCGCGTGCCGAGCTCGATCACGCGGTTGTTCGGGATGTTGAAGAAATCGGTGACGTTGGCCGAGTTGCGCGCCATGGCCGCGAAGATCCGGTCGCGCCACAGCGGCATCGCGACGCCCGCCACCGGAACGATCTTCTCGCGCGAGAGGAAGAACGACGTTTCCATCATGTTGAACGGCAGGCCGGCGCCGGCGCACAGATCCAGCGCGCGCGTGACGTCCGGCCGCTCGAGAAAGCCGTAGTTCACGTGCACGCGCCAGCAGCCGTTGCCGAGCTTCTGGCAGGTGACCCGTTCCTTGGCCGATACCCAGGGCTCGTCGCGGATCTCGACGGTGAGGAACACCACGCGCTCGTGCAGCACCTTGTTGTGGTTCAGGTTGTGCAGCAGCGCGTGCGGCGTGGCCTCCGGCGTGGCGGTCAGGAACACCGACGTCCCGGGCACGCGCGGCGGCGGGTCGCGGAACAGGGATTCGAGAAAAGGCTCGAGCGGCACCGACGAGGTGCGCAGCCGGGTGAACAGGATCTCGCGGCCGCGCCGCCAGGTGGTCATGAGCGCGAATACGCAGGCGCCGATCGCCAGAGGGAACCAGCCGCCGTCGGCGATCTTGAGCAGCGTGGCCGAGAAGAAGGAAAGATCGATGACGAGAAAGAAGCCGGTGGCGAGGATGCAGATCGCCAGCGGGTAGTTCCAGCGGTAGCGGATGACGAAGAACGTGAGCAGCGTGTCCACCATCATGGTCGCCGTCACGGCGACGCCGTACGCGCCGGCGAGCCTCGAGGAGGAGCCGAAGCCGACGACCGCGGCCACCACGATCGCGCACAGCCCCCAGTTGATGCTCGGGATGTAGATCTGGCCGATCTCGCGTGCCGAGGTGTGGACGATGTTGATGCGCGGCAGAAAGCCGAGCTGGGCCGCCTGGCGCGTCATGGAAAACGCCCCCGAGATCACGGCCTGCGAGGCGATCACGGTCGCCGCTGTGGCGAGCGCCACCATCGGGTAGAGCGCCCAGTCGGGCAGCAGCAGGTAGAACGGGTTCGCCACCGCTTCCGGCCGCTCGATCAGCAGCGCGCCCTGGCCGAAATAGTTGAGCACCAGCGAAGGTGCGGCGATGCCGAACCAGCCTCTGCGCACCGCCGCCTTGCCGAAGTGGCCCATGTCGGCGTACAGCGCCTCCGCGCCCGTCACCGCGAGCACCACGGCGCCCAGCACGACGAAGGAGGCAAAACCGTGGCTGGTCACGAAGGAAAGCGCGTGCAGCGGATTCAGCGCCGCAAGAACCTGGGGCGCGCGCACGATGCCGTGGAGGCCGGCGGCGCCGATGGCGAGGAACCAGAGCAGGGTGATCGGGCCGAACAGGCGCCCGACCGTCGCGGTGCCGCGCGACTGGAACGCGAACAGCGCAACCAGCACCGCGACCGCGATGGGGACCACGTAGTGGTCGAATATGCTCGTGCCGACGTGCAGGCCCTCCACCGCCGAGAGCACGGAGATGGCCGGAGTGAGCACCGCGTCGCCGTAGAACAGCGACGCGCCGAAGATGCCGATCAGCATGAGCGGGATGCGCCACTCCGGGCGGTCGCGCACCGCCGACTGGGCGAGCGCGATGAGCGCCATGATGCCGCCTTCGCCGCGGTTGTCGGCGCGCATGATGAGCAGCACGTACTTCAGCGACACGACGCTCATCAGCGCCCAGAAGATCGTCGACAGGCCGCCGAGAATGTTCGCCGCATCGAGCGCGATGCCGTGCGCGGGAGAGAAGGTTTCCTTGACGGCGTACAGCGGGCTGGTGCCGATGTCGCCGAAAACGACGCCGAGCGCCGCGAGCGTAAGCGCGGCTCGCGACGACCTGCCGGGAAGGTGTCCGTCCAAGGCGCGCCAAGCTACTACCGCATCGCACAAAAGGCAAATCACAGTACGATGCTGCAATGCGGCTGGCACCTTCAGCGGAAGAAATCCAGGCGCGGCTCGGCGACGCCTGGCCGGTACCGGGCGCCATCGACTGCCACGCGCACGTGTTCGAGCCGGGCTTCCCGCTCGCCGCGGCCCGCGCCTTCGAGCCGCACGAGTATCCGCTGGAGCATTACCTCGCCTGGCTGCGGGCGCTCAGCATCCGGCGCTGCGTGCTCGTCAACGCGAGCTGCTACGGCTTCGACAACTCGGTCACCCGCTATGCGCTCGAGGAATGCCGCGCGAACGGCGTCGCCGCGCGCGGCGTGGCCACCATCCATCCGGAGATCGGCTTCGTCGAGCTGCAGAAGATGGCCGCCGCCGGCTTCGTCGGCGCGCGGCTCATGAGCTCGCGCGTGGCCGGCGTATGCCTCGAGTCCTTCGAGGCGGTGGCGCGGCGCTGCACGGCTGTGCGGTGGCACATCGAGGTCAACGTCGATTCCTGCGACGAATGGATCGCGCTCGAGCCGCGGCTGGCGCGCTCTCCGGTGCCGCTCGCGCTCGAGTACCTCGGCGAGGACGCCGCCGTGGACTCGCCGGGCATCGAGGCGGTGCTGCGGCTCCTCGATCGCCGGCGCGATTTCGCGGTGAAGCTGCCCGAGAGCGCGCAGCTCGCCAAGCTCCTTAACCGGGAATTCCCCGGCCGGCTGATGTGGGGCTCGCATCTTTCGCAGTCGGGCGGCGCGCTCGACGATCTCGGCCTCATCGGCTGCGTGCTGCAATCGATTCCCGACCCGGCCATGCGCCGCGCGGTGTTCTGCGACAACGCCGAGCGCTTCTACGGCTTATAGGAGCCGAGCGAAGTCTCCAGCTTGAGCTGGAGCGGCGCGCCCGTGGCATCGGCGCGAGGAGCGGTGTCGGGCTCGCGCCAACCCACGTACAGGCCGAGCAGCAAGGAAAGGAGCACCGCGCCGCTTACCGCGAGCAGCACCGGTTTCCTGCGCGCCGAAAGGCTCGCCAGGCGCGCCTCGGCTCTCGCTCGCTCGCGGGAAACAAGCTCCAGGTCCGCCTGCCCCCCGGCGCGCCGGCGCGCCGCCTGCGCGGCGCGCTCCTTCGCCTCGGCAGCGTCCTCGGCTTTGCGGCCGAGCGCTTCTTCCGCGGCGATGCGCGCGCGCAGCGCCTCGGCTGCGGCGGCTTCGGCTTCCGCGCGCTGGTTGAACAGCCGCGCCGCCTTCGCTTCCGCCCTGGCGCGCTCGGCGGCGGCGCGCTTCGCTTCCTTCTCCGTTTCCATGCGCGAGGTGGCCGCAAGGCGCAACGCTTCCTCGCGCTCGGCGCGCTCGGCTTGCGCCTGCGCCGCGCGGCGCGCCGCCTCCGCGGCTTCGAGCGACTTGCGGGCAAGCGCCTCCTCGGCGGTGATGCGCGCCTGCACCAGCGCGGTGGCGCGCGACTCGGCTTCCGCGCGCTCGACGGCGAGCGCCTCGCTGCGCTTCTCGGCCTGCAGCCTTTCGTTCAGCGCCCTGACCGAGCTCGCTTCCGTCTGCTCGCGCTCCTGCGCGAGCCGCAGCGCCTGAGCGTCCGCTTCCGCGCGCGCCTGGGCCCCGCGGCGCAGCTCGCTATCGAGCATCTCCCGCTCGCGCGCGGCCGCAGCCGCCTGCTTCTCCGCCTGGGCGGCGGCCTGCGCTTCGCGCTGCAACGCCTGCTCGGCGGCGAGCCGCGCCTGCAGCTCGGCGATAGCGGCGGCTTCGGCCGCCGCCAGCTGCTCGGCGATCTGCCTGCGCCGCCGCTCGAGCTCGATGCGCGCGCCGAGCGCCGCTTCGGCGGCCGCTTCGGCCTGCCGCCGCTCGTGCGCAAGGCGAAGCGCCTCGTTTTCCGCTTGCGCGCGCTCCTCGGCGGCGGCGTGCGCCCGGGTCTCCGCCGCTTCGCGCTCGCGCGCCGCCTGTAGCCCAACGGCCTGCGCCGCAGCGAGCGCGGCCTGCTGCTCGCGCACGCGCTCGTCGGCCAGCGTGCGTTCCGCCGCAGCCGCCGCGGCGGCCTTCTCGGCGGCAGTGCGCGCCTGCGACTCGGCGAGCGCGCCCGCGGCCGCCGCTTCGCTGTCGCGCGCGGCTTGCGCCGCGCTCGCTTCCGCCTCCAGCCGCTGCTGCGCCGCGTGGCGCAGCCCGGCGTCCGCCATCTCGCGCTCGCGGGCCGCGCCCGCCGCCTCGTTCTCGGCCTGGATGCGCGCCTCGGCCGCCTCGCGCGCGGCCTTTTCCGCCGCGGTCTTCTGCTCTGCCGCCGAGCGCGCCTGGTCTTCGGCCTGCGCCCGGGCGCGCGCGAGGTCCGCCGCGGCGGCTTCCAGCCGCTCGCGCTCTTTCGCCGTCGCCTCGGTCCGCTGCTCGGTGGCGATGCGCTCCTTCGCAAGGCGCGCGGCCTCCGCGTCCGCCGCGGCGCGCGCCTCGGCTTCACGCCTGAGCTTCTCTTCGCCCGCCTTCTTCTCGCGCGCCGCCTCGAGGGCGCGCATCTCCGCATTGGCGCGCTCGCGCGCCAGGCGCCGCGCCTGCTCTTCCACCGCGGCGCGCTCCCGCATCGCTGCCGCCGCCTGCGCTTCGGCTTCGTGGCGCTCGCGCGCGTGCCGCGCCGCCTCCTCCTCCTTGGCGCGCCGGCCCTCGGCGAGCGCCGCCGCCTTGCGCTCGGCCTGCTCGCGCGCCCGGGCTTCGGCAGCCGCCTGCGCCTCGGCGCGCTCGCGCTCGGCCACCACGCGGGCCGCCTTCGCCTCGGCCTCGGCGCGCGCATTGGCGATGCGCCGCAGCTCGCCTTCGGCCGCCTGGCGCTCGCGCGCCAGATCGAGCGCGCGCCGCTCCTCGCCGATGCGCGCCTGCAACCCCTGCTCGGCGTCGCGCTCGGCCGCGATGCGCAGCCGCACCTCGTCCGCCGCCTCGGCGGCTTTGGCTTCGCGGGTCTTTTCCGCCTCCTTCAGCTTGTCGTAGAGCTTGCTCATTTCTTCGCTGCTTTGGCCGCCGCCGCTTTGGCAAGCGCCGCAACATCGAGCTTCGGCGGCGCGGGCTTGGGCTCGGGTTTCGGTTGCGGCGCGGGCTTGGCTTCGGGCGCGGCCTTCGCTTCGGGCGCGGGCTTCGGCTTCGCCACCGGCTGCGCGCCGGTCTTCGCGAAGTCGAGATTGATGAGGTCGCCGAGCTGGTCGGAGTAGGTCTCGCGCACCTTCTTCATCACCGGCAGCGCTTTCTTGAAAGCCTCGACCAGCTTCGGCTCGAACTGCGTGCCCGCGCCCTTTATGATCTCCTCGGCGGCGCGCTCGACCGGAATCGGGTCGCGGTAGAACTGCGTGCTGGTCATCGACTCGAAGGCGTCGACGATCGCCATGACGCGCCCGGCCCAGGGAATCGCCTCGTCCTTGAGCCCCTGCGGATAGCCCGAGCCGTCCCAGCGCTCGTGGTGCGTGAGGGCGAGCTGGCGCGCGAGCTTGAGCAGCGGGTCGTCGTGCTCGCCGATGATCTCGGCGCCGAGCTGCGGGTGGCGCCTGACGCGCTCCCAGTCGGGAACCGTGAGCTTCTCGGTCTTGCGCAGGATCTCCGCCGGCACGCCGAGCTTGCCGACATCGTGCAGCGGCGCGGCCTTGTGCATCATCTCGGCCACCTCGGGCTTCGCGCCGGCCGCCTGCGAGATCAGCTTCGCGTAGTGGCCGAGGCGCATCACCCGGTTGCCCACCGCCGAGCTCTCGTGGAATTCCATCGCGCGCGCGAGGCGCCGGATCACTTCCGAGCGCGTATGGTCGAGCTGGACAGTGCGCGCCTGCACCATGCGCTCGAGCTCCAGGCGCTGGTTCGCGAGCGCGACGTGCGTGCGCACGCGCGCCCTGAGCACGGTGGCGTTGATCGGCTTGGTGATGTAGTCGACCGCGCCCGCCTGGAAGCCCTCGACCTGCGCCTGCGCCTCGTGCTTGCTGGTGAGGAAGATCACCGGGATCTCCGCGGTGAGCGTCTCGCCCTTGAGCGCCCGGCACACCTCGAAGCCGTTCACCTGCGGCATCTCGATGTCGAGCAGGATGAGATCCGGCCGCGGCTCGCCGAAGGCCATCTGGATGCCCGCGCCGGGATCGTCGGCGGTGATGACCTGGTAATCGCTGCCGAGCGCCTTCTCCATCAGCGCCAGGAGATCGGGCGAATCGTCGATGCACAGCACCACCGGGCGGTCTTGGGCGCTCACCCGGGAAAGTTTACCCCGCCGCGCAGCAAAAGCTCAGGCGCGGCGGCGCGTCCTCGCCTTGGAGAGCAGCCTGGCGTGATCCGCCGGCTCCACCGGCTCGCCGTAGAAGAACCCCTGCACCTCGTCGCAGCGGTGCCGCTTGAGAAAGCGCACCTGGGCGTCGGTCTCCACGCCCTCGGCGACGACGTGCAGGTGCAGGTTGTGGCCGAGGGAAATGATCGCCTGCGCGAGCACGCCGTCGCCGCTCTCGGCGCCGTTGCCGATGTCGCGCACGAAGGAGCGGTCGATCTTCAGCTTGTCGATCGGCAGGCTGTTGAGGTAGGCGAGGCTGGAATAGCCGGTGCCGAAGTCGTCCACCGACAGCGACACGCCGAGCGACTTCAGCCCTTGCAGCGTGGCGACCGCCGCCTCGACGTTGTGCATGACCATGCTCTCGGTGAGCTCCATCTCCAGGTGCGCGGGGTCGACGCGCGTCTCCTCCAGCACGCGCGACACCAGCCGCACCAGGCCCTCCTGGCGGAACTGGCGCGCCGAGAGGTTCACCGAGACGACCCCCGGCTTCAGCCCCTGGTCGAGCCAGGCACGCACCTCGCGGCAGGCCTCGCGCAGCACGAACTCGCCGATCTGCACGATGAGGCCCGTCTCCTCGGCGAGCGGGATGAAGCGCGCCGGGCGGACCAGGCCCCACTCCGGATGGCGCCAGCGCACCAGCGCCTCGGCGCCCACGATGGCCCCGGTCCTGAGATCGACGCGCTGCTGGTAGTGCAGCAGCAGCTCCTTGCGCTCGATCGCCCGGCGCAGCGCGTTCTCGAGCGAAAGGCGCTCGTTCACGCGCTCGTTCATCTCCGAGGTGTAGAACTGGAAGTTGTTGCGGCCGTGCTCCTTGGCGCGGTACATCGCGGCGTCGGCGTTCTTGAGCAGCGTATCGACGTCGGGCCCGTCCTGCGGGTAGAGGCTGATGCCCGCGCTGCAGGTCACCACCAGCTCCTTGCCGTCGATCTCGATCGGCTCCGCCACCTTGGCGGTGATGCGCTGCAGCGCGCGGAAGATGACTTCCTCGTTCGACTGGTCGTTCAATATCAGCACGAATTCGTCGCCGCCCAGGCGCGCTACCGTGTCGCCCTCGCGCAGCATGCCGCGCAGCCGGTCGGCCATGCACTTGAGCAGCTTGTCGCCGGTCGAGTGGCCGAGGCTGTCGTTCACGAACTTGAAGTGGTCCAGATCGATGAACACCACGGCGATGTTGCGCTCATGGCGCTGCGCGTATACCGACTGGCGCAGCCTGTCGTGCAGCAGGTTGCGGTTGGGCAGCCCGGTGAGCGCGTCGTAATTCGCCTGGTGCTCGAGCTGCACCTGGTAGCGCTTGCGCTCGATGGAGTATTGCATCGAGCGCAGCAGCAGCTCCCGGTCGAGGCGTCCCTTGACGAGGTAGTCCTGCGCGCCGCCCTTTACCGCCGAGAGCGCCACCGTCTGGTCGTCGTTGCCGGTGAGCACAATGATCGGCACGGTGGGCGAATGCGCGTAGACCTTGGTGAAGGTCTCCAGGCCGATGCTGTCGGGTAGCGAGAGATCGAGCAGCACGAGCCCCGTCTCGCCGTTCGAAAGCTGCTCGAGCCCCTGCGCCAGGCGCTCGGCGCAGCGCAGGTCGAACGGCGCGCCGGGATCCTCCGCGATCATCTCGCGGATCAGGCGCGCGTCGCCCGGGTTGTCCTCGATCAGGAGGACGTTGTGCATGCGCCGCTCAGTGCCCGTTGGGCGGAAGCGTGACCACGGTCAGCCAGAAGCGGTCGATCGACTTCACCACCACGATGAATTTCTCGAGATCGACCGGCTTGGTGACGTAGCAGTTGGCATGCAGGTTGTAGGTGCGCAGCACGTCCTCCTCGGCTTTGGAAGTGGTCAGCACGACCACTGGAATGCGCTTGAGCTGATCGTCGTTCTTGATGTCCTGCAGCACCTCGCGGCCGTCCTTCTTCGGCAGGTTGAGGTCGAGCAGGATGATGTCGGGACGCGACGCGTCCTTGTACTTGCCCTGGCGGCGCAGGAACTCCATGGCCTCGACGCCGTCCTTCACCCAGTGCAGGTTGCTGTACACCTTGCCTTCCTTGAGCGCCTCGCGCGTCAGGCGCTCGTCCCCGGGGTTGTCCTCCACCAGCAGGATCTCCACCGGCCTGTTGTCACCCACCATTCGTCCCCTCCTTTTGCTGTTTCGGCAGGGTGAAGATGAAAGCGCTGCCCTCACCCGTCTTCGATTCCACCCGGATATGCCCGCCGTGGCGCTCGACCACCTTCTTGCAGATGGCGAGGCCGATGCCGGTTCCGGGGTACTCGCCCTTGTTGTGCAGCCGCTGGAACACCATGAAGATGCGCTCGAAGTACTGCGGCTCGATGCCGATGCCGTTGTCGCGCACCGCGAACTCGAATGCATCTTCCTTCTCTTGTACCCCGATGTGAATCCTGGGTACCGACGGCGAGCGGAACTTGAGCGCGTTGCCCATCAGGTTCTGGAAGAGCTGGGCGAGCTGCACTTCGTCGGCCGGAATGGTCGGCAGCGAGTCGTAGGTCACCGAGGCGCCCGACTCCTCGATCGCCGCCTTGAGGTTGGTGATCGCGCGGCGCAACGGCTTTCCCACCTCGACCGGCTTGAAGTCCTTGCCCTTGGTGCCGACGCGCGAGTACGCGAGCAGATCCTCGATCAGCTGCTTCATGCGCGCCGCGCCGTCGACGATGTAGGCCATGAACTCCTTGGCGTCCGGGTCGAACTTGTCGGCGTAGCGCCGGCCGAGGAGCTGGGTGTAGCTCGACACCATGCGCAGCGGCTCCTGCAGGTCGTGCGAGGCCACGTAGGCGAACTGCTCGAGCTCGGAGTTCGAGCGCTTGAGCTCCTCGTGCGCCTCGTGAAGCGCCACCTCGGCTTCCTTGCGCTCCGTGATGTCGTCGAACATCGCGATCTCGTAAAGCGGCGTACCGTTGCCGTCGCGCACCAGCGCCACGCCGAGATTCACCCACACCACAGCTCCGTTCTTGCGCACGTAGCGCTTCTCGAAGCGCACCGATTCGAGCTCCCCGGCGCGCACGCGCGCACGCTGCGGGTCGGTCACGTCGCGGTCGTCGTGGAACGACACGTCCTTCACCGAGCGCCCGATGAGCTCGTTCTCCGGGTAGCCGAGGATCTCGGTCAGCCTGCGGTTCACCCGCATGAAATGCCCATCCAGGTCGACGTGCGCGATGCCGGAGGATGCGAGCTCGAAGCTGGTGCGGAACAGCGCCTCGCTGTCGCGCACCGCCGCCTCGGCCCTGCGCTGCGCGCTGATGTCGGCGACGGTCGCGACTATGCCGTAGTAGCTCTGCTCGCCCGGGCGGCGCAGGAAGCCGGTGTTGACGAGCAGCCAGGTAATCGAGCCGTCGTCGCGCTTGATGCCGATGACCACTCCGGAAAGCGGCTTTCCTTCGCGCACGGTACGGCGCAGCGGCCGCTCCTCCACCGCGAGCGGCGAGCCGTCCTCGGCCACGCAGGGCAGGATGGAAGTGAATCCCTGGGTGCCGATCAGCTTGTCCGCAGCCAGCCCCACGATGCGCTCGGCCGCGGCATTGCAGTCCACCACGGCCATGTCGCGGTCGCAGACGATGATTCCGTCGTTCGCCGAATCGATGATCGCTCGCCAGTGCGCCTCGCTGTCGACCAGCGCCGCTTCGGCGTCCTTGCGCGCGGTGATGTCGTCGTAGACCGCGATCTCGTAAAGCGGCTTCCCGGCCGCATCGCGCTCGAGCACGATGGTGACCGCGACCCACACCACCGAACGGTCCTTGCGCACGTAGCGCTTCTCGAGGCGGATGCACGGGATCTCGCCCGCGTGCAATTGCGGGCGCTTCTCGTTGATGGCGTCGAGCTCGTCGGGATGCGAGATGTCGCGGCCCCTGAGGCGCAGCAGCTCGTGCTCGGGATAGCCGAGGATCTCGCACAGCCGGTTGTTCACGCTCATGAAGCGCCGGTCCAGGCTGATGTAGCCCACTCCCAGCCCCGCCAGCTCGAAAGTGCGCTGGAAAAGCTCCTCGCTGCCGCGCACCACCTCGGCCGCGCGCTCCGCCGCCGGCCTGCCCCTTCCTCTTTCCTCCTCGGCTTTTTCGACTTGTCGAGCTTTTGTCATTGCGCGCGATTCTATCGCTCACTCCAGCTTAGCGCCGGACTCGCGGATGACGCGGCCCCATTTGGCGGTTTCCGTGCGCATAAATGTCAAGAATTCTTCGGGCGTGGTGACCCAGGGCTCGAGCGCCGCAGCAGCGAGCTTCTCCTTTATATCGGGTTGTCTCATCACGGCGACCGTCTCGGCCGCGAGCCGCGACACCACCGGAGCCGGCGTGCCGGCGGGCGCGAGCAGCCCGAACCAGCCGATCGCCTCGTAGCCGGGAACGCCGCTTTCGGCGAGCGTCGGCACGTCGGGCAGGAAGCTCGAGCGTTCCTTGCTCAGCACCGCGACGGCCTTGACGCGCCCCGACTTGAGCAGCGGCAGCGCGGAGGTGATGTCGGCGAACGCGAGCGGCGGCTGGCCTTGCGCCGCAGCAGTCACCGCCGGGCCGCTTCCCTTGAAAGGCACGTGAATGAGGTCGATGCCGGCCATAAGCTTGAACATTTCGCCTGAAAGATGCATCGCCGTGCCGTTGCCGCCCGAAGCGTAGGCGAGTTTCCCGGGGTTTGCTTTGGCTTCGTCGATCACCTTCCTCGCAGTCGTTTCTTCGTGGGAAACCAGAAGAAAGGGCGAAGTGCCGATCATCGTGATCGGCGCGAGGTCCTTCGTCGGGTCGTAGGCCGGCCGGTTGGGGAAGTGCACGATGATCGTGAGCGCGCCTGCGGCGGCGAGCACGATGGTGTAGCCGTCGGCGGGCGACTTCAGCGTGGCGTCGATGCCGATCGCCCCGCCGGCGCCGGGCCGGTTGTCGATCACCACCGGCTGGCCGAGGCGCTCGCCGAGGCGCGGCGCGAAGATGCGCGCGACGGTGTCGGTGCTGCCGCCGGGCGGGAAGGTGACGACGAGCCGCACCGGCTTCGACGGATACGGCTGTGCAAGAACAGAACCCGCCATGAACGCCAGAACGATGAAAAGCAATCTCATTGCACCCCCCGCTTTCTCAGTTCGGACTTGAGCACCTTGCCGAGCGAGTTTCTCGGCAGCGAATCGACGAACACCACGTGGCGCGGCTTCTTGTAGGCGGCGAGCCGCGCGCGGCAATGCTCGATGACGCCTTCCGGCGAGAGCCGCGCGCCCGGCCGCAGCTGCACGAAGGCGGCGACGGCCTCTCCGTAGAGCTCGTCCGGCACGCCGACGACCGCCGCGTCCGCGATGCCGGGATGCTGGACGAGCACGTGCTCGAGTTCCTTGGAATAGACGTTGTAGCCGCCCGTCACCACCATGTCCTTCTTGCGGTCGACGATGTAAAGATAGCCACCGGCATCCATGCGCGCTACGTCGCCGGTGTGGAACCAGCCGCCGCGGAACGCCTCGGCGTTCTCTTCCGGGCGGTTGAAATAGCCTTTCATCACCGCGTTCTCGCCTCTTACGAGAAGCTCGCCGTCCTCGGCGATCTTCACCTCGACGCCCGGCAAAGGCTTGCCCGCGGTGCCGGGCCGCGCCAGCTGCTCGGCGAGGCTCGCCGAGGTGACGGCGGCTTCGGACATGCCGTAGACGCTGTAGAACTCCACCTTCGGCAGCAGCGCAGACACCTCGCGCATGAGCGGCACCGGGAAGGCCTCGGTGGAAACGATGACGCGCCGCAGCGACGCGCAGGTTTCCGGATTCGACCGGATCGACGGCAAGAGCATCCTGATCACCGTCGGCGGGAATCCGGCGACCGTCACGCGCTCGCGCTCGACGAGCGCAAGCGCCTCGGCGGCGTCGAACTTCTCCATGATGACGAGCGTGCCGCCCAGGCCGAGCGCGTTGACGAGCCGGCCGACGCCGGCGCGGTGCGCAAGCGGCGTGGTCGCGAGAAACACATCATCCTCGCTGATGCCCCACGCCGCTACGTGGTGCTCGACGTTCTGCACGATGACGTTGGCATGGGTGTTGACCGCGCCCTTCGGGTACCCCGTGGTCCCCGAGGTGTAGAGAATGAGGCAGTCGTCGGCAGCGCTTTTGAAAGGCGCTTCGATGTCGGCGAGGATGAACTCGATCTCCCGCTGCGACAGCCGCGTGTTGATCGGCACGACGGCCGCGCCTGCCGCCCACGCGGCATATTCGCGCTCGACGAATTCGATGCCGTTGGGAAGCGGGATCGGGATGCGCTCGCCGACTCGCTTCTGTTTCGATGCAGAAATTGTCTTTTCAGCGAACTCCTCATAAGAGACGCGCCGCTTGCCGCACACCAGCGCCGTGTGGCGCGGGCGCCGCACGGCATGCCCGAAGAGGAGCTCGTCGAGGCGCACTCAGCCTTTCTTGCGCTTGTACGTGCCAAGGCCGGGCTTGTAGGACTTCTCGTCGAGGAACTGGCGCATGCCTTCCTCGCGGCCGCGCTCGGGATCCTGGAAGATCGACTGGTCGGACTTGGCGAAAAGATAGTCGGCCGCTTCTTCCCAGGACATGCGCGCGCTGTAGCGGAACGCCGTCTTCGCCGCGCGCAGCACCGTCGGGTTCTTGCTCATCAGGGTTTTCGCGAGCTCCTGGGTGCGCGCCCTGAGCTTCGCGCGGGGGACCGATTCGTTCACCAGCCGCATCTCGGCGGCGCGCCTGCCGTCGAAGGTCTCTCCGGTCATCACGCAGTACATCGCGTCGCGCGCGCTCATGACGGTCGAGATGGCCTTGCACACCACGCCGGCCGGAATGATTCCCCAGTTGATCTCGGAAAGGCCGAAGGTCGCCTCGTCGGCGGCGATGGCGAGGTCGCAGGCGACGAGCGGCGTGAGCGCGCCGCCGAAGCACCAGCCGTTCACCATGGCGATCGTGGGCTTCGGGTAATGCAGCAGCCCGCGCCACTGCCAGGCGCCGTTCAGCCGGTAGACCCGCGCGCGCTCGACTGCGCTCGCCTTGTCGGTGGCGCGGAAATAGTCCTTCAGGTCCATGCCGGCGGAGAACGACTCGCCCGCGCCGGTGAGCACGAGCACGTGGCAGCGCTCGTCGGTCTCGAGCTGGTCCATGAGCTTGACCATCTGGTGCGCCATTTCGACGCTGATGGCGTTTTTCTTCTCCGGGCGGTTCATGCTCACCCAGGCGATGCCGTCTTCGAAATCGACTTTGACCGTGTTCATGGCTTGTAGAGACCTTTCGCTGCCGCCTTTTGCGCGGCAAGTGGAATGAGCCCATCGAGGGTCGGCGTCGAAACGCCGGCGGCGCGCGCCATGGCAAGCGGCGCGACCAGCAAGGCGTCGATCTCCATCGGGCGGCCGCGCTCGCAGTCCTGAAGCATCGAGGGCTTGTGGCCGATCGCCCCGGAGACGTGCCCGCCGCTCGGGCGACCCGCCGACCGCTCCGGCGCCGAAGACGCAGATGCGCATCCGCCGATTCTAGCGTTGACATTTCGCTCGGAGTTACTAGACTCGCGCCCTTTCGACTTTTTCGCAGGAAATTTCGATTTGCGTCCCGGAAAGATCCTCATCGCCGGCGCGGGGCTCGGCGGCCTCGCCGCGGCTGCGTGCCTCCTCAAGAGGGGCTTCGGCGTGCGCGTGTTCGAGCAGGCGCCGCAGCTCGGCGAGGTCGGCGCGGGCATCCAGCAGAGCGCGAATTCCGTCAAGGTGCTCTACGACCTCGGCTTGCGCGCGGCGCTCGACGAAGTGGCGGTGAAACCGCGCGACTACGAGTTCCGCCGCTTCGACACCGGCGAGCTGATGCACAAGATCCCTTTTGCGCAGGCGCACGAACGCGAGCACGGCGCGCCCTACTATCACCTGCATCGCGCCGACTTCCATCGCATCCTGGTCGACAAGGTGCTGTCGCTGGACCCGGGCTGCATCGCGTTGAACGCGAAGGTCACCGGCTTCTCCGAGAACGGGGGCGGCGTGACGCTGAAGTTCGCCGACGGCTCGAGCGAGAAAGGCGACGTGCTCCTCGGCGCCGACGGCATCAAGTCGGCGATCCGCGCGCAGATCCACGGCGAGATGCCGGTGCACTACACCGGCTTCGTCGCCTGGCGATTCACCGTTCCGCGGCACAAGCTGCCGGCGAACCTCATGGACCTCGTCGGCGCCGTGTGGTGCGGCCCGCAGAACCACTGCGTGGTCTATTGGCTGCGCCGCGGCGAAGTGCTCAACTTCGTCGGCTGCCCGCGCCGCGCGCAATGGGAGGACGAGTCCTGGACGCAACGCCGCCCCTGGGAGGAGCTCAAGGCCGATTATGCCGGCTGGCATCCGACCATCCAGGCGATCCTCGACTCGGCCGAGCGCAACGAGTGCTATCGCTGGGCGCTCAACGACCGCAAGCCGATCCGCGAGTGGAGCACGGGGCGCGCCACGCTGCTCGGCGACGCGGCTCACCCCACGCTGCCGTTTCTCGCGCAAGGCGCCTGCATGGCGATCGAGGACGGGGCCGTCGTGGCGCGCGCGCTCGAAGGCGCGGGCTCGGTGCCCGAGGCGCTGCGGCTCTACCAGCGCGCGCGCGTCGAGCGCTGCGCCCGCGTGGTCACCGAATCGGGCGCGCACGGCGGCCTGTACCACATTGTCGACGCCGAAGAGATGAAGAAAGCCTTCGCGGCGCGCAATATCGCCAAAGAGCGCGCGCAATGGCTGTATAACTACGATCCTCTAACGGTGCCGCTCCACTAATGAAAATCTGCCGCTACGACGACAACCGCATCGGCGTCGTCGACGGGGACGCCATCCGCGACGTCACCTCGATCGCGTCGGAGCTCGGGACCTTCGCCTATCCGCTGCCGAAATACGATCCCTTCATTGCGAATCTTGGAAAGCTGAAAAGCAGGATGGAAAGCGCGGCAAGAAGCGCCGCGGGAGTGCCGCTCGACAGGGTGAAGCTGCTATCGCCGGTGGCCAACCCGGGGAAAATCATCGCCGCGCCGGTGAACTACACCCGGCACCTGCAGGAGGCGCTCGCCGACAAGGGCATCCACCACGGCAATCTGATCAACGAGATTCACAAGGCGGGCATGTTCCTCAAGGCGGCGAGCGCGGTGGTCGGTGCCGGCGAAGGCGTGAAGCTGGTCCACACCGACCGGCGCAACGATCACGAAGTGGAGCTCGCGCTGGTGATCGGACGAACGGCGAAGAACGTGAGCGCCGCGCAGGCACCCGAGCACGTCGCGGGCTACTGCATCGGGCTCGACATGACGATCCGCGGCCCCGAGGAGCGCAGCTTGCGCAAGTCGCCCGACTCGTACTGCGTGCTGGGGCCCTGGATGGTTACCGCGGACGAGCTCGGCGACCCGGGCTTTCTGCGCCTTACGATCACGGTGAATGGCGAGCCGCGCCAGGACGCCAACACGAGCGACCTCATCCTCGGCGTCGCCGAGCTTGTCGCCTGGGCTTCTTCGTTCTACACGCTGCATCCTGGCGACGTGCTGCTTACCGGCACCCCGCAGGGCGTCGGCCCGGTCAAGCCAGGCGATGTCATGGTCGCAGCGATCGAGCGCATCGGCTCGATGACCATCCACGTGTCCTGAGGTTACAGCTGTCGTGAAAAAGAAACGGGGCCAGAGCAAATGCTCTGACCCCGCTTCGCTGCTCTAGCGCCCTTACTGGGTCTTCTTCGGCTCTTCGCTCGTCGCGTTCGACGAGGTGCCGCTGCCGCTCGGCGTCGCGGCGGACGTCGAACCGCCCGAAGACGATCCCGCCTTGTCCTTCTCGGTGTCGGTGGTCGCGCTCGACGAGCTGGATGAGGAGCTCGGCGAGCTCGGGCTGGTCGCGCTCGGCGCGGTCGAGCTCGGCGCGGTCGGGCTCGAGCTGGACCCGGCGCTCGGGGAGCCGGACGGCGGAGTGGATGGCGACGTCGACGACGCACTGCGGCTGGAGCCCGGCGCGCTCGAAGTCTTCCCGGGCTCCTCTTTGTTGCAGGCGGCCAGCCCGAAGGCCAGCGCAACTGCGATTGCCAATGTTGAAAGTCTCATGTGTTCCTCCAGGGTTGTGTACAAATGAAGAGGCGAGCAAGGTTCGGACCGGGTGCAAGCCCCTGACTGCAAAAGGGGCACACCCAGCCCGGAGAACTCTTTGCCTATGGCTGTGAAGTTCTTACTTGCTGCCCGACGGGCTGCTCGACGGGCTCGAGGGGCTCGAGGGGCTGGTCGAGCGCTTCTGCGTGCTGCCCGGTGCCGAGCTCGGGCTGCCAGTCGACCCGGAAGAGGCGGTGCTGCCGCCCGAAGCCGGTTGGTTGTCGCGATTGCATCCCGCCAGCAGCGCCCCGGAGAGCGCCAACGAAACTGCTGCTACCAATGCCGTCACTTTCATGCTCACCTCCGTGGTTGGGGTAATCGCAGGGGAGCAATTTATGGACCGGACCTTCATCCGGGTAATCCTCCATACGGATCACGACGGGCGCGCGAAATTTCGCGAAGCGCGTGTGCCGCTCACCGAGCGGACGCCGCAAGCGCGGCTCTCGGCGCTGCTGCCGGCCACCGGCTATCAGCTGCGGCATAGTCCGGTCGGATTCCGGAGCAGCTTTCACTGCACGCCGCAGCCGCAATGGGTGTTCATCCTCGGCGGCGAAATGGAGATCGGCCTGCAGGACGGAAGCTCGCGGCTGTTCCGGCCCGGGGAGCATTTCTTTTCTGCCGATGTCCTGCCGCCGGGAGCCGCGTTCGATCCGAAGGTGCACGGCCACTGCAGCGCGCAGCGCGGCCCTCACCCGCTCGTGACGCTGTTCCTCAAGGTCTAGGGGTCAGCGGCACTTGATCTGCGGCTGATAGCCGTTCTTGCGGGCCGCGGTCACGCACTCGTAATAAAGCGCGTAGGTTTCCCGCGACTCCTTGACTCGGCCGTCGGGCGCGACGTGGCGCCACTTCCAGCGGAAGGACTTCTTATAAGGCACGTGAAAGATCTGGCAATCCATCCTGCATTTATACGCGCATCGCTCTTCGACGGCAGTCGCCGAGCGGCGCGCGGGCGGGTAGTCGAAAGGACTACTCAATGCAGCGCACGAGTGACTGCGGCGATCATGAGGCCGGCGAGAGCGCCGACCAGCGTGCCGTTGATGCGGATGTACTGGAGGTCGGGGCCGATGTGGCGCTCGAGCTCTTCCACCAGCTTCTCCTCCTGCCAGCTGTTGATCTGGTCCTCGATGAAGCGGCCGAATTTCGCGCGGTGCTCCTCCACGAGCGCGGGCAGCGCGGTGAGGATCTGCTCGTCGATCCACTGCTGCACGCCGCTGTCGGCGGCGATCTTCTCTCCCAGGCCTGCGATCAGCGCCGCGGTGCGCTGCTGCGCCACCGAGGCGCTCGCACCCAGGTCGCCCGCGAGCCAGCCGCGGAACTCCCCCCACAGCCCGCCGATGTAGCCGGCGAGCGCCGGGCTGGCGAGCAGCTCGTCGCGCATGCGGTGGATTTTTTCGCGCGTCGCCTCGTCGTTCTTCAGCTCGTCGATGAAGCGCGCGACGAAGGCGTCGAAGCGCTTCCTGAGGTCGTGGTCGCGGTCGCGCCGGACTTCGGAGATCTTGTTGAGCGCGACCTCCACGATGCGCAGCGCGGCACGCTCGTCGAGCTTGAGATGGAACAGATCGCTGAAATACTTGAGAAGCGGCGCGTTGCGCGCGACCTCCTCGGCGATGAAGCGCCGCGTCTCCTCGCGCGCGAGCATGTCGTCGAGGGCGGCGAGCGCCTCGTCGAGCAGCGCATGGTGGCGCCGGTCCTCGGTCAGCACGTCGAGCAGCTGCGCTGCGGCGAAGGCGACGTCCGCGCGCCGCAGCTTGTCGCTCACGGCGCGCAGCAGGAAACCGCTTACGCGCGCGTCGTCGATGGCGCCGAGCCCGTAGGCGGCGACGCGCGCGAAATAGCCGGCGAGCGTTTGCGCGTTCTGCGGCCTGAGCAGCCAGCCGCACAGAGTGCTTGCCGGCCGGAAGGCGGCGATGCGCTCGACCACGGCGCGCGAGGAGAGGAAGTTCTGCTGGATGAACTGGGAGAGGCCCTGCGCGATGCGCGCCTTGTTGCGCGGCAGGATCGCGGTATGCGGGATGAAGCGCAGGTTGAGCGGATGGTGGAACAGCGCCACGACCGCGAACCAGTCGGCGATCGCGCCTATCATCGCCGCCTCGGCGGCCGCGGCGACGTAGAAGAGCCATGGATAGCGGCCCTCGAACCAGGTGGCGATCGCGTACACCGCCCCGGCGGCGAGCAGAAGCCCCGTGGCGAGCACCTTCATGCGCTGCAGTTTCGTCATGGTCCGAATGCTACAGTTGCCGCATGAAGATCACTGCCATCGACACCGCGCTGCTCACCGTTCCGACGCCCAAACCGATGTCGCTCGAATTCGCGCACCACAAGCTCGTCGTCGCCGAGATCTCGACCGACGAAGGCTTGAAGGGCCTGGGCTACAGCCTGGTGTTCGGCGGCGGCGGCGGCGAAGCGGTGCTCGCCTATCTCGAGGCGCGCCTCAAGCCGCTGCTGCTCGGCGAGGATCCGCTGCACGTCGAGCGCCTGTGGGAAAAGATGTATCGCGGCGACCGCGGCGTGCGCCGCGTCGGCATCGCCGGCATGGCGATTTCGGCGCTCGATATCGGGCTGTGGGATCTGGCCGGCAAGGCCGCCGGGCTGCCGCTCTACCAGTTGTGGGGCGGCGCCGCCGAGCGCATTGCGGCCTACGGCAGCGGCGGCTGGGGGCGGTATACGGAAAAGGACCTGGTCGGCGAGGCCGAGAAGTACGCCGCCCTCGGCTGCAAGTACTACAAGCTGAAGATCCACCATCCCGACCCGAAGGCGAACCGCGCGCGCGTGGAAACGGTGCGCAAGGCGCTCGGTCCCGGCGTGCGGCTCATGGTCGACGTGAACCAGAAGCTCGACCTCCAGGGCAACATCCGCCAGGCGCAGCTCCTCGAGGACCTGGATCTTTTGTGGTACGAGGAGCCGGTGCTCGCCGATGACCTCGCGGCCTGCGCCGAGGTTTCTCTGAGAATAAGGATTCCGGTCGCCACCGGAGAAAACAACTACACCCGCTACGAGTTCCGCGAGCTGATCGAGCGCAAGGCCGCGCGCTACCTGATGCCCGACGTGTGCCGCGCCAACGGCTACAGCGAGACGCTGAAGATCGGACATCTCGCCGCCGCGCACGGGGTGGCGGTTTCGCCGCATGTCGTGCACGAGCTTTCGCTGCAGATCTGCGGCGCGCTCTCGAACGGCTTCCTCGTCGAGTACATGGACTGGCAGCCGCCCGATCTCTTCGAGGAAATGCCGCGCTGCGAGGACGGCCACATCCGCGTCCCGGCGAAGCCGGGACACGGCATGGCGCTCACCAAGACCGCCCTGCAGAAATACCGAAGTTAGCTCTTGGCGAGGATCCGGTCCAGGCGCTGGAGGTCGTTGATCACGCGCCATTCCGCCGCGCCCGCGTCGACCACCCGCTTCTCCCAGGCCTGCAGGCGGCCGAGATAGCGCCGCGGGTCGACGTTGTCGGTGCCGAGCTTCACCACGTTGACGGCAATCACGCGGATGTTCTTCAGGCTGATCGGGAAGTCGCGCTGCGTCACCTTGTCGAGCTCTTCCTGCATGTCCGAGAACACGATGAGGGTCTTCGTGCCCGCGCCCGCCTCGTTCAGGTATTCGGCGCCCTGGATCAGGCCGCCGGTGATGTCGGTATAGCGGCTGCCGCTTACGTTGCGCAAAGCGCTCTCGATCCTGTCGTGGAACGCGCGCTTCTGCGCATTCGCCTGCGAAGGCCGCGTGTCGAAGGTGGCCTTGGCGATGATGTCCTTCTCGCTGAAGCTGCGGCTCTCCACCCGCGCCACCGCGAGCGAATCGCCCGGCTGCAGCGTGCCGAGCAGGTAGTTGATGATGATCTGCGCCTTGCCGGCTTCCTGCGCGTAGGTCCCGGAAGTGTCGACCAGCATGTACACCGCGTGGGCGTGGGCGCGCGAGTCGCCGCAGCCGCCGGCGGCGAGCGCAGCGAGCGAAGCGAGGAACGAGCGTCGGTCCATGGCGTGCTCCTAGGCGTGAGTGCGCTCGACGTCGATGTCGAGCGCGCGGGCCGGCGGCCGGCTCTTCACCAGGCGCTCGACGAGAAGCGGCACGACGATGGCGACGTCGTAGAGCCGGATCAGCACGCGGCTCACGTGCCGGGCGACGTGGCCGGCGAAGCGCAGCACGAATGCCGTCGCGCGCACGAGCGCCGCGAGCAGCACCCCGCCCACCGTGCGGCTCGAATGGATGAGCGACTCGAGCGGGATGGCGACGAAGGCGAGCGCGAACGGCAGGATGAAGCCGAGCAGCATCTGGCCGGCCGTCGGAATGAGCGCGACCCAGCCGTCCGCCGGAGCGGCCTGCACGGCGGCGAGCGACTGCAGCAGCGCCTGCTTGTCGGCGATCAGCATGTCGCGCATGAGCGCGAGCGCCGCCTCGACGCTGGCGAGGATGCAGAGCAGCGTGAGCGCGATCCACAGCATGCGGCGGCGCATGCGCTCGCCCATGTTGCCGATGCGCGGGAAGAGATGCGTGATGCGCAGCGCCTCGAGGAGGAACAGCCCCATCGAAGCCTCGACGAGGATGATCACCAGCGCCGCCACTTCCGCAGTGCGCAGTGCGCTCGTGAGGTAATCCCCCGCGCCCACCATCTCCGACATCGGCAGCGCGATCAGCTTGAAGTTGATGAACGCGCCGCCCGCCGCGATCGTCATCACGAGAGCCGCGATCGCGAACTGGGTGAACGCCGACACGGTGAGCGCGTGCTGCGCCTTGTCGCTCCCGGCGTTGATCGCTTCGTACTTCGCCATGTGCGCGTCGATGCCGGCGGCCGAAGACACCAGGCTGGACAGGTTCTTGTCGACCTGCCCGAGCGTCTTGTCGAGCGAGCGCCAGAACGGCATGAATCCCTCGAGGATCCGGTGGCGCGACTCGTAGGAGCGGCGGTACTCGCCGATCGTCTTGTCGTGGATCCCCTTGATCGAGCGGTTGATCTCGTCGAGGAGCTTGAGCACCAGCTCGTTGCCGCTCGACTTCACGCTCGCGATCGCGGCGACGGCCTCGGTCCACTCCGGCGGAGGCGGCGGCACTTCACCGCACTTGCGGTAGTCCTCCTCGATGCGCGTGATCTCGTCGAGGAGCTTGCGCTGCAGCGTCGGATAGCCCTGCAGCTCGCGCGTCACCATGGCGCCGAGGCGCTCGAACTCGCGCTCCACACGCTGGCCGGTCTCCAGCTGCCCATAGGCGAGCAGCACCGCCTTGTTCCTCTGCTGGATCTCTTTCGCCGCGGCGAGAAGCCAGCGCGCGCTCACGCGCAGCGGGCCGCCCAGCGCCTGGCCGAGCGAGCGGATCAGCTCGTGCATCGGTTTGCGCGCCGCATAGAGCAGGCCCATCGCGAGCAGCGCGAGAATGAGAGCGGAGAGTGCAGGGTTGCCGGGCCAGATCATCCATACTTGAGAGCTTGTCATCGCATTCCCCTTTCTCAATCCAACTTAGATGAGAAAAGCGGGGGGCGCTCGACAAAGTCTTGCGTTTCAGGAACTATGCCTTCAGCACGGCGCGAAAAACTTCCTTCGTGTTGCGAAAATGACTCGCCGATGAGCGAAAGGGTTTACCGGGTAACGAAAGCCGGCCGTGCGGCATGGGAGTCCGAGGACCGCGCGGTGCCGGCAGACTACCGGCGCCTGTTGTGGCTCCTGGATTTCCACGGTCAACCGGGCCTTATCCACGAGGTATTGAAAACATACCCGCGCGCGGCGCTCCACGAGTGGCTTGCCGAGATGGAGCAGCTCGGCTTGATCGAGCAGGTGCCGGTGGGACAGGAGCGCACGCAGGATTTCATCGCGCCGGCGGCGGACCGCACGCAGGCGCTCGACGAGGCGCGCGTGCGCGAGGAATCCGGCGCGGCCGGCGTATCGCTCGCGCGCACGGGCGCTTACCTCGCGCTTGACCGGCTGAAATACCGGCGGGCATGGAAAAAGGCCCCCGGCGATACGCTGATCCTCATCGTCGAGGACGATCCCGACCAGCTGGCGCTCGCCGAGCTGCGCGTCACGATGGCGGGCTACAAGGTGCGCACCGCCCGGTCGGTCAAGGGCTTTCTCGAGTCGATCTTCGAGGACGGCGCGCCCGATTTGCTGCTCCTCGACATCGAGCTGCCCGACGGCAACGGCTTCGACGTGCTGAGCCGCATGCGGCGGCACAAGGCGATGGGCGCGCTGCCCATCATCCTGCTCACTGCGAGAACCGATCCCGCGGACATCGGCAAGGGACTCGCGCTCGGCGCCGACGGCTACATCGTCAAGCCTTACACCAAGAGCCTGCTCGCCGACGTGGTGAGCGCGGTTCTAAAGCAGGCGGGCAAGGAAGAACGCTGAATCCCGTGGGCGGTTTCCCACGTGTAACATCGATAGATGATCCTGGAAACGACCGTCGTCGGAAGCTATCCGCAGCCCCACTGGCTCATCGACCGCGCCAGGCTCGGCTCGAAGGTGCCGCGGGTGCGCGCCCCCGAGATCTGGAAGGTGGAACCGCAGCACCTCGAGGAAGCGCAGGACGACGCGACGCTGATCGCCATCCGCGACATGGAGCGCGCGGGGATCGACATCATCACCGACGGCGAGATGCGGCGCGAAAGCTATTCCAACCGCTTCGCCACCGCGCTGCAGGGCGTCGATATCGACAACCCGGGGACCACGATCAACCGCACCGGCGCGCGCTCGGTGGTGCCGCGCATCGCGGGACCGATAAAACGCACCCGCCCCGTCGAAGTGCGTGACGTCCAGTTCTTGAGGCGCAACACTTCGAAGAAAATCAAGATCACCCTGCCCGGCCCGTTCACCATGGCGCAGCAGGCGCAGGACGACTATTACAAGGACGAGGAAGCGCTCGCCCTGGCGTTCGCCGCGGCGGTGAACGAGGAGCTGCGCGATCTCCTTGCCGCGGGCGCCGACGTGGTGCAGATCGACGAGCCATGGCTGCAGGCGCGCGCGGAGCGCGCCGCGCGCTACGGCGTGAAAGCCATCAACCGCGCGCTCCAGGGAATCCAGGGCACGACGGTCGTGCATCTTTGCTTCGGCTACGCCGCGGCGGTGAAGGACAAGCCGAGCGGCTACTCCTTCCTGCCGCAGCTCGCCGACACCGCCGCCTCGCAGATCTCCATCGAAGCCGCGCAACCGCGACTGGATCTTGGCATTCTGAAAGAGTTGGGGAACAAGACGGTGATGCTCGGCGTGATCGACCTCGGCAGCCAGGAAATCGAGAGCCCTCAGACGGTCGCAGAACGCATCCGCGCCGGGCTGAAGGTCGTTCCGGCGGATCGCCTCGTCGTCGCGCCCGATTGCGGCATGAAATACCTGCCGCGCGGGGTGGCGTTTTCCAAACTCGAATCCCTTGCACAAGGAGCAGCGCTGGTGCGCCGGGAGCTCGCGTGATCCCGAAAGTCCTTCACGAGCACATCAACAGCGCGTTCCCGGCGAACGTGTGCCTGGTCGGCGTAGCGATGCCCGACGGCTACGCGCAGATCAGCCCCCGCGGCAGCACCATGGTGTACGACGAATACCACCTCGCGCTATGGGAGCGCGGCAAGGGCTCCACCAACAAGCAGCTGCGCGACGGCACCAAGGTCACCGTGTTCCTGCGCAAGCCGCAGCTTCGCGAGGCGGGCATCCTGCCGAAAGGCGGCATCGCGCGCTTCTACGGCACCGCGCGGCTGCACCGCTCCGGCGAGGTCTACGACAAAGTGTGGGAAAAGCTGATCCAGCCCGAGAAGGATCGCGACCCGGAGAAAAAGGGCTACGCGGTCCTCATCAAGGTGGAGCGCGCCGAGGACCTCGATGGGCAGCCTTTAAAAATCTAACCGCATTGGCAGCCGCGCGTGTAGTACCCGACCCACGGGCCGCGCTCGGGGCTGCGCCAGCGGATCCAGCCTTCGTGAACCGTGCTTTTCACATCGCGCTCGGCGCAGTAGCGCGATGGAATCGACCGTCGGCGCGCGCCTGAAGCGCCCGCACAGGCTCACGACGCCGTTGAAGACGAGCATGCCGAGAGACACCACGAATGCGATCAGGAACAGGAAAAACAGCACCTTAGCGATGGCCGCGGCCCCGGTGGCGATGACGCCGAAACTGCCGCTGCAAGGCCAGTGCCCATGCCGAGTGGTGTAATGTTCGGACAAGGAGGAAACAATGATTCGCATGCTGAAGAAAATCGCGCTTGGCTTGCTCGTGTCGGGCGCGCTCGCGGCAAGCGCCGGCGCCCAGGACCTCAAGTTCGGCGCGATGCCGCTCAACACCTGGTGGTACGTGGCGGGCGCCTCCATCGCCGGCCTGGTGCAGCCGCAACTGCCGCCCGGCGCGCACATCGAAGTCCTCGCGCGCGGCGGCGGCATCGCCAACCCGGTGGTGGTGGATGAAAACAAGGCCCAGATCGCCATGTCGAACGTCGCCACCTCGAAATGGGCCTGGGACGGCGAGCAGGAGCTCTACAAGGGGCGCAAGCACCAGAACATCCGCTCGCTGGTCGGCGGAATCAACTCGGTATGGATCCAGGCGCTGCTACGCGAGGAATACATAGCGCGCACCGGCAACGACAGCGTCGAGAAGGCGCTCGCCGACAGGAACATCCGCATCATCATGAAGCCCGCGGGCAGCTCGGCGCCGCCGGCGGTGCGCATGATCGCCGAGTCGCTCGGCACCAGCCTCGAGAAGATACGCGCCGGCGGCGCGCAGCTCATCCAGGTCGACGCCGCGCAGACCAGCTCCCTGCTGCGCGAAGGCCGCGCCGACCTGTACTTCGAGACCGTCACGCGCGGCCATCCGGCAGTCACCGAGGTGACCCTGACCACGCCGATGCGCTTCGTCGACCTTCCGCAAAAGGCGCTCAAGCTGATGGCCGAGCGCGGGCTCAAGCCTTCGCCGATGCCCGAGTGGTACAAGGGCCAGAAAGGGCCGACGATGGGCGCCGACCTCGGCACGCACATCATCGCGCACAAGGACCTGCCCGATAACATCGCCTACCTCGTCACCAAGCTGGTGGTCGAGAACAAGGACAAGCTGGTCGAGCGCCACCAGGCGTGGGGCGCTTTCAAGCCCGACGAGGCGTGGAAGCCCGAGAACAACTCCGTGCCGCTGCATCCGGGCGCGGCGAAGTACTACCGCGAGCGCGGCTGGCTGAAGAGTTGAAGCCGGCACTGGGCGCGCCGGCGGCGGTTCTGCGCCGCGCACTGGGCTTCGCCTGGTTCGCGGCGCAGGCGTGGATCGTCTTCTATCCGCAGATACCCATGCTGGAGCGCACGCTCCACGTCATGGTCGCGCTGCTGCTCGTCGTCCTCTGGCTGCCGCGCCAGCGCTGGGCGGACGCCGTTCTCGTGGTCGCGGCGCTCGCCACGACGATCTATTACGCGCTCAATTACAACTACCTCACCGAGCGCATGGAGAACGTCGATCCGGTCCTTCCGGCCGACCAGCTGTTCGGCGTTCTCACGCTGCTCATCATGCTCGAGGCGGTGCGCCGCGTGCTCGGCTGGAACCTGCTCGCGGTGGTGCTGGTGTTCCTCGCGTACGGCTTCACCGCGATGTGGCTGCCGGGCTGGCTGCAATTCCACGGCTTCGGCTTCAACGAGTTCATCGAGATCATGACCATGACCGGTCACGGGATCTTCGGCATCACCACCGAGACCTCGGTGAACATCGTGTTCTACTTCCTCGCCTTCTCCGCGGTCTACGCGGTGGGCGGCGGCACCGAGCTCTTCATGGACGTGGCGCTCAAGCTCGTGGGCAAGCGCCCGGGCGGCGCGGCCAAGGCCGAAGTGGTGTCCTCGGCGCTCTTCGGCACGGTGTCCGGAAGCGCCGTGGCGAACGTTACGGTCACCGGATCGTTCACCATCCCGCTCATGATCCGCACCGGCTACTCGCGCGAAGAGGCGGCGGCGCACGAGGCGATTTCCTCGACCGGCGGCCAGCTCATGCCGCCGGTGATGGGCATCGCCGCGTTCGTCATGGCCGACATCCTCGGCATGCCGTATGCGCGCATCGCGCTCGCCGCCGCGATCCCGGCGGTGACCTACTACGCATCCATCTACCTGCTCGTGCACCTCAAGGCGCGCAGCACCGGCAAAGGCAGCCTGTCCGCCGCGGAAGTCGACGCGATTCCCTCGGTGATCCGGCGGCTGCATCTCCTGCTGCCGCCGATCGCGCTGCTCACGGTGTTCCTGTTCGATTATTCGGCGAGCATCGCGGCCCTCGTCGGCACGGTGGTCGCCTGGGCGTGCAGCTTTCTTCCCGGCGGCAAGCCGATCACCTTCCGGCGCGTCTTCGACATGACCGACGAGTGCGCGAAGCAGGCGTGCCAGGTCGCCGTGCCGATCGCGGCGATCGGCATCATCATCGGCGTCGCCATCCAGTCGAACCTCGCGATCAAGTTCTCCTCGCAGCTGCTCGCGCTTTCGGGCGGCAGCCTCATCGGCTCGCTGCTGTTCATCACGCTCGGCGTGCTGATCCTCGGCATGGGGTTGCCGACGGTCGCGGCCTACGTGATCGCCGCGATCCTTTTCGTGCCGGCGCTCACGGGCCTGGGCTTCGCGCTGCTGCCCGCGCACATGTTCGTCTTCTTCTTCGCGGTGCTTTCGATGGTGACGCCGCCGGTGGCGCTCGCCTCGTACACCGCTGCGGGAATCGCCAACGCGAGCGCCTCGCGCACCGGGCTGCTCGCCTTCGTGCTCGGCGTGCCGTCCTACGTGATCCCGTTCGCGTTCCTCTTCAATCCGCCGATCCTGTTCCAGGGCACGCCGCTCGAGATCGCGATCGCCGCCGCCTCGGTGGGCGGCGGCGCTTCCGCATGGTGCATCATGCTCGCCGGCTGGCTGCGCGGCCACATGAACCTCGTCGAGCGTGCGGCGTACGGAGCGCTCAGCATCGTGCTTATCCTCGCGCCGCTCGGCATCACAATGCGGGCGGGTGCGCTCGTAATCTTTGGCTTGCTTCTCCTGTGGTCGAGCCGCTTGCGGCCGGCGCTCGCGCAGCGCGGCTCGCCGGCGTGAACCTGCGCGAGCATCTCGCCGGCTGCGGCGCGGCGCTGTGGCGCGTTTCGGCGCCGCTCTCGGTGGTGCAGGAGATCACGGCGCTGCAGCACCTGCTCTCGGACGCCGGCCGCTATCCCGCGCTCCTGGTCGAGCGGCCGCGGCTCGCCGACGGCACGACAAGCCCGATTCCGGTCGTGACCAATCTCTTCGCGAGCCGCGCGCGCGTCGCCCGGCTGCTCGGCCTCGACGATCATCGCCAGGCCGCGGCCGCCTTTGCGCGGCTCGCCGCCGCGCCGCGCGCGCCAATCCCGGTGAGCCGCGCCGAAGCGCCGGTACAGGATGTCATCGAAGAGCATGTCGATCTGAACCGGCTCCCCGCGCTTAGGCAACACGCGCTCGATGCCGGCCATTACATCACCGCCGGCCACTGCATCACTCTGGATCCCGACACCGGCGTCGACAACGTGTCGGTGCAGCGCTGCTGGGTGCGCGGGCCGCGCGCGCTGACGTTCTATCCGTACCCCTCCTCGCACAACGCGCGCAACGTGGCCAGATGGGAAGCGCGCGGCGAACGCTGCCCGTTCGCGCTGTGGATCGGGCATCACCCCAAGGTGGTGCTCGGCGCCCAGGCGAAGCTCGCCCACCCCGAGAGCCATTGGAGCGCCGCGGGCGGCATCGCCGGCGAGCCGGTGCGGCTCGTGCCGAGCATCACGCACGGCGCGCGCCTGAACGTTCCCGCCGACGCCGAGATCGTGATCGAAGGGTTCGTGCCGCCGGGCGTGCGCGTCGCCGACGGGCCGTTTGCCGAATACACCGGCTATGTCGGCGTGCAGACCGCGGCCCACGCCGTCGAGGTCACGGCGCTCACGCGCCGGCGCGACGCGTTGTATGCGGACTTCGGCGCCGGGCTCGAAGATCACCTGGTGCCGGAAAACATGGCCATGGAAGGCCGGCTCTACGGCATGCTCAAGCCGATTGCGCCATCGCTCGCGAACGTGCATGTGCCCTTCTCCGGGCGCCGCTTTCACGCTTACCTGCAGTTCCGCGATCCCGAGCGCGGCGAGGTGCGCGACGCGCTCGCCGCCGCGCTCTCCTACCGGCGGCTGCGCACCGCCGTCGCGGTCGATGAGGACATCGATCTCTTCGACGAGCGCGAGGTGCTCTGGGCGCTCGCGACGCGCGTGCAGTGGCACCGCGACACTTTGCGTATCGACGGCTTGACGCACCCCAACCTCGACCCTTCGCTGCCGCCCGGCGCAAGCACCGTTACGAAGCTTGGCATCGATGCCACGCTGCCTCCGGCCGCGGCGCCGGGGAAGCCCAAGCCTTTCGTGCCCGCCAATACTGTCGCGCCTGCAGCGCTCGGCGTCGCTCGCAAGGTTCTCGCGCAAACCGATATGTCGGGCTGGCCCACCGCATGATCCCGTGGGAAAAGCAGGGAAGCGCAGCCTGGGTCGCGTGCCCAGGCTGCGCGAAATGGTTCCCCGTCGACCCGCAGCTCCTCGCCGAGCGGCGGGTCGAGCTCGTCTGCCCCGGATGCGCTCAGAGCTTCTTCAGTACGGACACGGCTTTCGTCGCGTCCTCGGCGCTGTCCAAGGCGACGTAGCTGACGAACTTTCTGCCGATCGCGACCGCGGAGATGCCGCGGAAATTAATGCCCGCGTCGCCGAGAGCGCGCGCGATCTTCGCGCCGAGCCCGGGCTTGTCGCCGCCCTCGATGCGCACCGAATGGATGCGCTCGGGCGGGTTGAAGCCCGCTTCCTGCGCCGCTCGCGTCGCCTTGGCGCCCTTCACCGGCGTAACGAACATGACGCCCTTGCCCGGCTCGTCGGTGCGCCGCGCGAGCAGCATCTCCAGGTTGGCGCCGCCCTTGGCGAGCGCCTCGAGCTTCTCGGCTGCGCCGCCCGGACGGTCCTCGATGGTGGCGACGCGCACATCGACCTTCGTGACTTTCAGTGCCATGGCTGGTCTCCTCCGCTGTGGAATGCCGCCGCATAATTTACTCCGATGACACCCGCGCAGCGCGCCCGCCTCGACATCCGCGAGAAACGCCACACCGGCAGCACGCGCGGGCTGGCGCCCGGCTACGTGCAATGCAATCTCGCGGCGGTGCCGCAGGCGCTCGCCTTCGAGTTCCTCCTCTACTGCCAGCGGAACAGCCGCGCCTGCCCGGTGCTCGAGGTCTGCGACCCGGGCAGCGCCGAGCCCAGGCAGCTCGCGCCGGGCGCCGACCTGCGCACCGACCTGCCGAAGTACAGCGTCTACGAGAACGGACGCGGCCGCGAAGTCACCGACGTGCGCGCGCTATGGCGCAAGGACCTCGTCGCGTTCCTGATCGGCTCGGGCATCACCTTCGACGCGGCGCTGGAGCGCGCCGGCGTGCCGACCGACCGGTATCGCTGGGTGCTCAATTCGAAGCTCCCTACCGTGCCGGCGGGCCGCTTCCGCGGCGCCATGGTGGTCACGATGCGCTGGCTCACGCCCGGGCAGGCGATCGCCGCGACGCAGGTCTCCAGCCGCTTTCCGCACAACCACGGCGCGCCGATCCACATCGGCGATCCGGCTGCGATCGGCGCCGATCTCGAGCGGCCGCTTTTCGGAGGGGCGGTTCCGGCGGTGCCGGCGGGGATGGTGCCGGTGTTCTGGGCCTGCGGCGTTACGCCTCAGGCGGCGGCGCTCGCGGCGGGAGTCGATTTCATGATCGCCCACGCCCCGGCGCACGGCTTCGTCACCGACCTCGAAGCCGACAAGTTCTGCACTCCGTGAAGGCCTAGAGCACCGGTTCCCAGGTCTCGGCCTCGGCTTCGGGCTCTCCTTCGTCCTCCTCGTCGCCCGCATGCATCGGCTTGCCGCTCGCAGAGAGCAGGCCGAGCACCTGTTGGTCGTCGCGGGTCAACGCGGTGAGCGGGCTCAGCCACTGGAGGAATTTGGCGAGATGGATCACGCGCTCGGGATGCTTGCTCCCTACGCCCTCGGCCCTGAATGAGGTTCCGCTGGGCGCGCGCGCCACGCGCTCCGGGATCAGGGATAACAGCTTCGACACCATGGCTGCGTTCATGTCTCCTCGCTGGCCGCCATTATTCTTGGAACGCAGCGTAGCAGCAACGGCGGCGTTTCGAAGCCGCCGAATGCCGTGATCGGTTGGCAGGCAATCCCTACGTCCTGTCGCGGAACCGCGCCGGGAAAATCCCGGCTCAGGCTACCGCCGGCACCGGCTCGGCCACGGCGCGCTGCGGCGGCGGCGTGTCGTCCATGGTCCACTGCAGCGTGAAGGCGATGGCACCGATCACGAGCAGTGCGCCCCAGGCGATGGAATACGAGCCGGTGTAGCTGAACACCATGCCGCCCATCCACGCCCCGGCGAAGGAGCCGAACTGGTGGCTGAGGAACACGGTGCCGTAGAGCATGTTGAAGTGCGCGAAGCCGAACACCTTTGACACCACGCCGGTAATCAGCGGCGCCACGCCCAGCCACAGGAAGCCCATCGCGGCGGCGAAAACGAGCGTGGTGGTCGCGGTTACCGGCACAAGCACGAAGATCGCGATGAAGACGGTGCGCAGCCCGTAGATGATGGCGAGCAGGCGCTTTTGGCTGTAGTGGGCGCCCAGGTGACCGAACAGGTAGGTTCCCACGGTGTTGCAAAGGCCGATGAGCGCGAGCGCCTGTGCCCCGACGCTCGGCGCGACGCCGCAGATCTGCAGGTACTGCGGCAGGTGGGTCATGATGAACACGAGCTGGAAGCCGCAGGCGAAGTACGCCACGGTCATCTGCATGAAGCCGCGATGGCGCAGCGCGTCGCCGAGCGCCTCGCTCATGCGTTGCGGCGCGGCCGCGGGCCGCGCGTCCGGCGCCGCGCTTTCCGTGCGCAGCAGGAGCGCGAGCGCGGCCATCGCCACCGCCACCGCCGCGAAGAACACGAACCCGGCGCGCCAGCCGAGGCCGTCGACGAAGGCCTGCCCGATCGGCGCCATGAGCACCGTGCCGAGCGATCCGGTGGCGGCGACGAGCCCGACGCGCTGGCTGCGCTTCTCCGGCGGCGTGGCGCGCGCCACTACGCCGAGCATCACGCCGAGCCCGGTGCCCGCGACGCCGAGGCCGAGAAGAAAGCCCGCGGCATGGAACACGTACTCGTTCTTCGCCGCCATCATGATGAGGAAGCCGCCGGCGTAGACGAGCGCGGTGACCAGGGCAACCGGCCGGGCGCCGTAGCGGTCGGCGGCGGCGCCGACGAACGGCTGGGTAAGGCCCCAGACGATGTTCTGCAAGGCAAGCGAGAAGCTGAAGGCCGCCGCCGAGATGCCGAGGTCGAGCGTCACCGGCCGCATGAAAAGGCCCATGCTCTGGCGCAGGCCCATCGAAAGCGAAATGATGACCCCGCTCACGACGAGGAGAACGAGGAGCGCGCGCCGCGTGGAAGGTGCGTTCATGGGCTCCCCGAGTGTCTCAGAAACCAGCCCGCGGAACGGC
The DNA here is from genome assembly GCA_004297625.1 of Betaproteobacteria bacterium. Taxonomy (GTDB): domain Bacteria; phylum Pseudomonadota; class Gammaproteobacteria; order Burkholderiales; family SG8-39; genus SCGC-AG-212-J23. The sequence goes on along the minus strand of SCTY01000071.1, from coordinate 107,067 downwards.
GCTTGCTTGCACGATTTCGCCGTTCCATCCCAGGAGGTTCACATGCTCAAAGCCGCCGCCGCCCTCTCGTTCCTCGCCGCCGCCGCTCTCGCCGGCTGCGCTTCAAGGGGTCCGGAAAGCGTTTCCAGCTCGGGTGCGACCGCGCCGTCGGGCGCGCGCATCGTCACGCAGGCCATTCCCTATCGCCCGGGAACCGGCGTAGTGCAGTCGGTTTCCCGCGCGCCGGATACGCGCGAGCCGCTCTCCGTCCTCGCCATCCGCATGGACGACGGGTACATGCAGTACATCGATACGGCGAGCAACGTCCCGGTCGGCAGCCGCGTGCAGCTCACGCCCGACCACAAGATCATGATCCGCTAGTCGAAGCACCAGTCGCGGATGAGCGCTTCGTAGATCGCGACCGACTGCCGGATGCGCTCCATGCTGCAGTACTCGTCTGTCTGGTGCGCCATCTCCGCCTCGCCGGGTCCGAGCACCACTGTGGGTGCGCCCGGATAGACCTTGAGCAGGTTGGCCGCGTCGGTCATGTAGGGCGCGGTGCGCGGCTCGTGCGCCTTGCAGATCTCGAAGACGCGCCGCATCCAGGCTTCGCCAGGCTCGGTCCACACCGGCGGCAAGTCGGAGAAGACGTCGAATTCCGCTTCTTCAATTTCGTTTTTCAACCTCAGAAGCAATTTGTCATGCTGCATGCCAGGCACGGTGCGGACATCGACGCCGAACGCCGCCGAGTCGGGCACCGCGTTCACCGTGACGCCGCCCTCGATCGTGCCGACGTTGAGCGTCGGCGTGCCCATCACCGGGTGCGCGGGCACGCCGAACTCGAACGCTTCCAGCTTGGCGAGTGCGCGCGCCGCCTTGTAGATCGCGTTTACCCCGAGGTGCGGCATCGAGCCGTGCGCCGACACGCCGCGGAACTTCGCGTAGAACTTGAGCGAGCCCTTGTGCCCTACGAGCGGATAGTTGGAGGTCGGCTCGCCCACCACGATCGCGCCCGCGCGTCCCATGAGCTGCGGCAGCTTCGCAAGATGCTGCGAGCCGATGCAGCCGCCTTCTTCGGCGGCGGTGAGCACCAGGACGATTCCCGGCGTGCCGGAAAGCTTTTTCGCCGTGCTGCGCGCCGCGAGCAGCATCGCCGCAACGCCGGACTTCATGTCGGAGGAGCCGCGGCCGTAGAGCTTGTCGCCCTCGGTTTCGCCGGCAAACGGCGCCTTCGTCCACTCGCGCGCGCCGAGCGGCACGACGTCGAGGTGGCCGGTAAAGCAGAGCGGCGGCTTGCGCTCCGAGCCGCCGATCCGCGCGATCACGCTGGTGCGGCCAGCGGCATACTCGTGGTAGTCGACCTTGGAGCCCCACTGCTCGAGCATCGCGCCCACGCGGCGCGCGCAATCGCGCTCGCGGCCCGGCGGATTCACCGTGTCGAACTGCACCAGCTCGCGCGTGAGCGCGATCGCGTCCTGGCCGCTCATACGGGCGATGATACCGGCAGGAATTCGGGGTCAGAGCCCTAATTCCGGCGACGCAGAGCTAGAGGAATTAGGGCTCTGACCCCGAATTCGACCGGGAACCGAATTTGCTTCGAATAATCCTCGACAGGAGAACGGTATGGATGCACTGCGGGCAGTTTTGTTATCGGTGATTTTCGCCTTTGCGATTCCGTCTTTCGCGCAAACCGGCGACGGCGTGCGCGGCTCGACCCCGCCGGGGTCGTCGCACGATGGCGCCGCGCCGGGCGACGGCGCGATCAAGGGCGGCTCGATCCTCCCCGGCGAGACGGGCGGTCAGCCGGACGAGAGCACCGGGCCGGTCACCTCCGAAGCCCTGAAGCGCTGCTATGAATTGAGCGGCACGCTGCGCGATCAGTGCCTGCTGCAGGAGCGCGGCGCGAGCACCGGCGGCACGAGCGACGTACCGGCGAAGCCGGCGGATCCCGCCGTGCGCGACCCGGTCAGCGCGCCGCCGCCGCAGAATCCGCGCTAGCCAGAGTCGCTACTCGACCTTGCCGATCTTCTGGATCGCCTGGCGGAGCCGCGCGGCGTCCTTGGCGAGGAATTGCGCGAATTCCGGCGCGTCGAGATAAGCCGCGGGCGAGCGCAGCTTCTCCATCGCGGTGGTGAACTCCTTGGAGTGGGCTGACTGCCGCACCGCCTCGCGCAGCGTCTTCATGATCGGCTCGGGCGTGCCGGCGGGCGCGAACATGCCCGACCACACGTAGTACTCGATGTCGTAGCCGAGCTCCTTCAGAGTCGGCACGTCGGGGAAAGCCGGATGGCGCTTGGCGCCGAACGTGGCGAGCGGGCGCAGCTTGCTGGCCGACACCTGGGACACCGCCATCGCGGGGGGCGAGGCCCACATCGCGGCGCTGCCGCCCAGAACGAGCGCCATCGTCGGGCCGCCGCCGACGGCAGGCAGGCCGCGCATCTTGATGCCCGCGGCATGCAGGAACATCTCCATCGGAAGATGCGACGGGCCATAGAGGCCCGAGTGCGAATACACGATGTCGTCCGGGTGCTTCTTGGCGTCGTCGGCGAGCCCCTTCACCGATTTCCAGGGCTGGTTCGCCCCGACGACGAGCACCGGCGGATCGGCGACGAGCAGCGCGAGCGGCGCGAGCTGGTCCATCGTGTACTGCGGCTTGCGGCCGAAGAGCTCGTCGACCATGGGCAGCGCCTGCACCGACACCAGCGTCACGAGAAGCGTGTAGCCGTCGGGATTCGCGGTCGCCACGGCGCGATGGCCGATGGCGCCCGATGCGCCCGGCTTGTTGATCACCACCACCGGCTGCTTGAGCAGCTGCGACATCGCCGCGGCGAGCGGGCGCGCCGAAAGGTCGGCCTGCCCGCCCGGCGGGAACGGCACGATGAGGCTGATCGGCTTGCCCGGGTACGGCTCCTGGGCAAATGAGATTAACGGACACAGCGCAACGAGGGCGGCGCGGAGGAATTTGGCGAGCATCGGATCATGCTAGAGTCGGCCACGCTTTGCGGTCAATCCGGATTTTGAAAACCCAACTGCAGGAAGATCTCGCCCGCGTCTGCCGCGTGCTCGCGCGGCACGAGATGATCGATCTCTGGGGCCACCTCAGCGTGCGCATCCCGGGGAGCGAGCGCCTCCTCGCCACGCCGCGCTTCTCGAGAAAAGTGCTGCCCAGAAGCATTGCCGCGAGCGACGTGCTGGTGTGCGACGCGTCGGGGAGGATCGTCGACGGGGGCGGTGAGCTGCCGCGCCAGTTTCATGTAGACCTCTCCATTTACCGTAGCAACGAGAAACGCAAGGCTTGCATCTTCGCGGCGCCGCGCTACGCCATGGCGGCGGCGATCGCGGGGTACTCACTCAAGCCGCTCACGCACATGGAGTCGGCCACTGCTTACGGCCTGGAAGCCTGTTCGAGCGATAAGCTCGCGGAAGCAGTAGCGCGCGCGAGCGCGGTTCAGCAGCCCGGCATCGGCGCATGGGCAGCCGGCGCCGATATCTACGAGTGCCTGGCAGCGCTCTACCATCTGGAATACCTCGCGCAGGCGAACGCCATCGTCGCGGGCGAAAAAGAGCTGCGCACCGTGGAGCGCGAGGACTCGGACAAGATCTGGCGCCAATTCGCCGGGCACCCCCACTACCACGAGTTCTTCGCCTCCCTCGATCCCGGGCCGCTCGCCCATCCTTTTACGCACTTCTCGAGGAATCAAGACCTCCTGAAAGCAAAAATCGCCTTTAGCTGCCGCGCGCTCTGGGAGCGCGACACGCTGGTCGGCTTTCTCGAGCACATCAGCCATCGCCTGCCCGGCGAGCACTTCCTCATCAGCGCATCGAAGAACTTCGGCGACATCGGGCCCGAGGACATGTGCCTGCTCGACATGGCGGCGAACTCGATCGCCGGGCCGCGCCCGCCGGGATTCAAGTGGTTCCACGCGCAGCTGCTTCGCGAGCGCGAGGACGTGCAGGCCGTGGTGCACACGCACGACCTCTACGGGCGCGCCTATGCGCTGAGCGCGCGCGAGCTCGTTCCCGCCTGCCGCGTGGGCCTCGACATCGCGACGCGCCGCATGCCGATGTACTCGCGCTGCGACCTCATCGTCGACGCCGAGGTGCGCCGCCAGACGCTGGACGCGCTCGGCGGCGGGCCGCTGGTGCACGAAGTGGGGCATGGCACCGACTTCGTCGCCGATACCCTGGAGCGCGCGACGGTCGACGCGATCCAGCGTGAACAATTTCTCGCGATGGACCACCTGGCGCGCCGGTTCGGCGCGCCGCAGGCCCTGCCCGCGCGGCTCATCGACGATCTGCGCGCGGCCGAGCCCCCGGCCGAGGACTGGTGGTGGTTCTACGCTGGCGAAGTGGGCGCGCCGCGCCGCAGCGCCGGCGGCCTTTCGAACCGATGAGGAAACCGACATGAGCAAATCCTTGCTGGACCAGATCGCCGCCGAGCTGCAGGCCGTCCCGCTGAGCGAAGCCGATGCGGCGCGCGCTGCGGCGCTCGCCGGCCCGACCAACCGGACGGTGCGCGAGGCAGCCGACGCGTGGCTGCGCTTCGAAGACGAGCCGGCCGTCTACCTCGCGTGCCTGCGCGACCAGGCGGACGACCGATGAACGAGAGCGAAATGATGTCGCTCGGGCTCGCCGAAGCGGCCGACGCGGTGGCGCGCGGCGAAGTGACCTCGGTCGAGCTCACGCAGGCGGCGATCGCGCGCGCAAGGAAGCTCGGCCCGAAGCTCAACTGCTTCGCGGCGCTCGACGCGACCGACGCGTTGCGCGAGGCCGAAAAGGCCGACGGCGAGCGCAGGGACGGGAAGGCCTGCGGTCCGCTGCACGGCGTGCCGCTCGCGCACAAGGACCTCTTCTACCGCGGCGGCAAGATCGTCGCCTGCGGCTCGAAGATCCGGAAGGACTTCGTGCCCGAGACGACTGCGGCGGTGCTCGAGCGCCTCTCGGCGGCGGGCGCGGTGAACATCGGCGCGCTGCACATGGCGGAATTCGCCTTCAGCCCGACCGGGTTCAACGAGCATTACGGCCACGCGCGCAATCCCTGGAATCCCGAACACGTGCCCGGCGGCTCCTCGAGCGGATCGGGCGCCGCCGTGGCGGCGCGCATCGTCTTCGGCTCGCTCGGCACCGATACGGGCGGGTCGTTGCGCCATCCGGCTTCGATGTGCGGGCTCACGGGCCTGAAGCCCACGCTCACGCGCGTGAGCCGCGCGGGCGTGATGCCGCTTTCGCATTCGCTCGATTGCGTCGGGCCGCTCGCGCGCTCGGCGCGCGATTGCGCGCGCCTGCTGGAGGTCATTGCCGGCGCGGATCGCGCCGATGCCACCTCCTCCGCCCGCCCGGTGCCGCACTACGAGGCGCTTCTTGCCGGCGGCGGACGCGGGCTGCGCGTCGGCGTGCCGCGCAGCTATTACTACGAGATGGTGTCGGCGGAGATCAAGAAGCTGCTCGACGAGAGCCTGGAAGCGCTGCGCGCCATGGGCGCGCGGGTGACGCTGGTCGAGGTGCCCGACATGAATCTCGTGAACAGCCTTGCGCACCTGATCATGTCCGTCGAGGCGGCCACCATCCACCGCAAGTGGCTCGAGACGCGGCGCGAGGATTACGCCGAGCAGGTGCGCAGCCGCATCGAGCCGGGGCTGCTCTATCCCGCGACGCGCTACTGCGAAGCGCTCGCGATGCGCGCGCCGATAACTCGGGAGTTCATCGACCTGGCGCTCAAGGATGTCGATGTGCTTCACCTCCCCGCGGTGCCGATCCCGGTGCCGAGCATCGAGGAAACCACGCGCGGCCACCCGGTCGATGTGGCGCGCGTGATCGGCACCGTCGGGCACTGCACGCGCGGCATCAACTACCTCGGCCTTCCTTCGATCAGCGTTCCCGCGGGCTTCGATGCGAAGGGCCTGCCGGTCGCATTCCAGCTCGTCGGCCGGCCGTTCTCGGAGGCGAAGCTGCTGCGCGCGGCGCATGCCTACCAGCAGGTGACCGACTGGCATCGCCGCTCGCCGCCGATGGCGAGCTGAAAACCGTCGCTGATCGGCGACCCAAACCGTCGCTGATCAGCGACGCCCGCGCGCTCGAAATCGCTTAACAGCCCGCAGGTATATTCGCTCCCGGAAAATTCTCGAGGAGCAACCGCATGCGTATTCATCCGTTGATGGCGGGGGCCGCGGTAAGCGTCATCGTGCTCTCCGGAGTCGGCGTCGCCGCGATGACCGGGGTTCTTCCGAAATCGAATGCAGAAAAGCCCGAGCAGACACAAGCTGCAGCAGCCCAAAAGCAAGCCGCGGCCGCGCCGGTGTGCGCGGATTGCGGCGTGGTGACGCGTGTAAGGGCGATCGAAGTCAAAACCGAACCGACCGGGGTCGGCGCGGTAATCGGCGGCGTTGCCGGCGCAGTGGTCGGACACGAGATCGCCGACGGTCACCGCGATCTGGGCACCGTGGTGGGCGCCGCCGGCGGCGCGTTCGCCGGGCACCAGATCGAGCGCCAGACGCGCACCAAGCAGCGTTACGCGATTCAGGTGCGCATGAACGACGGCAGCACGCGCACCGTCACCGTCGATCAGCCGCCCGCGTGGCGGTCCGGCGGCCGCGTGCGCTTCCGCAACGGAACGCTGGTCGCCGACGAGCGCCCCACCTGAAAAAGGGTCCTGACCCCTTTTTCAGCCGCTGTTGCGCAGACCGGCGGCGATGCCGTTGATGGTGAGGTGAATCGCGCGCACCGAGCGCGCGTCGGTGTCGCCCGCGCGGTAGCGGCGCAGCAGCCCGACCTGGATGTGGTTGAGCGCATCGAGGTACGCGAAGCGGTTGCGGATCGAGCGCGCGAGGGTCGGATTGTCGGCGAGAAATTCCGTCGCGCCGGTAATGGCGAAAAGCTGCTTTCGGCACTCCTCCCACTCCGCGGCGATGCGCGGAAAGATCGCGTCGCGCAAGGCCTCTTCGGCGAGCTCGGCGTAGCGCTGCGCGATGCCGAGGTCGGTCTTGGCAAGCACCATGTCGAGGTTGGAGAGCATTGCGCGGAAAAATGGCCAGTCGAGGTACATGCCGCGCAGCTCTTCCAGCGTGCCGCGCCCTTCGGCGAGCCACTGGGAAACCGCCACGCCGAAGCCGTACCAGCCGGGCAGCATGACGCGGCACTGGCTCCAGCCGAACACCCAGGGAATCGCGCGCAGGTCTTCGAGGCGCCACGAATCGCGCCGCGCCGCGGGCCGGCTGCCGATGTTGAGGCTCGCGATCTCGGAGAGCGGCGTAGCGGCGCGGAAGTAATCCATGAAGCCGGGCGCGTGCACGAGGCTGCGATAAGCGGCGAGCGCGAGCCGCGAGAGCTGCCCCATGATTTCGGCGTGGCGAGCATGGCCGTCGGCGTCCGCTGAACCGAAGCTCGCTTCGAGCGTCGCGGCGACGAGGATCTCCAGGTTGTGGCGGCCGTTTTCCGGGTCCGCGTACTTGCTCGCGATGACTTCCCCCTGCTCGGTGAGGCGCAGCGCGCCGTCCACGCTTCCCGGCGGCTGCGAAAGGATCGCCTCGTAGCTCGGGCCGCCGCCGCGGCCGACCGTGCCGCCGCGCCCGTGGAACAGCCGCAGCCTGACGCCATGCTCGCGGCACGCGCGCATCAGATCGAGGGTCGCCTTGTACAGCGTCCAGCTCGAAGAAACGTAGCCGCCGTCCTTATTGCTGTCGGAGTAGCCGAGCATCACTTCCTGCTCGTCTCCCCGCGCGCGCACCCAGCCGCGGTAGAGCGGCAGCGCGAGCGCCGAGCGCATGATGCCGCCGCAGCGCTCGAGGTCGTCGATCGACTCGAAAAGCGGGATGAGGTCGACGTCCAGCGCCGAGCCGCGCAGCAGCCCCGCCTCGCGCAGCAGCACGCCGACTTCGAGCAGGTCCGAGAGCGATTCGCAGTGCGAGATCACATACTTCGACACCGCCGCGGCGCCGAAGCGGCGCTGTGCGCGCGCGGCGGTCTGTGCCACTTCGAGCTCGCTTCGCGCGAAGGCCGAATACTCGGCGTGCGGCACGTGCAGCAGCCTCGGGCTCGCGAGCTCCTGCCGCAGAAGCTTGGCGCGCCCCTCTTCGTCCAGGCCTTCGTAGTCCCCGTCGACGCCCGCGCGGTCGAGCAGTTCGGCCACCACCGCGCAATGGGCGTCGGAGCTCTGGCGCAAGTCGATGGGCGCGAGGTGAAAACCGAAGATGCTCACCTTTCTGCGCAGCGCGCACAGGCGCCCTTTGCCGAGGAGCGCCGCGCCCTGCTCTTCCAGCCCGCGCGCGAGCACCTCGAGCTCGGCGGCGAAATCGGCCGCCGACGCATAAGGCGGCCGGGCGGAGACGGGCTCCGGCGCGGCGTGCAGGCCGACGAGCGACTCCGCGGTCGCAGCGAGGCGCGCGTAGACGCCGGAAAGCGCGCGGCGGTACGGCTCCTCCTGCCGGTACGGGGACTCGTCGCCCGAGCGCTCGGCGAGGCTGCGCACCGCGCGTGGCGTGCGCATGAGCCGCGCCGCCATGCTGAGTTCCTTGCCGAGCCGGTTGGTTTCCTCGAGGTAATGGCCGAGGATCAGGCGCGCCTGCTGCGACACCGCGATCTCGAGGGTTTGCGCGGTGACGTTCGGATTGCCGTCGCGGTCGCCGCCCACCCAGGTGCCGACGGTGAGGAAAGCCGGCAGCCACGGCTCGCGCTCGAGCTGAAAGCGCGCCTGCAGCGCTTGCTCCAATTCCGCATACAGCCGCGGCAGCTCGTGGAGGAAGGTGAGGCGAAAGTAGGCGAGCGCGTTGCCGATCTCGTCGGCCACCTCGAGCTTCACCAGGCGCAGCATCGCGGTGAGCCAGAGGCGCAGGACCTCGGCATGCAGCGTCTCGTCGCGAGCGCTCGACGCGGGCTGCGCGATGAGCCGCGCGATCTCGCGCTCGCAGTCGAGAATGCTCTGGCGCTGCACTTCGGTCGGGTGCGCGGTAAGCACCGGGCATACGCGCGCGCGCGCGAACCAGGCGAGGATCTCCTCCTTGCCCGCGTGCGCGCCGACCTGCTCGAGCGCATGGGCGAAGCTTCCCCGCCGGCGCGGCGAGCCCGCTTCCGCGTGCGCCTGGCGCCGCCGGTTCTGGTGCGCGTCCTCCGCGATGTTGAGCAGATGCGAGAAGAAGCTGAACGCGCGCACCACGTGCATCGTCTCGTCCGCCGACAACGCGTCGAGCTGCGCCTCGAGCTCGGCCTTGACCGCCGCAGCCTCGCCGAGCGCCGGGTCCGACTCGCTGCGCCGGAAGCGCACCGCGGTCTGGCGGATGGTCTCGATCCGGGTGCGGATCTTCTCGCCGACCTGCTCCGCGATCACGTCGCCCAGCAGCCGCCCGAGCAGGCGCCGGTCTTCGCGGAGAAGTTGCTCCTTCTCCTCGCCGGTGGGTGATGGCGTCGACGAAGTGAAATACGGCATGAACGACGGTCGTCAGGAAATACGCCCCGCTGTCCCAGCGGCGCAGCCTGCTATCGCGCTGACCTAGCAGGGCGGCGGCGGGGTTTCCGCCAGCTTCGCATCGATGGCGCGCAGCCCGTTCGGCCAGGTGAGCTTCGTGAAGTCGAGCGGCTGCGAGGTGAGGCCTGCCCCGCGCGCCCATTTGCTCAGGCTGCAGAAGTCATCGTAGTACACCTTGTCGAGGGCGATGGGCCGGATGTTGGTATCCCATTGGTCACGCGTGGCCTTTTCGCTGAGGCTGTAGGTCTTCGCGGCGAACGCGGCGACCGCCTTGAAATCGCCTTGCGCCTTGGCGCGCCCCTTCATGATGGCGCGCAGGAACCGCACGACCTTGTCGGCGCCGTCAGCCGAGCTGAGGAACTCGGGCCGGGCGCCGGCCACGAGGTAGCCCTGGATATAGCCGCTCGCGTCGGAGAGCTGGTGCGCCTCGTTCGGGCAGATCTCCAGCGTCCGCGAGCCGATCGGCTGCCAGATGAAGAACGCGGAAATGTCGCCCTTGCACAGCGCGGCGGGCAAAAGCTGGGTGTCCAGGTTCTTGACCGGCACGCCCTTCGGGTCCACGCGGTTCTTGGTCAGGTACTCCGAGATGAACCACGAGCCGGTCGAGCCCACGCGCGTGGCGACCGTCTTGCCGGCCAGGTCCTGCGGCTTGCGGATGTCCTTGCGCGCGATGACAACGTAGCCCTTGGCGTCGCGCTCGATGGCGGCGAAGGTCTGGTACTGGCCGGGGTTGTTGAAGAAGTATTGAACGCTCGGCAGGTCGCCGGTCATGACGATGTCGCCCTGGCCGGTGCGGAAAGTCTGGAACGCCGTGGTGCCGGACGGAAACACCCGGTAGTCGACGTCGAGCCCCTGCTCCTTGAAGTATCCGTACTCGAGCGCCATCCAGATGGCGTCGTTGTTGACCGACGGCTGGCCGAAGAGCGTCACCTTCTTCAGCGCTTGGGCGTGCGCCGTTCCTGCCAATAAAGAGATGCTCAATAACAACAACGGCAATCGATATTTCATGAGGCTCCTCCTCTAGGTCAAGGCGATATAGGACATGTAGCGCGAAAGCATGCGGTCGACCGCCATGCGGAACAGGCGGTCGAAGACGAAGCCGAGCACGCAGATCGTCAGCAGCGCGACGAAGATGCGGTTGGTCTGGAGCAGCACCGACGACTGCTGCAGCAGGAAGCCGATCCCCGAATCGGCCGCCAGGATCTCGGCCGGGATGATGCTCATGAAAGACGAAGCCATCGCGATGCGCATGCCGGTGACGATGTACGGCGCGGCGGACGGAATGACCACGAGCAGGAAGATCTGCAGCTCGCTCGCCCCGAGGCATTCGGCGGCGCGCTGGCGGATGATCGGCGCGCGCATGACACCGGCCGTGGTGTTGATGAGCACGATGAAGAACGTGCCCCAGAAAATGAGGAAGTACTTCGACGTTTCTCCGATGCCGAACCAGATCACCGCGATCGGAATCATCGCCGTCGGTGAAAGATAGCGCAGCAGCTCGATGACCGGGTCGAGGAGCTCGTTGATGACCCGGATGCGGCCCAGAAGCACGCCGAGCACGACCGCCGCCACGGACCCGGTCACGAAGCCGACCCCGACCCGCGCCATGCTGATCGCGACGTGGCGGAAGATCTCGCCGCTCTTCACCATCGGCACCATCGTCTCGAATACGACGAGCGGCGGCGGGATCAGGAAGGGGTTGAACACGAAGGTGGACAGGAACTGCCAGGCGGCGAAGGCGATGGCGATCGAGCCGGCGAAAAGCAGCGCGCCGCGGTGCCGCGTCCACACGCTGGATTTCGCGGCGCCGACCGGCGCGCTGATCGGGAGCGTTTCTTCGGTCATTTCTCGGAGGTAAGCAGCGCCTCGACTCGCTTGAAGAGTTGCGCCGCGCCGGGATCGGCGAGATCGCGAGGACGCGCGAGGCCGACGTCGATCACCTCGGTGATGCGCGACCCCGGGCCGACCGACATCAGGCAGATGCGATCGGCGAGCGTGACGGCCTCGGCGATGTCGTGCGTGACGAAAACGATCGTCGTACCGGTGCGCCGCCAGATATCGAGCAGGAAACCGTGCATGCGGCGGCGCGTCAACGCGTCGAGCGCAGCGAATGGCTCGTCCATGAGGAGCACCTTCGGCTCCACCGCCAGCGCCCGCGCGATCTGCAGCCGCTGGCGCATGCCGCCGGAGAGCTGCGCGGGGAATTTGCGGCGGTGCTCGGCGAGATCGACCATCGCCAGGTACTTGTCGATGATCGCCGGCCACTCCGGCTTCGGCACCTTGCGCACGCGCAGAGCGAAGCGCACGTTTTCCTCGGCCGAGAGCCACGGGAGCAACGCGGCGCCCGCGTCCTGAAAGAACATCACCCGGTCCTTGCCCGCGCCGCGCACCGGGGCGCCCTGGAAATGCACCGAGCCGTCGCTCGCCGCGTCGAAGCCGGCGAGGATGTTGAGCAGGGTGGATTTGCCGCAGCCGGAAGGTCCGAGCAGGCAGACGAGCTCGCCTTCCGAGACCTCGAGGTTGATGCCGTCGAGCGCGATGTAACGCTGCGCGTCGGCGCCGAACACCTTCGTGACGTTTCGCAACGCCAGCAAGACGACTCCTCCTCGCGGCGTATCCTACCACCCGATGATTTCGAGGAGAGAGGAGAATGGCCAACATCGAAGTGCGCTCGGTCGAAGGCCTGGCCGGCACTGCAGTTCCTTATGCCTACGCGGTGAAAGCCGGTCCGTGGATCTTTCTCACCGGCCACGAAGCGTTCGATTTCGCCAGCGGCGCCGCGCCCGAGGTGGAAGGCGCGGAAGGCTTTCCCGCGTTCGGCGTGCCGCGGCTGCGCCGCGAGGCGGAATACCTGCTCAAGCGCATGCGCAAAACGCTCGCCGAATTCGGCTCGGACTTCCGCCACAGCGTGCGCGTCGACCAGTACTACCCGGTGTTCGAGGCGGTGCGCGCCTATCAGCTTGCCCGCCACGGCGAATTCGGCGATTACATCCCGCCTTCCACTTCGGTGCTGATGGAGCGTCTTTTCAAGGCGAGCTCGCACATCTGCATGTCGATGATCGCGGTGGTCCCGGGCAAGGACTACGAGATCGGCAAGCTCTATCCCAAGGAAGTGCCGGTGCCGATCGGCTCATACTTCGTGCCGGCGATCACCTGCAACGACTTCGTGCTCGTGGCCGGGCAGATGGCGAGCGACGAGAACGCGCTCGATCCGGGCGTGCGGCTGCCGAGCGCGACGCGCAACTGGGGCGGGCCGAACGCGGTCAGGCGGCAGACCGAGTTCATCATCAAGAAGCGGCTCGAGCCCGCGCTTGCGGCCGGCGGCTCGTCCTGGGCGCATGCTCTCAAGGCGCAGATCTACGTGCCGAGCGCCGCGGATATTCCCGACGCGCTCGATGTGTGGCACGAGCACGTCGGGAAGCACGCGTGCGCCATCACTGCCGTTCCGACCAAGGGCTTCGGCTTCGTCGACGGTATCGTCGAAATCAACCTGCTCGCGCTGCGCGACGGCGCGCGGCGCAAGAAGGAGGTGCTCGCGGTCGAGCTGCCCGCCATGTCGGCCTACGGCGCTTGCGTGCGCGCAGGCGAGCTGGTATTTCCCTCGGGCTTCATGCCGATCGGCGGCGACGGCCACATTGTGGGCAAAGGGCAAGCGGCCGCGTTCGACGGGCTTGCGCATGCCGCGCAGACGCAGGCGCTGACCGTGCTGTCGTACGCCGCGCGGGTATGCAGCGCAGCCGGCGCGCCGCTTTCCAATATCGTGCGCGCCCAGTACTTCATGGCCGACATGCGCGACTTCCCCGGCGTGCAGCTCGCGTGGGCGAAGCGCCAGGGTAGCCAACCGCATCCCTTTGTCGCGGTTCAGGTCCCGGGCGGGCTGGCGGCGCCCGGAGCGGCGCTCACCGCCGACTTCTGGATCTACGCGCCCTGAGCGGTGCGCTTCAGATGCGGCGATAATGAACTCTCACCCTGGGAGAGCCGCCATGGCGAACCGTGAGCAACGTGGTAACCGCGAAAAGAAAAAACCGAAGCAGCCGAAAAAGCCCGTAACCCCGCCCCAACCCTGGCGCGTGCCCGCCAAATAGCCATGGCCACCCCGCTCACCGGAAGCTGTCTCTGCGGCGCCATCCGCTACACGATCGGCGTGCCCGTCACCGAGCTGCGCGCCTGCCACTGCACCAACTGCCAGAAAGCTTCCGGCGCGGGCGGCAGCGTGAATGCCGTGGTACCGAGCGCCGCGTTCAAGATCACGCAGGGAACGCCGAAGCGTTTCGATTCCAAGGCCGACAGCGGCCGCACGCTGCACCGCCATTTCTGCGGCGATTGCGGCTCGCCGATCTACAGCCAGCGGGCGACGAGCCCCGAAACGGTGGTGGTGAGAGCGGGGACCTTCGACAACGCCGAAGCCATGAAGATCGCCGCCAACATCTGGACGAAAAGCGCGCGTCCCTGGGGCTTTCATCGACCCGGCGAGCAAGCAGTTCCCCGGACAGCCTTAAGGCCTCAGGACCGCGACCGCCGAGATCTCGATCAGCGCGTCCTTGCGCAGCAAGCCGGCCACCCGCACGCCGGTGGAAGTCGGACGGTTCGTCTTGAAGAACTCGCGCCGCACCGCCGCGGTGCGCTTGTAGTTCTCCGTGGTGGTGAAGAAGTCGGTGGTCGACACGATGTCCTCGCAGCTCGAGCCGATCGAGCGCAGCAGCCTGTCGAACTTGCGGAAGATCTGGCGCGTCTGCTCCTCGATGTCGCCGGGCGCGGTGATGCGCCCGTGTTCGTCGGTGCCCGTCGTGCCCGAAAGCCAGACCATGTTCCCGACGCGCAGCGCCGGTACGTAGGTATAACTGTCCGCCCAGCCGGTGTCGCCGAGAACGCTCGCGCGGTCGCTTTTCATGCCTTTTTCTCCATTTCGGCGCCGCGCAGGACGCGGTAGAGGTGAAATCCTTCGATGAGGATCTCGTCGCGCTGGTTCACGAGCGAGGTCTTGACGCGGCAGAAGAGCTTGCCTTTCTCTTCCCACACGCGCTCGATCTCCTGCCGCGGGCGCACCGTGTCGCCCACCACCGCGGGCTTGAAGAAGCGGCAGCCCTGCTCGACGAACACGAAGCCGTGCAGCCGCTCGCGGGCGTTCGAGGCGCCGAGCGCGGTGAGCGCGTTGAGCATCAGGCCGTGCGCGAGCGGCTTGCCGAAGCGCGTGCCCTTCGCGTATTCCGCGTCGTAGTGGATCGGATGCACGTCGCCGGTCAGCGCCGAGAAGAGAAGAAAATGCGCGTCGGTGAGCGTCTTCGACGGCCCCTCGAAGCGCTCGCCCTCCTTGGGCAGCTCGGAACTCATCGGTCCTCCCGTTTGCGCCGCGCGAGCAGCGTCACCTTGTCGTTGCGGAACACTTCCGCGCCGTCCTGGTTGTAGACGTGATCGCGAAACACCACGACGCCGCGGTCGGGCTTGCGGGTCGCGCGCTTCTCGATGACTTCCACTTCGGTGCGGAGGGTGTCGCCGGGACGCACCGGCGCGAGAAAACGCGCGTTCTCGATCGCCAGGAGCGCGATCACGCTCTCGGCAAACAGATCGCCGGTCATCGCCGTCGAGAAGGACATGACGAGATGGCTGGGGCAGATCCGCCCGGGCAGCCCCTGCGCGCGCGCATACGCGTCATCGAGAAACAGCGGCACTTCGTAGCCGACGAGGCGGCAAAACGCCTCGTGGTCGGCATCGCTGATCGCGCGCACGCGCGTCGGATAGCGCGCGCCGACCTCGAAATCCTCGAAATAGCGGACGGGCGCCTTGCTCAATTGCCGGCCTCTTGCAACAATTTGACCTTCAAGTCAAAAACATTCTAGCGCATGGATCTCGGATTGACCGGGAAGTCGGTGCTGATCACCGGGGGCTCGAAGGGCATCGGCTTCGCCTGCGCGCGGACCTTCGCCGCGGAGGGCTGCCGCGTCCACCTGGCGGCGCGCGACCGCGCCCGCCTGGAGCAGGCGCGCGCGCAGCTCGGCGGCGGGACAGCCGTGCACGCAGTGGACTTGCGCGACGCCAAGGCGCTCGAGCGCCTTGCGGCCGCGTGCGCGCACGTGGACATTCTCGTCAACAACGCGGGCGATATCCCGGGCGGAACCATCGACTCGGTCGACGACGCGAAATGGCGCCACGCCTGGGAGCTCAAGGTGTTCGCCTACATCAATCTTTCGCGCGCCCTGTTCGCAAACATGAAGGCGCGCGGCTCGGGCGTGATCGTCAACGTGATCGGCATGGCGGCCGAGAGCACGCCCTTCGAATACATCTGCGGCGCCAGCGCGAACGCCGGCCTCGCCGCGTTCACCAAGGCGCTCGGCAAAGGCGCGCGCGAGCATGGCGTGCGCGTGCTGGGCGTGCATCCGCCCTCGACGCGCACCGACCGCATCATGCAGGTGATGAAGGCAGCCGCCAAGGCGAAGCTCGGCGACGAGAACCGCTATCCGGAGCTCATCGCCGCCGGCTCGTTCACCGGCATGATCGAGCCCGAGCAGGTCGGCGACACGGTGGCGTTCCTCGCCTCCCCGCGCGCGGGGCAGCTGAGCGGCGTGGTGCTCAATCTAGGCTAATGAACAGGGAGAATCGAATGAAACGCTGGCTTGGCGTGCTTTCAGCCGCTCTCTTCGCGGGCGGCGCACTGGCGCAGACCTATCCCGACCGGCCGGTGCGCATCATCAACACCTTCCCGGCCGGCGGCTCGGGCGACGCGGTGATCCGCGTGGTGTTCGAGAAGGTGAGCGCGGCGCTCGGCCAGCCGTTCGTGCAGGAAACGCGCACCGGCGCCGGCGGCTCGATCGGCACCGAGGTCGTGGCGAAAGCGGCGCCCGACGGCTACACGCTGGTTCTCGGCACGGCGAGCACCTTCGGCACCAACTCCGCCACCATGGCGAAGCTGCCCTACGACGCGGTGCGCGACTTCACCCCCGTGGTCATGATCGCGACGACGCCGTACCTCCTTCTCGTGAACCCTTCCGTGCCGGCCAGGACCGCGCGCGAGTTCGCCGACTACGCGAAGGCCAATCCCGGCAAGCTCAACTACGGCTCTTTCGGCAACGGCAGCTCGAACCAGCTCGCCTACGAGCTGTTCAAGCAGGTGGCCGGCATCGAAGTGGTGCACGTGCCGTACAAAGGCGGCGCACCGCTCATCACCGCGCTGCTCGGCGGCGAGATCCAGAGCTCGATGGACGTCTACGCCACCGCCAACGCGCACATCCGCTCCGGCAAGTTCCGGCTGCTCGGCGTCGCGAGCGCGAAGCGCTTCTCGCTGCTGCCGGATACGCCCACGCTCGCCGAGCAGGGCTACCCGGTCGAGGGCGGAACGTTCTTCGCGATCCTCGGGCCGGCGAAAATGCCGCGCAACGCCGTCGACACGCTGAACCGCGAGGTGAACCGGGCCCTGCAGATGCCCGACGTGCGCCAGCGCCTGACCGCGCTAGGCACCGAAATCGCCGGCGGCACGCCGGAGGAGCTCGGCCAGGTGGTGGCGCGCGAGGTGCAGAAATGGTCCCAGGTCGTCAAGGACCGCAACCTCAAGTTCGAGTAACGCTCCGGCGATCGACGAACCGCGTCGCCTTGGTCTCGCGGCCCGGGTCGTAGATCTCCTTCGCCTCGACGTGCTCGATGCGCGGCCGCACCTGCACGGCCGCCACGCTTTTTTCCGTGATTTGCTGTTCGATAACAGCGCGTAAACCGGGCGCGCAAGCGACACGCACCACCATCTCGTCCATGGAGTAAGGATCGGCGTCGTTCTCGCGCCGGATCACCACCTGGAATTCCTCGACGCCCTGCACGCCGCCGAGCGCGCCCAGGAGCGCGCTCGGGTTGACGAGCATCCCCTTCACCTTGACGAGGTCGCTGCCGCGCACGATCGGCCCGACGATACGGTCGCCGGTGCGCCCGCACGCCGGGCACGGCGAGCGCGCGATGGCGGCGATGTCGCCCATCGCGAAGCGCACGAGCACCGTGCCGCGGCGGTCGAGGTGCGTGACGGCGAGCATGCCGCGCTCGCCGTCGCGCAGGCGGCGTCCCGTCTGCGGATCCACGATCTCGTGGTACTGGATTTCGGGCGCGGGGTTGTGCCAGTCGCTCTCCTCGCGGCATTGCGCGAAAGCGCCGAGCTCGGTGGAGCCGTAGCGGTCGAACACCCCCGTCCCCGCCGCGTTCAGCGCGCGCAGGCAGCGCCGCAGCTCCTCGCGAAATGCCGGCGTGGAGGCTTCCCCGGTGATGGCGCACATGCGTACGCTGGTGAAGTCGGCCTTCTCGTCGATCGCGCGCAGGAGCACGCGCCGCACGAAGCTCGGCACGCCCCACAGCACCGTCGCGCGATGCACTTGCACCATGTGCACCGCGTACTCGAGCGGCCGGTGCACGCCGAAAGCGCCGTGCGCGGCGCCGGGCAGCGCCGCGCAGATCGCCGCCCCCGCGGCGTACGCGTTCGTCGTCGAGCGCAGAAACGCGCCCATCGGCGCTTGAGTGAGCGGAAAGAGGTTGGCGATGACGTCGGTCTCGCGGATGCCTGAAATCTCCGCTACTCGGCGCGACTGGAAGAGGTAGGCGTGATAGTCGTGCGTGGTGTTGTAGACCGGCGTCGGATCGGCGGTGGACCCGGTGGTGTAGAGCACCTCCCAAAGCGCGCGCTCGTAGAGCGGCAGCTCGGGCAAGCGCAGCCGGAACGCTTCCGGGTCGGCCATCAGCTCCTGCTTCGTGGTGAGCGGCAGCCGCTCGAGGTCCGCGAGGTCGCGGATCGAGGCGACGTCGATTCCCGCTTCGCTCCAGCGGCGGCGGTAGAACGGATGGCCGCGGGCGCACATCGCGAGCATCGCGCGCAGCCGCTCGCTCTGCAGCTCCTCGATTTGATTTATAGACAAGTCAAAAATCACGGTTTGAGGGAGCGCAGAAATTGATCGGCAAAACTTTCCGCGATCTCGGGGGCGCTCAACTCGCCCTCGGGCCGGTACCACTTCGGAATCCAGTTGATCGCGCCGAGGATGGCGAAGCCGGCGAGCCGGGCATCGCCGGCGCGGAACTCGCCGCTGCGCATGCCCGCCTCGATCAGCCGGCGCACGCCGCGCTCGAACTGGTCGCGCATGGTGACGTAGCGCCGGCGCTGGGCGGCCGTCAGGCTGTCCAGGTCGGCGAGCAGCACGCCGCCGTACGGGTCCTCCGCGATGGCGTGGATGTGCCGCACCAGGAGCTCGCGCAGCCGCTTGGCCGCGCTGCCGCCCGCGCGCTCCGCATCCTCGAGCGCCACCAGGCTCGCCTGCATGCATTTAACATGGCAGTGGTAAAGGATCTCCTGCTTGCTCTTGAAGTAGTAGTAGAGGTTGCCCTTCACGAGCCCCAGGCGGTCCGCGATGTCCTGCATCTTGAGCGACGACAGGCGCCGCTCGCGCAGGATCGCGGCGAGGCTGCGCAGGATCTCGTCGCGCCGCTCGTCGACGGTGCTTTTCGCATCCCAGGCGGGCTTTTGACTCACGAGTCAAGGCTAGCACAGGAGAAAACGAATGGCCGAAGCGCAGATGGTGGATCCGCACGACGTGGTGATGACCGGCGAGAACTCGTTCGTGCGCCTTTCGAACGACGGCGGCGCCACGCTCGCCGAGCGCGTGAGCCACTGGCGCGTGCTGTGGTCGCCCGCCGGGCAGGGGCACGCGCTTTTCGTCCAGTCGTCGTTTATCGGCAAGGCGTGCCGCATCTACGCGGACAACGCCTCGGTCGCGCGCTACCTCCAGCGCACCATCGAGCCCCTGCTCTACAAGGAGTTCGGCGACTTGTCGCTGCCGGTCGTCGATGCCGAGTTCCGGCGCACCGGCAGTTCCCTCAGCACGGTGGAAGAGCGCATCGTGTCGAGCGAGGACGAAATCATCCTTTCCTGGTGGGACCTGATGGCGCCCTTCGTGCTCACCATGCCGCCGGGGGCGATGAACCGCCCGCTCGGCGTCTACAGCACGTTCATTCCGGCGCGCAGCGCGCAGCTTTGCGTGAACGGCGAGTTCTCGGGCGCGAAGGTGTTCCCGCAGGAGCGCTTCGGCAAGCCTTCTTCGAGCTGCTGCCTCGCGTGGTCCGAGACCTGGACCCGGCCGCGCGGGTGATGCAATGAGAGTCCTATGGGTGTTGCTGTTGCTTCTCTATGGAAATGCGCAAGGCGCGGATCGCTGGTCGGTCGAAGCCTACGGCGGCGATGCGCTGAATTTCCGCAACCGTCTGGAAATCCGGCAGGACGGCGGCTACGCGCAATCGCTGAGCGCCGACTACCGGACGCACGCGTTTCGCTCGCCGCCGTACTACGTGCTGCGCGGCGCGCGCTGGAGCGACGACGCGGCATGGGAGGTGTCGCTCATCCATCACAAGCTTTACCTCGCCAACCCGCCGGCCGGCGTGAGTGATCTCTCCATCAGCCACGGCTTCAACATCCTCTCGCTCGCGCGGGCGTTCAGGGCGGGCGACTGGACGTACCGCTTCGGCGCCGGCCCGGTCGTCACGCATGCGGAAGCGGCGATCCTCGGCACGAAGTACGACGGGCCGTACAAGCTTTCAGGCGCCGCGCTGCTCGCCGGCGGCGGAAGGCGCTTCTATTTCGGCCGCTCGACCTTCGTCTCGCTGGAAGGCATGCTCACCGCGGCGTATGCGAGTCCCTCGCTTCCCGGACCGCCGAACGGGAAGATCAAGGCGACCAACACTGCGATCCACTTCCTCGTGGGCTTGGGATATGAGTTCTAGGTAAAACCCTTTTTTGGTAGGCTGGCGCGCAGGCCTAACCCAGGGAGGGGCATATGAGCAATCTCAAGCGCAGGAACATTCTCAAGGCAGGAGCGCTCGGCGCGGCGGCCGCCGGCTTCGGTTTTCCGTCGATCCTTCGCGCGCAGCCGAAGGAAATCGTGATGCTCGGGCTGTGGGACCAGACCGGCGCGTTCGCCGACGTCGGCCCGCTCAACGACCGCGGCATGCGCATGGCGCTCGAGGAGCGCGGCATGAAAGTGCTGGGCAAGCCCATCAAGTACATCACGCGCGACGGCGCGACGCAGGCGGGCACCTCGACCCGGCGGGCGGAAGAGGCGATCGACGGCGAAGGCGCGCGCTTCATGATCGGGCCGTGGTCCTCGGGGGTGGCGCTCGCCGTGTCGGAAGTCGCGAAGCGCAAGAAGGTGCTCCACCTCTTCAGCGGCGGCACCGAGGACATCTCGGGCGCGCGCTGCCACCGCTACTCGTTCCAGTGGGCGGCGAGCCCCTACACCGCGGCCAAGACCGTGGTGGACAACTTCATGAAGGCGAACCCCAAGGCGAAGCGCTGGCACCTGCTCGTCGCCGACTACGCCTTCGGCTGGTCGGTGGAGAAGTACATCAAGGAAGTGGGCAAGGCGCACGGCCTCGAGTTCGTCGGCGCGGACCGCCACCCGCTCGGCGAGCGCGAGTTCTCGAACTACGTGCAGAAGGCGGCGGCCAACCGCCCGGACGTGGTGGCGATGATCAACTTCGGCGGCGACGCGGTCGCCGGGGCGCGCGAGATCTTCAACTTCGGCCTGACGCCGAAGCTGCCGCTCATCATGTGCTGGTCTTCGGGCGTGGAGGAGCTCATCCAGCTCGCCCCCGAGATCCGCGACAACCTCTGGGTCGGGACGAACTTCTATTACACGGCGAATACGCCGGTCGCGAAGGCGTTCGTGAAGAGCTACCAGGCGAAGTTCAAGACGCCGCCGGGATATGCCCCTTCGGCCGCCTATTCGATGACGCGCATGCTGCTCGCCGCGTTCGACAAGGCGAAGTCGGACGACGTGCAGGCGGTGATCAAGGCCCTCGAGGGGCTCGAGGTCAACGACCTGCTCGGCAGGATGAAGGTGGACGGGGCGACGCACCAGACGCTGCGCCCCTACTTCTTCCTGCGCTGCAAGCCGAAGGCGCAGATGAAGCACGAGCTCGACCTCGCCGACATCGTCGCCACGGGAGACACGCCGCTGCCCAAGCAGTACGCGGCCTGCAAGGACATCGGCGGTTTCTAGTTTTTGAATCTCCTTCTCGGCCAGATCCTTAACGGGATCGCGACGGGCATGCTGTATGCCCTGATGGGGCTCGGCCTGTCGCTCATCACGGGGGTGCTCAACATCCCCAACTTCGCCCACGGCGCGCTCTTCGCCGTGGGCGCGTACCTGTTGGTCTCGGTGGTCGGAGTTCTCGGCAATTTCTGGCTCGGCTTGATCGTCGCGCCCATCGGCGTGGCGCTTCTCGGACTGGTCATCGAGTGGGCGGGCGTGCGCCGGCTCTACGCGGCGGGGCACGACTACCAGTTGCTCTTCACGTTCGGGCTGGCGCTCATCCTCAACGAGCTCATCATCGTGATCTGGGGGCCGGTCGGCATCAGCCATCTGCCGCCCGCCTTGCTGCGCGGAGGCGTGGATCTCGGCTTCACCTTCTATCCGAAGTACCGCCTGTTCGTGATGGGGATGGCGGGCGCGCTCGTGGTCCTTACCTGGTTGTTCCTGGAAAAGACGAAGTACGGGGCCATCATGCGCGCCGGCATCGAGAACAAGGAGATGGTGTCGCTCCTCGGCATCGACATCCAGATGCTCTTTACCGTGGCCTTCGCGTTGGGCGCCTATCTCGCCGGGATCGCGGGCGCCCTCACCGCCCCGATCCGCGGCCTCTCGCCCGGCATGGGCGTCGACATGCTGGGCATCGCGTTCGTCGTGGTCGCGCTGGGCGGCCTGGGCAATCTGCTCGGAGCCATCGCCGCCGGGCTTCTCATCGGCGTCGCGCAGGCCGTGGTGGCGGCGTACTGGACCGAGGCCTCGACCGCGGTGATCTTCGCGGTAATGGCGGCGGTGCTGCTCGTGCGCCCGCAGGGACTCTTCGGAATCCGATGAGAACCTTGCTTCTCATCGTTATTTCAATCCTCTTGTTACCGCTCGTCGTGCGGCCCGCTATCGCCAGCGAGATCTGGATCTTCGCCATCTTCGGCCTGGCGCTGAACCTGCTCCTCGGCTACACCGGGATGCTCTCCTTCGGCCAGTCGACCTTCTTCGGCTCGGCGGCGTACGTCGCCGGCTGGCTGCTCAAGCACTACGGCATCAACGTGTTCGCCGCGCTCGGCGTGGGCGTGGGCGTCGGCGCCCTGTCGGCGCTTCTGGTCGGCTACCTCTGCGTGCAGCGCTCGGGGCTGTACTTCATCATGCTCACCTTCGCGCTGAACCAGCTCTTCTACTTCATCGCCTACCAGTGGACCAGCGTCACCGGCGGCGAGGACGGCATGCCCGGCATCCCGCGCCCGAGCGTCTTGGGCTTGAGTATTCAAGAATCTTATTGGTATTACGCCTTCATCTCCCTCCTGTTCCTGCTCTCGCTGTGGGCGATGAAGCGCATCGTGGAATCGCCGCTCGGCAAGATCCTGCAGGCGATCCGCGAGAACGAGGTGCGCGCCGAAGCGGTCGGCTACGACGTGCCGCGCTTCAAGCTGCTCGCTTTCGTGATCGCCGGCGCCTTCTCGGGCCTTGCCGGGGTCCTGTACGCCATGCTCTTCGGCATCGTGCCGCTCGAGGCGATCGGCTTCGTGGTCTCCGGCAACGTGGTGTTCGCGACGCTGATCGGCGGCTCGGGCTCGCTCTACGGGCCGATCATCGGCTCGTTCGTGTTCATCTGGCTCTCCGAGTCGGTGAGCACGATGTGGGCGCGCTGGCCGCTGCTGCTCGGCGTGGCGTTCGTGATCGTGGTGCTCTTCCTCCGCGGCGGCGTGGTGGAAGCCTGGACGCGGTTCTGGACATGGCGCTCCTCGAAACAGACGGGCTGACCAAGTCCTTCGGCGCGCTGACCGCCGTCAACGGCGTCAGCCTGCGCATCGAGGCGGGCAAGCTGCATTCGATCATCGGCCCGAACGGCGCCGGCAAGACGACGCTCTTCAACCTGCTCACCGGCACGTTTCCGCCGACCTCGGGAACGATTGTTTTCGATGGGAAAGACATTACCGGCACGCCCGCGGCGCGCATCGCGCACCTCGGGCTCGCGCGCTCCTATCAGCGCACCACGGTGTTCCCCGCCTTCTCGCTCCTCGACAACGTCTGGGTCGCCGCCTTCGCCACCAGCCGGCCCTGGAAGGGCTTGCTTTTCAAGAACGCGCATGAGTATCCGCAGGTCGTGGAGCGCGCGCGTGCCGCGCTTTCCGACGTCGGACTTCTCTCGAAAGCGGAGGTACCTGCAAAGCAGATTTCTCATGGCGAGCTGCGGCAGCTGGAGCTCGCCATCGCGCTCGCCGCCGCGCCGCGCGTGCTGCTGCTCGACGAGCCGGCGGCGGGGCTCTCGCCCGACGAGACGCGCAAGATGGTGGCCCTGGTGCGCGCGCTCAAGGGCCGCTACACGATCGTGCTCATCGAGCACAAGATCGACATCATCATGAGCGTCTCCGACCGCATCTCGGTGATGCACTTCGGCAGCCTGATCGCCGAGGGCACGCCGGAGGAGATCCAGAGGAACCCCGAAGTGCGCCGCGCCTACCTCGGCGGAGTCGCGGCGTGATCCTCGAAATCCGGGGCATCGACACCTATTACGGCCTGGGCCATATCCTGCACGGGCTCTCGCTCGGCGTCGCCGAAGGCGAAGTGGTCGCGCTGCTCGGCCGCAACGGCGCGGGCAAGACCACGACGCTGCGCAGCGTCACGGGCCTTACGCCGCCCGAGCGCGGCGAGGTCCTTTACAAGGGCCGCAACATCGCCGGCCTGGACCCGCACGAAGTGAGCCGCCTGGGCATCGCGCTCGTGCCCGAGACCCGCGACGTCTTCAGCTATCTGACGGTGAAGGAGAACCTCGCCATCGCAGAACGCAGGAGCTCGCGCTGGCAGCTCGACACGGTGCTCGCGCGCTTTCCGGCGCTGCGCGAGCGCCTGGACAGCAAGGGCCGCTCGCTCTCGGGCGGCGAGCAGGAGATGCTCGCCATCGCGCGCGCGCTGCTCACCGGACCCGACCTGCTCCTGCTCGACGAGCCGAGCCAGGGCCTGGCGCCCTTCGTCGTCAACGCGGTCATGGACACGATCCGCGAGCTCAAGAACCAGGACGTGAGCATGCTGCTCGTCGAGCAGAACGCGGAGATGGCGCTGCAGCTCGCCGACCGCGTCTACGTCATCGACCATGGGACCGTGGTCTTCGAAGGCACGCCGGCGCGGCTGCGCGCCGACCAGCAGGTCACCGCGACTTACCTCGGCGTCGGCGGTTAGCCTGAAATAGAAATAGGGACAGACCCCATTTCAGCGGAAATGGGGTCTGTCCCTCTATTTGCTCGCCGGCCGCGCGGGCGCGTTGCGGTCGTCGGTCGAACCTTCGCTCGCCTGGCCGGTCGCCGCGCCGGCGGCGGACTCCCCGCTCGAAGCGGAGCCGCCGGTCTGCCGTTCGGGCGCGGGGCGACTACACCCGGGCAGCAGGCCGCTGACGAGCGACAAGGCGACCGCAGTAAACAAGGTCAGTCTCATCCTGTCTCCTGACCTTCAAGAAGCAACGATCGGTCCCGCCGGGTTTCCGGGACAGGCCACGTTTCTTTTACCCGCTAGCCAAGAAAAACGTGGTCTGTCCCTGATTCTCTTGCTCAGCTGACGATGCCGATGTTCCAGGGCACGAATTCGTGGTCGCCCAGGCCGAGGTCCTCGCTCTTCGAGCGCTCGCCCGACGCCACTCGGAGCATGAGATCGAAGATGCGCTGCCCCATCTCCTGCATGCTCGCCGCGCCGTCGAGGATCTCGCCGCAATTGAGGTCCATGTCCTCGCTGAGCTTGCGGTACATGGGCGTGTTGGTCGCGAGCTTGATCGAGGGCACCGGCTTCGCGCCGAACATCGAGCCGCGGCCCGTGGTGAAGAGCACGACGTTGGCGCCGCCCGCGATCTGGCCGGTCGCCGAGCACGGATCGAACCCCGGCGTATCCATGAACACGAAGCCCGGCTGCGTGACCGGCTCGGCGTAGCGGTAGACCTCCATCAGCCCGGTCGTGCCGCCCTTCATCGAGGAGCCGAGCGATTTCTCGAAGATGTTCGCCAGGCCTCCCACCTGGTTTCCCGGGCTCACTCGGCCGTTGATCTGCGCGTCGCGGCCGGTGGCGTATTCGTCCTTCCACCAGCGGATGCGCTCGAGGAGCTTCTCGCCCACCTCGCGCGAGCGCGCGCGCGCCGTGAGCGTGTGCTCGACGCCGTAGATTTCCGGCGTCTCCGAGAGAATGGCAGTTCCTCCATTCCTTACCAGGATATCCATGGCTGCGCCCAGCGCGGGATTCGCGGTGATCGAGGAGAAGCCGTCGGAGCCGCCGCATTGCAGCCCGGCCTTGAGATGGCAAGCCGAGACGGCCTGGCGCTTCACCGTACTCGCCGCGGGCAGCATCTCTTCCACCGCGGCGACGCCCGCCTCGACGGTCTTGCGCGTGCCGCCCGTCTCCTGCATCAGGAACGGATGGAAGCGCGGCCCCGGCGCGAAGCCCTGCTCCTTCATGAAGCCGGCGAGCTGGTTGCGCTCGCAGCCCAGGCCGATCACCAGCACGCCCGCGAAATTGGCATGGCGCGCATAGCCGCCGAGCGTGCGCCGCAGGAGATCCATCGGCTCGCCGGTCATTTCCATGCCGCAGCCCAGGCCGTGCGAAAGGGCAACTACGCCATCGACGTTCGGAAAATTGTTTTTAAGAAATTCTTCTTCGAAGAACTCCGCGATCTTATGTACCACGGTCGCCGAGCAGTTCACCGTCGAGAGAATCCCGATGTAATTGCGCGTGCCGACCTGGCCGTCCTCGCGCACGATGCCCTGGAAGGTCGCCTGCTTCTCGGGCGGCAGCACCTCGACCGGCAGGTAATCGCGGCCGAAGGCGTAGTCGCGCTCGAACTCGCGGAAATCCATGTTGTGCGAATGCACGTATGCGCCCGCCGGGATGTCGCTCGCCGCGAAGCCGATGCAGACGTTGTATTTCATGATCGGCTCGCCGGCCTTGATGGCGCGCGCCGCGATCTTGTGCCCCGCCGGCACCTGCGCGCGCGCCGTCGCTGAATTTCTTGGACGAATAGGCCAGTTTAGCGCTAAGCCCGGCGCTTCTCTCCAAAAACAGGGACGGACCTCAATTTCGCCTGAAATGGGGTCTGTCCCTATTTCGTTGCATGCAACACAATCGGGCAGGATGGCAAAGGAGCTCGAAGGCCGCATTGCGCTCATCACCGGAGCGAACCGGGGCATCGGCCTCGCCGTAGCGAAGGCCTTCGCGGCCGAGGGAGCGCGCTGCATCCTCGCAGGACGCAATCTCGCCGCGCTCGAGTCCACGGCACGCGCGCTCGGCAACGCAAGCGTCCTGCCGCTCGATCTCGATGATCCTGAAGCGATCCGCAAGGCGACGCGCTCTGTTGCGGCGCTGGACATCCTCGTGGCCAACGCCGCCGTTCTCGGCGCGCGCGTTCCGTTGAAGGACTACCCGCTCGAAGCCTGGCTGCACGCCTTTCAGACCAACGTGCACGCCAATCTGTTGCTGCTACAGGGGCTCGATGCCTTGCTGCGCAAGTCCGATGCCGGCCGCGTCATCGTCGTGACGAGCGGCGCGGCGCGCACCGCGCGAGCGGGCGGGGGCTCCTACGCCGTGACCAAGGCGGCGCTCGAAATGATGGCGGCCGTCTACGCGCGGGAAGTCGCCGGCACGCCGGTCCGGATCAACATGCTCAATCCCGGACCGACGCGCACCGCCATGCGCGCGCAGGTCGCGCCCAACGAAGACCCGATGACGCTCAAGACGCCCGAGGACATCGCCCCGCTTTTCGTGGAGCTCGCCTCGCCGGCCTGCAAGCGCCAGGCGGAGTGGATCAACGCCGACGTTTGGCTGAAATCCGTGAGATGAACCCGAAGAAGGGAGGAACCGAGATGCTCCGAATCGCCGTTTTCGCCGCCGCGTGCCTGCTGGGCGCGGCTCCCGCCGCCGGCTGGACCGACGACTATCCCTCCAAGCCGATCCGCTTCGTCGTGCCCTTCCCCCCCGGAAACGCGGGCGACCTGATGGCGCGCATGCTCGCCGAGAAGCTCGGCGCGAGCATGAAGCAGGCGATCATCGTGGACAACCGGCCCGGCGCCGGCGGCAACATCGGCGCCGAATTCGCGGCGAAATCGCCGCCCGACGGCTACACGGTGCTCATCGCCGCGAGCGGCATCGTCACGGCGAACCGGTACCTTTACAAGCTCAACTTCGATCCGCAGAAGGACTTCACCCCGGTGACGCTTCTTTATAGCGGCGCGCCCGTGCTCGTGGTGAGCCCGCAGGTGAAGGAAGCGACGCTCAGGGACCTGATCGAGGCGGCGCGCCGCCGGCCGGGCAAGTTCACCTATGCCTCCTACGGCGCGGGCCATGTGTCCCACATTCTCGGCGAGATGTTCAAGCAGGCGGCGGGCATCGACCTGCTGCACGTGCCCTACAAGAGCTCGCCGCTCCCCGATGTCATGTCCGGGCAGGTGGACATGATTTTCGAGTCGCCGCTGCTCGTGGTGAAGAACGCAGGAAAGCTGCGGCCGCTCGCGGTGGTGAGCGCGAAGCGCAATCCGAAGATGCCCGACGTGCCGGCGGTCGCCGAGCTTCTGCCGGGATTCGAGGTCACCGGCTGGCTCGGCGCCTTCGTTCCCGCCGGAACGCCGCCCGAGACCGTGCAGCGGCTCTACCGGGAGCTCGCCGCCGCGATCGGCACGCCGGAGTTCCGCAAGCGCCTGGACGACCTGCTCCTCGACCCGGGCGGCAATACTCCGGAAGAGTTCGGTGCCTACGTGCGCGCCATGTCGGAACGCGTGGGCGCCGTGATCCGGCGCGGCAACATCAAGGTGGAATAGCGATGAAGTGGTGCCGAGTGCAGGCCGAGCGCGGCCCGGCGTTCGGCATCGTGGAGGGCGACGAGATCGCGCTCGTGAGCGGCCCGCCCTTCGAGCCGCATGCGCGCACCGGCGAGCGCATCGGGCTTGCGGCCGCGCGGTTTCTGCCGCCGGTAGCGCCCATGAACTTCTACGCTGCGGGCATCAATTACCGTGCGCACATCGATTGGGCGAACCAGCACCATGGCATGACGCTCAAAGTCCCGGCGCAGGCCGACATCGGCTACCGCTCGCCGAACGCCCTCGTCGGCAGCGGCGCCGACATCGTGATCCCGAACGACGCCCCCGGGCCGGTGGAGTACGAGGGCGAGCTCGTGGCCGTCATCGGCAAGAAGGCGAAGCACGTGCGCGCGGAAGACGCGCTCGACGTGGTCGCCGGCTACACGCTCGGCAACGACCTGAGCGAGCGCTCTTTCCAGAAAACCGACCGCACCCTCTGGCGTGCGAAGAACATCGATACCTTCAAGCCGATGGGGCCGGTCGTCGTCACCGGGATCGATCCGATGGCGCAGACCATCGCCGTGCGCATCAACGGCAAGAGCGTGTCCGAGTACAGCACGGCGAACATGATCTTCAGCCTGGCGCACCATATCGCCCGGATGACGCGCTACCTCACGCTGTACCCGGGCGACGTCATCTGGATGGGCTGCGACGGCCCCACCGTCCCGGCGCTGCAGCCGGGCGATCTCGTCGAAGTGGTGAACGACGCGATCGGCGTCCTCGCCAACCGCGTGACGCGCGAGGCGGGCTAGACGGGCCGCGCGGCGGCGGTGCGCCCGGCGAGCCAGTCGTCGGCGTTGAGCCACTCGCCCTGGCGCTGGCATTCGCGCGTGGCGAGCTCGACGAAGAGCGGCGCGAGCGCCTCGGGCGGCTTGATGGACATCGGGTTCTCTTCAGGCGCCGCGCGCGCGCGCATCTCGGTGCGCGTCGGCCCGGGGCTCACGATGTTGACGCGGATCGGCGTTCCCTTGGATTCGACGATGTAGATGCGCGCCATCGCCTCGAGCGCCGCCTTGCTCACCGCGTAGGAGCCGGTCGTCGCCTTGCCCTGCGTCGCGACGTTCGCCGAGAGCAGGATGATGCGCGCCGAGTCCGAAGCCTTGAAGAGGGCGTCGAGCTCGCCGAGCAGGATCAGGTTCGCTTCCACGTTGATGCGGAGGCTCTGGCGCCACGTTTCGAGGGGGTAGCGGACGAGCGGCACACGCGCGCCGAGCGAGGCGGCGTTGGCAACGAAGACGTCGAGAGATGGGAACTCGCGCTTGATGGAAGCCGCGAGCGCGCGCACCGACGCCGCGTCCTCCAGGTCGGCGGCGAACACCTTCGCCTGGCCGCCCGCGGCGGCGATCTCGGCCTGCAAGCGCTTCAGCGCCGCCTCGTTCCTCCCCGCGAGCAGCACCTTCGCTCCTTCGCTTGCGTAAGCCTTGGCGATCGCCAGGCCGATACCGCGGTTCGCACCGGTGACGAGCGCCGTCCGGTTTTCAAGTTTTCTCGCCATCGGGGCAGTCTATCGGGAAGCGACGCGAAGGACCACCTTGCCGACGGTGCGGCGCGCGTGCAGCGCGTCCAGCGCCTCGCAGAAGCGCTCGAGCGGATAGACGTGCGCAGCGAGCGGGCGAATCCTGCCGGCGGCATGCCAGTCGAACAGCTGCCGCAAGAGCGAGCGCACCTGCGGCTCGCAGCGGCTGCGCTCGTCGACCGGCGACCAGCCGACGTAGAGGCCGAAGTTGAAGCCGAGCACCGAGACGTTCTTGACGAGCAGGATGTTCGGCTCGATTTTCGGCATCGCTCCGCTCGCGAAGCCGATGACGACCAGCCTGCCGCCCGGCACGAGGCTGCGCAGCGCGGCTTCCGAAAGCGCGCCGCCGATCGGGTCGAACACCACGTCCACGCCGCGATTCGCGGTCAGGCGGCGAAGCGCCTCGCGCAGGTCTTCGCTCTTGTAATCGATCGTCGCATCGGCGCCGTGCTCGCGCGCGAGCGCGCATTTCTCGGCACCGCCCGCGGCGGCGATCACGCGCGCGCCGAGCGCTTTGCCTGTTTCGACCGCCGCAAGGCCGACGCCGCCGGCCGCGCCAAGAACGAGCAGCGTCTCGCCGGCCTGCAGGCCTGCCCGCCAGCGCAGTCCGCCGTAAGCGGTGCAATACGAGACCCCGAGATGCAGCGCCGCCGCCGAATCGATCGAGTCGGGCAGCGGGTACACCGTGGACTCGGGGCTTACCGCCTGCTCGGCGTAAGCGCCCCAGCCGATGATCGCCATCACGCGATCGCCCGCCCGGCATGCCGCGACCTCCGGCGCCGTCTCGATCACGCGCCCGACGACCTCGGCTCCGGGGACGAAGGGCAGCGGCGGCTTCACTTGGTACTTGCCGGCCACCCAGAGCTTGATCGAGTGGCTCAGGCTCGCGTATTCGACGGCAATGCGCACGCCGCGCGCGGGCAGCCGCGGCGCAGGAAACTCCTCGACCTTCAGGTCATGGTAATCGCCGAACCGGTGGCAGACGAGCGCGCGCAACGGCGGCAGTCTACCCGTGCGGCGGTTTTACCTCCAATTTGCAAATTGGAGGTAAAAATGGCAATCTCCCCTCCAATCCGCGGATTGGAGGTAAAGCTTGCCCGTGCGCTCCCTATTCCGCCGCCACGACCCGGTCAGCCAGACGAAGTACCAGGAGCTGAAGCAGCTCGCTCGCGCGCAGAAGCGCGTGCTGAACGGCACGCCCGGGATACTCAAGCAGCGCACCCAGTCGGGAAAGCGCTACTGGGTGCGCGAGTACATCCGCGTCGACGGCCGCAAGGTCGACGAGTACCTCGGGCCGGAAGCCTCCATCGGCGAGACGAGGCTGCAGGCGCTGAGGGCGGAGATCGATCTCGCCAGAGCGCTCGCGTCGGGCTCGGGAACGCTGCGGCTGCTCGGCTACCAGCGGATGGAGCGCAAGGCGGCCGCGGTGCTCGAGGTGTTCTTCAACCGGGGCCTCATCCAGGCCGGACTGACGCTCGTCGGCGCGCACGCGTACGGCGCGCTGCTCAACGAATTGGGCGTTCTCGCGCCCGGATACAAGACGCAGGACATCGACGTCGCGAGGTCTGCGCCGCTCGCCGTCGCCCTTCCGGACGGCGCCACATTCCATCACCTTCTCAAGGAATCGGGCCTGCCGTTCGTTCCGGTACCCGGCATGCCCTCGCACCGGCCGTCCGCATCGTTCAAGCTTCCGGGCGCCGAGACGCTGGCCGTGGATCTTCTGATTCCGGGCAAGCGGGTCGGGGAGCTGGTCGCCGTAAAAGAGCTGCAGGCGCATGCGCAGGCGGTCCCCTTGCTCGATTTTCTGATCGCGGAGCCGCTCGAGGGAATCATACTGAGCCCGAATCAGGTCATTCCGGTGAAGCTGCCCTCTCCCGAGCGCTTCGTCCTTCACAAGTTGTTTGCGTCTCAGTCGAGAACGTTCGACCGTGGTAAAACAGGCAAGGATCTCGATCAAGCCGCGACTTTGGCTGCGGCGTTGGAGGAAGAAACGCCGGGACGGCTGAGCGAGCTCTTTCGCCGCATGCCTGCCGCCGGCAGGCTTCGGGTAAAGCGCGCGGCGCGCATCGCCGCGAAACGACTCGTGGATATTCACGCGCAAGGCGCAGAAGCGCTGCTCAAGCTTGCAAGATAGATTGGCTTAATCCGCAGCTTTGGCAGCCTGAGGCAACGCGCAGGCAAGAAACTGCCCGCGCCCACGCGCGGCGTCGGCGCGGCCGTCGGCGAAGACGATCTCGCCACGCGAAACGGTGAGCTTCGGCCAGCCCTTGAGCCGCATTCCCTCGTACGGCGTGTAATCGACGTTATGGTGCAGCGCTGAATTGGTGATCGTGACCTCGCGCTGCGGATCCCAGAGCGTGAAATCGGCGTCGCCGCCGACCGCGATCGTGCCTTTGCGCGGATAGAGCCCGTAGATCTTTGCCGGATTGGTGGACGTGAGCGCGACGAAGGTCTGCAGGTCGATGCGTCCCTTGCCGACGCCTTCCGAGAAAAGGAGCGGCAGGCGCGTTTCGATGCCCGGAATGCCGTTCGGGATATAGCGGAACGGCACGGACTTGCCGCCCGGCTTCTTGCCGTGCGGATCCTCGTAGCCGAACGGCGCGTGATCCGACGAGAAGACCTGGAACACGCCCGAGGCGATGCCCTGCCAGATCGCACGCTGGTTCGCCTTGTCGCGCGGCGGCGGGCTGCAGACGCACTTCGCGCCCTCGTAGCCCTCGCCGGCGAGCTGCTCTTCGGTGAGGAACAGGTACTGCGGGCAGGTCTCGCCGTAGACGCGCAGGCCGCGCGACTGCGCCCAGCGGATCTGCTCCATCGCCTCGGCGCCCGAGACATGCACGATGAGAAGCGGCACGTCGACGAGCTCGGCGAGCGAAATCGCGCGGTGCGTCGCCTCGCGCTCGACGACGCGCGGGCGCGAGTCGGCGTGGTAGCGCGGCGCAATGTGACCCGCGCGCTCGAGAACGTCGGTGAGCCAGGCGATGCAGTCGGCGTTCTCCGCGTGGATCATCGGCATGGCGCCTTCGCGGCGCGCCAGCGCCAGGACGTCGAGGATCTGCCGGTCGTTCAGCTTGAGATCGTCGTACGTCATGTACATCTTGAAGGACGTGTAGCCCGAGCGGATGAGCCGCGGCAGCTCCGCGCGCAGCACCTGCTCGGTCGGGTCGGTGACGATGAGGTGGAAGGCGTAATCGACGTACGCTCGCCCGTCGGCGCGCCGGTGATAGTCCTCGACCGCCGCGGCGATCGACTGGCCTTTCACCTGCGCCGCAAAGGGAATCACGGTGGTCGTGCCGCCGCAGGCCGCGGACAGCGTGCCGCTGGCGAAGTCGTCGGCCATTTTCATCGGCGCGGGCATCGGCTGGTCCATGTGGCAATGCCCGTCGACGCCGCCCGGCGTGACGACCAGCTCGCGCGCATCGATCTCCCGGGTTCCTTTTGGAAGATCAGTCCCAAGCGCTGCGACGCGCCCGCCGCGCACGCCGACGTCGCAGCGCACGACATCCGCCGCGGTGGCCACCGTGCCGCCCCGAATCACGAGATCGAAGCGTTCCACGGTCAGTTCTGCTCGAAGAGGCGTCCCCATCCCCGGATGCCGCGCGGGTCGACGCCGCAGATCCTGAGCGCCTTCCACACCGCGGTGGAGATCGAATCGTAGACGGGAATGCCGAATTCGCGCTCCCACCGGTCGACGAGATGCGCGGCCCGCAAGTTGGTGCAGAACGTCGTGATCGCATCGGGCTTCGCGGCCGCCACCTCGCGCACCATGCGCGTGAGCTCGGCCTCGCTCACTTCGGAGAAATCCCAGTTGGCCGAAATGCCGAGGTGGCGCTCCGCCGTCACCTTCATGCCCTCGGCCCCGAAGTGGGCGGCGATGCGCTCCTGGATCGCGTCGACGTACGGCGTGACCAGGCCGAGGGTCTTGTGGCCGCGGCTGCGCATGATCTCGCGCAGCGCGAGCGTCGAAGTGCACGCGGGAGTTTTCGTCGCGGCGGTGATGTCGGCGCACAGCCTCTCGTCCGCCTGGAGGCCGAGCCATCCCGCGGACGTACCGTTCCAGGCGATGGCGCCGACCTTGGCGTCGGCGAGAAGCTCGGCCGCCTCGATGATCTTGCGGTTGTCGAACTGGCCGAGCGCGTGCGACGCGAGCGAGATCTCGGTGACGCGGAAGCGGCCGAAATGCGCCGTCGCCTGCGGCACGCCGGCGAGCATCGCGGTCGTGAGCGGCTCGAGCGCCGTATTCGACGAAGGGGTCAGCATGCCGAGGAGCACGCGTCGGGTCATTTATCTCTCTCTGGTGAAGGAAGCGTTCAATAGCCGGCCCAATGCGGCAGCGCGGTGACCAGCGGCGGGAAAAGCATGCAGGCGATCAGCACGCCGTACATCAGCGCGACGAACGGCCACACGTGGCGCATCAGCTCGCGCATCTTGACGTGCGTGATGCCGCACACG
The DNA here is from genome assembly GCA_004297625.1 of Betaproteobacteria bacterium. Lineage (GTDB taxonomy): Bacteria > Pseudomonadota > Gammaproteobacteria > Burkholderiales > SG8-39 > SCGC-AG-212-J23. The sequence goes on along the minus strand of SCTY01000071.1, from coordinate 72,810 downwards.
ACGAACAGCACCACGCCGACCGGCGGCGTGAGCATGCCGATCACCAGGTTCAGCACGAAGAGAAACGCGAAGTGCAGCGGATCGATGCCGAACGAGATCGCGAGCGGGTGAAACAGCGGCACGAGCATGATGTAAGCCGCGTTCGATTCCATGAACATGCCGACTACGAAGAGCATTACCGCCACGATGAGGTTGAAGACCAGGCGGTTGTCGGTGAGCGCGCGCAGCGCTTCGGCGAGCTGCTGCGGCAGCAGGTCCACGGTGAAGAGAAAAGTGACGGCCGAGGCGAAGGCGATCAGGGCCCCCACCACCGCGGTGGTGATCGCTGCGCGCACGAAAAGCGCCGGAAGATCGGAGAGCCTGAGCTTGCGGGTGATGAAGAAGCCGATGAACAGCGCATAGACCACCGCGATCGCGGCGCCCTCGGTTGCGGTGAAAGCGCCGCCGATGATCCCGCCCAGCACGACCACCGGCATGAGGAACACGATCAGCGAGCGCTTGAGCTGAAAGAAGATGTTGCGCAGGCTGATCGCCTCGCCGGTCAGCGGGTAGTTGCGCCGGTGGGCGATGATGCTGCAGATCGCCATCATTCCGCCGGCGATCAGCAGCCCGGGGACCACCCCGGCGAGAAACAGCCCGCCCACCGACACGGTGGAGCCCGCCATGTAGGCGTAGACGATCATCGCCGCGCTCGGCGGGATGATCGGGCCGAGGTTCGCCGCGGCAGCGACGATCGCCGTGGCGAAGCCGCGGCCATAGGACTTCTCGAGCGCGGGCACCAGCGTGGCGGAAAGCGCGCTCGCGTCCGCGACCGCCGTGCCGGACACCGTGGCGAGGCCGGCGCCGGAAAGCAGCGTGACGTGCGCCAGCCCGCCGCGCACGCGACCGATGAACGCGTTCGCGAACTCGACCAGCCGCTCCATGATGCCCGCCTTGAGCATCAGCTCGCCGGCGAGCATGAAGAACGGAATCGCCATCAGCGGAAAGGAATTCACCGAATGCATCATGCGCTGCGGCAGCATGTTGACGTCGATGCCCATGAAGAGCAGCGCCGCCAGCGCCGCCGAGCCGAGCGCGAAGGCGAGCGGCATGCCGAGCACCGCCAGCCCGAGAAATATCGCGAGGATGAGATAGCTCATTCGCCGGACGCGGCAGACGGCCTCGGGACGCGCCCCGTGCCGGCGAGAACCGCGAGATGCACGGCGCTGTGCACGGCGCTCCAGGCGACCGGCACCATGAAAAGCGCGCTGCTCAGCGGGATGGTGGGGAGCATTTCATCCCACTGCTGGGTTACGAGCACCGCGGCCTGCCAGGCCACGGTAAGCATGAGCACCACGGCGAGCGCGCTCATCAGCCGGTAGAGCGCTCCGCGCGCGTTCTCCGGCAGCCGCTGCACGACCAGCTCGATGCCGATGTGCGCGCCCTGCTTGAGCCCGAGCGGCACGGCGAGGAACACCGTCCACACGAACGCGAGGCGCGATATCTCGTCCGCCCAGTCGAACGAGCCGTTCAGGCCGTAGCGGTAAGCGACCTGGATCGACACCACGGCCACCATGACGGCCATCACGGCCGCGATGACCCAGGCCACTCCCCGGTCCAGCGGCCCCAGCGCGCGCATGCCCCTGCCCTACTTCGCTTCCTTCAGCACCGCTTCGACGAGCGGCGCGCCGGCGCGCTTCTTCACGTTGTCGACCACCCCCGCGGTCGCCTTGCGCATCGCTGCGCGCAGCGCCGGGCTCACCGGGTCGAACTGCATGCCGTGCTTGCGCAGCTCGGCGAGCGCCGCCGCGTCGCCCTCGCGTGCCGTCTTGCGCTGCGCGGCTATCGCGGAGGACATCGCCTGGCGGATCGCCTTCTGGTATTCCGGCTTCATGCCCTCGAACTGCCGCTTGTTCGCGACGATGTTGATGAAGTCGAAGAAGTGCCCGGTGTCGGAAACGTATTTCTGCACCTCGAAGTAGCGGTTCGCGAGGATGATCGAGTACGGGTTCTCCTGCCCGTCGACCACGCCCTGCTGCAGGGCGGAGTAGAGCTCCTTCACGTCCATCGCGACCGGATTCGCGCCGAGGGCGCGGAAGGTCGCGAGGTGCGTCTCGTTGGGCTGCAGGCGGATCTTCAGGCCCTTGAAATCGGCGAGCGCCTTGATCGGATGCTTGCTGTTCGTCACGTGGCGCGAGCCGAGCTCCATCCAGCCGAGCGAGACGAAGCCTTTTTCGCCGAGCTTCTGGTCGAGGAGCCGGCCCACCCGGCCGTCGACGGCGCGGAACGCGGCAGCGCGGTCCTTGAACACGAAAGGCACCGAGACGGCTTCCATCTCCGGAACGATGCCGGAGAGGAACGCCGTGCCGACCCAGGTCATGAAGATCGTGCCGGCGCGCACGCCGTCGACGTTCTCCTTCGCGCCGCCGAGCTGCATGGCCGGGAAAAGATCGACCTGGAGCTCGCTCGCGGTCAGCTTGGCGAGATCGGACTTGAACACCTCCATCGCCTTGCTGCTCGAGTGCTCGATGGCGAAATTGCCGGCCGCGCGGATCTTGTCGGCGGCCTGCGCGGTGCCGAAAGCCGCCGCCAGCATGAAGAACAGGACTGTCTTTTTCATGGTTCCTCCTTTGTGCAAGTCGAAAGACCTCAGCTCGCGGCCGAAAACATGCGGGCGGGCAGCCAGAGCGCGAACTGCGGGAAATAGATGAGCAACGCCGTCATGGCGATCATCATCACGATGAAGGGCAGCGATCCGGCGATCACGTCGGTGATCGAGCCGTGGCGGCGTACCGCCTGCACGACGTAGAGGTTCATGCCGACGGGCGGCGTGACGAGCGAAAGCTCGCACATCAGCACGAGAAAGATGCCGAACCATACCGGATCGAAGCCGAGCGAGACGACGAGCGGCACGACCACCGGGATGGTGGAGATCATCATCGACAGCGTCTCGAGGAAGCAGCCGAGGACGAGGTAGAAAAACACCAGGATCCAGATCGTGGCGTACGCGCCGGTGCCGGCATCGGCCACGAACTGGGTGAGCGCCTGCGGGATACCGAGCGTGCCGATCACGAAGGCCAGGAAGAAAGCCGAAGACACGATCAGCAGGATCATCGCCGTGGTGCGGGCCGTGGCGAGAAAGCACTCGTGCAGCATCTTCAGCGACAGGTGCCCGGTGAAAGCGGCGAGCGCCAGCGAAGCGAGCACGCCGAGCGCGGCCGCCTCGGTCGCCGTCGCCCAGCCGAGGTAGATGCTTCCCATGACTATGGCGAAGACGAGCACCGGGGGCAAAAGCTCGCCCAGGCGGCGCAGGCGCACGCCCGGGGCCTCGCGCGCATCGCGGTGGCCGGCAATCGCCGGCTTCAATACGCTTGCGACGATGATGATGGCCATGAAGAGCGCCGTGAGCAGCAGGCCGGGCACTACCCCGGCCATGAAGAGGCGCCCGATCGAGGTATTGGTGATGGCGCCGTAGATGATCATGTTGATGCTGGGCGGAATGAGGATGCCGAGCGTGCCGCCGGCGGCGATCGAGCCCACCACCCAGCGCTCGTCGTAGTTGCGCTTCGCCATCGCCGGCAGCGCCACGGTGCCGATGGTGGCGGCGGTCGCCACTGAAGAGCCCGAGATCGCGGCGAACGCGGCCGAGGCGGCGATGTTGGAATGCAGCAGCCCGCCCGGCAGGTGCGCGAGCCAGTCGGAGAGCGAGCGGTACATCTTCTCGGTCACCCCGCTATGCAGGAGCAGCTCTCCCATCAGCACGAAAAGCGGGATCGCGGTGATGATGAAATCGTTGAGCGCGCTCCAGTTGCTGTCGCCGAAGCCCATGAGCGCCGGCCAGCCGAGGTAGGCCCAGGCGCCGAGCGCGCTGACGAAGAACAGCGCCACCGCGACGTGCAGCCCGAGCGCCAGGCCGCCGAGCATCAGGAGAAAGCCGATCCCCGCGGCCGCGAGCTCGCTCATAGCGTCTCGATCTCGACCCGCTCGGCCTCGATCTGTTCCTCGAGGCTCCTCGGCGCGTACTGAGCGGCCGCCGCCCGGTTGCCGCGGAACGCGAGCCAGGCAGCGTGCAGCGCGATCGACGCGCTCACGAGCGCGAAAAGCGCGAGTCCCGCGAGCCACACGCTCTGCGGCAGCCAGAGCGGCGTGCGCAGCGGCGTGCTCGACACGCTCTTCAGCTCGATGGTGTCGGCGAGCGCGCCCCAGCCGCGCCACGCCATGAAGCAGGCGAACACGGCGAGCGTCGCCAGCGCCAGCACGTTGAGCCAGAGCTGCGCCGTGCGCGGCAGCCGCGCCGTGAAGATATCGATGCGCGTGTGGGCCTTCTGCAGCAGCGCGTAGCTGAAGCCGAAGGCCGCCATGGCGGCGATGATGTAGCCGCCGATCTCGTCCACGCCCTGCAGCGAGAAGGCGAAGAGCTTGCGCGCCACGACTTCGAAGCCGACGAGGACAGCGAGCGCCGTCAAGCCGTAGCCGCCGAGCAGCGCGGCCACGCGCACCACGGGCTCACAGACGCGCAGAACGGGGTTCGGCAGCATTGCTACATGCTCAGTCCCATCGCCTTGCCGACGGTGGCGTTCCATGTCGCCGCGCAGCTCGCGTCGACCGCGTTGCAGATCTTGCGCCACTCGGGCAGCACCGACTTGCTCACCGCCTGTTTCATGCGCGCGATCTCGTCGGGCGTAATCGCGTTGAGCGTCATCTTGAAGCGCGCGTGCTCCTTGCACGGCTCCTTTCCGGTGCTGCAGCTGATGGCGTCCTCGCTCGCCTCGTTCGCGACCCGCCACATCCTGTCTTCCATCTCCTTGAACGCGGCGCTGAGCTTCTGCTGCTGCTGCGGCGAGAACTGCTTCCAGGTGTTCAGGTTTATGAAATGCCCCTGCACCGAGCCGTTCACCGAGAGCGGCACGAGGTAGGACACGACCTCCGGCCACTTGCCCTGGTTCGCCGCCGACGGACCGGTCACGCCGCAGTCGGCGACGCCCGAGTGCAGCGCCTGGTACACCTCGCTGAACTGCAGCGTCACGGGCGTCGCACCGAGCTGCTGCATCAGCGTCGCCATGGACGGCGTGAAGGTGCGCACCTTGAGGCCCTTGAAGTCCTCGAGGCCCTTGACCGGCTTCTTGCAGAACAGCATCTGCGGCCCGAATGGCCACAGCGTCAGCACCTTGGCGTTGAATTTCGCCTGCAGGCGCTTATCGAACTCGCCGCGGTAGGCGTCGACCGCCTTGCGCAGGCTTGCCATGTCGGTCGCCACGCCGGCGAGATCGAGCCCTTCGAAGAAAGGATCGTCGCGCGACGCCATGCCGATCTGCACCGACGCGACGTCGAAGGTGCCGGCGCGCAGGATGCGCAGCGCATCGGGCGCCTTGACGTTCACGAGATCCATCGGGCTGAAGGTCACCTTGGCCTTGAGCCCGGCGGTCTTCGCGAGCCGATTGAAGAACGGCCGCTCGACGCCGTCCACCTGCTTCTTGTTGCCGGTGAAATTGCCGAGCACGCGCAGCTGCGCGGGCTCCGCGCTTGCGGCGCTCCACGCGCCGGCGATGGCTACGCTCAAAAGGATGCGACACAGGCCCGAACGCATGGTGATCCCTCCCTGGAAAATCGCTGACGGTGACAAAACGCTAGCATATTGTCGACAATCGAGTCTACAATTGTCTGCAAAATGGCGATTGTCCAAACCTCGCCGGGGCGGCGTGCGCTCACGAAAAAAAGCGCCGCCGTCGAAGCGGCGCCCGAGGGCGAGATCTACGAGCGCATCGTCGGCGCGATCATCGAGCACCGCCTGCCGCCGGGCACGCAGCTCATCGAGGAGAAGCTCGCGGCGGTATTCGGCGTGACGCGCTCGCGGGTGCGCACGGTGCTCGCGCGGCTCGCGCACGAGAAGCTCGTCACCGTGCACCGCAATCGCGGCGCTTTCGTCGCCGCCCCCTCGGTCGACGAGGCGCGCGACGTGTTCGGCGCCCGCCGGCTGCTGGAGCCCGCGCTGCTCGAGCAGGTGACCGAGCGTGCGACGGCGCGCGACATCGCCGCGCTGCGCGCCCATGTGAAAAAGGAGCGTGCGGCACGCGCCGCAAACGACCGCCAGGCGATCATCCGCCTGTCCGGCGAATTTCACCTGCTGCTCGCGCAGATCGCCGGCAACGCGCTGGTGCTCGAGATGCTGAAGGAGCTTTCCTCGCTTACCTGCCTGATCATCATCCTCTACGACGCGCCCGCGCTGCCCGCCTGCCCTCACGAGGAGCACGGCGGCATCGTCGATGCCATCGAGAAGCGCGACCTCCGGGGCGCGAGCGAGCTGATGGTCAAGCACCTCGACCACGTGGAATCCTCGCTGCGGCTGGTCAGCGAGCAAAGCGCCGAGATCGATCTGCAGGAAGTGTTCGCTCCCGGGTTGCGGTAGATTCCGGTCAAAGGAGACCGACCGGAATGACCCCCGAACTGCTCCACGAGGTGCGCGACGGCGTCGCGTACGTCACTTTTAACCGGCCCCAGGCCCGCAACGCGCTCACCTTCGCGATGTACGAGCGCCTCGCCGAGATCTGCAACAACGCGAGCGAGGACCGCTCGATCAAGGCGATCCTGCTCACCGGCGCGGGCGACAAGGCCTTCGCCGCGGGCACCGACATCTCGCAGTTCCGCGCCTTCGACAAGGAGCAGGACGCGCTCGACTACGAGGCGCGCATCGACCGCGTGATGACCGCGATCGAGCGCTGCCGCGTGCCGAGCATCGCCGCGATCCACGGCGCGTGCACCGGCGGCGGCGCGAGCATCGCCTCGTGCTGCGACCTGCGCATCGGCTCGCGCTCGATGAAGTTCGGCTTCCCGGTGGCGCGCACGCTGGGCAACTGCCTGTCGTTGGTCAGCTATGCGCGGCTCGTCTACCTCGTCGGCCCCTCGCTCGTGAAGGACATCGTGTTCCGCGCGCGCCTGGTCGAGGCCGAAGAGGCGCTCGCAAGAGGCCTGGTTTCGGAGTTGCTGGACGATCAAGCCTCGCTCATGGCGCGCGCCGAGGAGATCGCGCGCCAGGTCGCGAGCCACGCGCCGCTCACGCTGCAGGCGACCAAGGAAGCGCTGCTGCGCCTGCGCCCCGAGGTGAAGCACGGCGAAGGCAACGACCTCGTGCTGATGTGCTACATGAGCGAGGACTTCCGCGAGGGAATGGATGCTTTTCTCAACAAGCGCAAGCCGGTGTGGAAAGGTCGCTGAAAACCGACGTCGTTGAATCAATGCCGGCGAATCATTGTTTGCCCTACATCCCGAACAAGTTCGGGTTTGGTACGATCCGCGCGGCACCATGCAAAGCAACACACGCCACGCCTCGTGGCGAGAACTATTAGCTGCGCCTGCGCCTGCTTCGCACATCGTTCAGATCTACGACAGCGACGATTTTCTGGTTGCCGGCGTTTCCTTTTTCGCTGCCGAAGGCCTGCGGCGCGGCGAGGTCGTGCTCCTGACGGGAACGCGGGCGCACCTGCTCGAGGTGCACCGCGAGCTCGCCTCGCAGGGCTTCGACGCCGACGCCGCGATACAGGAAGGCCAGCTCGCGGTCTCGGACGCCGAAGAGACGATCGACGCGATCCTCTCGGACGGCGCGGTGAATCCCGAGCGCTTCCACGCAGCCGCCGGCGAAGCGCTCGCCAAGGCCTCGTGCGACGCGCGGTTTTCCGGCGCGCGCTGGTGGGGAGAGATCAGCAACCTGCTTCAGCTCCAGGGCAATCCGCGCGCCGCGCTGTTCGCCGAGCAGCTCGGCGACGCGCTCGCGAAAAAGCACGGCGTGACGATCCTGTGCTCTTATCTTTTCGACCGCTTCGACCCGCAGGCCTATAGCGGCATGCTGCGCGACGTGTGCGGCGTGCACAGCCACGTCATACCGGCCGAGGACTACGTGCGCCATCGCCTGGCGGTCAACCGCGCCATCGCCGAGGTGATCGGCGAGATCAAGGGCCCCCTGCTGCAGTCGCTGCTGTCGTGGCGCGGGCTTTCATGCGACCTGCCGTCCTCGCAGGCGCTTCTTTTCTGGGTTCGCGATACACTCCCCGAGCACTTTCAGGACGTGCTTTCCCGGGCGAAGGCGTATCAATTCCAGGAACCCGCATAGCGTTAGCATCAACGGCGAGCGGCTCTGGTCCTCGCTGATGGAGCTCGCGCGCATCGGCGCCACGCCGAAGGGCGGGGTGCGGCGCGTCACGCTCACGCCGGCCGACCGCGAAGGCCGCGAGCTTTTCGCGCGCTGGTGCCGCGGCGCCGGCCTCGAGGTGCGCGTCGACGCGATCGGCAACATGTTCGCGCGCCGCGCAGGCGCCGATCCGGAGGCGGCGCCCGTCGTCATGGGAAGCCACCTCGACACGCAGCCGAATGGCGGCAAGTTCGACGGCGCCTACGGCGTCATGGCGGGCCTCGAGGCGATCCGCGCGCTCAACGACGCCGGCGTGCGCACGCGCGCGCCGCTCGAAGTGGCCTGCTGGACCAACGAGGAAGGCTCGCGCTTCGTGCCCACGATGATGGGCTCCGGGGTTTTCACGGGGGTTCATAAATTGGAGGATGTCCTCAATAACCGCGACGTCGAAGGCATAACCGTTTCGGAAGCACTGACTGCCATCGGCTACCGCGGCGCGGCGCGGCCGCACGAGGTCGGCGCCTACTTCGAGGCGCACATCGAGCAGGGGCCGGTGCTCGAGGACACGAAGACCCCCATCGGCGTGGTGCAGGGCGCGCTCGGCCAGCGCTGGTTCGACGTGCGGATCAGCGGCCAGGACGCCCACGCCGGCCCGACCCCGATGCACCTGCGCAAGGATGCGCTGCTCGCGGCCGCCCGGCTCACGCTCGAAGTGAACCGCATCGGCAGCACGTTCCCCGACAACGCGCGCGGCACCGTCGGCCACATGCAGGTGAGCCCGAATTCGCGCAACGTCATCCCCGGCGAAGTGCGCATGACGGTCGACCTGCGCAACGCGAACGACAACACGCTTTTGGAAATGAAACAGGATCTTCAGAAAAGCATTGGCGTGATCGCGGAGCAGTGCCGCGTCTCGATACAAGTCGAGGAAGTGGTCTACTTCCCGCCGAGCCGGTTCGCCCCGGAGCTCGTCGAGCGCGTGCGCGCGGCCGCCAGCGCGCTCGGCCTGAGCCACCGCGACATCGTGAGCGGCGCCGCCCACGACGCGGTGTACCTGTCGCGCGTCGCGCCGGCCGCGATGGTGTTTGTTCCCTGCGAAGGCGGCATCAGCCACAATGAGACCGAGAACGCGAAGCCCGAGCACCTGGCCGCCAGCTGCAGCGTGATGCTGCAGGCGGTGCTGGAGACCGCGGGGACAGGCTAGCGCACGCGGCAGAGGAGGCCGGCGATGGAAGTGCGCGAGACGGTGGATCGCCTCTACCGCGCGGAGTCGCGCCGCGTCTTCGCGACCCTGGTGCGCCTGCTCGGCGACATGGACCTCGCCGAGGAAGCGCTGTCCGAGGCTTTCCGCGCCGCGCTCGAGCAGTGGCCGCAGGAAGGCGTCCCCGCCAACCCGCGCGCCTGGCTGGTCTCGGCGGGGCGCTTCAAGGCGATCGACGCCATCCGCCGGCGCGCGCGCTTCGATCCCCTTGAGGAAGAGCATGCCGAAACGCTTTCTCATGAAGATTCCCCCAGGGAGGAGATCGAAGACGATCGTCTCCGCCTGATCTTCACCTGCTGCCACCCGGCGCTCTCGCCCGACGCGCAGGTGGCGCTCACGCTGCGCGAAGTCTGCGACCTGAAGACCGAGGAAATCGCGCACGCGTTCCTCGCGCCGGCGCCGACGCTCGCGCAGCGCATCGTGCGCGCGAAGACCAAGATCCGCGACGCGCGCATCCCGTACGAAGTGCCCGGAGCGGCCGAGCTGCCCGAGCGCCTCGACGCGGTGCTGCGCGTGATTTATCTCGTGTTCAACGAGGGCTACTCCGCTTCTTCCGGCGCCTCGGTGACGCGCGCCGATCTCTCCGGCGAGGCGCTGCGGCTCGCGCGGCTGCTCGTCGAGCTGCTGCCCGAGCCGGAGGCCATGGGCCTGCTCGCGCTCATGCTGCTGCACGAGGCGCGGCGCCCGGCGCGCACTTCGCCCGCCGGCGACCTCATCGTGCTCGAGGAGCAGGACCGCGCGCTGTGGAACCGAGAGCTGATCGGCGAAGGCATCGCGCTCGTCGAGAAGGCGCTCGGCTCGAGGCGCTTCGGCCCGTACAGCCTGCAGGCGGCGATCAGCGCGGTGCACGCTGAAGCGCCGAGCGCCGGCGAGACGGACTGGGCGCAGATCGTCGCGCTCTACGACGTGCTGCACCGCCTGGATCCGTCGCCGGTGGTGGCGCTCAACCGCGCCGTCGCGGTGGCGATGCGCGACGGCCCCGCGGCAGGCCTGCCGCTCGTCGAGGAGCTGCTGAAGAAAGGCGATCTGCGGCAATACCACCTCGCGCACGCGGCGCGCGCCGACCTTTGCCGGCGGCTGGGGAAAAAAGAGCAGGCGCTCGTCTCCTACAAGCAAGCTCTCGCCCTCGCCCGCCAGGAACCCGAGCGCCGCTTCCTCGAGCGGCGCCTCAAGAACCTTTCGGGGTGATGTCGATTCGCCGCCCCGCCGTTCGACTAACGGGTGCAACCCCCTTAACCCTCAAGGAGAAGGCAATGCGATTCATGATTCTGGTCAAGGCCACCCGGGAGTCCGAAGCCGGGGTGCGGCCGCCCGAGAGCCTGTTCGCCGAGATGGCGACCTACCACGAGCAGCTCGCCAAGGCGGGCGTGCTGGTCGACGCCTCCGGGCTGCAGGCGAGCTCCAAGGGCTGGCGCATCAAGTACCACGGCAAGAAGACGACCGTGATCGACGGCCCGTTTCCCGAGACCAAGGAGCTCGTCGCCGGCTACACCGTGATCAAGGTGAACTCGCGCGCGGAGGCGCTCGAGTGGACCAAGCGCTTCCCCAACCCGTCGATCGACGGCCGCGCAGGCGAGATCGAAGTGCGGCAGTATTTCGAGCTCGAGGACTTCGGCGAAAGCGAGGCGATCGAGCGTTTCCGCAAGATCCCGGGGAACAAGTAAGGAGAAGCCATGAAGTACCTGTGCCTGGTGTACGGAGAAGAGCAGGCCATGCAGCAGATGAAGGACGAGCACTGCGTGGCGTTCGACACCGCCGTGCGCGCGAGCGGCCAGTGCATCGCCTCGGAAGCGCTCGAGCCGGTCGCCACCGCGACCACCGTGCGCGTGCGCAACGGCAAGGTCTCGGTCACCGACGGCCCCTTCGCCGAGACCAAGGAATGCCTCGCCGGCTTCTATCTCATCGAGGCGCGCGATCTGAACGAAGCGATCCAGATCGCCGCCAGGATCCCGCCGGCCGCGGTGGGCAGCATCGAGGTGCGCCCGATCCGGCCGATCCGCGAAATGGCGGGGGAGCGCGCGGCGTAACTACGCGCAGCGGCGCGCCAGTGCGGCGATAATCTCCGGACCCCAACGTCCGGAGATTTCGCATGCCTGCCTCCCTCGCCATCCGCCGCACCGCCTTCACCCTCTTTTTCGCGCTCTTCAGCGCGCTCGCCTTCGCCCAGGCGCAGAAGGCACCCGCCCCCGGCGCCTACGAGCCCTCGGTCGGGCAGAAAGGAAAGGACGTCGTCTGGGTGCCGACGCCGCAGGCGCTCGTCGACAAGATGCTCGACATGGCGAAGGTCACGCCGAAGGACTTCGTCATCGACCTCGGCTCGGGCGACGGCCGCACCGTCATCACCGCCGCGAAGCGCGGCGCGCGCGCCATGGGCATCGAGTACAACCCCGACATGGTCGAGCTCTCCCAGCGCAACGCCGAGAAGGAAGGCGTCTCCGAGCGCGCGAAGTTCATGAAGGCCGACCTCTTCGCGAGCGATTTCTCGCAGGCGAGCGTGATCACGATGTTCCTGCTGCCGGACATCAACCTGAAGCTGCGCCCGAAGATCCTGATGCTGAAGCCCGGCACGCGCATCGTCTCGAACACCTTCACCATGGGCGACTGGAGCCCCGACGAGACGCACACCGTCGACACGGCGCACGGCTGCGACAGCACCTGGTGCACCGCGCTCCTGTGGATCGTTCCCGCGCGCGTCGGCGGCACCTGGAAAACCCCGCAGGGCGAGGCGACCTTCAAGCAGCAATTCCAGAATCTCACCGGCACGCTGCGCACCGGCGGCAAGACGCTCGCGCTGCAAGGCAAGGTGAACGGCGAGGAGATCACCTTCAGCGCGGGCGGAAAGGAATATCACGGCAAGGTGAACGGCAAGCGCCTGGAATTGCGTTAAGTCAACGATCGGAAGAATAGGTAAAGGGTGCCGCAAGGCCGGTGTAGCGTGGTCCGCGCCGGGATCTCCCGGTAAACCGAGCAGGCGGCACGCATGAACCGAAGCTTTCGCCTCGTCGTCGCACCCGTAGTTCTCAGCATCCCGTTGTTCGCGTTAGCGGGCCCGAAGGAGGACGTCGCTTCGGTGACGCAGGCCTGGGCCGACGCGATGACGAGCCACGATATCGAGCGAGTCGTGGCCCTTTACGATTCCGATGCCGTGCTCTGGGGCACCCGCTCTCCGACGGTGCGCGACAAGCCACAAGCAGTTCACGACTACTTCAACCTGCTGAAGACCGTTCCGGCATCGTACAAGGCCGTTCTTGGCGAGCAGCATATTCGGATCTACGGGGACGTGGCCATCAACACCGGGAACTACACTTTCTCGGAGATCCACGACGGCAAGGAGGTACTCCGTCCGGCGCGCTACAGTTTCGTCTACCACAATCGCGGCGGGCGCTGGCTGATCGTCGACCACCACTCCTCGGCGGTACCCGCGGCCCACTAGCAGCGACAGGCGAACGGGACGGCGCAACGTCTCGTAACAATATCGCGAGGACGCTTACCGGCGAACGGGCTCTAATGGGGTCATCGACCCTTGGAGCACACCATGAAAATCGTTCGCTTGGCTTCAGGTGCGGTCATCCTCACGGCGCTCGCAGGCTGCGCCATCGTGCCGTATCCGGAACCCGCGGTGGTCTACGCGCCGCCACCGCCTCCGGCCGCGATCGTGGTGCAGCCCTCGTTCGGCTATTACGGCTACTACGGCCATCGCAGCGGGCCCTATTGGCATCGCCGCTGGCACTAGACGCTCAGTAAACCACCACGCTGCGGATCGACTCGCCGCGGCGCATGAGCTCGAAGCCATCGTTGATCTTCTCGAGGGGCAGCACGTGCGTGATCAGGTCGTCGATGTTGATCTTGCCTTCCATGTACCAGTCGACGATGCGCGGCACGTCGGTGCGGCCGCGCGCGCCGCCGAACGCGGTGCCCTTCCACACGCGGCCGGTGACGAGCTGGAACGGCCGCGTGCGGATCTCCTGCCCCGCGCCCGCCACGCCGATGATCACCGAGACGCCCCAGCCGCGATGGCAGCACTCCAGCGCCTGGCGCATCACCTCGACGTTGCCGATGCACTCGAAGCTGTAGTCCGCGCCCCCGTTGGTGATTTCGATCAGATGACTCACCAGATCCTTCTGGAAATCCTTCGGGTTCACGAAATGCGTCATGCCGAACTTCTCGGCGAGCGCCATGCGCCCCGGGTTGATGTCCACGCCGACGATCTTGTCGGCGCCGGCCATGCGCGCGCCCTGCACCACGTTGAGGCCGATCCCGCCCAGGCCGAACACCACCACGTTCGCGCCCGGCTCGACCTTCGCGGTATTGATCACCGCGCCGATGCCGGTCGTCACCCCACAGCCGATGTAGCAGACCTTGTCGAAGGGCGCATCCTTGCGGATTTTCGCGAGCGCGATCTCCGGTAGCACCGTGTAGTTCGCGAAAGTCGAGCACCCCATGTAATGAAGTACAGGTTTCCCGTTCAAAGAAAACCTCGAAGTCCCGTCGGGCATGACGCCTTTGCCCTGCGTCGCGCGGATCGCGGTGCACAGGTTCGTCTTGCGCGACAGGCACGCCTTGCACTGCCGGCACTCGGGCGTATAGAGCGGAATGACGTGGTCGCCTTTCCTGAGCGTCGTCACCCCGCGCCGACCTCGACCACCACGCCCGCGCCTTCGTGCCCCAGGATCAGCGGGAACAGCCCCTCCGGATCGCCTCCGGAGAGCGTGAACTCGTCGGTATGGCAGATCCCCGTCGCCTTCACCTCGACGAGCACCTCGCCCGCCTTCGGCCCATCCAGCCTCACTTTCTCGATGCTGAGCGGCGCGCCCGCCTTGCGCGCTACCGCGGCTCGCACTTCCATTTCGTCACCTCCATGATCGGAAAAATGGTGACTGTCACCATTTTTTGGGCCGCCATTATGATGTCGCCATGGCACTCAAACGTCCAAAAGGCGACCCCGGCAAAGTCGTCGTCCTCGAGCATACGTCCGAAATCCTGAAGGACAATCCGCTCGGCGACCCGCACCTGCGCAAGGTCGCCGTGTGGCTGCCGCCGCAGTATGACGGCTGGCGCGGCCGCATGCGCTTCCCGGTCCTCTACGACCTCGTCGGCTTCACCGGCTCGGGCCTCTCGCACGTCGGCTGGAAGCCTTTCGGCGACAACGTTCCCGAGCGCGCCGCGCGCCTCATCCGCGAAGGCAAGATGGGGCCGGCGATCATCGTCTTTCCCGACTGCTTCACCGCGCTCGGCGGCAACCAGTACGTCAACTCCGCGGCGATCGGCAACTACGCCGACTACCTGACGCAGGAAATCATTCCCTTCGTCGACGGCGAGTTCCGCACGCTGCCGGGGCGCGAGCACCGCGCCTGCTTCGGCAAGTCCTCCGGCGGCTACGGCGCGATCCTCCACGGCATGAAGTACGCGAAGTACTGGGGCGCGATCGCCGACCACTCCGGCGATGCCTACTTCGACTTCGTCTACTGGCACGACTGGCCGAACACGCTCGACGAGCTCGCCAAGCACCGCCTGCCCAAGCGCACGCCCGGGCCTTACCACGCCCTGCGCGAATCGCGCCGCAAAGGCCTCGCCGAGGGCAAGGACGACGGCCGCATTCAACGCTTTTTAAACAAAATTTGGCATACCGAAAAACTTTCGAGCGCGGAAAGCCACGCGATCATGAACCTCTGCATGGCCGCGACCTACGACCCGGATGCGCGCGCGCCGAACGGCTTCCGCGTGCCGTTCAACATGGAATCGGGCGAGCCGATCGAGGAGCGCTGGCGCCAATGGCGCAAGCACGACCCGATCCACCTCGTTTCGACTTACAGGAAGAACTTGAAGTCGCTGCGCGGCATCTATATCGACTGCGGCTGGCGCGACCAGTACCACATCCACTACGGCGCGCGTCTGCTCTCCGCGCGCCTCAACGCAGCCGGCATCAAGCACACCTACGAGGAGTTCGACGACAACCACTCCGATATCGACTACCGGATGGACGTCAGCCTGCCGTTCCTTTATCGCGCGCTGACGCGCTGAATCTCGATGCAGATCCTGAAGTTCGTGCTGTGGACCTGGCCTTCGGCGACAGCGACCGTCGCCGACTTCCAGGATAGCCGCATCGAGTTCCACCGGGTCATGGCGACGGAGAAAGTCGACGGGTTTCTCGATTCCGCGATGTTCAAAGTCGATACCGCTCCATGGGCGGGCGCGTTTCTGTTCGAGAACTCGCCGTGGTCGATGGCGCACAAGACCGTCTTCGAGGAGTGGTACCTCTTCCATGGATCTGCCGCGTTGGACGCCGTCAACGAGCGGGTCCAGGCAGGACCTTATAAGGAAAGTCACGGGAAGTTCTTGCGCCAGGACCTCGGCGGAGAATGCGCCGGCCTCTATTACGCGCGCAGAGGCGATGTTCGAGCTGCGATATCGGGAATAGAGACCCAATGCACCCTGTGGTTCAACAAGGTTTACCCGACATACGAAGACCTTTTCCGGCAAGTGGCGCCGGCAACGGCTGGCTCGGCGCTGTGGCGGCGACTCCTGGTGCTCGGGCCCACACCGGAGTTTCACGTCGACGTTGATCCATCCACGACGCTGCCGGAGGAGCTCACGCCTTACAGGGTAATGCGGACTCGTGTTCGGCCGAGATGAGGTGTCGTTGCCTCAGGCTTTGCCGGATTGCTCGAGGTAGGGAATGAGCTCCTCCACCGACACGACGTCTGCATAGCGGGCGTCCAGATCCGTGAGATGAACGGCATGCAGGTCGGCAGCGAATTCGCCGACGGCCTCGGCAGCCACGATTGCGCGAAATCCGCGTTGCATGGCATCGATAGCGGTAGCACGAACGCACACGCTTGTCGTGCAGCCGGCAATGAGCAGCGTGTCGACATCGCGCCCGCGCAGCCGTGACTCAAGATCCGTATCGTAGAAGGCCGACGGAAACCTCTTCACGATGACCGGTTCGCCGGTTTTCACCTCCAGCAAGGGGTCAATCTCGACGAGCGGCGTTCCGATCCGGCAGTGCTCGAGCCACGGCACTTTCTTTCCCCACATGCCGGCATCTCTCGATGGGTCTTCGTAGGCGATCGTTGTAAAGAAGATGGGAATGCCTCGGGGGCGCGCGACCTCAAGCATCCGCAGCGTTTGCCGGATTTCCTCGGCGAAATTACCGCCCGGAAACTCGGACTGCCCCCCGGTGAAGGCTCGGCTGAAATCGATCACGATCATCGCCGGCGTTTTGCCCAGGCCGACCCTGCGGTCGTAGCCGCGTTTGCCGTAAAAGCTCAGCAGGTGAGCGATGCTGCCCGCATCCCGACGCGGCTTTGCTTTTGACTGAGCGGTCAAAATGCGGGTACGATCGCCGCGCTACAGCTTGGCAATGATTTCGTCGGTATAGAACTGGTCTGGCGAGCCGCTTTTCAGCAGGCCGGCCTTCAGCATGGCGCCGATCATCGACCTCCAGCTCGCCGGATCGTTCTTGAGGAGCTTGCGGGTATCGTCGTGCCACCACAAATGTTCTTCGTCTCTCATCGCCACGACGGTGAAGTCCACCTGCCTCGCACCTTCGATTTCCCACAGGCGGCTCATGCGCTCGACCATGGCTCGCCCGTCGGCCTTCTTGAGCTCGAGAATCGATGCGCGCTCGGCGCGCAAGGCCTTGAGAAGCACGTCGGCGTCCTTTTTCACCGTTTCGCGCAGCGCGAAGTAGGCCTGACCCGGCATGGCCACAGCGTCGCTGGTGTTCCACATGACGATCTTCTCGCCCGACTCGCGAAGCGTCGTGGTGGTGCCGATGCTGACAATATGAGCGTCGATGCGTCCTTGCTGGATGAGGCCCCAACCGCCCGGACTGTTGCCGACGGCTTCGCGGTGCGCCGCATCGAGGGGCAGCCCCGCCATGGCGAGCATCATGTCGAGAATGTTGTCCGAAGCACTGCCCTTCGCGGCGATGCCGATCGTCTTGCCGACCATATCCTTCACGTTGCGGATCGGCTTGGCCGGTGAGCTGTAGACAACGATAGGCGAGCGATGCTCCACCGTAGCGAAGGAAATGATGGGCGCCCCCTCGGCGATCGCTTTGGTCGCGGCGAGCGGATCTCCGCGGCCGTACAGTGCGCGGCCGGCGATGACCTGCTGCACGGCGACCGCGGACCCTTTACCGGGCAGCACGGTGACATCCAAGCCCTCTTTCGCGAAATGACCCCCTGCCTGGGCGTTGAGCGTCGGCGCGTAGCCGATGAGGTAACCGAACGGCGTGATGAAGTTGATCTTGCGCAGTTGTTGGCCGAAGCTCGCAGGCATGAACGCGGCAGCAGAAAGCGCCGCGCAGCCGTTTACGAAGCGACGGCGACCGATCGATTTCATAGCGTCCTCCTCCCGGATTGACTCTCGAGTCAAGATTAGCATACCGATGAACCGAACCAGCGTCCCCGGGATCCACCTTGCCGGAGTGGAGAAAGCTTTCGCCACGCCGGACGGGCCGCTGCTCGCGCTGCAGCGCACCGATCTGCAAGTGCGGCCCGGCGAGTTCCTCGCGCTGGTTGGGCCGTCGGGCTGCGGCAAGACGACCCTGCTGCGCATGATCGGCGGATTGACCGAGCCGACGGCGGGCCGGGTGCTCATCGCGGAGCGCAGCCTGTGGGCCGCGGGGCGGCGCGACTCCGAAGCGATCAGGGAGCTGGCCGTCGTCTTTCAGGACGCGAACCTCTTCCCGTGGTTTTCCGTCGAGGACAACATCGCGCTGCCGTTGCGGCTGCGGGGTGTGCCGAAGCCGGAGCGCCTGCAGAAGTCGCGTTCCCTGTGCGAATTGGTCGGCATAGGAGGCTTCGAGCGGCTCTGGCCGCGCCAGCTCTCCGGTGGCATGCGCCAGCGGGCGGCGATCGCCCGCGCCCTGTCCTACGATCCGCACATCCTGCTGATGGATGAACCGTTCGGCGCCCTCGACGCGATCACCCGCGACCAGCTCAATCTCGAACTGCAGCGCATCTGGCTGGCCCAAGGCTGCACCATTGTGTTCGTCACCCATTCAATCGCCGAGGCGGTATTCCTGGGCGATCGGGTGCTGTTGCTCTCCCCTCGCCCGGGCAAGATCGATACCGAGGTCGAGGTGCCGTTTCCCCGCCCGCGAAAGACCTCCATTCAAGCCTTCCCGGAATTCCAGCAGCTCGTGCAACGCCTGCGCGACCGCCTTGAGGCCATTACATGAAGCGAAGACCCATCCCGACCGCCTGGATCACGACGCCCGCGCTGATTGTGCTGTTCATAGCGGCCTGGCACCTCTACGTGGCGTGGTCCGGAGTATCGAAGTTCATCATCCCGCCGCCGCTTGCCGTATGGGAAAGCCTGGTCGATCTGCTGGGCACTGCGAGTACCCTGCGACACGCGTGGATCACGCTCTACGAGACGCTCGTCGGATTCTTTTTCGCCTGCATTATCGGCGTCGGCCTGGGTACCGTCCTCGGCAAGACAGCCTGGCTCGAGCAAGCGCTCAACCCTTTCATCATTGCCACGCAAGTCGTGCCGAAGGTAGCGCTCGTGCCGCTTTTCATCCTTTGGTTCGGGTTCGGCACGGAATCGAAGATCGTGGTGGCCACCGTGCTCGCCTTCTTTCCCATCCTCACGAACACCGTGCTCGGCATCAAATCGGTGGATTCGGGGCACAACGACGTCATGACCGTGCTGAACGCGGGCCGCTGGCAGCGGTTCATCACGCTCGAGCTGCCCAGCTCGCTTCCCGCAGTGCTTGCGGGAATGGAGGTCGGAATCGTGCTTGCCATCATTGGCGCGGTCGTGGGTGAGTACCTGGGCGGCAGCACCGGCCTCGGTCATCTCGCCGTTGCGTCGCTAAATGATTACAAGGTCGGGATGATGTTTGCCGTGATCATCCTGCTTACGGCGATGGGCTTCCTGCTCTATCTGCTCGTCGGCGCGCTGAAAAAGCTTCTTATCCCCTGGCACGATTCGGTCGCCTCGAAGATTCGTCCGGTCGCGGGATAAACCCGTACCAGAGGTCTGTGGAGGCATCGTAAGCAAGCTTCTTTTCGCCGCTTTACTCGCGTCATGCAGCGCCGCCTTCGCGCAGGATAAGTCCGGGAAAAGGCACAACCTCGCGCCCGCCGCATCGCTGCGCTTCAAGCTCCTGCCGCGCAATCGCGCGACGAACATGCAAAGCGTCGAGCTGCAAATCGAAGGCGACAGCTTCGTCGAGCCTGTCGAGTTCGCGCCCGGCCACACGCTGAGACCGCACCGATCCGTGGTACGTCTTCTTCGCCGATCGCCCGATCTTCAGCGTCGCCCTCGTGTCCGGTGCGCGCAGGGAGGTTCTGCCGGTGGACATGCTGTACGGCGGCGCGAGCCGCGGTCCGGACTGGAAGTCCGACCTGCCCTATTGCGACTGCGAAGTCCTTCTCGACCGCACCTACTTCGTGCCGCTCGGCGACCCGAGCTGGCCGGACGACGCGCGGGTCGAGTTCGAATACATGGACGGCGGCTCGTGACGCGCCTCGCCGTCGTCGCCTGCGTCTTCGTTACCGGCTGCGCGCTCCTCCAGCCGCCAACCAAGGAACCGGCCCCGCTCCGCCCGGGAGAAATCCTGTCGGCGCAAGCCGCCACACAGGCCATCTCCGTCGGCAAAAGCACGAAGGCCGACGTGCGCACCGCGCTCGGCGAAGCGGGGGTTATCGACTTCGACAGCGGCTACGAAGTCTGGGTTTACCGGGAAAGACTCAAGGAAAAAGCGAAGCCGCCGCCGACCGAGCTCGTGCTGCTCTTCCCGCCTTCCGGAATTCTCGCGAAGACGCGCATCCGCTAAGCGCTTGCGAGTCTTGCAAGTACCTTGCGTTGTCAAGGTTTTTAGCTTTTTGTACACCCCGCTGTTATCCTGCTCTCCGGAGGAAAGGGGGGGAGCGATGTTGCATGCCATCCTGGATGCGTTGTGGTCGCTCGGCGCGGCTTGCTCTGCGACCTTTGTGATTTACGGCGGCTACTTGTTCTACCGCTGCCAGTGCGCCGAGTCCGTGGAAACGCTGCACGTGATGGCGCAGCTCGCGCTACACGATTCCGCCCGCATAGCTCACAAGCTGGAGGAAGTGAAGGCCCTCGCGGTCAACCGCTAGGCGCCACGCGCCTTGCGACGGCGCATTATTTGACGACAGCCAACCCGGCTTGTGCGACTTGAGTGTCCTCCTCGGACAGCACTCCTGAAACGCCGATCGCGCCGATACACTCGCCCTCGTACATTATGGGAAGGCCGCCCTGTACGGGTAAGCCCGGCATGGTGACGAGCGAAAAACGGCCTTCGAGGATAAGGTCCTCGCGGGCCTTGCTTGGCCTGCGGTTGATCGCAGCGTGACGCGCCTTCAGCGTCGCAATCTCCGAGTTCGCCGGCCGCGCGCCGTCCAGCCTCTGCAGCCATAGCAAGTGTCCGCCGTCGTCCGTCAGGGCGATCACCACGCCCCATCCGTTCTTCACTGCCTCGGCTTCGCAAGCGGCTGCGATCCGCTTCGCATCCGCCATCGTGAGATAGGCCTTGGTCTTCATTTGCGCTCTCCGCTCCAACTACTTTGCTTTTGTTCCGGTGGCGTCCACGAGCTTCTTCCAGAACGCCAAATCCACCTTGAGGAAGGACCCGAATTGTTCGGGCGTATGCGTGGCAGCCGGCACCACGCCCATGGCGTTGAGGCGCTCCATGAGCGTTGGATCAGGCGAGGCAAAGACCTCCGCCAAGGCGGAGTGGAGCTTGTCCTTGATGGCCGGCGGCAATCCAGCCGGACCGAGCAGCCCGTACCAGAGCGCGACCTCGTAGCCCGGCAGGCCGGCTTCTTCGACGGTTGGCACGTCCGGCAAGGCCGGAATGCGCTTCGCGGACGTCACGCCCAGCATCTTCAGCCGTCCGGCGCGCACATGACCGGCCGCCGACGGCAGGTCCGGCAGACTCATCTGCACTTGACCACCGATGACGTTGGTGATGGCGGCCGGCAGTCCGGTGAACGGCACGTGCTGGATATTGACTCCTGCCATGGATTTGAAGAGCTCCACCGCCAGATAACTCACGCTTCCGTTGCCGCCGGAGCCGTAGTTCAGCGAGCCTGGCTTCGCTTTCGCATAGGCAACCAAGTCCTGCAATGAGTTAAAGGGCGAAGACGACTGCACCACTATGCAGAATGGCCCGTCCGCTACCCGCGCGATCGGCACGAAATCATTGATTGGATCGTAGGGGACCGATTTGAAGAGCGAAGCGCTCAGCGTGAATGGCGAGGTTGTGAAGAGCAATGTGTAGCCATCGGGGGGCGCCTTTGCGACCGCCGCCGTCGCGATGGTGGCCGACGCGCCGGGCATGTTGACGACGACGAAAGAACCACCCAGCTTCCTGGTGAGTTGCTCGGCCGTCAGGCGACCGAGCAGATCGCCGCCCCCGCCGGGCGGAAAGCCGACCAGAAGCCGAACCGGCTTGCCCGGATAGTCCTGGCCACACGCAATGGAAACGAACGCGAAAAACGCAATCCCCAGCAGGTACGCGGCACGCCTTGTCATGGGAACCTCCTCCTCATCGACTTGATAAGCGAGCAGCGCGCCGCCAGTCAATGAGTTGTTTCGCTTGCCTATCGGTGCGCCGCGAAGTCGGACCCCAACTTTTTTGCGCCAATGGCGCGAGAAGAACTCCGCGCTTATGTTTTCCGGGAACCCACCAGCTTCGGCAGCCGCTCGGCGAGGATGCGCTCCGCCTCGGCAACGATGCGCTGCACGATCTTCCCGGCGGGCAGGATGTCGTGGATCAGGCCGGCGTCCTGGCCGAAGGAAAGCGGCGCTTCTTCGGCATCCCCTGCTTTCCGCGCAGCCTGCACCGCGGCAAGAGCGCTGGCCTGGTTCTGGCGCAAGGCCCATTCGCGTCCCGACCAGCGCTCGATGAAGCGGTTGCGCCGCGCGCGCGACATCGCGCCCGGCCACACCATGTTCGCCGCGATGTCGGGTATCTCCGTCAGCACCGTATCGTGGCCGTTGCTCTCCACGATCGCGCGCTTGAAGTTCTCGTGGATCGGCGACTCCTCGCTCGCGAGAAACCGCGTGCCGAACAGGGCCCCGGACGCGCCGAGCGCCAGCGCCGCCGCGAGACCGCGGCCGTCGGCCAAACCGCCCGCCGTGAGCACGGGCAACGGCGCAACCGCGTCCACCACCATCGGCGTGAGCGCGATCGACCCCATCCAGCCGACGTGGCCGCCGCCTTCGCTCCCCTGCGCGACGATCAGGTCCGCGCCCGCCTCCGCCGCGCGCAGCGCGCCGTCTACACCGCTCACCATGAACGTCACCTTCGCGCCCGCCGCGTGCGCGCGGTCGATATAGGGCTTCAGCGCCTGGTCGCCCCGCGGCCACGCGAACGCGATGACCGGCGGCTTTTCCGCCAGCGCCGTCTCGAAGCATTCGTCGTTGATCCGGAACAAGAGGAAATTGAGCCCGAACGGCTTGCGCGTGATCTCGCGAACCGCCTTGGTCGCCGAGCGGATCTGCTCCTCCGTGAGGTTATGGCACCCGAGCGCTCCCAGCCCCCCCGCCTCGGACACCGCCGCCACCATGCGCGGCGCGAAGATCGATCCCATGCCGCCCAGCGCCACGGGATGCTCGACGCCGAAGAGATCGCAGAACGGCGTGCGAATCACGATGCGCTCCGCGGTTAAAATCACTTACGCATAAACGAAAAGAACGAAAGCACTGCTTGCCACATACGCCGACGATGGATGCCAAACATTGACGCATGCGTCAGGTCGGGGATCATGATGAACTGCTTGTCGCTGCTCGGTAGACGTGCGAAAAAGCCTAGTAGGTCTTCGACAGTAGCGATGCCATCATGCTGTGGGCGGACGATCAACGTTGGGGCGCGCACCGCGGCAGGGTCGACGAGCGGTAAATTTGTCGTCATATCGAGGTAAGTGCCCGTTGGGACAGAATCACCGTACGCCAGCTGCGCCGCCGCACACGCCTTTGCTACTTCGGGTTCATACAGTCCCGGATGGTCGCGGGTAAATATGCTTTCAATAAATGCTTCACTAATCGGTCGGCGTGATTTAGTGCGAAATAGTTCGACACCTTCTTTTCGCTTGGCGAGGGTAGGAGAACCCTCACCCGTCCATACAAACGCATCGAGGACGAGGCGCTCGACCGCATCAGGCCGGGAAGCAGCAAAGGCGCCGGCGCGTAATGAACCGGACGAGAGCCCATACATCAACACTTTTTTTCGACCTGTGTGCTTCTCTATCAACGGCATTAGCGCCTGCAAATCCTCTACCCCGCAACGCACGTCGGAATTGCGCTCGGTGATGGTGGACTTCCCGTAACCTTCGTGGTCCATCGCCCACGTATCGAAGCCCCGGTTCGCAAACCAGTCCATCATCGAGTATTCGGTCTTGCCCGGCACCGCGAGATCAAAGGTCGGTCGTGCGGATGTAGATGACCCGTGAACAAGCACGACCACAGGATGCTCGCCTCCTTCCGCCGGGCGTTTGCGCCAGACCGCAAGCCTGACGTTCCCTTTCGTTGTGACGAGCTCCTCGCTAGTAATCATTCCGCCTCATTGGTTGATTTCAGAACTTACCCGTGGATCTCAAATTCCCCGTTGATCTCCACAGGGATACTGTGAGGCAACTCGGCCATTCCAACAGCCGTACGTGCGTGTTTCCCATTAACCGGCCCGAAGAGCTCGTAGAAAAAATCTGAGGCGCCATCGATAACGTTTGGCATACGTTGGTAACCGGGCGACACATTCACCATGCCAAATAGCCGTATCACGCGTTTTACGCGATCAAGGTCTCCGACTTCTTGCTTCAGGCTTGCCAAAATACTCAGCGCTACGGCGCGCGC
Organism: Betaproteobacteria bacterium; assembly: GCA_004297625.1. Taxonomy (GTDB): domain Bacteria; phylum Pseudomonadota; class Gammaproteobacteria; order Burkholderiales; family SG8-39; genus SCGC-AG-212-J23. The sequence goes on along the minus strand of SCTY01000071.1, from coordinate 48,616 downwards.
TGTCGCGTAGCCCTGTTCTTCGGATACGTCAGTTGTCACTTTCCCCGCGTGTTTTACACCGGGCAGATCGGGAAGATTACGGCCGTGTCCTGACACAAAAAGGATATTGCCGACGCGAACACAGCCCGTTCGATTCGCTTTCGGGAAGGCGAACGGCGCAGGAAGCGTATAACCCATTTCTTTCAATCTTGTTTCTAGTTTGCTCATCGTCTTTCCGTCTCCGCGGCTACGCGAGTTAGTCAGTCGTTGCGCCAGAGTTTTTCACCGCCTTTGCCCAGAACGCCAGATCGTGCTTTATAAACGCTGAGAAGGCTTCTTGGGTCGAATACTCAGGCGGGACGATGCCAAGGGCATCGTATCTATCCAGTACTTTTTTCTCCGGCGTAGTAACAATGTCCCTTAATGTTGTGTGCAGCAAGTTCTCCACGGGTTTAGGGGTATCGGCCGGCACCATCAAGCCATACCAGAGCACGACTTCGTAACCGGGAACGCCGGATTCGGCGATCGTTGGGACGTTCGGAAGCCGCGCGACTCTCTGTTTAGTCGTTACGCCGAGCATTTTTATGCGCCCCGCTTTTAGGGTGGAAAGGGCCGACGCCAAATCGGACATCGTAATATCGACTTGTCCGCCCAGAAGCCCTGCAATGCCCGCCGTAAGCCCTTTGTACGGGATGTGTTGTATATCCACTCCCGCCATGCTCTTAAAGACTTCGCCCACGAGATGCCCTACGCTTCCATTGCCGCCGCTTGAGTACCGCAACGCGCCTGGTTTGGCTTTAGCTTGTGTAATGAGTTCTTGAACGGTGTTTATCGGGCTTGACGCTTGCGCCACGATATAGAAAGGTGAGTCTCCGATCCTCGCTATTGGATCAAAATCCTTTATCGGATCGTAATTGACCTTTTTGTATAAATTCGGATTAATCGTGAAGCTGGAAGTGGCAAGGAGAATCGTGTAACCATCGGCCGGAGCCTTGGCTGCCGTTGCCACGGAAATACTGGACCCGGCACCTGGTACGTTCTCGACAATAACGGGTGTGGCGAGTTTGAGGCTAAGCTGCTCCCCTACTACCCGGGCAATGAGGTCAGATCCCCCACCTGGCGGGTAACCGACGATGATTCGGATGGTTTTCTGGGGGAATTGTTGTGCTGTGACTGAGGAAGCCGCTAATACCAAGAAGGCAAACGCTATAAATCTTTTGGTGCATCCAAGAATTAGCCCCATTTCTAAACAGCCTCTCGCACATTAAGCAGTTGTTGCGGAATTTGTCCCAAATCGGCTCGGCTGATCCGGCACGCGCAATTTCTCGCTTCGGCAGACCCGGAGATTCGGTCCCAAGGTGGGCCATACGGAATCGCGGTTTCCACGTTGAGCTTTAGCGCACCGCGATCTGCACCCGCTATCTCGGGGTACCACCAGCCCATGCCGGTCGCCACGATTTTCTCGGGCACTTCGTCCGTAATCCAGGCCTTTAGATATGCCGCGCCTGCTCCCCGTGGAGTCTCCACCTTGACCCATTCATCCTCACCTATACCGAACCGCTCGGCAGTTTTTGGATGGATGCGCAGTTCGGGTTCGTTTTGCCGTTTTCGCGCCCAGCGGTGATTGCGGAAACGAGAGTGGTGATACGCCATGCTGCGGATACCGGTGAGCAGGGTTAGATCAAACGACCCCTCGGGCTCTGCATAGACTGCGCTAATGTAGTCAGGCAGTGGGTCGTACCCGGCTTCATTGAGCTTGTTTGAGTACAGTTCGATCTTTTTGCTCGGAGTATTAAAGCCGACCTTCCGGTATTTCTCGTAGCCGGCCGAATATTCGAAGAAGCCATCGGAGCGCAAGTCATCGAAGTTCAGCCCCGTTTTCTCCAACTGGAAGTCGATGAACTCACGGTCACTGTTCCATGGCAACAAGTCAAAATCGATCAGATTTCGCGCTTTCAGCTTATCCCTCAGGCTTATCGCAATCTCGAAGTCCGTCTTAACCTCGCCTCGCGGCGGCAGGACCTGCTGAATGATTGATATGCAGGGCGCCCCAGGATCTTGAAACACCGCTTCCTCCTCAAGCAGCGTCGTCTTCGGCAATACGAAGTCCGCGAGCTCCGCGGTCGGCGTAATGTGGTCGGTAGCCACTACGAGGAGCTCCAGGCTTTTTAACGCAGCAATCGTGTCCTGCATCCCCGGGTAGGTGCAGACGATGTTCACGCCGCTTATATAAAGTGCCCGCACTGGGTAAGGGTCACCTGTGTTTATGGCTTTGATGATCGATGGATTGTGTGCCGCCTTCGCCCAACTGTCCGGTCCGCTCCAGAATGGATATTCCTTACCGCCGATGATCAGTTGCTCCTTTTCGGCTGGCATACGAAACGCACCGTCATTGACAGTCGCCACGTAATCGCGGAACCCAGGCAACCGCGTTGGTAGCCGGTTGGCGCCTGGACGGTCAACGTTACCAGTAAGTGCGAGCAGCGCATAAAACGCCATCGCCGTACCGGCGCCGTTAGCTTGCGCATCAATGCCGTGTCCTAGCACCATGCAGCCCGGTTTTTCGGTGGCAAAGAGGCGCGCAGCGTTCACTATGCTGTCCGCTGGTACGCCAGTGATGGCTGCTGCAGTCGCTGGATCGTAACGGCGTGCCCGTTCGCGAAGCTCTTCGGCGCCAAGGCACCATTCGCCCACGAAAGCAGAGTCAACTAGATTCTCTGCAAAGAGCACGTTGATCATTGAAAGAGCGAGAGCCGCATCTGTTCCCGGCTTGATCGGTAGCCACAGGTCTGCAAGTCGGGCGATTTGTGTACGACGCGGGTCGGCCACGATCAGTTTGGCGCCACGCCGTTTAGCGGACTTAATTTGCATCCATTGCACAACACTGGAGTCGGAAGGACTTTTGCCAATCACCAAGATGCAATGAGTGCTGGGAAGCTCAACCCCTGGTGCGCCACCCAATCCAGTCAGGTGCCCGGCCGTTAATCTCCCTCCTTGGCAGAGATCCTGATTGATCATGTAATTCGGTGTACCAAGGCTTCTCAGCAAGAGGGCCATAGCAACACCTCTATTTACGAGCTGGCTTGAAACAGCACCCGCAATCGAAGTGGATCCGAAATTGCGCTTAACTTGCCCTAGGCGATCTGCGATCTCGTCGAACGCACGGTTCCATGAAATCTTCTCCCACTTTCCTTCGCCTCGCGCTCCGACTCTTCTCAAAGGACGGAGAGGACGATCTGGATGCTCTCGCGCTTCAACGGGTCCATGCATTCCCTTGATACAAAAAGCTCCCTGCGAGTGCGGGTGCCTGGGATTCCCGCTGATCTTTACGACTCTGTCATCCTCAATATGGATCAGCGACCCACATCTAACAGAGCATTCCTCGCAAGTGCTTGGAACAATTCGCGCAGCCATGGGCGCTTTTAGGGTACCGAGAGGTGGGGATTTCGCACTGTCAAAAACTTTACAATGTAGTTCAATCACCTACCGCAAGAGCCGTGGCTAAATCGAGACAAACTGTATTAGCCGGAGACCTCCTACTCGTTCAACGAACTATTCGGATCTTTCGTCTTTTCAAACACTGGCCACAGGAGCCGCTCAACGAACTCTGCGCCAGCATCCGGCTGATCCGCGTGGGGCGCGGCGAGACAGTAATAAGGCAGGGAGAAGTCGTAAGAGGTCTTTACGGTATCGTCACTGGACGGGTAGAGATCGGCTCCGCCCAGCTCGACGGACGTCGTTACATAAGACTCTTCGGAGCGGCGGGGCAAAATTTTGGATTCCTTAGCATGTTCGACGGCAAAGGCTCGCCTTATTTCTACACTGCTCAGGAACCAACGACCATACTATTCGTAGACAAATCTGCCTTCTTGTCGCTCCTATCGCGTCACCCGAAACTCTGGCTAAGCGTCGCGCAAGAACTAGCTCACCTCCAGCGCACAACCATCGCAGCAATTCAGGAGCAGATCTTTGAAAGCCTGCACGTAAGAGTGGCACGAGCGCTTGTATCGGCAGCGAAGACCTATGGCCTTCCTGATGGATCGGTAAGCGCGGTGAATATCAAGCTCACTCAAGACGCGATTGCGGCCCTGCTCGGTGTGACGCGTCAAAGTGTAAGCAAAGAACTCAAATCTTTCGAACACGCAGGATTAGTGAAGATCAATTACGGACAGATCACGCTTGCGAACCCTCAAGCGCTGGAACGCATCGCTCAGGGTTAGCGGTCGATAACGCCTAACGGGATGACACATTTGCCTTAGCTGCATTCATAAGAGGCTATCAGAGCATTTTTGATATCGATCAAGGCTAGATCGAAATTGCGGGTGCTAGATCGCTTGGCGTCAAGTTAAAACGAGCTCGCGGGACAAGGAGGGGAGAAATGAAGCGACCGGCCCGTAGCATCGGGAGATTAATTCTTAGCGTTGTATTTCTCGCCGCTTGGGTGAGCGCGGCGTTATCCCAGGACTATCCGCAAAAGCCGATTCGAATGATCGTCGGCTTCCCACCGGGCGGAGGTGCCGATCTTATTGGTCGAGTCGTGGCTGATCAGCTGAGCAGCAAGCTCGGCGTGACACTTGTTGTTGAGAACATAGCAGGAGCGGGGACATCGATTGCGGTAGCGACGGCGGCGAAGGCGCCGAACGACGGATATACGCTCCTCTTTGCTACGTCGAGCTTCGCTATCAATCCCAATCTTTACAAGAAAGTTAATTACGACCCGATAAACGACTTTGTGCCGATCGCTCAGGTCGGTACCTCACCGTTTGCCATTGTTGTTCAGCAATCTAGTCCGCTTAACAGCGTAAACGACTTGCTGACAACTGCTAGAGGACAACCTGGCGCGCTGAGGTATTCATCCGGTGGAAATGGAAGCGTTGGTCATCTCGCTGGCGAAGTGTTCAAAAGCATGGCGAAGGTCGATATCCAACACATCCCGTATAAAGGCCTCGCCTCCGCGCTCGGAGGGCTATTGGGTGGGCAGGTTGAGCTCACCATGTCTGACCTTGCTTCGTCTCTTGGTTACGTTAGGAATGGTCGTCTAAAAATCCTTGGCGTAACGACGAAAGACCGGGTGAGCTGGCTTCCAAATGTTCCGAGCATCGCCGAATCAGGTGTGCCCGGATACGAAGTTGTTCTTTGGAATGCGCTATTCCTGCCTCGAGGAGCACCCAAGCACGTAGTTGACCGCCTTCATGCAGCAGCAGTAAGCATCTTCAAAACGCCAGACAAGACTTTGACTGACCGATTCAATGCCCTTGGTGTCATTCCGCCGCCGATCGAAAGTCAAGAAACATTCGCAGCGTTCGTAAAGAGCGAGCTCATGTTCTGGTCGAAGGTCGTAAAACAATCGGGTGCGCATGTCGATTGAGTAAGAAGCAACAGATAACCATGACGAGCAAGCTAGAGATGCGACTAAAGGAAATGGGACTTACACTTCCACCTCCTTTTCAGTATCCAAAGGCGAACCGGACCGGCTGTATCCTGGTTGGCAATATTGTCTTCGTGTCGGGCCACGGGCGTGACCTTCAAGTGCTACCGGGGGTAAAGGGCGCGGGGAAGATCCCGGCGCAGGTCTCAGAACATGAGGGGTACGCAACCGCGCGTGCCGTCGCCTTGACCATTCTTGCAACCCTTAAAAAAGAGCTGGGCGACTTAGATCGTGTGATGCGCGTCATTCGGCTCTTTGGAATGGTTAATGTATCGCCCGGGTACCAACGTATGCCAAACGTTATCGACGGCGCTTCGGACTTTTTCTATGAACTCTTCGGACCCATTAACGGCAAGCACGCGCGTAGTGCTATCGGAGTAGCCGAACTTCCGCATGCAATTCCGATAGAGATTAACGGCGAGTTTGAAATCCATCGTTAGCCCTGAAATCCACGCGTTGGCGCTGAGGTAGAGTCCGCTTGACGTGCTCCCCCTGAAATAGTACGGGTCTGAGGTAGAGTCCGCCAACGAAGGGAGAGGCGGACGTGAAAAAGAAGCGGTTCAGCGAAGAGCAGATCATTGCGGTGCTGAAGGAAGCCGAGGCTGGCGCGAAGGTGCTGGATCTATGCCGCAAGCACGGCATCTCGGATGCGACGTTTTACAACTGGAAGGCGAAGTACGGCGGCATGACGATCGCGGATCTGCGCCGCCTGAAGGAGCTCGAGGCGGTTCACGGCCTCGTTGTGCTCGCGCACGTAGTCGTAGCTCTCGGCTGAGCCTCGTTAATTTGCCGGTTGCGCTATTCGCGATTCGCGAATAGCATAAGCGCATGATTCTTAAGCCTCAGGACGTGGTTATTTTGCTGAAGCTGGTCGCCCTTGGTCGCGAGCCATGGACGTATCAGCGGCTGGCAGTAGAGCTGTCGATCAGCCAATCGGAAGCTCATGCGGGGGTTCGGCGGGCGGTCGCGGCCAGGCTGATGAGCGATGCGACCACGGCAGGAGGCCGCCCGGTGCTGCCGGCGCTCGCGGAATTTCTGATCCACGGAGTGCGCTATGCGTATCCGCCGGAGCGCGGTGCGCTGACCGCGGGGATGCCGACTGGATATGCCGCGCCGCCGCTCAACAAGGTGATCGTCCAGCCGAACGAGCCGCCGCCGGTGTGGCCGTATGCCGAGGGCACGGTGCGCGGGTACAGCTTGGCGCCGCTCTATCCGTCGGTGCCCGCGGCGGCGGCGCGCGATGCAAACCTCTACGAGCTCCTCGCACTCGTGGACGCGATCCGCGACGGGCGCGCGCGGGAGCGCGACTTGGCTGCCCGTGAGCTCTCGGCGCGTCTGGGCGGCGAAGACGAAGATGCAGCACGCCGAACGAGCGCAGCGCGAGCCGAAACGCAGCCGGCCCTGCACTCGCCCGCGGCGCGCTATGAGCCGCGGCCGGACAAGCTGCGCATCTCGCACGCCAAGCTCGAGGCGCTGTGCCGCAAATACGGCATCGCCAAGTTGAGCGTGTTCGGCTCGGCGTCGAGGAACCAGTTGAAGCCCGAGAGCGACGTGGACCTGATGGTCGAATTCCTGCCCGAGAGCCGCGCCTCGCTGTTCGACATCGCGTCGCTCAAGGAGGAGCTTTCGGCCGCGCTCGGAGGACGCCGGGTGGACATCGCCACACCCGAGATCCTGCGTAATCCGTTCCGGCGCAAATCGATCGTTCCGGACCTTAAGCCGATCTATGTGGCCTGAGCACCGTGACCAGGCCTACCTCTGGGACATGCTGCAGGCCGCGAACGAGGCCCGCGAGCTCTGCCACGGCATCACTTTCGAGATCCTCGTGCGCGATCGGCGGACGCTCCTTGCGCTGGAGCGCCTTATGGTGCTCCTCGGAGAGGCCGCGCGGCGCGTCTCGGAGGAGTTCCAGCGCGGCCACGCCGAAGTCCCCTGGCGCAAGATCATCGGCCTGCGCAACGTGCTGGCGCATGAATACGGCAGCATCGATCACCGGCGGCTATTTCTTGCCGCTGCGGAAGAAACGCTCGCGCTCAGCCAGCGTCTGGAAGCCCTGCTGGGGGCCGCGTAGCTTCCTGGAATCGCGCTATCTCAGCGCGCCGCTTATCTTCTCCAGCGCCTCCGATCCGGGGCACAGAACCTTCTCGCCGAGCTTGTTGAACACCATCTCGTAGGTGTTGAGGTGCGCGTGGAGGTCTTCGGCGCCAGGCGAAACGTAGAGAGGGCCGGTGAAGATCTCGCGCTTAGTTTGCACCCCCTATCGCTTGCGGTCCATATAGTGGACTTTGCGTCTGTTGTCACGACGTGACAGCAACTACATTCAGAGGTCCGTCACTTTTGGACCAGCATGTACAAGGTTTTTGATCTTTTGAACGGATCGCGTGTGACAAGCGCGTACGTGGATGAAGCGCTGTCTAAAGGCGTTGCAGCAATCCACATCACCGTAAACAACTTCTCCACGATTAATCCGCTGCCGACGCTACAAAGCGCGCTGAGCGAGCTTGCGGCAGTGCGGCGTCACTACGCGGACTTACACGACCGCGTGATCGTTATCGAGCGGTTCGCGGATTTCGAGCGGGCTACGTCTCAAAACAAGCTCGGCATAGTGATCGGCTACCAGAATGTGCCGGGAGTGGCGCAAGACCTTAAGTTGTTGGAACTCTTTCGTGACCTCGGCGTACGTGTGATTCAGATAGCGCACAACGTACGCGGTCTGTACGCGGACGGCTGCGCAGAGCCGGCGGATGCAGGACTGTCCACGCTTGGACAGGAGCTCGTACAGGAGCTAAACCACCTGGGGATCGTGATCGACCTGTCGCACGTGGGCAATCGGAGCGGCCAGGAAGCCGTTGCACTGTCGAAACATCCGATTGCGTCTACCCACGCGAACGCATTCGCGGTCTGCCCGAACGTTCGCAACAAGTCGGATGGCCTGCTCGATGCGCTCAAAGCAAAAGACGGCGTCATCGGCGTCTGTTACCTGCCGCCCATTGTTAAGATGGGCAGCGGCAAATCGGGACACGCGGATGTAGCGGCCCACATTGCGCACATCTGCAAGCGCATCGGGTCGGCGCATGTGGGCATCGGCTCGGACTTCATCACCGGGCAGCCACCCGAACGTTACCAAGAGTTCATGAAGAGACCGGATGTCTATGGCACCTGGCCATGGCGTTTTCCGGTCGAGGACCTAGCGGACCAGCAGCGTTTCCTGGAATCGCTCTCCAGTATCGGCCTAAGCCAAGCCGAGGTACGAGGGATCGCGCACGACAACTTCATGCGCCTATTCAGGAAAGTTCTGAATTAAGGAGTCTCGATGGCCGAGAAGCAACTGACAGGCAAGGTTCCGCGCGAGGCAATCGTGATGCTCGCGATCCCGCGCTACGCGCCGGAAATCATCGAAGGTTATCGAAACTTGAGCGACCTGACAGGCACGGTTTCCGATGCAATGGACGAGCTTGGACTCGCCGGCGCGGTGCCAGGATCGGTGCTGAAGCCGACGCTGCCAGGCTCAAAGACCATCGGGCCGGCTCTTACATTGCGAAACATTGAGCAGCGCGAGCAACCGTACAAAGGCGCGCAGAATCGTACCTCACGCATGGCGGAGATCGAAGCGCACAATCTCGCGCAAGCCGGAGATGTGCTCGTCATCGAAGGTATCGACGGCATCTCCAATATGGGCGGTATCTCGGCGACGATCGCCAAGCGCCAAGGCGAAATTGCAGCGATTGTCGATGGCGGCATCCGTGACGTGGAGCAATCGCGCTCCATCGGATTCCCGTTGTGGAGCCGCTCGATCAGCTCGATCACCGGAAAATGGCGCCTTCAGACCGTTGCCATCAACGGCCCCGTCCGCATCGCAGGCGTGCAGGTGAACCCGGGAGACCTTGTAGTGGCGGACGATGGCGGCATTTGCTTCATTCCGCGCGACATGGTCGAAGCCGTGCTCAAACGCGCCCGTGAAATCAGTGAAGGCGAGGCGAGGCGCTACGCCGATATCGCGGCGGGAGTGAGTGTGCCCGAGCTGGCGAAGAAGACGCACGTTTACAAGTTCGAGCGTTGACACCGTCGGAGCCGATGATCGTTGAGCAGCGCACGTATACCTACCAGCCCGACCGTACAGGCGATTTTCTAAGTCTGTACGAGGCAGAAGGCATGGAGGTTCAGCTCCGCCATCTAGCCAACATGGTGGGCTATTACGTTACCGAGATCGGCGTTCTGAACCGCACGGTCACCATGTGGGGCTACGAGGATCTCGCAGATCGAGACCGGCGCAGGCGGGCGCTCTTCGAGAACCCGGCCTGGATTGCGTTCCTTGCAAAGGCGCGGCCGTTGATACTTACGCAGGAAACGACGGTGCTGCGTCCAGCGCCGTTCTTCAGCAACACTTTGAAGCAGATGCTTCGAGCACAAGGGACTCCATCATGACGATGCAATCAATCTTCCGGACGTTGGCCGCCCTACTTCTGGCGCTCAGCGCCTCTTCGGCCGTCTCGCAATCGAATTATCCGACCAAACCGATCCGGCTTGTCGTCCCTTTCGCCGCTGGCGGCGGCATCGACCTCATGGCACGCATCACGGCCCAGCGCCTCACGGAGCAACTCGGTCAGCAGGTCCTTGTGGAGAACCAGGGCGGTGCGGGCGGCACTATCGCGTCGGCAGCCGTCGCACGAGCTGCCCCGGACGGCTACACGTTCGTTTTCCATTCCGTCTCATCCGCGGTCGTGAATGCTGTGGTGCTTACGAAGCTGCCTTACGATCCGGTGAACGACTTCACCCCGGTGACTCTCGCCGCCCGCTTTCCGCTCGTCATGGTGATCAATCCCGACGTGCCGGCGAAGAACGTGAAGGAATTCGTCGACCTTCTCAAGGCGAACCCGGGTAAGTACAGCTATGGTTCCTCTGGCGTGGGTACAGGGATCCACCTAGCCGGAGAACTGTTCAAGTCGATCGCACACGTCGACATCGTACATGTGCCGTACAAGGGCACCTCGGCCGTGATGGCTGACTTGCTGGCGGGTAGAGTGAGCATGCTCATCGACGGCGTGCCGCCGCAGGTGAAGAACATCAAGGCGGGCAAAGTGCGCGCTCTGGCCGTCACGACGACTAGGCGCTCGGAGGTATTGCCCGAGGTTCCCACGATGATCGAAAGCGGCGTGCCAGGGTACGACATTCCGTTCTGGACCGCGATCTTTGCACCCGCCAAAACGCCGGCGGCGATCGTGGAGAAAATAGCTGCCGAAACCGGCAAGGCAATGAAGCATCCGGACGCCGTTGCGCGCCTCAAACAAGTCGGCGCGGAGGGGGTGGGATCGACGCCCGCCGAACTCGAACACTTCTGGAAACAGCAGCTTGCGCTTTACGGCAAGATCGTGAAGGACTCGGGAATCAAGCTGCAGAACGAATAGCGAGACGTCGTTCAACGAAGCGCCGCCGCCTCTCGAGCGCGCGTACTAGCAGGTCGATGCGGTCTGGGAGTACTCGTTCCCGGATCGCGGCGATGCTAAGCGCGGCAATCGCCGCGCCCGACCTGTCGTAGATTGCAATACCGACTCCGCGCACGCCGCTCAGCACATAGCCATCGCTGAGCGCATATCCCTTTTCGCGGGCGGCACGTACGGCGCCGCGGATCACTTTCTCGTTCACATTCGGAAAATCGCGGAGGCGGCCTCGCACCGCGTCGTACACGGCTTCCTCGTCAGCTCTCTCCATGGCGGCGAGCAGGGCGATGCTCCCTGCTCCTACGCCGAGGGGCCGGCGAGTTCCGACGTCTACGGTGAAAGCCTTGATGGGATAGGGGCCCATCGTGCGCTCGATGCAGACGCAATCACTCCCGGAGCGCAAATGCAGGAACGCGGTATCACCCGTTTCCTCGGCAAGATCCTGCATTTCCCCCGCGAACAGGCGCCGTAAATCAGGTGTGCGGCGGGCAAGCAAGGAACCGAGAATCGCGACTTCGTAACCGAGGCGGTAGCGGCGCGTCTCCGGATCCTGTTCGACCAAGCCATGGCGGCCAAGCGCCTGAAGAATCCTGTGGGCGGTTGGCTTCTGGAGTCCGAGACGCGCCTGCACGTCCAGCAGGCGCAACCCAGTCCCATCTACCGTGGCCAACAACCGTAAGACGGCGACCGCCCTATCGAGTGCCTGGGTGCCTAAATTGCGTGACAAAGGCTAGCGCAGGCCCGCGTTGATTTTCTCCAGCATACCCGCACCCGGGCAAAGATCTTTCTCTTCGAGCTTGTTGAACGCCATCTCATAGGTGTTGAGATGGGCGTGGAGGTCTTCGGCATCGGGGGCGACGTACAAAAGGCCGGTGAGGACTTCGCCCTTGGCGCTCGCTTGAGCGATGTGGGTGATGGCATTGATGCGGTCGGTCGGGTCGTAGTCGGAGTCGAGCTTGCGAAGGCGGACGATGGAGCCGTCGTGCTGCGGGACTTCGATGACGCCGCCTTCGGAGTAGTCCACCGTTATTGCTTCGCGGCTGGGCCAGAAGTCGAGGCGGTTTACGGCCTCGTTGTGCTCGCGGACGTAGTCGTAGCTCTTGGTGGAGCCGGGGTGGTTATTGAAGGCGACGCAGGGGCTGATGACGTCGATGAAGGCCGCGCCCTCGTGGGCGATGGCGGCCTTGATCAGCGGGGTGAGCTGCTTCTTGTCGCCGCTGAAGCTGCGCGCGACGTAGGTGGCGCCCATGATGAGGGCGAGGCTCACGGTGTCGATGGCGGAGTCCTGGTTGACCGCGCCCTTTTTCGCCTTGGAGCCCCTGTCGGCGGTGGCGGAGAACTGGCCCTTGGTGAGGCCGTAGACGCCGTTGTTCTCCAGGATGTAGGTCATGTTGACGCCGCGGCGCATGACGTGCGCGAACTGCCCGATGCCGATCGAGGCAGAGTCGCCGTCGCCGGAGACGCCGAGGTAGATCAGGTCGCGGTTCGCGAGGTTGGCGCCGGTGAGGACCGAGGGCATGCGCCCGTGCACAGTGTTGAAGCCGTGCGAGTTGCCGAGGAAATAGTCCGGGGTCTTGGAGCTGCAGCCGATGCCGGAGAGCTTGGCGACGCGGTGCGGCTCGATCGCGAGCTCCCACATCGCCTCGATGAGCGCCGCGGAGATGGAGTCGTGCCCGCAGCCGGCGCACAGGGTGCTGACCTTGCCCTCGTAGTCGCGCCGCGTGAAGCCGAGCTTGTTCTTCGGCAGCGTCGGGTGGTGAAGGCGGGGCTTGAGGATGTAGGTCATGGGCTCTCTAGGCGGCTTTGTCCCGCTTGATCGGCCGGATGTTCAGCGCCGAGACGATCTCGGCGATTTCCTTGGTGATGAAGCGCGCGGTGATCGGCGTGCCGTCGTAGTGCAGGATCGAAATGAGGCTCGCCGGGTTGATGCCCGCCTCGTTGACGAGCAGGGTCTTGAGCTGCGCGTCGCGGTTCTGCTCGATCACGAAAACCTTGGTATGCGAGTGGACGAAATCGTTGATCTCGTCCTGGAACGGGAAGGCGCGCACGCGAAGGGCGTTGACGAAGATGCCCTGCCAGGCGAGCGCGTCGAGCGCCTCGTGCATCGCGGGGCTGGTCGAGCCGTAGAAGATCGCCCCGAACCGGGCAGGTTGTTTTGCAGGAATCAATTGGGGCTTGGGTACCAGCGTCTTCGCGGTTTCGTGCTTCTCGAGAAGCCGCTGCATGTTGTAGACGTAGTCGGCGCCGGCCTCGGAGTAGATCGCGTACGGATTCTTCGAGGTGCCGCGCGTGAAGTAGGCGCCCTTGGTCGGGTGCGTGCCCGGGTAGGTGCGGTACGGGATGCCGTCGCCGTCGACGTCGAGGTAGCGGCCGAACTCCTTGCCCTCTTCCAGCATCTCGGCGCTCATCACCTTGCCGCGATCATAGCGGCGCTCATCATCCCAAACCAAAGGTGAACACAATCTTTGGTTCATGCCGATGTCGAGGTCGGTCATGAGGAACACCGGCGTCTGCAGCCGGTCGGCGAGGTCGAGGCAGGTCGCCGCGAACTCGAAGCACTCGTGCGGATCCTCGGGGAAGAGCAGCACGTGCTTCGTGTCGCCGTGCGAGGCGTAGGCGCACGCGAGGATGTCGGACTGCTGCGTGCGCGTCGGCATGCCGGTCGAGGGGCCGCCGCGCTGCACGTCGATGAGGGTCACCGGGATCTCGGCGAAGTACGCGAGCCCGATGAACTCGGTCATGAGCGAAATGCCCGGGCCCGAGGTCGCGGTGAAGGCGCGCGCGCCGTTCCAGCCGGCGCCGGTGACGATGCCGATCGAGGCGAGCTCGTCCTCGGCCTGCACGATGGCGAACTTGTTCTTGCCGGTGACGGGATCGACTCTGAGCTTCGAGCAGTAGCGCTGGAACGCTTCCGCGAGCGACGAGGACGGCGTGATCGGGTACCACGCGCACACCGTGGCGCCGCCGTACACGCAGCCGAGCGCCGCCGCGGCGTTGCCCTCGATGAAGATCTTGTCGCCGACGCTGTCGGCGCGCCGCACCTTGAGGCCGAGCGCGTCCTTCAAGTGCTCCTTCGCCCAGTTGAGCCCCATGTGGAAGGCATTGAGGTTGGGCTTGAGGAGCTTCTCCTTGCCCTTGTACTGCTCGCCCACCAGCTCGGCGATCACCTCGGGCTCGATGCCCATCATGCCGGCGAGCGCGCCGACGTAGATGATGTTCTTGAAGAGCTGCCGCTCGCGCGCGTCGGCGTAGTTCGCGTTCGCGATCTCGGTGAGCGGCATGCCGATCACGTGGATGTCGTCGCGGAACTTGGACTGCGGCAGCGGCTTGGTGTTGTCGTAGAAGAGGTAGCCGCCCGGGTCGATCTCCTTCACGTCCTGCGCCCAGGTCTGCGGGTTCATCGCGACCATGAGGTCGCAGCCGCCGCGCCGGCCGAGGTAGCCGCTCTCGGTGACGCGCACCTCGTACCAGGTCGGCAGGCCCTGGATGTTCGACGGGAAGATGTTGCGCGGGGAAACCGGGATCCCCATGCGCAGGAAGCTCTTCGCGAAGAGCTCGTTCGCCGAGGCCGAGCCCGAGCCGTTGACGTTGGCGAATTTGACGACGAAGTCGTTGACGGCTTCGATGCGTTTCATGCCGCTTTGAGAGGTAGGGTCTTTTTAGGGGTACGGCAGCCGTGGCCGGCGTGCGTCATCTCGAGCAGGAACTTCTGCATGTCCCACGCGCCCGTCGGGCAGCGCTCGGCGCACAGGCCGCAGTGCAGGCACACATCCTCGTCCTTCACCATCACGCGCCGGGTTTTCAGCGCGCCTGAAACGTAGAGAGACTGACTGGCATTGAGAGCCGGGGCTTTCAACCGTTTCCGAAGCTCGTCTTCGTCGCCGTTCTGCGTGAAGGTGATGCAGTCCATCGGGCAGATGTCGACGCAGGCGTCGCACTCGATGCACAGCTTGTCGGTGAACACCGTCTGCACGTCGCAGTTGAGGCAGCGCTGCGCTTCCTTCCACGCGGTGGCGACGTCGAAGCCGAGCTCGACCTCGGCCTTCACGTTCTTCAGCGTAACCTTGATGTCGCGCCAGGGCACCTTGTAGCGCGCATCCGCCACGATGTCGTTGTCGTAGCTCCACTCGTGGATGCCCATCTTCTGCGAGACGAGCGTCACGCCCGGCGCGGGCCTTTCGTTTGTGTTTTCGCCGTTCAGGAGCTTGTCGATCGACACGGCCGCGTCGTGGCCGTGCGCCACCGCCCAGATGATGTTCTTCGGGCCGAACGCGGCGTCGCCGCCGAAGAGGACGTTCGGGACAGTGGACTGAAGGGTTTCTTTATTTAATTTAGGTAAACCGTATTTGTCGAACTCGACGCCCGAGTCGCGCTCGATCCAGGGGAACGCATTCTCCTGGCCGACGGCGACGAGCACGTCGTCGCACTCGAAGAACGGGTCGGGCTCGCCGGTGGGCACGAGGCTCCTCTTGCCCTTCTCGTCGTAGACCGCCTTGACCTTCTCGAACTGCATTCCAACCAACTTCTGATTTTTTACTTCAAAAGATTTCGGTACCAGGTAATTCAGGATCGGGATGCCTTCGTGCATCGCGTCCTCTTTCTCCCACGGGCTCGCCTTCATCTCCTCGAAGCCCGAGCGCACGATCACCTTCACGTCCTCGCCGCCGAGGCGCTTGGAGGTGCGGCAGCAGTCCATCGCGGTGTTGCCGCCGCCGAGGACGATGACTCTTTTCCCTATTTTCGAAGTATGTCCAAAGGACACCGATGCCAGCCAGTCGATGCCGATGTGGATGTTCGGCGCGCCTTCCTTGCGCCCCGGGATGTCGAGGTCGCGGCCCCTCGGGGCCCCACTACCGACGAAGATCGCGTCGTAGCGCTCGCCCATCAACGTTTTCAGGGAGGTTATTTTTCTTTGAACAAGAGAAACCCCCAGGTCGAGGATGTAATTCACTTCCTCGTCGATCACTTCCATCGGCAGGCGAAAGCGCGGGATCTGCGTCCAGATCATGCCGCCGGCGCGGGGATCCTGGTCGAACACCGTGACCTCGTAGCCGAGCGGCGCGAGGTCGCGCGCCACGGTGAGCGATGCGGGACCCGCGCCGATGCAGGCGATGCGCTTGCCGTTCGACCGGGTTTTCTTGTGAACGGCGATTCGTTTTTGAACGTCCTCGTTGTCCTTGTAGTCGGCGGTGACGCGCTTCAGGCGGCAGATCGCGACCGGCTCGGGCTTGGGCTGGTTCTCTTCCTCGACGCGTCCGCGCCGGCACGCGGGCTCGCACGGCCGGTCGCAGGTGCGCCCCAAAATTCCGGGGAACACGTTCGATTCCCAGTTGACCATGTAGGCGTCGGAATAACGCCCGGCCGCGATCAACCGGATGTACTCGGGAACCGGAGTGTGGGCCGGACAGGCCCACTGGCAATCGACGACTTTATGAAAGTAGTCTGGGTGCTTGATGTCTGTAGGCTGCAACGCTTCTCCTCAAACTTCCCTGATTAATTCTAGTTATAGCCGCAGTTTACTCCGCCGCGACGCGGAGATAAACCTTTCTTTTCAGGGTCTAAGGCCGCGTTGGGGCCACCTCGGAAAACACCGTGACGTAGTGCGTGATCTTGCCCGCGGCGTCGCGGACCGCCCTGACCGAGCGCCACTCCTTGTAGACGGCCCCGCTCTTGCGCTTGTTCCACTTGATCCCCGTCCAGTGCCCCTCGCGCGCCACCGTGGCGAGCATCTGCTCGTAGAAATCAGCGGGCTGCAGGCCGCTCCTCAGGTCCACGACAGGCTTGCCGATCACCTCGCCGCGCGAATACCCGGTGATCTGCGTGAACGCGCGGTTCACAGTCTGCACGAGGCCCTCGGCGGTGACGATCATGATCGCCTCGCTCATGTTCTCCAGGGCCTGGCCCGCGAGGAGCAGCTGCTCCTCGCTTTCACGTTTGTAAGTTTCGTCCTGCGAGACGAGCAGCAGCTGGGCGGGCGCCCCGCTCTGCGAAACGGGGTGAATCCGCATGCGCAGCTGCCGGATGCGCCCGTAGCGGTCGTGCAGCCGAAGGGCGAGCTCCTCGTCCTTGCCGCTGGCGGCGGCGCGCACCACCGCCGCGCGCGCCTTGCCGGCGTCGTCGGGATGCACGCGCCGGAAGGCGTCGGCGCCGACCGCGAGGTCGGCGCCGTCGAAGATGTTGTCGTGCGAGGGGCTGGTGTAGAGCCAGCGCCCGTCGCGGTTGACCATGGCGATGAGGTCGGCCGCGTGCTCGGTGATGAGCCGGTAGCGCGCCGCGCCCGCGCGCAGCTCCGCGCGCGCGGCGCGCAGCCGGTCGTGCTGCACGTGGACCACGAAGCCCACGGAAAGCGTGTAGCCGAGCGCGCCGGCGAAGCACAAGGTGCTGACGAGCTGGCTCGTCGGAGCCCAGTAATGCAGGCCGAAGGCGGCGACCCAGAGCGCGGCGCCCGCCCCGAAGAGCGCCGCTGAAACCAGCGCGCCGCGCACGCCGCGGGCGATGATCGCGTTCAGCGTGACGCTCGAGAGCCCCGCGTAGGCGACCCAGGTCGGAAACCCGAGCCCGGCAGTCCACACCCCGAAGAGCACCGCATCGACGAAGATGTTCTGCATCTCGGCCTCGCGCGGATCGCGGGCGCGCAGGGCGCGCGCGAGCTGAAGGTGCGGCAGCGCGAGGAAAGAGGCGACGAGCGCCGCCCAGAAGCCGAGGCCGAAGCCGCGCTCCCAGCCGAGCAGGCCCGCTACGAGGAAGCAGTAAGCGAAGGCGCCCGCGCGGACGATGTAGTTGCGCCGCGCGAGGCGCAGGCCTCTAGCCGCGTTGCTGTCCGAGCTCCGGGTGAGCCCCATTCGTGCCGCCGCCCGCCTCCGAGAAAACGATGACGTAGTGCGTAGTAGCGCCCTCTGCGTCGCGCACCGCGCGCACGCTGCGCCACTCGCGGTACACGGCGCCGCTCTTGCGCTTGCTCCAGAACGACCCCGACCAGTGGCCCTCGCGCCGGACCGTAGCGTATATGTTGTCGTAGAACTCTGCAGGCTGCAGCGCGTGGCGCACCGCTTTCTCGGGCTGGCCGACGACGTCCTCGCGCTCGTAGCCCGTGATCTCGGTGAACGCGCGGTTCACCGTCTGCACCGTGCCGTCCGCGCCCGTGATCATGATCGCCTGCGTCATGCCTTCGAACGCCTGCGCGGCGAGCAGGAGCTTCTCCTCGCTCTCGCGCAGGTCGGTCACGTCCTGCGACACGAGAAGCAGCCGGTCGCGCGGCGCGCGGCCGTTCTCGACGGGCTGCACGCGCATGCGGTACTGGCGCACGCGCCCTTCCCGGTCGACGAGCCGCAGCGGCAGCTCGCGCGCCTTGCCGGTGCCCGCGACGCGCAGCACGCTGACGCGGGCGCGGTCGGCATCGTCCGGATGCACGTGGCGGAACGCGTCGGCGCCGGCCTGCAGATCGGCCGGGTCGAGGATGCGCGCGTACGACGGGCTGGTGTAGAGCCAGCGCCCGTCCTGGTCCACCATCGCGATGAGGTCGGCCGCGTTCTCGGTGATGAGCCGGTAGCGCTCCTCGCTCGCGCGCAGCTCATCGCGCCCGCGCAGGATGCGCCGGTTCTGCCTGTACACCACGTAGCCCACCGCGCAGGTATAGCCGAGGATGCCGAAGAACGCGAGCGCGCTCACGAGATCGCTCGTGCCGGGCCAGTAGTGGAAGCCGCCGATCGCGATCCACAGCGCCGCGCCCGCGCTGCTGCACGCGAGCGCGAGCAGCGTCCCGGGCAGCCCGCGGTTCACCGTCGCGTTCAGCATGGTGCTGCCGAGCAGCGTGTACGTAAGCCACGTCGGGAAGCCGAGATAGGCGGACCACGCACCGAAGAGGGTCGAATCGATGAGGAGGTTGTCGAGCTCGGCGCGCGTGGGCTGCTGCGAGCGCAGCGCGCGCCAGTAGACGAGATGCGGGTACACGAGGAACTGCAGCGCGAGGAACGCCCAGGCCACCAGCGGCGCGTGCCGCTCCCAGAGCTGCAGCGCCAGCACGAAGAACGTGTAGAAAAACGCCGCCGTGCGGACCCGATAGTTGATCCGCACCAGGCGCGGCACTTCCATGGCTGCGGCCACTCTTCCCCCGGAAAAGAGCAATTTAGCTACTTGTGTCAGGCGCGGGCTGTGAGGATTTGTCAGGGGTCAAGGATTGTCACTGCGAATGGACGAACCGATAATTCAGCCCATGGCCACGCATCTCGAATCGCTGCGCAAGTACTCGCTGGTGGTCGCGGACACCGGCGACATCGACGCGGTGGCGCGCTGGAAGCCGCAGGACGCCACCACCAACCCCTCGCTGCTTCTCGCCTCGGCCGAGGACCCGCGCTACCAGCCGTTCGTCGAAAGCGCGGTAAGGCAGGCCTCAGGCGATATCCCGGCGGCCATGGAGCTGCTGTTCGTGCTCTTCGGCACGGAAATCCTCAAGCACGTCGCCGGGCGGGTCTCCACCGAAGTGGACGCGCGGCTTTCGTTCGATACCGAGAAATCGATCGCCAAGGCGCGCCGCTTCGCCGAGCTCTACGAGAAAGCCGGCGTGTCGCGCAGCCGCGTGCTCATCAAGCTCGCCTCCACCTGGGAAGGCATCCGCGCGGCCGAGAAGCTCGAGCGCGAAGGCATCCACTGCAACATGACGCTGCTCTTCTCGTTCGCGCAGGCGGTGGCGTGCGCCGATGCCGGCGTGACGCTCATCTCGCCTTTCGTCGGGCGCATCTACGACTGGCACAAGCAGGCGCGCAAGCTGGACGACATCCCGATCGAGGAAGACCCGGGCGTCGCCTCGGTGACGCGCATCTACAACTACTACAAGCAGCACGGCTACAAGACGCAGGTGATGGGCGCGAGCTTCCGCAAGACCGGCCAGATCGTCGCGCTCGCCGGCTGCGACCTGCTCACCATCGCGCCCGATCTGCTCGACAAGCTCTCGAAGGCCGAGGGTCAGTTACCGAGGAAGCTTTCCCCGGAAGAGGCGAAGCGGCAATCGATCGCCAGGATCAGCCTCGATGAAAAAGCCTTCCGCTGGATGCACAACGAGGATGCGATGGCGACCGAGAAGCTCGCCGAGGGCATCCGGCGCTTCGACGCCGACGCGCGCAAGCTCGAGCGGCTGATTACGTCGCTCGCTGCGGCCGTACCGGCAAAGTAACCCATTTGGGGACAGAGCAAATGCTCTGACCCCATCGCCGCTTCGCCCACTGCAGCAGCGGCAGAGCGGCGAGCGCCAGCTCGCCCGCGGCGCCGACGCCGACCGCCAGGTGCTGCACGAGGCAGCGGTCTTTCCAAAGCCACGACAGCGTGCTGTTTCCGGGCGCGGTGAAGGAATCCATCCACTGCAGCTCCGCGCGCTCGTGGAACGCGCCGATCATCTCGAGCTCGGCCAGGATGCCGGGCGAGCACCGGCTGAGCTGCTCGTCGTAAGCGGTCTTGAAGGAGAACGAGCCGTCGCCCGCCGCGAAAGCGGTGTAGCGCGCGATCGGCCGGCCGTCGAGATCGAGGCCCACCATCATCAGCCGCCCGCGCTCGAAAGCGCGCGTGAATACCTCCGAGGCGAAGCGGCGGTTCGCCTCGCTGCACGCGAGCGCGCTGCCGCGCTTGCCCTTCCATCCCGACGCTTCCAGGGTCAGCAGCTCGTCGATCCACTTGCCGATAGCGTCGTCGCCCGGCCGCAGCACGCGGCGGGCAAGCGTACCCTGCTGGCATAGCCGCCTCTCGCTGCGGCGCAGCTTCTTGCGCGACTCTCCGGAAAGCGTGGACGCGACGTAAGCCGCGGCGTCCCGGTCTCTCTTCAGCAGGGGACGCGTGTAGGCGTCGATCGCGAAACAAGGCGTGCCGCGGCGCTCGAGCGCCTCGACGAGCGCCTGGTGGAACGGCCCGCCCGCGATCAGATACCTCAGGTCGAGAATCGAGGCGGCGCGCTCCTTGCGCATCCAGTCGAGCAGCGCGGCGAGCGCCTGCGGCGCGCAGCCCGAGCGCACGAGCGGCGTGCCGAGCAGGCAGTGCTTGTGGCGCCAGGCCGAAAACGCGCGCAGCGGCAGGCCCCTGTAGGCCGGCAGCCGCAGCACCGGGAGCAGAAGCTCGAGCGTCGCGCCGAGCCAGACGCACAGGATCTCTACTTCGCCGCCGCCGAGAAACGCCAGCGCGGGCCGCAGCATCCAGTGCTCGTAGAAGGGGTTCGGCTCGATCGCCCGCGCCGCCAGCTCCTCCCATTGGAGGACGAGCGCGTCCAGAGCGGCGCCCCGCTCGAGGCTGATGCGGCGATCCACGCGCGGGACATTACCGGCGCACTGCAACAAGCCGGGTACGCCCTGCTTAGTCCGGCCGGCCTTGTCGCTTGCGCCAGACCGCCCAGAGCCAGGCGAGCAAATAGACCGCGGCCGGGACGGCGACGCCGTAAATGACGGGTTTCAGCGCCTTGTCGCGATCCGCGTCCTCACCGAAGGCGAGGATGGTGAACGCGTTGAGGCCCGCGACCACTACCCAGATCACGGTGAAAAGGAGCCAGAGCTTCTTCCAGAGCGCCATCAGCGCCCGTCGAGCCTGCGCACCTTTTCGAGCTCGCCCGCCACGTGCCTGGCCTCGGCGTCGACCGCGGCGCGCAGCTCCCTGCGCGCGCTCTCGTCGAGGAGCAGCGAGGCTTGCACGTGCGGCGCGAGGCGCTTGTTGGCGTCGGGCAACATGTCGAGCAGGTCCGCCACCGCCTTGAGCGAGCGCTCGAGGTCGTAGTGGTCGCGCTCCACCTCCCGCTTCAGCTCCATGGCGGTCTTCAGCCACGAGGTGTCGCGCCGGCCGGCGCGGTTCATGTGCGCTGCAAGCGCCGCGCGGCTCTGCGCCGCCTTCTGCTCGAAGCGCAGGCTGTCGGCGCGCTTGCGGAAGATCTCGCGCGCGCCGATGAGGTAGTGCTCCGTGGCGTCGGCCACCTCGGCGTTGCTCCAGCCCTCGGCCAGGCGCAGCCGGCCCTCGATCTGCTCCGCCGCGCCGGGCGCGGGCGCCGTGAGGACCTCGCGCAGCTGCGCGGTGGTTTCGCTCAGGACCGTCGCGAGCGCGCGCTCCTCGGCGCGCTTCTTGGCGTTGAGGTGCAGCGCGTAGCCCACCGCCGCCGCAATCGCCACGGCCGCCGCCGTGGCGGCAAGGGTGCCGGTTCTCGAGGGTGCCATACCCGCGAGAATACCGTCAGCGCGGCGCGCGCGCCGAGGGGAAAGTTCTCAGGGGGAATGGAGGCGAAGGTTGGACTCGAACCAACGTCGACGGCGTTGCAAACCGTAGCATTTCCCCTCTGCCACTTCGCCTGTGTTCCGCCCTAATTCTGGCGACAGGCGTGTTAAACCGCACACTGCAAAAGCGCTCCGGGCAGCCTAATTTCAGCTGACAACGGCGTCAGCGGAACACCCATATCCGTGCAAAGAACAGCCAGCCGAGAAAGCCCGAAAGCGGCAGCGCGAGCATGCAGGCGTAAAGGCCGTAGTGCGCGGCCCATGCCGCGAGGCGCTGCCATGCCGGAACGACCAGGGTAGCCACCGGGTGGCTCATGCGCCACAGCAGGCGCACGACGACGAGCGCGCCGAGCACGATGCCGATCGATCGGTGCACGCTGAACCACCACGCGCGCACGCCCTCGGGGTCCTTCGGCAGGTCGTGCATCCAGTGGCCGAGGGCGAACTGGCCGAGGAGCGCGAGGCCGATCACCCAGTGCAGCACCACGGCAGTTCTGTCGTAACGCATCGACGCGAGGTTAATAACTCCAAGCTACGAGGCTCATCCGAGGTACTGCTTCCTCCGGCGGATGAGGACCCGGCAAGGCTTTCACCGCAAGCGCGCTAGAAAGCGCCATGCGGCTGCGCATCGTCGGAATACTGCTTGCCTTCGCCGCTTGTATTTTTTTCTCGGCTACTGGCGGTAGCGCTTGTTCCCGGTGCACCGAGACGCAGGCGCGCGACATTGCCGCCTACCTTTACAGCGAGTAAGGAATATCACTACAGAGGCACGACACATGCTGCCGCCTTCATCGATGCACAACCGCAGGAAAGTCCGACTCGGGCTTAAGGTAATTCACCGCCACCGGGTCGGCAGCCACGAGTTCCGGCGCGTTTCCGAGCTCGTATTCATCCGCGGCCGTCCGAAGGCCATCCTCGGCTGGGTCGATGTCGGCGGCATGCGCGCGCCGATCTATCTCTGCGATCTCGACCCGGCCAAGCTGAAGAAGGCCGCGGCTGCCAAGGACACTTATTACTACGACGAGGTGACGACCGATCCGCGCTACGAGGATCTGGCGCCGCCTCCGGAGCAGCGCAAGGCGCGCTAAGGCGAATTGTCTTCGGCGGGCAGCCGCGCAGCGCTGGGAAGCTTCGAGAGAACGTCGTTGTCGACCACGAGGTCCACGGCCTTCAGGAAGATGTCGCCCGGCGGCTGCTCGATTCCCTGGATCCAGAGCGCGAGATGACTCGGCGTCACCTTCAGGTGGAGCGCGAGCTGCTGCTCGCCGCCGACGATCTCGGCCGCCCGCTGGAGCGTTTTGGCGTGGACGGTGGGCACTGTGTCACCTGCAGGAGCCGCCTGAAAATCAGGCTGCGCCGAATCGACAGGAGTGTCAATGCTGCGCAGCGTCAGCGCTCTTCGAATCGGGCTTGCCGCGCTGCACCTCGCGGCGAGCATGCTTGCTGGCCGGCTGGCTGTCCTGGACTTAGTTGCCGGCGTCCGCGGCGGCCACGTCTTTCTTTTCGCCCGGCTCGTCGCGCTTGTCGATGACCACTGAGGTGCCCATCTTGATCGACACTTTCGCAGGGTAGTTGTAGGCGCTTCCGGTCAGGTGGTCGACGAGAGGCCCCACGCCCCAAAGAAGAGCTTCCGCGACGAAGCGGGGGTAGACGCGCGAAATGAGCCGGGCGAAGCCGGCCTCGAATCCGTCCTTGCGGCATTCCACCATCAGGTCGCCGTCGGATCTGCGCACCTGCACCTGCGCCGGCGGTTCGGCCTTCCACGAGCCGCGGTCGTTCTTCAGCGTGCAATCGGCCTGCGCGACCGGCTCGCCGTCCGCGGTCTGCGCATCGAGCGCCACGCTCTGCATTTCGCCGGTGAAGACGGTGGCGCAGCCGGAAAAAGCGAGCGGCGCAAGCAGCGCGAGAGCGGCAAGGCGAACGTTCATGGGCGCTCACCCTACTCCTCGAGAGTTATGCCGCCTGGACGGGGCCCATGAGCTATTCGGCGGTGGTCATCACCACCGGCGCGTGGTCGCTGGTGCCGAAGTCCGCGAGCACCTTGCAATTCTGCGCGCGCGCGGCGATGGATTCGGAAGCGAGAACGTAGTCCAGGCGCCAGCCGATGTTGCGCTGGCGCAGGTTGCGCCAGGGCGGCCACCAGGTGAAGAGGTGGTCGTTGTCCGGGTCGAGCTTGCGGCCGACGTCGACGATGCCTGCCGCAATGAGCGATTCGAAAAGCTCGCGCTCCTCGGGACGCTGGCCGATGATGCCGGGCTTGCGCTCGCGCGGGTGCACGTCGCGCTCGGTGCGCGCGATGTTGATGTCGCCGCAGAGCACGAGCTCCTTGCCCTCCTCGTGCACGCGGCGCACCCACGCGGCTAGCCGGCGCATGAACTCGAGCTTCGCCGGATAGTCCTTGCCGCCGTTCGGCACGTACACCGAGGCGAGCACCCGGTTGCCGAGGCTCGCCTGCACGATGCGCGACTCCATGTCGAAATCGGGGTGGCTGAAGACCGGCGCGGCGGGGAATGCGCCTTTCCTCACGTGAAGCGACACGCCCGAATACGCGCGCATCCCGTGCCAGAAGACGTCGTAGTCCTCGAGCTGGCATTGCGGCGGCACCTGCGCCGGCTCGGCCTTGAGCTCCTGCAGGCACACGACCTCGGGCCGGTCGCGCTCCAGCCATTCGCAGAACTGGGCCTGGCGCGCGCGGATCCCGTTGACGTTCCAGGTCGCGACCTTCATGCCGCGGGACGCTACTGCTTCTTGCGGCCGTACCTGCCCGTCAGGGTCGCCTTGCCGATCGAGTTGGCGTTCACCATGAAGCCCGCGAGCGACGCGGTGGCGTCCTTGGGCAACTCGAGCTTGTCGACTTTGAGCGCGTACAGAGTGAAGTTGTAGCGGTGCGGCTTGTCGCCGGGCGGCGGGCACGGGCCGCCCCAGCCCGGAGTGCCGAAGTCGGTGCGTATCTGCTCCGCGCCCTTCGGCAGGTTCGAGCCGTCCGGCTTGCCGGCGTCCTTCCTCAGCTGCTTCGTATCGGCCGGAAGGTTGATCACCACCCAGTGCCACCAGCCTGCCGCGCCGGTCGGCGCGTCCGGGTCGTGCACCAGCAGCGCGAAGCTTTTCGCCTCCTTGGGCGCGCCCGACCAGCGCAGCGCGGGCGAGAGGTTCTTGCCCGAGCAGCCGAAGCCGTTGAACACCTGCTCCTCGGCAATGCGCCCGTCCTTGATGTCGGGACTCACGAGCTTGAAAGCCTGGGCGTGCGCCGCTGCGGCGCCCGCAAGCAAAAGAAATGCGCAAGCCAATCGCAACGCCAGCATTACGTTCTCCTTATTTCCAGAGACCTTGGGGCATCGTCAGGCCCGCATAGTCCTGCGCGGTCAGCGGCTTCTCGGGCGCGATGCCCAAACGCTCGAGAACCGCGATGATCTGGCGCACGTGCTGCGCCGAGTGCCAGGTGCAGCGCTCGATTGCACGCGCGCCGGCGGACGGGCGTTGTAGAGCTCGGCGATATTCGGGTTGCCGTCGATCACCGCCTGCAGGAACGCGTCCGGAATCTGGTAGACGTGATACGCGAGGTCGCGGATGCCGCGCTCGCGGCCCTCGATCGCGCGCTCGCCGAGGCGGGCAGGCCAGCTGCGGCCGCCAGTAGACGTTGAGCAGTTGCGCCTCCACGCAAACAGTGTAGCGCGGTCCAGCCGGGCGCCACTACCTCCCGAGCCAGCCCTCGAGCTCCGCGGCCCGCAGCCGGCTCAAGTGCCACACGAGCGCGACGGTGAGTCCCAGCTCGAGCGCCACGGCGCCCGTAAGCCACGGAGAGGCGTGCGCCCAAAGGCCCTCGGGGCCGTCCAGATGCGGCGCAAAGAACAGGCCCGCGAGATTGAAGGCGAGGATCACCACGAGAAGCCGCATCGTGCCGCGAAACACCCGCCAGCACAGCACGCCGTACGCCGCCTGGACCGCAAAATCCTGCCACGCCAGGCCGTCCAGCGCCGGGCCGAACAGCGCGGCGCTCTGCGCGAAAGGCGCGAGCGCCGCGCCCTGCGCCTGGTCGAACAGGTCGAGCGCCACGTGGGACATGACGGCCACGGACACCGCCGCGCCCACGGCATGGCGCCTGAGGAACTTGGCAAGCACCAGCCATGCGGCGAAGGCGACCGCGGCCGACAATGCGACCGAGTGCGCATACGGAACATCGGCGAGGGGAACCTCCTCCAGCCAGGCGCGCACCGACGGCGACGCGAGCGCCGCAGCGTTCAAGAGGACCCAAAGCACCTCGACGAGTTGCGCCGAGACGAGCAGGCAAAGCAGCGGAACCTTGCGGAAGCGCCTCTTGACGAGCAGCGCGGTCGCAGCGTGATTGATGGCAAACAAACACCGCCTCCCATGAGCGCCGCCGCTCCTGCGGCGGGCGCACCGGGCTAGCATCGGGGGCGGCGGCTTAAGAGCGACTTAACTCCTGCCAAGCCGGCCGCGGCGCTGATCACTTCAGCCCGAAATCGGCGCGGGTCGGGCCGCCCTTGTCCTCGATCCCCTCGGCGGTCAGCTTCAGGCGGGTGGCGCGGCTCTCGTCGAAGGGCAGCGTGTCGCCTGCGAGGCCGAGGCGAGCGCCGTTCACGTTCGCGGCGATCTCGGGCAGCACCTTGATCTCGGCGTGCGCAGGCAAGCTCGAGATGAATGGAACGCCGACGTTCAGCTCGGTAAGCGCGTGCTTTTCGCCTTCGGCCTGGTCGTCGAAGTCGACGCGGCCGCCCCGTGAACTCGTCCAGCAGGCCCTGACGCGCACCGTCTCAGAGTTGATGCGCGCAGCGAAGGAAGACACCGGCGCTTCCATGACGGCTTCCCCCCGGTTCTTCTTGGGCCCGCAAACCTTATCAGGGGTGCCCGGCTGGCTCCTTGACGAAGGTCATAAGCCGATCAATAGCGCGTCGTCTTGATCATCCACGGCAGCGCGACGCGTTCGTCGTTCTCCTGCGGCCGCACGGAACCCTTCTTGGGGCGGCCGGGGCGATACGTGACGCTGAAGATCTTGAGCGGCGGAACCGGCGGCGGCGATTCCATGAAGCGGCAATCGGATTCGCACGGCACGCTGAGTTGCGCGCCCAGGCGCTTGCCGTCGAGCAGCACCGTGTAGCGCAGCATGTGCATGGAGCCGGCGGCCGGCTGCGCGATGACGTCGTACTTGCCGACCTTGAAGCGCCGCCTTTCGGCGGCCTTCATAGCGGCCGCTCTTTGGCTTTCGCGCCCCACACCGCCCAGTATTCGGCGCCGCGCTGCTCTACCCGCAACTGCACCACGAGCTCGGGGTCGACGCCGTAGACGGTACGCGCCTTGTCCTCCGGAACATGTCCGTCGAGCGGCTCGCCGTACACGAGCAGCCCCTCGGCGCCGTGCTGCCGGAGCGCGAGCTGGCAATGCTCCAGGCGCTCCTTGCCGCCCGGCGTGTCCGACCAGGGCCGCGAGCCATCGGCGTTCGGCGCCCACAGCAGGCAGCTGCAGCCGCCTTCGCTCGACACCACCGCGCCAGCCCAGATGCTGATCACCACCACGCCATCGGAGCGGCGCACGCCGCTCCAGCTGCTGTCGGCGCCCGGCAGGTAGACCCCGCGCGCCTGGAACGCCTTGCCGCGCGAGACGAGGCGGCTCGGGCGTTTAGCATGCGCGGAGGGCGCGCTGCGGCGTTTCGCCGCCGGCTTGCGCGCAGCGAGCGCTCCGTCGCATTGCGCGACGATCGCCGCCTCGCCCAGGCGCTCGGCGTTGACGCGCAACTGGCGGATGTCCTGGGTGCTGAGCTGCCCGATACGCTCGGGCGTCCAGTCCGAGCTGTTCTTCGGCTTGAATACGGTTTTGCCCACTTGCATGGTCACCCCCTTGTGATCGACGACCTCGAAGGTCACCTACGACTGCGCGGCGAAACCGGGCCGCGCGCGCGGGCACGACATTCAAGACGGGGAAGGGAACTGTCTCAACCGTCGCCAGCGAGTGGCGTTGATGGGACCGGTCGATTCGCTGCTTGAGAATCCTGCTGGGCCAATGTAGCACAGATCGGCGCCCGGCACGGCGGCATTCGCGTTGCGCGTCAGAGCGTTGCAGCCTTGGCGCGGCAGCGGCGCAGGATCTCGTTGAAGATCGGCAGCGCGCTCTCCGGTATCTCGCCGCCCGTGAGATCGACAAAAGCTTCGCAGCCGAGGGTCTTCAGCGCGTGGTCGAGTCCGCGCCTCGCCGCGTCGCCCAGCGGACACCCCGAGCCCTTGACGCACAGAACCTTCGCGTGCGGCTGCAGCTCGCGCACCGCTTGCGCGAACTCGAACATGTGCGACTCTGCAAAAAAGTAGCCGATGATGACGTGCGAATATTTGTGCCGCTTCAAATGCTGCATGCCTTCTTCGAAGGTCGCCGCAAAGTCCGAGTCGCAGCCGGCGAGGATGCTGGCGAGAACCTGCTGCCCCGCCTGAACCGCCGCTACCAATGTGCGTTCGCCTTTGCGCTCCAAACGCATACCTCCGCCGGCCTAAGCGCTGTGCTCGGCTGGTTCGATCTCGAGCGCGATGACATCGAAGGCGGCAGCCACCACGTCTTGCGGCGGCGTCCGCTTCTCGGCCATCCACGCTCCGAGCTCCGCCGCCGGCACGTCGAGAAAAGCCGCGAGGCGCTCGGCTCCGCCCAGCCCTTCTGCCGCCCGTTTCAGAATGTCGACCTGCGTCATTGCTGCATGACACGAAGCAACTGCCGTGCCGGAGGCCGACGAACTCGACGTGGTGGCCGAGCCGTGCTTGTCGGCAAGGGGGCGCGGGCACCGTTTACCGCGCGATCGACACCTTCAGCGGCTCGCTCGCTGCGCGCGGGCCTGCCGGAAGGGCTCGACCCGCTGATCCTGAAGATGATCGCGAAAAAGGCCGAAGACCGCTTTCCGAGCTGGGCCGAGCTGGCCATGCACATCGGCAAGCTCGGCCAGTTCGGCGCGGTTCGCCACGAGATCTCGGACAGCGAGAAGTTCCGCGGACTGGGCCAGCTGAAGGACTTCTCGCATTTTTCCGATCCGGAGCTCTGGGAGATGCTGCGCGCGTGCGCGTGGTCGCGCGTGCCGCCGCGCACCACCGTGATCAAGGAAGGCGACGAGGTGGCGGCCATGTACCTGCTCGTGCGCGGATGCGAAGGTGATGCGCCAGGGCCGCCTGCTGAACACGCGGGGGTCCGGGGACTGGTTCGGCGAAATGGCGTGCTTCCAGCAACGGCGCGTCCGGCATACCTCGGTCGAGGTGGTATCCGACGCCCTGGTCGCCGAGCGGCTCGGGCTCAAGCTCTCGCGCATGATGCTGCGGATGCTCGCCGACCGGGTTTCGCTCTCCGATTCGCGCGTGCTCACCGGCAGGTAGCCGCCCGTCGCCCGCGTTCCGCAAGAACGGCGCGGCCATCGGTTAAACTTTTCGGCAATGAGCAACATCATCCGCGTCATCATCGCCAAGGTGGGCCTGGACGGCCACGACCGCGGCGTGAAGATCGTGGCGCGCACGCTGCGCGACGCCGGCATGGACGTCATCTACACCGGCCTGCACCGCACGCCCGAGGAAGTGGTCGACGCCGCGGTCCAGGAGGACGTCGACGTGCTCGGCATCAGCATCCTTTCCGGCGCCCACATGACGATCTTCCCGCGCGTGCTCAAGCTCCTCAAGGAGCGCGATGCCGAGGACATCATCGTCCTGGGCGGCGGCGTCATGCCGGACGAGGATGCGGCGGCGCTCAAGGCGCAGGGCGTCAAGGAGATCCTGCTGCAGGACACGCCGCCCGAGAGCATTGTCGCGACGGTTCGCCGGCTGGTGGCGGAGCGCGGGCCGAAGTAAGGCGCGGCGAATGGAATCCTGGTCGTTTCCGCCGCTCTACGACGCGGGTTATTTCCCCGAGCGGGGCGCGCGCTACTGGTTTCCCCGGCGCGAGACCCTGCCGGCTGCCGAGCGCGAAAAAGCGATCCTTGCGCGCCTGCAGGAAGTCACGCGCTATGCCTACAAGCATTCGCCGTTCTATCGCAGGAAGTGGGACGAAGCGGGCTTTCATCCCGAGAAGCTGAAAAGCCTCGAGGACTTCGAGGACAGGGTTCCGGTCATCACCAAGGCGGACTTGCGCGAGTCGCAGGCGCGCGCGCCGATGTTCGGCGAATACCTGTGCGTGCCCGAGTCCGAGATCCATCACATCCACGGGACCTCGGGCACGACCGGCCGGCCGACCGCCTTCGGCATCGGTCGCGGCGACTGGCAGGCGATCGCCAACGCCCATGCCCGCATCATGTGGGGAATGGGAATCCGCCCGGGCGACACGGTGTTCATCGCCGCGATCTTCAGCCTCTATATGGGCTCGTGGGGCACGCTCGCCGGAGCCGAAAGGCTGGGCTGCAAGGCGTTTCCCTTCGGCGCCGGCGCGCCAGGAATGAGCGCGCGCGCGGCGATGTGGCTCGCGAGCTTCAAACCCAAGGCCTTCTACGGCACGCCTTCCTTCGCGCTGCATCTCGCCGAAGTCGCGCGCGCCGAGGGCTACGAGCCGCGCGCTTTCGGGCTCGAGGTCATGTTCTTCTCCGGGGAGCCGGGAGCCTCGGTCCCCGGGGTGCGCGACAAGATTCGCGCCGCCTACAACGCGCGCGTGATCGACTGCGGCTCGATGGCGGAGATGACGCCGTTCATGAACGTGGCGGGCAGCGAGCAAAGCGACCAGGGGATGCTGTGCTGGCAGGACGTGATCTATACCGAGGTCTGCGATCCGAAAACGTTCCGCCGCGTGCCGTACGGCGAGCGCGGAACCCCGGTGTACACGCATCTCGAGCGCACCTCGCAGCCGATGATCCGGCTTCTGTCCGGCGACCTCACGCTCTGGGTGAACGAGCCCAACGCCTGCGGCCGCACCTACCCGCGGCTGCCGAACGGCATCTTCGGGCGCATCGACGACATGATCACGATCCGCGGCGAGAACGTGTATCCCAGCGAGATCGACGCGGTGGTGAACCAGCTCGCGGACTACGGCGGCGAGCACCGCGTCATCATCACGCGCGAGCGTGCCATGGATGAGCTGGTGGTGCGCATCGAGGCGGCCGCCGGCGTGTTCGAGCGCGGCGCCGACGCGCCGGCCGCGATGCGCTCGGAGGCGGCGCAACGCCTGCAGAAGGTGCTCGGGCTGCGCGCGATGATCGACATCGTGCCGCCGGGGACCTTTCCGCGCACCGACTTCAAGGCGCGCCGCGTGGTCGACGACCGGGAGGTCTTCCGCCAGATGCACGAAAGGCTGGCGCGCTAGGCATGGCCGAGCCGATCCCCTCGCTCGAGCTCGTCGAGCGCGTCATCGCGGGCGAGCGGCGCGCCATCGCGCGCATGCTCTCGCGCGCCGAAGCGGGGCTCGCCGAAGCCCGCGAGGCGCTCGATCACCTGTATCGCCGCGCCGGCCGCGCGCATGTCGTGGGCATCACCGGCGTGCCGGGCAGCGGCAAGTCGACGCTCGTGGCGAAGCTCGCCGCCGCGGTGCTGGACACCGGGCGCAAGATCGGCGTGATCGCGATCGATCCGTCGAGCCCGTTCTCCGGAGGATCGATCCTGGGCGACCGCATCCGCATGGGGGAAATCGCCGGGCACCCGTCGGTGTTCGTGCGCAGCATGGCGACGCGCGGTGCGCTGGGCGGGCTCGCGCGCGGAACGCTGGAAGCGGTGGACGTGCTCGATGCGGCGGGCTACGACATGATTTTCATCGAGACAGTCGGCGTCGGGCAGGACGAGGTCGACGTGGTGCGCGCCGCGCACACCACCGTCGTGGTGTCGGCCCCGGGGCTCGGCGACGACATCCAGGCGATCAAGGCCGGCATTCTGGAAATCGCGGACGTGCACGCGGTGAGCAAGGGCGACAAGCCCGAAGCCGACAAGGCCGTGTCCGAGCTGCAATCCATGCTGGCGCTCGTGCTCCCCGCTGCCGGCTTTAAGCGCGCGGTGCCGGTGATCAAGACTTCCTCGCCGCGCAACGAAGGCATCGCCGAATTGCTGGCCGCCATCGACGAGCACCGGGAATACCTCGCCACCAGCGGCCTGTACGAGGTGCGCCGGCAGTCGATCCGGGAACGAAGGATGCTCAAGGCTGCCCAACAGGTCCTGCATGACGAATTCGAGCGCCACCGCGAGGGGCGCATGGCCGGCGTCATCGCCGAGCTCGCCGCCGGCTCCATTTCTCCGCAGACCGCCGCGCGGCGGCTGCTCGCGCACATAGGCATAGAGGTCAAACGATGAGCAAAGAACTCGACTCGCTTCGCAAGCAGCTCGAAAGCTGGGAAAGCCACGAGCTCGCCGCCTTCCTGAAGAAATCCCCGGAGCGCAAGCCCGAGTTCCGCACGCTGACCGGCCTTCCGGTGAAGCCGGTGTACACGGCGCTCGATCTCGCCGGGACGCCGCCCGAGGACATCGGCCTGCCCGGACAGTATCCGTATACGCGCGGCGCCTACCCTACGATGTACCGCGGCAGGCTCTGGACCATGCGGCAGATCGCCGGCTTCGGCACGGCGGAGGACACCAACCAGCGGTTCAAGTACCTCATCGCGCAGGGCCAGACCGGCCTTTCGGTCGACTTCGACATGCCCACCCTCATGGGATACGACTCGGATCACCCGGTGAGCGAAGGCGAGGTCGGGCGCGAGGGCGTGGCGATCGACACCCTGGCCGACATGGAGCACCTGTTCGACGGCATCGACCTCGAGAACATCTCGGTGTCGATGACCATCAACCCGTCGGCGTGGATTCTGCTTGCCATGTACATCGCGGTGGCTGAGAAGCGCGGCCTCGACCTGAACAAGCTGTCGGGCACCATCCAGGCCGACATCCTCAAGGAATACATGGCGCAAAAGGAATGGGCGTTTCCGATCCGCCCGTCGGTGCGCATCGTGCGCGACTGCATCACCCATTGCGCGCGCAACATGCGGCGCTACAACCCGATCAACATCTCGGGCTACCACATCTCGGAAGCCGGGTCTTCCCCCGTCGACGAGGTCGCGTTCCCGCTCTGCAACCTCATCACCTACGTGGAAGAGGTGGTGAAGACCGGAATGCACGTCGACGAGTTCGCGCCGCGCCTCGCCTTCTTCTTCGTTTCCCAGGCCGACTTCTTCGAGGAGATCGCCAAGTTCCGCGCCGTGCGCCGCGCGTACGCCAAGATCATGAAGGAGCGCTTCGGCGCAAGCAACCCGGAATCGATGCGCCTGCGCTTCCACACGCAGACCGCGGCCGCCACGCTCACCAAGCCGCAATACATGGTGAACATCGTGCGCACCACGCTGCAGGCGCTTTCCGCGGTCCTCGGCGGCACGCAAAGCCTGCACACCAACGGCATGGACGAGGCCTTCGCCATCCCCACCGAGGAGGCGATGAAGATCGCGCTGCGCACGCAGCAGGTGATCGCCGACGAGTCGAACGTGGCGAACGTGATCGACCCGCTGGGCGGCTCGTACTACGTCGAGCACCTCACCACGCAGATGGAGCGCGCCATCTTCGAGGTCATCGAGGAGGTGGACCGGCGCGGCGGCACGATCAGGATGATCGAGGAAGGCTGGTTCCAGCGTCGCATCGCCGACTTCGCCTACGAGACCGCGATCAAGAAGGCGAAGGGGGAGAAAGTGGTTCTCGGCGTCAACAAGTTCGTCGAGCCGGACGA
Source organism: Betaproteobacteria bacterium (assembly GCA_004297625.1). Taxonomy (GTDB): domain Bacteria; phylum Pseudomonadota; class Gammaproteobacteria; order Burkholderiales; family SG8-39; genus SCGC-AG-212-J23. The sequence goes on along the minus strand of SCTY01000071.1, from coordinate 14,888 downwards.
GAAGCCGAAGATCGAGACGCACCCCTACGATCCGACCACCGCGCAACGGCAGATCGCGCGCCTGAAGCAGGTACGAAGCACTCGAAACCAAAGGAACGTCGATGCGCTCTTCGCGCGCCTGGTCGAGGTCGCGCGCGACGAGAACCAGAACCTCCTGCCGATAACGATAGAACTCGTGCGCGCCGGCGCCTCGATGGGCGAGATCGTCGAGCGGCTGAAGACGCTCTGGGGCACCTACCGCGAAACCCCGGTGTTCTAGCGCGATGATCGTCCTGCCCTACCTCGCCCGCACGCCGCGCATTGGCTCTGGAGTTACGGGAGAAAAGTCTTCGGCCATCATCGGCCGCACGCGGCTCGACTCGGGCTGCACGCTTGGCGAGCTCACCCTGGTGCGCGCCGACGGCGAAGAGGTCCGCATCGGCGCCGATTGCTGGTTCGGCGAAGCGAGCACCGTGCACATCGCCGACCAGGTGTTCCCGGCGATCATCGGCTCGCACGTCACCGTGGCGCGCTTTGCCCTGGTGCATGCCTGCACCATGGGGGACGACTGCGTCGTCGGCGAGCATTCGGCCGTGATGGACGGCTCGGTCGTAGGCGCCGGAGCCGTGATCGCCGCGCAAAGCATCGTGCCGCCGGGAAAGCACCTCGAAGGCGGCTGGCTCTATGCCGGGGCGCCCGCGCGCCCGGTCGAGCGGATCCCGACCGGGCTTCTGCAAAAGCTCCATCAAGCGATCCGCAGCGGCGCGGGCACCAATATTCCTCACGTCATGGCGAGCGCGCGCGTGCCGCGGCTGCGCCACGCGCCGGGAACCGGCGTCGACCGCGGCTTCGCGCCCGGCGCGTACGTCGCTCCCACGGCAAGCGTCGCCGGCCGCGTGGTGCTCGCGCCGCGCTCGAGTCTCTGGTTCGGCGTCGAGGTGGACGCCGGCGAAGCGACCGTCGAGATCGGCGAGGAGACCAACGTGCAGGACAACTCGCGCCTCTATGGCGGAAAGCCGGGAGAGGACATCCGCATCGGCCCGCGCGTGCTGATCGGGCACAACGTGCGCATCTTCGCGAGCCTCATCGAGGAAGGCGCGATCATCGGCATGGGCTCCGTCGTCAGCAAGGGGACGGTCGTAAGGCGCGGCGCCTGCGTCGCCGCGGGCTCGATCACCGAGCCCGGCACCGAGGTGGCCGCGGGCCAGGTCTGGTCCGGCCGCCCGGCACGCGCGGCGCGGCCGCTGTCGGATCGCAACCGCGATGACTTCGCGCACGCCGTACAGGTCTACGTGCAATACGCGGCGAATTATCTTGACGTGACAAATGTCGTAGGCCGCGGCGCCCTTCCCGGCACCGCGCCGTTGTAATTCTTACTATATTCCGGCCTACTTGCTCGCGCTGGTTAACGCTGCGCCTGCAAGCGGCAGCCCCGAGCGCGCGTAGACCCTGCTCGCCGCCACGATCTCGATAAAGCACAAGGTATCGAGCTCGTCCAGCCAAGCGAGGACTTGCCTGTCGGAGAAGGCTCCGCGCATCGCGCTCACAAGCTCCGCGGCAGTTCTCTCGCGCTCGAGCATCTCGAGAATCTTCCGATAGGCGGCGGGCAGGCCGGAGCATTCGCTTTCCAGGGCTTTGCGCCCGGAATTCGTGCGGCGGAAAATTCGTCGGCTTTCTTCCACCTCGTCCTCACCGGTATGCGTGTTCGCCTGCAGATAGTGGAACCGGGGGCCCCACGGGACAAGCGACTTACTTCACACTTCGGATATTCCAGGGTCAGGCGGCGGCGCCGACATCGCTATGTTTCGCGCGAATGCCTCCGTTGACGACCGGGAAGCAGGTAAGGCGCCCGGGAAACTCGCAATATCGGGCCGTCAATGAAAGTGGTGTCGCCGAAGCGCGACACGGCAAGGCTCAGCCGGTGCGCGCAGGCACCGCGCCTGCAGTACGGGGGACATGGCGCAGAGCGACACGAGCCGCTCCTCCCGCGTACTGGTGGTGGACGACAACCCCGACGCTGCGAACAGCCTCGCGACGATCCTCCGCAGGTCGGGTCATGACGTGCACATTGCGAGCGACGGCCACAGCGCCGTACAGATCGCCATGCGCGTTCGCCCCCAGCTGGTCCTGCTGGACATCGGCTTGCCGGGACTGGACGGATTTGCGGTCGCCAAGCGGTTGCGGCAGGAATTCAGCCTGGGCGGCCTGAAGATCATCGCGGTCACCGGGCGCGAAGCAGAAGGCGACCGTTACCGCTCGATCGAAGCCGGCATCGACCAGTACCTGCTGAAGCCGGTGGATCCCGTCTTTCTCGAGAGCCTTCTCGGAAAAGGCAGCAACCGAAAAGACAGGTAGAGCTAGCGGGTGGCCGGAGCCGGAACCGAGCCTCGCCGGCCGCGCCTTCTCGCCAGGACGCGATAGCCGAGAAGCAGCGCGAGGATGAGCCCGTAGATCGCCGGCTGCGTCACGTCGCGCTTCACCATCCACCAGAAATGCAGCACGGCGAGCGGCCCGATGACGTACACCAGGCGGTGCAGCGCGAGCCAGCGCTTCGCGCCGAGACGCCGCACCATCGCGTTCGTCGAGGTCGCGGCGAGAGGAATCATCAGCACGAGCGTCGTGAAGCCGACGGTGATGAACGGCCGCTTCGCTATATCGCGCAGAATCTCCGGCACGCTGAAGAGCTGGTCGAACGCGACGTAGCTCGAGAGATGCACCACGCCGTAGAAAAACGCATAGAGCCCAAGCATGCGCCGCAACCTGAGCAGCCAGTGCCAGCCGGTGAGAACACGCAGCGGCGTCACCGCGAGCGTCGCGAGCAGGAAGCGCAGCGTCCAGTCGCCGAGCGAGCGCGTGATGAATTCGGCGGGATTCGCCCCCAGCCAGTCGGGAAAGAACGCGAGAGCGACGGCGAGCCGCGCGAGCGGCACGAGGGCCAGCACGAAGACCAGCGCCTTGAGCGCCGGCACGAAGGATTGCGAATCCCGCACGCTCAGAAAAACTTCTTGAGGTCCATGCCGGCGTACAGGCTCGCGACCTGCTCGCCGTAGCCGTTGAACATCAGCGTCTCGCGCCGTGCGAAAAGATCCGGAATGCGGCGCTCGCGCTTCTGGCTCCAGCGCGGGTGATCGACGTTCGGATTCACGTTGGAATAGAAGCCGTACTCGTGCGAGTTTGCCTTCTCCCACGCGGTCTTCGGCTGCTCGCCGACGAAGCGGATGCGCGCGAGCGACTTGCCGGACTTGAAGCCGTACTTCCACGGCACGACGAGCCGCAGCGGCGCGCCGTTCTGGTTCGGCAGAACCTCGCCGTAGAGCCCTACCGCGAGGATCGTCAGGGGATGCATGGCCTCATCGATGCGCAGGCCTTCGACGTATGGCCAGTCGAGCACCGGGAGGTGCACCCCCGGCATGGTATCGGGCTGCACGGCGGTCACGAACTCGACGAATTTCGCCTTCGAAGTGGGCTCGACGAGCTTCGCGAGACGGTTGAACTCGAAGCCGATCCAGGGAATCACCATCGACCAGGCTTCCACGCAGCGAAGGCGGTAGATGCGCTCCTCGAGCGGAAACTTGAGGAGTTCCTCGATGCCGAACGTGCGCGGCTTCGCCACCTCGCCTTCCACGGCGAGCGTCCACGGCCGCACTTTCAGGCGGCCGGCGTATTCCGCGGGATCGTCCTTGTCCGTCCCGAATTCGTAGTAGTTGTTGTAGCGGGTGATGTGCTTGTACGCGGTGAGCGGCTCGGCGGTGCTGAAGCGGCTTTTCGCCACATTGCCGAGCTTCGGCAGGCCGAGGGTCTTCTCCTGCGCGCGCGCGGGCTCGAGCACTCCGCCCGCGCCGAGCACCGACGCGGCGGCCGCTAGCTTCATGAACCGGCGGCGGCCTTCGTACACGCCGCGCGGCGTGATTTCGGACGGCTGAATGTCGTGTGGACGCTTGATGATCATGTTGTGCGAGGTTGTAGTCGAGCGCAACGCTTGGTCGCGTCGCGCGCCTTTTCCTTACAAGCTTGTTTAGACCCCAACGCCGCACCCCGGTTTCCCGGGCGCCCTGGGACGCCTCCATCACGCGCCGGGCGAAGGTATTCGGGAGTTACCGGCGAGTCAACCGCTCAAGCGACATCGTCGCCGCTGCGCAGCGACAAATTAATCGGGCTTCTTAAGCTCGGCGTTCTGGACGTTCGGATGCCTGCCGCTGATGGTGCTGACGTCGTGCGCCACCACGATATCGACCGCCCGCAGGAAAATTTCCTGGGGCACCGCTTTCGTGCCTTGCAGCCAATACACGAGGTCCTCGCTGTGAACGCCCAGCTGAGACCCCAGCTTCTCGACCCCGCCCACGATTTCAGCGGCGCGCCTCAATGTACGAGCATAGACAGTCGGCATCCCGTCTCCCTTTTCCCCCAGGGGAAGACTGCGGACGTTTTTGCCCTACGTCAATGAGGGGCTACCCTAGGGGATGCGAAGGTCTGCGGGGTATCTATCTATGCATCGCGAACTTCGACCACCATGCGGCCGATTCCCTGGATCTCGGAAATGATTCGGTCGCCGGCCTTCACTGGTCCGACGCCGCCCGGCGTGCCGGTATAGATGAGATCGCCGGGCTCCAGCGTATAGAAGGACGAAGCAAATTCAACCAGGCGCGGGACATCGTACACGAGGTGTCGGGTGTTCGACTTCTGCCGGGCCTCCTCGTTGACCCACAACTGAATGTCGACCGCATCCGGATTGCCGAGCTCATCGGCCGTCACCAGCCATGGTCCCAGCACCGCATACGTGTCGATCGATTTGCGGAAGCAGGGAAATTGCGGGCCGCGCAGGGACATGTCGAGGCCAATGCAGTATCCGGCGATGTACTTAAGCGCGTCCTCGCGCCGGATGCCCGTGCCGCGCCGGCCTACGACCGCCACGAGCTCCAGTTCGTGATCATTGCGGTTTTCCATGCCGACGAGCGGGCGGCGGAGGCTGACGCCCTGAGAGGGACCAACGAGCGCCGAAGTGGCCTTCATGGCCATGCCCCAGCGAGCGATTTCCGCGTTCTTGAAGTCCCGGCCGTGCGCGAGCTGCGGATCTTTCGCCGCCTCCTCCGCGTGGTCGGCGTAGTTCAGCGGCGCGATGATGATCTTGCCCGGGTTCGCCACCGGCGCGAGCAGCTTCACGCGGGAGAGCGGCATCTTCTTTGCGCGCGGCAGCAAGCGCCTGGCCGCCGCTCTCACCTTCGGGAGGTGGGCGATCATCAAATCGTGATTGGGCAACGGATAACGCTGCGCCGGCAGGACCTTCAATGCCGCGCTCACGTCGGCGACCGTTTGGGCGGCCGGGTCGACGACCCCCAGCCGGTTATTTCCGAAGCGGCACAATTTCATGTTTCTCCCTTATCAACCCCACCAGTTGGTGCGCTGGCTCTGACCGCCGTCGATCGTCATGATCGTGCCGGAGGTGTAGCCGGACCGATCCGATGCGAGGAAAACCACTGCTGCCGCGATTTCGTCTGTGGTCGCGGTTCGGCCGAACGGCAGATGGCGCAGGAGCTCGCGCCAACGGTGCGCATCACCGAAATTCGCCTTCGCGCGCGCCTCGAGTAACGCTTTCGAGCGCTCGGTAAGGACGACACCCGGGCTTACGCCGACGATGCGCACGCCATGCTCGGTCGAGCCTACGCCGAGCGCCTTCGTCAGCGCCTCGAGCGCGGCGTTACCCGTGCTTCCGGCGATGTAGCGATGATCGACCCCGGTGCCCGATGCCCCTATAACGTTGACGATGACCCCGCTACGGCGGGTCTGCATCCGGGCATAGAAGGCGCGCGTCATGGCGATGAAGCCGAACACCTTGAGCTCCCATCCCTCTCGCCAGCGCGCCTGGTCGACTTCTGCAATCGTGCCCCCCGGGATCGCGCCGGCATTGTTGACCAGGATGTCGACCTCCCCGTGGCGCGCGGCGAGCGCCTCTGCCGCTCCGTCGCGCGACAGGTCGGCTGGCGCAACGTGGACGTTGACGTCGTGCTCGGCGCGGATGGCGGCCGCCACCTCCTTGAGCGCCCGCTCGGTACGCGACACCAGCACTAAGTTGCACCCCTCGGCAGCCAGCCCGCGCGCCACGGCAAGGCCTATGCCAGCCGAAGCACCGGTAACGAGCGCGTGGCGCCCCCTGAGATGAAGTTCCATGGTTGACATCCGATGTTTTCATGGGATGTAATAAAATTCAACTAACGATGAATATCGGATCGCTGTCTTGGCGGTCCGCATCAATGAGGAGGAGGAACAATGAAGTTTCCAGCGGCATTGGCGGCCGGCTTGCTGGCCGTCGCGGCGGCATCTGCGGCAGCGCAGCAGCCGTCAAGCTTCAAAATCGGCCTTGCAACCGACATGTCGTCGGCGTTCGCTGATCTGTCGGGCAAAGGCAGCGTCGTCGCCGCGCAAATGGCGATCGAAGACTTCGGCGGCTCGGTCCTCGGCAGGAAAATCGAGCTGGTCACTGCGGATCACCAGATGAAGCCGAGCGTCGGCTCCGCGTTGGTGACCGAGTGGTTCGATCGCGAGAACGTTTCGGCGGTATTCGGTCTCGCCGGTTCGTCCGTGGCCCTTGCGGTGCAGGCGATCGCGAAGGACCGCCCGAACCGCGCAGTCATCCAAACGACCGCGCTCACCTCGGAGCTGGCCGGCAAAAGCTGCCTGCCCAACTCGATCCACTGGGCGCCCGACCTCTATGCGCTTTCTGTCGCCGTCACGCAGTACATGGCTCAAAAAGGCGGAAAAACCTGGTATGTGATGGTGCAGGACACGGCCGCCGGTCCGCCCGCCCTCGCCTCGGCGACCTACGGCATCAAGAAGGGCGGCGGGCGCGTGATCGGCGACGTTCGTGTGCCCTTCAACGCGGGCGACGTGTCCTCCTACGTGCTCCAGGCCCAAACGTCTCGCGCGCAAATGATCGCCGTCGGCTTTGGCGGCACGGATCTCGTGAACATCGTCAAGGCCGGCCGGCAGTTCGGGTTGACCCAGAAGGGCGGCGCGACTTTCGTCTCCCTCGCGTTGTTCAACCCCGACATCGAGGCCATGGGGCTCGACCTCGCCCAGGGCATCACCTTCGTCATGCCGTTCTACGCGGACATGAACGACGAGGCGCGCGCATGGGCGAAGCGCTTCACGCAACGCGCGGGCAAAGCTCCCGCCTGGGGACACATTGCCGATTACGAGGGCGTGCTGTACTACCTCCGCGCGGTGCAAAAAGCAGGCACGGACGATGCGCGCAAGGTGATTCCGGCCATGAAAGCGGCGCCGCTCAAGTCCTTCTCGCTCGACAACGCCGTCATTCGCGAAGACAACCAGGTGATCCGGCCGATGTATCTCACGCGGGTCAAGTCGCCTTCGCAGTCCAAAGGTCCCGGCGACTACTACGACATCATCGGCAAGGTGGCCGCGAACGATGCGTTCTCGCCGCTCTCGCAAAGCGCCTGTGGCATGGTGAAGAAGTAGCCCGCGGCGCCGTGGGGCGCGTGAGCCCGTTCATCCTAGAAGCCGAAGGCTTGAGCAAGGACTTCGGCGGCTTTCTCGCCGTGAGCGGCGTCGATCTGCGCGTGCGCAGGGGGACGATCCACGCGCTGATCGGCCCGAACGGGGCGGGAAAGACGACGGTGTTCAATCTGGTGACGAAGTTCCTGCAGCCGACGAAAGGGCGCATCGCCTACAACCAGCGCGACATCACGCAGCTGCGCCCGGCCATGGTGGCGCGCCTGGGAATGGTGCGTTCGTTCCAGATCTCCGCGGTATTCCTGCATCTCACCGTACGCGAGAACATCCGCGTCGCGCTGCAGCGGCGCACGGGGACATCGTTTCACTTCTGGCGCAGGGGGCGCACTCTCGACAGCCTGAACGAGCGCGCCGATGCGCTTATCGCCTCCGTGGGATTGAGCGATTTCACCCACGAGCTGGCGGCGAATCTCCCGTATGGCCGGCGGCGCGCAGTGGAAATCGCGACCACGCTCGCCCTCGAGCCGGAGCTGCTGCTGCTCGACGAGCCGATGTCCGGCCTCGGCCGCGAGGATATCGGCCGCGTCTCCGAACTCATACGCGAGGTGGGGCGCGGCCACACCGTGCTCATGGTGGAACACAACCTTTCCGTAGTCGCCGCGCTGTCGGACACCATCACGGTGATGGCGCATGGCCAGGTGCTCGCAGAAGGACCCTACGCCGAAATCTCGAAGAACCGTGACGTGCGGGCCGCCTATCTAGGTTCCGGGCATGCCTGACGCCGACGTGCTCGACGTGCGCGATCTTTGCGCCTGGTACGGCGACTCGCAGAGCCTGCACGGCGCGAGCTTCAACGTGCGCCAAGGCGAAGTTGTAACGCTTCTCGGGCGCAACGGCGCGGGCAAAACCACCACGCTGCGCGCCATCATGGGCATCGTCGAGCGGCGCAGCGGCAGTGTCTGCTACGACGGGCGTGAATGCATCGCGCTGAGCTCCGATCGCATAGCGCGCGCGGGCATCGCCTATTGCCCCGAGGAGCGCGGTATCTACGCAAGCCTGGATGTGGAGGAGAACCTGCTCTTGCCGCCGGTCGTCGCGCCGGGCGGCATGACAATCTCGGAGATCTACGAGCTGTTCCCCAATCTGCAGGAGCGCCGCCGCAGCCAGGGCAGCAAGCTCTCAGGCGGAGAGCAGCAGATGCTCGCCATAGCGCGCATCCTGCGCACCGGCGCGAAGCTGCTCCTGCTGGACGAGCCGACCGAAGGCCTGGCGCCGATCATCGTGGAGCTCATCGGGCGGGTGATACAGAACCTCAAGGCGCGCGGGTTGACGATTTTGCTGGTCGAGCAGAACGCCCGCTTCGCCGCCACCGTGGCCGACCGCCACTACATCATCGAGAACGGACGAGTGGCGGACATGATCGCCGCGCAGGAATTCGACGAGCGTAGCGAAAAGCTGAGCGCGTACCTCGGCGTGTGAAGTCACGATGAGCGCTATTCTCGACCTGCTGCCGCCGCTTCCCGCGCTTTTCGGGCAGATCCTGATCGGCCTTATCAACGGCAGCTTCTACGCCATGCTGAGCCTCGGCCTGGCCGTGATCTTCGGCCTGCTGAACATCGTCAACTTCGCGCACGGCGCTCAATACATGCTCGGCGGCCTATGCGCATACATCCTTCTCAAATACTTCGGCGTCGGCTATTGGCCGGCACTGCTGATCGCGCCGGTCGTCGTCGGCGCGTTCGGGGTCTTGCTGGAGCGCCTTTTCCTGCGCCCGCTCTACAGGCTCGACCATCTGTACGGCATGCTGCTCACATTCGGCGTAGCGCTTGTCATGGAAGGGCTGGTGCGCAACCAGTATGGCTCCACCGGCAACCCTTACCCGGAGCCGCCGTCGCTCGCCGGCGCGTGGAATCTTGGCTTCATGTACCTGCCGGTGTACAGGGCCTGGGTGATCATTGCGTCGCTCGGCGTGTGCCTTGCGACGTGGTACGTCATAGAGCGCACGCGTCTCGGCGCGTATCTGCGCGCTGCCACCGAGAATCCCAAGTTGACCCGCGCGTTCGGCATCAACGTGCCGCGCATGGTGATGCTTACTTATGGCGGCGGCGTAGCGCTCGCTGCGCTTGCCGGCGTGATGGCCGCGCCGATCTACCAGGTGACTGCCCAGATGGGCTCGGAAATCATCATCGTGGTATTCGCCGTAGTCGTCATCGGCGGCATGGGCTCGATCATCGGTGCCATCGTCTCCGGCTTCGTGTTGGGCCTGGTAGAAGGCCTGACGAAGGTGTTCTATCCCGAGGCGTCGACCACGGTAGTGTTCATCATCATGGCCATCGTGCTGTTGGTGCGTCCGGCCGGGCTGTTTGGTGCCGCCACGCGCACGACCGCGGCTGGCGAGAGCCATGCCACGGCAGCGAGCGGCTTAAGGCTCTCTCCTCCAACGGTGCGCAACGTCACCATCGCGCTCATCGCGACCGGCGTGCTCGCGCCCTGGGTCGTATACCCGGTGTTTCTCATGAAGGTGCTGTGCTTCGCGCTTTTCGCCTGTGCCTTCAATTTGCTCCTCGGCTACGTCGGCCTGCTTTCCTTCGGCCACGCGGCGTTCTACGGCGGCGCGAGCTACATCACGGCGCACGCAGTGAAGATGTGGGGCTTCGACCCGCTGCTCGGCATCCTTGCGGGCGTGCTCGCCGCCGGCATCCTTGGCCTGGTCTTCGGCTGGCTCGCCATCCGGCGGCAAGGAATCTACTTCGCCATGATCACGCTCGCTCTTGCGCAAATGGTCTACTTTTCCGCCGTGCAGGCGGAATTCACGCACAACGACGAGGGCATCCAGGCAGTCCCCCGCGGCCACTTGCTTGGCCTGGTCGACCTCGGCAACGCGCTCAACATGTACTACTTCGTGTTTGCCGTCTTTTTGCTTGGCTTCTGGCTGATCCACCGCATCATCGATTCGCCTTTCGGCGGCGTGCTCAAGGCGGTCCGGGAAAACGAGCCGCGCGCCATCTCGCTGGGCTACGACACGGATCACTACAAGCTCGTGGCGTTCGTGCTATCGGCGCTGCTCTCCGGCATGGCCGGCGCGCTGGACGCTCTGGTGTTCCAGCTCGCGTCGCTCACCAATGTGCACTGGACGATGTCCGGCCATGCGATCCTGATGACCATACTGGGCGGCGTGGGCACGCTCGCTGGCCCTATCGTCGGCGCCCTGATCGTTGCCGGCATGGAGAACTATCTCGCCACCCTCGGCGCCTGGGTGACCGTCATCGACGGCGCCATCTTCATCGTGTGCGTGATGATGTTCCGGCGCGGCATCGTCGGCGAAGCAGCCGTTCTCCTGCGCAAGGTTCGCCTTAAAAGAAAAACCGAACCCGTACTGGCCCCATCGACCAAAGGAGCAACCTCATGAAATCAACGGCACGCATTTCCATGGCGCGGGGTGTGCACCACCTTGCGCTCTGCACCGACGACATGAAGATGACCGTCGACTTCTACGTCGACGTGCTCGGCTTTCCTCTTGTGCACGCGATGAAGGTGCCGCCCGGCCTGGGCACAGGGCCGAGAAACCGCGGCAATCCGCCCTACGAGGAAATCCGCCACTATTTCTTCGACATGGGCAACGACAGCCTCCTTGCCTTCTTCGAGATCCCGAAGGGCGCGCAGCCGAAAGGCAATCGCAACGCCATAGGAGCGATGCAGCACTGCGCGTTTGTCGTCACCCCCGAGCGCTTTAAAGAAATCGAGGAGCGGCTGAAGAAGGCGCGCATCGAGTATGTGGGGCCGATCCTCCAGTTGCCGGGGCTCAAAGGGATCTATTTCATGGACCCCAATGGCATCCGCCTGGAGTTCGCGTGCCAGCCGGGCGACGCCGACCAGCCGGCGGTCATCGATTGCGTCCTGCAAACGAAGATCGAAGCCGGCAAAGAACTGGGCACCCTGCCAGGCGCAACCAAAGAATGGGTCGCCCGCCGCGTCGCCGCTCTGCCGGAGAGCCACGCAACCGTTCAAACGGAGGAGACATGAAGCCGCTTTCCGAAGTGACGCAGAGATTTGCAGTAAGCCGCGCGAAGGGCGACGAGGATTTCAAGCGCGACGGCCTGCGGCCTTACGCGCTGTACCGCGACTTCGGCTTTGCCGCGGCGACCGAAGGCATGGTGCATGCCCATATCATCAAGCTCATTCCGCCCTGTACCGACGAGGTGCGCATGCGGCATCGCCACCTCGTGCAAATGCAGGTGGTCTACGTGCTCAAGGGGTGGATGAAGATCGAGCACGAAGGCCAAGGCGCGATGACGATGAAGGCGGGCGACGCCTGGCTCATGCCGCCCGGCATCAAGCACACCGTGCTCGACTACTCGGACGACTGCCAGAACCTCGAGATCACCATCCCGGCGAAATTTGAGACCGTCAATGTCGACCAGTAGCCTGACCGCCGAGCTTGCCGCTGCGCTGGCGTGCGAGCGCCTGCTGGTGCGCCTGTTCCACTGTCTGGACGCGCGCGACTACGAAGGCGTAGCCGCCTGCTTCGACGACGATTCGCTTTGGCTGCGGCAAGGCAAGGAGCTGCGCGGCCCCGCGCAGGTGCTGGAAGCGCTGCAGGCGCGCTCGGCCACCATCCACGTCCACCACCTCCTTAGCAACATCGACGTACGCATGACCGATGCGAACCATGCCGAGTCCATCGCCTACATGACGGTGTACCGCTCCGATACGGGCAAGCCGCCGCGCTTCCCGGTCGCCATGCACGGCCCGGAGCTGGTCGCCGTCTGCACGGGGGAATTCCGGCGCGCGGGGGACGACTGGCGCGTCACGCGGCTCGCCACCACGATCACCTATACCGCCGCGTCCTCGGTGTCCTGATTTGCCGGCAGGCTACTTCTTGCGCACGGTTTTGAGCGCGGTTCCCCAGGCGACGACCTGGTCGAGCATGGCGGACAGCGCTTGCTCGTGCTGCGGCCCCGGCTTGAAGGTGGTGAAGTTTTCGAAATCCGTGAACAGCGACAACAGCACCTGGGCGCGCACATCGGCGACCATGAGCTCGCCCATCACCAGGCGCAACTGCTCCACGGCGCGCGCGCCGCTGGCGCCGCCGTAGCTTACGAAGCCGGCCGCCTTGTCGTTCCATTCCTTGAAGAGAAAGTCGATCGCGTTCTTCAGCGCGCCCGGGATGCCGTGGTTGTATTCCGGCGTCACGAAGACGAAAGCGTCGAAGCCTGCGATCTTGGCCGCCCACGCCTTGGTGTGCGGCTTGCTGTACTGCCCGCGCGACGGATTTACAGGCTCGTCGAGCAGCGGCAGCCGGTAATCCTGGATATCGACGAGCTCGAACTCGGCATCGCTGCGCTTGCCCGCGAGCTGGTAGACCCATTCCGCGACCGTTTCGGCCTTGCGGCCGGGGCGGGTGCTGCCGATGATGATTGCAATCTTGATCATGTTCCGTCGCGCTTTCCGTTGAATGAAAGTCAGCGCGTCACGCTATTCTACAGGCGTTGAATAGTCAATCCGCTATTCGCGTGGCGGCCGCGGCCGCAAGCCGTCGAGCAGCAGCCCGACGAGAAAATCGCGGTACCTCGCGATCAGCTCTTCCTGCGCTTTCCCCTTGAACAGCTCCTCGGTCAGCGGGCGCAGGCTCACAAACGCCTCGCACAGGCCGACGATGGCAATGTGCAGCAGGCGGGGATCGACGCGCCGCATCTCTCCGGCGGCCACGCCCTCGTCGACTAGGGTGCGCGAGATGCCATAGGCCTGGTCGGTGACCTCCTTCAACATCTTCTTGCCGGCCTGCCGGTGCCAATGGACCACCTGCTCCACCATGATCTGGTGCAGGTAAGGATTGTCGCTGAGCACCTTCAGGATGTCGGAAATGCGCTGGCGCAACCGCTCGCGCACGGATTTCCTGCCGTGAATCTTGGGAGTAGTGCTGGCGTAATACTCCGCCACCAGGTGCGAGGCCGCCTTGACCAGCAGGCCGGACTTGTCCCCGAAGTAGTAGCGCACGAGGGCCGGATCGACGCGGGTGCGGCGCGCGACTTCCCGCAACGTCACCTTTGCCGGAGGCACGGTTCGCAATAGCGCGATGGTGGCGTCGACCAGCGTTTCGGGCCCGACGGACTGGCCGCCGTTCTGCGGGCGCCCCGCGCGGCGCCGTCCCGCTGCCCTTTCCCCGCGCCTTTTCTGTTTCATCGCGGGCCGATTCTAGCCGCGTTCCTTATTGCAACGGCGATAGCCCCAAGGGCGTCCAAAGATCGGTTTCCGCCGTCGCCACGCCGGAATCCCGAAGCGCGGCGCTCAGATCCACGGCCGCGCGCTGACGCTCTTCCAGAGACGGCGACCGCAACAGGAATACGATTTCGCGCACCGGCGCGGCCGGCTGCTCCAGAAGGCGCGACCGAAGGCTCGCCACCACTTGGAAGCCCTCCGACAGCCGCTCGCCCACCGTGTGGGTCAGTGCCTCGCCGTCGACGCCGGGCGCGAGCGTGATCGCCAGCCGGTCATAGACACCACCCGTCGCAGCGAATGGTGGCGCGACCCGGCCTTCATAGATCACCGAGCGCTGCTCGCGCAGCATCGGCAGAACGTCGGCGTAAAACCGTTCCATGGCCGGCACCTGTGCGCGCGCTGCGCGTACCGCCACGCGCTCCGCACGGTCGCGGTACTCCCACAGGTGCATCACGCGGTTCAGGATGCCGCTCTCCGCCGCCCAGAAGCCGCGCAGGTGCGGGCGCAGCACCTCCACCACCGCGGGCCGCTGCTCGAAAGCAGCCAAGTACTCTGCGAAGTGCGCAGAATGCAGCACGTAGGTTCGTAGCTCGTAGATCACGTTTTAGTTCAGGTGTTGCGGCTCAAGGGAGTTTGTAACCGGCCGGCACTCGCACCATGCCGTACGTCAAGCCGGACGACCGGGACCGCCAGTGAAGCTGCTTAGCGGCTACGCAGTGGCGTCCCCACGGGGATTCGGGCCATGCGCTTCAGAGGGGGAAGTGCTGCGCTGGGACTATCGGGTAGCGGCCTAAGCGTTGGCAGCGCTGCTTTAAGGTGCAGCAGAACGCGAGGTTTTGTCGCACGCCCTGCTGAGTCCTGCCGAGAAGCCCCAGGCCGCGGGCAGAGCACGACAGCAGCGAAGACACCTCTTTCTCTCGAAAACCGCGCCTAGGCTGTTCTGCGCAGTGCAAGCACAGCCTTCACTGCTCGACACGCTCGGTCCTGATTGCTTCAGCACGCCGCCGGGACCCTCGACAATCGTTCTGGTCTGCTTCTCCCCACCTTGAGCAGACCTCTATACGCACGTGTTCGCCGATCAGCGCTGACTGAGCATCTGCTTTCGGCCGATTCTGTTCGCGGTAGGGATGCGCATTGCGGCGCACCCCCCGCACAGATCCGAGCAAGCGCCATTTACGCACTCGGCTCCCACCTCGGGTGCTTGACGTCGAAGCGCTGCGCGG
>SCTY01000070.1 GCA_004297625.1 Betaproteobacteria bacterium | reverse complement strand
GACCACGGTGAACACCACGACGGGCATTAGCACCGGCGGTGGGGCTGTGAGCGTGGAGACGGTCAATGGGGCGCTCACGGTGTCCCAGGCGATCAATGCGGGTGCGGGCACGGTGACGCTGACGGCGAACGGTACGGGCAGTGATCTGACGGTGGGCTCGACGGTGAATTCGGACTCAGGGCTGATCACCCTGAAAGCGGCCGATGCCGTGACGCTCAATTCGACGGTGGGCAACAGCGGCACGAGCGCGATCACGGTGCAGGCGAACTATGACGGTGTGCTGGGCTCGGGGGAAACGGGGCTGCTGGACATCAATGCGGCGCTGGGCAATAGCGCGAGCGGGGCGATTCAGCTCTCGGGGAATGCAGTATCGGTGGATGCGCCGGTAAATAGTGCCAGCTTCGTGCAGGTCACCGCTACCACCGGCGCGATGAACGTCAATAGCAGCATTACGACTGCTGCCGGAGGCGGTGGTGTGGTGACACTGAACGCTGCCGGGATGCTCGAGCTTGCAGAAGCGGGCGACATTTCGGCGGACGGCGCGGTAACCATGACAGCGGGCGGCGGAATTCGCACGGCCGGTGAGATCACCACGACCGCAGACGACGTAACGCTCAGTTCGAATACGACGCTTATCGGTGATGTAGCGATGGATACCGGTGCCGGTGCGGGCAATGTAGCGTTTAATGGCACGCTGACGGCGACCAACGCCGGACTCGATGATTTGGCGATCACTGCGGGTACGGGGAATGTCACCTTCGGCGGTACCGTGGGCGCGACTCGCCTGGGCAACATATTGATCAATAGCGCTACCGATGTCTCGGTCAACGCCGCGCTGACTGCGGCGAGCCTCAGGCAGGTCGCCGGTACAGGCACGACCACACTGAACGGCGCCGTCAACGTTAACGCCGTAGTCCCAGGGGCAACGGCGGCTGGGGTTGTCCTCGCGAATAACAATCTCACAGTCACTGCGACGGGCAGCGTCGCGACAAACGGCAAAGATCTGTTCTTCGCCGCAGATGACATGTCGCTCGGCGGCGCGGCCGGGTCGATCGATGTGGGCAGTGGAAACGCCACGCTGACGACGCAATCAGCGGGTCAACCGATCACGCTCGGGGCGACTGGCGGACTTTCGCTTACGACAACTGAACTTAACACGTTAGCGAACGCCTCGACGGTAAGTATCGGAACCGACTCCACGTCCGCGCTTTTGTCCATGCCCGCTCACGCGGCAACGATTACGGTCGCGGGCCCGCTCGCGCCGAATTCGGCTGGTCTGAATGCCTTCAAGATTACGAACGCCGGTACGGCGGGCGATTCCGTGATTTTTAGCGATACGCTGACTTCGCCTAAGCCGGTCACCGTGACGACCGAAGCGGGCAACATCAAATTCAATGCGACTGGCAAGATTCTCGCGAACGGCGCGGCGACTACGGACCGAGTAGTGAACTTGACGGCGACTGCCGGCGCGATCGACGGCAACGCGACAAATGTGGACGACTATATCGCCGCAAATCCAGCCTTGAATGTAAACGTCCAGGCTGATCGACTGAACGCAACGGCCCGCGACGGCGTTGGTGTCACCAATGCGCTGGTTACCCAAATCAATGACCTTCAGGCGACGACGACAAACGCTGATATCAACGTCTACAACGTCGGGGCACTCGATATCGCGGGCAGCAGCGGCGTCAACGCCGGCGCGACTACGACGACTCCGGTGGTGAACACCGGAGGAGACGTCACCCTGATAGCGACAGGCGCTATCACGCAGTCGGCACCCATTGTGTCTGACGCACTCAATGTGATAACGCTGAACTCGCCGGGCGCAAACATCACGCTGGCCAACACGTCGAACGACGCCGCGTCGTACAGCCTCTTCGCCTGCCTAGCGCTCCCGGGCGGCTGCCCGACCGATACGCCCATTCTCTCTACGAACGGCACAAAGTTCGGCATCGGGACGAACACCAACTACGCCGCCGGCACGATCAATTACCGTGATTCGAACGGTGCCAACCTATCCGGAATCGGCACCGTAAGCGCGTTCTCTACCTTCACGAACGGGAACACGACGGTCACCGCAAACAGCATCACCGCGAGTGACATTACGCTAGAGGCATCCGGCAACATCACGCTCGAGTTCGGCTCGAATCTCACGAAGATCAATAACGCCGGTACCGGTTCGTTCAACCTGATCGCCGGCGGCAATATCACGATGCTCGATTCGAGCGGGACCATCGGCACCAGCGCGAGCACGTTCAATCACGACTTGAATCTCACCGCGGCCGGGAACATTGCGCTCAACGAGTCGGTTTACCAGGCAACGAAGAACCTGACCCTCACAGGAAATGCCAGCGGATTGACCTCGACCGGGAATCAGATCCTCACGCCGACGGGCAGCGGTAGCGTGACGTTGCAAGGCAACCATGTGGTCAGCACCGGCGGCGATGTCACCATCCGGGGCGTGAACTTCTCGCTCCTGGGTAGAACGCCATTGGATCCCAGCGACCCAAGCGGCCAATCGCCCAACGGGCAGGAGCTGACGGCGACCGAGACGATCAACCTGCTCAACAGCGGCGTCATCACCGTGCAGGGCGGTACCGCGGACGCAACGTCGGCCGGCGGCGCGCGCATGACAGGCAGCACGATCAATATCGGGACCAGCGGCGGCTCGAGTAATCCGATCCGCATGCTGGTGCAGGGCGGCACCAACAACAACTTCGGATACGTGACCAGCAACACGTCGGACCCGCTGATCGAGGCGCGCCAGCCGGACGCGATCGTCAAATCGACCGGCCAGATGTCCGTCTACCTGCGCAGCGATCCGGCAGCGCTAGACACCTCTTTCGGCAACCCCTATCCCTATAGCCTGCAGTTGGTTGGTGGGACAGCAACCGTGAACGACAATGGCGGGCAATTCCGCTTCGCCACAGCGCTTGCCGCGATGCGGGCCAAGAATATGACCATGGTTGCCGATGGAACCGTCCTCATCCAGGGCGGAACCACGAACCTGAACGCCACGGGATCCTTGGCATCGAGCAGCGCGATCATTCTGGTTGAAACCGAAAAAAGACTTACGACGACGACGCCCAATGCATCGGTCATCGTGCGTGGCGGCACTGCAAATGTCAGCAATTCGTTAACGTCGATCAGCGCTAGCAATGCGACAGCGCTGGGGCAACTGGATCCGAGCAAGCTCTTCCTGAATGTTGGCGGCCGGCTCGTGCTCGAAGGTGGTCGCCACACCGGGCCAGCCGGTTCCCTCACTTCAGGGCGCATCGATGCCGGCGACGAGATCCAGATCTCAGTATTCGGCGCGCCGGCTCCGTATACCTATACGACCTCGGCTGGCACGACCAATACAGTCACCGGGTCCTTCCTCATGATCGGCGGCCGGAACTCCGGGTTCTACGATTCCTTCAACATCCCGCTGGGCGGCGCTTCGTACCCGAAAGAATTCCCCATCACCGTGAGTATGCTGGGAGATCCGGCCGGCTACCTTCGCGTGCCGGATTCCGGGCTCGGCGACGGCATCGTGCAGACGGGTCTGCACGTCTTCGACGAATCGCTCCTTTCGTACATCATCTTCGCCGCAAACGAAGAGACGCGCGCAGCCCGCATTCGGAGAGGCGCCGGCGAAGGAGACGATGTCGGAGCCGCGGCCTGCAAGTAAGGCAGGCAGGAATGCGACGCCGCTCTCAGTCAGTTCTGCTACCATAGCCCGAGAATTAAGGGAGGAAAAACCCGGTTATGGCCACGATGGTTTCGACGGCGGTCTTAAAGGCGGTCCCGCTATTTTCCAGCTTTCCTGAAGACCAGCTCAGAATGCTGGCGATGGTGGTTGCGCGGAAGAGCATCCCGCGATCGACGACCGTGATGGCGGGCGGCGATCCGACGGACTCCCTCTATATCGTCATCTCCGGGCGTCTCAAGGTGATGATGAGCGATGCCGAGGGCAAGGAAGTGATCCTGACGATTCTCGGTCCGGGCGAATTTTTCGGCGAAATGGGACTGATCGACGACGAGCCGCGCTCGGCCAGCGTGGTCGCCATAGAGGCGTGCGAGCTTCTTTATGTTTCGAAGCGCGATTTTAAGAAATGCCTGGCCGAGAACTTCGATATGGCGATGGCCGTGATGAGGGGCCTCGTCCGCAGGCTTCGGGAGGCGGACCGCAAGATCGGCAGCCTGGCGCTTCTGGATGTCTATGGCCGCGTTGCCCGCCTTCTCCTGGATATGTCGGAGACAGTGGGCGGCGAGAAAATCGTCACCAAGCGCCTGCCCAAGCAGGACATCGCGAAAATGATCGGCGCTTCAAGGGAGATGGTTAGCCGCGTAATGAAGGATTTGCAGATGGGCGGCTATATCGAGATGCGCGGCTCGAACATAGTGCTTCGCGACTCGATCATCTTGCCCGAGTAATAAGCCACGTCCGCCGCTGGCGGCGTTGGCTTCATTTTCGGCAAAAAGCCTTACACGTGAAGTAGTTCCTGGAGCTGTCGGGCAGCGGCGACTATCATCGGCGGGTCGCCGTACCGCGCGCAAAGGGGCAGCAATGAATCGACAGCATAGAGTCATCGGCATTTCACTTGCGCTCGCATTCGCTGCCTTTTCGGCAGCCGCCTTCGGCAACACCGGCCAGGTTACGCAGCTTTCCGGAACCCTTTCCGTTCGCAAGGCAGACGGCTCCATCCGGATTCTTTCGCAGCGCTCGCAGGTCGAAAACGGCGACACGATCAACACCGAGCGCGACAGCTACGCACAAATCAAATTCACCGACGGCGCGCAAATCACCTTGAAGCCCAATACCGCGGTGAAGATCGAGAACTTCAAATACACGGAAGAAAAGCCCGAGGATGATTCGTTCCTCTACCGGCTGGTCAAAGGCGGTCTGCGCGCGGTGACCGGGCTTGTGGGCAAGCGCAGCAAAGAAAAATATCAGCTCGAGACGGCCACCGCTACGGTCGGCATCCGCGGCACCACTTTTTCGGCGGACGACTGCGTGAATAACCGCGATCAGAGTGCCGATTGCCGGCGGCTCGATCCGGCGGTGTATATCGGCGTGGCTGACGGCGAAGTCGTGGTCAGCAACGGGCAGGGTGAGCTTGGATTGACGGCCGGGCAGTTCGGCCTCATCTCTGCCAACCAGCGCCCACTCTTCCTGTCCACCGATCCGGGACTGCAATTCACCCCACCGGCCACGTTCATACAATCCGTAATGGCCGGTGCAGTGGTGAATGCCGGAAGAAGCCTGGAGTGCGTGATCACGCGTTAAGAAGAAAAGTCGCTCAGGGAGCTCGGCCCCCGCTACGGCGGGGGTTTTTGTTTGTGGGGTAGAATCGCCGAACCTTCACTGGTGCAATGGGCGCAGCAGAAAAAACCGTAGCCCCCCTTCCCGCAAAGCTCGCGGGACTGCTGCGTGAGGCGAAATGGCTGGTGCTCGTGGCTCTGGCCGTCTACCTGGTCCTCATTTTCGCCACATTCAATCGCGCAGATCCCGGATGGTCGCATAGCGCGACCAATGCGGTGGCGCGCAACGCCGGTGGCGTGGTGGGCGCCTGGCTTGCCGATCTCCTCCTGTACCTGTTCGGCGTTTCCGCCTACTGGTGGGTCGCGCTGTGCGCTTACATCGTCGTCTGGGGGTACCGCCGACTGGACGGAACTGCGCTCATCGACCGCCGGCCATTGGCGCTCGCCTTTACCGGGTTCCTTGTATTACTGATCTCGAGCACGGCGCTCGAGCGCCTGCGCCTTCACAGTCTCGCGGTCGAGCTGCCGCTTGCGCCCGGCGGGCTGCTCGGCGACGCAATGGCCGGCATGATTGCCGGTGCGCTGGGATTCACCGGCGCCACGCTTCTCTTGCTGACGCTCGCCGCGGTGGGGTTCAGCCTGTTCACCGGGATCTCGTGGCTCGCCGTCTCGGAGAGGGTGGGACATGGGCTCGAGGCGGGGTGGGGACTCGCGCTGGGGGCCTGGGAACGCCGGCGCGATCGCAAGCTCGGGGAGATCGCGCGCGAGGAGCGTGATTTCATCGTGGCGACCGAAAAGCGGCGCGAGGAGGAGCATCCTCCGCTACGGATCGAGCCGCCTATTATCGAGATCAAGAAATCCGAGCGGGTTCACAAGGAAAAGCAGGCGACGCTTTTCGAAGAGCTGCCGGATACGCCGCTGCCGCCGCTCAAGCTCCTCGATGAGGCGAAACACGAAGGCGACCTCGTCAGCGCCGAGACGCTCGAATTCACCTCCCGCCTGATAGAGAAGAAGCTCTCGGATTTCGGAGTCGCGGTGAAGGTGCTCGCCGCCTACCCCGGGCCGGTCATCACCCGCTACGAGATCGAGCCGGCGGTGGGCGTGAAGGGCAGCCAGATCGTGCACCTGGTGAAAGACCTCGCGCGCGCATTGTCAGTCGTGTCGATCCGGGTGGTGGAGACCATTCCGGGCAAGTCATGCATGGGGCTGGAAATTCCCAATCCGCATCGCCAGACCGTGCGGCTTACGGAGATTCTCAGCTCGGAGGCCTATCACGCGCTGCATTCGCCGCTCACGCTCGCGCTCGGCAAGGACATCGCCGGTAATCCGGTCGTCGCCGACCTTACCCGGATGCCGCACTTGCTGGTCGCCGGCACGACCGGGTCTGGCAAATCGGTCGCGTTGAACGCGATGATCCTGTCGTTGCTCTACAAGTCGGAGCTGCGTCAGGTAAGGCTGATCCTCATCGATCCGAAGATGCTCGAGCTTTCCGTCTATCAGGACATTCCGCACCTGCTCGCGCCGGTGGTGACCGACATGAAGCAGGCGACCAATGCCCTGGGCTGGTGCGTGGCCGAGATGGATCGCCGCTACAAGCTCATGAACTGGTTGGGCGTGCGCAATCTCTCGGGCTTCAACCACAAGGTCGCCGAGGCGGAAAAGCAGGGTCGCAAGCTCGAGGATCCGTTCACCGTGGACACGGGTGAGCCGCAGCCGTTGAAGCCGCTGGCCCATATCGTGGTGGTGATCGACGAGCTCGCCGACCTCATGATGGTGGTCGGCAAGAAGGTGGAAGAACTGATCGCGCGCCTCGCCCAGAAGGCAAGAGCTGCGGGCATCCACCTCGTGCTCGCGACCCAGCGGCCTTCCGTGGACGTCATCACGGGACTCATCAAAGCGAACATTCCCGCGCGCATTGCTTTCCAGGTGTCGTCCAAAGTGGACTCGCGCACGATCCTGGATCAGTCGGGTGCTGAGGCGCTGCTAGGTTCGGGCGACATGCTCTATCTGCCGCCCGGAACCGGGCTGCCGCAGCGCGTGCACGGCGCTTTCGTGGCAGACCACGAGGTGCACAAGGTCGTCGAGCACTTGAAATCGCTGGCCGCGCCCGACTATTTGGGCGCAGTGCTCGAGCCAGCCGCCCCTGAGGACGCGGCGACCGGGGCGGGCGCGGGCGAGCTTTCCGGCGAGAAGGATCCGCTCTACGATCAGGCGGTGGAGATCGTACTGCGCACGCGCCGGCCTTCGATCTCGCTGGTGCAGCGCCATCTGCGCATCGGCTATAACCGCGCTGCGCGCCTTATCGAAGATATGGAGCGGGCGGGAATGGTGTCGGCGATGCAATCCAACGGCAATCGCGAGGTCCTGGTTCCCGCCAAGGCGGAGTAACCGTCGCTCGATGCGGTTCCTCATCCTTCTAGCGTGCTTTTTTGCGTTGGGCGCTCAAGCCTCCGGCCTGGAGCGCTTCCAGAGCTTCCTGCGCACGACGCAGTCTGCCCGGGCCAATTTCGAGCAGAAGGTCTACGGCCGGGACGGCAAGCTGATGCAGGAATCGAAAGGCAGCTTCGTATTCCTGCGCCCCGGGCGCTTTCGCTGGACTTACGCGAAGCCGGTCGACCAGGTCATCGTAGGCGACGGCGAGCGCGTATGGATTTACGATCGCGATCTCAACCAGGTGACGGTGCGCAGGCTCTCCAAGGCGCTCGGTTCCACGCCCGCCGCGCTGCTTGCCGGAGCGAGCGACGTGGAAGCGGCATTCGACCTGCGCGATGCGGGGCAGCGCGACGGCCTCGAATGGCTGGAAGCGACGCCGAAGGAGCGCGAAGCCGGATTCGAGCGCATCCGCATGGGATTCGGCAGCGGCGGCGTCGAAGCCATGGAGCTCGTGGACAACTTCGGGCACACGACCGTGCTTCGGTTCCAGAACCTGCAGCGCAACCCGAAAATCGAGGCCGCCGAGTTCCGCTTCGAGCCACCGAAAGGCGTCGACGTCCTGGGAGAAAGGTGAGCGATCTTTTCGGCAAGCCCGAGCCCGCCGCTCCGCTTGCCGAAGCGCTGCGGCCCAAGTCGATCGATGACGTCGTCGGGCAGCGCCACCTTCTCGGCCCCGGAAAGCCGCTACGCCTCGCGTTCGAGTCGGGCAAGCCGCACTCGATGATCCTTTGGGGCCCGCCGGGCTCCGGCAAGACCACGCTCGCGCGCCTCATGGCCACGACGTTCGATGCCGAGTTCATTGCCCTCTCGGCGGTGTTCTCCGGCGTCAAGGACATCCGCGAGGCAGTGCAAGCCGCAGAGGCCGACCTCCTGCGCTCGGGCCGGCGCACGATCCTGTTCGTCGACGAAGTGCATCGCTTCAACAAGGCGCAGCAGGACGCCTTCCTCCCCTACGTCGAGCGCGGCCTCATCACCTTCGTCGGCGCCACCACGGAGAACCCTTCCTTCGAGGTCAATAGCGCGTTGCTCTCCCGCGCGAGCGTGTATGTGCTCGAGCCGCTCGGCGCCGAAGACCTCGGCGTGCTGCTCGAGCGCACGGGGCTGCGCGCCGACGACGATGCGAAAGCGCGGCTCATCGGCTTCGCCGACGGCGATGCGCGCCGCCTTTTGAACGCGGTCGAAATCCTGATGAACAGCGGCGCGCAGGCGGTTGACGGCGCTCTCGTGGAGCGGGTGCTCGCGCAGAACCTCAGGCGCTTCGATAAGGGCGGCGAGCAGTTCTACGACCAGATATCGGCGCTGCACAAGGCGGTGCGCGGATCCGATCCCGACGCCGCGCTGTACTGGATGGTGCGCATGCTGGACGGCGGCGCGGACCCGCTGTACATCGGGCGCCGGGTGGTGCGCATGGCGGTGGAAGACATCGGGCTCGCGGATCCGCGCGGATTGAGAATCGCGCTCGACGCCTGCGAGACTTACGAGCGTCTCGGGTCCCCGGAAGGCGAGCTCGCGCTCGCGCAAGCGGTGCTTTATCTTGCCGCCGCCGCGAAATCGAACGCCGTATACGAGGCCTATAATGCCGCCCGCGCTTTCGTGTCCCAGGATGGAACCCGGCCGGTGCCCATGCATCTGAGAAACGCGCCGACGCGTCTCATGAAGGAGCTGGGCTACGGGAAAGGCTATCGCTACGCCCACGACGAGGAAGGCGCCTACGCCGCAGGCGAGAACTATCTGCCCGAGGGCATGGCGCCCGTGCGTTGGTACCAGCCTACCGACCGCGGCCTCGAGGCGAGGATTCGCGAGAAGCTCGAGGAGTTGAGAAACCGCAAATGATCGATATTCAGCTGCTGCGCTCCAATCTCGACGCCGTATCGGCCAGGCTGGCGACGCGCGGCTATCGGCTGGAGCGCGACGCTTTCCTCGAGCTCGAAGCCGAGCGCAAGCGGGTGCAGAGCGAGACGCAGGCGCTCCAGTCCTCGCGCAACGCCTACGCCAAGAAAATCGGGCAGGCGAAGGCAAAGGGCGAGGACGTCGGCCCGCTGATGGCCGAAGCGAGCGCCGCCAACGCGCGGCTGGGCGATCTGGAAAAAGCGCTCGAGCGCGTGCAGCAGCGCCTCCAGGGGTTTCTCGCCGTGATTCCGAACCCGCCGCACGAGAGCGTGCCGACAGGCAAATCGCCGGACGACAACGTGGAGCAGCGCCGCTGGGGAATGCCGCGCAGCTTTGATTTTCCGGCCAAGGATCACGTCGACGTCGGCGAGGGCCTCGGCATGCTCGATTTCGCCACTGCGACCAAGATCGCCGGCGCCCGTTTCTCCGTCATGACCGGCGGGATCGCCCGCCTGCACCGCGCGATCGCCCAGTTCATGCTCGACGTGCACACGCGCGAGCACGGCTACACCGAGGTATACGTGCCCTACCTCGTCAACGCGCAGAGCATGTACGGCACCGGTCAGCTGCCGAAGTTCGAGCAGGATCTCTTCATGGTGCCGCGCGGCGAGGAGAAGTGGTATCTCATCCCGACCGCTGAAGTGCCGGTCACCAATATCGTGCGCGACGAAATCGTGCCGCTCGAGCGCCTGCCGCTCAAATTCGTCTGCCACACCCCCTGCTTCCGCTCGGAGGCCGGCTCCTACGGCAAGGACACGCGCGGCATGATCCGCCAGCACCAGTTCGACAAGGTCGAGCTCGTCCAGGTCACGCAGCCGGAGGCGTCGTACCGGGCGCTCGAGGAGCTCACGGGGCACGCCGAAACGATTCTGAAGAAGCTCGAGTTGCCCTACCGCGTGGTGACGCTGTGCACCGGCGACATGGGGGCGGCTTCCGCGAAGACCTACGACATCGAGGTGTGGCTGCCTGCGCAAAACACCTACCGCGAAATCAGCTCGTGCTCGAACTTCGAGGCCTACCAGGCGCGGCGCATGCAGGCGCGTTTCCGCAACGCGAAGGGCAAAGTCGAGCTCGCCCATACGCTGAACGGCTCAGGCCTCGCCGTGGGGCGAACGCTCGTCGCGATTCTCGAGAACTATCAAAACCAGGATGGATCGGTGAGCGTGCCTTCGGCGCTGCGCGCCTACCTGAACGGGCAAGAGAAAATCTCGCGCGCCTGATAGAATTCGCCCTCGCCTTTTTTCCCCGTAGCCCGCGGAGAGATGCCGGAGTGGTCGAACGGGGCAGACTCGAAATCTGTTGTACGGCTTGCCGTACCGGGGGTTCGAATCCCTCTCTCTCCGCCAATTCCCTGAATGAGCGCACCGACACTCCAAGTCCAGTTCGATCCTGCGTCGGCGCGCTTCGGCGCGGCGCGCTCGCAGAAGCGCATCGAGGACGACCGCCTGCTCGTCGGCAAGGGCCGATTTAGCGACGACCGCGATTTTCCCGACCAGGCGTGGCTGGTGGTGCTGCGCTCGCCGCACGCGCACGCCCGGATTTCTTCGCTGGATCTTTCCGGCTGCCGCGCGGCTCCCGGCGTCATCGCCGCCTGGACGATGACCGAGCTGCGCGCGCAAGGCGTAGGGCATATACCGTTCCCGCCGCTTTTCAAGCGCGCGGACGGCTCGCCGATGGCCGCGCCGCTGCGCACGCCGCTCGCCGATGATGTCGTCTATTACGTCGGGCAGCCGGTCGCTGCAGTGGTGGCCGCGACGCGCGCGCAAGCGCAGGACGCTGCCGAGCTTGTCCCAGTTGCCTACGAGGAGCTTCCGTGCGTGGTGGACGCCTGGCGCGCAGTCGCCCCGGACGCGCCGCTCGTTTGGCCGCAGGCGAGCGGCAACATTGCCGCCGAAGCGGAATATGGCGACGCAGCCGCGGTGGCGAAAGCGTTCGCAGGTGCGAAACACGTGACGGAGCTCGAGCTTCACAATCAGCGCGTAGTGGCGGTTGCCCTCGAGCCGCGCGCGTGCGCCGCTGTATGGGACGGGCGCACCACGCTGTACACCCAGAACCAGACGCCGACGGGAGCACGCGAGCTCCTCGGCGCGGTGTTCAAGACGAAGCCCGAGGACTTCCGCGTGAGGGTGGGCGACATCGGCGGCGGCTTCGGCATGAAGACCGGGCTCACGCCCGAGGATGTGCTGGTGTGCCACGCCGCGCGCGCGCTGCGCCGCCCTGTCCGCTGGCGCGGCGAGCGGAGCGAAGAATTCCTTGCGGCGCACATGGGCCGCGACCAGCACTGCAAAGCGAGCCTCGCGTTGGACCGCGACGGGCGCATCCTTGCGCTGCGCACCGAGGTGCTCGGCAATATCGGCGCCGTGCCGGTCGGGTCCTCCGCGATCATTCCGCTCTCGCTCGGGCCGAAAGTGCAGACCACGGTGTACCGCATTCCGGCGGTGCATTACCGCGTCAAGGCGGTGCTCACTCATACGATGGCGACCGGCGCCTATCGCGGCGCGGGCCGGCCGGAGGCGAACTTCCTCATGGAGCGGCTGGTGGAAAAGGCGGCGCGCGAGATGCGCCTCGATCCGGCCGAGCTGCGCAGGCGCAATCTCATCGCGCCCTCGGAAATGCCGCATCGCACGCACCTCGGGGACGTCTACGACAGCGGCGATTTCGCCCGCATGCTCGAGCAGGCGCTTGCGGCGGCGGACTGGAACGGCTTCGCGCGCCGGCGCGAGCAGTCGCGCCAACGCGGCCGGCTGCGCGGCCGCGGCCTCTCGGTCTACCTGGAGTGGACGGGGGCGATCCCGACCGAGACGGTCGATATCGAGATCTCCGCCGACGGCACGGTGACGGTGTTCTCAGGCACTCAGGCGATGGGCCAGGGACTGGAAACCAGCTATACGCAGCTCGTCACGGAAATTCTCGGCGTCGATCCGGCCAAGGTGCGCATCGTTCAAGGCGATACCGATCGAGCGAACGGCGTGGGGAGCGTCGGCTCGCGTTCCGCGTTCGTCGGCGGCTCGGCGGTCGCCGCAGCGGGCCACAAAATGATTGCGCGCGCGCGCGAGCTTGCCGCCGACGCTCTCGAGGCCGCGCCCTCCGACATCGAATTTCACGACGGCCATTTGCGCATCGGCGGCACCGACCGCACAATCGATCTCGCCGGGCTCGCCGCGCGCCAGCCCGCGCGCGTGATCCGGGTTTCAGCGACCCAGACGCCGTCGACGCCTTCGTGGCCCAACGGCGCGCAAGTTTGCGAAGTGGAGATCGATCCGGATACCGGAGGAGTCGAGCTCGCGAGCGTGGTCAGCGTCGACGATATCGGCCGCATCATCAACCGCACGATCGTCGAAGGCCAGATCCATGGCGGCATCGCGCAAGGCGCGGGCCAGGCGCTCTATGAGGAAGCCGTCTACGACTCGCAGAGCGGGCAGCTGCTCACGGGCTCGCTGATGGATTACTGCATTCCGCGCGCCGACCAGCTGCCGCCGATGCACGCGTCGTTCGACGAAAGCGTGCCGTGCAAGACCAATCTCCTCGGCGTAAAGGGCTGCGGCGAGCTTGGAACGATCGGCGCCGCGCCGGCCGTGGTGCATGCCGTGCTGGATGCGCTGCACGACAAGGGCGTCACGCACCTCGACATGCCGCTGACGCCGGAAAAAGTGTGGCGCACCCTGCGCCGAAGCTGATCGGCGCCCCGGTGCTATATTGACCGGCTCCGATGAGCGCGGTCATGTACAACGACCAGGATCGGGCATTCCATTACGCTCTGCTCTTGTCGATCGCGCTGCACGGCGCGCTGCTCTTCGGTTTCAATGCGTTTCACGAGCCGGCCGGCCAGCCGGCGGCGCCCGGGCCGATCGTCGCGCGCCTCGCGCAGCCTGCGGCTCCTGCGGCGCCGGCTCCGGCGCCGCAACCCGAGTTGACGGCGCCGCGGAGACCGGAACCTGAGACACACGAAAAGCGGCAGGCGCGGGAGACGCCAGCCGCTGCGGTGAAGCCATCCCCGGCTGCCAAACCGCGTCCGCTTGCAAAGCCGGCGACAAAAGCGCCGGCGACGGTGCCGCAACCGAGCGCCGCGTTGCCGGAAGCCGAAGCGCAAACATCCCCTTCAGGTGCTGCAACGGGCACCGCACCCGCGGCTGCGCCGTCGGGTCCTGCGGTTGCCAGGGTCGAGCCGAGCCCCGGGCCTGCTTCGCCGAGCGCAGAGACGTTCGACGCCGGCTCGCTCGCCCAGTATCGCCTCCAGCTCATCAGCGCAGCCCGGAAATACAAGCGCTATCCGCGCGTCGCGATGGACAACAACTGGGAAGGCGACGTGGTGGTGCGCATGGCGATCGGCGCGAACGGCATGATTTCGGCGCTGAGCGTCAAGTCGAGCTCGGGCTACGACGTGCTCGACCAGCAGGCCCTCGAGATGTTCAAGCGCGCGAAGCCGCTGGTGCAAATTCCGCCCGCGCTGCGCGGCAGGCAGTTCAGCATAGAGCTGCGCGCGATCTACAGCCTCAAGGACCAGGATTCCAGCTAGCCGGCGTCCGGCGGGTGCAGCCTGCGCGCGCCATTGAAGCGTGCGCGCCAATACGGGCTGTCCA
This sequence comes from Betaproteobacteria bacterium, assembly GCA_004297625.1. Lineage (GTDB taxonomy): Bacteria > Pseudomonadota > Gammaproteobacteria > Burkholderiales > SG8-39 > SCGC-AG-212-J23. The sequence goes on along the minus strand of SCTY01000070.1, from coordinate 94,762 downwards.
TGTCTTCCTCGCGCACCCGCTTGCCCGGCCTCGGGGCATGGATGAAACGGCCGTCTCCCATATAGATGCCGACGTGCGAATAAGGCCGGTTGCGCGTGTCGTAGAACACGAGGTCGCCCGGTTGCAGGTCCTGCCGATGCCTTATCGGCCTGCCGACAGAAGCTTGGGCGCGGGCATTGCGGGGCAGAAGAAGTCCCCATGCGCGCTCGAAGACGTAGCGCACCAGCCCGCTGCAATCGAAGCCGGTTTCCGGCGAGCTTCCGCCAATACGATAACGCGCGCCCAGAGCCAGGAACGCGTGGAATATGGGGCTGTCACCCGCTTCGCGAGCCTTCGACGCGACCGCGGGCGCCGGCCCCACCGCAATGAAAAACACAATCGGAAACAGCAGCTTGTGTCGCATAATGAGCGCAATGCCGCGGCGAAGAACGCGGGTTGTGTAGACGCGCGGGAAGGTTGCGCGTTCAAGGATTGAAAATGAATCGTGCTCTGCTGATCCGCTCAGCCCTTGCCGCTCTGCTCGCCTCGGTAGCCTTGCAGGCCGCAAGCCAGCAGTCGCTGGAAGTGATTCCGCTGCGCCATCGCACGGCGGAACAGGTGTTGCCCACGCTGCGGCCGCTCCTGGAGCCGGGCGGCACGCTGACGGGCCAGTACAACCAGTTGATCGTGCGCACCAGCCCCGCGAACCTCGCGCAACTCAGGCAAGCCCTCGAGGCGATCGACCGGCCGCTGCGCCGCCTGCAAATCTCGGTGCGCTTCGACGATGCGATGGACACGGCGAGCCAGGGCATCGAGGCGAGCGGCCGGATAAGCAACCGCGGCTCGCGTGTCGAGATCGGCGCCCAAGACCGGCGCGGCTCGGCCACGGAGCGGGTCGACCAGCGCATCCAGGTCCTCGAAGGCGGGCGGGCTCTCATCATGACCGGGCACTCGACGCCGCTGCCGGTCACGCGGGACACCCTGATCATTCGGCAAACGGCCACCGGCTTCGAGGCGATTCCCCGCCTCGCGGGCGGCGATACCGTGCTCGTCGACATCGCGCCGCAGCGCGAGACGCTCGGCGAGCAGCAGCGTCTCGCCACCACGGTGAGCGCCCGCCTGGGCGAGTGGTTCGAGCTCGGAGGCGTGGCGACAGGCGCGGCGCGAGACGATCGGGGGATTGCGTCCGCGAGCCGTTCGCAGGTTTCCGAGACAAGGCGCGTGTGGCTGAAGATCGAGGCGCTTCGCCCGTGAAGCGGCTGCTGCAGCGGGCGTTCGCGGCCGACGGAGCGCTTGCGGCGAAGATTCCCGGCTTCAAGCAGCGCGCGCAGCAGCTGCAGATGGCCGAGGCGATTGCCCAGGCGATCGAGGCGACCGAAGTGCTGGTCGCCGAGGCGGGCACCGGCACCGGCAAGACGTTCGCCTACCTCGTGCCCGCGCTGCTCGCCGGCGGCAAGGTCATCGTTTCCACCGGGACGAAGACCCTCCAGGATCAGCTCTTCGATCGCGATCTGCCTGCGGTCCGCGATGCGCTCGCCTCAGGAGCGAGCGCCGCGCTCCTCAAGGGGCGCGCGAACTATGTCTGCTTGTATCGGTTGCGGCGTGCATCGACCGAGGCGCGGCTCGCGAGCCGCGACGAGGCGGCGCAGCTACGCCGGATCGAGCGCTTCGCGGGTGTGACGATCACCGGAGATCGGGCCGATCTCGCCGAGGTACCGGAGGACGCGCCGGTATGGGCGCACGCGACGTCCACGCGGGATAACTGTCTCGGCCAAAGCTGCCCGGATTACCGCGATTGCTTCGTGATGCGCGCCCGCAAGAACGCCCTGGCCGCCGACGTCGTGGTCGTGAACCACCATCTTTTCTTCGCCGATCTCGTGCTGCGCGAAGAGGGCATCTCCGAGCTTCTGCCGGCGTGCAATACGGTGATCTTCGACGAGGCGCATCAGCTGCCGCAGACGGCGCGCATGTTCTTCGGCGAAACCCTGTCCACTTCGCAGCTCGTGGAGCTGGGGCGCGATGCTCGCATGGAGCTGCGCGCGGCGGGCGGCGGTTCCCCGGAGCTCGAGCGCGTCGCCGCGCGGCTGGAGAAAGCCGCGCGCGACCTGCGCCTCGCGCTAGGCGAGCCCGCCGCACGCTTCGCATGGGGCCAGGCCATGCGCTTGCCCGATTTCCCGGAGGCGCTCGACAAATTGAACGCCGCCTTGCGGGCGCTGGAGCAGGCGCTTGCCGCGCAGGCCGGGCGCGCGGAAGGCATCGAGTCGTGCACGCGTCGCGCCACGTCCGCGCATGCGACGCTCGTGCGCATGCGCGAGGCCGAGGCGGGGAGCGAAGTGCGCTGGATCGAAGTGTTCAGCAATGCAGCGCAGCTTCATGTCACACCGCTCTCGTCGGCGGAGCTCTTTCAGCGGCAGATGAGCGATCACCCGCGCGCGTGGATCTTCACGTCGGCGACGCTGGCGGTCGGCGAGGACTTCGCGCACTTCACGCGCGAGCTCGGCATCGAGCACGCGCGCGCGCGGCGCTGGGCGAGCCCGTTCGATTTCTCGCAGCAAGCCCTGCTTTACGTGCCGAAGGGCTTGCCGCCTGATCCCAACGATCCCGGCTTCACCGCAGCGGTGGTCGAAGCCGCGCTGCCGGTGCTGCGCGCGAGCGAAGGCCGCGCGTTCCTTCTCTTCACCACCCTGCGGGCGCTGCGCAAGGCGCACGAGCTGCTCTCCGGAAGGGTTCCCTTCCCGCTGCTGGTGCAGGGCACCGGATCGCGCAGCGAGCTGCTCGCACGCTTTCGCGCCCTCGGCAACGCCGTGCTGCTGGGCAGCCAGTCGTTCTGGGAGGGCGTCGATGTGCGCGGCGAGGCGCTTTCGGTCGTGGTGATCGACAAGCTGCCGTTCGCTCCGCCCGACGACCCGGTGCTCGCGGCGCGCATCGAACGCATGCGCAGCGACGGCGGCAATCCCTTCACCGATCTGCAGCTGCCGCAGGCCGTGCTGCAGCTCAAGCAGGGGGCCGGGCGGCTGATCCGCGGCGAAACCGATCGCGGCGTACTCATGCTGTGCGACCCGCGGCTGGTCTCGCGCCCGTACGGCCGGCGTATCGTGCAAAGCCTGCCGCCGATGCGGCTTACGCGGGACTTAGCCGAGATTGAGGACTTTTTTGCAGCTCATCCTCAATGTGAATCCGGATGATCTCCTCGAAGCTGCGGTCGGCGCGGAACCCGAGCTCGAGCGCGCGCCTCGCATCGAAGTTCCGCGGCCAGCCCTCGACGATGCGCTGAATCGCGGGATCGGGCTCGCGCCGGATGAGGCGCGCGACCTTGTCGCCGGCGACTTTACGCAAGGCCTCGATCTGCTCGGCGACCGTCGCGCTGATGCCCGGCATGCTGAGATTGCGCCGGTGTCCGAGCGTTCCCGTACCCAGGCGCGCCGCATGCAGCAGGAAGCCGATCGCGGCGCGGGGCGAAGCGAACCAGTGGCGCACGCTGTCCGGGACGGGTAGCAGCGCTTCCTGCCCGGCGAGCGGCTCGCGGATGATGCCCGAGAAAAATCCGGAAGCCGCCTTGTTGGGCTTTCCCGGGCGCACGCAGATCGTCGGCAGCCGGAGGCCGATGCCGTCGCAGAAGCCGCGCCGGCTGTAGTCCGAGAGCAGCAGCTCGTCGATCGCTTTCTGCGTGCCATAGCTCGTGAGCGGCGCGCTCAGGAACTCGTCGCCGATTGCCTCGGGGAACGGCGCGCCGAACACCGCGATCGACGATGTGAAGACCAGCCGCGGCTTGTAGCCGACGCCCGCCTTGCGGATGGCTTCAAAGACAAGCCGCGTCCCGTCCAGGTTGACGCGATATCCCTTGTCGAAGTCCGTCTCGGCCTCGCCGGAGACCACGGCGGCAAGGTGAAAGATGAGCCCCGGCCGCGAGGCGACCAGCTTTTCCGCCTCCCCGGAGGCTGACAGGTCCGATACCACGGTGCTGCCCTCGAAGGGCACCACGTCGTGCAGGATGAGCTCGCCCATCCCTTCCTTCTGCAGCCGCGCGGTGAGCTTGCGGCCGATCATGCCGCCCGCTCCGATGACGAGGATTTTCACCAGTGCTGCCTTCTCACCAGTCGGGATCCCAGATGCGCCACCACGGTACGTTGGTTTTGCGCGCGCCCTTCAGATAGGCGCTCTCCGGAAAATTCTTCTGCATGACGCGGTCGGCGGCATCGCGCAGGTCGGTCATGCCGAGCGCGTCATACGCGCGCACCATGATGTACACGGCCTCTTCGATCGCGGGCGCTTGCGGGTAGTGCTGGATCGCGTACTGCGCGCGGTTGGCAGCGGCGAGATAAGCGGTGCGCCTCAAGTAGTAGCGCGCCACCGCCACTTCGTGCGATGCGAGCGCGTTGACGAGATAGCGCATGCGCGCGGCCGAGTCTTCGGCGTATTTCGACTCGGGGAAGCGCGTGACGACTTCCTTGAACGACTCGAAGGCCTCGCGCGAGGCCTTCGGATCGCGATCGGTCATGTCCGGGGTGGTCAGGAAGGTAAGGAATCCCTCCTGCTCATTGAAATTGATGAGGCCCTTGAGGTAATACGCGTAGTCGACGTTCGGGTGGTTGGGATAGAGCTTGATGAACCGGTCGGCGGCCGCGACCGCCGAGGCGCGCTCGCCGTCTTTCCACTGCGCGTAGGCGATCTCGAGCTGCGCCTGCTGCGCGAAACGCCCGTATGGATAGCGCGCTTCGAGCTTCTCGAAATACTTGACCGCCTGCGCCCACTCCTTGCTCTTCATGGCGTCTTTCGCCTCGCCATAGAGGCGCTGCGCGGACCAGCCGGCGGTCTCGTCCTCTTCCTTGCCGGAGAAAAGGCCGCACCCGGCGAGGACGAACGCGAGGAAGACAACCAGTAAACTTGCACGCATGCGGAGGAAAAATTATAGCGCCCCGAGGACCGAATCCGAGGACGGCGAGGCCGATTGGGAGGAAAGCTTCGCCGCGCCGATGAGCGCCAGCGTGCCGGCGGAGCTCGGCGGACTGCGCTTCGACCAGGCGCTGGCGCGTCTCTTTCCGCAGTATTCGAGGAGCCGCTTGCAGGCGTGGCTCAAAGCGGGGCACATCACGCTGGATGGCGAGCGCGCAGAGGCGCGCCGGCCCGTCACCGGCGGCGAGCGCGTCGTGCTCGTGCCTCCGCCGATTCCCGATGCGGCCGCGCCGCAAGCGCAGCGCATGCCGCTGAAGATCGTGCACGAGGACCGCGACATCCTCGTCATCGACAAGCCCGCCGGCCTCGTGGTGCATCCCGGCGCCGGGCAGCCGGACCGCACGCTGCTCAACGCGCTGCTTGCGCATGCGCCGCAGCTCGCCGCGGTGCCGCGCGCCGGCATCGTGCACCGCCTCGACAAGGACACGAGCGGCTTGCTCGTCGTCGCGAAGACCGTCGAGGCGCAGGCCGATCTCGTGAAGCAGCTTGCCGAGCGCAGCATGCGGCGCGTGTACCTCGCGGTGGTGCAGGGCGATCCGCCGGCCAGCGGGGTGATCGACGCGCCGATCGGCCGCGATCCGCGCTCGCGGGTGCGCATGGCGGTCGTCCACCGCGGCAAGCCTGCGCGCACCGGGTTCCGGGTCGTGGAGCGCTTCGGGCGTGCCGCGCTCATCGAATGCCGTCTGGAGACCGGCCGCACGCACCAGATCCGCGTGCATCTCCAGCACATCCGGCATCCGCTCGTCGGCGACGCGGTTTACCGGCGCGGCACGCGCCACGGCCTGCCGTTTGCGCGCCAGGCGCTGCATGCGGCGGAGCTCACGTTGAAGCATCCCGGTACGCACCAGCCCATGACCTGGCGCGCGCCGTTGCCGCGCGACCTCAAGCGGCTGCTCGCTTCGTTGCGGAGCGAGGCATGAAAGGCATTCTTCATCCGCAATGGGATGCGCCGGCGCGCGTGCGCTCGCTCATGACCACGCGCGAGAGCGGCGATATGGCGAAGGACGCAGCGCGCGTAGCCTTGCGCCGGAGTCTTCCGGCCGATCCTGCCTGGCTGCGCCAGGTGCACGGAACCGCAGTCCTCGACTTGGATTCGTCAGTCGACGATGTTACGGCCGACGCGGCAATCACTCGTTCAGGCAAGCGCGTATGTGTCGTCCAGGTCGCCGATTGCATGCCGGTGCTGCTTGCAGACCGCTCGGGCACGGTCGTCGGCGCCGCGCATGCCGGCTGGCGCGGACTGGCCGCCGGCGTGCTGGAGGCGACCCTCGCGGCGATGCGCGTCCCGGGCGAGCAAATCCTCGCCTGGCTCGGGCCCGCGATCGGGCCGAGCGTTTACGAAGTCGGCGACGAGGTGCGCGCTGCCTTCCTGGCGCGCGATGAGGCGGCTAGCCAGGCCTTTTCGCCAACGCGCCCCGGACACTGGCTGCTGGATCTGTACCAGGTCGCGCGGCAGAGGCTGCACGCCGAGGGCATAACCAGCATCCATGGCGGCGATCTCTGCACCTACTCGGATCGCAAACGTTTCTATTCTTATCGCCGCGACGGGCCCACCGGGCGAATGGCGGCGCTCATCTGGCTCGCCTAGCAATTAGGGTACGGTTAAGCCGCTTGTGCGCTCGGCATTGCAGCAATTGCGGCCGTACGGGCATTCCTCGCCCACTGATCGAAAAGGACTAGTTTTCAAGGCTTAAGATTCATTTGACGCGGCGTCTTGTGCGGCGCAGAATCGCCCGCGATGCAACAACGGTCTGCAGACGCCCTGCTTGCGGCGATCTCGCAATCGAGCAATGAAGTGACCCAAGGCTGGATGCGGCTGATGGCGGCCGCCCCGGCGGCGGCGAACGCCCCTTGGCTGCCCCATAACGCAGCCCTTCAGTCGGCTTACCTGGAGAAGCAAACGAAGCTCTGGACCGGCCTGTTGGCCGGCCAGGCGCCGGCGCTTGCCGCGCCCGAGCCCGGCGACCGGCGTTTTTCACACCGGGAGTGGCACCAAAACCGCTACTACGCCTATCTCATGCAGTCCTACCTCCTCGCCTGCCGCTACCTCGCGGATCTGGTCGAGCAGGCGCCGTTGGACGAGCCGGCGAAGGCGCGCGCGCGCTTCGCGGTCAAGCAATGGGCCGACGCGATGTCCCCGGCGAATTTCATCGCCACCAATCCGCAGGCGCTCGCCCAGGCGATCCAGACGCGCGGCGTAAGCCTGACGCGCGGGCTCGCGAACCTGATGGCCGACGCGCGGAAGGGGAGGATCAGCCAGACCGATGAAGCCGCGTTCGAAGTCGGCCGCAATCTCGGCGTCACGCCCGGCGCGGTGGTGTACGAGAACGAGCTCATTCAGCTCATCCAGTATTCGGCCACCGCGCAAACCGTCGCCGAGCGGCCGCTGGTGATGGTGCCGCCGTGCATCAACAAGTACTACATCCTCGACCTGCAGCCGGAAAATTCCTTCGTCGCGCATGCGGTGGCAAGCGGTCACACGGTGTTCATGGTGTCGTGGCGCAACGTCGGCCCCGAGCAGGGCACGCTCGGCTGGGACGACTATCTCGAAAAAGGCGTTTTCGCCGCCTTGCGTGCGGCAAGGGAGATCTGTCAAAGCGACCAGGTGAACGCGCTGGGGTTTTGCGTGGGCGGCACGCTGCTCGGCGCGGCACTCGCGGTGCTTGCAAAAACAAACGAGAGCCTGGTGGCGAGCGCCACGTTCCTCGCGGCGATGCTCGATTTTTCCGAGACCGGCCCGATCGGCCTGTTCGTCGACGAGCCGAGCGTCGCCGCGCGCGAGGCGACGATCGGGCAGGGCGGCATCTTCCCCGGGTCGGATCTTGCGTTCGTGTTCTCCACGCTGCGCGCGAACGATCTCGTCTGGCCCTATGTCGTGAACAACTACCTCATGGGGGAAGCGCCGCCGCCGTTCGATCTTCTCTACTGGAACGCGGACAGCACGAACCTGCCGGGGCCGATGTATTGCTACTACGTGCGCAACACCTATCTCTCGAACAAGCTGCGCGAGCCCGGCGCGCTGGTGAACTGCGGTGTTCCGGTGGACCTGCGCCAGGTGACGCTGCCCGTGTTCGTGCTGGCCACGCGCGAGGACCACATCGTGCCGTGGCGCTCGGCCTACCGCACGCTCGAGCTCGTGGGGGGCGAGGACAAGACCTTCGTTCTCGGCGCGAGCGGGCACATCGCCGGCGTGGTGAATCCGCCGGCAAAAAAACGCCGCAGCTTCTGGAGCGCCGAGCGCTACCCCCGGGACCCGGAGGATTTTCTTCGGAATGCAAAAGAAAACCGGGGCAGCTGGTGGCCGTTATGGACGGCGTGGCTCGAGCGCCACGCGAGAGGCAAGCGCCCGGCACCTGCGGTGCTCGGCAATGTCCAATACAGACCGCTGGAAGCGGCCCCCGGCCGCTACGTCAAGCAGCGCATCCACTAGGAGACTCCATGGAAGATATTTTCATCGTCGGCGCGGCCCGCACTCCCATCGGCAAGTTCGGCGGCAGCCTGGCAAAGACGCCGGCCTCCGAGCTTGGCGCGCTCGTCATCCGCAAGCTCCTCGAGCGCTCGCGGGTTCCCGCAGAGCAGGTGTCCGAGGTGATCATGGGCCAGGTGCTCGCCGCCGCGACCGGCCAGAACCCGGCGCGCCAGGCGGCGATGCGCGCGGGCCTGCCGCACATGATTCCAGCGATGACCATCAACAAGGTCTGCGGCTCGGGGCTGAAGGCGGCGATGCTTGGCGCGCAGGCGATCGCCAACGGCGACTCCGACATCGTCATCGCCGGAGGGCAGGAGTCGATGAGCCTCTCGCCGCACGCGGTCGCCGGCTCGCGCGACGGCTTCCGCATGGGCGACGCGAAGATGGTCGACACCATGATCGTCGACGGGCTGTGGGACGTCTACAACCAGTACCACATGGGCGTCACCGCCGAGAACGTGGCGAAAGAATACGCGGTGACGCGCGCGGAGCAGGACGAATTCGCGGTCGCGAGCCAGAACAAGGCCGAGGCGGCGCAGAAGGCGGGCCGGTTCAACGACGAGATCATCCCGGTGGAAATTCCCTCGAAGAAGGGGCCGAGCATCTTCGCCGACGACGAGTATCCGCGCCACGGCACGACTCTCGACGCATTGAAGAGCCTGAAGCCCGCGTTCGACAAGAACGGCACGGTAACTGCGGGCAACGCTTCGGGCATCAATGACGGTGCGGCTGCAGTGATTTTGTGTTCTCGGAAAAAACTAAAAGAACTGGGTCTCAAGCCGTTGGCCCGCATCAAGGCGTTCGCCTCGGCGGGAGTCGATCCGAAGTACATGGGCATGGGCCCGGTGCCGGCGTCGAAGCGCTGCCTGGCGCGCGCCGGCTGGGAGGCGAAGGATCTCGATCTCATGGAGATCAACGAGGCCTTCGCGGCGCAGGCCATCGCCGTGAACCGGCAGATGGGCTGGGACACGAAGAAGGTGAACGTGAACGGCGGCGCCATCGCGCTCGGTCATCCGATCGGCGCGTCGGGCGCGCGCGTGCTCGTCACGCTTCTCCACGAAATGCAGAAGCGGGACGCCAGGCGCGGGCTCGCTTCGCTTTGCATCGGGGGCGGCATGGGGGTTGCCCTGGCAGTCGAACGTTAGAAAGGAAAAGATGAAACGCGAAGTCGAAGTGATCGAAGCATCGCAGGAAGAAACGTGGCGGGATCGCGGCCGGCCGGTCATCGCGCGCATCGTTTTCGTGTCGGGGGGCATGGGGGGCATCGGCAGCGCAATCTGCCGGCGCTTCGCGCAATCCGGGCACACGGTCGTCGCGGGCTGCCTGCCCGGCTACGAGCGCAAGCACGAATGGCTCGACGCCATGCGCAGCGAAGGCTTCAAGGTGCATGCCGCGGAAGGCGACGTGGCCGATTTCGACTCGACTGCGGAAATGTTCTACAACGTGCGCAGCATCGTCGGCCCGGTCGACGTGCTGGTGAACAACGCCGGCATCACGCGCGACTCGGTGTTCAAGCGCATGACCGAGCAGGACTGGATGGCGGTGATCAACACCAACCTCAACAGCGTTTTCAACGTCACGCGCCAGGTGGTCGACGGCATGTGCGAGCGCGGCTGGGGCCGCATCATCAACATCTCGTCGGTGAACGCGCTGAAGGGCCAGTTCGGCCAGACCAACTATTCCGCGGCGAAGGCCGGGATGGCGGGATTTGCCAAGGCGCTCGCGCAGGAAGTGGTCAAGAAGGGCGTCACCGTGAACACGGTGTCGCCGGGCTACGTCGAGACCGACATGGTGCGCGCGATCCGCGAGGAGATCCGCGAGCAGATCATCGCCTCGATCCCGATGGGCCGCCTCGCGCGCCCCGAGGAAATCGCCGCCGTGGTGGCGTTCCTGGCGTCGGAGGAGGCCGGCTATATCACCGGCGCCAACATCTCGGTGAACGGTGGAATGCACATGATGTAGACTCGCCTTTCCCCCAGGAGAAGGCTATGGCAAAGCAAAGGATCGCCGTCGTCACCGGCGGCATGGGCGGCCTCGGCGAAACCATCTCGACGAAAATGGCGGACGCGGGCTACCGCGTGGTGGTGACGTATTCGCCGTCGAACACCAAGTACAGGTCGTGGCTGGAGGAAATGAAAAGCCGCGGCTACAACTTCTCGGCGTTTCCCGTGGATGTGGCGGATTACGACGACTGCGCGCGCAAGATGAGCACCATCCAGGGCGAATGCGGGCAGATCGACATCCTGGTGAACAACGCCGGCATCACGCGCGACATGACCTTCAAGAAGATGACGAAGGCCGACTGGGACGCGGTGATGCGCACCAACCTGGATTCCTGCTTCAACATGACGAAGCAGGTGATGGACGGCATGGTGGAGCGCAGCTGGGGCCGCGTCATCAACATCTCGTCGGTCAACGGGCAGAAGGGTGCGTTCGGCCAGACCAACTATTCCGCGGCCAAGGCGGGCATCCACGGCTTCACCAAGGCGCTGGCGCTGGAAGTGGCGCGCAAGGGCGTCACCATCAATACCATTTCGCCGGGCTACATCGGCACCAAAATGGTGACCGCGATTCCCAAGGAAATCCTGGACTCCAAGATCCTGCCGCAAATCCCGATCGGGCGCCTCGGTCGGCCCGACGAGGTGGCGGGGCTCATCATCTATCTGTGCTCCGAGGAAGCGGCTTTCGTGACGGGCGCCAATATCTCCATTAACGGCGGCCAGCACATGTATTAAGGAGTACCATGACACCATGGGCGCGATGGAAAGCCAGCTCCGGCTGATCAAGAAGTACCCCAACCGCCGGCTCTACGACACCAAGACCTCCAGCTACATCACGCTGGCCGACGTCAAGCAGATGGTGCTCAAGCAGGAGGAATTCCAGGTGGTCGACGCGAAGAGCGGCGATGACCTCACGCGCCAGATCCTGCTGCAGATCATCCTCGACGAAGAATCGGGCGGCGTGCCGATGTTTTCCTCCGACCTGCTGTCGCAGCTCATCCGCTCCTACGGCAACGCCATGCAGGGCATGATGGGCTCTTACCTCGAGCGCAACATCCGCGCCTTCCAGGACATCCAGAAGGCGCTGCAGGAGCAGTCGCAAAAGATGTACGGCGACAACAGCCGGGTCTCGCAGGAGCTCTGGGCGCAGTTCATGAACCTTCAGGGCCCTGCGATGCAGAGCCTGATGCAGGCTTACATGGAGCAGAGCCAGAAGGTGTTTGCGCAGTTCCAGGAGCAGATGCAGAGCCAGGCGCGCAACATGTTCTCGGGCCTCTCCTTCCCCGGTTTCCCCTCCTCCCAGCAGAAGACCGACCCCGACAAGAAGTAGTGCCGCCGAAGATAGGCTTCGTCTCGCTGGGCTGTCCCAAGGCCCTGGTGGATTCCGAACGCATCCTCACGCAGCTGCGCGCCGAGGGCTATGTCACCGCGTCCACGTATGCCGGGGCGGACCTCGTGATCGTCAACACCTGCGGCTTCATCGACGCGGCCGTCGAGGAGTCGCTTGGCGCGATCGGCGAGGCGCTCGCCCAGAACGGCAAAGTCGTGGTCACCGGATGTTTGGGTGCCAAGCCTGATTTCATCAAACAGAATCATTCAACGGTTTTGGCGATCACCGGCCCGAACGAGACCGCGGCGGTGATGCAGGCGGTGCACGCGCATCTGCCCAGGCCGCACGATCCGTATACGGATCTCGTGCCGGTGAAGCTCACGCCGCCGCACTACGCGTATCTCAAGATCTCCGAAGGCTGCAATCACCGCTGCACCTTCTGCATCATTCCCTCGATGCGCGGCGACCTGGTGTCGCGCTCGATCGGCGAAGTGATGCAGGAGGCGGAAAACCTGGTGAAGCGCGGCGTCAGGGAGCTGCTCGTCATCTCGCAGGACACGAGCGCCTACGGCATCGATGTGAAGTACCGCACAGGATTCGTGAACGGCCGGCCGACGAAGACGCGCATGACGGAGCTGTGCAAAGCCTTGGCTACTCTCGGTGCTTGGGTGCGGCTCCACTATGTTTATCCGTACCCGCACGTCGACGAAGCGATTCCGTTGATGGCCGAGGGCAAGATCCTTCCGTACCTCGACGTGCCGTTCCAGCACGCCGCGCCTCGCATTCTCAAACTGATGAAGCGTCCCGCGAGCGCCGAAAAGGTCCTCGAGCGCGTGCGCGGCTGGCGCAAGCTCTGCCCCGACATCACGATCCGCAGCACGTTCATCGCCGGCTTTCCGGGAGAGACGGAGCGGGAATTCGAGGAACTGCTCGGGTTCCTGAAAGAAGCGCAACTCGATCGCGTGGGCTGCTTTGCCTACTCGCCGGTCGAGGGCGCCGCGGCGAACGCGCTTTCCGATCCGGTGCCCGACGAAGTGAAGCAAGAGCGGCGCGCGCGCCTCATGGCGCTGCAAGAGTCGATCAGCCGGGAAAAGCTGCGCGCAAAGCTCGGAAAGGTCGTCGAGGTGCTGGTCGACGAGCCCGGCGTGGGCCGCTCCAAAGCCGACGCACCGGAGATCGACGGCGTCGTCAAGTTCAAGGGCGGCAGGCCGGGGGAGTTCGTCAAGGTATCGATCGATCGTGCGGATGCGCACGATCTCTACGGGAGACTGAAATGAGCAATCGCGAAGTGGTGGTGGTATCAGGCGTGCGCACGGGAATCGGCGACTACGGCGGCGCGCTCAGGGACATGCCGGCGACCAAGCTCGGCGCGGTGGCGATCCGCGAAGCGGTCGCGCGCGCCAAGGTCGATCCTGCGAGCATCGGCCACGTGGCGATGGGCAGCGTGATCCACGGCGAAGCGAGGGATATGTACCTTTCGCGCGTTGCGGCGATCGACGCCGGGATCCCGGTCGGCACCCCTTGCCTCACGGTGAACCGGTTGTGCGGCTCGGGCCTGCAGGCCATCGTCTCGGCCAGCCAGTACATCCTGCTCGGCGATTGCGACATCGCCGTGGCGGGCGGCGCCGAGAGCATGAGCCGCGCCGCGTACTTCCTGCCCGCGGCACGCTGGGGCCAGCGCATGGGCGATGCTCCAGTGGTGGATGCCATGACCGCGGCCCTGCACGACCCGTTCGGCCACGGCCACATGGGCGTCACCGCGGAGAACATCGCCGCGAAATACGGCTTCACGCGCGAGCAGCAGGACGAGTTCGCGGTGGAATCGCACCGCAGGGCCGCCAGAGCCATTGAACAGAAATTTTTTGAGAAGCAAGTCGTTGCGATCGAGCTGAAGACCAAGAAGGGCGTGGAGCAGTTCACCGCCGACGAGCACGTGCGCAAGGGAACGAGGATGGAAGACCTCGCGAAGCTGAAAACGGTGTTCAAGAAGGACGGCACCGTCACGGCCGGCAATGCCTCGGGCATCAACGACGCCGGCGCCGCCGTCGTCCTGATGAGCTCGGAGTCTGCGAAAAACGCGGAGATCAAGCCGCTCGCGCGGCTGGTCGCGTACGCGCACGCCGGCGTCGAGCCCCAGCTCATGGGCCTCGGCCCCATTCCCGCGGTGAAGCGCGTGTTCGAAAAAGCGGGGCTCAAGCCTGCCGACATGGACGTCATCGAATCGAACGAGGCGTTCGCGGTGCAGGCGATGGCGGTGACGAAAGATCTCGGACTCGATCCGGCCAAGGTGAATCCGAACGGCGGCGCGGTGGCCCTCGGCCACCCCATCGGCGCGACCGGCGCCCTCCTGACCGTGAAAGCGCTCTACGAGCTCGAGCGCACGCAGAAGCGCTACGCGCTCGTCACGATGTGCATCGGCGGCGGACAGGGCATCGCCGCCATCTTCGAGCGGGCGTAGCGAAGCAGCTACACTCTGCGGCGTGCGCAGCAAACCCCGCATAGGACTTGCCCTCGGCTCGGGCAGCGCACGCGGCTGGGCGCACATCGGCGCGATCCGCGGGCTCGAAGAGCGCGGCATCAAGCCCGACCTCGTCTGCGGGACCTCGATCGGCGCGCTCGTCGGCGCGGCCTACGCTTCGGGGCAGCTCGCGCAGCTCGAGAAATGGGTGACCGGCCTTGCGTGGACGACCGTGGTGCGCCTGATGGACCTTACGTGGCGCGGCGGCCTCATCCGCGGCAATCGTCTTTTCACGCTGTTCCGCACGATGTTCCACGACCAGGAAATCGACGATCTGCCGATCCCCTACGGGGCGATCGCCACCGAGCTCTACTCGGGGCGCGAGCTCTGGCTGCGGCACGGCAAGGTTTTCGAGGCGGTGCGCGCTTCGTGTGCGATGCCGGGGCTTTTCACGCCGGTGCTGCGCGACAACGTGGTGCTGGTCGACGGCGGGCTGGTCAATCCGGTTCCGGTTTCCATGTGCCGGGCGCTGGGCGCGGAGCTCGTCATCGCAGTCGATCTCAGCTGGGGCAAGCTGGGTCCTTACCGCGAGCGCGGCCGTGCGGTCGCGCCGCGCGAAGTGCCCGGATGGCTGGCGCGCCTGCGGCCGGGCTGGGTGGAGAAGAAGGCAACCGGGGCCGAAGTCGAGCCGCATGAAGCCATCCCGTCGATTTTCGAGGTGTTCAGCACTTCGCTCGACGTGGTGGAAATGCGCGTGGCGCGGAGCCGGCTTTCGGGCGATCCGGCCGACGTGCTCCTCACGCCGCTGCTACCCGACTTCGCGACCATGGACTATCACCGCGGGAAGGAAGCCATCGAGGAAGGCCGCGCGGCGGTGGAGCGTATGGGACCGCTGCTCCAGCAGGTGATCGGCTGACCCCCTGATGGAGCTCACCCTCCCGGTGACGCTCGCCGTGCTCGGCGCGGCGCTGCTGCACGCCGGCTGGAACGCTCTCGTCAAGGCGAGCAAGGACAAGCAGCTCGACACCTTCGCGGTCGCGGCGGCCTCGGGACTCCTCGCGCTGGTGCTTGCGCCGTTCCTGCCGGCGCCCGCGCCCGCCTCTTGGCCCTGGCTTGCCGGCTCGACGGCGGTGCACATTCTTTACTTCGGCTTCCTCGCCGGCGCGTACCGCTTCGGCGAGCTTTCATACGTATACCCGGTGATGCGCGGCGGCGGCCCGATGATCGTGGCCGCGAGCGGCGCGCTCGTCTTCGCTGAAGTGCTGCATGCGAACGAGTGGCTCGGCGTGCTGCTCGTTTCGATCGGCATCCTCGCCTTTGCTTCCGGCGCGCACGACCGGCGCGCGACGGCCTTCGCGCTCGCAAACGCGGTGGTGATCGGTGCCTACACGCTGATCGACGCTGCCGGCGCGCGCGCCTCGGCCGCGCCGGTAAGTTACACGCTATGGTTCTTCGCCGCGAACGGCGTGGTGATCACCGCGATGGGCATCGTCCTGCGCGGACGCGCCGTGCCCGCGTATTTCCGCCGCCATTGGCGGCGTGCCGCCGCAGGGGGCGCATGCGCGCTCGGTGCTTACGGCATCGCGCTGTGGGCGATGACGCGCGCGCCGGTCGCGCTCGTGGCGGTGCTGCGCGAGACTTCGGTGATTTTCGCCGCGGTGCTCGGCGCCGTGGTGCTCAAGGAAAAAATGACGCGCCGGCGGCTGGTGGCCACCGGCGCGGTGCTTGCGGGGCTGGTTGTGCTGAAGCTCTAGACGGGCTGCAGGCGGCCCTCGACGATGCGCACGCGATCGCCGGCATTGAACGGCGGCGCGACTTCGCTGAGCACCGTCTGCTGCCCGCCGTTGTCCAGGCGCACGTCGATTTCCCAGCGCTGGGTGCCGCGCGCCTGCTTCTCGATCTCGCGGCCGGCATAAGCGCCGCCCGCCGCGCCGAGCACCGTCAGGATCTTCTTGCCGGTGCCGTGGCCGAACTGGCTGCCGATGACGGCACCCGCCACGCCGCCCGCGATCGGGCCGAGCGCGGTGTGCTCGCCGGGCTGCGCCACCTCGCGCACCGACTGCACCGTGCCGACCTGGCCGGGCTGCACCGCCGGCTTCGGCGGTTCTGCTTGGGCAAGAGGCGGCTGTTCCGCGACGTCGTGGTACGCGACCGGCTCGACCTTGCGCGCGGTTGCTTTCCCGGCCGATTTCCTAACGGGCTTCGCAACCGCAGGGGTGATCGCCGGCTCCACCTGCTTGACTATCCCGGGAGTAGCGATCGGCGCGACCGCGGCGGTTTCCTTGCTCGAGCCGATCGATTGCGGAATCAGGCCGGTGAGCGAGGCGACGCCCACGGCCGAAAAAACGGTGACCGAGATGGCCGCCGCGGTCAGCAGGGGGTGAAGGCGCGATCGGGTGTTTTCCATGGCGTTATGTCCTTTCGTGTTGCCCATAACGCGCAGGTTATCGGCCCGGCGCACCCGGTGCCGTAAGCGTATGTAACGGGTTGTTACCCGCCCTCGGGGCGCATGTGCGGGAAAAGTATTACGTCACGGATGCTGGGACTGTCGGTCAGAAGCATCACCAGCCGGTCGACGCCCAGCCCCGCGCCCGCCGTGGGCGGCATGCCGTGCTCGAGCGCGCGCACGTAGTCGGCGTCGTAGTACATCGCCTCCTGGTCGCCGGCCTCCTTCTTCCGCGCCTGCTCGCGGAAGCGCTCGGCCTGGTCCTCGGGGTCGTTCAGCTCCGAGAAGCCGTTGGCGATCTCCTTGGCGTCGATGAAGAGCTCGAAGCGGTCGGCGAGATCCGGGTCGCTGTCGCGCCGGCGCGCGAGCGGCGACACCTCGGCCGGGAAGTCGGTGATGAAGGTGGGCTGGATCATGTGCTTCTCGGCGACCGCCTCGAAGAGCATGAGCTGCAGCGAGCCCCAGCCGTGGTCCCCGCCATGCTCGACGTTAAGACGGGTCAATTCCTTCGAAAGAAAGGCCCTGTCGCGCAGGTCGCCCGTGATCCCCTGCCGGCGGATCGCTTCGGGGATCGAGAGGCGCGCGAACGGCTCGCCGATTTCGATCGTTTTCCCCTGGTAAACCAAAGACGAGGTGCCTGCGGCGGCACGAACGAGCCGCTCGGTCAGGTCCATCATGGTGTTCCAGTCCTCGTAGGCGCAGTACCACTCGAGCATCGTGAACTCGGGGTTATGGCGCGTCGAGATGCCTTCGTTCCTGAAGTTGCGGTTGATCTCGAACACGCGCTCGATGCCGCCGACCACCAGCCGCTTGAGGTAGAGCTCGGGCGCGATGCGCAGGTAGAGATCCATGTCGAGCGCGTTGTGGTGCGTCTTGAAGGGGCGCGCCACCGCGCCGCCGGGAATCGGCTGCATCATCGGCGTCTCGACCTCGAGGTAGCCCTCGGCGCGCAGCACCTCGCGCAGCACTTGGATCACTTGGCTTCGCTTGAGGAAGATGCTTTTTACGTCAGGGTTGACGACCAGGTCGACGTAGCGCTGGCGGTAGCGCATCTCCTGGTCGGTGAGCCCATGGAACTTCTCCGGCAGCGGGCGCAGCGCCTTGGCGAGCAGCCGGATCTTCGCCGCGTGCACCGTCAGCTCGCCCTTCATCGTCTTGAACAGATGGCCTTCCACGCCGAGGATGTCGCCCAGGTCCCAGTGCTTGAAAGCCTCGTAGTTTTCGATTTCGTTAACTACATAAATCTGGATTCGGCCGGTACCGTCTTGCAGCGTGGCAAAGCTCGCCTTGCCCATCACGCGCTTCAGCATCATGCGGCCGGCCACGACTGCCTCGGGTTTCTGCTTCTCGAGTTCTTCCTTGACGAGAGCATCGAAGCGCGAGTGCAGTTCACCGGCAAGATGCTTGCGGCGGAAGTCGTTCGGAAAGGCGGTCCCCGCGGCACGCAGCGCCTTCAGCTTCTCCCGGCGTTCCTCGACGAGCTTGTTCGTGTCCTGTTCTTCCACTACACCCCCTGCTTGAGGCTCTCGGTGATGAAGTCGTCGAGGTCGCCGTCGAGCACCGATTGCGTGTCGCCCTTTTCCACCCCGGTGCGCAGGTCCTTGATGCGCGACTGGTCGAGGACGTACGAGCGGATCTGGTGGCCCCAGGCGATGTCGGTCTTCGACGCCTCGAGCTTGTCGTGCGCGGCGAGGCGCTTGCGTATCTCGAGCTCGTACAGGCGCGACTTCAGCATCGCCATGCACTCGGCGCGGTTGCGGTGCTGCGAGCGGTCGTTCTGGCTCTGCACCACGATGCCGCTCGGCAGGTGGGTAATGCGCACCGCCGACTCGGTCTTGTTGACGTGCTGCCCGCCGGCGCCGGAGGCGCGGTAGACGTCGACGCGCAGGTCCGCCGGGTTGATGTCGACCTCGATGGTCTCGTCGATCTCCGGGTAGACGAATACGCTCGCGAAGGAGGTGTGGCGCCGTGCATTGGCATCGAAGGGGCTTTTGCGCACCAGCCGGTGCACGCCGCTTTCGGTGCGCAGGCTGCCGTAGGCGTAGTCGCCCGTCACCTTGAGCGTCGTGCTCTTGATCCCCGCCACCTCGCCCGGGGTCTGCTCCAGGATCTCGGCGCCGAAGCCCTTCTTGTCGCAGTACTTGAGATACATGCGCATCAGCATCGAGGCCCAGTCCTGCGCCTCGGTGCCGCCCGAGCCGGCCTGGATGTCGAGGAAGCAGTTGTTGGGGTCGAGCGGGTTGGAGAACATGCGGCGGAACTCGAGCACGGCGACTTCTTTTCCGAGCTTCTCGATGTCGGAGGCGACCCCGAGCACCGTGGCGTCGTCGCTCTCCGCGCGCGCAAGCTCGAAGAGCTCGGCCGCATCGGCGAGGCCGCCGCCCACCCGGCCGAGGGTGCCGACGAGCGCCTCCAGCATCTTCTTTTCCTTGCCGAGCTCCTGCGCGCGCTGCGGGTTCTCCCACAGCTTCGGGTCTTCCAGCTCGCGGTTGAGCGCTGCTAGGCGCGCCTGCTTGGCTTCGAATTCAAAGATACCTCCGCAGCTCGGCCGACCGGTGCTGCAGGTCGGAGAGCGAAGAGGCGATCTGGTTGACGCGTTCGGCTTCCATTATTCTGCCTCGATCCTGTCGCCCCAGTAGCGCACTTCCTGGCGGAAGTGCGCCTCGGCCTCCATGCGGTCGAGGGGCATGACGAGGTTCCTGCTGGGGATGGAGACGAAGGCCTTCTTGAGGCCCTCGCGCACCGTGGAAAGATAGAAGTACACCTGGTCGTCGGGCTGTTGCACCATGAAAAGGATGAAGTCGCGCTTGTCGTCCGCCGAAACCTGCGCGATGCGCAGCACGTCGGCGCTGCGATAGCCGCGCTGGCGGGCGACGAGCACGTCCTCGCTCTCGAGCCGCGGGATGCCCATCGCATCGGCCACGTCGGCGCCGACGAAACCCTCCTTGCCGTGGTCGCGCAGCCAGCCCGCGATGCTGCGCAGGTCGCCGAGCTCCGGCGACGTGATCTGCTGCAAGGCGTGTTCCGGTGCGAAGGCCGCGCCTTCGGCGACAGTCACAAAAAAGCCCAACATCGCCAAGGCGGCGAGCGCCCGCATGACCCTCCCTTTCTAAGGCGCTAGTTTAAGGGATCACACGCGCTTCGCGGCGTACTCGTCGGCGATTTTGTCGTCAAAAAACGTCGTCGGGTTGGGCGCGGCCATGAACCGGCGATAAACCTCCGGATAGACGCCCGAGTACTGGAACACCTGGCCGTTCGACATCTCCACTTCGAGCGTGCGCGTCTTCTCGTCGTAGCCGACCGAGCGCAGCCTGGAGGAATTGACGCGTTTTCTCTCCATCAGGCAGCCTCCACGCGGACCTTGTCGCCGCTCTTCACCGAAGCAAGCCTTCGGAAATCGTCGAGGCGGCCGATGACGTTGCACCGGCTCGCGAGCTTGGGCCGCGCGTCGGTCGAGATCGGCGTGCGGCCGAACGGCAGGGCGGCGACGATCGCTTTCGCGGTCTGCGACTGCAGAAGATCGACTTCCAGTCTCAGCTTTCCGGCCGTAATCGCGAGCTTCATCCGCCGAGGGTCGCGCTCCAGGGCGCCTTGGTCCTGCCGGTTTCGACGAAGCCGTCGATGCTCCTGCCCTTCACCTGGCCGCTGAACTCGCCGCGCCTGCCCGAGAGCTTGAAGGTGAGCTTGTCGCCGCGCAGCTTGATGTCCTCGAGCGGCACTTCCTTGCCGTCGAGGCGCGCGCTTCCCGACACGCGCGTCAGCTGCTGGCGCAGCGACAGCGTCGCGGGCTGGCGGCTCACCGCCGGCGGCATCTGCGCTTTCCAGCGTCCCTCGACCCTGGCGGGCACGACATAGAGATAGATGAGCGTGGTCGTCACCCCGCTGATCTTGATCTTGTCCTCGAGATCCATCTGCAGGTACTTCTCGGGAATCCACCCGGTGAGCGGGTAATCGTGCGACACGATGCGCGTGCCGGGGCGCAGCTCTTTCAGGAACTTGTCCTTGAGGAGGTTCACCGTATCCGGCAGCAGGTACATGGTGATGACGGTGGCCTGCGACAGGTCGGTCTTGAAGAGGTCCTGCTTCAGGAACTTCACGCGGTCGGCGAGGCCTTCCCTTTTCGCCGCCTCGTTGGATTTCCTGACGAGCTCGTCCTTGATCTCGACGCCGAAGCCGCGTGCGCCGAAGACTTTCGCTGCGGTGAGCACGATGCGGCCGTCGCCGGAGCCGAGGTCGATGAGAAAGTCCTGCGGTCCGACTTCGGCGTAGCGCAGCATGTCGGCGACCACGCTTTGCGGCGAGGGAACGTAGGGCCCGGCGTCCTTGACGGGATTTAAATCTTCAGCCTGTACCGCGGGAAGAAACAGGGCCAAGCCGATCGCCAGGGCGCGAATCATTCGAAGTGCTCCACGTTGAGCTGGACGCTCCTGAGGCCGTTGAACTCGTTCACGGCAAGCCGGTAGGCGGCGCGAATGCTGTGGGGCAGCGGCTCGAGCGCGCCGAAGCGCATTGCTTCGTAGCGCCTGCCGTCCTTCACGAGGCGCAGCTTGAGATGCCGCTCGCCGACCACGCGCTGGCTTTCCACGGAAAATGTATCGCAGAAGACTGGCTGCGGAAAACCCTGGCCCCAGATCTCGCCCTCGAGCATGCGCGCCACTTCCAGCGTGCAGTGCGCGTGCGCGAGCGCACCATCGGTCTCCACCGTGCGCAGGCGCGCCTCGGCCGGGAGCAGCTCGTCCACCGCGGCTTCGAAGCGCTCGCCGAAGCGCTCGAGATCTGTTTCGGCGATGCTGAGCCCGGCCGCCATCGCATGGCCGCCGAAGCGCGCGATCAGGCCCGGCGCGCGCTTCGAGACGAGATCCAGGCAATCGCGCAGGTGCAGGCCCGGAATCGAGCGTCCCGAGCCGCGCAGCACCGGCCGGTCTGCCTCCTCGGCGCGCGCGAAGCAGATCACCGGCCGGTTCATCCGGTCCTTGAGCCGCGAGGCCACGATGCCCACCACGCCCTGGTGCCAGCCGGCGTCGAAGAACACCGAGTGGCTCGCCGGCTCGATCCTGCCCACGATCTCGAGCGCGCGCTCGAGCATGGCGGCCTCGATGCCGCGCCGCTCGGAGTTGAGCCGATCGAGCTGCTGCGCGAGGTTGGCGGCGCGCGCCTCGTCGTCCGCGATCAGGCATTCGATGCCGAGGCTCATGTCGGCGAGGCGCCCGGCAGCGTTGAGTCGCGGGCCGGCGATGAAGCCGAGGTCGAAGCTCGAGGCTTCGGCGATCCGCCGGCCGGCCGCGCGCAGCAGCGCCGCAATGCCGGGCTGGCCGCGCTCGGCGCGCAGGCGCTTGAGGCCCTGCGTCACGAGGTTGCGGTTGTTGGCATCGAGGGGCACGACGTCCGCGACGGTGCCGAGCGCGACGAGGTCGGTGAGCGCACCGAGGTTCGGCTCCTTCTCGCCGAAATGTCCGCGCCCACGAAGCTCGGCGCGCAGGGCGAGCATCACGTAAAACATCACGCCGACTCCCGCGAGCGCCTTGGAAGGAAACTCGCAGCCCGGCTGGTTGGGATTCACGATGCACGCCGCGTCCGGCAGCTTCTCGCCCGGCAGGTGATGGTCGGTGATGAGCGTCGCAATGCCCAGGCGGTTGGCGCGCGCGACGCCTTCGACGCTGGCGATGCCGTTGTCCACGGTGATCAGGAGATCGGGCGAGCGCTGCGCCGCAAGCTCGACGAGCTCGGGGGAGAGCCCGTAGCCCAGCTTGAAACGGTCGGGGACGAGGTAATCCACCGTCGCGCCGAACATGCGCAGCGCGCGCAGCCCCACCGCGCAGGCGGTGGCGCCGTCGGCGTCGTAGTCGGCGACGATGAGCATGCGCTTGCGCGCCTGGAGCGCATCGGCGAGGAGCCGCGCCGCATCGCCGACGCTCTTCAGGAACTTGGGCGATATGAGGCTTGCGGCGTCGTACTTCAGCTCGAGCGCCGAGCGGATGCGCCGCGCCGCGTAGACGCGCGCGAGGACCGGATGCACGCCCGCCTCGAGCAGCGCGCGCCGGTCGGCCTCCGCGTACGGACGCTCGACG
Organism: Betaproteobacteria bacterium; assembly: GCA_004297625.1. Lineage (GTDB taxonomy): Bacteria > Pseudomonadota > Gammaproteobacteria > Burkholderiales > SG8-39 > SCGC-AG-212-J23. The sequence continues at coordinate 72,059 of SCTY01000070.1, read as the reverse complement.
ATTTTCATGCGTAGCGCTCCAGCGCGCGCGGGCGGCGCCAGAAGCGGCGCAGGTCGCCGCGGATCGTCTCGAAGGCGGCGCCCCCGGCATCCGGGACGCGCAGCGTCAGCATGCCGATGCGCCCGGAGCGCAGCGCCGCCAGCAGCGGCACGAACCAGCGCGCCTCGAGCCCTTCGATGCATTCGCGGTATTCGGCCGCATTGCCGAGCGCGTGCGGCGCGCGCAGGGCGTCGAGAACGACGAGATGCCGCCCGTCACCCGCAGCGGCGTCGAGCCAGCGCGTCGCGGATTCGGGTAGCGCGAGCGCGCGCGCGCCTGTCAGTCGGGCGAAGCCGAGCGCGACCGGATCCGCGGCGCTCACCGATTGCCAGCGGCCGCGGGAAGCACGCGGCGCGCGGCCGACGCCCCAGAGCCAGAGGCTGTTCACCGTCGGCTCGCCGCGCGCTTCGCGCGCCTCATTCACCGGGTGCGCGTGCAGCAGCATCTGCGCTTCGTTGAGCAGCGCGTGCCAGCGCTTGCCCGCCTCGCCGCCGGGGAGGCTGAGGTCCACGTCGCGGCCGGCGATCTCGAGCGGGCTTGCCGCGTCGAGCGCCAGTTCTTGCTCCAGACGGGCGCACCAGCGCAACGGGTCGACGGCTTGAAGCGCGAGGATGCCGGCGAAATGGCGGTTGAGCGAGTCGCACAGCGCGTCGGCTTCCTCGCGCGAGAGCGCGAATGCCGGCGCCGGCGCGACGATGAGCCGCTCCTGCACGAGCCGCAGGTGCACCGGGTCGGCGCGCGCCCAGCACGCCTCTCCCGGCTCGCGGTTCGCGGCAGCGAGCGTGAGCGCGCCGGCCGCGATCGGCTCGTCCGCCAGGCCGAAGCCTTCCTGCAGCCAGGCTTCGAGGGTTTGCGGCTCGGCTGTCGAGTTCCGCCCGCGCGCGAGCAGCAGCTCGAGCGCGGGTGCCCGCGTGCCGGTCGGTTCGGCAAACAGCCGCGGCACGATCAGTTCGCAGTGCATGGGCCGAGCTTCACGGTGCGCAGGTTCTTCTTGCCGAGGTGGCGCGCGAGGATCCGGTACTGATCGTAATCGAAGCGCGGCTCGCGCGCCGCCTCGAGAAGCTCGGCGAGCTCGGCGTCGCTCGATGCGGCTCCGAGGTAGCACCAGCGGTCGACGACGTGGACTTCCTCGGCTTCGCGGTCGCGGTCGCGCTCGACGATGCCGAGCGGCCCGCCATGCGGCCAGGCGAGCGTCCTCAGGCGGGCAAGCGCTTCGGCGACGCGTCCCTGGTGCATGTGGATGCTTTCCTTGCCGGCGCACACGCCCGCGCAGCGCGCGATCTGGTGGCGGAAGCAGGCCCCCGGGCGTGCCCCGTCAAAGCCGAGCGTCTGCAAACACAGGCCGTACTCGTCCGCCAGGGTGCGCAGCGCCTGCAGCGCGTGACGCTTGGAGCGGAACAGGCCATACACGTAGGGCAGCGTTTGCGCATCGATCTCGTGCGATTGCGCGAGGCGCAGCCGCTTCATGTCGAACACGAAGCCGCACAGCGAATCCGGGCGGCGAAGCTGCCGGTTGTAGGCGGGGGCGAGCGCCTTGACGAGCTTCGCCTCGCGCAGAGCCGCGCCGAGCTCGCCCGCGGTGCGCTGCCAGTCGACGCGGCGCACCTCGGGCGCCCAGGCGAGCCGCGTCGAGAAGTGCTGCAGCACGCGCGAGCGCAGGGTCTTGCTCATGCCCACGTAAAGCGGCGTGCCGGCTTCGCCGTAGAAGATGTAGACGCCGGGCGCCTCGGGAATCGCATCGACGGCCGCGGGATCGAGATGCGGGGGAAGGGCGGGCTGCTTTGCCACCTGGCGTGCGGCGACCCAGAGGATCTCTTCGCCGTGCTCGCGCGCGGCGATGCGCAGGAACTGCCACACCGCGTCGGCGTCGCCGAGCGCGCGGTGGCGCGCCCGGCAGGCGATGCCGTGGCGCGCGATCAGGCTGTCGAGGTTGTGGCTCGCGTGCTCGGCGTAAAGCCGGCGCGAGAGCCGCACGGTGCACAAGGTCTGCGCGCTGAATTTCAGCCCGGCGCGGTCGAATTCGCGGCGCAGGAAGCCGTAATCGAAGCGCGCGTTGTGCGCGACGAACACGCGCCCGCTGAGCCGCTCGTGCAGCGCGCCCGCGATCTCGGCGAAGGTCGGCGCGGCGGCCACCATCTCGTTCGTGATCCCGGTCAGCGCCTGGATCGGCGCCGGGATGGACGCGCCTGGATTGACGAGCGTCGACCACTCCGAGCTCACTTCGAAGCCGTCGATTTCGAGCACGCCGATCTCCGTGACCCGGTCCCAGCCCGGCTGGCCGCCGGTCGTTTCCAGGTCGACGATCGCAAGCCGCGCGTCGGCGAGCGCCATGTATATCCTTCCAGTACCGGGGAGAACTTTACCGGAAAAGCACGGCGATCTGCCAGGCGGCGAAGCCAAGAATGCTCGCACCCGATAGCGCGTTGATAGCCCGCGCGAGGCGGGGGCCCGCGCGGCCGCGCAGCTTCGCGGCGCTGCCGGCGAGAATCACCCACCAGGCCGCCGAGCCGAGAAAAACGCCGAGCACGATGAGCGCCGCGGCGCCGTAATCGGCGTCCGAGGCGAGCCCAAGACCGGCGAAGATGGCGGCGAATGCGAGGATGGTCGGCGGGTTCGTCAGCGTGAGGCCGAGCGTGGAGAGGAAGGCGGCGAGCAGGCTCTTGCCGTTGCCCTCGGCGCGGGTTTCGACCGGGCGCGCCAGCAGGATTCTTATGCCGAGGTAGACGAGAAACGCCGCGCCCACGAGCCCGATCCAGAAGCTGTAGCCGAGCAGCACGCCGGAGATGGCGGTGAGTCCGAACGCGGCCACCGCGCCATATAAGCCGTCGGCCACGGCGATTCCCATCCCGGACGCGAGCCCGGCCAATGCGCCGGAAGCCACGGTGCGCCGGAAGCACAGCACCCACATCGGCCCGACGCTCGCCGCCAGAATGAACCCGAAGGCGAGGCCCTTCAGGAGCATCACGGCGGCATCGGCACGTGCCGCGGCTCGTTGCTAACGCGCTCGACCCATGCGTTGACCGCAGGGAAGTCCTTCAGGCTGAATCCGCCGTCGGCGGCGCAATGCGTGTACGCATAAAGCGCGATGTCGGCGATGCCGTAGCGCCCGGCGACGAAGAAGGGCGAGCGCCGCAGGTGCTCTTCCATGACGGAAAGCGCCTGCTTGCCGCGCTCGCGCAGGCGCGGCAGCTCGGCGCGCCTGGGCGAGTCCGCCGGCTGGTAGCGCAGAATCGAGCGCGCCACCGCAAGATACGGCTCGTGGCTGTACTGCTCGAAGAACATCCATTGCAGCACCCGCGCGCGCTCCGGCCGCCCGGCCGGAAGCAGGCGCGAGCCTTCCGCGAGGTAATACAGGATGGCGTTCGACTCCGGAAGGAAGCTGCCGTCCTCGAGGGCAAGCACGGGCACCTTGCCGTTGGCGTTCATCGCGAGGAACTTGCGCGTCTGGCCGCGCGTGGAGTCGACCTCGATCCAGCGATAAGGCACGGCGAGTTGCTCCAGAGCGAGCTTCACCTTGTAGCAATTGCCCGAATCCGACATGCCGTAGACCGTGAACATGGCGCGGATTCTAGCTGTCCAATCGTTGGACATGAGTCGCCTGCCCTTTGCGCTTGGCCTTCTTCTGTTTGCCGCCGGCTGCACGCCGATGCAGTGGGTGCGCGAGGATGCGGCTCCCGAGCAGCTGCGCCAGGACGAGGCGATATGCCAGCGAGAGGCCTGGCGCGAGGCGAGCTGGCGCGCCTGGTTCTACCGACCCTTCGGTCCGATGATGTTCCGCGACCGCGCGGGCCGGCCTTTCCTCACCTGGCCGTACTCGCCTTTCGGCGATCCTTTCGGCGACCGCTTCATGGACGAGGCGCGGCTTGCGAGCTTTTGCATGCGCGCCAAGGGATACGAGCTCGTTCCGGTGAAGCCGGCCGAAACGATCCAGCCTTCGCCTTCGGGCACGTCTTCCGGCAAGCCGTAGTTCGGCTGTCCCGCCGCCCACGCGGCCTGCACGGCGCAGATCGCGGCATCGAGCGCGTCCCCCGAGCCGTCGGTGACGAGCAGCTTCTCCAGCCTGGTTTTCAGTCGTATGCCGAGCGGCTTGCCTGATTGCATTGCCTGCAAGACCGTTTTGCGGATTTGCTTTCGAGCGCTCGTGTGTTCGCTTCGCGTGTCGCTCTTGTAGGACCCGCGGATTCCGAGCTGCTTGCGTACCAGCAGTCCCGGGTACGCTTCTAGGGCAATTCTGGACGGATCTCCCGGCATCAATGCGGGCACCTGCAGTCCAGATTCGATAATGCGGCGCGCACCCTCGTGGAACATGAGGGCCACCGGCGGATTGACGAGCTTCATCGGGCTCGACGAGCCGGCCGGATAATCGGTCGCCCGGTGCGCATATTTCGCGCCAACGGGCCGCGAGTTGCGATAGACGTCGAGAATATCTCTGAGCTCGAGTCGCGTCATGCCGGAGCAATGGCTCACCAGCTCTTCCCACTTGGCCGGCCAGCCAAGATCCCGCACCAGCTCGCGCGGCAGGCTGAACGGAAAGTCGAAGCCGCCGATCCACGGGCCCCGGCGCCGAAGAAAGGCCTCGAATGCAGTGAAATCCTCGAGCTTTTCGATTTCCTGGATGAAAAGCTCTTTCTTGTCGAGTACGCCGCTCGCCACCGTGATCGGCTTCGCGCGCCGCGGCGCGCAGGTGAAGTCGACCCCGAAGATCCTCACGCCGCCGATACCGCGAGCGCCGGAGTGTTGCGGAGGGTCTGCAGCACGACGCAATAGCGCTCGGTAAGCTCGACCAGCTTCTTGCGCTGCTCGGCGGCCGCGTCGGTGTCGAGATCGAAGCGCAGGCGAATTTCGCGGAACCCGACCGGCGCGTCCTTGGCCACGCCGAGGGTGCCGCGAAAGTCGAGATCGCCCTCGGCGAGCACCTTCGCGTCCCGTAACTCGATGCCGAGCGCTGTGGCTACTGCCTTGAGCGTGACGCCGGCGCAGGCCACCAGCGCCTCGAGCAGCATGTCCCCGGAGCAGGCCTGCGCGCCGCTGCCGCCGGTCGCCGGGTGCAGTCCCGCCTCCACCAGCGCCTTTCCCGTGTCCACGCGGCACGCGATGCCCTCGCCGATGCGGCCGCTCGCGCGCAGCGTGACGAGCGCCGCGGCAGGATCCTTCTTGTAGCGGTCCTTGAGCGGCGCCTGCAGCGAGCGCAGTTCTTCTGGGTTCATGCTTTTTCTCCGGTAGTGAGTTCGGTTGCGGAAAGGTTGTGAATGCGGCCGAAGCCGGCGACGAAACGCGCATCGCGCGGCGCGATCTTCCAGAACGAGAAATCCGCGAGCTGGAAATTGATCGCCTGCTCGGGGAAGCGCGCAAGCCACGCTTCTTTGGGTCCTTGAGAGATTTGCGCTGCTTCGCCCCGGATGGTGACGCGCATGAACGTGAAAGGATCGGCGCGGCCGTCGTCCGCTTCGGAGATCGACAACGCGACGCGCGGGTCCTTGAGCATGTCCTGCGTGTGCCAGGCGAGCCGGCTGACGTGGACGTAGAAGGCGCTCAGGTTTTCTTCCGCCAGGTAAAGCGTCATCGACGCCATCGGCGCGCCGGCGCGCAGCGTGGCGAGATGCGCGATGCGTTCCTTTCGGATCAGCGCCAAGAGGGCGGCGCGGGCATCGGTGTCCACGCGAGCGATTGTAGTATTCTCGAGCGCTCATGCCCTACGAGCTCACGGTCGGCCTGCGCTATACACGCGCAAAGCGCCGCAACCGCTTCATCAGCTTCATTTCGCTCATCTCGATGGTCGGCATCGCCCTCGGCGTCATGGTGCTCATCGTGGTGCTCTCGGTGATGAACGGCTTCCAGACCGAGGTGCGCACGCGCATCCTCGGCGTCGCCTCGCACGTGCAGATCACCGGGGCGAACGGCGATCTCGCCGACTGGCCCTCGGTCGCGCGCCGCGCCGCCGAGCATCCGAAGGTGCTGGCCGCCGCGCCCTTCGTCCAGGCGCAGGGCATGCTGAGCTCCGACCGCGCGTCGCGCGGCGTGGTGGTGCGCGGGGTGCTGCCCGAGGCCGAGGAGAAGGTCGCGGATTTCGGCCGGCACATGGTGACCGGTGAGCTCGCTGCGCTGAAGCCCGGCGCCTACGGCATCGTGCTCGGCGCCGATCTCGCCCGCGCGCTCGGCGTGCTGCCGGGCGACAAGCTGGCGCTGATCGCGCCGCAGGGCATCGTCACGCCCGCGGGCGTGGTGCCGCGGCTGAAGCAGTTCACCGTCGTCGGCACGTTCGACGTGGGCTTCAACGAAGCGGACGCCGGGCTCGCCCTGATCCAGCTCGAGGACGCGCAAAAGGTGTTTCAGCTCGGTGAGCGCGTCTCCGGCGTGCGCCTGAAGCTCCGCGACCTCTTCGAGGCGCCCCTGGTCGCGCGCGAGCTCATGGCGAGGATGCCCGACATTTTCGCCTGGGACTGGAGCCGCACCCACGCCAACCTGTTCCGCGCGGTGCAGATCGAAAAGCGCATGATGTTCATCATCCTTACGCTGATCATCGCGGTCGCCACCTTCAACGTGGTGTCGACGCTGGTGATGCTGGTGACCGACAAGCAGGCCGACATCGCCATTCTGCGCACCCTGGGGGCGGCGCCGGGCTCGATCCTCAAGATCTTCGTCGTGCAAGGCGCGGTCATCGGCGTTCTCGGCACGCTGATCGGCGTGATCGGCGGCGTGCTGCTCGCGCTCAACGTCGAGACCGTGGTGCCGGTGCTCGAGAACGTGCTCGGCTTCAAGTTTCTCTCCAAGGACGTCTACCTCATTCCCGAGCTGCCCTCCGAGGTGCAGCTCGACGATGTGATCGGCGTGGCGCTCATCTCCCTCGCGCTCGCCTTCCTCGCCACGCTGTATCCGAGCTGGCGCGCCTCCAAGGTCAATCCCGCCGAAGCGCTGCGCTATGAGTGAGGAGGCGGTGATCTCGTGCCGCGGCCTGCACAAGACGTATCAGGGCCCGGCGCCGGTGCATGTGCTTTGCGGCGCCGATCTGGAGGTGCACGCCGGAGAGCGCGTCGCCATCATGGGCCGCTCGGGGTCGGGAAAATCGACGCTGCTGCACGTCCTCGGCGGCCTGGATGCCCCGAGCGCGGGCACGGTGCTCGTGCAGGGCAAGCCTTTCAGCGCCATGGGCGAGGCCGAGCGCGGCCACGTGCGCAACGCGACCCTCGGCTTCGTCTACCAGTTCCACCATCTGCTGCCCGAGTTCACGGCGGCGGAGAACGTCGCCATGCCGCTCCTGATAAGGCGCATGCCGCGCGACGGCGCGCTGAAAAGAGCGCGCAAGGTCCTCGAGGAGATCGGGCTCGGCGCGCGCCTGGAGCACCAGCCCGGCGAGCTCTCCGGCGGCGAGCGCCAGCGCTGCGCCTTCGCGCGTGCCCTGGTGACCGAGCCGGCCTGCGTGCTCGCGGACGAGCCGACCGGAAATCTCGACGCGCACACCGCCGACGAGGTGTTCGAAGCGATGGTGCGCTTGTCGGCTTCGCACCGCACCGCCTTCATCATCGTCACGCACGACGCCGGGATCGCGGCACGCGCCGGCCGCGTGCTGGAGCTGCGCGACGGGGTGCTGCACCTGCGCTAGTCGGTTTTCACGATTCCATCGCCCCGGCGCAGCGTCCGGGCGAGCTTGTCGCGCAGCTGGTTGGAGACCGCGACCAGCGCGCCGGGCTCGCCGTGGTGCACTTCGTAGAGCTTGGCGAGCACCTCGCGGTCGTGCTCGGCGAAACGCTGCGCTGCGCTCGCGGCGAGCTCCGCGTCGCCGCTTACGTGGGCGAGCGCGCGCTCGCCCAGCTTGAGCGCGGAGAGCCAGGTCTCGCGCTCCATCATCTCCACGCCGAGGTCCCGCAGCTCGAACATGTGCTGCATGTCGTGCGCGCGCGCGAGGATGCGCAGGCCGGGGAAGTTCTTTTTCGCGCTGCGCGCGAGCTTGGTCGTCGCGGCCGCGTTGTCGAGCGTGATGATGAGCAGTGCCGCGTTCGCGGCGCCGGCCGCATGCAGCAGGTCGAGCCGCGTGGCATCGCCGTAGAACACGCGGAAGCCGAACTGCCGGCACGCCTCGACGTGGTCCGGATCGTCGTCGAGCACGGTCGGCTGGTAGCCGCTCGCATTGAGCAGCCGCGCCACCACCTGGCCGATGCGGCCCAGGCCGGCGATGATGACCTTGCTCGCCTCGGGCGTCTCGGCGGCGCGCTTCGCCGCCTTGCGCACAAAGCGGGGGCCGAGCAGCCGGTCGTGCAGCAGGAGCAGGAACGGCGTGGCGAGCATGGAAAGCGCGACCGCCAGCACTATCGCCTGGGTGGTTTCACGCGGCAGCTCCGCGCCGGCAGCGCTGGGGCCGAGAAGCACGAACGCAAACTCGCCGCCCTGCGCGAGCAGCAGCACGAAGAGCGGCCGCTCCCCGGCGGGGATGCGGGCAAGGCGCGCGATGAGCCACAGCACGACGCTCTTGATCGCGAACAGGCCGGCGATGATGCCCAGCACCTCGAGCGGCGCCTTGAGCAACACGCTGAAGTCGATCCCCATGCCGACGGCGGTGAAGAAAAGGCCCAGCAGCAAGCCCTTGAACGGCTCGACCGCGGCCTCGATCTCGTGCCGGTATTCGGACTCGGCGAGCAGCACGCCGGCGAGAAACGCGCCCAGCGCCATCGACAGGCCGGCCGCCTGGTAGCCGAGCGCGATGCCGAGCACGAGCAGAAGCGCGAACGCGGTGAAGATCTCGCGCAGCCCGGTGCGGGCGATATGCCGGAATATCGGGCGCGCGAGATAGTGGCCCAGCACCAGCGTCGCGGCGACCGCCGCGCCGGGATACGCGAAGTCGTGCCACGAAAACTGCGCCGTGCCGCCTGCCGCGCCGAGAAGCGGCAGCAGCGCCAGCATCGGGATCACGGCCAGGTCCTGGAACAGCAGCACGGCGAAACTCGCCTGCCCGCCCTGCGTGGCGAGCGCGCCGCGCTCGGCGAGCGGCTGCAGCGCGAGCGCCGTGGAGGAGAGCGACAGCGCCATCGCGCTGACGATTGCCACGCGCGCGTCCACACCGAAGGCCCAGGCGGCCGCCGCGAGAGCGGCGATCGAGCCGATCACCTGCGACAGGCCCAGGCCGGCGAGCCGGCCGCGCATGCTCCACAGGCGCTTCGGCTCGAGCTCCAGGCCGATGACGAAAAGCAGGAACACCACGCCGAGCTCGGCGAACGTGTGGATGTACTGCCCCTCGCCCACCAGCCTGAGCCCCCAGGGCCCGATGGCGATGCCGGCGAGGAGATAACCGGCCACCGAGCCCAGGCCGAAACGCTGCGCGGCGAGAACGGCGATGACCGCGGAGGCGAAGTAGATCGCCGCTTGAACGAGCAGAGGGTTGCCGTGCTCCATCGAGACGCGAGTATAGAGATTCAGGGCGAATCGACCCGCAGAATGCCCTTCGCTTTCATTTCTTCATAAAACCCGGAGTCCTGGAGCGCGCGGTTGAGCACGTACCCCCGGCTGCTCGCGCGCACGACGAAGCGAAGCGCCAACCCGGCGATGAACAAGGCCGCGCCGGCGAAAAAATGGCCGGTGATCGCAAGCGCCACGCCGCTGCCGAGGACCGGCAGCAGCACGAACGGCAGGAGCAGGCGCTCGGACACGAGGCGCGCTGCGGCGCGCCGCTCGACGCTGACGCGGATCTGGCCCTGCCGGTAGGCGGAAACGAACTCCGCGTGCGTCATCGGCGCCTGCGCCGCGCGCGCGCCCGCCACTGCGATACCACATGAACGCGCCATGCGAACTTCACGGCGACATAGCCCACGGCGGCGAGCGTGATGGCGAGCGCGACGAGCCCCACCGCGAGCGGCTTGCCCAGGCCGAGCGACCACTCCACGAAGCCGTGTAACGAGCCGCCGATGTCCCACCAGTCCCAGATGAACGGCTCGAGAGGCACGCGGCCTTTCGCCGTCACGCCGAGGAGAAGCTGGCCGTACTCGTAGGCAATCAAGTACAGCGGAACGATGGTAATGGGGTTGGTATAGAGCGTGGTGAGCAGCGCCACGGGAACGTTCTTGCGCAGCGGGATGGCGAACAACAGCGCGAAGAGCATCTGCACCGGGCCCGGGATCAGCCCGCAAAAGAGCCCGATCGCCACGCCGCCGGCGACCGAGCGCCGGTTCAGGTGCCAGAGATTCGGGTCGTGCAGCCAGTGCCCGAACAGCCGCGCCAGGCGGTTGGAGCGCACCGTGTCGGCGTGCGGCAGGTACTTGCGGAAAAACTTGCGCGGCACAGTCAGCCGTAAGGAAGCGAGCGCGTTGATTCTAGATGACCTTTGCGGTCCTCGCCTTCGCCGCCGGCGTCATCGCGCTGCAGTGGCAGCCCGCGCTGCCGCCGCTCGTGTGGGCCGCGGCGCTCGTGCCGCTCGCATTGCTCGCCTGGAAGCACAGGCGGTTTGTCGTAGTGGCGGCGCTTTTCACGGGCTTCTTCTGGGCCGCGTGGTGCGCGCAGCTGCGCATGGCCGACTGGCTCGCGCCCGGGCTCGAAGGCCGCGATCTCGAGGTCGTCGGCACGGTGTCGAGCCTTCCTGCCGTCAGCGAGCGCAGCGTGCGCTTCGAGTTCGAGGTCGAATCCGCGGCTGCCGGAGAGGGTCTGCCGCGCAAGCTCCTGCTTTCCTGGTATCGAAGCGAGTTTTTTGACCCCGAGGTGCATCCGGGCGAGCGCTGGCTTCTCACCGTGCGGCTGCGGCGCCCGCACGGGCAGGTCAATCCCCACGGGTTCGACTACGAAGCATGGCTTCTCGAGCGCGGCATCGGCGCGACCGGCTACGTGCGGAGCCGCGGCGAACAGAAAAAGCTCGGGCCGAGGGACAACGTTTTCGACCGCATCGAGCAGGCAAGAGAAGCGGTGCGCAGCCGTTTTTTCGCGCAGCTCGGCTCGACGCCTGCCGCCGGCATCGTCGCGGCGCTCGCGGTCGGCGACCAGCGCGCCATCGCCGCCGAGGAATGGCAGCTCTTCAGCCGCACCGGCGTGACGCACCTCATGAGCATCTCCGGGCTTCACGTGACGCTGGTGTCGGGCCTGTTCGCCTGGCTCGCCGGCTTTCTATGGCGTAGCGTCCCGGCGGCTGCGCTGCGGCTGCCGGCGCGCAAGGCGGCGGCGCTGGCCGCGATCGTCGGCGCGCTCGGCTATACCCTCATCGCCGGCTTCGCCGTGCCGGCGCAGCGCACCTTCTACATGGTCACGGTGGTCGCCGCGGCGCTGTGGGTGCGGCGCATGTCTTCACCCGCGCGCACGCTCGCGCTCGCGCTTGGCGCGGTCGTGCTCGCCGACCCTTGGGCGCCGCTTGCGCCCGGTTTCTGGCTGTCGTTCGGGGCGGTCGCGCTCATCTTCTACGTCGCCATAGGCTGGACCGAGCGCGAGAGCCGGCTCAGGCAATACGCGCGCATCCAGTGGGCGATCACCCTCGGACTTGCGCCCGCGGCGCTGCTGCTCTTCGGCCAGATCTCGCTTGCCGGCCCGATCGCGAACGCGGTGGCGATCCCGCTCGTGTCCGTGGTCATCACGCCGCTCGCGCTCGGAGCGGCCGTGGTTCCGATACCCGAAATCCTCGATGTAGCGGCGTGGCTGGTGGAATGGCTGCTGCAGTTCCTGGAATGGTGCGCGGCGCTCCCGGGCGCGCTGTGGCAGCAGCACACGCCGCCCGCATGGAGCGTTGCGCTCGCGCTGGCGGGCGTCATCTGGCTGCTCGCTCCGCGCGGCGTGCCGGGTCGCGTGTGCGGCATTGCGCTCATGGCGCCGGCCTTCTATGCCACGCCGCCGGCACCCGCGATGGGGGAAGCCTGGATCACCACCTATGACGTCGGCCAGGGCCTTGCCGTCATGGTGCGCACTGCGAGCCGCACGCTGCTTTACGACGCCGGGCCGGCTTACGGACCGGACTCGGACAGCGGCGGCCGGGTCGTAGTCCCTGCGCTGCGCGCGGCCGGGTTGGGAAGCGTCGATCTGCTGATCCTGACGCACGAGGATACCGACCATATCGGCGGCGCGCTCAGCGTGCTGGAAAGCGTCGAAGTCGCGCGCCTGGCCTCTTCCCTGCCCGCGGGGCACACGCTCAACACGCTGATCGACGGGCCGAGGCGCTGCATTGCCGGAGAGACCTGGGAATGGGATGGAGTGCGCTTCGAGTTCTTGCATCCGCCCGGCGCATACGCGCAGCTGCGCCGAAACGATCAGAGCTGCGTGCTCCGGGTGGCCTCCGCCGGCGGCGCGATGCTCCTCACCGGCGATATCGAGCGCTCGGCAGAATCGGCATTGACCGAAAGAGAAGGACATTCTTTAAGGGCAGATGTACTGCTCGTGCCGCATCACGGCAGCCGCAGCTCCTCCACCCGGGAATTCATCGGCGCGGTGGCGCCGCGCTGGGCGGTCGTCGCCGCGGGCTACCGCAGCCGCTTCGGCCATCCGAACGCCGAGGTGCTCGAGCGCTATCGCGAGGCCGGCGCTTCGATATTGCGCACCGATCGCGACGGCGCGGTGTTGGTGCGCCTGGGCCGCGGCGCGGTCGAGGCGAGCGGCGAGCGCGTACGCGATCCGCGCTATTGGCGGCGCATGCCGCCCGTATAGAATTGCCCGACCATGCCGAGCTTCATTGCCGTCGTGCGCGTCACCGGCGCCGGGCGGCTCGCCGATTTCCGGGATCGCCTGCGCTGGCTGATGGTGCGGGACATCGATGCCGAGGAGTACACCGAGCACCACGCGCCGGGCGTGCTCGAGTACCGCTTCGCTCCCAAGCGGGGCATCCCGTTTCCGGCGTTCACCACCGCGTCGAGCGATTTTCCCGAGCTGCGCGTCGAAGCCGAATGGGAGCACGACGGCGTGCGCGGGCGCGCGCTCATAGAAAACGGCCGGCTCCTCCAGCAGGCGCCCGAGCTCGTCGGCGGTGCGCAAGTCGACGTCGCCGTCGAGCCGGATGGGCGCCTCGTTCTCGGCATGGCCTGCGCGTGGCGGGACGGCGCAGTGATCGGCTACGCCGCGAGCGCCGAGCGCCAGACTTATTTCCGCTGGCGCGGCGCCACGCTCGAGCTCGTCGATCCCGAGTCGCCCGACGAAGCGCTCGAGGAGGTCGGGTTCGCGTTCGTCGACGAGTGGCTGTGGTACGACGAGGAAGAAGCGGCGCTCGAGCGTGCACGCTATGCGAACTACGGCCTCGAGGTGCGCGGCGCCAACCTCAAAGCGGAACGGCTCAACGCGCTGCGCGAGCGCGGGCTGCGGTTCAGCTCGCTCGATGCTGCATGCCTTCCGGCGCGCGCGGCGCTGCTCGCCCAATGGCTGAATCGCTCGTGAGCGCCGAGCCGCGGCGCCGCTCGGTGCAGTGCGCTTCGCAGCGCGGGCTGCATCGCATGGTGTACTGGGAGTGGGGCGACGCGCGCAACCGGGACGTGCTGGTATGCGTGCACGGGCTTACGCGCACCGGCCGCGACTTCGACGAGCTGGCGCGCACCTTGTCCAGCCAGTTCCGCGTCGTGTGTCCGGACGTCGCCGGGCGCGGCGAATCGGACCGCCTGAGCGATCCGGCGCTCTACGCGATGGGGCAATACCTTTCCGACATGGTGACGCTCATCGCGCGGCTCGACGTCGAGGCGGTCTACTGGCTCGGCACGTCGATGGGCGGCCTCATCGGCATGGCGCTTGCCGCCCAAACCGGCTCGCCGGTGGCGAAACTCGTCCTGAACGATGCCGGGCCGGTGGTGGCGCGGGCGGCGCTCGAGCGCATCGGCAGCTACCTCGGCAAAGTCCCGGAGTTCAAGAACCTGGAGGAAGCGGAGCGCTACATCCGCACCATTGCCGCGTCCTTCGGGCCGCACAGCGATGCGCAGTGGCGCTTCCTCACCGAGACCTGGCTGCGCAACAACGACGACGGCACCTGGCGCGCCCATTACGACCCGCGCATCGCGGAGAGCTTCAAGGCCGAAATGCCCGAAAAGGACCTCGAGCTCTGGAACCTCTACGACGCGATCCGGTGTCCTACGCTGGTGCTGCGCGGAGAGCTCTCCGATCTTCTCGCGCGCAGCACCACTGCGGAAATGGCCCGCCGCGGCCCAAAGGCGAGGGCGGTCGAATTTCGCGGCATCGGGCATGCGCCGACCTTGCTGCACGAAGACCAGATCGCGGTGGTGCGCGATTTCCTGCTCGAAGGAGGCCCTGCTTGAGAAAAATCCTGCTCCTCCTGCTGTGCGCCGCTGCGCCCGCGCTTGCGCAGTCCACGCTCGACACGGTGCGCAGCCGAGGCTATGTGCAGTGCGGCGTCAACACCGGCCTCGCCGGATTCTCGCAGCCCGACTCGAAGGGCGTATGGCGCGGCATCGACGTGGACGTCTGCCGCGCGGTGGCCGCCGCGGTGTTCGGCGACGCGACCAAGGTGCGCTACACGCCGCTCACCGCGCAGCAGCGCTTTACCGCGCTGCAGTCCGGCGAGGTGGACATCCTGTCGCGCAATACCACGTGGACCATCACGCGCGACACCGGCCTGGGCCTCAACTTCGTCGGCGTGAACTATTACGACGGCCAGGGATTCATGGTGCCGAAGAAGCTGAACGTGAAGAGCGCAAGACAACTGAACGGCGCCACGGTGTGCGTCCAGCCCGGCACCACCACCGAGCTCAATCTCGCCGACTATTTCCGCGCCAACCGCATGAGCTTCAAGCCGGTAGTGATCGAAAAGCTCGAGGAGGTGCTGAACGCCTACTTCGCCGGGCGCTGCGACGTGTTCACCACCGACCATTCCGGGCTGGTCGCGCTGCGTGCCTCGCGCGCGCAAAACCCGGCGGACCATGTGATCCTTCCGGAAGTGATCTCGAAGGAGCCGCTCGGCCCGGCGGTGCGCCACGGCGACGACCGTTGGTTCGATATCGTCAAATGGTCGATGTTCGCCATGCTGGAGGCCGAGGAGCTCGGGCTTGCGTCGAAGAACATCGGCGCGCAGGCGAAGAGCGCGAACCCCTCGATTCAGCGCTTCGTCGGCGCCACAGGCGACATCGGCAGGATGCTCGGCGTCGACAACCGCTGGGCCTTCAATATCGTGAAGCAGGTCGGCAACTACGCCGAGAGCTTCGACGCCAACCTTGAGCCGCTCGGCTTCGAGCGCGGGCTCAACCGCCTGTGGACCCAGGGCGGGCTCATGTACGCGCCGCCCATCCGCTAGTGCCCAAGATGACCGCTTGATGGAAAACCCCTACCTCGATCAGACGCACCGGCTGCTCGCCGAAAGCGTGCGGCGCTTCGTGGAGAAAGACGTGGTGCCGAAGGCTGCGGCATGGGAGGAGCAGGGCTTCGTGCCGCGCGAGGTGCTGCGCAGGATGGGCGAGCTCGGCTTCCTGGGATTGCGGCATCCCGAGGCGTATGGCGGCGCGGGGCTCGATGCGCTGGCAACCGCGGTGCTCGCCGAGGAGCTGGGGCGCTCGAGCTTCGGCGGCTTCGCCGTCACGGTTCTGGTGCATACCGATATGGCCTCCCCGCACCTGCGGCACGCGGGCTCGCCCGAGCAGCTTGCGCGCTGGATGCCGGCGATCGCGGCGGGCAAGTGCGTCACCGCGGTCGCGGTGACCGAGCCGGATGCCGGATCGGACGTCAAGGCGATTCGCGCGCGCGCGAGGCCGGACGGCGCTCGCTGGCGGATCGACGGGACGAAGATGTTCATCACCAACGGCGTGCACGCGGATCTCTACTTCGTCGCCGCGAAGAGCGACCCGGCGGCCGGGACGAAGGGGATTTCCATGTTCGTGGTCGAAAAAGGCGCGCGCGGGTTGAGCGTCGGGCGCACGCTCGACAAGATGGGTTGGCGTTCCTCCGACACCGCGGAGCTCGTCTTCGAGGGCTGCGACGCCGAGCTCCTGGGCGAAGAGGGGCGCGGCTTCTACTCCATCATGAAGAATTTCCAGAACGAGCGCATCGCGCTCGCCGCCATGGCGATCGGCGAGGCGTCCAAGGCGCTCGAGCTGACGCTCGAGTACGTGAAAGCGCGCAAGGCCTTCGGCACGGCGTTATGGCACAAGCAGGCGGTGCGCCAGCGCCTGGCGCGGCTCGCGGCCGAGATCGAGGCCGGCCGCCGGCTCGTGCACCACGCCGCGTGGCTCGACGCGCAGGGCGTCGATTGCGTGAAGGAAGTGTCGATGGGGAAGGCCTATTGCGGCGAGCTCGTGAACCGGGCGATGTACGAGTGCCTGCAGTTCCACGGCGGCTCCGGCTTCATGCGCGAGTCGGCGATCGAGCGCATGTACCGCGACGCGCGCGTGCAGTCGATCGGCGGGGGCGCCACCGAGGTGATGCTCGAGGAAGTGGCGAAGCGGCTCTAGCCGCCAAGGGCGAGACGTGACCGACAAGAACCCGTACGCGCCGCCGGACGCGAAGCTCGCCGATCCTGCCGCCGCGCCCGGATCGCCGAGTCGGTGACCGCCAACGTGCCGGCCGACTCGCCGCTGTTATATCTCGCTACGCTCGCCGGGCTTGCGTTCTCGCTGCTCGGGGGCTACGTGTGCGCGCGCATCGCGAAGCGCGGCTGATCAGCCTGACCCTGCCCGGTATCGCCGCGGTGATTGCCGGAGCGCAGATGGGCCGGGCGAAAAACCGGCGCGGCACTTAATCGACCTTCGCGCCGACGTCCTTCACCACCTGCGACCACTTCGCGACCTCGGCGCGCACGTAATCGGCGGTTTCGCGCAGCGGTGCGGCGGTCACGTCGAAGGCAAGCGCATCGAGACGCTGCTTGAGGTCCGGGCTCTGCACGGCTTTCAGCACGGCCGCGTTCAGCTTGTCCGCGATGTCATGCGGCGTGCCGGCGGCCACGAACAGCCCGACCCACGTGTAGTCCTCCATGCCCGGATAGCCGAGCTCGTTCAGCGTGGGCACCTCCGGCAGCTGTGCAAGGCGCTTCGCCGATGAGACGGCGAGGGCGCGCAGCTTGCCGGCCTTGATGTTCGACATCGGGCCGGAGCCCGCGACGCAGCCGATGGGCGGCTGGCCGCTCAGCAGGCCGCTGACGGCGGGACCGGCGCCCTTGAACGGCACGTGAGTGATGTCGGCCTTCCAGCGCACGTGAAACAGATTCTCGGCGGTGAGATGCGGTGTCGTCCCTGCGCCGGGCGAGGCGAACGCCAGCTTTTCCCGCTGCACTTTGGCGCGCAGCTCTTCCAGTGTCTTCGCCGGGAAGGAAGCGTTGACGACGATGATGTTCGCCTGCTGCGCGACCACCGCGATCGCGGTCAGGTCCTTGACCGGGTCGTAGCCCGCGTTGCTGAAAAGGGTGGGGTTCACCGCGTACGCCGACGAATGCGCGAGCAGGGTGTAGCCCTCGGGCGCCGACTTCGCGACTTCGGCCGTGGCGACGTTGCCGCTCGCGCCGACCTTGTTCTCGACAATCACCGGCTGGCCGAGCGCGTCGCTCAGCTTGGGCGCGATCAGGCGCGCGATGATGTCCACCGGCCCGCCCGGCGGGAAGGCGACGAGCATGTGGATGGGCTTCGACGGATACGATTGCGCGGCTGCGCTTCCGACCGCGATGAAGAGCAAGAGCTTCAGTAGCGTGTTCATCATGGTGCCTCCCTTTTAACTTGTCACCGCGAGCGGCGCGATGGCTTCGATATCGGTCACCACATCGACGATTGCCGGCCTGCCGCTCGCGATGGCCTTTTCCAGAGCGGAAGCGAAATCGCCGGGGCGCTCGACGCGCACGCCGAAGGCGCCGATGTCGGTGGCAAGCCGCGCGAAGTCGACCATGCGGTAGGTCCACAGCTCGCGCGCCTTGGCGGTCTGCTCCCCTCCATAGGCGCGGTCGAAGCCGCGCTTCGACTGGTTGCCGCTCGCGTTGTTGTTCACCACGGTGACGCTCGCGATCCCCCAGCGCACCGCCGTCTCGATTTCGCCGATGTGATACCAGAGGCCGGCATCGCCGGTGAACACCACGACCGGGCGATCGGGCGCTCCGCACTTCGCACCCAGGCCGGCCGGAAACGCCCAACCGAGGTGGCCGGCGCTGCGCATGAAGCCCTGGCGCGGGCTCGCGACGTCGTACATGCCGCCCATCCACATGCCGGCATGGCCGGTGTCGGCGAGCACGATCGCGTTTTCGGGCACGCGGCGCGAGAGCTCGGCGCAGATGCGCTCCGGCCGGATCGGCACCGCATCGGAAGAAAGCAGCGGCCGATACTTCTCGCGCCATTCGCTGCAGATGCCTTGCACGCGCTCGAGCCACTTCGCGCGGCGAGCCGCCGTTGAGCGGTCCACCCATTCGTTCATGAGCGAAAGGGCGATCTTCGCATCGCCGAGCACGCCGGCCTTGAGCGGATAGTTGCGCCCGAGGTGCTCGGGCTCGATGTCGATCTGCACGGCGGGAACGCCGATCGCCGGCACCTGCCAGGCGTGCGTCGTCATGCCTCCCGCCGCGGTGCCGACGAAGCAGACGAGATCCGCGGCCGCCACCACGCGGTTCGCGCTCTCGCGCGAGTAGCTGCCGACCACGCCGACCGACAGGCGATGCGTTCCCGCAATGCAATCCTTGCCGTTGAGCGAGGTCGCGACCGGAACCTGGAGCGCTTCGGCGAGCGCCACGAGCTCGGCTGCGGCACCCGAGGCGCGCACGCCGCCGCCCGCGACGATGACGGGGCGGTCGGCATTTTGAAGAATTCCCAGCAGGGTCGTGACCGAGTCTTTTTCCGGATGAGGCCTGAAAGCAGGAACACGCGCAAACTGCGGCTCGACGAGCGGCTCCATGTCGGCTTCTTCCTGGTCGATCTGGCCCTCGTTGCCGCGAAACTGCAGGTGCACCGGGCCGGGCGCGCCGCTGGTGGCGACGCGGAAAGCCTGGCGCACCATGTCGGGAAAGCGCTCGACCGAGTCCACGGTGGCGTTCCATTTCGTCACCGGCTCGAACGCGGGCACGTCGTCCACTTCCTGGTAGACCTTGCGAAACTTGGTCTTCGGATCGCGCCCGCCGGTGAAGGCGATGACCGGCGAATGCGCGAGACGGGCATCGCGCAAGCCGGCGGCGAGATTCAGCGCACCGACCACCTGCGCCATGCACAGGCCGGGCCTTCCCGACGCGCGCGCATAGCCGTCGGCCATGTACGCCGCGGCTTTCTCGCCGTGGCAGTGGATGCGCTTGATGCGGGTGCGCCGTTCCATTTCGGCAAAGGTGCGCCGCAAGACCGCCGGCACCATGAAAACGTGCGACACGCCGTACCCGGCGAGCATGTCGGCGAGTACTTGCGCTCCGGAAAGTTTCATTTGATGGCCAGCGGGTTGGTGGGCGAGCCGACGGCGCCGGTGATCGGGATCGCCGGCGCGACGAACAGGAACTCGTACACCTTGTCCGCCGCGCAGTCCTCGGCGAGATCCTTGACGTAGAAGATCTCGCCCATCGTCATGCCCATGATTGGGATGGTGATCCAGTGCCAGGGCTGGTTGATGCCCGGTTCGGTTTCGTTCGGCCGCACTTCGCAGCCCCAGGTGTCGGAAGCGAGCGCTGCCAGCTGCGTGCGCTGGATCCAGCCGAGCGTCTCGAAGGAGAAGCCGGGGGCGTCGCCGCCGGGATAGCCGTCCCAGCTTCCGGCGGCGAGCTTCGCCTCCATCTGGCCGGTGCGTACGATCACGAAGTCGCCGCGACGCACTTCGACGCCTTGTTTCTTTGCAGTCAAATCAAGTTCCGAAGAGCTGATCGCGTGCCCATCGGGCAATAGCTCCATACCGAGCGCGCGCGGCACGTCGAGGAACACGCCGCGGCCGACCATCTTGTTCTTGGTCTTCTCGATGCCGCACTTCTGCGCGCCGGCCGAGGTGACCTCGCGGCAGTCGTAGCCGTTCCACATGTTGTTCTCGTAGAACACGTGCCCGAGGCCGTCCCATTGCGTGCCGCATTGCAGGGGCATCACCACGATGTCATCCGCGGCGCGGATGCCGCGCTGGTCGAGCACGCCGGAATACGCGTCGGTCCCGGTGCGCAGCATGGTGTGCAGCGGATTGATGCGCCCCATCGCCGGGTACTTGCTTTTCGCGCCCTGCGGGCCGTTCTGGTCGAAGTTGAGCGCGAGCGAGATCACTCTTCCCTTGCGCACCAGGCGCGCCGCGGCGACGATGTCCTCGGGCCGGGTGTGGTTCAGCGTGCCGATCTCGTCCTTCGGCCCCCAGCGGCCCCAGTTCTTGAATTTCTCCGCGGCTTCGCGAATGTCCTGACGGGTAAGCTTGCGGGCGGCCATGGTGGATTCCAGGAAGGCGAGGCGAATAGCGTATCAGGCGGCGGCGGTCGCCGTCGCGGTTCTCTGCGCCGGGTATTTGATCCATAACACGGTCGCGAACCTCGAAGACCGCCACATCGCGAGCGGGTTTTCCTTCCTCGCGCGCGAAGCAGGATTCGAAATCGGCGAGTCGGCCTTCCTGCGCTACAGCGCCGCGGACAGCTATTCCCGGGCGCTCGTCGTCGGGGTCGTCAACACGCTGACCGTCTCGCTCATCGGCATCGTCACGGCGACGGCGCTCGGGAGCGCGGTCGGACTGTTTCGCCTGTCGAAAAACTTCTTGCTGCGCACCCTGGCGGGCGGCTACGTCGAGTTCATCCGCAACTCGCCGCTGCTGGTGCAGCTCTTCTTCTGGTACGCGGTCATTACCGAGGTGCTGCCGCATCCGCGCGCGGCGCTCGAGCCGCTGCCCGGCTGGTTTCTCACCAACCGCGGCATTTTCTTCCCCGTGCCGGGCAGCGCGCCGGTCCTCGAAGGCTTCAATTTCACCGGCGGCATGGCGCTCAGCCCGGAGTTCGCGACCTTGCTCGTCGGCGTTTCCGTCTACACCGCGGCGTTCATCGCCGAGATCGTGCGCGCCGGCGTGCTCGCCATCGGCCGCAGCCAGTGGGACGCGGCACATGCGCTCGGGCTGACCCGGCGGCAGGCGCTGCGCCACGTGGTGCTGCCGCAGGCATTGCGCGTCATCGTGCCGCCGATGGCGGGCCAGTACCTGAACCTCACCAAGAACAGCTCGCTCGCCGTGGCGATCGGCTACCCGGATCTCGTGTCGATCGCCAATACCACGATCAACCAGACCGGGCAGGCGATCGAGGGCATCACCCTCATCATGGCGGTGTACCTCACGATCAGCCTGTCGATCTCGGCGCTCATGAACTGGTACAACGCGCGGGTCGCGCGCCGATGAGGTGGCTGCGCGAGAACCTGTTTGGCGGATGGGCAAGCAGTACTGCCACGATTTTTTTGCTGTTTATCTTGTGGAAGGCACTTCCGCCGCTCGTCGATTGGGCGTTTCTCGACGCGGTATGGCGGCCCGACGCAAAAGCCTGCCGCGCGGCGAGCGGCGCATGCTGGGGCTTCATCGCGGAGAAGCACCGCTTCATCCTTTTCGGCACGTATCCCTACGACGAGCACTGGAGGCCGGCAGCCGCCAGCGTGCTGTTGATCGGCCTGTGGATCGTGTCGGCGCTGCGTTCCTTCTGGCGCTGGTGGCTCGCGCTCGTCTGGCTCGCCGGCCTGGCGGTGATCGGCCTGCTGATGTGGGGCGGGGGGCTCGGACTTCCTTACGTGGAGAACGAGCGCTGGGGCGGGCTGATTCTCACGCTGCTTCTCACGACCTTCGGCATCGCGGCGGCGTTCCCGCTCGCCATCGCGCTCGCGCTCGCCCGGCGCTCGAGCATGCCGCTCATCCAGGCGCTCGCGGTCGGCTTCATCGAGCTGGTGCGCGGCGTGCCGCTGATCTCGCTGCTTTTCATGGCGTCGGTGATGCTGCCGCTTTTCCTGCCGCAGGGCATGTCCATCGACAAGCTGCTGCGCGCGCAGATCGCGATGATCCTTTTCGCCGCCGCGTACCTGGCCGAGGTGGTGCGCGGCGGCCTGCAGGCGATCCCGAAGCATCAGTACGAGGCGGCCGACGCCCTCGGGCTCAGCTATTTCCAGAAGACCTTCTCCGTCGTGCTGCCGCAGGCGCTGCGCATCTCGGTGCCGCCGCTCGTCAACAGCTTCATCGCCTTTCTCAAGGACACCTCGCTCGTCGTGGTGATCGGCCTTTTCGACCTGCTCTCGACCGTCAAGGTGGCGTTGAACGAGCCGGCGTGGACCGGCTTCGGCGTCGAGGCCTACGTCTTCGCCGCGGCGGTGTACTTCGCCTTTTGCTTCTCGATGTCGCTTTACAGCCGGGGGCTAGAGCGACGTTAAGGCCGTTCGCTTTACGCCCGCCGCCGAGAGCTCGCTCCACGCGCGCGCAAGCGAGCCTTCGAGGTCGATCGCGCGGCTCGCGTCCTCGATGACCCACACCTCGAACCCTGCGCGGGCGCCGTCGAGGGCGGTCCACGCCACGCAGAAGTCGGTGGCGAGCCCGCACACGTAGAGCTTTTTGAGCTTCCTTTCTCCGAGATAGCCGGCGAGGCCGGTCGCCGTCTTGCGATCGGCTTCGAGGAAGCCGGAGTAGCTGTCGATGTCGCGGTGGTAGCCCTTGCGGATGACGAGCTGCGCCCGGGTGGCGTCGAGATCGGGGTGAAAGGCGGCGCCGGAGGTGCCTTGCACGCAATGGTCGGGCCAAAGCACCTGGGTGCCGTACGCGAGCTCGATCGTTTCGAACGGCCTCTTGCCCGGATGCGAGGAGGCGAACGAGGCGTGCGCGCGCGGGTGCCAGTCCTGCGTGAGGACGACGTTGTCGAAGCGCGCGGCGAGGCGGTTGACGAGCGGCACCACCTCGTCGCCGCGCGGCACGGCGAGCGCGCCGCCCTCGCAGAAATCGTTCTGCACGTCCACGACAATGAGACAGGCTGGATTCACTTCCTGCTGGCGGCGTTCCAGTTCTGCTCGAGGTTGGCGATCAGCGCCGGGCTGAAGTGGCACTGCGCCTGCTCGCGCGCGTAGACCGACATATAGCGCCGGAAAACGTCGAGCGGCTCCTGCGCTATGCGGATCGCGCGCCGGTTGCCGGCGGCGCTCACCACGCCGGAGCTCGCGAGCCTTTCGACGACTCTCGCCAGGGTCCGATCCATTTCCGCCGCGGGAACCACCTCGTCGCAAATCATGCGGCCTTCCGGGCTCGCGCAGTCCAGGCGCCGCTCGGCCATGATCGCCTGGCGCGTGATGCGGTCGCCGACGAAGCGTGGCATGCGCAAATTGGCGGCGCCGGGGATGATGCCTTCTTTGCGAGCGGGGAGCGTAAGGTACGCGTCGTCCGCGGCGACGATGTAGTCCATGGTGAGCAGCGTCTGGCAGTGCCCGCCGATCGCGAAGCCTTCCACCGCGGCGACCCACACCTTCTCGATGGAATCGACCTCGGGCGAAACCTCGGGCTTGGCGAGGCCGCGATAGAGCTTGTTGACGAAGCCGAGGTCGCGGATCAGGTACCAGAGATAGCGGATCCTGCCCTGGTAGAGATGCGTGAGGTTGATGCCCGCGCCGAAGAGCCTGCGGCCGGCCCATTTCGGATGATCGACGGGGCCGCCGCGCATCACGCACGCCTCGGTCTTCGGATCGAGGAGGGCGAGATCGACCGCGGTCTCGATGCCCTCGATCGTGGTCTCGTCCTCGGCGTTGAGATGCCGCGGATTGCGCAGCGTCACCACGGCCGCCTTGCCTTGACGCTTGAGGTGGGCGCCGGCGAAGGCGATCTCGCCCGCCTTGTCGTACTCGGCGAAGCCTTGCATCGCCTCGGCGCGCGGCAGCAGCATGGCATGGCACAGATGCGTGCCGGCGGCCGGATCGCCGAGCACCTCGGCGAGGAATTCTCCCTGCCGCTTTTCGAGGCCTTTCTTGTCGCGCTGCGCAAGGCGCGCCTCGGCTTCGAGATCGGCCTTCGAGGGCAGCACGCCGGGGAAGGATTCGGCCGCGCGGCGGCACAGCTCGTCCACGCGCAGAAAGCGGCTTCGCCCCGCGGTGAGCATGTCGTAAATTTCGATCGCGTTCATGTGCGCAGGGTACCGGTGCGGCGCGGCGGCAGGCTGCGCCGCGAGACGAGATCGCTCACCCATTTCACGGACCGTTTCGCACGCTCGCATACCATGGGCAGCGGCAGGTTGCGGTAATCGTCGTTGAACACCTCGAAGCTGTAATCGCCGCGGTAGCCCATCTCGTCGATCTGCCGCACGAGCTCGCCGAGCTCGGTGCTATGCACGCCTTCGCCGGGAAACACGCGGTAGTGCCGCGCGGTGTCGATACGATCCTCGGGCGAGCGCAGCTCCTGCCACAGGAAATCGGAAAGCTGCACGAGGAAAACCTTGTGCGGGTCGAGCTCCTGCAGGCCGTCGAGCTCGGTGCGCGTCGCGATGATGTGGTAGGAGTCGAGGCACACGCCGAGGTTGGCGCGGTCCGCCTCCTGGACGAGCTCCCACGCCTGCGTGAATTCGCTGACATAGCGGCCCCAGGACAGCGCTTCGAACGCGATGCGGATGTTGAGCGGAACCGCGAGCGTCGCGAGCTTCTGCAAGTCACGCGCGAGAAGCTCGCGCTCGCCGCTCGCGTGCGCGGAGGTCGACGAGCAGGCGAGCAGGATGTTCGAGCCGAGCGCGTTGCACATCTGCAGCATCGCCTTGGCGACGTCGACCTTGTAGGCGTGCAGGTGGCCCGAGAGGCCCTCGAAGTCGCGCAGCACCTGGAAGCCGGTGGCGCGCAGCCCGCTCGCGCGCACGGCGGCGAGCGCGGCTTCTTCGCCCTCCGGATGGCCGACGATGTCCGACGAGTTCAGCATGATCTGCGTGAAGCCGGCCGCCTTGACCGCGCGCAGCTTGGCCTCCAGCGGCCCGGCGAGCGTGGTCGTATCCATGCCGAAGCGCTCGAGATTCATGGCGTCAGAGGGCCGTCATGCGGTCAGAGGGCCGTCATGCGTTTAGATGGCTCACGACGAGCTCGAAGGTCACGCCGCCGAGGTAGAACTGCGTGAGCGCGCCCTTGTCGCTGGGCTGCACCGCGCCGTGGTCGATGAACACGATGCCGCGCTCCTTGAGCGCGCGCACGGCCGCCGGCACGTCGGGCGCGCCCAGGCCGATACGCGCGAGGCCCTCTTCCCAATGCACGTCTTCCGCGCCTTCCGGCGGCTCGACGAGCTGCAAATAGAACTTGTGGCACGCGCTCTCGAGCAGCGTGCCCTTCGGCAGCACGCCGAAGTACTGGCCGCGCGGCAGGACCGAGAAGTCGAAGAGGTGCCGATAGAAGTCCACCCAGTCGCGGGTGCGCTCGCTCATGATCGACTGCACCACGCCGAAATAATGCAGCCCGGCGAGCGCGGGCGGATGCGCGTCGAGGCCCGCAAGAGGGACGAAGTCGACGTCGTAGATCGAAAAGTCGCCGTAGCGGTCGACGAAGTAGATCAGGCTGTCGCCGACGCCGTGGATGCCGGGAATGTTGAGCTCCATGGCGGCGGCGCGCGTGGGCATGTCCCAGGCGCCGAGCTCGAGCGCGTGCTTGTGGGCGTAGGCGGCGTCGCGCACGCGCAGCGCGAGCGCCGAGACCGCAGGCGTCGCATCCGGCGTGCCATGCGAGTTGACGATGAGGTTCATCGTGCCCTGGCGGTAGAGCATCACTTCGCGCGAGCGGTGGCGCGCGACGGCGGCGAATCCCATCTTCTGCAGCAACGCGCCGAAGGCCTGCGGCTGCGAGGTGGCGTACTCGATGAACTCGATGCCGTCCATCCCCAGCGGGTTGTGCGGCTCGGGATTGCGCTCGCCGATCGTCATGGCACAAGTATCCGTCTTGTATACTTCGCTGCGCAATCTGCCGGGGAGGAGCCGGATGATTTTCGACTTGCGTATCTACACGCTGCACAACGCCAAGTTCGCTGCGTGGCTCAAGCTCTACGAGGAGCACGGCCACGCGGCGCAGGTGAAGCACTGCGGCGAGCCGGTGTTCTATGCCACGACCGAGGTCGGCACGCTGAACCAGGTGGTGCACGTCTGGAAGTACGAAAGCCAGGCCGAGCGCGAGAGCAGGCGCAATGCGCTGATGGCGGATCCGGCATTCCAGGCCTATCTGCGGAAAAGCCGCGAGCTGGGCGCTCATCAGCACCAGGAGTGCCGGATCCTCAAGTCCACCTCGTTCTCGCCGCTTTAGCATGAACCCCGCGCCGCGCCGCGCCTGCGTGATGGGTCACCCCGTGGCCCATTCGCGCTCGCCCATGATCCACGGCTATTGGCTGAAGACGCTCGGCATACCGGGCGCCTACGAGCTGAAGGATCTCACCCCGGAGCAATTCCCGGCTTTCGTCAAGAACCTGCAAGCGAACGGCTATGTCGGCGGCAACGTCACGGTGCCCCACAAGGAAGTCGCCTATCGGCTGGTCGATGGCCGCGATGCGGCGGCCGAGGCGGTGGGCGCGGTCAACACGCTGTGGCTCGAAAACGGCAGGCTGATGGGGGGCAACTCCGACACCCACGGCTTCATCGCGAACCTGGATGAGCGCGCAGCGGGCTGGAACGTGCCGGGCTGCCGCGCCGTGGTGCTCGGCGCGGGCGGCGCGGGCCGCTCGGCGGTCTACGCGCTGAAGCAGCGCGGCGTCGAGGTCGACATCGCCAACCGCACCCTCGCGCGCGCGCAGGAGCTTGCCGGGCGTTTCGGCGCAAAGGCGCACGGCTGGGACGCCGTGCCGCGGCTGCTCCGCGAAGCTGACGTACTGGTCAACTGCACCTCGCTCGGGCTGGCGGGAAAGCCGCCGCTCGAGATCGAGCTCGGGCCGCTCAAGCAATCGGCGGTGGTCTACGATGTGATCTACGTTCCGCTCGAAACCGGCCTGCTCGCCGCGGCGCGCAAGCGCGGCCATCGGACGGTGGACGGTCTGGGCATGTTGCTCCAGCAGGCGGGCTTCGGGTTCCGCAAATGGTTCGGCGGCAATCCGCGGGTGACGCCCGAGCTGCGCAAGATGCTCGAGGCCGATATTGTGGCGAAGACTTCGAAATGATCATTGGGAGGATTAAATGAGGAGCTTTGTTTCTGTCGTCCTGGCGCTATTCGCGGTGGGCGCGGCTGCGCAGCAGACGGTCAACATGCCGATCGTCATCGAGCTGTCCGGCGCCGGCGCGGTGTCCGGCACCAACTTCCGCGACGGCGCGGTGCTCGCCATCGACGAGATCAACGCGAAGGGCGGAATCCTGGGGCGCAAGATCGTCGCGCCGCAGTCCGATACGCAGAGCAATCCGGGAATCTCGCGCGCGCAGGTGCAGAAGGCGATCGACAGCGACCCGTACGTGATTCTCGGGCCGGTGTTCTCGGGCTCGGTCAAGGTCAACATGGTGCTCGCGCAGCAGGCCGAGGTGCCGCAGATCACGGGCGCCGAGGCGGCCGAGATCACGCAGATGGGCAACCCGTACATCTTCCGCACTTCCTTCGGGCAGCAGATGAGCATGCCGAAGATCGCGAACTACATCCGCGACGGGCTGAAGGCGAAGACGGTGGCCGTGCTCTGGGTGAACAACGACTTCGGCAAGGGCGGGCGCGATACCTTCACGAAGGAGATGGCCGCGCGCGGCATCAAGGTCGTCGCCGACGTGCCCACCGAATCCGGCCAGGTGGACTTCGCGGCCGACGTCGTCAAGCTCAAGGGCGCGAACGCGGACGCCATTTTCGTCTACACCAACGAGGAGGAGAGCGCCCGGTTCCTGCGCGAAGCGCGCAAGCAGGGCGTCACGAAGCCGCTGATCGGCGAAACGACGCTCCTCGGGCAGAAGGTGATCGACATGGCGGGCGACGCGGCGAACGGCGCGCGCGGCCACGTGGGGCTCTCGGCCGACGCGCCGGTGCCGGCGGTGCTCGCGTGGAAGCAGAAGTTCCTGAAGCGCTTCGGCTACGTGCCCGATCACAACGGCATCAAGGGATACACCGGGGTGTACGCGGTCAAGTACGCGACCGGGAAGATCGGCAAGTTCGACCGCAAGCTGCTCGCCAAGACGCTGCACGGCCTGACCATCACGCCGAAGCAGGAGCCGGGCATCCTGATGGAGACGACCTGGGACGCGCACGGCGACATCGACCGCGTCAGCTTCCTCGCCGAGGTGGTCGACGGCAAGCAGAAGATCGTGCAGACGCTGCCCAAGCTGGGCAAGTAACGCCTGTCGGACTTCCTGCAACTGCTCGTCGCCGGTCTCGCGACCGGCGGCATTTACGCGCTCGTCGCGATCGGCTTCGTGCTCCTGTGGCAGACGTCGCAGACGATCAACTTTGCGCAGGGCGAGTTCGTGATGCTGCCGGCCTTCTTCGTGTTGGCGGCGATGAAGTTTGGCGGCCTGTCGTTCCCTCTCGCGATGCTGGTCGGCCTGGCGGTCGCGCTCCTCGTCCTCGGGCTGCTCTTCAAGCGGCTGGTCGTCGATCCCATCATCCGGCACGGCGTCCTGCCGCTCGTCATTTCCACCATCGCGCTCGCCATCCTGTTGAAGGAAGGCGTGAAGGAGTTCTACGCCGCTGACGCGCAGCCCTTCCCGGCCGCCTGGGCCACCACCAACCTGGAGATCGCGGGCGCGGCGATCTCGGTGCAGAGCCTGGTCATCATGGCGGTGGCGCTCGTCACGGTGGGGCTACTCCAGTACTTCCTCGCCGGCACGGCCACCGGCCGGCGCATGCAGGCCACGGCACAGAACCCGGCGCTCGCCCGGGTGCTCGGCATTCCGGTCAAGCGCATGATCCTCTATACCTTCCTCATCAATGCGGCGCTGGTGGCGCTCGCCTCGTTCCTGGTGAGCCCGATCTATCTCGCCAAGTTCTCCAACGGCGAGACGCTCGGCCTAGTCGCCTTCATTGCGGCCATCGTCGGCGGCTTCAACCAGGTGAAGGGCGCGATCGTGGGCGGCGTGCTCCTCGGCGTGATCGACAACTTCGTCGCCGCTTATCTCTCGGCGCAGTATCGCGCCGCGATTCCGCTTTTCCTGCTCATCGCCGTGATTCTGTTCCGTCCGCAAGGCTTGCTTGGGCGCGTGGAGGAGAGAACGGTGTGATGAAAAAACTGGCAATTCTCGTTGCGGCCGTCGCGCTGATTGCCGCCCCCTTCGGCCTCAAACCCTATGGCATCTACCTCCTCAGCCTGTGGGCGGTCATGACCATCGCAGCGATCGGGCTCAACCTGACGCTCGGCTACGCGGGCCAGATTTCGCTCGCGCAGGGCTCGTTCGTCGGGATCGGCGCGTACATCGCGGCGCTGCTCACGACGCAGGGCTGGCCGCTGGGCCTCGCTTTCGCGGCCGCGATCGTGCTGTGCTTTGCGATCGGCTGGCTGCTCGGCTATCCGGCGCTTCGCGTCGCGCATCACTACCTCGCGTTCGTGACGCTGTCCTTCGCCACGCTGGTGTTTCTCGTCCTGCGCAACGAGGAGTGGCTCACCAAGGGCGTCTACGGCATCAGCGGCATTCCGCGGCCGACGCTCGCCGGCTGGTCGACGAAGGCGCCGCTCGACTTCTATTTCTTCTGCCTCTTGATCCTCGCGCTGGTAGCGGCCGCCGCCGGATGGATGATCCGCTCGCCTTGGGGCCGGGCGTTCACCGCGCTGCGCGAGAACCCGATCCGCGCTTCCTCGCTCGGCGTGGACACGCGGCGCTACACGCTCATGGCGTTCGCCATCGGCTCGGCGCTCGGCGGGATCGCGGGCGTGCTGTATGCGCCGCTCGTGCAGTTCATCGAGCCCACCGCGTTCGCGCTCGGCCTGTCGCTCAACCTGCTCCTCATGGTGATCGTCGGCGGCGCGGGCCGCTTCTTCGGGCCCTTTCTCGGCGCCGCCGTCTCGGTGCTGCTGCCCGAGTGGCTGCGCTTCAGCGAAGGGCTTTACCTCATGCTTTACGCCGTATTCGTCATGCTGCTTCTCGCGTTCTGCCCCTCGGGGCTCCTCGGCCTCGGCGCGCGCGCCCGCAAATCATGGAAGCCCTCCTCGAAGTCCGCGAACTGAGAAAGTCCTTCGGCGGCATCGGCGCGGTGAACGGCGTGTCGTTCGCCGTGCGCGAGGGCGAGATCCTCGGCCTGATCGGCCCCAACGGCTCGGGCAAATCGACGCTCTTCAACTGCATCCTCGGGCAGCTCGCTCCGAGCTCGGGCGAAGTGCGCGTCGACGGCCGGCCGATCACCGGCATGCGGCCCTGCGACCTGAACCGCCTGGGAATCAGCCGCACTTTTCAGCTGCTGCAGGTGTTCCCGGAGCTCTCGGTGCGCGAGAACCTGCTGCTCGCCGGCCAGGAGCACCAGGGATCGATGTGGTCACGCCTCGCCGGGCCGCGGGACGCAGGGCTCACCGCCGCTGCGAACCGGATGATCGGGTTTTTCCGGCTGGAGGCGCTCGCCGACGAGCGTGCGGGGTCGCTCAGCTACGGCCAGCAGAAGCTGCTCGACGTGGCGATGGCGTTCATGGCGGGGCCGCGCCTCGTGCTGCTCGACGAGCCCGCGGGCGGGGTGAACCCCACGATGCTCGCCGGGCTGCGCGAGCGGCTGCGCGCCATCAACGAAGCCGAGCGGGCCACCTTCGTGGTCATCGAGCACAACATGGAATTCGTGATGTCGCTGTGCACGCGCATCCTCGTGCTGGCCGAGGGCCGCATCATCGCCGAGGGCGCGCCCGAGGTCATTCGCCGGAATCCGGCTGTGGTCGAGGCCTATCTTGGAGGCTGAAATCCTCGCGCTCGAGGGCGTGGTCGGCGGCTACGGCAAGCTCACCGTGCTCAACGGCACGACCTTCAAGGTCGCGCGCGACACGATCACGACGGTGATCGGCCCCAACGGCGCCGGCAAGTCGACGCTGTTCAAGGCGGTGTTCGGCCTGCTGCCGGTGCAGCGCGGCCGCATCGTCTTCGATGGCGCGGACATCACGAACCTCGATCCGCACGCGCTCCTCGAGCGCGGCATCACCTACGTGCCGCAAGGGCGCAACGTCTTTCCCGAGTTGAGCGTGCTCCACAACCTCGAGCTCGGCATGACGGCCGCCGGCCCGGGCGCGCCGGTGGCCGCTCGCATCCAGAGCGTCATGCAGCGCTTTCCGATGCTGCGCGAAAAGGCGCGCGCGCAGGCCTCGACGCTTTCCGGCGGCCAGCAGAAGCTGCTCGAAATCGCGCGCGCGCTGCTCCTCGAGCCGAGGCTCATGCTGATCGACGAGCCGTCGATCGGCCTCTCGCCGAGGCTGGTGCAGGAAGTCTTCCGCATCCTCCAGGATCTGCGCTCGAGGGGCGTCTCCATCCTGATGATCGAGCAGAACGCCAAGCGCGCGCTCGAGATCTCCGACTTCGGCGTGGTCCTCGAGCTCGGCGCCACGCGCATGCAAGGCGCGGCGCGCGACCTGCTGGTCGATCCGCGGGTCGGCCAGCTTTTCCTGGGCGGCGGCACGCTTTGATCGACGGCAACACGTTCATCTTCTCCATCGTCGGCGACCCGGTTGCGCAGGTGCGGCTGCCGCAGGTCATGGAGGTCGTCTTCCGGGAATTGAAGGTCAATGGCGTATGCGTCCCCATGCACGTCGACCGCGAAGGGCTCAAGGCGGTGGTCCAGGCGCTGCGCACGATGCGCAACTGGCGGGCCATGTGCGTCACGATTCCGCACAAGGCGGCGGTCGCCGCGATGCTTGATCGCCTGTCGCCACGGGCGCGGATCGCCGGCGCGGTCAATCTCGTCCGGCGCGGCCCGGACGGCCAGCTCTTCGGTGACATCGTCGACGGGGCGGGCTTCGTGCGGGGACTGGAGCTCCACGGGCATTCGGTGAAGGGCGCAGCCGTATGGCTCGTCGGCGTGGGCGGCGCGGGCTGCGCCATCGCCGGCGCGCTCGCCGAAGCCAAAGTCGGGCGGCTTTCGCTTCGCGACGCGGATCCGCGTCGCGCCATGGCAATGATCGAGCGGCTGAAGCGCGCCTATCCGGATCTCGCGGTGGAGCTCGCCGACGAGCCGCCCGCCGCCCTCGACTTCGCCGTGAACGCCACGCCGCTCGGGCTGGAGCGCGCACAGCCGCTGCCCTTCGACCCGACGCGCCTGCCCGGCGGCACGCTGGTCTGCGATATCGTCATGCAGCCGCGCGAGACGGCGCTCCTCCAGGCCTCGCAGGCGCGCGGCCTGCGCGTGCACCACGGCAGCCACATGCTCGACGCGCAGGTGCCGATGTATCTCGAGTTTCTCGGCATCGCGCCTAGCCCGCAGCGGGGTCCTGCCGGTAGAAAAGCTTCAGCTGCCCGTAGACGGGCGGGTAGCGCCGCCGCGTCTCGGCGGGCGACTCGAAGAACGCTTCGCTGATCACGGCGAAGAATTCGGACGGATGCTCGGCGGCGTACGGATCGAGCCAGGTGTCCTTGCCGCGGTCGAGCGCATCGCAGAAACCTTCGTAGGCATCGCGAAACGCTTCGATCCAGGCTTTGCGGTCCATTCCCGGATGCAGCGGCGGCAGGCCGTCGGCCTCGCCGTTGAGCATGTCGAGCTTGTGCGCGAACTCGTGGATCACCACGTTCATGTACGGGTCGTGCGCCGCGGCGTCCCAGGAGATCACCACCGGGCCGCCCGGCATCGCCTCGCCGGCGAGCTCGTCCTGCCATTCGTGCACCACGCCGTTCTCATCCGTTTCGCTGCGCCGCACGCGGAAGTCGCCGGGATAAACGACGATGCCGGTCCAGCCCGCATACCAGTCGAGGCCGAGCTCGAGCACGAGCAGGCAGGCCTGCGCCGCGATCGCGACGCGCATCTCGTCGGTGACCTCGATGCCGTGGGCGCCGGCGAATTCCTTTTCCGCGAGAAAAATCAGCGCCAGGTCCTTCAGCTTCTTGCTGCCGGGAATGAACGGCAGGCTGCGCGTGGCGCGGCGCCAGAGCGCGTCGTCGATCGAGTGCTTTTCGAGTACGCGCCTGCGCCGCCATTCGGTTAGCCATCCCATCAAACCGTAAAATACCGCATGGTCACCGTCGTCCAGCTCCATCCGCAAAGCGCCGCTGCGGCCCTCGGCTCCCTCGCCGAGGGGCTCGGAGCCGACGGCCGCGCGCTTCTCGCGCGCGCGCTGGAGCTCGCCGAGCCGCTCTACGCGGGCCAGCGGCTCTCGAGCGGCGAGCCGACCTGGAATCACGCGCTCGGGCTCACCGCCGGCCTCGCCTCGATCGGGCTGGACGGCGTAGGGCGCGCGGCGGGAATTCTCTTCGCCACGCCGAAACTCCTCGGCGACCCGGACAAGCTCGCCGAGGCGTTCGGCGCCGAGATCGCCGCGCTGGCCGAGGGCGTCGAGAAGCTCTATCAGTTGCGGGTCGCGACGCGCGACACGCCGGCCGAGCAGAACGAAGTGCTGCGCAAGATGGTTCTCGGCATGGTCGAGGACGTGCGCGTGGTGCTCATCCGCCTCGCGAGCCGCACGCAGACATTGCGGTGGTTCTCGAAAAACGAAACCCCGGAACGCACCTCGTATGCAAGAGAGACCCTCGATATCTATGCGCCGCTCGCCAACCGTCTCGGCGTCTGGCAGCTGAAGTGGGAGCTGGAGGATCTTTCCTTCCGCTACCTCGAGCCCGATCTTTACAAGCGCATCGCGCAGATGCTCGACGAGAAGCGCGCCGAGCGCGAGCAGTACATCGCCAAGGCGATGGCCACGCTTTCCCGCGAGCTCGAGGCGGCCGGCGTCAAAGGCACGATCACCGGCCGGCCGAAGCACATCTATTCCATCTGGAACAAGATGCGCACCAAGCATCTCGACTTCTCCGAGCTCTACGACGTGCGCGCGCTGCGCGTGATCGTTCCCGAGGTGAAGGACTGCTACACCGCGCTCGGCGTGGCGCACAACCTCTGGCAGCCGATTCCCAAGGAATTCGACGACTACATCTCGCGGCCCAAGGGCAACCTCTACCAGTCGCTGCACACCGCGGTGCTCGGCCCCGACGGCAAGACCCTCGAGGTACAGATCCGCACCGAGGAGATGCATCGCCAAGCCGAGTACGGCGTCGCGGCGCACTGGCAGTACAAGGAAAAGGCGAAGACCTCCAAGGAGTTCGAGCGCAAGATCGCCTGGCTGCGCGAGCTCCTCGCGTGGCGCGACGAGGTGGCCGACTGGTCGAAGACCCGCGAGGCGCGTCTCGACGACACCGCGTACGTGCTCACGCCGCAGGGCAAGGTCATCGACCTGCCGGCGGGCTCCACGCCGCTCGATTTCGCCTACGCGCTGCACACCGACCTCGGACACCGCTGCCGCGGCGCGAAGGTCGACGGCCACATGGTGACGCTGGACACGCCGCTCGCGAGCGGGCAGCGCGTGGAGATCGTCGCGGCGAAGACCGGCGGGCCCTCGCGCGACTGGCTCAACCCGGAGCGCGGCTTCGTCAAGAGCCAGCGCGCCCGGCAGAAGATCCGCCAGTGGTTCAACGCCCAGGCGATGATGCAGACGATCGCCGCCGGCCGCGCGCAGCTCGAGAAGGAGCTGCGCCGCGAAGGCGCCCTGCAGGCGAACCTCGAGCAGCTCGCGGCCAAGCTCGGGTTCAAGCATCCCGAGGAGCTCTTCGCCGCGGTGGCGCGCGACGAGGTCAATTTGCGGCAGCTGCAGACCGCGTTGCGCGGAACCGAAGCCCCTGTCGAACAAGTTGAAATCAAGAAAAAGAAAAAGCCGACGAGCACCAAGGGCGGCGTGCTGGTGGTCGGCATGGACAGCCTGCTCACGCAGCTCGCGCGCTGCTGCAAGCCGGTGCCGCCCGACCCGATTCGCGGCTTCATTACGCGCGGCAAAGGGGTCTCGGTGCACCGGGACGACTGCGCGAGCCTCAAGCGCCTCGCCGAGGCGCACCCCGAGCGCTTGATCGACGCGCAATGGGGCAAGGGCGAGACGACTTACACCGTCGACGTCGCGGTCACGGCGAGCGACCGGCGCGGCCTGCTGCGCGACATCGGCGATGCGCTCGCGCGCGAGAAGATCAACGTGACCGCGGTGCGCACGCAAAGCCGCGAGGAGCTCGCTTTCATGCGCTTCACGTTCGACGTCGCCAACATGGCGCAACTGAAGCGCGCGCTCGCCCAGGTGCGCGACGTGAAAGGCGTGATCCGCGTCGCGCGCGTCTAGCCTAGATTGGAGAGGGCATCGCGCCTGAAGCGGGACTTCATTGCGTGCTGGCGCCATCCAGGCCATCGAAGGGACTCTTAACTCCGCTCGGACTGCACTCCGCTTTTTCGGCCCTCTACTTCACTCGACCACGCCAAAATTCCGGCGCCCAGTGCTACGCTTCTCCACGATGGTTTTTCTACAGACTCGTTGGGCGTCAACCTTGCGCTGTCAGCGCCTGTAGGGAGGCGGTAGGCCGTTGTTGCCGGTTCTCGACAAATTTGAGTGGGCCATAACCCGCGTCCTGCTCGTCATGATGGCGGGCGTGGTGCTGCTCGCCACAGTCGAGTTGGGATGGATTCTGGGCAAGGACGTGTTGACCCCACCGCTGTTCCTGCTGGAGATCGAGGAGTTGCTGGAGCTGTTCGGCCAGTTCCTGCTGGTCCTGATCGGGATCGAGCTGCTGCACTCAATGAAGGTCTACGTCGAGTGCCGGGAGATCCACCTTGAAGCAGTGCTCGCGGTGGCGGTGATCGCAGTGGCCCGCAAGATCGTCATCGTGGACCCGAAGGAGCTGCCGGAAGGAGCGCTGTTGGGGATTGCAGCCGTCATGCTCGCGCTTACGCTGGGCTACTACCTGGTGCGGCGCACTCATCGGGAGAACGGCGGGTCTGACCGGGAGAGCAAGTGATGACCATCGAATCCACTGGCACGCCGATCCTCTATCTCGGATTCACCCTGCTCGTGATCGCGTTGCTCGTGGTGGACTTCTTCGTCCTCAAGGTGCACGGCGCGCATCGGGTGGGTGTGAAGGAGGCTGCCGGCTGGTCAGTGGTCTGGATCGTCATAGCACTCGCCTTCTGCGGTTGGTTATGGTGGTACCTAGGCGGACGCTTGCCGCGCGAAGTGGCGAATGAGAAGGCGCTGGAATACCTCACGGGCTATCTGATCGAGAAGGCGCTCGCCGTAGACAACGTCTTCGTATGGATCACGCTCTTCAACTTTTTCGCGGTGCCCCCAGAGTTCCAGAAACGGGTGTTGCTCTACGGCGTGCTCGGCGCCATCTTGATGCGGGCCGTGCTCATCTACGCCGGCGCAGTCCTGCTGGCCGAGTTCCACTGGATCCTCTATATCTTCGGCCTGTTTCTCTTGGTTACCGGCGTCAAGATGCTGCTGTTCGCCAAGCACGAGCCCGACCTCGAGAAGAACCCCATCCTGCGTTGGATGCGCGGTCACGTGAGAATCACCGATGAACATCACGGGGAGAAGTTCTCCGTGATGAAGGACGGAGTGCGCTACGCGACACCCCTGTTCGTAGTCCTGGTGCTGGTTGAGGTGACCGACCTCATCTTCGCGGTGGATTCGATCCCCGCGATCTTTGCGATAACCAGCGATCCGTTCATCGTTTTCACGTCCAACATCTTCGCTATCTTGGGGCTGCGGGCGATGTATTTCCTGCTCGCCGACGTGGCGGAGCGTTTCCACTTGCTGAAGTACGGATTGGCCGTAGTCCTGATGTTCATCGGCGTGAAAATGCTGCTGCTAGATGTCTACAAGATTCCGGTCGCGATCGCGCTGGGAATCGTCGCGTTGATTCTGTTGGCGTCAGTGGTGACGAGTCTCCTCATGTCGCGTCCCGCGGACTCGGGAGTGGAGGTCAGACGCTGACTCACTGAGTCTAAGCGCGAGGATAGTATGACGCCCAACCACGCGATCGACACGGACGCTTTCTCAGCGCGGCTGCCACTGGTCGCGCCGAGGCGCGCCGGTCATCGCCAACGTTTATGCGGCTTAGAGACGCTCATCGCGGGACTGGCACAATTACGCGATGGACTTCGAGATCCTGGGCGATATCACCGTTCTCGAGACAATTGCCTCGGGACGTGGCATTCGTGACCTCAGGCGTTTGCAGCGGAACTATGGCAAGGGTCGCCGGCGGAAAATGAAAGGCTCAGCCCGTATCTGGCTTCGGAACGGAGACGTGCGGATCGGTAAGAAGGAATTCAAGCGAAAGAAATACTTGGACGAATAGCCATGAAACAACGCAAATCGCGCACAGCCTTCGCTGTATCCATCGACAACCGTGGGTACCCGGCATCGCTCGAGCTGCACAAGATCTACCGAGTCGTTCCAGATGATGCAGCGGCGGCCGACGGCGATATCCGCCTGGTCGATGAGAGCGGAGAAGACTACCTTTACTCAGCGGACCGGTTCGTGGAGATTGAGCCGCCTCAGACAGTCAGACGTTCTCTCCTCCATGCGAGAAAAGCCGCATGACGGTGCCTTGCAGCCGACGCACAAAGCGCGCGGCCGAAGGCAACGTTAAGCCCGGCTTAATCTTGCTGCGGCAAACTGGCCGGGCTTGAAAAACTGGACATGGATCGCGATCGCGGCAGGGCTGGCCTCGGCTTTCGCTCTCTGGCCTTTCCGGCAGTCATTGCATCAATCGTCGTCTGGCGAGGTCATGGCGCAGCAAACCGCTCCGATCCCTTATCGCAAGCCTGAGCCTCCCGCCAAAGCGCCGGCGCCCCGGCCGACATTTGGCGGCTATCCTTGTCCTTCCGGCGATTGCTCCCAGGACAAAGCCGGCTTTCGCTGGGCCGAGGACAATGGCATCGTCGACGCGGACGACTGCACAGGCGACTCGGGCGCGTTTATCGAAGGCTGCCGGGTCTACGCGCAGCAGCGCGCTCCGGAGAAATTCGGGCCCTGAAGTACTAGTCGCCGAGGAGAATTAGAAGCCAGATCGCAGCGGCGTTGACCAGCGTCATGCCCACCGCGGCGCTGGAGACGTCCTTCGCGCGCTTGATGAGCGCGTGCTCTTCGAGCGAGATGCGGTCGAGGGTTGCCTCGAGTGCCGAATTGACCAGCTCGACGATCAGCACGAGAAGCAGGCTGCCGACCAGCAGCGCGCGCTCGACCGCTGTCTTTCCGTACAGGAAACTGACGGGGACCAGGACGGCAAAAGCAATGACTTCGAGGCGAAAAGCCTCCTCATGCCGCCACGCCGCGGCGAGGCCTGCCGCGGCGAGGCGCGTCGCGACGAACGGCCGCGCGAGCAGGGACTTCGTCTTGTGGCGGCTCTCCATCAGCTCGGCGTCGCGAGGGTGAAGAGCAGCTCCTCCTGCGCCGAGCGGCGCCGGCCGCGCCGCGGCTTGGGCAGCTCGTAGCCGCCTTCCGAGTTCATGACCCAGGCCTGGCAGTTGTCGTCGAGGTAAGGCTGCAGGCCTTCGCGGATCACGCGGCGCTTGAGGGCCGGGTCGAGCACCGGGAAGCACAGCTCGATGCGGCGGAAGAAATTGCGGTCCATCCAGTCCGCGCTCGCGAGGTACACGTCCTCGGCGCCGCCGTTCAGGAAGAAGAACACCCGCGAGTGCTCGAGAAAGCGCCCGACGATCGAGCGCACGCGGATGTTCTCCGAGAGCCCTGGAATGCCGGGCTTCAGCGCGCACACGCCGCGCACGATGAGATCGATCTTCACCCCGGCCGTGGAGGCGAGGTAGAGCTCCTCGATGATCTGCGGCTCGAGCAACGCGTTCATCTTCGCGATGATGCGCGCCTCCCTGCCTTCGCCGGCAATACGCGCCTCGTTGCGGATCGCCCCGAGGATGCGCTTGTGCAGCGTAAACGGCGATTGCCACACGTGCTTCAACTTCCCCACGCGCCCCAGGCCGGTCAGCTGCTTGAAGATCTCGTTCACGTCGGCGCACAGCTCCTCGTTCGAGGTGAGCAGCCCGAAGTCGGTGTACTGGCGCGCGGTGCGCGGGTGGTAGTTGCCGGTGGCGAGATGCACGTAGCGGCGCAGGACCTTGCCTTCGGGGCCGTCCTCGCGCCGCACCACGAGCGCCATCTTGGCGTGCGTCTTGTGGCCGACCACGCCGTAGATCACGTGCGCGCCGACCTCTTCCAGGCGCGCCGCCCAGTTGAGATTGGCTTCCTCGTCGAAGCGCGCCATCAGCTCGACGACGACCGTCACCTCCTTGCCCTTGCGCGCCGCGTCGACCAGGATCTGCATCAGCTCCGAATCGGTGCCGGTGCGGTACACGGTCTGCTTGATGGCGATCACGTTCGGGTCGTCGGCGGTGGTGCGGATGAACTCGATCACCGGCAGGAAAGACTGGAAAGGATGGTGCAGCAGCAGGTCCTGCTTCTTCAGCACGTCGAAGAGCTCGGCGCCGTGCAGCGCGAGCGGCAGCCCGGGCTGGAACAGCGGGTACTTGAGCGCGGGCTTGTCGACGTGGTCCGGCACCTCGCGCAGCCGGTAGAGATTGACCGGGCCGTCCACCTTGTAGAGGTCGGTCTCGCGCAGCGCGAACTGCTGCAGCAGGAACTCCACCATGCGCTCCGACATGTTGTCGGCGACTTCCAGGCGCACCGCGTCGCCGAAGTGCCGGTGCAGCAGCTCCCCCTGCAGCGCGGTGTGCAGATTCTTGATCTCTTCCTCGTCGACGAAGAGGTCCGAGTTGCGTGTGACGCGGAACTGGTAGCAGCCCTTCACGTTCATGCCGGCGAAGAGCTCGTTCACGTGCGCGTGCAGGATCGACGACAGGAAGACGAAAGCGTAATCGGCGCCGCTCACGGCGCGCGGCAGCTGGATCACCCGGGGCAGCGCCCGCGGCGCCTGCACGATCGCCGCGCCCGAGCTGCGGCCGAAGGCGTCGCGCCCCTCGAGCTCGACGGCGAAGTTGAGGCTCTTGTTGAAAACCCGCGGGAAGGGGTGCGCCGGGTCGAGGCCGATCGGCGTGAGCACCGGCAGCAGCTCGCGGAAGAAATATTCGCGGATCCACTGCCGTTGGGCCGCGCTCCATTCCTCGCGGCGCGGAAACACGATGCCCTCGCGCGCGAGCGCCGGCAGGACCACCTGGTTGAGGAGGCGATACTGCTCGGCGACCAGCGCATGGGCCTCGCGGCTCACGGCGTGGAACACTTCCGCCGGGCCGCGGCCGTCGGGCCCGGGCTCGGGAAGGCCGAGCTTGATCTGCTCCTTCAGGCCGGCGACGCGGATCTCGAAGAACTCGTCGAGGTTCGACGACACGATGGTGACGAAGCGCAGCCGCTCGAGCAGCGGCACCGCGTCGTCGGCCGCCTGGGCGAGCACGCGCCGCTGGAACGCGAGGATGCCGAGCTCGCGATTCAGAAACTGCGTCGGCGTGGGAATTCTGCGGTTCACGGAGGGGGTTCGATTTTAGCGGTTCCGTGCTAGCGTGACGCCTGTAATGCCCCGGCATGAAACGCTCGCCGCAGTAGACCTCGGTTCGAACAGTTTCCATCTGGAGATCGGCCGCGTGGTCGACGGCCAGATCTATCCGCTCGACGCGGTGCGCGAAGTGGTGCGCCTGGGCGCCGGGCTCGGCGCCGACAAGCGCATCGACCGCGCCACGCAGGCGCGCGCGCTCGAGTCGCTCGCCAAGCTCGGCGAGCGCCTGCGCGGTTTCCCGCGCGCCGCAGTGCGCGCCGTCGGCACCAACGCGCTGCGCGTGGCGAAGAACGCTTCGCCTTTCCTGCGCGAGGCGCGCCAGGTGCTCGGCTTCCCGATCGAGGTGATCTCGGGCCGCGAGGAAGCGCGGCTCATCTACCTCGGCGTCGCGCACGCGCTGCCGGCGGCGGCGCACCGGCGCCTGGTGGTCGATGTCGGCGGCGGCTCGACGGAATTCATCATCGGCACGGGCTTCGAGCCGCAGCTTACCGAATCGCTGTACATGGGCTGCGTGAGCTACAGCCTGGAGTACTTTCCGGAAGGCAAGATCGACAAAGGCCGCATGCGCGCGGCCGAGCTCGCCGCGCGGCAGGAGCTCGCGGGCATGGTGCGCGCTTATCGCGCCACCGGCTGGGACGAGGCCGTGGCTTCTTCGGGAACCGCGCGTTCGATCGAGAACATCCTGCGCGAGAACGGCCTCGCGAACGAGGGCCTTACGCGCGAGGGACTGGAGCGCCTCAGAAGCCTCCTCATCAAGAACGAGAAAGCCGATCCGGACAAGATCGCGGGATTGCGGCCGAATCGCGCGCCGGTGCTGCCGGGCGGGCTCGCGATCATGATGGCGGCGTTCGACGAGCTAGGCGTCGATGCGATGAAGGTCTCGGAAGCCGCGCTGCGCCACGGCGTGCTCTACGACCTTCTCGGCCGCGTCGAGCACCACGACATGCGCGAAGCGACGGTCGCGCAATTCATGCGCCGCTATCACATCGACGCGGCGCAGGCCGAACGCGTGAAGAACGTGGCGCTGGCGATCTATGACGCGCTCACCCCGGGCGCGGACCGCGACGAGGACGCGGACCGGCTGCTGCTCGACTGGGCGGCGCGCCTCGCCGAGATCGGGCTCTCCATCGCCCACGCGCAGTACCACAAGCACTCGGCCTACGTCCTCTCGAACGCCGACATGCCCGGCTTCTCGCGCATGGAGCAGGCGCGGCTTGCGCGCGTGGTGCTCGCGCATCGCGGCAAGCTCGGCAAGATGCACGACGCAGGCCTCGAAGCGCCCGACTGGAAACTGGTATTCGCATTGCGCACCGCATCGCTCATCCTGCGCAGCCGCGGCGACGCGAAGCTGCCGTTCCTGCGCGTGGCCGCGGACGCCGGCGGCTTCGCGATCGATCTGCCGCAGTCGTGGCTCGACGAGAGCCCGCTCTCGACGGCAGCGCTCGAAGCGGAAACCGATCACTGGAAAAGCGTCGGCATGAAGCTCGCCGTCAACGGCCTGTCGGACAAGAAAGTGTCGGTGCTAAAGCAGGTCAGGTGACAGCACGGCCTTGATCGAGCCGTCTTCGGCGATCCAGCACAAGGCCCCTTTCTTCAGCCGCCAGTCGCGCTCCTCTCCGCAGACCAGGTGAGCGATGGCCTGCCCGAGATCGGGCTGGTGGCCGACGACCACGACTGCTTTCTCGTGGTCCGGCCAATCCGCGGCTTTCAGGATCGCCTGCACGGTAGCGCCCGGCGCGAGCTTCTTCTCCGTCTTCACCGGAAGCTTGAGCGCTTCGGCGGTCTGCTGCGCCCGGAGCGCCGGGCTCGCGAGCACTTCGAAGCCCTCCGGCAGGTGGTGCCGCATCCACGCGGCCACGCGCGCCGCCTGCTCGCGGCCCTTCGGCGAGAGCTTGCGCGCCAGGTCGGGCGCGCCTTCCTCGGCGTCGGCGTGGCGCCAGAAGATAAGGTCCATGCCCGACTAGTATAAAATCCGCACTCCCCAGGCGCGTAGCTCAGCTGGTTAGAGCACTACCTTGACATGGTAGGGGTCGTTGGTTCGAGTCCAATCGCGCCTACCAGCTCCCTTCGGCAGTCGCGCTTTGACTTAAGTCACCGTTCTTGCGCGGCTTGACGCAAGAATGTTTCGGCGCTTCTTGCATTTGCCGCCTCGGAAGCGAACGATGTCCTTATGGCAAGGACGGCCTACAGGCGCACCGAGCGCGGCCGCGAGGCCTGGGAGACCGAGGATCGTGCGGTGCCCCTGGAATACCGCCGCATACTCGGCCACATCGCAGTCGAGGTCGACTGCGATACCCTGCGCGCTCGCGTGGGTTATTCGGAAGCCGAGCTGTCCGAAGCGATGGCCGGGCTGGAGGCGCTTGGCCTCGTTGAGTCGCTCGGCGACGAGCGCTGCGATCTCGACTTCACCGGCAGCTTCAACGTCGCGGATCTGCGGCTCGGAGCGAAGAAGCCTTAGCGGCGACAGACAACATAGTGCCGCTTCAAGCCTCCGCACACGGTAGACTTTTGCCGCGGAGGAGCTTTGGAAGGCGCGAAGCAGGCCATCTTCGAGTACTGCAGGAAGCACGGCGCGCTCGCGGCCGGCGTCGCGGATCTTGCGGCTTGCGAGCGCATCGCGCCGCCGGGACACCGGCCGCGCGATCTCTTCCCGCGCGTCAAGTCGGTGATCTCGCTCGGCGTCGGCGGCCAGACGCAGGGCGCGTGGCAACTGCCGGCGAAGGCAATGGCCTACTCGGGATCGACCGAGGCGCGCGCCTACAAGATCGCCTACGGGCTCGCGTTCTTCATCGAGCACAAGTTCGGCGCCCCCTCGGTGTACGTGCCGCCCGACATGGACCCGGAAGCCGGCCCGCGCGTGCCGCTGCAGAGCCTCAAGCTGCATGCCGAGCTCGCCGGCATCGGCGCGCGCTCGCTCGCCGGGGACATCCTGCTGCACCCGCAGTTCGGCTTCATGTACTACGCGTCGGTATACACCGAGCTCGAGCTCGAGCCGGACGCGCCGATGCAGGACAACCCCTGTCCCGCGCCCTCGTGCGTGAACTTGTATCGCCAGACCGGGCGCACCCCGTGCATGAAGTTCTGCCCGGCGCAGTGCCTGTCGGGCGAGGTGGATGCCGAAGGGCGCCAGAAGATGATGCGCTACGACATGGCGGCGTGCGCCGAGTTCACGCAGCAATACGAAGCGGTACCGAAAATCCTTGCCGAGGCGGTGGCCGACGAAGTGCGTAGCGCCGGCGGCGAGCGCTTGCTCGATCCCGACACCAAGATGCTCTGGTACAAGGTATCGGCGGGCTCGGGCGCGTGGTTCGCGCAGTGCTTCGAATGCATGCGCGTGTGCCCGATAGCGACGCGAGCGCCGCAGGCCGATCCGATCCTGCGCAGGAAAGCCTGATGGCCCGCGGGCTCACGCGCGCGCAACTCGGCGTCACGGACGCGATGCTCGCCACTTTCGGCGACATAGTGTTCCGCATGAGCCACAACCTCCAGGTGCGCGAAGGCGATCCGGTGCGCCGCCTCGATTGGGAGGCGATCGAGCGCCAGCGCGAGGCGATGGGGCTCGCCGACGGCCAGATCGCCGCGCGCCTCGGACTCACGCGCCAGCAGGTCATGTTCATCCGCAATAGCGAGGAAAGCCGGCGCTTCCGCACCGGCCAGCAGGCGTACCTGCTCGACCTGGGCGGCGGGCGACGCTTCAGGGCGGAAAAGGTGGTTCGCCTGGAAGAGCGCTTCAGCTACAGCGCGGACGCTCTGCGCCTGCGCGACACTTTCCGCTTCGATG
Organism: Betaproteobacteria bacterium; assembly: GCA_004297625.1. GTDB lineage: Bacteria > Pseudomonadota > Gammaproteobacteria > Burkholderiales > SG8-39 > SCGC-AG-212-J23. The sequence continues at coordinate 28,110 of SCTY01000070.1, read as the reverse complement.
CCGCGCTCGCGCGGCGCTACGTCGAGCGCGGCTGGTGGGGAAACGACACCCTTCCGGGCTGGCTCGCGCGCAATGCCGCAGCGCGGCCCGACGCGCCCGCGCTCGTGCTCGCCGGCCAGGTTGTGTCATGGACGGAGCTGCAGCAGCGGGTGCTGCGCTTCGCCGAAGGGCTGCGCAGTGCGGGCGTTGCAGCGGGCGAAGTCGTGGCGGTGCAGCTTCCCAACATCCCGGAGTTCGTCATCGCTTACCTCGCGATCTGCCGGCTGGGCGCCGTGATGACCACGCTGCACATGCCGTATCGCGGCATGGAGATCGCCGCGCTCGCGCGCCACAGCCGCGCGCGCATGGCGATTTGCCTTGGAGAGGTGAAAGGGAGCTCGCCGGCCGCGGCATTTCTCGACGCCGGAACGAAGGTCGTCGTGGTCGGCGCACCGGTGCCGGGCGCGCTGGCTTTCGCCGACCTGGAGTCCTCGTCCCCGCTCGCGCGCGACTGGCCCGCACCCGTGGCGGCCGATCCGTTCGTGCTGCTCTACACCTCCGGAACCACATCGGCGCCGAAAGCGGTGCCGCACAGCTACCACACGCTGCTCTCCAACGCGCGGCTCAGCGTCCCGGAACACGGGCTCAGCGCGGACGACCGCGTTCTGTCCGCGGCGCCTTTCACGCATCTCTTCGGGCTCTATGCGCTGCACTGCGCATGGGCGTGCGGCGCCGCTTCGGTGCTGCTGCCCGCGTTCACCCCGCGCGATCTCGCGGAGCTCATCGCGAAGGAGCGCCCGACGGCGTTGTGGACCGCGCCGGCGCACATCGCGGCGGCGCGTGCCATGGGCCTTTTGGAGGGCGAGCGCTGGTCGTCGCTGAGGCTGGCCATCATGTCGGGCAGCGCCTGCCCGGAGGAGCTGGTGCGCGACTTTGCGGCGCGCGTGCCGCGCTGCGCGGTGACTCAGCTCTGGGGCATGACCGAGACGCAAGCCGGTCTCTATACGCGCCCGCAGGATGCGATCGAGATGCACGCGCGCTCCGCCGGGCGTCCGAGCCCCGGCACGGAGGTGCGCATTGCAGACGGTGGCGAGCTGCAGGTGCGCGGATGCCTTCTTTTCCCGGGCTTCTACGACAACGCCGAAGCGAACGCTGGCTCCTTCACGCCCGACGGCTGGTATCGCACGGGAGACCTCGCCGTAATGCACGCCGAGGGCAGTGTGGCGATCACCGGGCGGGTGAAGGACATCATCAACCGCGGCGGAATGAAGTTCAACCCGGCCGATGTCGAGCGGCTGCTCGACTCGCATCCCAAGATCCTGCAATCGGCCGTCGTGCCGATGCCGGATCCCGTGCTGGGCGAGAAGGCGTGCGCCTTTGTGACGCTGCGCGACGCGAGCCAGTCCCTCACGCTGGAGGAGCTCGTCGCTTACCTGCTCCAGATGGACATCGCCAAGACCAAGCTGCCCGAAAAACTCGTGGTGGTCTCCGAGATGCCGCTCACGCCGACGCGCAAGATCATCAAGGGAAAGTTGCGGCTTCCATGAACCTCTCGAAACCGTCCGATACCTGGGAACGCGGTGACCCCTACGAGCAGTACGTCGGCAGATGGAGCCGCCGCGTGGCTCCTGTGTTTCTCTCGTGGCTGAAAATTCCCGCCGGCCGCCGATGGCTGGACGTCGGCTGCGGGACCGGGGCGTTGTGCGCGGCGATCCTGGAGCATTGCGCGCCGTCGTCCGTTACAGGCGTCGAGCCGTCCGAAGGGTTCCTGAACACGGCACGACGAAATCTGGCGCCCCGGGCGGCGCTTCACCAGGGCAGCGCGGCCGCGATTCCGCTGGACCCCGCCTCGATGGACGTGGTGGTCTCGGCCCTGGTGCTGAACTTCGTTCCCGATCCGCGCGCGGCGCTAAGCGAGATGAAAAGAGTGACGCGCAACGGAGGCATGATCGCGGCGTATGTCTGGGATTACGCGGGTAAGATGGAGCTGATGCGTTATTTCTGGGACGCCGCGGTGGAGCTCAACCCGCAAGCCGCGAAGCTCGACGAAGGGGTTCGTTTTCCGCTGTGCCGGCCGGAGTCCCTGTTGGCGCTTTTCGCAGCCTCGGGACTGGGCGGCGTCGAGACGGCGCCGATCGATATTCCGACCCATTTTGCGAGCTTCGAAGACTATTGGCAGCCGTTCCTCGGGGGCCAGGGACCGGCTCCCGCGTACGCCATGTCGCTCGATGAAAGCGCGCGCGCGCGCCTGCGGGAGCGCATCAAAGAGCGCATTCCGGCGCGCGGCGACGGGTCGATCTCGCTCATCGCGCGGGCGTGGGCGGTTCGCGGGAGCGCCGGCTAGCGCGAATGCGTTGTTGACGCGGAGCGGCGGCTTCGCCAAAGTTGCGGACCCGCCGATGACCGCCGTCCTGCTTTCCCTTGCGACTTTCTTCTCGACGCTGGCCGGCGGCCTGTTCGCGCTGCGGCTGCGCGGCCACATCCACTTCATTCTTGCCTTCACCGCGGGCGTGCTGCTCGGCGTGGTGGCGTTCGACATCCTGCCCGAGATTCTCGACCTTGCGGCGAGCGAGAAGACCGACATCGAGGGGGCGATGGTGGCGCTCATCGGCGGATTTCTCCTGTTCCACGCGGTGGAGAAATTCGTGCTGGTGCACCACGGGCACGAGGCCGATTACGCGGAGCATCGCCACCCCGAAGTCGGCGTGGTCTCCGCCATCGCGCTCGCGGGGCACAGCTTCATGGACGGCGTCGGCATCGGGCTTGCGTTCCAGGTCTCGCAGTCTGTCGGCGTCGCGGTCGCCATTGCCGTCATCGCGCACGATTTCTGCGACGGCCTGAATACGGTGAGCCTCATGCTCCTGCACGCCAACACGAGCGCCCGGTCTCTCGCGCTGCTCGTCGTCGATGCGCTCGCCCCGCTCGCCGGGATCCTTTCGACGCTGTTCTTTCAGGTTCCGCCGTCGATCCTGATTCTGTACCTCGGCTTCTTCGCCGGCTTCCTTTTGTACATCGGCGCCGCCGATATCCTGCCCGAGGCCCATTCGCGCGCGCGGCCTAGCACCGCGCTCGGCCTCATCGCGCTCACGGCCGCAGGCGCGGCGCTCATGTTCGCCGTCGGCCGCTTGGCGGCGTGAACGGCGGCCCTCGCTCAGTATCCGTCACGGCCCGTCACCCTCCTCGTGCCGATCCCGCCCGGCGGCGCGCCTGACATCGCGGCCCGGGTGCTCGGCCAGAGGCTTTCCGAAGCGCTCGGCCAGCCGGTGGTGGTGGAGAACCGCCCCGGCGCCAACGGCAACATCGCCAACGAGCTGGTTGCCAAGGCCGCGCCCGACGGGCACACGCTCGGCCTGCTCGCCGACAGCATGATCGCGATCAATCCGCACCTCTACGCCAGGATGCCGATCGATACGCTGCGCGATCTCACGCCGGTGAGCGCCGTGGCGGCAAACCAGTTCGTCTTGGCGGTGAATCCCGCGCTGCCGGTGAAGACGTTCCCCGAATTCATCGAATTCGCGAAGAAGGCGAACCCGCCGCTCGCGTATGCATCCGGGGGGAACGGCAGCCAGCACCACCTGACCATGGAAATGCTGAAGCAGCGCGCCGGCATCAACATGGTCCACGTGCCCTATCGCGGCGGCTCGCCGGCGACCACGGCGACCGTCTCAGGCGAGACCGCGGCGATGTGGGCAGGCAGCTCGAACGCCCCGCAGATCAAGGCAGGCCGGCTGCGCGCGCTTGCGGTGTCGGGTGCCCGCCGCTCGGCGCAATACCCGGATTTGCCGACGATCGGCGAGTTCTATCCCGGATTTGCCAACAGCATCTGGCTCGGCTTGTTCGGCCCCGCGGGGATGCCCGAGCCGGTCTTGACGAAATTGCGAAGCGAGGTGAAGCGCGCGCTGGAGGATCCCGAAGTGAAGGCGCGCTTCAACAAAGCCGGTGGATTGGAGCCGTACGTCACCACGCCGGAGGAGTTCAACGAGATCATCCGCCGCGACTACGCCAAGTACGCTAAGGTCGTGAAGGAAATCGGCATCAAGCTCGACTAGATCTTGAAGCTCTCGCGCGTCTCGGGCGCAAACAGCTCCTCAATCTGCAGCTTGCGCGGCGTCACGCCCTGCTCGAACGCGTACTGCGTGAAGGCTTCCAGCGTCGGCCGGTTCCCCTCGATGCCGTAAGGCCAGAAATCCTCCCCGGCCAGCGCGCGCCAGCGGCGCGCGTGCTCGGCGAGCCAGGGCATGGGCACGTGCGACAGGCCGATCTCGACGAGGCGCGCCTGGCTGCGCCGCTTCGCTTCTTCGAACGCCTTCAGCAGGTTCATCGCGATCCAGCGGTCGCGCTCGTAGACCGCGCGGCGCAGCACCAGCACGTGCATGATCGGAAAGATGCGGGTCTTCTCGAAGTATTCCGCCTCAAGAGAGATGTAATCCTTGAAAAGGCGTTCTCCGCCGGGATCCCGGGCGGAAATGACCGCGTCCAGCTCGCCGCTCGCGAGCATCTGCGCGAGGCTCTTCCCGGGCACCGGGGTGACGCGCACGCCCGAGGGCAGGTCGAGCTTCACCTTCTCGATGCGGCCCGGCTGGTGCACGCCTGCCTGGAACCACTCGATGCGCGCGAGATCCACGCCGTATTCGTGCTGCAGCAGGCCGCGCACGTAGATGCCCGCGGTCTGCGCCCATTCGGGGATGCCGACCTTGCGCCCCTCGAGGTCTTTGGGTTTCTTGATGCCGCCGGTCTTGCCGGCATAGATCGCCGAGTGGCGGAACACGCGCGAAGGAAACACCGGCAGCGGGACGATGTCGCTCCCGGGCTGCGAGACGAGCGCGAGCGTCTTGGCGAACGACATCTCGGAGGCATCGAACTCGCGAAAGCGCGTGAACCGGTAAAAAATCTCCTCGATCGGCAGCTCGAGCACGTTGAGGTCGATGCCCTGCGCCTCGAGGCCGCGCGCATGGTCGTAGGGGGCGATCGCGAGTGAAAGCGCAACATTCATCGTGATAGTATGCAGGCTCTCGCAAGCGATGCCCAACATCCGTCTTCCCGACGGCTCGACCAAGTCGTTCCCGAACCCCGTCACGGTAGCCGAGATCGCACAGTCGATCGGCGCCGGGCTGGCGCGCGCCGCGCTCGCGGGGCGCGTGAACAGCAAGCTGGTCGATACCGGCTTCCGCGTCGACTCGGATGCGGACGTGGCGATCATCACCGAGCGCGATGCGGAGGGCGTGGAGATCCTGCGCCACTCGACGGCGCACCTTCTGGCGCATGCCGTGAAGGAGCTCTTTCCCGACGCGCAGGTCACCATCGGCCCGGTGATCGAAAACGGCTTCTACTACGACTTTTCCTACAAGCGGCCTTTCACCCCGGAAGACCTCGCGGCCATCGAAAAGCGCATGGTCGAGATCGCGAAGAGAGACTTGCCCGTCCAGAGAAAAGTCATGCCGCGCGACGAGGCGGTGGAGTTTTTCCGGAAGCAGGGGGAAAGCTACAAGGCGGAGATCATCGCCTCGATCCCGGAGAAGGAAGACATCTCGCTCTACGGCCAAGGCAACTGGATCGATCTGTGCCGCGGGCCGCACGTGCCCTCGACCGGCAAGCTGAAGGTGTTCAAGCTGATGCGCGTCGCAGGCGCTTATTGGCGCGGCGACTCGAGGAACGAGATGCTCCAGCGCATCTACGGCACGGCGTGGGCGAAGAAAGAAGACCAGGACGCCTATTTGAAGATGCTGGAAGAGGCCGAGAAGCGCGATCACCGGCGCCTCGGCACGCAGCTCGATCTTTTCCACATGCAGGAGGAGGCGCCGGGCCTCGCGTTCTGGCATCCCAAGGGCTGGGTGCTGTGGCAGGCGGTCGAGCAGTACATGCGCCGCGTCTACCGCGAGAACGGGTACCGCGAGGTGCGCGGCCCGCAAATTCTCGACCGCAGCCTGTGGGAGCGCACCGGGCACTGGGAGAACTTCAAGGACAACATGTTCACCACGGCTTCGGAAAATCGCGAGTACGCGATCAAGCCGATGAACTGTCCCGGCCACATCCTGATCTTCAACAAGGGCGTGAGGAGCTACCGCGAGCTGCCGCTGCGCTACGGCGAATTCGGCTCCTGCCACCGCAACGAGCCCTCGGGGGCGCTGCATGGCCTGATGCGCGTGCGCGGCTTCGTCCAGGACGACGGCCATATTTTCTGCACCGAGGACCAGATCCTTCCCGAGTGCGTCGCGTTCACCGAGCTTCTGCAGAAGGTGTACCGCGACTTCGGGTTCACCGAGGTCATCTACCGCGTCGCGACGCGGCCGGCCAAGCGCATCGGCGCCGACGAGCTGTGGGACAAGGCGGAAAGCGCCCTCAAGCAGGCTTTGGAAAAATCGGGGGTTCGCTACACGCTCTCGCCGGGCGAGGGCGCGTTCTACGGCCCGAAGGTCGAATACTCGCTGAAGGACGGACTCGGCCGCGTCTGGCAGTGCGGGACCATCCAGGTCGACTTCAGCATGCCGGGACGGCTGGGCGCCGAGTATGTCGCCGAGGACAACAGCCGCCGCACCCCGGTGATGCTGCATCGCGCGATCGTCGGTTCCATGGAGCGCTTCATCGGCATCCTGATCGAGCACTACGCGGGCGCCTTCCCGCTGTGGCTCGCGCCCGAGCAGGTGGTTGTGCTGAACATCACGGAGCGCCAGGCGTCCTACGCAAATGACGTCAAAGAAGCGCTCGTGAAAAGCGGTTTTCGCGCCTTCGCGGATTTGCGAAACGAGAAAATTTCTTATAAAATTCGCGAACATAGCTTGCAGAAACTGCCCTACCAGCTAGTGGTCGGGGACAAGGAAATGCAGGCTGAGACGGTGGCCGTGCGCACGCGCAGCGGCGAGGACCTCGGGGCCATGAGCCTGGAAGCCTTCACCGCGCGCCTCCGGAACGAGGCGAACGCGCAGGTGCACGGCTAAGTTTTTATTAACGTATTGAGGAGCTTTTCACTCATCGCACTCGAGAGATCGCAGCGCATCAACCGGGAAATCACCGCCCCGGAGGTGCGACTGGTAGCGGAAAACGGTGACCAACTCGGGATCAAGCCGGTCTTGGAAGCGCTGCGGCTGGCCGAGGAAGCGAATGTGGACCTGGTGGAGATCGCGCCGCTCGCGAACCCGCCGGTCTGCAAGTTGATGGACTACGGCAAGTTTCGCTACCGCGAGCAGAAGAAGGCCCACGAGGCCAAGCTCAAGCAGAAGCAGATCCAGGTCAAGGAGATCAAGTTCCGGCCCGGCACCGACGAGGGCGACTACAAGATCAAGCTGGGAAAGCTCGTCCAGTTCCTCGAGGAAGGCGACAAGGCGAAGGTGACGTTGCGCTTCCGCGGGCGCGAGATGGCGCACAGGGAATTCGGCGAGCGCCTGCTGGAGCGGGTGAGGAAGGACCTCGATGCGGTCGGGCTGGTGGAGCAGTTTCCCAAGCTCGAAGGCAGGCAGATGGTGATGGTGCTGGCGCCCAAGAAAAAGGCGCCGCCGGTGAAGGAGAAAGCGGCAAAGCCGAAAGCGCCGGCAAAACCGGCGGCCAAGCCGGCAACGGCATAGCGGTTACACAAGTGATGGCCGCGGCATCAAGCGCTCCACGGGGTGGGGCCGCCCGGCGTCATGCGAAAACGAGAGAAGGAAGCAATCATGCCCAAGATGAAGTCGAAGAGAGGCGCCGCGAAGCGCTTCAAGGTGCGCGGCAGCGGCACGATCAAGCGCGCCGGCGCTTACAAGCGCCACATCCTCACGAAGAAGAGCACCAAGCGCAAACGCCAGATGCGCCGCCGCAGCGGCGTAGACCACACCAACACGGCCGCCATCCGCGCGATGCTGCCGTACTCGTCCTAAGGAGCGCGCCATGCCGAGAGTCAAGCGAGGAACCGTTGCGCGCGCGCGCCACAAGAAGGTCCTGAAGCAGGCGAAAGGATTCCGCGGCCGCAGGGGCAACGTCTACCGCGTCGCCAAGCAGGCGGTGATGAAGGCGGGGCAGTACGCGTACCGCGACCGGCGCCAGAAGAAGCGCCAGTTCCGCGCGCTGTGGATCGCGCGCATCAACGCCGCGGTGCGCGAGCTGGGGATGACGTACTCGAGCTTCATGTCGGGGCTCAAGCGGGCGAACATCGACATCGACCGCAAGGTGCTTGCCGATCTGGCTGTCGCCGACAAGGCGGCATTCGCGAAGATCGCGGGCCAGGTCAAGGCGAGCCTCTCCCACTAGTTGCAGCAGCTCGACGGCATCGTCTCGCGCGCGCGCGCCGCGTTCAGCGCGGCGGGCGATGCCGCGTCCCTCGAAAACGCGAAGGCGCGCTTCCTCGGGAAACAGGGCGAGCTGACCGCGCAGCAGTCCGCGTTGAAAAACCTCGCGCCTGAGCAGCGCAAGGAGTGGGGCGCGAAGTTCAACGCGGCCAAGCAGCAAATCGAGCAAGCGCTCGAGGCGCGGCGCGCCGAGATCGCCGACGCGAAGCTCGCCGCGCGCCTTGCCGAGGAGGCGCTCGACGTCACGCTGCCCGGGCGAGGTCGCGGCCGCGGCGGCATCCATCCGGTGATCCGCACCTGGCAGCGCGTCGAGCAGATCTGGCGCTCGATCGGCTTCGAGGTGGCCGACGGTCCCGAGATCGAGACCGACTGGTACAACTTCACTGCGCTCAACAACCCGGAGAACCATCCCGCGCGCTCGATGCAGGACACGTTCTACGTCGATCTGAAGGACCAGGACGGCCTGCCGCTTGTCCTGCGCACGCACACGAGCCCGATGCAGGTGCGCTACGCGCGCACGCACCAGCCGCCGATCAAGGCGATCGCGCTCGGCCGCACCTACCGCGTCGATTCCGACGCGACGCATTCGCCGATGTTCCACCAGGTCGAGGGCCTGTGGATCGACGAGCACATCAGCTTCGCCGACCTGAAAAGCGTCTACACCGATTTCCTGCGGCGCTTCTTCGAGATGGACGATCTTGAGCTGCGCTTTCGCCCGTCGTTCTTTCCGTTCACCGAGCCCTCGGCCGAAATCGACATGGCGTTCAAGGGAAGCTGGCTGGAGATCTCGGGCGCGGGGCAGGTGCATCCGTCGGTGGTGCGCAACTTCGGCCTGGATCCCGAGCGCTACATCGGCTTCGCCTTCGGCTCGGGCCTCGAGCGCCTCACCATGCTGCGCTATGGGATCGACGACCTGCGCCTGTTCTTCGACGGCGATCTGCGCTTCCTCGAGCAGTTCTGATGAACGTCCCCGAAAGCTGGCTGCGTAGTTTCTGCAATCCGCCGCTATCGGGGCAGGCGCTCGCCGACCGGCTGACGATGGCCGGCCTCGAGGTGGAGACCTACGCGCCCTTCGGCCCGCAGTTCAGCGGCGTCGTCGTGGGCGAGATCGTCTCGGTCGCCCGCCACCCCGGCGCCGACAAGCTCACCGTTTGCGCGGTCTCGACCGGAAACGGAAAAGTGGAAGTCGTGTGCGGCGCGCCGAACGTGCGCGCCGGCATGAAGGCACCGCTTGCCGTGATCGGCGCGAAGCTCCCCGGCATGGAGATCCGCAAGACCTCGCTGCGCGGCGTGGAGAGCGAGGGCATGCTGTGCTCGGCGCGCGAGCTCGGCTTGTCGAACGATCACTCCGGGCTCCTGGAGCTCTCGCGCGAAGCGAAGCCCGGGCAGGACGTGCGCGCGCTGCTCGGCCTGGACGATTGGGTGCTCACGCTTAAGCTCACCCCGAATCGCGCCGACGCGCTCTGCATCCTCGGGGTCGCGCGCGAGCTCTCTGCGCTCACCGGCGCGCCACTGGAAGCTCCCAAAATAGAAAAAGTCTTTGCCAAGAATCAGGCCAGACACGCGGTGCGCATCACGGCCCCCGAAGGCTGCGGCCGCTTCACCGGGCGCGTCATCCGCGGCGTCAACGCGGCGGCGCCGACGCCTCAGTGGATGAAAGAACGGCTCGAGCGCGCCGGTCAGCGCAGCATTTCGGCGCTGGTGGACGTCACCAACTACGTGATGCTCGAGCTCGGGCGGCCGCTGCACGTCTACGACCTCGACAAGCTGAAGGGGCCGATCGACGTGCGCTGGGGCCGCAAGGGCGAAAAGCTGCTGCTCCTGAACGAGCAGACGGTCGAGGTGGACGACTCGGTGCTGTGCATCACCGACGACTCGGGCGCCATCGGCCTTGCCGGCATCATGGGCGGGGAGAGCACGAAGGCCGACGAGGCGACGCGCAACGTGCTGCTCGAGTCCGCGTTCTTCTTTCCCGCGGCGATCGCCGGCCGCGCGCGGCGCTACAACTTCGTCAGCGACGCCTCGCACCGCTTCGAGCGCGGCGTCGACTTCGACAACAACGTCGACGGCATCGAGCGCGCCACGCGCCTCATCCTGGAGATCTGCGGCGGCGAGCCCGGGCCGACCGAAGACTTGGTGGCGCGCCTGCCCGAGAGGAAGCCGGTCGCGATGCGTATCGCGCGCGCACAGAAGGTGATCGGCGTGCCGATTTCCGCCGACGAAATGGAGAGCGTGTTTTCTCGGCTGAAAATGCCTTTCAGGAAAGAACAAGAAAAATTCGTCGTTGGCCCGCCGAGCTACCGCTTCGACCTCGAGATCGAGGAAGACCTGATCGAGGAGGTGGCGCGCCTGCACGGCTTCGAGCGCATCGCGGCGCACCCGCCGCGCGCGGCGCTCACCATGCTGAAGACGCCCGAATCGGTGCGCAGCGCGCACTCGCTGCGCGAGCGCATGGCGGCCGCCGACTATCGCGAAGTGATCAACTTCAGCTTCGTCGAGCAGGCGTGGGAGGCGGATTTCGCCGGCGAAGCCGATCCCATCCGCCTGCTCAACCCGATCGCAAGCCAGCTTTCGGTGATGCGCACCTCGCTCATCGGCTCGCTCGTCGACGTGGTGAGGAAGAACCACTTCCGCAAGGTCCCGCGCATCCGCGTCTTCGAGCTCGGGCGCGTGTTCCTGCGCGACGCCGCAGCGCCGGAGGGCCCGCTTTCCGTGGCAGGCTTGCGCCAGCCGTTGCGCATCGCGGCCGCGGCGTACGGCCGCGCCTTCGCGGAGCAGTGGGACGGCGTAGAACGCGCGGTGGACTTCTTCGATGTCCGGGCCGATCTCGAGACGCTGGTCGCCCCGCTGGCGCTGCGCTTGGAAAAGGCTAAGCACCCGGCCTTCCACCCCGGGCGCTGCGCCCGAGTCCTGATCGAGGGCAAGCCGGCGGGATGGGTCGGGGAGTTGCACCCGAAGTGGATGCAGAAATACGAGCTGCCGCAGCCGGCGATCCTGTTCGAAGTGGACGTGGAGCCGCTGCTTGCCTCCCCGCTGCCCCGGCCGCAGGTCCCGTCCCGCTTCCCGCCCGTGGTCCGCGACATCGCGCTGGTGTTCGACGCGGGGACTCCGGTTCAGGCCGTTTTGGACGCTATTCAGGCGGAAAAACCGGCCATCGTGCGCTCGGTGCGACTTTTCAGCCTGTATCGCGGCGCAGGCCTCCCCCAAGGGAAAAAATCCCTTGCTTTCCGGGTAGTTATGCAACATACTGAACGAACTCTTACGGATGCGGAGGCGGACGCTACCCGCGACGCGCTGGTAGCGCTGCTGGGCCAAAGATTCTCCGCTGCATTAAGAGCTTAGGGAGCCAGGGGGGCGCTCGAATGACGCTGACGAAGGCCGAGCTGGCCGATCTGCTTTTCGAGAAGGTCGGGCTGAACAAGCGCGAGGCCAAGGACATGGTCGAAGCCTTCTTCGAGGAGATCCGCGGCGCCCTGGAGCGCGGGGAAAGCGTGAAGCTCTCCGGGTTCGGCAATTTCCAGTTGCGCGACAAGCCCCAGCGCCCCGGGCGCAACCCCAAGACCGGCGAGGAAATCCCGATCAGCGCCCGCCGGGTCGTGACTTTCCACGCCAGCCAGAAGCTCAAGGCCATGGTCGAGAAGAGCCGCCATGGAGCAAAGTCGCAGGAAAGCTGAACTTCCGCCGATCCCCGCCAAGCGCTACTTCACCATCGGTGAGGTGAGCGAGCTCTGCGGGGTGAAGCCGCACGTCCTGCGCTACTGGGAGCAGGAATTCACGCAGCTAAAACCGGTGAAGCGGCGCGGCAACCGCCGCTATTACCAGCACCATGAAGTGCTGCTCATCCGGCGCATTCGCGAGCTGCTGTACGAGGAAGGCTTCACCATCAGCGGCGCACGCAACCGGCTCGACAGTTCAGGCCAGGCCGAGGAAAAGGCCGAGCCCGCCGCGCGCAACGGCCGCGCCCCAGGCGGCAACGGGGTCGATCTCGCGGCGATAAAGCGCGAGCTGCGCGCCGTTCTCGACCAGCTCCAAGGGTAGAATCGAAGCCGTCGGGGCGTAGCGCAGCCTGGTAGCGTACCTGCATGGGGTGCAGGTGGTCGCGAGTTCAAATCTCGCCGCCCCGACCATTCCTCCATTCGTTCAACGCCTTGGCGACCTGCTGGATCAGGTCGTTCCAAGGCATCCCGCGCGCTCTGCGAAAAAGGCGCATCGTCGGATACCAGGGACTGTCGTCGCGTTCGACGAGCCAGCGCCAATCCGCCGGCTCGGCGAGCAGCGTCCAGATCGGTTTCGCCAGCGCGCCCGCCACGTGCACTACGGCAGTGTCGATGGAAATGACGAGGTCGAGGTTGGCGATCAGCGCCGCCGTGTCGGAAAAATCGCGTAACCGCGAGCCGTCGTTGACGAGCGCCATGCCGGAGGGCGGCCGGTCCGCCTCGGCGGCTGCAGCCCCGGTCTGCAGGCTGTGCAGCACCACGCCCGGGATCCGGCCGAGCGGCGCCAATGCGTCGAGAGGCATGGTCTTGAACTGAGCGATTTTCGAGTCGGTGGTCCACGCCAATCCGACATGCAGCGCAGGCTGCGATGCGAGGCTGCCTTGCCATTGCCGCACTTTGTCCGGATCGGCATGGACATAAGGCACGTCGGCCGGGACGTTGTCGAGGCGGGTGCCGAACAAGCGCGGCAGGCTGAGTAGCGGACAGCAAAGATCGAACGGCGGGGGCGGCTCGCGTTCGTCGAAAACCCGACCCATGCCCGGCGCGCGCGCGAATAGCGCTTTCAGCGGCGCCGGACAGCGGAAAGCCGGCTTGCCGCCGCGCCGCGCTATGAGCGGAACGTAGCGCGCAAAGTGGATGGCGTCTCCGAAGCCTTGCTCCGCGTAGACCAGCACCGTTTCTCCCGCGAGCTCGCCGCCCTCCCACTGCGGTTTGTCGAATCGCGGCGCCCACGCCGCCATTTCCGGCAGGCGCCAGCGCCATTCGTACTCCTTCCATCCCTCGTCGAAGCGGCCGAGGCGCAGCAGGTGCTGCGCGTAATTGACGTGCGCCGCGACTTCATCCGGAGCGCTCCTGATCGCGTTGCGATAAGCGTCGAGCGCGCCCTGTACGTCATCCCGCTGCTCGCACAGGCTTGCCAGGTTGAGCCAGGCTTGAGCGAAATCCTGCTTGAGCTCGGCGGCGGAGCGGTAATGCGCTTCGGCTTCATCCAACTCCCCGGCGAGCTGAAGGGACAGCGCGAGGTTGAAATGCAGCTCGGGCAGCGTTCGATCGAGCGCGAGCCCGGCGCGAAATTGCGCGATGGCCTCGGGCGTCCGGCCTATATCCCTGAGGGCATTTCCGAAGTTATTGCGGGCTTGCGGGAGATCCGGCGCGAGCCGCACCGCTTCTTCGCATGCCGCCAGTGCGTCCTCCAGGCGGCCTTGCTCGCGCAGCAGGTCGCCGCGCAGCAGCTGCAGCGGCACCGAGGTCGCGTCGAGCTTCAGCGCCGCGGCGGCGAAGTGCTCCGCATGGTTGACGTCGCCGAGGCGCGCCCACCCGAAAGCGAGCGCGCGTGCCGCTTCGAAGGAATCCGGGTCGAGCGCGAAAGCGCGTTGGTAGCATTGGACGGCGTCAGCGAGATCGCCCTGCGCTTCGCTGCGCGCGCCCCGCTCGAGCCAAGCGGCCGCATCTTCGCCCCTCAACCAGCGCGGAAGCCTCATGCCTATAATTTAACCCGTTCCCTTCGAATGGATAACCGGCGTACCTGGCTGTTGGTCCTCGCCGCTGCGGTGCTCGTCGCGCTCGTCTATTCCGGCATCGCGCCGTACGACCGCGCCACCTGGTGGATGGAAGTTGCGCCGGTGCTGATCGCGGCGCCGGTCCTCGTCGCCACGTACGGGCGCTTTCCGCTCACCACGCTGCTCTACCTCGTCATCGCGCTGCATGCCGTGGTGCTGATGGCCGGCGGGGCGTACACGTACGCGCGCGTTCCGCTCGGCTTCTGGCTCCAGGACCTGCTGTCGCTTTCGCGCAACCCGTACGACAAGATCGGCCACTTCATGCAAGGCTTCGTCCCGGCGCTGGTGGCGCGCGAGATTCTGATCCGGGCGGGCCACATCGCGCGCGGGCGCATGGCCAGCTTCCTGTCGCTGTGCGTGGCGCTCGCCGTGAGCCTGGCCTACGAGCTCATCGAGTGGGGGGCTGCGCTTGCGCTGGGGCAAGGAGCGGACGAATTCCTCGGCACGCAGGGCGACGCCTGGGACACCCAGTCCGACATGTTCATGGCGCTCCTTGGGGCGAGCGCCGCGCTGCTTTTGCTTGCGCGCGTGCAGGACCGGCAAATGAGCCGCTTGTGAACTGGTTCATATCTCCGGGGTAGCGCCCCGCGCGCCAGTCGTGCAATAGTCGGCGCCCGAAGCGATATGCACTACAAGATCGAAACGGCGGACGACCATCTGCGCGCCGAGCTCTTCGGGCGCGAGACGGCGGAGCAGACGCACGAATTCCTTACGGCGCTCGTCCGCAAGGCGCTGGATGCCGGCATCACGCACGTGCTCATCTGGGTGCACAACTCGCGTCCGATTTTCAAGGTCGATACATACGGGATCTCGGAATTCTTCAAGCTCGCCGCGTCGAACCCTTCGTATCGGATAGCGCTGCTCGGCGATTCCGACGAGGTACGCGCCGCGCAGCAGTATGTCGAGGTGCTGGCGCGCCAGCACGGCGCCAATGTGCGCGCCTTCCGCGCGGAAGCGCCCGCGCTGCAGTGGTTGCGCGCCGAAACCGCTCAATCCCAGGAAAAGCGGTAGAAAAGCCCGAGGCCGCTCGAGGTTCCCGTCTCGGCGCGCACCGAAAGCCGCTGCGTCAGCGAGAAGTCGAGCTTCACGAGCGCCGAAGCAGCGGCGCCGATTCCCCGCTCGTAGCTGATATAAAGACGGTCGGAAAGCCGCTTGCCCACGGCGACCACGCGATCAGCCACCTCGCCGCTGCCGCGCAGCGAGATCTCGTCCAGGCCGAAAGCGCGCGCGATGCGCCGGTCGAGCGGCATCTGGTCGCCGCGCGCAAGCAGCGCTCCGGCGGCCGCCTGCAGCATGCCGAGGTCGGCCTTGGTCGCGTTGCCGGGCGCGCGGCCCAGAACGAGCCATGAGAGCTGCTCGCCCTCGGGCACCGGCGGATTGGACACCAGCTGCACGCGCGGCGCGCGCGCCGTGCCGGTCAACTGCACTCCGGCTTCCACCTGCTGGTTGCGCCGCCATGCCGTCATCTGCAGCGACGGGTTGTCGAGCGGGCCGTCGAAAATCGCCACGCCGGGATCGACCTGCAGGCGCTCCCCGTACGCGAGGAACGTGGCGTTCACCGCCTCGACGCGCCCGTAGGCGCGCAGCTCGCCGTCCTTCGTGGTCTCGACCTGCAGCCGGCCGGTGAGCCTGCCTTCGAGGCCGTAGCCGCGCACCTGCAGCGCGTCGCCGAGATCGAGCTGCACGTCGAGCGCGACCGGCACGCGCGCGCGCCCCTTGGGCGGCGGGCGCTGCTGGCCGACGATGACCACATCGTCGCCCAGCTTCGGCAGGCGCTCCTGCTCGAGCTCGAGATAGCCGCGATCGGCGCGCAGCGCTCCCGCGAGCAGCACTTTCCCGTCCTGCAGCCGCGCTTCGCCTGCGCCGGAAACGACCAGCCGCAGATCCGGGCGCTCCAGCAAGCCGAAGCGTTCCGCCCGCCAGGCGAGGCGCGCCGTGCCTTCGGAGAAGCGCAGCGGCAGCGCGCCGCTTGCGGTGAGCCGGCCTTCGCTGCCCTGGATCGAAAAACTCGTGACGTTCAGCCGGTCGCCCTGCAGCTCCGCGCGCAGCTCGCCGTTCTTGAGGTAAACGCCGTAGGGCGGCACATCGAGCGCGATCGCGTCTCCGCGCACGGTCCCCGAAAGCGCCGGACTGGCGAGCGTGCCGCTGCCGTGCAGCTCGGCGCTGACGCGCCCGTTGAGCCGCGCCTCGTCGACCATCGACCGTGTGAGCGCGCGAAGATCGGCGAAGGCGACATGCGCGTCGAAGGCGAGCGCCGATTGCCCGGTAATGCCGAAGCCCGGGGCATCGGGCTCGGGAATCAGCTCGCCCTCGAGCGCGACGTCGGCGAAACGCGCGGAGAAAGCGCCCTTCGCCTTCACCCGCCCGTTTTCGAAGCGCGCGTCGAGCAGCGCCTTCTCCAAGCCGAGCGCCATCGGCGCGCCCTCCGTGATGGTGAGATCCCCGGCGGCGTGGCGCAGCGAAAGCGTGCCGGTCAGGCGAGGCGCCGCGCGCAGCGACCACTCGCCGTCGACCAGCATCGTCGAGCGGACGCGCCCGGCAAGGCCTGCCGCAAGGACGAGCCACTGCGCCGGAAGGGCGCTGAACTCGCCGCTCGTATCGAGACGCTCGGGCGACCAGGCGAGCTGCTTCACCAGGAGCCGGCCCTCGCCGAGCGCGGCTTCCAGGCGGCCAAGGCTCACGCCCCCGCGCGAAGCTTCGAGCGGCGCAGGGGCGCTGAGCTGCATCGGGTAGGCGCCCGAGTTGCGCAGCGCGCGGATTTCGCCCGCCCATCGGCCCGCATTCCAACGGCCGCGCAAGCGCGCGTCGAGGTCGAGGCCCTCTGCTTGCAGCGCAATCTGCGCGTCGTGCTGCGCAAGGCTGCCGCTCGCCTTCACCGCAACCGCTTTCAGCTGGATGCGATCGCGCAGGCGCAGCCCAAGCGCCCTGGCGTCGACATCGCCCTGAGGGTTGTCCCAGGTCCCCCTCAGTCTGCCGCTCGCGCGCAAGCGACCGGCTGCGTCGTCCAGGAACTGGGCGATTTGCGGCGCTTCCAGCTCCCACGCGAGCTCGTCGCCGCGTGCGCCGAAACCGCCGCGCGCGTTGAGAGTCGCGCCGCCCAGCTGCAAGCCTGCATCCACTTGCGTTACACGGCGGGGCATGATGCGCGCGGCGCCGCGGCTCGCGAAGGCAGCGTCGAGCAGCGTGCTGTCGCGCACGATCCAGCGTGCGTCGACGCGGTACTCGGTACCGAGGGCGCCGCTCGCTTCGAGGTGGCCGTTGATGGAGCCTGCCGGATAGTCGCCGAAGCGGGCCGGATCGAATCGGGCCAGCTTCAAGCTTGCTTCGAAGCGCATCGGTTCGCTGAGCCGCAGGCGCGCGCTGCCCGTGGCCTCGCCGCCTTCGGCGCTCGCCCGCAGGCTGCGAATTTCCACCACATCGCCGGTGCGCACGGCGTCGGCGCTGAGGCGCATGCCGGCCTGCGCAAGCTCGCCGCGGGCCGATTGCATTCTCTCGCTCGCCATTCCTTGCACGCGACCTTCGAGGGCGCTGCGGCGCAAGCGGCTGCGCAGCGACCGCAGGTCGAGCGCCGCCACGCGCAAGTCGAAAGTTGCACGCCCGCCACGCAGCTCCGCTTGCCCGCTCAGCGTTCCGGCCGGCGCAAGCCTGATCGTCATCTCGTGCAGCGAGAGCGCTGCGAAGTCGGTCGCGAAGCGCGCCTGCGCTGCCGCGACCGGAACGCGCTGCTTGTCGAGCGGCCCGGGCTGCGCATTGCGTAGCGCGAGCGTTCCTGCGAGCGCGGAGCTGCTCGTCGGCTTGCCGGCCAGCTTCACGTCGAGCGCGGTAGTCGGCCATTCGGGGTTGAGCGCTTTGAGGTCGATCGGTCCTGCTTGCGCGTCGATAGCTTCCAGGCGCCGCTCGGCGAACGGCGCAAGCACCGCGCTTGCGGTGGCGGGAATCGCCGCGACCGTTCCGTGGAAGGAAATTTCGAGGCGCTCGAGCGTGCCGCCCGCCCGGATGTCTGCGGTTATCGGATAGCGCTCGTCGCGCAGCCTGAACGAGGCCGATCCCGCGATGGCCCCGTCCTGGCGCAGCGCCGCGTCGTGCAGCCGCAACTCCTCGATAAGAAAACGCCGCTCGCGCGCCTGCACGTCGATACGCGCGATTTCCGCGCTGTCGATGCGAAAGCCGAACGCAAGCGCGGGCCGTGGGCCCGGTGCGCCGCCGCCCGTCATGCTGACTGCAAGGGATTCGAGGCGCAGCCAGCGGATACCGGCGCGCCCGCCGAGAAAAGCGAGGAGCTCGAGCCGCAGCACGCCGCTGCGCGCCTCGAGCGCCGTTCCCCCGTCCGAATAGGCGAGATGCTCGACCCGGATCTCGCGCGCCAGCGCGCCGTGCAGCCCTTCCAGCCGCAGCTTCCCGCCGGCGGCTTCCTGCACGCGCGCCGCCGCCCAGTGCAGCCCCTGTTCGGTCTCGAGCACCCACGCGAGGGACAAGAGGGCTGCGACGACCAGAAGCGCCAGCGCGCCGGCGAGCCGCTTCATCAGAACGTGTATCCGACGGAGAAATGCAGGCGCAGGGCATGCGTTTGCTGGCCGTAGGCGAGATCGGCGCGGATCGGGCCGATCGGGGTGCGGAAACGCGCGCCGAGCCCGTAGCCGAGCGCGGCCTTGAACAACGTGGTGTCGTCCCAGGCGTTGCCCGCGTCGACGAACGCCGCGGCGCCCCAGCTCTCGCTGAACCAGTGCGTGTACTCGACGCTACCGACCACGTAGCGCCGCCCGCCGACGATCGCCTCGCCCTGGCGCACGCCGAGGCTTTCGAAGGCGTAGCCGCGCACCGTCTGGTCGCCGCCGGTCCGAAACAGAAAGCTCGTCGGTATGCCCTCGCGCGTGCGCGCGATGACGCGGCCCGCCTGGCCGCGCAGCAGCAGATCTCCGGAGCGCCCGAACGGAACGAACAACAAGGCGCTCGCCACGCCGCGCAGGAACTCGCGCGAGGCGAGCGCCGGCGCGGCGCCGCCGAGCTCGAAGCTCGCCAGGTAGCCCGAGCGTGGGTAGACGTAGTCGTCGGTCTTGCGAAAGCTGCGCCGGAATCCGGTGTAGAGCGCGTTGCGGTTGTCGGTCACATCGCCGCCGACGCGCTGCTCCTCGAGATGGCCGGACACGATGAGCGCCGAGGGCGCGAGCGCGGCGCCCCAGTTGTGCGACACGCCGGCGGCGAGCTCGCGCGTCGACTCGTTCTGGATGTCGGTCTGCCGCGCGCGGGCGAAGTAGCTGTTCCATCGGCCGCCCGGGCCCGGCGGCGCGTTCAAGTCGAGCTGCAGGTGCTGCACCTTCTGATCGAGCCGCAGCGTGTTGCCGAAGCGCCAGGCCGAGTCGAACACGTCCTGGTTGCTGTAGTGCAGCTCCAGGCGCGGCCCGGCGTCGGTGGTGTAGCCGAGGCCGCTTTCGACGTGATGCTTGTTCGCCTCGATCACCGCCACGCGCACCGGCGCGGCGTCCGCGCGGCCTTCCTCGGGCGCGATGTCCGCCTGCACGCTGACGAAGTAGCCGCTCTCGAGGAGGCGCCGCTGGTAGACGAGCAGGCTGTCCCGGTCGTAGACGTCGCCGGCGCGAAACGGGCTCAGGTTTTCCACGATCCTGTCCGAGAACCGGCGCGTGCCGCTCACGCGCAGCTCGCCGAAGCGAAACGGCGGCCCGCTCGCCAGCTCGACCATGAGATTCGCGCGCCGGGTCTCCGGGTCGACCAGCGCGCGGCTCTCGGCGACGCGGGCGCCGGCGTAGCGCCAGCTCGCGAGCTCGCGCACCGCTCTGCGCTTCGCGGCCTCCCAGTCGGCCTGGCGGAACGGCTCACCGCGGCGCAGGCTCCAGGTGTCGCGCACGCGCTTGAACAGCGCGCGCGCCTCGCCATCCTCCACCGCCGGGCCGCTGAAGCGCAGGTCGATGTCGCCGACCACGGTGCGCTCGCCCGGCTCCACGCTCACCCGCACGACCCACGGCGCGGCGCTTTCGTCGATCTTCACCGCGACCTGCGCGGAAAAGTATCCCTGGGTCGCGGCGGTTTCGCGCGCTTCGCGCTCGGCTTCGTCGGCGAGGCGGCGCAGCTGCTCGGCCGTCATCTGCGGGTCGTGCTGCCAGCGCACCACGTCGAGGCCCTGGCGCAGCGGCTCGGCGATTTCGCGCGGCGCGTCGATCTCGACGCGGTACGCGAGCTGCGCCCACGCGACGCTCGCTGCGAGCAGCCCGACGATCGCCGCGAGGATGCGCACTGGCGGTTCGACAGCGCGCGCGGCGCCGAGTTGTAGAATCGATCGCATGAAAATACTGGTGTCCAACGACGACGGCTACTTCGCGCCGGGCATCACGCTGCTCGCCGAAGCCTTGCGCCAGTTGGGGGAGGTGACCGTCGTCGCCCCGGAGCGCGACCGCTCCGGCGCCTCGAACTCTCTCACGCTCGACCGGCCGCTTGTCGTGCGCCGCGCCCCCAACGGCTTTTTCTCGGTGAACGGCACGCCGACCGACTGCGTGCACATCGCGGTGACGGGGCTGCTGGATTTTACGCCGGACGTGATCGTATCGGGCATCAACCTCGGCGCGAACATGGGGGACGACACGATTTATTCCGGGACCGTGGCCGCCGCCGCCGAAGGCTATCTGCTCGGCATTCCGTCGGTCGCCGTCTCGCTCACGAGCAAGGCGGGCGAGCATTTCGAGAGCGCGATCGGCATCGCGCTCGAGCTCGTGGGGCGCTTGCGCCGCGAGCCGACCGGCGAACCGATGCTGCTCAACGTCAACGTCCCGGACGTCGAGCCCGACAGGCTGCGCGGCATCGAGGTGACGCGGCTCGGCAAGCGGCACAAAGCCGAGCCGGTGACCAAGCTGAAGACGCCGCGCGGCGAAACCGCGTACTGGATCGGGCCGGCCGGCGGCGCGCAGGACTCGGGGCCGGGGACGGACTTCCATGCGGTCGACAACTGCCGCGTCTCCGTCACGCCGCTGCGCCTGGATCTCACCCACAACACGCAGCTCCCGCTCGCCAGGGAATGGCTCGCCCGGTGAAGAACACGGCGGGGATCGGCATGACCTCGCAGCGCACGCGCGCGCGCATGGTCGAGCGCCTGCGCGCGAGCGGCATTGCCGACGAGCGCGTGCTCGGCGCCATGGGGGCGGTGCCGCGCCACCTTTTCGTCGAGGAGGCGCTCGCCAGCCGGGCCTACGAGGATACGGCGCTGCCGATCGGCTTTGCGCAGACGATTTCCAGGCCGTTCGTCGTCGCGCGCATGATCGAGCTCGTGATCGCGGGCCGGCCGCCGAAAAACGTCCTCGAAGTCGGCACCGGCTGCGGCTACCAGGCGGCGGTGCTCGCGCACGTCTTTCCCGAGGTTTACTCGATCGAGCGGCTGAAGGCGCTGCTCGAGCGTGCGCGCGCCAATCTTCTCGGCCTGCGGCTCGGAAATCTGCGCCTTGCGCATGGCGACGGCTACGCGGGCCTGGAGAAGGCGGCGCCGTTCCAGTGCATCATCGTCGCAGCGGCGGCGCGGCAGCTTCCGCAGGCGCTGTTACGGCAGCTCGCGCCGGGTGGCAGAATGATATTGCCGCTGCACGAAGGAGCCGGGCAGCGGCTGGTGCTGATCGAGCGCAGCGGGCGTGGCTTCATCGAGTCCGAGCTCGATCCGGTGCGGTTCGTGCCTATGGAAATGGGCAAAGCGTGACCAAGACAACGATAGCGCTTGTCGTGTTGCTCATCCTGCTCGCGGGCTGCGCGGGGCGCGACAGGCCCGCGCCGGTGGTGGATGCGCGCTCGCCCAGGCCCGCGGCGAGCAAGCCGCCCGCGGCCAAGGCCGCTCTCCCGGCGCAGCCGGCGCCGCGCGCGGCCGACGAGCGCTACTACACGGTAAAGCGCGGCGACACCTTGTACAGCATCGCGCTCGAACACGGCGCCGACTACCGGGACGTCGCGCAGTGGAACCGCCTCGACGATCCGACGAAGATCCGCGTGGGCCAGCAGCTGCGGGTGGCGCCGCCGGACAACCCGGCCGAGGGCGGGGCGGTGCAGATCGGCACGGTGCGCGCGCCGAACCGCCTGGAAGCCCGCCCGCTCGAATCGCCGCCGCCCGCGGCAGCGGCCCGGGAAGAGGCGAAGACCGTGCCGCTGCCGCCTGCGGCACAATTCATCTGGCCGGCCAAGGGCCGCGTCACTGCCGGCTTCGCCGAGCCGCGCAGCAAGGGTATCGACATCGAAGGCAAGCCGGGCGACCCGGTGGTCGCGGCCGCCGCCGGCCGCGTGACCTATATGGGCACCGGCATCCCGGGGCTCGGGAAACTCGTAGTGATCAAGCACGACAACGGCTTCATCACCGTCTACGCGCACAACCGCGCAATCCTCGTGAAGGAGCAGCAAACCGTAGCGCGCGGCCAGCGCATCGCGGAGTTCGGCACGAAGCTGCACTTCCAGATCCGCAAGGGCGCCGCGGCGGTCGATCCGCTGCTTTACCTGCCGCGCTCCTGAGCTTTCCTGAGCTCGGCCGCCAGGTCGTGAACGGCCGAAGCGTAGAACGCGCTGCGGTTGTAGCGCGTGATCACCCAGAAATTGCGGAAGGCGGCCCGGAACTCGCTGGGACGTTCGGGCGTTTGGAGCTCGATCAGCGCGGCGGGCGCGTTCTCATCGCGCGGGGGCTGCGCGAGCTCGACCCCGGCCGCGCGCAGCTCGGAGAACGTGTACCTGGGATCGACGCTGCCGTCGGCGAGCGGCCGCCACGATTCGCCGCCGACACGCGCCGCGATCGCCACCTCGGCCCCGGGCCGCCAGCCGTGCTCCTTCAGGAAATTGGCCACGCTGCCGATCGCATCCGCCGCGCTGCCCCGCAAATCGATGCTGCCGTTGCCGTCGAAGTCCACCGCGTACCGGCGGGCGCTGCTCGGCATGAATTGCGGAATGCCGATCGCGCCGGCATAGGAGCCGCGCATCGAGAAGACGTCGGTGCCCGACTCGCGCGCGAGCAGCAGGTACTGCTCGAGCTCATCGCGGAAAAAAGAGCCGCGCGGCGGATAGTCGAACGCGAGCGTGGTGAGCGCGTCGACCACGCGCCAGCGGCCGGCGTTGCGGCCGTAGAACGTCTCCACGCCAAGGATGCCGAGGATGTACTCCGGCGGCACGCCGTAGATGCGCTCGGCACGCTCGAGGCCGCGGCGATGCGTGTTCCAGAACGCCGTTCCGGCGGCGATGCGCCGCGGGTTCACGAAATTCGCGCGGAACTCTTCCCAGGATCGCGGCTTCGGCGGCGGCTGAATCGCTTCGAGCACCGGCTCGGCGCGGCGCACGCGCGAAAAGAGAAACAACAGCTCCTGCTCGACAAAGCCGTGGCGCTCGACGACCTCGCGGATGAACTGCTGCACTTCCGGACGCTCCGCGTAATTCGCATTGCTGGCGGCGGCCGGCCAGGCGAGCAGGCAGGCGAGCAGGAAGCAAGCGCGCCGCATCATGTGAGCCGCAGCTCTCGCACCAGGCGCCGCAGCTGCTTCGCACGCCGGACACTCGCATGCGGCCCATAGCGCAGCCCGATATACAGGGCGGCGATCTGCAGGATGGCGCGCCGCGCGTTAGGCAGCGCGCGCGCGGCGCGCGCGGCGTAGTCGCGCGGGCCCTCCGTGGGGGCGCGCGCGACGCCTTGTGCCGCGAGCTTGGCGCAGAAAGCGCGCCAGGACCGTTGCACCGGATCGGGCCGCGCGAGCCGCCGCAGCGACCACGCGAGCAGCACGAGCGTCATCAGCCCGAGCGCGGTAAAGAGCGTCGCCGTGAGCGAGCGCCAGTCCGCGTCGCGCATGCCGACGAAGCTCATGAGCTCGCGCTGGCGCTCGGGGTTGTAGCCGAGCACCCAGACGTTCCACTTGTGCGCCAGCGCTTCCCACTGGTAGCGGAAGTCGCGCAGCCACTCGAGCTCGGCGCGCAGCATCAGCGGCTGCTCGCTCTCCGGCACCGCGCGCGCGAGGCCGGAATCGATGCGATTGGGGGCCGCGGCGGCGGTCGGGTCGACGCGCACCCAGCCGCGGCCGTTCAAGTACACCTCGGCCCAGGCGTGCGCATCGGACTGGCGCACCGTGATGATGCGGTCGAAAGGATTGAGGTCGCCGCCCTGGTAGCCGGTCACCACGCGCGCCGGCACGCCGGCCGCGCGCATGAGGAACACGAAGGCCGAGGCGAAATGCTCGCAGAATCCCGCCTTGGTGCTGAACAGGAACTCGTCCACCGAGTCGGATCCCAGCAACGGCGGCTCGAGCGTGTACAGGTAGCGGCCTTCGCGCAGGAAGGTGATGGCGCGCACGAGCAGCTGGTCATCCCTCGCCGCGGCGGCGCGCCATTCCATTGCGAGGGCGGTCGCCTTGGGGTTCGAGCGCGGCGGCAGCCGCAACGCGCGGCGCAGCAGGATCGGACGCTCGTCGGGCCGTACGACGACGCCGATCGTCGAAGTCACTTCGTAACGCACGCGGGCGCGCACCGGCAAGCGCGAAAGCAGCTGCCCGTCGACGCTGTAGCGCGCCTCGGGCGGGACGCTCGCCGCCGTCTCGAGCGCGAAGAGCCAGTTGTGGTTGTGCGGCTCGAGAACCACGTCGTAGCGGTAGGTGACGCGTCCGCCGCTCGGCGGCGCCTCGTCGCTCGGCAGCAGCGCGCCGACGCTCCAGCTGCGGCCGTCGAAGTCCCACATCACCGGGCCGCGCCAGTAGCGCTGCGGCTGGGGCGGCGAGTCCCCCAGGAACTCGGCCCGAAACGCGATCGCGTCGGAGAGCGCGAGCTTCGAGATGTACCCGGGCGTCATGGTGTCCGCGAGGCCGGTCATCGCGGCATACGCGTCCTGCGGCAGCCCCCAGAGCGGTCCCTGCACGCGCGGGAAAAGCAAAAACAGCGCGAGCGCGGCAGGGGCGGCGTGCGCGAGCAAGAGGCTCGCGGTTCTCAGGTTGGCGCGCGCCGCGCGGCTCGGCGCGCTGAATCCGACGAGGGTCGCCGTAATGCTGAAGAGCGCCGCGCCCATGGCGAGCGCCGTGGGAATGGATTGCGTATAGAGAAAGTTCGTGACGATGAGGAAGTAGCCGAGGAACGCGGCCGCCGCCGCATCGCGGTGCGTGCGCGTCTCGAGGAGCTTGAGCCCGGAGAAGAGCATCAGCAGCAGCACCCCGGGCTGGCGGCCGAAGAGCGTGTGGTACTCCATCCATACGCCGAGCATCGCCACCGCCGCGACGCCCAGCACCAGCCAGCGCGACGGCAGCGGCGCGCGGTTGAGCGCGTAGTAGAAGCGCCAGCCGAAAAGGCACAGCGTGAGCAGCGTCAGCCACCACGGCGCGCGCATCGCGTGCGGCAGGATCACGATGAGCAGAGAGCCGGTCAGCCAGGCGAGGTCGCGCACGCTGACCAGGCGCATCTCCGGCATCAGCGGATGGGCGGCGGCTTTCATGACGGCGCGTAGAGCGCCAGGGCTTGCAGGCAAGCGGCCGCGTGCGCATCGCCGCGCGCCGGCGCGATCTCGACGCCGGGCAGCCGCAGCCCGTAATGCGCGCCGCCGCGTTCAGCGGCGAGCGCCCATCCGGCGAGCCGCGACAGCCGGCTCTCCAACCCGAGCCCCGCCGGCAGCAGCGCCCAGTCGAGCCACAACTCGGCGGCCGCCTCGCCGGTGAACTGCTTCGTGAGCATGTGATCGCTGCGTGCCACTGCTTTCCACGCGACGTGCCGAGGCGAATCGGAAAGCTGGTAGGTGCGCAGCCCCGAGAAGTCGTCGTTGCCCGCGCTTTGCGTGCGCAGCGCGCCGGCCGCGGCTTCCGCGCTCGGCGGCGGCAGCGGCGAGCGCTCGGGCTTGGGATAGACGAGGCACCTCGCATCGGGCTCGACGTAGCTCCACGCGCGGAAAATCCCGAGCGGAAAGCGCGTCTCGAGCAGCACCCGCCCGAGCGGCAGCCAGCCGCGGCGCGTGGCCGGCACGTCGAGCACGACTTCCCCCATCCCGTGCGCGGGGATATCGACGACCAGTTGCGAGCCCGAGCCGATGTGCCGGGCGAGGATCGCCGGGCGGTCGAAGCCCGCGCGGCCGTCGAGATGCAGCCGATACTGTGCCGACTCGCCGGCGAACACCGGCTCCGCGCGCCCGACGCTCACGCCGATGCGCGCCAGGTTGCGCGCGGTGTGCGCCATGGCGGCGAATCCCATGCCGGCGAGAAAGAACGTGAGCGCGAAGCCGAGCGCGAGCGCGTAGTTGATCGAGCCGATGAGCAGGATGCCCAGGGTCGCGCCGAACAGCCATCCGAGGCGGCTCGGCACGATGTAGACGCGCCGGTGGACCAGCACCACGGTGCCGCGCTCGGGCGGCGTGAAGCCGTAGAGCCAGTTCGCGAAGCGCGGATGGCGCTCGAGCAGCGCGCCGATCATGACGTCGGGCCGTCGTATTTCCAGCGGCGCTGCCACGCGTCGACGACCATCTCGGGATAGCCATGTTTCCCGAGGCCGCCGTTGTAGCGTCCCAAGGCCCGGAAGTAGTCGCCCTTCTCCACGTCGAGATAGTGCCGCAGGATGGCCGAGCCGTAGGCGAGATTGGTCCTCAGGTGGAAGAGGTCGTGGTTCGGCCGGCCGATGAGCTTCACCCAGAACGGCATCACCTGCATGTAGCCGCGCGCGCCGGCGGAGGACACCGCGTACTTGCGAAAGCCGCTTTCCACGTCGATCACCCCGAGAACGAGCTGGGGATCGAGGCGCGAGCGCAGCGCTTCGTAGTGCACCGCCCGCAGAAGCTCCAGGCGCTGCTTGCGATCCGGCATGCGCGCCGCCAGGCGCTTCTCCATGGCGTCCAGCCAGCGCTGGCCGTCCCGCGGCGAGCGAAAGTTGAGGCTCGCCGGCGCGCGGTCGGAAACCAGCCGCGAAAGCCGCTGGCGCACGCTGTCCGCGAGCGGCTCGTAGACCTGGTTGCCGGCGAGGAGCTGAAGCGGAAACGCGAGTGCGACGGCGAGGGCGAGCCGCTTCATGCCGGCTTCAGTTGCGCAACGACCTCCTTGAGCGGCAGGTCGCGCGGCTTCTCGTCGCGACGGCCCTTGTACTCCGCGGTTCCCGCGGCGAGGCCGCGGTCGGAGAGCACCACGCGGTGCGGTATGCCGATGAGATCCATGTCGGCGAAGAGCACGCCGGGGCGCTCGTCGCGGTCGTCGAGCAGCACGTCGATTCCGGCCGCCTCGAGCTCGTCGTGCAGCCGCTCGGCCGCCTCGCGCACCGCCGCGCTTTTCCGGTAGCCGATCGGCACCACGCACACCTGGAACGGCGCCATCGGCGCCGGGAACACGATGCCGCGCTCGTCGTGGTTCTGCTCGATCGCGGCGGCCACCACGCGCGTCACGCCGATGCCGTAGCAGCCCATTTCCATCGGGCGCGGCGCGCCCTTCTCGTCGAGGAACACTGCCTTCAGCGCCTCGGAATACTTCGCGCGCAGCTGGAAGATGTGCCCGACTTCTATGCCGCGCACGATCTCGAGCCGGCCCTTGCCGTCGGGGCTGGGGTCTCCGGACACGACATTGCGCAGATCCGCGACATTCGGCTCGCTCAAATCCCTCCCCCAATTGACGCCCGTGAGGTGGTAGCCAGCCTCGTTTGCACCGCACACGAAGTCGCTCATCTGGGCAACCGTGCGATCGGCGTAGATCGCAGCGCTAACCTCTGTTCCCACGGGGCCGATGTAGCCGGCGCGGCAGCGCAGATGCTCTTCTATTTCGCTGTCGGACGCAAAGCGGAAGGCGCCGATGACCTTTTGCGTCTTGACCTCGTTGAGGCCGTGATCTCCGCGCAGCAATAAGAGGACGAACGATCCTGCGCTGTCGTACGGAACCGAAGTCCTGATGGCGGCGATGGCCTTCACTGTGCGCTGCAGCGGAATCCCGAGTAAAGCCGCCACATCCTCGCACTTCGTCTTGCCCGGGGTCGGAACCTTCTTCATCGCTTCGTGCGCGGACTTCCTCGGCTCCTTGGGAGCGAGGGCTTCCGCGAGCTCGACGTTCGCGGCGTAGTCCGACTGCGGGCAAAAGGCGATCGCGTCCTCGCCCGATTCGGCGAGCACGTGGAATTCGTGCGAGCCCGTGCCGCCGATCGCGCCGG
>SCTY01000069.1 GCA_004297625.1 Betaproteobacteria bacterium | reverse complement strand
TATCCGAAGGCTTCAGCCATTTCGTTACCTCCATGACTGCTCCGGTTGCTTCCGGCTGGAGCGGTTGCCGGGTGGGATTCTCACCCACTGGAACGCGCCGCCTTATCACGGCGCACACCCGGAGCGGACATTCCATCGAACCTACGTATTCAGCTTGGGAAGCTGCCGTTCTGCCATTGAACTACACCCGCTAACGGCCGAGAGGTCGTCGCCCCGGCAGCGCGCCGCCTTGCGGCCTTCGTCGCTTAGCGTGCTCAGGCGCTTCACGCTGCGCCCCCTTTTCATCGGGATCTCCTAGTCGCTTCGCTCTGTAGAAAGCGAGACAAGCGTTCCGCCAACTTCCGCTTGTCTAGAGTTTGACATTCCCAAACCACCATTACCCGCCATCCCAATTTTCGAAGGCGACGCCGATTCGCAACATCACGCTCGACATTGCGCTTAAGCTTCGGAAGCCAGTAGTCAAGATTCGATTTCGGTGGGCGTGCCTTGCAAGTACGAGATGAGTGCTGGTGCCAGAAACAACCATTGACTGTTATGACCGCTCTTTTTGATGAAAACACTAGATCGGGACGACCGGGTAGGTCAGCCCGGTGCAGCCTGAATCTGTAGCCTAGCGCATACGCCAACTGTCTTACCGCAATCTCTGGCGAGGTATTTCTTCCCCTTATCGCCGCCATGTTGCGGCTGCGCTCCCTAGATGACAGATGATCCGTCATTTGAAGTGGTGCGAGTTCCGCTTAAGCAGCTCTTCCTTGAGCACTTCAACCGTGATCCAAGGACGCTTGGCGTGAATAATGTCGTGGCAGTTCGGACAAACCATCGCAAAGTCTTCAGCCTTAGTTACGGAATCGGGGAGAAGTTCTTCGACCGGACGCCGATGATGCGCTTGCATACGGTCCTGTCCACGATTCCCATAAAAGGGCTCGGATTCGAAACCACAACACTCACAATAAAGCTTGCCGTGCTTTGATTTGAAGAGCGCCTTTGCTTTTTTCACTAAAGTTCGGTCCCGTTCTCTGTAGGAATGCAAGCGAGTCAAGATCCGGCCCTCTTGCCCCTTTATATCGTCTTCAAGCGGGGTTGGCGGCAAACTGGCAATCGTTGTAATAGCAGCCGAGTTTGAGGTTCCAAACTTCTCGGCTTGCAAAGCGATTGCTATGTCGGCTGAAGTACGTAAGCTCGCCTGATTCAGACTTTTGTTTATCGCTTCGTGGTGCTTCAGGATTGCCTTTGCGAGATCAGGATAAGTTCCTTCGAGCTTCTTGATCTCTTTAACATCGTGCGCGATGTTTGCGAAGCGCTCCAGTAAGTCGATCGACTCGTCGCTATGCAAAATGCGAGCTGAAAGAGGCTTCAGAGTGGCGTCCGTCGCTGTCCGATCGACGATTTCAAACTCCATGTGAGAAATGAGAAACCCTTTGTTCTCCAACGGCCACACAGCTTTATGGGTTTTATCTTCCCGAGCCGGGTCGGGAAGCCGCGCGGCTGCCATCACTAACGGCACGAGGTGTAGCTTTGAGCGATTGTTCGGGTCGTCCTTCCGCAGCCTGGGCTTGCCTTGACTGACGGTCCCAGTTAGTTCGGCCGGGATTTTGATGCCCAGTGAGGGGAGTTCGACAGTGATACGCCTGTTGACTAGCGAATCAGACGGTACGAACTCGTACTCGCCCCGTCCTCCAGATGGTCTCCAACGAACTGTACAAGTAGACGTAGCTATATCGTCACCACTACCCGGGTATTTGTCGGTTTCCCCTAAGGATAGAGGTGAAGCTTAGATTTTTGGGCCCTGCGTAGCTAGACCTCTAGGTATTGCGTTATTCTAGCGATCGGGCCCAAAATACGGCGCTGGACAAAAACACAGTATTCCGAATGAGGGGCGGAGAATGGCGCTGAAAATTGCCTCGTTTTTCTCTGGGATAGGCGGATTAGAGCTTGGCTTAGAGCGGGCTGGGTGCGCTGTAACATTCCAGTGCGAAGCAAAACCCTTTTGTCTCAATATCTTGCAGCAACACTGGCCCAAGATCCCACGCTCGACCGACATACGGAGGGTAAAAAATGAAGATGTCCCAGATTCCGATGTTTGGACCGCAGGATTCCCGTGCCAAGACCTCAGTTTGGCGCGCATGGGGACGCGATCTGGGCTTAGAGGGAGCCAATCTGGACTCTTTCACGACTTTGTGCGCCTCCTTAGAGGAAGCTTGCCAAGAGCCGTTGTCCTCGAAAACGTGCATGGCCTTCTCTCTAGCCATGGAGGCCGAGACTTCACGATCGTACTCAAGGCGTTGGACGAACTCGGGTATGGCTTGGCGTGGCGTGTGCTTAACAGCAAGGACTTTGGAGTCCCCCAGCAACGTCGAAGAGTCTTCATTGTTGGAGTGCATCGAGACGCAAAGAGTGCCGGAGAAATACTTTTTGAGCCCGAATGCAGCGACTGGAATGCTTCGACGAGCAGATCGAATGAAAAGAAATCTCCTTCCCTCTTTCAGAAGGTCGTTGGAAATGCTCGCAAAGGGCCGTTAGTTAAAGCGCTTGCACATTGTGTGTATGCAGAGTCAGCTCGCCATACTGGAACCGATTGGTCTCGAAACTATGTTTGGTACCCAGATGGAAGAGTTCGCCGCTTCACGCCGAATGAAGTAGAGCGGGTCCAAGGCTTTCCAGATAACTGGACCTTGCCGACTCATGCTGATGAAATTGCTGCAGACAGGCTGGACAGTTTGAGGTATCACGCCGTTGGCAACGCTGTTACACCGCAAGTTGCAGCTTGGCTAGGCCAGCGTTTGATTCAAGTGCTTGAAGAACCTCTCCACACCGTAGGTGGTGTCAAGGAAGCTGTTGAGGCGAATCGCGTTGCCGCATAGACAAGCGGAAGTTGGCGGAACGCCTGTCTTGCTTTCTACAGAGCGGAGCGACTAGAAGATTCCGATGAAAAGGGAGCGTAGCGTGAAGCGCCTGAGCACGCTAAGCGACGAAGGCCGCAAGGCGGCGCGCTGCCGGGGCGACGACCTTTCGGCCGTTAGCGGGTGTAGTTCAATGGCAGAACGGCAGCTTCCCAAGCTGAATACGTAGGTTCGACGAGGGTCGGCTCCTGGCCGGTAAGCGCCCTCGGCCGATAGTCGCTTTACCCCTAGCAGACATTCGCGGCACGTCGCCCCCAGCCGCCGGCCCTCATCCGATAACCAGCGCGACGGGTCTGCGACTCTTCGATCTGGTTTGAATCTCGGCATAACCGCCGTCGCTGCGCGGTTCGACGTCCGCTTCTTACCTTCGCCGGCCGTGTTTCTCCCATGTGAGCACGCCGGTAAGCTCTTCTAGGCCTCCTTCGTCATCACTCAGGCGCCGGTTGAAACGATCAACCTCGCCTCGAGGAAGTTCTTCTTCGCTACACCATAGGAGCGAGATCGTCTGGTCATGCTTTCTGTAGTGGCGCGATAGCTCCCAGAGGTCATATCCTCCTTCGCAGTTCTCAAGCCAGACATCTTGGGCGACCTGGTCGATCGCGGTCCCTGGTTCTCCGGCGGTGCGAAGGCGCTTGGCCACTGAACCGGGCGGTATCGGGCATTTCATGGCCATCCGTATGCCTTTACGGCGCAATGCGGCATTGGGCCCCGCATAGCGCACCACTTCGCGATCCATGGTGACGTAGGCGCAGGGGAAGGACACCAGGCTCGCATAGCGCGACGCCGCGGCCGGGAAGGACGCCCCGAAGGCCTGGGCCAGTGTTTCGATGCTCTCCACCGACGGATCGCCCTCGGGGATTTTTTGCATGAAGTGCTGATACGGCATCAGGAGTTCCGAGGCAAAGATGTCGCACCACACTTCGTTCAAGTCACGCTTAGCGAAGGACCACGAAGGAAGTTCTCCATGCACTGACGGAAGCTCGAGAATGATGTGCGCGATCTCGTGGCACACGGTGAAGCGCTGGCGCTCCGGCGATTCGTCGCTGCTGACTGTGATGACGAAGCCAGTGCCCTTCGAGACGGTGTAGCCTGATTCCCCAGCGTCGAGCGCCTCGTACCGTATACGTGCATTGGCGGCCCGGGCGTAAGCCTCCAAGTCGACCGCTACGAGGCCGGGCAATCCCGACACGAACGCACGAGCACGTTGCCTAGCTTGGAATTCATCCACCGCGGTTCAGTCCTCCTCCGACATTATCTTTCTAACCCGGTCAATAAGCTTGGCTGGATCTGGTCGCACATTCCCTCGATGCGCGGTGGCCGCGGCTACGGTGAACTCCTCAAAAGTCACTGTCCCGTCCTCGAGTACGTGAAGCACGAGCTTGGCATTGGCCTCAGGGTGCTGGGCGAGCCACTTCAATATTTTGGCGTCGCGATCGCTTGGCTTTAGCCCCCGGATGAGCTTTTCCATCGCCTCGACTGACGGATTTGTCTTCTCGCCGGTTTCGAGCCGGTACACGTAGGCATGGTCTAGATCGGCGAGGGTACTCAGCTCCCGTATCGACAAAGTTCTTCGGTCCCGAAGCTTACTCAAGGCGGCGCCGAGGCCATTTGGCGGCATATAGCTCTTCTCCTATAAAAGTGATCAAGGGCCATCGGAGGCGCCGCGCTGCCTGCAACGGCGTGCGGGCGCGCGGTGTAGGGTTGGGCGCGCAGGGACGGCTGCTGCGTGCCCTTGACGACGGTCGATGTAATGGTTACTCTGTTGTCTGAGTGGACAACTAGCTTGTACCCTCCCGCTTAAGCAGGGTCTCGATGGCAGGTTGGCAGCACGGTGCATGGCGGGGCAACTAAGTGTAGCGCACTATGAGCCGGCCCATTTCCGCTTGTCGGCTTGGTGGGCAGCTGGGAACGGTAGCGGAACAACGTTGGGGTGTCACCTCGAACTGAAGAAAGGCAGGTAGCGTATGGCGAACGAGAAAGCAGGCAATCCTGGCCAAGGTGGCGGTGGCGGGCAGGGCGGTGGTGGCGGAAAGCCGGAGCATCCGCCGCATCCTCCCCATCCGCCGCACCCAGAGCATCCGCCGGTGCCGCCGAAGCACAGGCCGGTGGGGTGAAAACCCTCGAGGCGCCCTGGTGGGTCACTCGGCCGGAGATCTACGCGCGCGAGATCGAAGATCTCCGCGCGCGTGGGATCAAACTAGTTAATCAGGGGCGCTGGCGCAGTGAGCTGCTTCTCAAGCTCGACGTGCCGATCGAGGGGATGGAAGATCTTCGTGTCGACGCCGTCTACCCGCCGCTTTACCCTTACTTCAGGCCGCAGGTCCAGCCGGACGACACGTCGTTTACGCTCAACCGCCATCAACATCCGTTTGGCAAGCACTTTTGCCTGCTCGCGAATTCCGAGAAGTGGCACAGCAGTTACACCCTCGGGTGGCTCCTGCAGGTGCAGCTTCCCGAGGTGCTGAAATTCCGGACCCGGGACGCCGCCGAATTGAAGAATCTCGAGGAGCCTATCGGCGAGTCCGTGGCGAATTACTACAAGTACGAAGAAGACGCGTGTGTCTTCACTGACTCAGCGTGGCAGCTCGATCCGGCGATCCCCGAGGGCAAGTTGCGTCTGGCCTACTGCGATCGCGCGCCGTTTCGTGGCGTGGTGAAGCTGGTCTACGACTCAGGCGAGCAAGTGCTCGCCCAGGCGCCCTCGGCGCTCGCGTCGCTATTCGCCGATGAGGTCTGGGCGCGCTGGGTCCGGGTCGAGGAGGCGATCCGGGAGGAGAACGCCGCCGTCATCCTGGACATGCTCGACAAGCGGTTCCCGGAGCTTGCGCGCCACCAGGCGAAAAAGAAGTCGGATCGGCCGCTCGTTACGGGTATTGTTTTCCGCGACGAACTTCAACAAGGGGTCTACGGAGATAACTGGGTCTTTATCCGTCGGGGCGCCAAGCCTAAGTTCATCCGCAACTCCAGAGCGGGCCCTTCGGACTTCGGGGCCCGCGTTCCGGAACTTGCTCCTGTACGGGCCAAAACGGTCACTACGCTGGGCCTTGGTTCGCTTGGCATGCCGAGCGCCATGGAGTTCGCGCGCGCAGGCCTTCATCATATAAAGGCGGCCGATTACGACTTTGTCGACGCCGGCTCCACAGTTCGCTGGCCCATCGGTCTTTCAGTCGCCGGGCTGAAGAAAGTTGCGGTACTGAAGGACTTCGTTGCCCGTAACTACCCGTACACGATCGTCACGCCGTTCCAGTCGCACATCGGCCACGTGTTCAACGAGCTCGAAGCGGCCGACCAAGTGGTGATCCCGCAGCTCCTAGATGCCGACCTCGTGTATGACGCAACGGCCGACTGGGAGGTAAACCACGCCTTCTCGACTCTTGCCGCCGAGCGAGGTATCCCGTACCTATGCATCTCCACCACGCCCGGAGGGTGGGGAGGGCTCGTGTTTCGGCAGCGAGTAGGCCCAGAGCGAGCGTGCTGGTCCTGCCTGCAACATTACTTGACCGACGAAAGCATCGAGACGCCGCGCGCGAAGCCGGGCGGGACATTGCAACCCGTCGGCTGCGCCAGCGCAACCTTCACGGGCGCGAGCTTTGAGGGCGGCATGATCGCCCTCATGGGTGTGCGCCTCGCCATCTCTACGCTGTGCGCGGGCCGCGACGACGCGTACCCTGACGTCGATTGGGACTGCGCTGTAGCCCAACTGCGGGACGAGAATGGGCAAGTCCTCGCTCCCTCATGGCGACCTTACGTAATTGCGAGGCATTCGAATTGCCATGGCCCTACCCACAAGACCCACGCTATGGATGCCGCGGCACCTGCTCACGCAAATGCGGTCCCTGGCGACCGAGAAGTACCCGCTTGAGACCGGTGGAGTCCTGATCGGCTATACGGGCGGTGCGGGTGGTGATGACGTCGTCATCGTCGCGATTACCGGGCCAGGACCGGGGGCACACCACAGCGAAACGACCTTGGAACCCGACCACGAGTACCAGACGCAGGAAATAGCCCGGATCTACCGTGCCTCGAAAGGTGTACACACGTACTTGGGTGACTGGCATACACACCCGGGCAGCGCCGCGGATCTTAGTCGCCGCGACAAAAAAACGCTGAAGCACATCGCGTCGCACCGCGACGCGCGCATGGATCGACCGATCATGGCGATCTTGGGCGAAGGGTCTCCCTGGACTCTGAAAGTCTGGAGGCTTGTTCTCGGTAGCGTAGTGGTGTTTCGGCGTGCACGATATTACGAAATGGACGTCCATGAAACGCCCTAGTGTGGACCGTATCCGGTTCGCTGGGGAACGAACGGCGGCTACTGACGCCTGTTGGCGCAGCGCCGGTCACCGGCGACCATGATTTACTTAGATTTCCGTCTGCTCCGCGATTCTAACGCGTCGTCAATCAGCGGCTCCCAAACTTGCCGTTAGTCCGACGTCATCGCATAGCAATCGTGTCGCCGCTACGTTGATCGAAGAGAGGCAGAAAATATGTCCGAGACCAGCTTTGGTGAAAAAGAGATCGTTTGCAACTCATACATCATCGGCAAGGTAACTGTTCGTGCCCTTCATGCGGCGCAGGCGATTTTCCCTCGATTAGCCATCATGATGGAAATTTCGCTTCTCGACGTTTCCGATGAGGAGCCCGCACCCATCAAGACGCCATACTTTATGGCCGATCTGACCGGAGAGCTGCGGCTAAAAGAGACGCAAGATGTCGTCGCGCCACTTTTCTGGTCCGGCGCTAAACGTTTCGTTAAATCTTCGAAGCGCGGCAGTGAAGCCCAAGTAATTATGGCTTGCGATTTGGATTTTCAGCGCATTGAATTAGTCGAGCGCTGGCGCGAGGGTAAGCCACCAATCTTCTGGCTTCAACTTTGGCCCACGCTAATAGCGAATGGCGAGCGCTTGGACCACACCCAAATTTCGGCCTTTCAGCTCCGCGTAACGCGAGAAGCTTGGCTGGATTTCTATTCGCAAGTGGGCGGCGGCAAGTTTGATGTAATCGAAGTTCAGTTCTCCGCTAGAGAGGCGGAGCAATTCAAGATTGCGGTGAACCAAGTCCAAAAAGCCCGGGCGCAGATTGCCGGGGGCGACTATGACGGCGCCGTTATTACTTGCCGAAAGGCGGTAGAGGCCATCTTCCGAGACTTGCCTAAGATGGAGAACGAGGACGCGCTGGAGATCGAGACGTCAGATTCACCGCTGCGAAAGTTTTTCAATGCGACAACAGACGACAAGCGCGCCGCGAATTATGTTGGCATTCTGGTGAAGCTGAAAGGTCTGATGAACATTGCGGCGCACGGCATCGGGGCAAGGGTCATCTTTAGCCGGGAGGAGGCTCAGTTCATTTTGCGAACAACCGAATCGCTCCTGGCGTTACTTGGCAGGCTAGCAAGTAGACCATAGAAGCTTCGAGCGCCCGCGGTGGCGCCAATGTCCGGTACTGGCCCTTGCGGACGTTCGGATGAGAAGAGAACCTAGCCGAGGAGAGCATCGGCAAGCCTTGCGCTGGACCGGCGAAGGCGAGCGCATCCTGTGCATAATGCCGGTGTCACATTCCTCGGCATGGCGATGGGACTCTTCGTCGCGCCGAATTGGCGCGGCACATTGGTTCCTCTGAAAAAATTCGTTGCCGAAGAGCGGACATGACAGTGCTCAAGCACGATTTCGAATACCGCTTCCGCGGCCCGCTGTCTTCGCCCGAGGATTCGGGCGCCCGGCCCCCGCAATACCGTAAGAGCGTCGACGAAGGCGCGATCATCGAGCGCGACGTCGCGGTCAGGATGCGGGACGGCGTCACGATCTACGTCGACGTGTTCCGGCCGGCGGACGAGAAGCCGGCGGCGCCGCTCGTCGCCTGGGGGCCGTACGGCAAGCACAGCCCGACGAACTACGCGAAGCAGTTTCCGAACGCGGGCGTCGACAGCTCGAAGCTGTCGAAGTACACCGGCTTCGAGGCGCCCGATCCGATTTACTGGACCTCGCGCGGCTACGCGGTGATCAACGCCGACCCGCGCGGTACCTGGTTCTCCGAGGGCAGCGCGACTTTCCTCTCGCCCGAGGAAGCGCTCGACATCTACGACCTCGTCGAATGGGCGGGGACGCAACCCTGGAGCAGCGGAAAAGTCGGCCTTGCCGGGGTGTCGTATCTCGCGAGCTGCCAGTACCACGTCGCGGCGCTCAACCCGCCGCATCTGGCGGCGATCAATCCCTGGGAAGGCTGGAGCGATTTCTACCGCGAGGTGGCGCGCCACGGGGGCATCCCGGAGACCGAGTTCTGGGGCTACCTGCCGAGCCGCTGGGGGCGCAGCAAGACAACCATCGAGGACATGAAGCGCGAGACCGAGGAGCACCCGCTGCTCGATGCTTTCTGGCGCTCGAAGGTCGCGGATTTCTCGAAGATCACGGTACCGGCCTACGTCGTCGCGAGCTGGACCGACCAGGGGCTGCACACCCGCGGCACGCTCGAGGTCTACAAGGGAATTTCCTCGTCCGACAAATGGCTCGAGGTGCACGGGCGAAAGAAATGGGCGTACTACTACGAGCCGCAGAGCGTCGCGCGCCAGCTCGCCTTTTTCGACCGCTTTCTCAAAGGCAGGCAGACCGAGGTCGCAAGCTGGCCGAAAGTGCGCCTGGAGGTGCGCAGGCGCTATTACGACGGCGTCGCGCGCAGCGAGCGCGAATGGCCGATCGCCCGCACGCGCTATACGAAGCTCGATCTGCAGTCTTCGCAGCGCTACGTGTCGACCGACAAGCACTCGCGCGCCGTGTTCGACTGGACTTTCGCCGAGCGCACCGATCTCATCGGCCACGCCAAGCTCAAGCTCTGGATGAGCTCGCCCGAGGCCGACGACCTGGATGTCTTCGTCGCGCTGCAGAAGCTCGATGCGCAGGGCAGCGTGGTTCCCTTCGCGTACTTCGCGCAGTTCGAGGACGGCCCGGTCGCGCTCGGCTGGCTGCGCGCCTCGCACCGCGAGCTCGACGCCGCGCGCTCGACCGAGTATCAGCCCGTGCTCGCGCACCAGCGCGAGCGCAAGCTCGCGCCGGGCGAAGAGGTGGCGCTCGAGATCGAGATCTGGCCCTCGGGCACGCGCTTCGAGGCGGGCGAGCGGCTCCGCCTGGTGGTGCAGGGCACCGATATCTACCCGCATCCGCGTCCGTGCGTGCAGGACCTGCACGAGGCGAGCGTCAACCGCGGCGAGCACGTGATCCTCGCGGGCGGGCGCTACGACTCGCACCTGCTCGTGCCGGTAGTCGGAGACTAGGTTACTTATGGATGCGGACTGGACGACTTTATCCCCGGAGCAAAAGCGCGCGCGCAGGTTCGAGTGGTACAGCTCGACGAGCGGCATCCAATTCGAAAGCTCCGAAGCCGAAAAGGCCTACCGCGTCAGGGCGCAGCGCATGATCGACGTCTATAACGTGCGCGAGCCGGACAGAGTTCCCGTCGCGCTCCCCATCGGCGCGCTACCGGCGGAGTACGCCGGCATCGATTACGGAACGGCGATGTACGACGCCGAGAAAGCCGCGCAGGCGTGGCTCAAGTTCAGCCTCGAGACCGACCTCGACACGTTCGCGGCGCCCAACGTGCCGGTCGGCAGGGTGCTCGATCTTCTCGATTACAAGCTCTATCGCTGGCCGGGCCACGGCCTTGCCCACGACGCCAAGGGGTATCAGTTCGTCGAGCGCGAGTACATGACGGCGGACGAATACGACGCCTTGATCCACGACCCGTCGGATTTCTTCCTGCGCACCTACCTGCCGCGCATTTTCGGCACCTTCGAGCCGTTCCGCATGCTGCAGTCCTTCACGTACGTGACGGAGCTGCCGATGGTGGCGCCGCACTTCATGCCCTACACCCGGCCCGAGGTGCAGGACTCGCTGCAGAAGCTGATCGAAGTGGGCAAGACGCTCGCGAGCTGGACGCAGGTCGTGTCGGCGGTCGGGCGCCGCGGCCGCGAGCTCGGGTTCCCTTCGCTCCGGTCGGTCTACGCCAAGGCGCCTTTCGACACCATCGGCGACACGCTGCGCGGCACCAAGGGCGTGATCCTCGACATGCGCCGGCGGCCGGACAAGCTGCTCGAGGCGCTCGATGTCGTGGCAAGGATCACCATCGACGTTACCGTCGAGACGCTGAACCGCATGAAAGGGCAGATCGCGCTGTTTCCCTTGCACAAGGGCGCCGATGGGTGGATGTCCGAGAAGCAGTTTCAGACCTTCTACTGGCCGACGCTGAAGCGGGTCGTCGACGGTCTCATAGCGGAAGGCGTTCTCCCGACGCTTTTCGCGGAGGGCAGCTACGAGACTCGTCTCGGACTCGTGAACGAGTTCCCCAAAGGCGCGGTCAACTGGCTTTTCGACCGGACCGACATGGGAAGCGCGAAGAAGGCGCTCGGCGAGCGCTGCTGCATTTCCGGCAACGTGCCGGCTTCGCTCATCGCGACCGCCTCGCCCAGGGAAGTGAAGGAGTATTGCCGCAAGACGATCGAAGCGTGCAAGGCGGGCGGCGGCTTCATCCTCGCGTGCGGCACGAACTCCGTCGAGGGAGCGAAGCTCGAGAATCTGCGCGCCATGGCCGAGGCGGCCGCCGAGCACGGAGTGTATGCAAGGTGACCTTTCTCCCAGCTGCGCAAAGTACTCGAGACGCGCGGATTCATCGCCACCGACATCGGCAGCGGAAAAATCATCCGAAAATTGCAGGACTCCGGAAATCAGGTGCGTTTCATGCTTTCATGCCGATCGGCTGCCGGTGCTTCGCTATTGCCGATTAGACTCATGCGCTCTACCCGCGGCTGGCGCGTGGTCCGAGGCTAATAGACCCCTATGCTGAGAGCGATAAGAAAGCTGTTGAGCGAGCCCGAAGAGGAAGCTTCCGGCTCGGAAAACCGCCCGCTGCAGCTCGCGGTGGCGGTACTGCTGCACGAGGCCTGCCGCGCCGATTATGTGCAGCGGCGGGCGGAATCGGACGTCGCCGAGCGCGCGCTCGTCGACATGTTCGGCCTCGAGCCGGCCCCCGCGGCGGCGCTTCTCGAAGAGGGCCGCGCCCGCGCGCAGCAGCTCACGAGCTTCTACGCGCCGGTGAGCGTCATCAAGCGCGAAATGCCGCTAAAAGAGCGCATCCGCCTCGTCGAGCACCTGTGGCGCGTCACCTTCGCCGACGGCCGCCTCGAGCTCTACGAGGACCACTACGTGCGCAAGATCGCGCACCTGCTCTACGTGCCGAACACGCAGAGCATGCTCGCACGCAACCGCGCGAAGGGATAGGTCTAACGCGCGCGCTTCGCTTGGCTGATGATCTCCTTGCGCACGTCGGTGATCTCGAGTGCGCGTGACGCGCGGGCGCCATCGCAATGCTCGGTCCTCGGGCAGCGCGTGCTGCGCGGGCAGATGATGCGAGCGGGGTTCGATAGCGCATCTTCCACCCAGGCGATGTTCAGCACCTTGGCCGCCGCCTTGATCGCCTCCGAGGCCGGCTTGGGAATCCTCGCTTCGCCGTGATGATGCAGGCAGTCGTCGGCGATGCTGGCGACGATCGTTTCCGCGTCGACGCTGTGCGAGCGCAGCGCGGGCACGAGATCGATGCCGACCGAGAGCACGTGCGGATTGCCCGCCATGTCGTTGGTGCGCCGCGAATGGCAGCAGTACAGCAGGAACTGCTCGCCGTCGCGCAGCACCGAAATCTGCGAGCCGCGATCCGAGCCGCGATGCCCGTTCAGCATGCGGAACACCGCCCAGTTCGGGCAGGGATCGGTGACCTGCGCCAGGTTGCCCCAGGGCAGCGGGATGCCGTTGCCGCGATACACCGCGCGCAGGTAGCCGGGCGGATAGGCATCGAAGAAATGCCAGTACGGATAAGGCGAGACCTTGGTCATGCGGCGCATGACCACCGCAGGCGTGAGCTCGATCTTTTCGCCGGCCTCCACGCGGTAGGACTCGCGCGCGAGGAAGCGCCTGAACGGCGCCTTGGGCGCGAGCAGCGCGCCGGCGAAGAAGCTGCACTCGAAGTCGCGCCAGGCATGCAGCACGTCCTGCGCGCTCATGCCGGCGGCGATTTCCGCGCCGCCCTCGGGGCTGCCGCCCATTTCGCCGCCGGTCGCGTGCGCGGACTTGAGTCCGTCGCCTTCGTGCAGCACCTTGTGGCCGAGGTGCGAGGCCAGGTCGAACTTGAGGCGCGCCGGATCGGCCTGCAGCTTGCGGTTGAGGTACACGGTGTGCGGGGACTCGAAGAAGGAGCGCACCATGCTGCGCACTTCGCGATCCTTGTCGCGCGCCAGCACCGGCTCGCGCTCGAACCAGCGCACGGTCAGCCCGTGGTGCCTGCAAAGGCGCATGAGATCGTCGGCGCCGAGCGGAAACCTGCGCTCGCCGATGCTTTCCGCCGAGCGCTCGAGATCCGGAAAGTCGTTGCGCGACATCTCCTGGTGCGAGCGGATCAGCAGGTGCGCGAACTGCCGCCCGGTGGTGCCCGTCTGCGCCAGCAGCTCGGGGATCGCCGCCTGCAGCAGGTCCTTCGAGAACAGGAACGCCGGCTCGAGCGGCACCGCGGCCGCGCCGCCGGCCCGCTGCTCGAAGGCGGGCTGCTCGATTTCCGGGTTGCCG
This sequence comes from Betaproteobacteria bacterium, assembly GCA_004297625.1. Classification (GTDB taxonomy): domain Bacteria; phylum Pseudomonadota; class Gammaproteobacteria; order Burkholderiales; family SG8-39; genus SCGC-AG-212-J23. The sequence continues at coordinate 9,691 of SCTY01000069.1, read as the reverse complement.
TCCAGGAACCAGCGCGGCTCGCGCTGGAAGATCGTGGAGAGCAGCCGCAGCACCTCGTCCGAGGGCACGCGCTTGCCGCTCTCGATCATGCTGAGGTAGGACACCGACGGCGCGGCTTGCGAATCGAGCTGGATGCAGCGCGCGGACAGCTCTTCCAGCGTAAGCCCGTTGCGCTTGCGTAACGCGCGCAGCTTGGTCCCGAGGAAGTGGCTCTTGCGGGTATGCAGGGTCATGGGTGTGAAATTAACACTGTGAAATTTCCGCAGTCAAATTTACGGGATCCGCGTGCCCATAATGATGGCCATGCGACACCGCATCCTCATCCTGGGAGCCTCCTACGGCTCGTTGTTCGGCACCAAGCTCCTGATGGCGGGGCACCGGGTCACGCTGGTCTGCACCCGGCCGACCGCCGAGCTCATCAACCGCGAAGGCACGCGCGTGCGCTTCCCGGTCAAGGGGCGCGACGCGCTCTCCGAGATCGTTTCATACGAGCTTCCCGGCGTGCTTTCCGCGGTAACGCCCGAGGAAATCGACCCTACCGCCTTCGACCTGGTCGTCCTCGGCATGCAGGAGGCGCATTACGGCGCGCGCGGCGTGCGCGAGCTGATGAGCCGCGTCGCGCGCTCGGGCAAGCCGTGCCTTGCGATCATGAACATGCCGCCCTTGCCCTTCCTCAAGCGCATCCCGGCGCTCGCGGCGCATCTGCTCGAGGACTGCTACGCGGATCCGCGGGTGTGGGACGGCTTCGATCCCGCGCTCCTTACGCTCTCGAGCCCCGATCCGCAGGCGTTTCGCCCGGCCGACCAGCCGAAGAACGTGCTCCAGGTCGGACTGCCGACCAACTTCAAAGCGGCGCGCTTCCAGGCCGAGGAGGCTACGGCTCTCTTGCGCAGGCTCGAGGCCGACATCGAGCGTGTTTCCAGCGAGATACCGGTGAAGCTCAAGGTGCACGACTCGATCTTCGTGCCGCTCGCCAAATGGCCGATGCTGATGACCGGCAACTACCGCTGCATCCGGCCGAACGAGATGATCCCGATCCGCGAAGCGGTGCACGGCAACCTCGCCAGGTCGCGCGAGATCTACGACTGGGTGGCGAAGCTTTGCCAGCGGCTGGGCGCCGGCGGCGACGACCTGGTTCCGTTCGAGAAGTACGCCAAGGCCGCTGAAGGCCTCGGCAAGCCGTCATCGGCTGCCCGCGCGCTTGCGGCCGGGGCGCAGCACATCGAGCGCGTCGACAGCCTCGTCCAGTGCGTCGCTCGCCACCTGGGCGTTCAGTCGGAGACGCTGGACGAGATCGTGATGCTGGTGGACGAGCATCTGCAGCGGAACCGCGCCGGGCGCGAACGCGCGGCGGCCTAAGTTCACGGTTCCGAGGCGGGCCGGCGCGGCGCCGGTAATCCTTCCTTGTTGGTTGCGGGCCGGCTCGCTTCAAATATCGGCACGCTCATCACAAAGGGAGGATGACGTGCGCCGAAACCTCATTGCAACGCTCACCGTAGCAAGCTCCGCCTTGCTATTTGCCGCCTGCACGACCACGCCTGAGCAGGCGGGGACCGGGGCCGAAGGGCAGCAGCCAGGCACGACCCCCGGAGCGCAGGTGCAATCCGACCAGCGCAAGTCGCCGGGGAGTGGCGATCTGGCAACGGGAAAGAGCATCCCGTCGCAGCGTTCCGTCTATTACGACTACGACAGGTTTGAGATCAAAGCGGACTACCGCAGCGTGGTCGAGGCGCACGCGAAGTATCTGCGCGAGCACCCGGGCGCGAAGATCCTGATCCAGGGCAACGCCGACGAGCGCGGCAGCCGCGAGTACAACGTCGGCCTGGGCCAGCGCCGCTCCGACAGCGTGAAGAATGCGCTCCTGCTCCTTGGCACGAAAGAAAACCAGATCGAGTCCGTGAGCCTCGGCGAAGAGAAGCCCGCCTGCACCGATCACGCCGAGGACTGCTGGTGGAAGAACCGCCGCGGAGATATCCGCTACACGGGCGAATACTGACCGCGGCTCAGGCGACGAGCTTGAGCATCGCCACCTTCAGGGCGTCGTTCACGGTCAGGCACGCGAGCGCCGCGTAAGCGAACAGCGTCGCGATTTGCCACCAGGGCAGCGGCGCGAGACCCGGCAGGCCGACGATCGCGACGACCGTGCCCAACACCCCATCCAGCGCGAGCGCCGCGGCGAGGGTGTTGCTGGGGCGGCTGGCCCAGAAAAGGCGCCGCTCGCGCACGGAAACGAGCGAGAACACCGCGAAGTAGAGCAGCGTGAGAAAGCTGAAAGTGGCGAGCGCTGCGTCGTCGCTCGCAATCCCGAAGCGCGACCAGGCGAAGTACAGGAGCAGCAGGGCTTCGGCCACCATGGCGAGGCCGAGCACCGCGGCCATCGCGAGCAGCCCGCCGATGTTCCATGTCTCCGGCTTGTGCGACCAGCGCATATGGTCGGTGGCGAGCGCGATCTTGGCGAAATCGGTCATGAAGACGAGGACCAGCATGGCGAACGCCGAGATCACGAACTTTCCCGTGAAGACGAACGCTAAGGCCACGAACGCCGCCTTCAGGATCGTGCGGCTCACCTTGTTGATGATCCACGTCAGGATGCGCTGATAGATGGTGCGTCCCTGCTCGACCAGCGCGACAATGTTGGTCAGGCCCGGCTCGGTGAGCACGACGCTCGCGGCGCTCTTGGCGACATCGGTCGCATCGCTGACGGCAATGCCGACCTCCGCCTGGCGCAGCGCGGGCGCGTCGTTGACGCCGTCGCCGGTCATGCCGGTCACGTGGCCCGCCGCTTGCATCTCGCGCACCACGCGGTACTTGTCCTCGGGGTAGACCTCGGCCAGGCCGTCCGCCTGGACCGGCGCTGAAAAATCCGCCGCCTTGCGGATTTCGCTCAACCCGACCGCCTGGCCGATCTGCTGCGCGACGGCGAGCGCGTCGCCGGTGAGCATCTTCACGCCCACGCCGAGCTCGCGCAGCGCGGCGATCAGGCGCTTGGCGTCGGGCCGCGGCGGGTCGTACAGAGTGACCAGGCCGATCAGCGCGGGCACGCCCGAGTGGGGGCCGCGCGCGACCGCGAGCACCCGGTAGCCCTTGCGCGCGGCGTCGGCCATGCGCGCCTCCAGCGCATCGATCCCGGCCGGCGCCAGCCTGCAGGCTTCGGCGATCGCGCGCACGGCGCCTTTCATCATGACCAGGCGCTCGCCGTCCCTCGCCACCACGGCCTCGGTGCGCCGGGTGCTTGCGTCGAAGGGGGAAAAGGAGACCAGCGTGCCCGCGCCGGCCGCCTCCATGGCGCGGCTTTCCCTCGCTGCGGCGAGGAAAGCCATGTCGATCGGATCCTGGTTGGCCTCGCTGGAGGCAAGCGCCCCGGCCGCCAGCACCTCCTGCTCGCTCGCGCCGCCCAGGGGAATGACGCCGGTCACCGCCAGCCGGTTCATGGTGAGGGTGCCGGTCTTGTCGACGCAGAGAACGTCCATGTTGGCCGCGTCCTCGGCGGCGCTCAAGCGCGTCACGAGCACCCCGTGTCTTGCGAGTTGCGCGGAACCGACCGCCATGCTGACGGTGAACATCACCGGCAGCGCGACCGGCACTGCGCTCATCAGCAGCACCAGCATGAGCGGAAGGATTTCCAGCATCGGCAACCCGCGCGCGCGCGAGAGCAGGGCCACCGCAACGAGAAGCGTTGCGACGGCGAGGAACAGCCACCGGACGAGCTTCGCGACGACCGCCTCGATGTGCAGCTTCGGCCGCGCGAGCTGCACCAGCTCGGTGGTGCGGCCGAAATAGGTCTTGGCGCCGGTCAGCATCACGAGCGCGTTGCCTTCGCCGCGGCGCACCACGGATCCGGAGGGGAGCGCCTCGCCGGCCTGCCTGCGCACCTCCGCGGATTCGCCGGTCAGCGCGGATTGGTCGAGATTCACCTCGCCCCCCAGGAGCTTCAGGTCGGCGGGGACGATGTCGCCGGCCCGCACGCGCACGATGTCGCCGGGCACGAGCTCGCGCGCGGGCAGCACCCGCCATTCGGCATCGCGCAGCACGCGCGCGCTGATCTGCAGGCGGCGGCGCAGCGCCTGCACCACGCCGGCGGCGCGCCGCTCCTGCGCGAAGCTCACTCCCGCATTGACGACCAGCAGCGCGCCGACGACAACGAAGTCGGAGTACTTCCGGAGGACGAGCGACAACAGCATGATGAGCTCGAGCATCCAGGCCGAGAGCCCCCAGAATTTGCCGAGGAAGGCGGCGAGCGGGTGCTCGCGCTTCTCGAGCACCTCGTTGTAGCCGTGCTGCCTGAGCCGCGCCTGCGCTTCAGCCGCGCTAAGCCCGCGGTCAGGATCCGCGCCTACGGCGTTTTCGCTTGAGTTCGACACCGCGCACCAGGAGCACCGGGCCGCTCGAGAGGCGGATGACGCCCTCGGCCACGCTGCCGAGGACGAGATGGCTGAAGCCGCGCCGGCCGTGCGTTCCGACGACCGTGAGATCGGCGGGCCAGCCTTGCGCTTCCTTCACGACGAGCTCGGCGGTGCGCTGTCCGATGCCTTCCATTTCGATCAGCTTGGTATCGGCCTTGACCGCGCTCGCGGACGCCATGGCTTGCGACTTGCGAAGCAGCGCTCTCGCGGCCTTGATACGCGCGTCCCAGAGCTCCGTCTGGTAAGGCGCCACGTCGAGGCCTGCCTCGTCGACGACGCTCACGAGCCGCAGTCGCGCGCGCTGCTGCCTAGCGAGCCCGATCGCGTGGCGCAGCGCGAGGCTCGCCGTCTTGCTGTCGTCGATTCCCACAAGGATGCGCTTGTACATGACCGCTCCTTTACGCGAAGGCGAGATATCCGGCCAGCAGAAACCCCAGCAGCGCGACGCACACGCTAAGGATAGACGTCAGCCACGGCATCGGAATGTCGGGGCGATCGGCGGCGGGGAGCGAGCGGACGTACGAACGATGGTTGCCCAGCGCTCCCAGTATCGTTGCGGCCCCGAATAGAACCAGCAGGATGCCGAGCACGCTGGGGGGCCAGCGCGTGCCCTGAACGTGGGCTGCAGCGGGGCTGGAAGAAGAAGCGGCCATCACTGCGAGGAAAAGATTGAACCGGGCGACGACAAACCCGAGAGCCATGACGGTCAGGCCCGTGCGCACCCAGGCGAGCAGGGTGCGCTCGGCGGCGAAGAAGACCCGGGGATCAGGCGTGTTCATGTTCCAGCTTTTCGCTGCTTAGCATGATGATCTCGATTTCCTCGGTAATTTCTTCCTGGCGCAAGCGGTTCCGCCGGGAGCGAAGGCCCGCGGAATTATCCTCGAGCTTGCGGATGGCGCTGTCCATGTGGCGCAGCCGGTGCTCGTTTTCCGCGAGCAACGAGCCATAGAGCAGACCCTGCAGGCGCGAGACGAGGTAGCGCTCGGAGAGCTCGGTCAGCAGCTCGGCCGGGGGCAGGTGAATTCGCGGAGGATTTCGCGCCGCTGCCGGCGAGGCGATTTCGGGAAAAGGGCTGAGCCTCATGGCCTCGATCCCCGCGCCGCCGGGCGCATGAAAGAGCGCCTCGAGATCGAATCCGGTCATGCGACGTTGGCGCAGGATGTCCGCAAGCCCGCGCGCGAGCTGCGGGATGAGCGCGTCGACGTCTTCGGCGATGCTCGCGCCGGCACGGGTCAGGGCAAGGTCGGGATCGTTCCCGAGGCGCGAAAAAAGCCTCGAGCCGACCGCGATCAGGGCCGGATGCGCGCCGTAGGTCGACCGGCGCTCCTGCAACGCCCGCAGCAGGGCTTCGTTGAAGTCGCCGCACAAGCCGCGCTCCGAGCCCAGCAAAACAAGCACGCGGATCGGTGCCGGCTGCGAACGCGAGGGTGCATGAAAAGCGCCGAGATCGGCGAGGGCGGCGGCGGTCGTGCCGAGCGCGCGCTCATGCGCGCCCAGGAAACGCTCGATCTTCCGGGTCTCGAGAAGGGCGAGGTTTCGCATCGCGTCAAGAATGTTCCGGATATCGGAGAGCGCGCCGAGCTCGCGTTCCAGGTCGCGCCGGCGAGTCATGCGGTCCCCTCGAGCGTGGTGCGCAGAACCGCCGCCCACTCCTCGCGCGGATCATCGAGCCGCAAGCCGCGCTCGCGCGCCGCGTTCGAGACACGCTCCACGACCGAACGCAAAGCGGAGGGCTCGATCGGATCGAAAAGATGATCGTTGAAGGCGATCAACCATGCGAGCTGGAGCTCGGGCGTCGCCGGCGCAAGCGCTTCCTGCTTCAGAAGCTCGCGCAGCAGGCGCCCGCGCCGGATCCGGGCCTCGACGGACGCTTCGACGCGGGCGCCGAAGCGGGTGAAGACCTCGAGCTCCAGAAACTGCAGGTAATCGAGCTTGATCCGGCCCGCCTCGGCCCTGATTCGCGCGTGTTGCGCTTTACCGCCGATGCGCGAGACGGAACGGGTGATGTCGATGGCCGGCAGCACGCCGGCGGCGAAGAGCTGCCGGTCGAAGTAAATCTGGCCGTCCGTGATCGAGATGAGATTCGTCGGGATATAGGCGGCGATTTCGCCTTCTTCGGTCTCGACGATCGGCAGCGCGGTGATGCTGCCGCCGCCGTACTCGGGGGAAAGCCGCGTGGCGCGCTCGAGAAGCCTCGAATGAAGATAAAAAATGTCTCCCGGGTAGGCTTCGCGCCCGGGCGGCCGGCGCAGCAGCAGCGACAGCTCGCGGTAAGTGCGCGCGTGGGTCGTGAGGTCGTCATACACGACCAGCGTGTCGCGCCCCGGCGCGGCCCAGGCTTCGGCAATCGCGCATCCGGCAAAGGGCGCGAGATACTTCAGGCCCGGCAGCGCGGTGGCCTCGGCGACGACCACGGTGCTGTATTCCATGGCGCCCGCCTCGCGCAGGGTGTCGATGACGTCGACGATTCCTGACCGCTTCTGGCCGATGAGCGCGTAGACGCAGCGCACGCCTTGTCCCCGCTGGCTCAGCACGGCATCGACGGCGAGCGTGGTCTTGCCGACGCCGTTGTCGCCGATGATGAGCTGGCGCTGGCCCCGGCCGATGGGAATGAGAGCGTCGACGATCTTCGTGCCGGTGTAGAGCGGCGTGTCCACGAAGTCGCGCGCGACGATCGGCGGGGAGAGGGCATCGAGCGGCTGGCGCGTGCGGCACTGCGGCGCCGGCAGGCCGTCAAGCGGCGTGCCGAGGGGATCGACGACGCGGCCGAGGAGCTCGTCGCCGGCCGGGATGCCGAGCCTGCGGGCGGTGCCGAACACCGCGCAGCCGGCGGTCAGCCTTTGGGTTTCGTGAAGCAGAATGGCGCCGAGAAGCTCGCGTCCAAGGTGGAACACGAGGCCGCGGCTGCCGTCGGCGAATTCCAGGAGCTCGTCGATGGCAGCCGACGGCAGACCACTGATCCAGGCGATGCCGTCGCCGACCGATACGACGCTTCCTTGCTCCCGAAGCCGCAGGCCGAAGCCGTAGTCCGCCAGCCAGCGGCTGCGGCGCTCGAGGCCGGAAGAGGGCACCGCGTCAGGCGGCGTCATTTCCCGATTCGGCGAAAGCCGAGAGCTCATCGCGCAGATTGGCGGCGAGCACCCAGGCGCCAAGCTCGATGCGGATTCCCGCAACAAGGGCCGGGTCGACCGCAAAGGCGTAGCTCAGTTTCGCGGCCGCGACTTCGGCGAGCGCTGCCTCGAGCCGCTCGCGCTGCGGGCCGGTGATGGGGTAGGCGCTCCCGATGACCGCGGATGAGCCGCCCGTTTGGCCTGCGGCTGCGTGCAGGGCATCGCGCCTTTCCCCGGATAGCCGCCGCAAGTCCGAAAGGGCGAGGTCGATGATCCGCGCCTCGAGCTCGGGCGCTGCAAGCCGGCCGGCAAAGCGAGCGGCGAACGCCGCGCCCTGGCGCAACGCGGAGTGCTCCGCTTCTCTTCGGCGTTGCTCCGCATCACGCGCCGCGGCCGTCTCGCGGCGCAACCGCTCGCGTTCGACCGCGGCGGAGACCTCCGAGAGCCTGCGCGCGCGCTCGGCTTCCAGCTCGCGCGCGAGCTGCGCCCGGGCGTCCGCCTTCTCCCGCTCCCAGTCGCCGAGACGGCCTCGATACTGCTTTTCCAGCGCTTCGGCCTGCGCCTTTGCCGCGCGGCCCTCGTTCAGGGTCTGCTCGATTTCCGCGCGCCGGCGGGCGATCGCCTCGGAGATCGGCCGGTAGAGGAAGCGCTTGAGCAGCCACAGCAGGACGAGAAAATTGACGATCTCCAGCGCAAACGTCGTCCAGTCGAGCGCGATCGAGCCCATGGGCTACTTGAGCACGTACTCGAGCAGGGGATTGCGAAAGAGGATGATGAGCACGATCACGAGCACGTAGATCGCGAGCGACTCGATCATCGCGAGCCCGATGAAAAGCGTGCGCGTGATGGAGCGCTCGGCTTCCGGCTGGCGCGCGAGCGCGTCCAGGGCCTGGGAGATCGCGCGCCCCATGGCCATCGCCGGCAGCATGGCACCAAGAGCCATGGCGATGGCGGCCACCGCGGTCGACACGAGCACGATCCAGCTGATGTTGTTCATCGTTTCATTTCTCCTTGGCGAGCGTGCGTTCCTCTTGCGCCTGCAAAGCGCCCCCGATATAGACGAGCGCGAGCATGCCGAAGATGTAGGCCTGCACCAGCGCCTCGACGATGTGGAGCATCAGTACCGGCACGGGGACGAGGAATCCTGCGACGAGCAGGACGAGAAGCGCCGTGAGCTCCAGGCTCATGATGTTGCCGAACAGGCGAACCGCGAGCGCGAGCGTTCGGCTCAGCTCGCTGATCAGGTGAAACGGAAGCATGACGGGGTTGGGCTCGACATAGTGGCGAAGGTAGCCGCGCAGCCCCCGGATGCGAATTCCATACGCGTGCACCGATATGAAAACGATGACGGCCAGCGCCGCCGTCGTCGAAATGTCCGCTGTCGGCGACCGCAGGCCGGGGATCACCCCCGCGAGGTTCGCCACCAGGATGAACAGCCACAGCGTGGCGACAAAGGGCATGATCCGCGCGGCGTGTTGCGGCAGGACCTCTTGCACCGCGTTTTGCGCCGCGTCGTACATTGCCTCCAGCGCCGTCTGCCAGGGCGTCGGCTCGAGGCGCAGGCGCCGCGTGGAGGCCCACGCAAGAAGAGCGAGAAAGAAGGTGATGGCGGCGCTCGTCAGGAAGGTCGGGGTGAGCATCGCTCAGTCCCGAATCATGAGGTAGACGTTCACTGCCCCGATCACGATGCCGAGGAACAGGAGGCTCAGCGTCCAGCGAAGCGAATAGCCCTCAGAGAGCCCGTCGAGCCAGCGGCCAAGATAGGCGCCCGCGACCACCGGAACGACGAACACGGTTCCCAGCGTTCCGAGGTAGATGGTCTGGCCGAGCACCGTGCGCCGCTCGCGCTCGGCGCGCTCGATGCGCCGCGCGCTGCGCTCGAGATTCCTGTCGAGCTCCTCGGAATCGCCGCGTTCGACGGGTTCGCTCACGGCGCTATCCTGCGGCGCTGCAGCTCGTAGAGGCGCCTGAACATCTCGTGCTCCAGGCGCCGCACGCTCGACCTGAGCGCCTGGAGGCCTTTTTCTTCCGCAACGATGCGCTCACGCAGTGTCGAGCGCATCTGCCGATAGTCGCCGCCCTTCGCGTAACGCCCGGTGCTGATGTAGAGCTCTCCGCGGTTGAAATAGAGCGCTCCTCCAGGCAGGGCGAGGTATTGCCAGGCGTCCTCCGCAGTCC
>SCTY01000068.1 GCA_004297625.1 Betaproteobacteria bacterium | reverse complement strand
GATCGAGTATGCGCAACGGCGGGGCACCGCGGATGTGTCGCAGCAGCGCCTCGATGTTCTGCTTCACATCGTGGCCGCGCGTACCTTCCCAGAATTCGGCGGCGCGTTCGTTGTAGTGCTCGAGCGTCTTCGCGGTGATGAACGCCAGGTCCTCGAGGAGCTGTGCCATCGCGATCAGGCCGTCGCTCCGAACAGGGTGCCGACGCCTGCCGTCAGGGCCATGGCAAGTGCTCCCCAGAACGTGACGCGCATCGCGCCCGCCGTCATGGGTGCGCCGCCCACGCGAGCAGCCAGCGCCCCGAGAATCGCCAGGAACACCAGCGAAGTTCCTGAGACGAAGGGAATCAGGCTGGACTCGGCCACTATGGCAACAACCGACAGCGGCATGGCTGCGCCGACGGCGAAGCTGGCGGCCGAGGTCAATGCGGCCTGGATCGGCCGTGCGCTGAGCGTCTCGGAGATGCCGAGCTCGTCCCGGGCATGCGCACCGAGCGCGTCGTGCGCCATGAGCTGCTCGGCAACCTGCTTCGCAAGCGCGGGATCGAGACCGCGGTTGACGTAGATCGCCGTCAGCTCCCGGTGCTCGGCATGGTTGTCGGCTTCGATTTCCGCGCGTTCCAGGTCGAGCGCGGCCTTTTCGGAATCCGCCTGCGAGCGGACCGACACGTATTCGCCGGCAGCCATCGACATCGCTCCCGCGACGAGGCCGGCGATCCCGGCTACCATCACGCTGCTGTGGCTCGCGTTCGCGGCTGCGACACCGAGCACCAGGCTGGCTGTCGAAACGATGCCGTCGTTGGCGCCCAATACCGCCGCGCGCAACCAGCCGATGCGGTCCGTGCGGTGCCGTTCCCTATGGCGTACTGGCATTCCCCGTGTCTCTGCGCAGGTCGGGCGTCAAGTTGGACTGAGGTTCGGGAGCGTGATCGGACGGGCGGACTCGAAGGCGCGGGCGGCGCGCAGGACGAGAGCGTCAGCGTAGCGGGGGCCGACGATGTGCAGGCCGACGGGGAGGCCGGACTTGGTGAAGCCGCAAGGGAGGGTGGCGGCGGGCTGGCCGGTGAGGTTGAACGGGTAGGTGAAGGGCGTCCAGTCGGTCCAGCGCTGGTTGCCGGGCGGGCATTCGAGGCCGACGTCGAAGGCGGGAACGGCGAGCGTCGGCGTGACGAGAAGATCGAACTCGCGGAGGAAGAGGTTCATGTGCGTGCCGAGCGCGCCGCGCTTCATTTGCGCGTCGAGGATCTCGGTCGCGGTGATCTTTGCGCCTTCGGCGGCGACTTCGACGAGGCCGGGATCGATCTGCTTCTTCTGCTCGGCGGTGAAGGGCTTGAGGAGGAACGCGGCGCCGGAGAACCAATGCGTGCGGAACAGGCTCTCGACGTTGTCGAAGCCGGGATGCTTTTCCTCGACGCGCGCGCCGAGATCGGAAAAGACCCCCGCGCCCCTGCGCACGAGCGCGGCGACCTCGGGGTCGACGGTGGCGTAGCCGAGGTTCGACGAGTAGGCGATGCGCAGGCCCTGGACGCCGCCGTCGAGATTTGCGCGGTAGTCGCGCGGCTCGTAGGGCAGCGCGTACCAGTCGCGCGCGTCGGGCTGCGAGAGCACGGTGAGCATGAGCGCCGCGTCGGCGACGTCGCGCGTGATCGGTCCGACGTGCGCGACGGTCCCGAAGGGCGAGAGCGGCCAGGCGGGCACGCGGCCGAACGAAGGCTTGATGCCGAACAGGCCGCTAAAGGCGCAGGGGATGCGGATCGAGCCGCCGCCGTCGGTGCCGACCGCGAGCGGGCCCATGCCGGCGGCCACCGCGGCGGCCGCGCCGCCGGAGGAGCCGCCCGGCGTCTTGCCGAGGTTCCAGGGGTTGCGCGTGGTGCCGGTGAGCGGGCTGTCGGTGACGCCCTTCCAGCCGAATTCGGGCGTCGTCGTCTTGCCGATGAGCACCGCTCCGTGCTCGCGCAGGCGCGCGGTCGCCGGCGCGTCGTCGTTCCATGGGCCCGCCGGATCGACGAGCTTCGAGCCGCGCCGCGTCGGCCAGCCGCGCGCGAGGATCAGGTCCTTGATCGACACCGGCACGCCGTCGAGCAGCCCTCTGGGCTGGCCGGAAGCCCAGCGCGCTTCCGACGCCTTCGCCTCGTCGAGCGCGTGCTCCGACAGGAAATTGAAGGCGTTGAGGCGCTCGTTGAGCGCGCCGATGCGCGCGAGCACCGCCGCGGTGACTTCGACCGGGGAAAGGGTGCGCCTCCGGTAGCCTTCGAGCAACGCGGTCGCGGTGAGCGACCAGAGCTCGCTCATCCGCGATCCGCTTCGGCTTGCGCGAGCGCCTTGTCGCGCCACAGCGGCCAGGCGCGGCCGTAGTCCTGGCGCGGCACGCAGGCGTTCACCTCGGCCTCGTCGAACCAGGTGATCCGGCCGCCCGGGCCGGCGAGCGCCATCGCCTGCATCTGCATGCGCGCGCTCAGCTCGAGATAAACGCTGCGCCCGACGGCGCGCGGCAGGTTCTCGCCGACCACCACCGAGCCATGGCCGCGCATCAGAGCGGCGGGCTTCGGACCCAGGGTTTTGGCAAGAGCCCTGCCTAACGTTGAGTCCTTTATCAATAAATCTGTTCCCTTACGGGTGTCGCGGATCTCGAAGTTGGGAAGCCCCCCGCCGATGAACGCCGCCATGTGGAAGAGCGGCTTCATCGGCACGTCGGTCACGCTGAACGGCACGACCGAGGGCGAATGGTTGTGCACCACGCACATCACCTCGGGACGCGCGCGCAGGATCTCCCCGTGGATGAAGCGCTCGTGCACCGACTCGCGCCCGCCGTCGTCGATCGGCCGGCTATCGAGGTCGTACTCGATCAGGTCCTCGATCTGCACGCGCTCCGGAGCGAGCGAGCGGGCGAGGTAATAGCGGTTCGGGTTGCGCGGCGAGCGCAGGCTGACGTGCCCGTAGGCGTCGATGACGCCGTGCGCGGCGAGGATGCGGTACGCCGCGACGAGGTCGTGGAGGGCTTCCATGCTAGTCCGCGTGAATCCCGGCGGCCTTGACCACGCGCGACCAGCGCGGCAGCTCGCGCTTCACGAGCGCTTCGAGGCGCTCGGGCGGGCCGCCGCGCGGAACCATGCCCTGCTTCTCCAGCACCTCGCGCACCGACGGATCCTTGAGAAGCGAATTGATGTCGGCGTTGATCTTGTGGATGAGCGGCGCGGGCGTGCCGGCGGGCGCGAAGGCGCCGTACCAGGTCTCGACCTCGAGCTCGGAGAGGCCGATCTCCTTCATCGTCGGCACGTCGGGAAACGCCGCCGAGCGCTCCGGGCTCATGACCGCGAGCGCGCGCAGCCTGCCGCTCTGCACATGCGGGTACGCCGTCTGGATCGCCGAGATCATCGCCTGCACGTGCCCGCCCACCACGTCGCCGAGCGCGCCCGCGGCGCCCTTGTACGGGACGTGCACGATGTCGATCCCGGTCTCGAGCTTGAGCAGCTCCATGGCGAGGTGCTGCGGGCCGCCGTTGCCGGGCGAGGAGTAGTACATCTTCCCCGGCTGGCGCTTGGCGAGGTCGACGAATTCCTTCATCGAGCGCGCGGGCACCTGGGGATTGATCACCACGGCAAGGCCGCTCGTCGCTATGAGCATCACCGGCGCGAAGTCTTTCACCGGATCGAACGGCAGGCTCTTCGCCAGCGCCGGGGTGGTGCCGAAGGAAGTCGCGATGAAGAGCAGCGTGTAGCCGTCGGGCGGGCTCTTCGCGACGAAATCGCTGGCGATGTTGCCGGTCGCGCCCGCCTTGTTCTCGGTCACCACGCCGACCTTCCAGCGCTCGCTCAGCTTCGGGCTGAGCAGGCGCGCCAGGATGTCGGCGCCGGTGCCCGGCGTGTAGCCGACGATGAAGTGCACCGGCTTCGTCGGGAATTCCTGCGCGGACGCGATGCCGGCGAAACACAGGGCGGCGAAGGCAAGGAGGATTCTTCTCATGGATTTTTCTCGAGGTCGAGCTAACTATAATCATCGCCGCCATGAGACTCGTCGTCAACGAATCGCTGCGTTTCGAAGTCCACCGCTCCGCGCTCGCCGATCCGGCGGTACACGAGCTCGAGAGCCGCAGGATCTTCGAGCGCTGCTGGATCTACGTCGGGCACGAATCGGAGGTGCGCGCGCCGGGCGACTTCAAGACGCGCAGCGTCGCCGGGCGGCCGGTGATCTTCTGCAGGGACAGCGCGGGCCGGGTGCGCGTGTTCCTGAACACCTGCCGCCACCGCGGCACGCTCGTATGCCGCGAGCGCGAAGGCAACGCCGAGCGCTACACCTGCTTCTATCACGGCTGGACCTACGACCGGGACGGCGCGCTCTACGCCGTTCCCGGACAGGGCGCCTACCCGCCGGGCTTCGACAAGAACGAGTTGGCTCTGAAGGAACCGCCCAAGGTGGCGGCCTACCGCGGCTTCGTGTTCCTGAATTTCGACGCCGGCGCCGTTTCGCTGGACGAATACCTCGCGGGCGCCAGGGAATACATCGATCTCGTCGCCGAGCAGTCGCCCTCCGGCGAGATGGAAGTCATCCGCGGCACGCAGGAATACGACATCAAGGCGAACTGGAAGCTGCTCGTCGAGAACAGCTTCGACGACTATCACCTGCTCAGCACGCATTCGACGTGGCTCAACTACCTGAAGAACGCCGGCGTCGAGATGAAGCGCCCGGCGAAAGGCGAGATGCTGCCGGCGCACGGCGTGGGCAAGGATCTCGGCAACGGCCACGGCGTCGTCGACAACGTGAACTTCCGCGGCCGGCCCGTGGCGCGCTGGATTCCCATCTACGGCGAGGCGGCGAAGCCCGAGATCGAGCGCATTCGCGCCGAGCTGGTGCGGCGGCTCGGAGAAAAGCGCGCCGCGCGCGTCGCCGACACGAACCGCAACCTCATCGTCTTTCCCAACCTGGTGCTGAACGACGGCTCGTCGGTGACCATCCGGACCTTCCAGCCGCTCGCGCCCGACAGGATGCGCGTATCGGCCTGGGCGCTGGGCCCGAAGGAAGAGAGCGCGACGGCGCGCGCCGTGCGCCTGGACAGCTTCCTCACTTTCTATGGCCCCGGGGGATTCGCCACGCCCGACGACATCGAGGCGCTCGAGGCGGTGCAGGCGGGCATGGCCGCGTGGCGCGAAGTGCCGTGGTCGGTGATGAGCCGCGGCATGGCGAAGCAGGGCGAGCAGCTCAACACCGACGAGCTCCACCTGCGCGCGTTCTGGATCCAATGGGACAAGCTGATCTCGCGGTGACGCGCGCGCAGATCGAGGACTTTCTCTATCGCGAAGCGGCGCTGCTCGACGCGTGGCAGCTCGACGAGTGGCTCGCGCTGCTCACCGAGGACGCGACCTACCGCGTGCCTTCGAACGACGCGCCCGGAGCCGACCCGCGCGCGGCGCTCTTCACCATCGCCGACGACATCGCGCGCATCCGCGCGCGCGTCACGCGCTTGAAGGACCGCAGTGCGCACGCCGAATATCCTCCTTCAAGGACGAGAAGAATCATCAGCAACGTGCGCATCGTGGGGGAGGAGCCGCCGCGGGCGGAGGCGAATTTCGTCGTCTACCGGTTCCGGCGCAACGAGGACGTGCGCCAGTACGTCGGCCATTACAAGTACGAATTTCGCGTCGTGGCGGGAAAGCTCCTCATTGCGAAACGCGAAGCGGTGCTGGACGCCATGGAGCTCGCTTCCCTGGGCGCGGTGAGCTTCATCCTGTGAGAAGTGCGATAGACCGGCGGGCGTAGTTCAGTTAAATGGGGTCCGTCCCTGATTCAACCGAGGAGAACCCCATGAGACTTCTGCAAGGCATTTGCGTGGCGGCGGCGCTCGCCGCGGCCGGGTCGGCGCAGGCGGCCGGGATCGGCGTGCGCGCCGGAACGACGGGCGTCGGCGCCGACGTCGCGTGGAGCGTGGCGCCGGCGCTGAGCGCGCGCATAGGCTATTCGGCGCTCAACTGGAACAAGGACGTGAGCACCGACCGGGTGACCTACGACGGCAAGCTCAAGCTCTCCAACCTGAACACGTTTCTCGACTTCAGCCCGCTAGGGCCCTTCCGCCTCACGGGCGGCTTCATCTTCAACAACAACCGCTACGACGTGCGCGGCGATCTCCTCGGCGGCAGCGTGAGCGGCGACGTGAAGGCGGGGCGCAGCGCCGCGCCCTATCTCGGCATCGGCTACGGCAACGTCTCCGGTCTCGGCGTCAACTTCTACGCCGACCTCGGCATCATGTTCCAGGGCTCGCCGCGCGCGCGGCTCGCTGCGAACTGCGGGGGCTTGAGCGCAAGCGGCTGTACCGCTTTGCAAAACGAGGTGGCGGCGGAGCAGCAGCGGCTCGAGGACAAGCTGAAGGACTTCAAGTACTACCCGGTCGCGAACATCGGAATCACCATCGGCTTCTAGGTGGCCAAGGAAAACGGCTGCAAGCGCCAGCCGCGCAGCGATGCGAACTGGAGCCGGCCGCTCGGCAACGGCGAGAACCTCGTGCTCAGTTTTCGCTGCGGCCCATGGGGCGGCGGCGCGATCGGCGGAAAAGGTCTATCCGAAGACGTGACCCCAAATCAGGGACGGACCACGTTTTTTTGCCAAAGGCGTAAAGTTGCGCGCAGCGGCGCCCCCGGCGCCGCTTCAATAACGAAAAAGGAGGAACGATGAAACCGGAACTCCAATATCTCGTCTACGTCGCTGCGTTCACTGGGCTGCTGTGGATTCCCTACATCCTTGACCGCGCCGCCAAGTGGGGCCTGATGGGGGCGGTCGGCTATCCGGATAACCCGCCGCCGCAGTCGCCATGGGCGCGGCGCCTCATCAAGGCGCACTACAACGCGGTGGAGAACCTCGTGGTGTTCGCGGCGCTGGTGCTTGCGGCGCACGCGGCCGGCGTGAGCAATGCCGCCATCGGCACGGCGGCGATCGTGTACTTCTGGGCGCGCGTGGTGCACGCCGCGGCGTATACCTTCGCGATCCCCTGGGTGCGCACGCTGGCCTTCACGGTGGCCTGGCTGGCCATGGCCGTAATCGCCTGGTACGACCTGCAGAAAATCTATTCCATCAGCCCGGCGTAGAGCGGCGAGGTGAGGTAGCGCTCGCCGTACGAGGGCAGCACGGCGACGATGAGCTTGCCCGCGTTCTCGGTGCGCTGCCCGACCTTCAGCGCTGCCCAGATCGCCGCGCCGGAGGAGATGCCGACGAAAAGGCCCTCCTCGCTGGCGAGGGCGCGCGCGGTATTGAGCGCGGCCTCGTTCGGCACGCGCACGATCTCGTCGTAGATCTCCCGATTGAGGACGTCCGGGATGAAGCCCGCGCCGAGGCCCTGGATGACGTGCGGACCCTTCGGCGAGCCCGAGAGCACCGCCGAGGCATCGGGCTCCACCGCCACGCACTTGAAGCCCGGCTTGCGCGCCTTGATCACCTCGCCGACGCCGGTGATGGTGCCGCCGGTGCCGATTCCCGAGACGAGGATGTCGGCCTCGCCGTCGGTGTCGCGCCAGATCTCCTCCGCGGTGGTGCGCCGGTGGACCTCCGGGTTGGCCGGATTGCCGAACTGGTCGGGCATGAAGTAGCGCTTCGGGTCCTTGGCAACGAGCTCCCGCGCGCGTATCACCGCGCCGTATGCGCCTTCGGCGGCGGGCGTGAGCACGAGCTCGGCGCCGTAGGCGCGGATCACGGCGCGTCGCTCCTTGCTCATCTGCTCGGGCATGAAGAGGATGCACTTGTACCCCTTCACCGCGCACACCCAGGCGAGCGCGATACCGGTGTTGCCGCTCGTGGGCTCGACGATCACGGTGTCCGGGCCGATCTTTCCCGCGCGCTCGGCCGCCTCGATCATCGACACCCCGATGCGATCCTTCACGCTCGCGCCGGGACTGTAGAACTCCAGCTTTGCCACGATCTTCGCGCCGCAGCCCTTTGCGAGGCGGTTGATGCGCACGAGCGGCGTGTTGCCTACGAGGTCGACGACCGAGTTTGCGATTTTCATGCCTTATGCTCGCATGCTTTTAGCGCTCAGCGCAGCTTGATCACCACTTCCAGGTACTCGCCGGGCACCAGCATCGAGCCGTCGGTCGCGGTGTTGAACCGCTGCACCAGGCCGAGCAGGTCGTCGGCGAGCGACTCCTGCTTGCCGGCTTCGAGCGCGGCGAACGCCTTGTGCATCGGCCCGTAGTAGGTGCGGAAGGTGTCGAGCCAGTGCCTGGGCGAGCGGTAGCGGAAGATGAAATTCCTGCGCGGCGCCTGCAGTGCGGCGATGTGGGTGCTGAACAGCTCGCGCAGGCGCTCTTCCGTGCCCCAGAGCGAGGGCGGCTTGACGCCGGGCGCCGGCGGAATGTGGCGGCCGATCGCCTTGAACATCTCGCCGACGAAGCTCGCCGGGGTCCAGTTGGCCAGCCCGATCTTGCCGCCGCGCTTGCACACCCGCGCAAGCTCCGCCGCGGCGTTCTCCTGGTCCGGCGTGAACATCACGCCGAACGTCGAGAGCACCACGTCGAACGAGGCGTCGGGAAAGTGCAGTTTCTCCGCGTCGGCTTCCTCGAACTGCACGGCGAGGCCCTCTGCGCTGGCACGTGCCCTGGCGCGCTCGAGCAGCGCGCCGACATAGTCGGTGGACACCACGTCGCACCAGCGGCGCGCCGCGGCAAGCGTCGCGTTGCCGTTGCCCGCGGCCACGTCGAGCACGCGCTCCCCCGCGCGCAGGTCGAGCGCCTCGCATAGCGATTCGCCCACGATCTGCAGCGTCGTGCCGATGACCGCGTAATCGCCCGCGCACCAGGCTGCCTGCTGGCGGCCCTTGACTGCCGCAAGGTCGGGTTGAGCAGTGGCAGTTTGCATCGATGCACTCCTTGTTGTTTGCCAGCTTTCGTACTCCGTGGTTCCTGCGGCTTGAGCAGCGGTCGGCATGGGCTAGCCCTTCACCTTGGCGATCATGTGATTGATGACGTGGCTGTGCTCGCGCTGGGGGCTGAACATGACGATCTCCGCGTCGGCGTCGACCTTCACGTTGTGCCCCGGCGGCCAGTAGAACAGGTCGTTCGCTTTGACCGTTTCCCGGGCGCCTTTCGCATCGGTGGTGGTGAGCTGGCCGCGCAAAACGAAGCCCCAGTGGGGGCACTGGCAGAGGTTGCCTTCCAAGCCCTGAAACAGCGGCGTGGTATCGACCCCCGCCGCCAGCGTGAAGCACTCCCCGCTGATCTTGCCGAACCCGCTGACATCCCCGAAGTCCGTTCGCTGACGGATCACGGCCCCGGGGATTTCCATCTTTACATCGACCTTCTCTTTCGCCACTCGCATGTTCGCTTCTCCTTGTCAAGGCGTGCGCGGATCGTCGGCCAGATTGATGTACGTGATGCCCCACGGGCCGGTGCCGCGCAGCTGCAGCACGGTCTCGCCCTTGGTCCAGGCGAAGTGCGGGGGTGCGCGGCTGCATGATCATCATGTCGCCCGCGCCGACGGGGGTGTCCCCGAGGGGGACAAAAAGCGGGACAAGCGCACTAGAATTCGGCGCGTGGAGGAGCGGACGAACTCGTTCGGATACTGGCTGCGCCGGCGCCGCAAGGCGCTCGACCTGACGCAGCAAGAGCTCGCGAAGACTGTCGCCTGCTCGCGCTTCGCCATCCGCAAGATCGAGGCGGACGAGCGCCGGCCGTCCCGGCGGCTCGCCGAGCGCCTGGCCGAGAAGCTCTCCATCCCGGCGCACGAGCGCAAGGCGTTCCTCGATGCCGCGCGCGCGGTGCGCGCCATGGAGCACCTGCGGCTCGACCAGGCTCCCGTAACCGCCGGCGCAGGCGAAGGCTCCCCGTTCGTCGGCCGCGGAAACGAGTTCGGCCTGCTCGTCGGTCTGCTGGCACGCCTCACCACCGGCTCGGGCCACGTGGTGCTGCTCGAGGGCGAGCCCGGCATCGGCAAGAGCCGCCTGATGCGCGAGCTCGCGGACTACTCGGCGGCGCGCAGCCTTTGCACGCTCTCGACCAACTGCTACGAGATCGAGCGCGCCATGGCCTACCAGCCGGTCATCGACCTGGTGGGCAGGGCGCTCGATCTCGCGTCGAGCGACCTGCTGCAGAAGCTCCCGCCCGTATCGCTCGCGGAGATCGCGGCGCTCGTTCCGGCGGTCGCCGAGCGGGTGGCCGTTCCCAGCCTGTCGGGCGATTTCCCGGAAGCGCGCCAGGCGCGCCTGTTCCGCGCGGTGGTGCAGCTCTTCGAAACGCTCGCCGCCGGGCGCCAGCTCGTCGTCATGGTCGACGACATCCAGTGGGCCGACGACGCGAGCGTGCAGTTCCTGCACTACTTCGCGCGCCGCGCGGCGAGCCGGCCGCTGCTTCTCGTGTGCGCGTATCGCGACGAGGAGCTGGAGACGGAGGAGAGGCTGGCAACCCTGGTGGAGAGCCTGCGCCGCGAAACGCACGCGCGCGATGTTCGGCTTGCGCGGCTGCAGCTTGCCGACACCGAGGCGCTCCTGCAGCGGCTCGATCACCCCGCGCTGAAAGCGCCCGGCCTCGCGGCCCGGCTGCACCGCGAAACCGACGGCAACCCGTTCTTCCTTACGTCGATGCTGCACGCGCTCACCCAGGGGGAGAGCGCCGGGGCGCCGCCGGGCGAGCTGCCGCTGCCGGACGCCTTGCGCGCCTCGGTGCGCGCGCGCTTGGGCCACGTGCCGGCCAGCGCGCGCCCGGTTCTCGACGTCGCGGCGGTCCTGGGCCGGCGCTTCGATTTCGAGACGCTCGCCGCGGTGAGCCGCCAGCCCGAGGAGGCGGTCCTGCACGCGCTGGAGTCGCTGGTGAAGCGCCGCCTGCTGCGGGAAGAGCCCGACGACGGGTTCTACGATTTCAGCCACGACAAGGTGCGCGAGGTGGTCTACCGCGAGATCGGCAGCGCGCGCCGCGTGACCCTGCACCGCGCGGTGGCGCAGGCGCTGGAGAGCCGCAGCGAAGGCGATCCGCGCGAGCGCGAAGCGGGCCTCGCCGAGCACTACGAGCGCGGGCACGCCTGGGAGAAGGCCCTGCAGTACGTCGTGCTCGCCGCGGAGCGCTCGCAGAAGCTCTTCGCCCTGCGCGACGCGCTGCACTGGCTCGACCGTGCCGTGGCTCTGGCCGAGGCGCATCCCGAAACGACTCGTTTGGATTTATATGCGAAACGCGGTGCCGTGCGCGCGCAGGCGGGGCAGACCGCGGGCGCGGTGGCCGACATCCGGCGCGTCATCGACGCGGCGCGCGCGCGCGGCGAGCGCGAAAGGGCGCGCGACGCGGTGATCCAGCTCGGCATGGCGTATCGCCGGGCCGACGACTACGAGCAGGCGACGCAGTGCCTCACGCAGGCGCTCGCCGAGAGCCGTGCCATGAACGACGAGCGGCACGCGGCCGATACGCTGTACCACCTCGGCACCGTCGCCTGGAGCAACAGCCGCAACCGCGAGGCGATCGCCTTTCACCGGGAGGCGGTCGAGATCTGCGAGCGCCTCGGGCTGACGGACCTGATCGCGGTGCAGGCCTACCATGGCCGCGGCGAGGCGCATTACAACAACCTCGAGCCGAAAGCCGCGATCGAATGCTACGAGCGTTCCCTGGAGCTCGCGCGCGCGATCGGCGACAAGAGCTACGAGTCCGAGAACCTGATGATGATCGGCTATGCCTGCACCGGCTACATGGGGCTCGCCGATTACGCCCGGGCCGAAGCGAGCTTCGAAGCCGCCCTGGAGATCGCGCGCAAGGCCGACCTTCAGTGGCACATGGGACCGACGCTCCTGGGC
Organism: Betaproteobacteria bacterium; assembly: GCA_004297625.1. GTDB lineage: Bacteria > Pseudomonadota > Gammaproteobacteria > Burkholderiales > SG8-39 > SCGC-AG-212-J23. The sequence continues at coordinate 467,588 of SCTY01000068.1, read as the reverse complement.
CTGGATCACGTGCGCGCCTGCACCGGGAAGACCGAAGAGGCGCTCGCCGGCATGACGAAGACGCTGCGCTGGCTGGAAAGCCTGAAGCAGGCGCGCTACCAGCTCATCGCTTACGATCTGCTCTCCCACCTGCTGCTCGAGCTCGGACGCAACCGCGAAGCGGCCGAGCAGTGCGAGCGCGGCCTGGCGCTGAGCAGCGCGAACCGGGTCACGTTCTGGCGCTCGCGCCTCGAGGCGAACCTCGCCATCGCGCGCCTGCGGCTCGGCGAGCTCGACGTCGGCCCGTCCCTGGAGCGCGCCGCCGCCTATTGCCGTCAGAACCGCGAAGGCTTCCAGCTCGCGCGCTGCCTCGAGGGGCTTGCCGAGCTCGCGCTCGCGCGCGGCGATGCGGCGGGCTGCCGCGCGCATGCCGAGGAGCTGCTGGCACTCGTCGAGCCGGCCGGCCTCAGTGAGCTCGCCGATCACGCGCGGCGCTGGCGCGAATCAGCGTCAAAACGCTAAAGATTCCAGGCTCAGCAGCCGCTCGAACAGCCCGGCCTGCTTGCCGGCGGTGCAATCGTCGAACTTGGCGCGCAGCTCTTGCATGCTGAGCGGCCGACGCGCGTGCCCTCTCGCCTGCCTTTCGGATCGCTTTTCAACAACTGAACCGTCGCTAAGGCGTACGGTCAGGATGTCGAAAGGCGCGAAGAGCGGCTCGTCGGCATCAGCTTCGTCCGTCGTCGTGACGCGCACCTTGCGCATCAGCGACTGCACGCGCTCGCTTCTTACGAAGTCATCGCTTAATTCGGCCAATCCCACGCGCCGCCGCAGAAACGCCGCGGCGATGGCGAACTCGGCGCTGAACTTCGCGTCGGGCGCGGTCTGCGGCGCGCTGTGGCGCAGCATCCCCGCCTGGAATTTTCCGAGACGGAGTTCGATCGAGTCGATTTTCTCGAGGGGAACGTCGAACGTGAGCGCCGCGTCGATGGCCCGGTGCAGTGCGTAACACACCGGGTAGCGCTTGATGTTCACGCCGTAGCGCGCGATGTGCCAGCGCTCGATTTCGCGCTCGGCGTCGAAGCGGCCCCCGGGCGAGACGGCGGCGAGGAAGCCGCTGCGGTGCTCGAGCGCATCCGCCGAGGCCGTCATGCCGGCCGAAGCGAGGCGCGCGGCGAGGATGCCGCTCTGCGCGGCGCGCCCGACCTGGAAGGGCTTCGCCATGCTGCCGAAGTTCGCCACCACGCCCGCGGCCATCGAGGCGGCGATCCCAAGCGCATTCGTGGTTTTTCCTGAAGTAAGACCTGCAAGCCTGGCTGCAGCGGCGGCGGCCGCCAGCGTCCCAAAGACCGCAGTCGGATGCCAGCCTTTGGCGTGGTGCTTGTCGGCATCGCGCAGGACGAGCTCGGCCCACGTCTCGTAGCCGGCGACATACGCCGCGATCAGCTCCTTGCCCGGCGCTCGGAGCCGCTCGCCTTCGGCGAAAACCGTCGGCACCAGCGCCACGCTCGGATGGCCGTCGAGCCCGGTGTCGTCGTAATCGAGCGCATGCGCGGCCGCGGCGTTCACGAGCGCCGCATCGGCGCTGCCCGCGCGGCCGCGATCAACCAGCAGGTTTGCTTCTGTTCCTGAAGAAATAACTCCAAGAAGAAGCTGGACGACTGCCTCGTCGCGCCCGGCGAAGAGGACGCCGATGCAGTCGATCGCGCCGCGCTTGACGGTGTCGATCGCTTCGGACGGCAGATCGTCGAAGGCGATGCCGGCGACGTGCTCCGCGAGCCGGCGGGTGAGCCCGGGCACGGCTCTAGTAGGAGCGCGGCATGCCGAGCACGTGCTCGGCGATGTACGCGAGGACCAGGTTGGTCGAGATCGGCGCGATCTGCGCGATGCGCGCCTCGCGCCAGCGGCGCTCGACGTCGTACTCGCGCGCGTAGCCGAAGCCGCCGTAGGTCTGCATGCACGCTTCGGCCGCCTGCCAGGAGGCTTCCGAGGCGAGGAGCTTCGCGACGTTGGCGTCCTCGCCGCAGGGAAGCCCGGCCTGGAAGAGCACCGCCGCCTTGCGCAGCATCATGTCGGCGGCCTGCGTCGCCGCATAGGCGCGCGCGATCGGAAACTGGATGCCCTGGTTCTGGCCGATCGGACGGTCGAACACGATGCGCTCGGAGGCGTACTTCGACGCGGTGCGCACGAACCAGCGCGCGTCGCCGATCGACTCGTGCGACACGAGGATGCGCTCGGCGTTCATGCCGTCGAGGATGCAGCGGAAGCCCTTGCCTTCCTCGCCGATCAGGTTCTCCGCCGGCACGCGCAGGTTGTCGAAGAACACTTCGGTGGTGTTGTGGTTGATCATCGTCGAGAGCGGCCGGATCTCCATGCCGCGGCCCTTCGCCTCGCGCATGTCGACCAGGAACACCGAGATGCCGTCGGTCTTCTTCGCCACCTGCTCGCGCGGCGTGGTGCGCACGAGAAGCAGCATGAGATCCGAGTACAGCGCGCGCGAGGTCCACACCTTCTGGCCGTTGATCACGTAGTGGTCGCCCTCGCGCACCGCGCGCGTCTTGAGCTTGGTGGTGTCGGTGCCGGTGGTCGGCTCGCTCACGCCGAAGGCCTGCAGGCGCAGCTCGCCGGCGGCGATCTTGGGCAGGTATTTCGCCTTCTGTTCCGGGCTGCCGTGGCGCAGGACGGTGCCCATGGTGTACATCTGCGCGTGCGCGGCGGCGGCGTAGCAGCCGGCGTTGTGGCATTCCTCGAGCACCACGCCCGCGGCACGCAGCGGCAGCCCCGCGCCGCCGTATTCCTCGGGAATGAGCGCGGCAAGGTAGCCGGCGTCGGTGAGCGCTTTCACGAACTCGGCGGGATAGGCTTCGCGCCGGTCGAGATCGCGCCAATAGCTGCCGGGAAAGTCCGCGCAGATCCGCCGCACGCTTTCGCGGATCTCGGGCCAGTCCTCGCCCAAGGGAACGCTAACCGGCTCTTGCATCTGCTTTGACATATTGGGTGGGAAGTCCCGCTTTGGCTACGGCGCCGTGAAGCTCGGTACCGGGAAGGTTTTTTTCCAGAATGGCTCTCACGCAGGTGAGTTTCTCGATGTCAATCCCTGTACGCAGGCCCATGGAGTCGAGCATGAACACCAGGTCGTCCATCACGATGTTGCCGCTTGCGCCGGGCGCAAACGGGCAGCCGCCCAGCCCGGCGAGCGAGGCGTCGAAGCGGCGCACGCCGAGATCGAGCGCGGCGGCGACGTTCGCGAGGCCGGTGCCGCGCGTGTCGTGGAAATGCGCGCCGACCGGAATCCTGCCGACCTCGGCCATCACCGCCTTGAACACCGCGCGCACCTGCGCCGGATCGCCGTAGCCCACGGTGTCGGCGACGAGAATCTCGTCCACGCCGCAGGCGGCAAGCTGCGCGGCATAGCGGCGCACGTCATCGACCGGGATGCGGCCTTCATAAGAGCAGCCGAGAGCGGTGGACAGGCCGCCGACGATTTTCGGGCGCCGGCCCTCCGGCTGGGCGTTGCGCGCCTCGACGATGCGCTTGAGATCCGCGATCGACTCCTCGCGGCTGCGGCGCACGTTCTTCAGGTTGTGGGTCCTGCTCACCGACATCACGAAGTCGAGCTGATGCACGCCGAGCGCAAACCCGCGCTCGGCGCCCTTCATGTTCGGAATCAGCGCCATCACCGAGAGGCCGGGGATCTTCAGCGCCTCGCGGACCACTTCCTCGGCGTCGACGAACTGCGGCACGAGCTTCGGCGGCACGAAGGAGGTGACTTCGATCTCGCGCACCCCGGCGGCCGCCTCGGCGCGGATCCACGCGAGCTTCTCTTCCGTGGGGAAGAACGTGGAAACCAGCTGCAGGCCGTCGCGCAGCCCAACCTCGCAAACACGGACGTCGATCATCTATTTGCCTTTGAAATTCGGCTTGCGCTTCTCGTTGAAGGCGCGCACGCCTTCGTGCCGGTCCTCGGTGTCGACGAGCCGGTTGTAAGCCTCGACCGCGAAGCGGAAGCCGGTCAGGAGGTCCATATCCAGCCCGTGACGAATCGCCTTCTTCGCCTGGCGCACCGAGAGCGGGGCATTTTCGGCAATTACTTTTGCGGTAGCCAGCGCTTCTTCCAGCGGGTTGTCGCAGACCTTGTTGACCAGTCCCCACGCTGCGCCCTCTTCCGCGGTGAAGGCTTTTGCCGTGAGGATGAGCTCCTTGGCGCGGCGCTCGCCGACTGCGCGCGGCAGCGTCACCGTGCCGCCGACGCCCGGCATGATGCCCAGGCCCGCTTCCGAGAGCGCGAAGCGCGCCCCGCGCACTGCGTAGACGAAATCGCAGCCGAGCAGCGTCTCCAGGCCGCCGCCGTAAGCATGGCCGTTCACCGCGGCGATCACCGGCAGCGGCAGATCGAGGAGCGCGACGAAGCCGCGCTCGAAGAGCTCGTGCTGCGCCTGCCAGGTGGCTTGCGTCATGCCGTCGCGCTCCTTGAGATCGCCGCCCGCGCAGAAGGCGCGGCTGCCGGCGCCGGTGAGCACCACGCAGCGCGTTTCGCCCGGCTCGGCGGCAAGGCGGGTCCACAGGCCGTACAGGTCATGGCCCATCTGCGTGTTGATGGCGTTCAGCACCTCGGGGCGGTTGAGCGTGACCACAAGGACGTGGTTGTCCCGCCGTTCGGTTTTCAACGTTTGATAATTCATAGGATGTCTTGGGTGTGAGCGCCAAGGGCGGGCGCGGCGCGGCCCGCAGCGGGGCGCCGGCCGTCGAGCGAAAGCGGCAGGCCGATCAGGGGAATCGAAAGGCCGTGCACGGCCTGCAGCAGGCCGAGCGCCTTCATCTGCTCGTGGTGGAGCATTTGCGCGACGTCCTGTACCGGCGCGCACGGCACGCCGGCCGCGTCGAGCAAGCGAGTCCAATCGGCGCTAGAGCGCTTCCGCATCTGCTCTTCAATAAGCGAATAAAGAATCTCGGCATGAGCCACGCGATCCGGATTGGTCCGGAAGCGCGGATCGCCGGCCCACTGCGGATGGCCGAGGACGCCGCACAGCTTGCGAAAGAGCGAATCGTTTCCGGCGGCGACCACGAGATCGCCGTCGGTGGTGCGGTAGGCGCGATAGGGCACGATGGCCGCCTGGCCCGAGCCGTTCTTGCGCGGCAGCTCGCCCGAAGCGAGGTACTGCGCCGCGTACATGTTCATCCAGCCGGCCGCGGTCTCGAAAAGCGACACGTCCACTACGCCGCCTTGCCGCTGGTAGAGCTTCGAGAGAATGCCGATCACCGCCCAGAGCGCCGTGCCGACGTCGATGATCGAGGGACCGACGCGCACCGGCGGCCGGCCTTCTTCGCCGACCACGCTCATGACGCCGCCGAAGGCCTGCATCAGCGGGTCGTAGCCGGGGCGCTCGGCGAGCGGGCCCGAGCGGCCGAACGCTCCCATGTTGCAATAGACGAGGCTGGGTTTCTTCCTGGTGAGCTCCTCTGCTCCGATGCCGAGCGCGTCGACCTGGCCGGGACGCAAGTTTTGCAAGACCACGTCCGCTTTTTCCACCACGAAGCGGATCAATGCGCTTTTCTGCTTTTCATCGCGCAAGTCGCAAACCACCGAGCGCTTGTTGCGGTTGAGCGCGTGGAACGTCGCCGAGGCGCCGTCGACGAAAGGCGGGCCCCATTTGCGCGCATCGTCGCCTTCGGCCTTCTCCACCTTGACGACCTCGGCGCCGAGGTCGGCGAGGATCTGGCCGGCCGCCGGCGCCGCGACGCTCGCTCCGAGCTCGACGACCGTGAGGCCCGCGAGCGGAGCCGTCATTCCGCCTTGATCCCCGCGACCGTGGTGATGCGGCGGAACGTCTCGATGTCGTTGCGGATCATCGCGCGGAACTCCTCGACGCTGTTGCCGAGCACCGGCATGCCGCCCGCTTCGAGCCGCGCGCGCGTCTCGGGATCGTGCAGCGCGCGCACCATTTCAGTGTTGAGGCGCTGCAGGATCGGCTCGGGCAGGCCCGCGGGGCCGAAGAAACCGAGCCAGGAGACCGGCATGGCGTATCCCGGCACCGACTCGCCGATCGCCGGCACGTCCGGCGCGGTCGGCTGGCGCATCGGTTCCGCCATGCCGATGATCTTGATCTTGCCGTTTTTCGCCTGCGGCAGCGCCGTCGACAGCGTCGTGAACACCGCCGGGATCTGTCCGCCCACCAAGTCCTGCATCGACGGGCCGGCGCCTTTATACGGCACATGCACCATGTTGATGCCGGCGACCTGGTTGAGCAGCTCGCCGGCGAGATGGTGCGGCGAGCCGGTACCCGAGCTGCCGAAAGAAACCTTGGTCGGGTTGCGCTTCGCCCACTCCACGAACTCCTTCGCGTTGTTCGCCGGAACGGAAGTGTGCACCGCGAGTGCGATCGGTACGACGACCCCCGCGGTGATCGGCGTGAAGTCCTTCACCGGGTCGTACTGCAGTCCCTTGATGAAGAACATCGCCAGCGTGTGCGTGGCGTTGGTGCCGAGAAGCAGCGTGTAGCCGTCGGGCGCCGAGCGCGCCACGATGCCCGAGCCCAGCGTGCCGCCGCCCCCGCCGCGGTTCTCGACGACGATTTGCTGCTGCAGGCTTTCGCCGAGCTTGATCGCGACGCTGCGCGCGAGAAGATCGGTCGAGCCGCCGGGCGGATAGGGCACGACGAGATGGATCGGCTTGCCCGGATATGCTTGCGCGAGCGCGAGCAGCGGAGCGACCAGCAGGCACAGCAGCGCGGCGCGCAACGAAGCCATGGCATGCCCCTTCCCAAAAGATTAGGATGTCCGTACATCTACAGCAAAACCGCGCCATGCTCAACACTTCCTTCACCGGCCGCACCGCCATCGTCACGGGCTCAGGACGCAATATCGGCCGGGCGATCGCGGTCGCGCTCGCCTCGCGCGGCGCCGCCGTGGTGGTGAACGGCCATCGCGACCGGGCAGCCGTGGATGCCGTGGTGCGCGAGATCGAGCAGGCGGGCGGGCGCGCCCTCGGCATCATGGCGGACGTCTCCTCGCACGAGGAGGTCGCCGAGCTGGTGCGCAAGACCGTCGCGCATTTCGGCTCGGTGGACATCGCGGTGTCGAACGTCGCGCTGCGCCGCAAGCAGCCCTTCGTCGGTATTTCGCTCGACGACTGGGACGCGGTGCTCGCCACGAATCTTTCCTCGGCGTTCTACATGGCGCGCAACGTGATTCCGCACATGCGGCGCCTGCGCTGGGGACGCATCATCCACATCTCCGGTTTCGACGGCTTCTGGGGGCAGGTCACCGAGCGCGCGCACAACATCACCGCAAAGGCCGGGCTGCACGGCCTCACCAAGGCGCTCGCGCGCGAATTCGGTCCCGAAGGCATCACGGTGAATTCGGTGGTGCCCGGCGCGATCGACACCGAGCGCGACTGGTCGCAGTACACGCATCAGACGCGCGAGCGCATCGAGTCGGAGATTCCGGTCGGGCGCTACGGCAAGGTGGAGGAGGTGGCGGCGGCGTGTTTATTTCTGTGCGCCGAGACCGGCGGCTTCACCTCGGGGCAGGCGATTCACGTCAACGGCGGCCATTACATGTATTGAGTGATGGCCCGCAGCCCTCATGCCGCCTCGCCGCGTTACCAGCAGCTCGCCGATGCCCTGCTGCGCGACATCGAAAACGGCAAGTACAGGATCGGCGCCATGCTTCCGCCGGAGCTCGAGCTCTGCGAGCAGCACGGCGTGTCGCGCCACACGGTGCGCGAGGCGATCCGGCGGCTCGTCGACATGGGCCTGCTCGGCCGCCGCCAAGGCGTGGGCACCCACGTCAAGGCGCGCAGCGGCCGCGGGCGCTTCGTCGCGTCGCTCGGCAGCATCGCCGACCTTTTTCAATACACGCAGCGCACCCGCATGAAGCTCATCGACGAGCGCCCCGTCACGGCGGACGACAAGCTCGCGGAGCTCTTGCACTGCAAGCCGCAGCAAACGTGGCTCAAGTTCGAGACCTGCCGCTATCCTCTCGGCAAGCCGGTGCCGCTTTGCCATATGGAAATCTACGTGGTTCCCGCCTACGGCGCGATCCGCGACGAGATCGAAGGCGATGGCGTATGGGTCTACGGGCTCGTCGAAAAGCACTACGGCGAGCACATCGTGGAAGTGCAGCAGGAAGTGGGCACCGCGGCGACGAGCCCGCGCATCGCCGGGCTCTTGCACTGCAAGCCGCACGCGCCGGCCCTGCACGTGACGCGCTATTACTACGGCAGGGGAGAGCGCCTGCTGTCGGTCTCGGTCAACCTTTACCCGGATAATCGCTTCCGGTTCGCCACGCGCTGGCGTCTCGAGTGGGATCAATAAGCATGCGAGTAATCGCGATCGAAGAGCATTTTATTACTCCGATGTACCGCGAGAAGGTCGCGGCGAACGAGTTCCGCAACTTCTACCTTACCGCGCGCGGCCGCGAGCTCGGCCACGACATCATCGAGGAGAACATGGACCTCGGCGCGCGGCGCCTCGCGCACATGGACGCCGCCGGAGTCGACGTGCAGGTACTGTCGTTCGGCTCGCCCGGAGCGCAGGGGTTCGCCGCGGACGTCGCCATTCCCATGGCGCGCGACGCCAACGAAAGGCTGTACCAGGCAATCCAGAAGCACCCGACGCGCTTCGCCGGCTTCGCGGCGCTGCCGACCGCGGATCCGAAGACGGCCGCCGACGAGCTCGAGCGCTGCGTGCGCAAGCTCGGCTTCGTGGGTGCGATGATCCACAGCCACCAGCAGGGCGAATTCCTCGACGCGAAGAAGTACTGGGTAATCTGGGAAACCGCAGAAAAGCTGGGCGTGCCGATCTACCTGCATCCCGCCTTGCCGCACGCGGACGTCGTCAAGGCGTACTTCCAAGGTTATGAAGAGCTTGCGCGCGCGGGCTGGGGATTCGCCGTGGACACGAGCTGCCATTTCCTGCGCATCCTGTTCGCCGGCGTGTTCGACGCCTATCCGTCGCTCAAGATCATTCTGGGGCACCTGGGAGAAGGACTGCCGTTCGCGATGCACCGGCTGAACGCGCATACGCACGCCGCGGCGGCGCGCCGCGGACTCAAAAAAACGCCGCTCGAATACATGCGCGACAACCTCGTGGTGACGACCAGCGGCAACTGGTACGAGCCGGCCTTCGTGTGCACGCTGCTCGCGCTCGGCGTCGACAACATCCTCTTCGCGATCGATTGGCCCTACGAGGCGAACCGCACCGGCATGGAGTACCTGCGCAAGCTCTCGGTGAGCGACGACGACCGCGCGAAAATCGCGCACCGCAACGCCGAGCGGCTGCTCAAGATTGCCGCATGACGCACGTTCTCCACCGCGATCCGCGCCATCGCTACCCGTGCGCGGTGCGCGGCGAAGGCGCGTACCTCTACGACGCCGGCGGCAAGCGCTATCTCGATGCTTCGGGCGGCGCGGCGGTTTCCTGCCTCGGCCATTCGGACCGCGCGGTGATCGAGGCGATCCAGCGCCAGATGGACAGGCTGCCTTTCGCGCACACCTCGTTCTTTACCAACGAGCCGATGGAGGCGCTCGCCGACGCGCTCGTCGAGCACGCGCCGAAGAGCCTGGACAAGGTGTTTTTCGTTTCCGGCGGCTCGGAGGCGACCGAGGCGGCGCTGAAGCTCGCGCGCCAGTACTTCGTCGAAAAAGGGGAGCCGCAGCGCGCGCACCTCATTGCGCGGCGCCAGTCGTACCACGGCAACACGCTCGGCGCGCTCGCGGTCGGAGGCAACGCCTGGCGGCGCAGGCAGTTCGAGCCGCTGCTCATCGGGGCGACCCACGTGTCGCCCTGCTATGCCTACCGCGGCAAGCAGGTTGGCGAGAGCGACGCGGCGTACGCGGACCGCCTTGCTTCTGAATTGCAACAAACCATCGAAAACCTGGGCGGCGAGAACGTCATTGCCTTCGTCGCCGAGACGGTTGCCGGCGCGACGCTCGGCGCGGTGCCCGCGGTGCCCGGCTACTTCAAGCGCGTGCGCGAGATCTGCGACCGCCACGGCATCCTGCTGATCCTCGACGAGGTGATGTGCGGCATGGGGCGCTGCGGCACGCTGTGGGCGTTCGAGCAGGAAGGCGTCGTCCCCGACATGGTGACGATCGCCAAGGGCCTGGGCGCCGGCTATCAGCCGATCGGCGCGGTCCTCGCCGGAAGAAACGTTTCAGAAGCGGTCATTGGCGGCAGCGGGTCTTTCCAGCACAGCCATACCTACATGGGGCATGCGGCGGCGTGCGCCGGGGCGCTCGCGGTGCAGAAGCGGCTGCACGAAGACGGTTTGCTCAGGCGCGTGACGCCCTTGGGAACAGAACTGGAACAACGACTGCGGCAGGCTTTCGCTGATCACCCGCACGTGGGCGACATCCGCGGCCGCGGGCTCTTCTGGGGTCTCGAGCTGGTGGCGGAGCGCGCGACGAAGGGGCCTTTCGATCCCAGGCTGCGCGTGCATGCGCGCGTGAAGCGCGCAGCCATGAACGAAGGCCTCATGTGCTACCCGATGGGCGGCACCCTCGACGGCGTGCGCGGCGACCACGTGCTGCTCGCGCCTCCCTTCATCGTCGAGCCCGCGCAGCTCGACGAGCTCGTCGAAAAACTGGGCCGGGCGCTTCGCGGCCTCGGACAAGCTCAAGAAAAGTGAATCGCTGAACCTGCCGCAACGCAGCATTCCAGTCTCCGATTGCTCAAGCCTGCGCGGAGCCTTAAATTCGCCCGATGCTGGTAGTGGACAACGTGACGAAGCGCTTCGCCACCGCCGACGGCGGCGTCACCGCGCTGGAAAATCTTTCGCTCGAGGTCTCCAAAGGCCGCTTCGTCGCCGTGATCGGCCCGAGCGGCTGCGGCAAGTCCACGCTCTTCAACATCATCGGCGGGCTGGTGGAGGGCTACGAAGGCCGGGTGCTGATCGACGGCCAGCCGGTGGACGGCGTGCATCGCGACGTCGGCATGGTGTTCCAGGAGGAATCGACTTTCCCCTGGCTGACGACGCTCGAGAACGTCGCCTTTCCGCTCGACGTGGCCGGCGTGCCCAAGGCCGAGCGCCTCGAGCGCGCGCGTGCCCTGCTGCGGCTCGTGGGACTCGAGGGCTTCGAAAGCCGCTATCCCGCGGAGCTCTCCGGCGGCATGCGCCAGCGCACGGCGATCGCGCGCACGCTCGCCTTCCAGCCGAAGCTCCTGCTCATGGACGAGCCCTTCGGCGCGCTCGACGAGCAGACGCGGCTGCTGCTCGGCGACCAGGTGCTGCGCATCCACCGCGAGCTGCAGCAGACGACGCTGCTCATCACGCACAGCATCACCGAGGCGGTGCAGCTCGCCGACGAGGTGGTGGTCATGACTTACCGGCCCGGGTGCCTGAAGCGCCTGGTGAGAGTGGATTTGCCGCGCCCGCGCGACTCGGCGATCGTGTCGAGCCCGGAGTTCGGCCGCCTGGTGGCTGAAGTCTGGAGCGATCTGCGCGCGGAGGCGTCGCGCGGCATGCAGGACATCGAATCACATCGCAAGGAGGAGATCTCGTGAAAAGAACTTTGATGGGAATTTGCGTCGCACTTGCTGCATTCCCGCTCTTCGCACAAGACAAGGTGCGGGCGGCGGTCGGGCAGCGCGGCAACTGGGACACGCTTTTCATCTCGCAAGGCATCGACGCGGGCATCTTCAAGAAGAACGGCATCGACGTCGACATCACCTGGACGCGCGGCGGCGCCGAGACGCTGCAGGCGGTCATCACCGACAGCGCCGATCTCGCGATCGCGAACGGCATCCTCGGGGTCATCGGCGCCGCGTCGAAGGGCGCGCCGGTGAAGATCGTGAGCGCGCAGATGACCGGCGCGCCGGACATCTTCTGGTACGTGAAGGCCGACAGCCCGGTGAAGAGCATGAAGGACATGGAGGGCAGGACCATGGGCTACTCGCGTCCCGGCTCGTCCACCGATCTCGTCGGGCGCGCGCTCGCCGAGCACTTCAAGGTGAAGCCGAAGCACATTTCCACCGGCGGCATTCCGGACACGCGCACGCAGGTGATGTCGGGCCAGGTCGACGCCGGCTGGTCGGTGCCGCACTTCAACTTCGACCTCGCGGGCGAAGGCAAGATCCGCGTCATCGCCAAGGGCTCGGACGTGCCGTCGCTCAACGAGCAGACGGTGCGGGTCAACGCCGCGAGCGTGAAGTTCCTCACCGAGAAGCGCGACGTCGCCCGCCGCTTCATGAAGGCCTACCACGAGGCGATCGAGTGGGCGTACGCCAACCCGGGCAAGTCCACCGCCTTCTACGCCGCGTTCAACAAGGTCACGCCGCAGATTGCAAGGCAGACGCTGGATGCCTTTCCCAAGGCCGCGGTCGCGCCGTGGCCGGTGAAGGGCCTGAAGCAGAACATCGCGGAGGCGGTGCAGAACAAGCAGCTCGCCAAGCCCATGCCGGAGGCGCAAGCCGAGAAGCTGCTCTACGACTTCGTCTATAGGCCTTGAAGCCGGCAACCGCCGGGATCCTCGGCGTCGCGGCCGCCGCTTTGGCGATGGAGGGCGTGGTGCGCGCCGGCTGGGTTTCGCCGCTCGTCGTCGCGCCGCCCTCGGCGCTTCCGGAGGCTTTTCGCCGCATGTGGGATGAAGGCTTCATCCTCCATCCGGCGTTGATCACGCTGGCCCAGGCGTTCGCCGCCACGGGGGCCGCCGCCGCGATCGGCATTCCCTGGGGCTATGTCTTGTGGCGGCGCCCGGTACTGGGCGAGGCCTATACGCCGTGGATCGGGGCCGCGTTCGCCGCGCCCACGGTGCTGCTTTTCCCGCTGTTCCTGGTGCTCTTCGGCCGCGGCTACGCGACCACCATATTCGTCGGCTTCATCGCGGCGGCGATCCCGATCGTGCTGAAGACGCGCGAAGCGTTCGTCGCCGTGCCGAAGGTGCTGCTCGATGTCGGGCGCAGCTTCAATCTCGGCGAAGGTGGCCTGGTGCGCCGCGTGGCGTTTCCGGCCGCGGTGCCCGGCATCTTCACCGGGCTTCGCCTCGGCCTCATCTACGCGCTCGTCAACATCATCGGCATGGAGTTCCTCATCGACTTCGGCGGGCTGGGGCGCATCGCCTCGGAGATGTATTTCCGCTTCGAGATTCCCGGCATGTACGTCGCCATCCTGCTCATCGTGCTGGTGAGCTGGATCTTCCTCGCCGCGCTGACGCGGCTCGAGACATGGCTGCGTCCCAGATAAGGCTTCTCACGCTGGTCGCGATCCTCGCGGCGTGGGAACTCGTCGCGCGCTCGGGGCTGCTCTACCAGGAAGTCGTGCCCTCGCTTCTGAAGATCGCGGCGGCATTTGTCCGCATGCTGTTCGAAAAAGACACCTGGCGCCACTTCGGGGTCACGGCGTGGGAAGTGGGCGCCGGGCTCGCGGCCGGCTACCTGCTCGGGCTCGCGTTCGGCCTCGCCGCCGGCACGCGGCGCTTTTTCGGCGCCGCGGTCGCGCCTTACGTCGACGGCGTCGCCACCGCGCCGAAGATCGTGTTCCTGCCGATCGTGATGCTGCTCGTGGGCACCGGCATCGGCTCGAAGCTCGCGCTCGGCGCGCTCTCGGCCTTCTTCCCGGTGGCGATCAACACCGCGGCGAGCGTGCGCCAGGTCGACCCGGTGCTGGTGCGCGTCGGCCGCAGCTTCCGGCTTTCGCGCTGGCAGATGGCGACGCGCATCTACGTTCCGGCGCTGCGCCCCTCGCTCGTCACGAGCCTGCGCCTGGGCTTCGGGCTCGCGGTGGTCGGCGTGCTCCTCGCCGAGATCAAGCTCTCGAACGCGGGGCTCGGCTTCCTCGCGAACGAGCACTACAGCAACTTCCGCGTCGCGGATCTCTACGCCGTTCTGGTGCTCATCTTCGTGGTTGCCGTCGGCCTGAACAGCCTGATGAGCCGCTTCGCCGAGCGGCGTAATCAAAGGATCTGCTCTTGAGGGCTGAAGACGTGCAAGTACTCCGCGGCTTCGACTCGAAAGCGAATGCCGAGAGTTACCTTCGAAGTGAGCTGTTCCAAAAAGATGTAGTTGCCGCGTTAACGCCTTGCCTTTTGACTGATCCGGAGATCAGGGATTTACGAATGCGTGTAGTTCAGTTATCAGAAAAGCTCAACCGGACGCGCGGCAACAGCGCCGCGCGCCGGTGGCTGCGAACGTTTAGGCGTGCCGGAAGCGCTGGCCTATAATTTGCACCGGAGGCACACATGAAATACCGGATCGCATTGCACAAATCAGAAGAAGGTTTCAGCGTGTCGGTACCCGGTTTGCCAGGCTGCTGGTCTCAAGGCTCCACCGAACAAGAAGCGCTAGAAAACATCCGCGCAGCCATCCGCGAGTACCTGTCGGTGGTCGATGAACAACTCAAAGGTACGGATGTCCGAGAAGTGGAAGTAACCGTCTAGCTTGCCGAAGATCCCGGGCGTCAATCATCTAGACGCCGTGCGCGCCCTCGAAAAGGCTGGCTTTCGAGCAGCGCGACAGGGGAAGCACATCGTTATGAGCAATGGTCAAAGGATAGTGACCATTCCTCGCCACAATCCCGTAAATGCCTTCACGATGGGCGGCATTGCGCGCGATGCAGGATTATCTGTGGAGCAGTTCCGTGACCTCCTATAACAGAGACGCACGCCTAACCCGTAGCGGCTGCGGATGGGCCGCGCCGCACTGGCTACATCAGGACTATCGCGCTGCGGCCCGCCGCAGAGCACGGCGTCAGGCGCTTTAGAGCCGATGACCACCGATCTCCCCGAAACGGACTGGAAGGCCTTTCGGAAGCGTCGGACGCGAAAAAAACCTCTCACGCCCGGTATCTGGCTGCATACGAGCTCATTCAGGAGCGCGACGACCAGATCGCCCGTGCGTTCAACAATCCACGGCGTTCGACTGCTGTATTGCAACTGGCCACGATGATGTCGCTCGATCTCATCGCCCGAGAAGAACTGCAGTCCTTTACGCCGCGTACGCAGAGCGTCGTTGAGGCATTGCGCCAACCAATGAGGAGGGCTCGTGCAAGCAAAAGCGCCTAACCCCGCAGTCGAGAGCGACGCGTTTCGCATGTCGCGGCGCTTCACGCACGACGCGTCTCACTGCGGACGTTGTTAGACGGCGGTAGACATTGGCGCTGCGCATCGAGACCTGATGTACTTTGAGATCATCGGTGAAATCACGCACATTGAAACATTTGCGGTCGGCGCTTCTATTCGAGAAATCGCACGGTTGCGAAAGCTCCATGGTCGAGGCCGCTGGAGAAAGCGGAAGGGAATCGCCCGAGTCCGGCTGGAGGACGGCGCAATCCTCTTAGCCGAGGTACACTGGTATGAAGCTCATGGAATTGGACGCAGAGATTTCAAGATCAAACGGTACATCGACCAATGAAGACTCCTAAGAAATTTGTCGTCTGCCTCAAAAACAAAGGGTACGAGGTTTCGTTGGAACGGCGAAAGATTTATCAGGCTCTCCCAGATTCCGAGGCAGCCAAGCATCGGCAAATTCGAGTGATCGACGAGTCAGGCGAAGACTACCTATATCCACAAAGTTTCTTCGCTCCGATCGAGCTTCCACAACCAGTTCGCCGAGCGGTTCTGGCCGCCGTCTAACCTGGCGGTGGTGGCGGACGCAGAACCTCATCCGCTAAAGTGGACACCTCGGGTGCGGACGCACCCCGGCACGGACACCATAAACTTTCACGACCCCAGAATTCAGGCGGGCGTCATCCGGCCGCCGGTCGTGGAGCTCGCGGCCGAGAATACCGACCAGGTCGTGGTCAGGCTGACCAGCGGCACGCTTCTGATGTTTCCTTCCTATCTGGAGCACTCGGTCGACGCCAACACGAGCGAGGAAGAGAGAATCGGCATCAGCTTCAACGTCATGTTCTCCTCGTTCACGGAGAACCTGAGCAAACCGCTGTGGTAAGCAGCAAGCTTATTATCACGAGCGCATGAAACCGCGAATCACTCTGCTTACGCTGGGAGTCGACGACCTGGAAAGGTCGCTGCGCTTCTACCGGGATGGGCTAGGGCTGGCGACCGAGGGCATCGTCGGCACGCAGTTCGAGCACGGCGCGGTCGCCTTCTTCGATCTGCAGTCCGGCCTGAAGCTCGCCCTCTGGCCGCGCAAGAGCATCGGCCACGATTCGGGGCTTGCCGTGGGCGCGCCGGCCCCCACCGAATTCACCATCGGGCACAACGTATCCTCCAAGGCGGAAGTCGACGCGGTGATGGAGCAGGCAGGAAAGGCGGGCGCGTCGATCGTGAAGCCCGCGCACGATACGTTCTGGGGCGGCTACGCCGGCTACTTCCAGGACCCCGACGGCCATCTCTGGGAGGTGGCGTGGAATCCGCAATGGGAGAGCGAGGAGTGAGGCCATGAAGATTACCCAGCTCGAGGTCTACATCCTGCGCGCGCCGGACGCCGGCCGGCCGCATTGGGTGAGCCACTTCATCGTGCCGCGCGCGAACGAGATCCTCGTGCGCATGCACACCGACGCAGGCCTCGAGGGCATCGGCCTGGCGACGAGCTATACGCCGATCGAGGCCCCCATCAAGGCTTTCAAGAGCGGCATCGCGGAGCTCGTGGTCGGCGCCGATCCGCTCGCGCCGGAGCGGCTCTATCAGAAGCTTTTCGGGCTGACGTCGCAGCGCCTCGCCAGCGAGAGAGGCTGGGGGCGCGAAGCGATCGTGCGCATCTCCGCCGCCGTGGACATCGCCGCGTGGGATGTCGTCGGCAAGGCGGCGGGCTTGCCCCTGTACCGCCTTTTCGGCGGCTACCGCAGCGAGGTGCCGTGCTATGTCACGTGCGCCTATTACCGCGACGGCAAGGATTTGGCCGAGCTGCGCGACGAAATGCAGATGCTGAAAGCCCAGGGCCACACCGGGTTCAAGGGCAAGGTCGGCGGCGCGTCCCTGAAGGAAGACGTCGAGCGCATGGCGGTGGCGCGCGAGGTCATCGGCGGCGACAAGGACCTGATGATCGACGTGAACCGCGGCTGGGATCTGGCGACGGCCGTCGAAGGCGCGCGCCTCCTGGAGCCGCTGCGCCCGCGATGGCTCGAGGAACCGGTGCGCTGGGCGGACGACCGGCGCGAGCTCAAGCTTCTCGCTCGGCAGACCCGCATCCCGCTGTCCGCGGGCGAGAGCGAGCTGACGAGCTACGGCTGCCGCGCGCTTCTCGAGGAGCAGGCGATCCGCATCCTGCAGTTCGATTGCACGATGATGGGCGGCTTCACCGAGGGGCGCAAGCTCGCGGCGCTTTGCGAGCTGAATCACGTGGAGGTGGCGCCGCACCACGACTGCTTCATTCACGCGCACATCGTCGCCGCAAGCCCGGCAGGGTGCATCGTCGAATCGTTCACCGATCCCGAGCGCGATCCCTTGCAGGCCGAGCTCTTCGAAGACCCGCCGCGCATCGCCAACGGCAAGCTCACGCTCAAGGAAGCACCGGGCCTCGGCCTCACGCTTTCCGAGGCCGCGCTGAAGAAGTTCGGCGAGCGCATTCTCTGAATGAGCGCTTCCGTCGAGGCGCTGAAGGCGGAGCTGGAGCGCTTCGGCAAGGAAAACGACGCCGCAAAGACGGCGCGCGCGGAGCGGATGCTCAACATCACGCGCGACACGGGCGAGCTGCTCTCCGTGCTCGCGCGCGCTATGGCTGCCCGGCGCATCCTGGAGATCGGCACCTCGAACGGCTACTCGACGTTATGGCTCGCCGAAGCAGCGAAGGCGACGGGCGGCAAGGTCACGACGGTCGAAGCTTCGCAGTTCAAGATCGATCTGGCGGCGGCGAACTTCGCGCGCTCCGGGCTCGCGTCGCTCATCGATCTCATCCACGACGACGCGGGCCGATTCCTCGAGCGCGCCAGGCCGGGCGCATTCGATCTCGTCTTCCTCGACTCCGAGCGCTCGGAGTACCCGCGCTGGTGGCCTCGCCTCGACGCGGCGCTGCGTCCCGGCGGGCTGCTCGTCGTGGACAACGCGAGCTCGCACGCCGCCGAGATCGCGCCGTTGGTGGCACTCGTCGGCGGTGATCCCCGGTACGAGACCTGCATGGTGCCGGCTGGCAATGGAGAATATCTTGCAGTGAAGTCGGCATGACGGTGACTACGCAATATACGGAGCCGGAACCTAAGCGCACGGAGGTCGACGCGCTCGAAGGGCCGGCGGTCGTCGAGTTCGGCAGTCCGTGGTGCGGCTACTGCCGCAGGGCGCAGCCGCTCATCGCCGAGGCGTTCGCGGCTCATCCGGGCGTGCGCCATATCAAGATCGCCGACGCGAGCGGCCGCCGCCTGGGACGCTCGTTCGGCGTGAAGCTCTGGCCGACCCTGGTGTTCCTGAAGGACGGCAAGGAAGCTGCGCGCGTCGTGCGGCCCGTCGATGCGCACGAGATCGCTGCCGCGCTGGCGCAGATCGATGCGCCGGCGGGAAAAAACGTGGTCTGTCCCTGATTTTGGTTACTGCGCGACGATCGGGCTCGTGAGGCGCACCGCGCGCTCCATGTAGGGCCCGAGGTTGCCGTTGAGCCCGGAGTAGCTGGTGATGAAGCCGATCTTGATGGTCTGCGCAAGGCCGGCAGTGCTCGCGAGAGCGAGCGCCGCCGCGATGGCGATTCTCGACATTTTCATTGTTCCTCCTCAGGAAGCCGCGATTCTAAACGAGCCCGCGCGGCCGTCGCCTTGACCCCTCAAAAAATTAGCGAGTACACTGAGTAACGAGGAGGAGGAAAAAGATCTTGGGCTGGCACGAGGTCGCCGGCGCGGACGCGCTGCGCGACGGCGAGGCGATCGGCGTCACCGTCGACGGGCATCCGATCGCGCTGTGCCGCAGCGGCGGCGAGCTTCATGCGCTGCACAATATGTGCACGCACCAGTTTGCGCTGCTCTCCGACGGCTACGTCGAGGACGGCTGCATCGAATGCCCCCTCCACCAGGGGCGCTTCGACCTGAGGACCGGCGCTCCGCTGTGCGCGCCGGTCACCGAGCCGGTGCGCATCTACGCGGTCAAGACCGAGGACGGGAAGGTGTACGTTGAGCTCGGCGACTGAGCGCGTCCTTATCGTGGGCGCCGGGCAGGCCGGCGGCCGCGCCGCGGAAGCGCTGCGCGCCGCGGGCTTCGCCGGCGAGGTGGTGCTCATCGGCGAGGAGCGCCACGAGCCCTACGAGCGGCCGCGACTGTCCAAGTCTGTGCTCCTGAGCGAGGAGCCGGCGGCGGCCGCAATCATTCATCCGCGCGACTGGTACGCGGCGCACGGCGTGGCGCTGCGCACGCGCACACGCGTGGAAGCCATCGCGCCCGGCCGCCAGACGGTCATCACGGCCGACGGTCAGCGCCTGGAGTACGACAAGCTGCTGCTGTGCACCGGCAGCCGCGTGCGCCCGCTCACCGGGGCGCCGGACGGGCTGCAGGGCGTGCATTACCTGCGCACCATCGAGGACAGCGAGCGTCTTGCCGCCGAGCTGCTGCCGGGCCGTCGCATGGTGGTGATCGGCGGCGGCTTCATCGGCATGGAAGTCGCCTCGAGCGCGTTGAAACGCGGCCTGGCGGTGACCGTGGTCGAGCGCCAGGGCGCGCTGCTCGACCGGGTGCTGCCTCCGGCGATCGCCGCCCAGGTGGCTGCGCTGCATACCGCGCACGGCGTCGCCTTGCGCCTCGGCGTGCCGGTCGCCCGCATCCACGGCAACGGCGCCGTCAAATGCGTCGAGCTGGCCGACGGTGCCGAGCTCCCCGCCGACGTGGTGGCGATCGGCGTGGGCATCATCCCCAACACGGAGCTCGCCGAGACCGCCGGAGCCGCGTCGAGCGACGGGCTGGTGGTGGACGAGTATTGCCGCACCTCTCTCGCGAACGTCTATGCGGCGGGCGACGTCACGAATCATTACAACCCGATCCTCGATCGCCGCGTCCGCTTGGAGTCCTGGCAGAACGCGCAGAACCAGGCGATCGTCGCGGCGCGCAACATCGCCGGGACGGCGCAGCCGTACGCCGAAGTGCCTTGGTTCTGGTCGGACCAGCTCGGCACCAACATCCAGATGGTCGGCGTGGCCGAGCCGCAGATGGACATCGTCTGGCGCGGCAGCCGCATCGCATTCGGGCTCGTCCAGGGCCGGCTGCGCCTGGCGGTGGCGTTCAACGCGGGCGGCGAGATCCGCTTCGCGCGGCGGCTGATCGAGTCGCGCGCGCTGCTCTCGAAGGATCGCCTCGCCGATGCGGCGATCAAGCTCAAGGACCTTCTGTCGGAGGCTACATGTTCAGCGTCAACACCGTAATCGGCCAGCCGGGCAGCTTCGCGAAGGAGCGGCTCGACGAGTCGCACGAGTACAAATGGCCCGAAGGCGGGCTGCAATACATTCCGGACTGGGTCTACACCAGCCCCGAGATCTACCAGCGCGAGATCCGGCGCATCTTCCACGGACCGACGTGGAACTTCGTCGCTCTCGAGGCCGAGATCCCCAACCCCGGCGACTTCAAGCGCTCATACGTCGGGCCGACGCCGGTGGTGGTCACGCGCGACAGCGACGGCGCGGTGCGTGTGTTCGAGAACCGCTGCGCCCACCGCGGCGCGGAGTTCTGCAGGACGCAGCGCGGCAACGTCAAGGAGTTCGTCTGCCCGTACCACCAGTGGTCCTACGACCTCCAGGGCAACCTGCAGGGGGTGCCCTTCAAGCGCGGCGTCAAGGGCGAGGGCGGCGGCATGCCGAAGGATTTCAGAAACGAGGACCACGGGCTGCTCAAGCTCGACGTGAGCACGCTGCACGGAGTGGTGTTCGCCTCGTTCTCGAAGGACGTCGAGCCGATCGAGCAGTACCTCGGCCCTCGGATCCTCAAGGACTTCGAGGTCGTCTTCAAGGAGCGCCGGCTGCGCATTCTCGGCTACTACCGCAACGAGCTGCCGGGCAACTGGAAGCTCTACCACGAGAACCTGAAGGACCCCTACCACGCCACGCTGCTGCACTCGTTCCTGGTCACCTTCGGCCTCATGGTGGCGGGCAGCAAGAACGGCATGATCGCCGACGCCACCGGCCGCCACGGCACCCTCGCCTCGGCGAAGCCCGAAGACGTCGCGGCGGCCGTGGGCGCGGTGAAGGGCGAGATGCGCGCCTACCGCGAGGACTTCAAGCTCGCCGACGGTCGCTTCCTCCAGTACGTGCGCGAGTTCGACTCGCCCTGGTCGGTGACCATGCAGACCATCTGGCCGAACCTCATCGTGCAGCGCGAGCTCAACACGCTCGGCATCCGGCACATCGTGCCCAACGGCCCGCACAGCATGATCATGCTGTGGACCATGTTCGGCTACGAGACCGACGACGAGGAGATGGTGCGCCACCGCCTGCGCCAGGGCAACCTCATGGGGCCGTCGGGCTTTCTCGGCCTGGAGGACAACGAAGCGATCAAGTTCGTTCAGGAAGGCGTGCGTCGCTCGCCCTCCGACCGGGGCGTGGTGAAGCTCGGCGGCGATACCCAGGGCTCGACGAATGCGGTGATCGACGAGGCGGCCATCCGCGGCATGTACGCCTACTACCGGCGCACGATGGGACTCTGATGTATCCAGGCTACGACATGACCCCCGTGGACGCGCGCGAGGCGCGCGAGTTGCGCATGGAGATCGAGGAATTCCACGCCGACTACTGCTGGACGCTCGACTGCGGCGATGTCGAGCGCTGGCCCGACTACTTCACCGACGACGCGGTGTACCGCATCACGGCGCGCGAGAACGCCGACGCCGGCCTGCCGGTCGGCCTGGTGTACGCCGATTCCAAAGCGATGATCCGCGACCGCGCCTTCGCCCTCAAGCACACGCAGATGTACGCGCCGCGCAGCATGCAGCACTTCGTCAGCAACGTGCGCGTGCTCCAGGCGGGTGTCGCCGGCGTCAAGGCCCGGTCCAACTATCTCCTGCTGCAGACCCTGGTGGACGGTCCCACCACCCTCCACCAGGCGGGGCGCTACTACGACACCTTTGTGCGCGCCAACGGCCGGCTGCTGCTCAAGGAGCGCCAGTGCGTGTACGACACGGTGCTCATCGCCAACGATCTGGTACTGCCGGTCTAGTCGATGCGAAGCGCGCCGCGGCCATATTCGTTGTTCGCCTCGATGAGGCGCGCCAGCGTGGCCATGAACACGTCGCGCTCCTTCTGCGTGAGCGGCGCGCACATGCGGTCCTGGGCGCGCTGCATGCCCGAGAACATCGCTGCGGTGACCGAGCGCCCGCGCCGCGTGATCCTGGCGAGCCGCGCCCGCCGGTCGCGCGGGTTGGGCTTGCGCGTCACCAGCCCGCGCCGCTCGAGCCGCGACAGCACCTCGGCTGCGGTGGTGCGGTCCAGGCCGAGCTCCTCGGCGAGCGAGCCCTGGTCGAGCTCGCCGCGGAAGGCGAGCGCGGTGAGCAGGCCGTACTGCACCGGGGTGAGGCCTGCGTCCCTGCACTCCTCGAGGAAAAGTGCGCAATGGATCTGATGCAGGCGCCGGATCAGGTAGCCGGGACGCGACCACAGCGGCAGGCGCGGCTCCCGGCGCGGACGGGGTTGCATGGCGCGCGAGTCTAGCGCAACCGCGCCGCCCGCAAGCGCGATGCGGATTTTCCTGCGCGGCGTGGATGCGTTGAGCTCAGCCGCCGCGTGGGTTGCCACTTGGTGTGTACTGCTCGCCTGCCTGGTGAGCGCGGGCAATGCGATCACGCGCTACGCGCTCGACCTCGGCTCGAACGCCTGGCTCGAAACGCAATGGTATCTCTTCGCGGTGATCGTGCTGTTCGGGGCGTCGAAGACGCTGCGCCTGAACGGCCATGTGCGCGTTGACCTGTTCTACGGGACGCTGACGCCGCGCGGGCAGCTGTGGCTGGACCTCGTGTGCCTCGCCGTTTTCCTGCTGCCCGCGGCCGGGCTGCTCGCCGGCATGTCGTGGACCCTGTTCATCGAGTCCTGGAGCATCGGCGAAGTCTCATCGAACGCCGGGGGCCTCGTGCGCTGGCCGGTGAAGCTCGTGCTGCCGGTGGGCTTCGCGCTTCTTACGCTGCAGGGGCTCGCCGAAATGGTGCGCCGCGCGGCGATCCTCGCGGGCGTCATGCCGCTCCTCGCGCAGTACGAGCGGCCGGTGCAATAGGGGCGCCGATGATCCACAACATGGCTCCCGTGATGTTCGCCGGCCTGATGGTGTTCCTGCTGATCGGCTTCCCGGTCGCGTTTTCGCTTGCCGCGCTGGGTCTTTTCTTCGGCTTGTTCAGCATTCAGCTGGGGTTGTTCGGGCCGGACTACATGTCCAACCTGCCGCTGCGCGTGTTCGGCATCGTGTCCAACGACCTGCTGCTCGCCATCCCGTTCTTCACCTTCATGGGCACGATCCTCGAGCGCACCGGCTTGGCCGAAGACTTGCTCGAGAGCACCGGGCAGCTCTTCGGCGGCGTCCCCGGCGGGCTCGCCTACGCGGTGATCGTCGTCGGGGCCATCTTCGGCGCCATCTCCGGCACGATCGCTGCCTCGGTGATCGCGATGGGCATGATCGCGCTGCCGGCGATGATGCGCTACGGCTACCAGGTGAGGACCGCCACCGGCGTCATCGCCGCCACCGGGACCATCACCCAGCTCGTGCCGCCATCGCTCACGCTGCTCGTGCTCGCCGACCAGCTCGGCCGGCCGGTGGGCGACATGTACGCCGGGGCGATCGGGCCGTCGCTCGTCCAGACGCTCGTCTTCATGCTCTACATCCTGGTTCTTTCGCTGCTGCGGCCGCAGTGGGTGCCGCCGCTGCCGCCCGAGGCGCGTACGCTCGCGGGCTGGGGGCTATGGTGCCGGGTGCTGTGGGGCGTGGTACCCGCGCTCGGGCTCATCTTCCTCGTGCTCGGCACCATCTTCCTGGGGCTCGCGACGCCGACGGAGGCGGGCGCGATGGGCGCGGTGGGCGCAATGGTCCTCGCCGCGGTACGCGGCCGGCTGACCCGCAAGCTGATCTGGCAGGGCATGGACACGACCATGCGCCTTACCTCCATGGTGATCTTCATCCTCATTGGCGCCACCGTGTTTTCGCTCGTGTTCCAGGGGGTGGACGGCCCGCACTGGGTGGAGAGCTTGCTCGGCGAGCTTCCGGGCGGCCAGGTCGGCTTCCTCGTCGTGGCGAGCCTCTTCGTGTTCGTGCTCGCCTTCTTTCTCGACTTCTTCGAAATCGCGTTCATCGTCGTGCCGCTGCTCGCGCCGGTCGCGCAGAAGCTCGGCATCGACCTCATCTGGTTCGGCGTGCTGCTGTGCGTGCTGCTGCAGACCTCGTTCATGCATCCGCCTTTCGGGTTCGCGCTGTTCTATCTGCGCGCCATCACGCCCGGAAAGGTGCGCACC
The DNA here is from genome assembly GCA_004297625.1 of Betaproteobacteria bacterium. Lineage (GTDB taxonomy): Bacteria > Pseudomonadota > Gammaproteobacteria > Burkholderiales > SG8-39 > SCGC-AG-212-J23. The sequence goes on along the minus strand of SCTY01000068.1, from coordinate 443,330 downwards.
AGCGAGATCTACTGGGGCGCGCTGCCCTGGGTGGGCCTGCAGCTCGTGATGGTGGCGCTGGTGATCGCCGTGCCGCAGCTCGTGACGATGTTCTTCAGCGCCGGCCCGGCGGTCGACATGGACAAGGCCGGCGCCGAAGTGCTGCGGCAGATCGAGCGGGCGTTGCAACCGAAATAACTTTCAACCGAGAGGAGGGGACTATGAAAAGACGCGATTTCCTGACCAGGGCGGGCGCCGGCGCGGCGCTCGGCGCCACGCTCGCCGGCGGAGCGGCGCCGGCGCTCGCGCAGTCGCAGGTGCGCTGGCGCATGTCGACGATGTGGCCCAAGAGCCTCGACGCGATGCACGGCTCGGCGGAAATCTTCGCGCGGCGCGTGGGGCAGCTCACCGAGGGGCGCTTCGCCATCAGCGCCCACGCCGCGGGCGAGATCGTGCCGCCGCCGCAGGTGTTCGACGCCGTGCAGAACGGCACCATCGAGTGCGGCCACGTGCTCTCGTCGTTCTTCTTCGGCAAGGACCCGGCGTTCGGCTTCGATGCCGGCATGCCCTTCGGCCTCAACGCGCGCCAGCAGGCCGCCTGGATGTACTACGGCGGCGGCCTGCAGGCGCTGCGCGAGGTATTCGCCAGGTTCAACATCGTGCAGTTGCCGGTCGGCAACGTCGGCGTGCAGATGGGCGGCTGGTACCGCAAGGAGATCAAGTCGGTGGCCGACCTGCAGGGCCTCAAGTTCCGCATCGGCGGCATCGGCGGTGCAATTCTCGCCAAGCTCGGCGCGGTGCCGCAGCAGATTCCTCCCGGCGAGATCTACACCTCGCTCGAGAAGGGGCTGATCGACGGCGCCGAGTGGATCGGCCCGTACGACGACGAGAAGCTCGGCTTCCACAAGGTGGCGAAGTACTACTACACGCCCGGCTGGTGGGAAGGCAGCGCGCAGGTCACGCTGCTCGTGAACAAGAAGGCGTGGGACGCGCTGCCTCAAGCCTATAAGGAAGCAGTGGAAGCCGCGGCCGCGGAGCAGTACGTGATGATGCTCGCCAAGTACGACGCCAGCCATCCGGACGCGCTCAAGCGCCTGGTCGGCGGCGGCGCGCAGCTGCGCACCTTTCCGCGCCCGGTGCTCGATGCCTGCTACAAGGCAACGCAGGAGGTGCTGGGCGGGTTCGCCGCAAAGAGCCCGGAGTTCAAGAAGATCTACGATCCCTGGCTGCGTTTCCGCGCCGACCAAAACCTGTGGTTCCGCGTCGCCGAGCACGCGCTCGACAGCTACCGCTACAGCCACACATGAGCGCCGAGGCGAGGCCGGGTCAGGGCGTCGGGGCGCGCGTTCCGCGCAAGGAGGACGCGCGCCATTTGCACGGGCGCGGGCTTTTCGTGCCCGACATGATGCTGCCCGGACAGCGCGAGGTCGCGTTCCTGCGCTCGCCGCTCGCGCACGCGCGCATCGCTGCCGTGCGCAAGCCGCCGGGCTCCGAGGGCCGCGTCTTCGTGCGCGGGGACATGCCCGAGGTGCTGCCGATCGTCGCGCCTTCGACGCTCCCAACCTTCAAGCTCTCGGAGCAGCACCACCTCGCGTACGGGAAAGTGCGCTTCGTCGGCGAGCCGATCGCCTGCTGCGTGGGCAGGACGCGCGCCGAGGCCGAGGACCTCGCCGAGCAGGTGGAGGTGGATTTCGAGGAATTGCCCGCGCTGGTGGACGCGCACCAGGCGCGTCTCGATCCTTCCATCCGGGTTCACGAGGAATGGAGCGACAACCTCTACCTCACGCTGCAGCTCGACAACGGCTTCGACGAGTGCTCGAAGAAGGCCGATGTCGTGGTGAAGCGCGAGATCGAGCTGTCGCGCCAGTCCATGAACCCGATGGAAGGCAAGGGCACGCTCGCGGTATGGGACGACCGCGCCAACCAGCTCGTCCTCCACAGCTCGTCGCAGACCCCGCACCTGCTGCGCGTCGGCGTGGCGCGCTTCCTGCGGCTGAACGAGGAGCAGGTACGCGTGATCGCGCCCGACGTCGGCGGCGGCTTCGGCTACAAGTGCATCGTCTTCCCGGAGGACCTCTGCGTGGCGTGGCTTGCGCTCAAGTACCGCAAGCCCTTCCGGTATGTCGAGGACCGGCGCGAGCACCTGGTGGCGGGCGCGAATTCGCGCCAGCACCACTACAACCTCACTGCCTACGCGAGCAAGGAGGGCCGGCTGCTGGCGCTGGACGCCGAAGTCACGATCGACGGCGGCGCGTACTCGAACTGGCCGTTCACCATCGGCCTGGAGCCCGGCCAGGCGACCGGCAACCTGCCGGGGCCGTACGACTTCCGCGGCTACCGCGTGAAGACCTATTGCGTGGCCACGAACAAGCCGGGCTTTCTTCCGTACCGAGGCGTCGCGCGCACCGGGGTGTGCTTCGCGATGGAGCTGATGATCGACGCGATCGCGCGCGCGGTGAACCGCGACCCGTACGAAGTGCGCTTGCAGAACCTGGTGCGCCCGGAGCAGATGCCCTACGACAACGTCGCGCGCAAGCACTACGACAGCGGCGACTACCCGCGCGCCCTGCGGATGGCGCGCGAAAAGCTCGATGTCGAGAAGTGGCGCGAGCGCCAGAAGCGCGGCGAGCCCGACAAGCGCATCATCGGCATTGGCTTCGCGAGCTACTGCGAGCAGTCGGCGCATGGCACGAGCGTGTTCGCCGCCTGGGGCCTGCCGATGACGCCGGGCTACGACCAGGCGGCGGTGCGCCTGACGGCGGGCGGCGGGCTGGAAGTGCGCATCGGCGTGCAGTCGCACGGTCAGGGCATGGAGACCACGATGGCGCAGCTCGCGCACCAGGTCCTCGGCATCGACGTCGCGCGCGTGCAGGTGGTGCACGGCGACACCGGCACCACGCCGTTCTCGACCGGCACCTACGCCTCGCGCTCGATGGTCATGTCGGGAGGGGCGGTGGTGAACGCCTGCCGCGAGCTGATTCCGCGGTTCGTGAGAATCGGAGCGCACCTTCTCAAGGCGCCTGAAGCGGACTGCCGTTTCGAGAATGGCGCCGTCATCGCTCCATCCGGTAGTGTTTCTTTGAAGGACATAGCCGAGGCGTGGTACATGCGGCCCGAGCGCCTGCCCGAGAACGTCGACCGGGCGGGGCTCGAAGCTTCCGTCGCCTTCAAGCCGAAACGCGACACCGGGGCGTTCAGCTACGCCTCGCACGCTGTGGCGGTCGCGGTCGACCCGGAAACCGGCCAGGTCGAGATCCTCGATTACGTGGTGGTCGAGGACTGCGGCACGCTCGTGAACCCTATGGTGGTCGAAGGTCAGGCGATCGGCGGCATCGCGCAGGGCATCGGCACAGCGCTTTACGAGGAGCAGCAGTACGACGCGAACGGGCAGCCGAACGCCTCGACGCTCGCCGATTACCTGATCCCCGGGCCGACCGAGATTCCGGCGATCCGCATCTTCCATATCGAGTCGCCGTCGCCCTACACCGAGTTCGGCATGAAGGGCATGGGCGAGGGCGGGGCGATCGCGCCGCCGGCGGTGATCTTCAACGCCGTGAACGACGCGCTGCGTCCGCTGGGCGTGGAGGTGCGCGACACGCCGCTCACGCCGGAGAAGCTGCTCGACGCGATCGAGCGAGCCAAGGCCGTGCCGAAGCGGGAGGCCGCGTGAAGCCCGCCGCGTTCGACTACATGCGCCCCCGCGACGTGGGCGAGGCGCTCAAGGCGCTGCGCGGCGCCAACGGCGAGGCGAAACCGATCGCCGGCGGGCAGTCGCTCGGCCCGATGCTGAATCTGCGGCTCGCGCGTCCGAAGCTGCTCGTCGACGTTTCACGAATCGATTCGCTAAAGGAGATCAAAGACGAAGGCGACGCGTGGCGCATCGGCGCCTGCGTCACGCACGCGCAGCTCGAAGACAAGGCGCTGCCGGGCTGCGAGCTGCTCGCGCACGTCGCGCGGCGGGTCGCCTACCGGGCGGTGCGCAATCGCGGCACCGTCGGCGGCAGCCTCGCGCATGCGGATCCGGCCGCGGACTGGCCGCTCGTGCTCGCGGCGCTCGACGCCGTGGTGCGGGTCGCCGGTCCGGCCGGCTCGCGAGAGGTCAGGGCGGACGCCTTCATGACCGCGGCCTTCACCACGGTGCTTGCCGACGACGAGATCGTGGAGTCGGTGCGCGTGCCGAAGCCCGGCGCCGGCGCGCGCTGGGGCTACTACAAGTTCTGCCGCAAGACCGGCGAGTTTCCGGAAGCCGCCGCCGCGCTGCTGCTCGATCCCGAGCGGCGAACGGCCCGGCTCTTCGCCGGCGCGCTCGACCGCCCGCCGCAGCCGCTCGACGGCGTGGCGCGCGCCGTGGCGCAGGAGGGCACGGCGAGCGCGGACATGATCGCCGCGGCGCTCGCCCGCCTTGCCCCCGGTCTCGGGCCGGCGGCGCGCAAGCTGCGCGTCACTGCAGTGCAACGGGCCATCCTTCAATCATGAAGACCATCGAAATGACGGTGAACGGCGAGCGCGTGCAGGCGCTCGTCGAGCCGCGCACCCATCTCGCCGACTTCTTGCGCGACCATCAACGGCTGACAGGCACCCACCTCGGCTGCGAGCACGGGGTCTGCGGCGCCTGCACGGTGCTGATCGACGGCCAGCCGGCGCGCGCCTGTATCACCTACGCCGTGCAGTGCGAGGGCTCGGAGGTGCGCACCATCGAAGGCTTCGAGGACGACGCGCTTATGAACGAGCTGCGCGCCGCGTTCTCGCGCGAGCATGCGCTGCAGTGCGGCTTCTGCACCCCCGGCATGCTGATCGCGGCACGCGACCTCGTGCTGCGCCTGCCCGGCGCGCACGAGCGGCGCATCCGCGAGGAGATGTCGGGCAACCTGTGCCGTTGCACCGGCTACGTCGGGATCGTGCACGCCGTCGCGTCCGTAGTGCAGGCGCGCGGCGCTTCCAACGAAACGCCGGTTGCGCAGGCACCGACGGCCTCGAGCGCGCCTCGCTTCACTCCCGTGGAAGACAGGGCAGAGGAAAAGCGGCAAAGCGCGAGCCCGGTCGGCGCAGGCACGCGCATCGAGGACGAGGTGATCGTGAAGCACCCGCTCGAGCGGGTGTGGGCCGCGTTCGCGGACATGCCGGGCGTCGCCGCCTGCCTGCCGGGCGCCGAGATCACCGAAAGCGCGGGCAGCTCGGTCAAGGGGCGGATCACCGTCAAGTTCGGCCCGATGCGCGCGGCGTTTGCCGGCGCGGCTGCGCTCGAGCGCGATGAGGCCGCGAAGCGCGGCGTGATTCGCGGCGCGGGGCAGGACGCGCTGTCCTCGTCGCGCGCGCGCGGCGACATTACCTACAGCCTGTCGGACGCCGGCGGCGGCAGCACACGGATCGCGCTCGGCATCGACTACAGCCTGCAAGGTCCGCTCGCGCAGTTCTCGCGCGGCGGCCTGGTGAAGGAATTCGTCGGGCGCATGGTGGCCGAGTTCGCCGCCAACCTCGACCGCCGTCTTGCCGCCGGCACACTGGCGCCGCCGCCTGCGGCGCAGCTCGACGCGGGCAAAGTGTTCTGGAAGTGGCTGTGGTCCCGAATCAAGGCGATTTTCAAACTGAGGAGGAGAGCGCTATGAGGATGAAGCTATCGGCGTCGGTGCTTGGTCTGGTGATCGGCGCGTTTGCGGGGTCGGCCGCGGCGCAGGAGAAGCTCGCCGTACGGCTGGACTGGACGCCATGGGGCGCCCACGCGGCCATCCATCTCGCCGCGGAGAAGGGCTGGTTCAAGCAAAACGGCATCGAGGCGACGGTCGAGGACGGCAACGGCTCGGTCACCACGGTGCAGCTCGTCGGAAGCGGCCGCTTCGACGTCGGGCACGCGAGCCTCGCGCCGATGATGATCGCCCGGGACAAGGGACTGCCGGTGCGCGCCATAGCCAACTTCGCGCGCAAGAACGACATCGGGCTGCTGGTGCCGCGCGGCGGCGCGCTGAAAGGTCCGCGGGATCTCGCCGGCAAGAAGATCATCTTCACCGCCGGCTCGCTGGAGGCGCCGTTCCTTGACACCTTCCTCGCCGCCGGCGGCGTGAAGCGGGGGCAGGTGGAGCTGCTCAACGTCGAAGCGGCGGCCAAGGTTCCCACTTACGCCGCCGCGCGCGCCGACGGCGTGTTCTCCACCGTGCCCTTCGTCGTGCCGGCGGTGGAGGCGAGCCGGCCTTCCGACGCCATTCTTTTCTCCGATTACGGGTTGCAGTTCCCGAGCTTCGGCCTGGTGTCCTCCGAGGACAAGATCAAGGAGCGCGGGGCCGCGATCCGGCGCTTCGCGAGCGTGGTGTCCGGCGCCTGGGAGTACATCCTGAAGGGTGGCGAGGACGAGGCGGTGAAAGCCATCATCGCGCAGCGGCCGCAGGCGAAGCTCAACCCGCAGGTGCTGCGGGCGCAGATCGAATCGCTGAAGGCGTTTTTCGTCACACCGGCCGCGCAGGGCCTGCCGATGGGCGTGATGGCCGATGCCGACTGGGTTGCCGGCATCAAGACGATGTCATCGGTCAACCTGATCAAGAACGCCCCCTCCGCGACGTTCTACACCAACGACATGCTGGACCGGGCGCTCATCCAGAAGATCGGCGGGAAATGACGGCGGGTTCCGCCGCCGGCATCGAAGTGCGTGCACTGCGCAAGCGCTTTGCCGACGTCGGCGTAACCGCGCTCGAGGAGATCAGCATGTCGATCGCGCCCGGTGAGTTCGTCAGCGTGCTGGGGCCGAGCGGGTGCGGCAAGAGCACGCTGCTGCGCTGCATCGCCGGCCTCGAGATGCCCAGCTCCGGCTCGATCCGCGTCAACGGCGCCGAGGTGAGCGGGCCGCCCGAGGGCCTCGGCATGGTGTTCCAGCGCGACGCGCTCCTCGACTGGCGCAACGTTGCGGACAACCTCATGCTGCCGATCGACTTCCGCCGCGGCGACCGCGCCATGGCGCGCGCGCGTGCGGCGTCGCTCCTCGCGATGACCGGGCTGCAGGGGTTCGAGTCCGCCTACCCGGCGCAGCTCTCCGGCGGCATGCGCCAGCGGGTGGCGATTTGCCGCGCTCTCGTCGACGATCCCGTCCTGCTGCTCATGGACGAGCCGTTCGGCGCGCTCGACGCGCTCACGCGCGACCAGATGAACGTGGAGCTGCAGCGCATGTGGCTCGCCGAGCACAAGACGGTGATGTTCGTGACGCACAGCATCACCGAGGCGATTTTCCTCGGCGATCGGGTCGTGGTGTTCACGCCGCGCCCCGGCCGCATCGCCGAGGTGATCGAGGTGGGATTGCCGCGGCCGAGGCGGCTGGCGGTGCGCTCGAGCGAGACCTTCAACGCGTATGCCTCGCGCATCCGCACGCTCTTCGAGGGCATGGGGCTGCTGAAGGAGGAGGCCTGATGGGCCGCTCCTGGCACGGCGGCGCGATGGCCGCGGGGGTGCTGGTTGCGGCCTTCGCTGCATGGGAGATCGGCGTGCGGGCGTTCAGGGTGAAGCCGATCGTCCTGCCGCCGCCCTCGGCGGTGTTCGCCGAGTTCTTCAGCGCGCCCGGCTGGTACCTCGGCCACGCCTGGTACACCCTGCTCGTCACGCTCGCCGGCTTCGCGCTCGCCGTCGTGCTGGGCGTGGCGCTGGCCGTCCTGATCGTCGAGTCGCGCCTGATGGAGAAAAGCGTTTACGCGCTGATCATCGGCCTGAACAGCGTCCCCAAGGTGGCGGTGGCGCCGCTCTTCGTCATCTGGCTCGGCACGGACGCCGAGCCGAAGATCGCCATAGCGTTTCTCATCGCGGTGTTCGCCATCGTCATCGACGCGGTGCTCGGGCTGAAATCGGTGCCGCCGGACATTCTCGACCTGGCGCGCGCGCTGCGCGGCGGGCGACTCGCCACGCTATGGCGCATCCGCTTTCCCTGCGCGCTGCCGAGCCTGTTCGCCGGCATGAAGGTGGCGATCTCGCTGGCGCTCGTCGGCGCCATCGTCGGCGAGTTCGTCTCCTCGCAGCGCGGCCTGGGGTACGTCATTCTCGCCGCACAGGGCAACTTCGACACCGCGCGCGTCTTCGCCGCCATCCTCGTGCTGGCGGTGATGGGCGTGGCGTTGTTCTGGCTGATCGCCTGGCTGGAGCGCCTCGCGATCCCGTGGCACGCGTCGCAGAAAGTGCACTTACCCACTCCATAAGGAGAGCATCCATGGCACTTGTCCCTATCGCCAAGCAGGGCAACTTCCTGCACATCTACGACTTCAAGATCGATCCCAATCATGTCGAGGAGTTCATCCGCCTTTTCAACGAGTTCGACTACTCGGAGGCCAACCCGATGCACAAGTCCCCGGCGCAGGTAAAGGACGGGGCGCTGGTGCAGGACGTCGCCGACCCGACGCGCTTCTGGCTGATCGGCGAGTGGAGCGACATCGAAGTGCATGCGCGCATCCGCAAGCAGTTCGTCGAGATGAAGCCCGCGTTCATCAGGTACGTGGTTGGCGGCAAATTCGTCCCGGCCTACGGCAAGGTCGTGTCCGCCACGCCGCAGGAGATCCTCGACCGGGCGCAGAGACAGGGCGCGACTTGATGCTCGAGCGCCAGCCGCACTTCGACTACTCGGCTATCGTCGAGCGGCCGCAGTTCACCTGGCCGGGGGGCAAGCGCCTCGCCTTTCATCTCTGCCTCAACCTCGAGGCGTTCGCGTTCAACGCCGGCCTGGGCATTTCCTATTCGCCGGGCATTCCGCATCCCAACTCCTACAACTGGGGCTGGCGCGAGTACGGAAACCGGGTCGGCGTATGGCGGCTTCTGAAGCTCTTCGATCAACTCGAGCTTCCGGTGTCGCTGCTTCTCAACAGCGAGATCTACGGTCACTGCCCGGAAGTCGTCGCGGCTTTCCGCAAGCGCGGCGACGAGATCGTAGGCCATGGCCGAACCAACTCGGAGCACCAGAACGACTTCGACGAAGCGGGCGAGCGCCAGCTGATCGCTGAAGTGACCGAGGCGATTCGCGAGCACGAGGGCACGCCGCCCTCCGGGTGGCTGTCGCCGGGCGTCAACCCGAGCAAGGTGACGCCCGACTTGCTGCAGGAGGCGGGGTACCGCTACATCCTCGATTGGCCGATGGACGACCAGCCGGTGTGGATGAAGACGCGCAGCGGGCACATCCTGAGCGTGCCGTACCCGCATGAGGTGAACGACATCCCGATGATCGCGCTGCACCACGGCAGCGCCGACAAATTCGCCGACACGATCGTCGACCAGTTCGACGAGATGCTCGAGCAGTCGAACGAGCAGTCGCTGGTCTACGGCGTATCGCTCCACGCGTTCATCGTCGGCCAGCCCTTCCGGCTGCGGCACCTGCGCCGCGCGCTCCAGCACGTGCGCGCCGCCTCGGACCGCGTCTGGTTCGCCACCGCCGGCCAGATCGCGCAGCACTTCGCGCACGCCGTTCCGGCGCGCTAGCCTTCGAGCAGCCACGCGCCGCCGAGGGTGGCGGGCAGCGATACCGCATGGCGGCCGTCGCGTTCCTTCACCGGAAGGCCGCTTTCGGCGCAGCGCGCGGCGAACCTTTCCGGTGCCGCGACCGAAAGCGCGTAACCGGCGAGCGCGGGAGCGGGTGGAACGTCTCCAAAAAGTTTTCTCAAGGCCGGTGTGGAGCCGATGTAGACGCGCCCTCGCCGCGCCTCCAGGCAAACGAGCTCGCCGTCGCGGCGGGGCAGCATTCCGGTGAACTCGGCCCAGCGGGCGGCCGCATCCGCGACATCGTCCGCCACGACGTAGAGCGCCTTCAGGCCGGTGACGCCGTTGCGGTGCGCAAGATTCTTTTCGCTCCAGATCGCCTCGGGCGTGAGCTGCTCGACGAACTGGATGCGGCCCTCGGGCATGCGCTCCGCCGCCGGGCGTGCCACCTTGAAGCGGACTTGTTTTCTCCCCAGCCGCCTGCGAAGGTCCACCAGCGGCCGAGGCGCAAAGCCATGCGCGCCCAGGCGCCGGTGCTCGCCTTCGGCGTCGGGCGTGCCGAAGCAGGCGAGATGCACGCCGGCGAAACGCGCGATGCTCTCGCGGATGCGCCGCGTGGCGGGCGTGTCGTGGGTCGGGGTCAGCAGCTCGATATAGCCTTCCTCGAGCATGACGCAGCGATTGGACGCGCCCACCCGGCCCTCGGGGGTTTGCTGTTCCGATTCCGCAGTCACTACGAAACCCAATTCCTCCAGAGCACGGGCCGCGGCGTCGAGGTCCGGAACGAAATGCGACACATGGTCGAGAAACAGTGCGCCGGGCGGCGGTCTCTGCCTGTCGGGGGTGTTCATGTCCGCGCTAATATAACCGCGTGAACAAAGCGGTCGAAATGACGACGCTCGCGGGCGCCGAGGCGGTCGTCGAGATGCTGAAGGCGCACGGCGTCGAGATCGTCTTCGGCCTGTGCGGCGATACCAGCCTGCCGCTTTACGACGCGCTTGCGCGCAATTCGCTGCAGCATGTCCTGACGCGCGACGAGCGCCACGCCGCCTACATGGCGGACGGCTATGCGCGGGTGACCGGAAGAGTGGGCGTATGCGAAGGCCCCTCGGGCGGCGGCGCCACGTACATTCTTCCCGGCCTGGTGGAGGCGAACGAATCCTCCATCCCCATTCTCGCAATCAATACGGATATTTCCGTAAGTTCCAGAAGCAAGTTCACGCTCACCGAGCTCGATCAGCGCACGCTGATGAAGCCGCTCACCAAGTGGAACGCGGTGCTCGACCGCTCGGCCGACATTCCGCGCACCTTCCGCGCGGCCTTCGACGCCATGACGAGCGGCCGCCCGGGCTCCGCGCATATCGCGCTGCCGTTCGACGTGCAAAACGGCCCTGTCGATCGCTCCGAGATATGGGCCGATCCCTCCCTCGGCTCGTACCCGTCGCGGCGCGTCGCGCCCGACCCGTTTTTCATAGAACTGGCTTTGAAGGTCCTCAGGAGCGCGAAGGCGCCGCTCTTGATTTGCGGCGGCGGCGTGGTGATCTCGCGTGCGGAGGCCGAGCTCGCCGAATTCGCGCAAAAGCTCGGCGCGCCGGTCGCCACCACGGTGAGCGGCAAGGGCACTATCGATGAGCGCTCTCCTTATGCCGTCGGCGTCGTCGGCTCCAACGGCGGCACGCGGGAGACGCGCGCGGTGGTCGATGCCGCCGACGCGATTGTCTTCGTCGGCTGCCGCGCCGGATCGGTGACCACGGAACGCTGGCGCCATCCGGCGCCGGGCGGAGCAAAGATCGTCCACATCGACGTGGATCCCGCGGTGCCGGGGCGCAATTACCCGGTCGATGTGCCGCTGGTCGGTGACGCGCGCCTCACGCTCTGCGCCCTCAACGAGGCCTTGAGCGAACGAAAAGGCGATCTTTGGTCCGTCGAAGCGAAGAAGCGCGAGAAATTCGCCGCCTTCGAGGCGCTGGCGGCGCCGGACGATGTGCCGATCAAGCCCGAGCGGGTGGTGGCGGAGCTCGGCCGCCTTCTCGACGACGACGCCATTCTTGTGGCCGATCCAGGCACGCCGTGTCCGTATTTTTCTGCCTTCTATCAAGTGCGCGGCACAGGCCGCCGATTTTTCTCGAACCGGGCGCACGGCGCGCTCGGCTATTCGCTCGCCGCAGCCGTGGGCGCCCATCTGGGCCGGCCGCAGGTGAAGACCGTGGCCGTGATGGGCGACGGCAGCTTCGGCATGTGCGTCGGGGAGCTGGAGACCGTAGTGCGCCTCAAGCTTCCGGTCACCTTCGTGGTGATCTCCAATGCGGTCTACGGCTGGATCAAGGCCGGGCAGAAGACCGGCTACGGCCAGCGCTATTTCTCCGTCGACTTCGGCATCACCGACCACGCCAAGGTGGCCGACGCTTTCGGCGTGAAGAGCTGGCGCGTGCTCGAGCCGGCGGCGCTGGCAGGGGTGCTGAAGCAGGCGTTGAATCACGACGGGCCGACGCTCGTGGACGTGGTGTGCCAGCCGCTCCACGAAGCGAAGGCGCCGGTTTCGGAATGGGTGGCCTGATGCTGGAGCGCGGTTATCACGATCTTGGAGGCCGGCCGGCCGGCGAAATCGACCGGCACGGTCACGAGTATGCGGAATGGGAACGAAGGGTCGATGCCCTCGCGGTGCTGCTCTGGGGCCTGAAGGGCGGACCGAGGGTCATCACCGTGGACGAGCACCGCAAGAACATCGAGGCGCTGCCGCCCGAGGACTACGACAAGCTCGCGTACTACGAGAAGTGGATCGTGTCGCTCACCCAGTGCCTTCTCCAGCGCGGCGTCGTCACCACTGGGGAGCTCGCGCGCAAGATGCTGGAGGTGCAGAGCCGTGGCTGACCCGCTCTTTCGTCCCGGCGAGCGCGTGCGCGTGCTCAAGGCCTATCCGCTCGGCCACGTGCGCACGCCGTATTACGTCCGCGGCTGCACGGGAACCGTGGAACGCGTTCTAGGGCCGTTCCCTAATCCCGAAGAGCTGGCGCAGATGCGCGACGGGCTTCCGGCGCTGCCGCTTTACCGCGTGCGCTTCCTGCAAAAGGACGTCTGGCCCGACTACGCCGGCAGCGCGAACGACGTGCTCGAGGTCGAAATCTTCCAACATTGGCTGGAAAAGATATGAGCGACACCGGCACTTACCGTCCACTCTCGTATTTCCAGCTGATGGAAGTCACCCTCCGCGAGCTGCTGGTGGAGAAGGGCCTCGTCACGGAAGAGGAGATCGCCGCCGAAGTGGAGGCGATGCGAAACCGCGGCTACGAGCGAGGCTCCCGCGTGGTTGCGCGCGCCTGGGTCGATCCGGAGTACAAGAAGCGCCTGCTCGCCGACGGCACCAAGGCGTGCGAAGAGCTCGGGCTCGAGATTCCGGGGCTCAGGCTGCTCGTCGTGGAAAACACGCCCGAAGTGCACAACGCCATCGTGTGCACGCTGTGTTCCTGCTATCCGCGCATGCTGCTGGGTATTCCGCCCGACTGGTACAAGTCCAGGAACTACCGCTCGCGCATGGTGCGCGAGCCGCGCGCGGTGCTTGCCGAATTCGGCCTGCATGTTTCTGAGAACGTCACCATCCGCGTGCACGACTCGACCGCCGACATGCGCTACATGGTGCTTCCCATGCGCCCCGCCGGCGCCGACGGCTGGAGCGAGGAGCGGCTCGCTTCCATCGTGAGCCGCGACTCCATGATCGGCGTTGCAGTCCCCAAGGGTCCGAACGATTAACCAAAAATCAGGGACAGACCACGATTTCCTCGGACTAGAGTCGCTTTCTGGGCTCCATCGGGGCGGGAAATCGTGGTCTGTCCCTGATTTTGCAGGTTTGCTGATTTAATGGCGCGGACGAATCTGCGGCCGACTGCAATCATCCCGCTCGGGGATTGCGCCGCTTATATCGAGTTTTCCGAAAAGCTCGATCTCGAGGTCAACGCGGTAGTTCAGCGGCTCGCGCTCGCCGTGCATGGGCGCGCGGCGCCGTGGATCCGCGACGTGGTGCCGGCGCTCGGCGGGCTCGCGCTGCACTTCGATCCCGACCATCCCGGCGCCTTCGGCGACGCGTTGCACGCGGCGGCGAATCTCATCGCCGACTGCCTGAAGGAAGGCCTGCCGGAGGCAGACGACGTGCTGCGCACCGTGGAAGTGCCGGTGTGCTACGAGGCGCAGTACGCCCCGGACATCGAAGAGGTGGCGAAGAAGGCTGGACTGTCGGTAGAGGAGGTGGCGCGGCGCCACGCCGCCGGCGAGTACCGGGTGCTGATGATCGGCTTCGCGCCGGGCCACGCGTACATGGGCGGCCTCGACGCCAAGCTCGCGGTGCCGCGGCGCGCGACGCCGCGCGCGAGGGTGCCGGCCGGGTCGGTCGCGATAGCGAACGAGCAGACGGTGGTGTACCCCTACGCCATTTCGGGCGGCTGGAGCGTGATCGGCCGCACGCCCCTCAAAGTGTTCGACGCCGCGCGCCAGGAGCCGAGCCTGTTTGCCCCCGGCGACCGCGTGCGCTTCCGCGCCATTTCCGGCGAAGAATTCCTGAAGCTCGCGCAATGAGCATCCGCGTGCTTAGGCCGGGGCTGCTCACCACGCTGCAGGATCACGGCCGCCATGGCTTGCAGCACGTGGGTCTCTGTCCGGGCGGGGCGATGGACCCGATGGCGCTCTCGCTCGCCAACGCGCTCGTCGGCAATCCGCGCGACGAGGCCGCGCTCGAGATCACGGTGATCGGCCCGGAGCTTGCCTTCGAGGAGGACACGCTGGTCGCGGTGTGCGGCGCCGAGTTCCAGGGCGGCTTTCCGCACAACCGGCCGGTGCTCGCGCCGGCCGGCAGCCGCTTCAACGTCGGGCGCGCGGCGCGCGGCGCGCGCGCTTATGTGGCGGTCGCGGGCGGCTTCGCCGTGGACCCGGTCCTCGGCAGCCGCAGTACCTATCTTCCGGGCGCGTTCGGCGGCTTTCAGGGCCGCGCGCTGCGCCACGGCGACGTTCTGCCGCTGCGCGACCCCGCGGCAGCGGGGCGGTTTGCCCAGCTCAAGAAAACCCGGGACGGCACGGTGAAGTGGTCGGCGCCGCCGCTCACGCTCCCGGACCGCGAGCCGGTGCTCATCCATGTCCTGGAGGGGCAGCACTACGGGAGCTTCGACGGCAACGCGCAGCGCATGTTTCTCGACACGGTGTGGCGCATTGCGCCCGACTCGAACCGCATGGGGTTTCGCCTTGCAGGCCCGGCGCTCGTGCGCGCGAAGGACGATGAGATACTATCCGGGCCGACCGCGCTCGGTACCGTGCAGGTGCCGGCGAACGGCGCGCCGATTGCGCTCATGGCGGATCACCAGACGACCGGCGGATATCCGCGCATCGCCGAGATCGCCTCCGCCGACGTGGCGCGGCTCGCGCAGCTCGCGCCGGGCGGCACGGTGCATTTCGCGCGCTGCGATCTGGGCATCGCGGCGGAGCTCAGGCATCACATGAGCGAGCGGCTCGAAGCGGCGCTGCGCGGCATCGCCTGGAATTACGGCCAATGAAGCGAATCGACATCAACTGCGACATGGGCGAAAGCTACGGCGCGTGGAAAATGGGCGCCGACGCCGAGGTCATGCCCTATATCAGCTCGGCCAACATCGCCTGCGGCTTCCACGGCGGCGACCCGGCGACCATCCGCAAGACCGTGCGCCTCGCCGTCGAGCACGGCGTCGCGGTGGGCGCGCATCCGTCGCTGCCGGATCTCCAGGGATTCGGCCGGCGGGTGATGAAGATCTCGCCGCAGGACATGTACGACCTCGTCGTGTACCAGGCGGGCGCGGTGGAGGCCTTCGCGCGCGCCGCCGGCGCAAGACTGCACCACGTGAAGTGCCACGGCGCGCTCTACAACATGGCGGCGAACGACGAGGCGCTTTCCGAGGCGATGGCGCGCGCGGTGAAGGACCTCGGCGGAGAGGTCATGCTTTACGCGTTATCGAATTCGAAAATGATGGAAATCGGAAAGCAGAAGGGACTGCGGGTCGCAGGCGAGGTGTTCGCCGACCGCGGCTATTCCGACGACGGCACGCTCGCGCCGCGCGAGCGCCCGGGCGGCATGATCGAGGACGCGAACCAGGCGGTCGAACGCGCGCTCGGGATGGTGGAGACGGGCTACGTCACCTCGCTGTCGGGCAAGCCTATTCCGGTTTCCGCGGACACTCTGTGCCTGCACGGGGACCAGGCGGGCGCGGTCGTGTTCGCCAAGGCAATCAGGAAGGCATTCAAGGAGAAAGGAATCGACATTGCCGCTCCCTAAGCTGTTCACTCCGATCCAGATCGGCGGCGTGACGCTGCCGAATCGCGTCGTGATTTCGCCGATGTGCCAGTACTCGGCCGACGACGGGTGCATGAGCGACTGGCACCTCGTGCACGTGGGCAGCTTCGCTTGCTCCGGCGCGGGCCTTTTCGTGGTCGAGAAGACCAACGTGACGCGCGAAGGGCGCATCACGCACGGCTGCACGGGTCTTTACAGCGATCACAACGAGGCGGCGATGGCGCGCGCGGTGCAGGTCTACCGCGGCATCACGAAGAATCCCATCGGCATCCAGATCGGCCACGCGGGGCGCAAGGGTTCGGCGCACGTGCCCTGGCAGGGCGGCAAGGCGCTCGGCCCGCGCGAGTCGCCGTGGCAGACGGTCGCGCCGTCGCCGATCCCCTTCGGCGAGGGCTGGCATACGCCGAAGGAGCTCGACGGTTCCGAGATCAAAGGCCTCGTGCAAAGCTTCGTGTCCGCGGCGTTGCG
Source organism: Betaproteobacteria bacterium (assembly GCA_004297625.1). Lineage (GTDB taxonomy): Bacteria > Pseudomonadota > Gammaproteobacteria > Burkholderiales > SG8-39 > SCGC-AG-212-J23. The sequence continues at coordinate 427,150 of SCTY01000068.1, read as the reverse complement.
GGCGAAGCGCATCGGCTTCGACGAGCTGGAGCTGCACTCGGCGCACGGCTACCTGCTGCACCAGTTCCTCTCGCCGCTCGCCAATCAGCGCAAGGACGAATACGGCAAGAACCGGATGAAATTTCCGCTCGAAGTCGCGCACGCGGTGCGCGAGGCGTGGCCGAAGGACCGCGCGCTCGGCATCCGCATCAACGCCACCGACTGGGTGGAAGGCGGGTGGCGGCCGGAGGACGCCGTGGCCTACGCGCGCGAGCTGCAGCGCGCGGGCTTCGATTTCATCTGCGTCTCGAGCGGCGCGACCGTGCCGTCGGCGAGGATCCCGGTCGCGCCAGGCTACCAGGTGGCCTTTGCCGAGCGGATCAAGAAGGAAGTCGGCATCAAGGTGAGGGCGGTCGGCATGATCGCCGACCCGGAGCAGGCGGAAGCGATCATCGCGGACGGCAAGGCCGACATGGTGGCGATGGCGCGCGCAATTCTCGATAATCCGCGCTGGGTCTGGCACGCCGCCGAGCGCTACGGCGTCAAACTCGACTATCCGCCGCAGTACCTGCGCAGCCGCTCGGATGTATGGCCCGGCGCGAAGCTTGCGCGGCCGCGCTCCGAAACGGCGTAGTCGCTAATCCCAGAGCTTTTCCGGCACGGGAAGGCCGTGGAGCTCGGCCGGGCCGAGCGGACCTTCCGGCGCGATGCCTTGCTGCTCCAGCAGCGACATCACCTGCCGCGCATGCTGCGCGCTGTGCCACGCCGTGCGCTCGAGCACTTCGTGCATCGGCTGGACGCCGTAATAGGTGCTGACCGGCTGCCTGCCCGAACGGTCGGCGAGTCCGGTCCACCATGCGGCCACGCGCCGGCGTACCGTGGCGCCGAACTCGGCGATGGCGGCCGGCGTGCGCATGTCGGCCGGCGGTTCGGCGGTCATATTCTCGTAGGTGAGCGCGCCGCCTTCCATGGCGTCGATGAAGGCGGCCGGGATTTGAAACACGTGATGGAGCAGCACCCGATAGGAGCGCGGCCGCTCCGGGAGCTGCCGCTCGAGCGCGTCCGCCGGCATCTGGCGCGCATAGCGCTGCGCCGCTGCCAGTATCGAGTCGAGCCGGCGCGCCAGCTCGTCAGGGGATAGCTGCGGGCCGGTCTGCGCGGCAAGCCCGAGGAACTCGACCACGTCGCCGATGATCTGCGCGTAGACGAAGCGGCCGCCGCGAGCGACGACCGGCACCGAGCGCGCGCCGAGCCCGGCGAGCTCCGCCCTCCCGGCGTCGTCTTCCAGGACGTTGATCGACTGGAACTCGATCCCACGGACCGAGAGGAACTCTTTGATCCTCAGGCAGCTCGTTCAGTGCGGCTGCCAGAAGACCTTGATCGGCTCGCTCATGCCGATCAGTCTAGATCAACTGCAGGCGGCAAGCGCGCTCGCTTGTAAGACATTCGTCCCATTCTGAACGAACGCCGCCATGCCCATGTCCGCGGCCTTCCAGTCGGGGCGAAGCTCGACGCTTCGCTGAAACGTCCCCGGAGCGTCAAGGGGGCCGATCCATTCGCGCACCACGTAGTCGTGCCGCAGCGTCACGCCCCGGTTCTCGCCGGCTTTCACGTCCGTCGAAAGCCGGTTCTCGTAAAGCGCGACGAACGCCTCGCTGCCTGGCGGAGCGCGGAAATCGGCCTTGATCGGCAGGCGCGAGGCTGAAGGCGGCCGCAGCTCCAGCCGGATATGGGCGCGCGCCGGCCTGGCATTGATGCCTCGCAATGCTTCTTCGAATCGCCCCAAGGCGCGGACCTCGGCGAAATTCAAGAATATGCCGGGGGTGTATACGGCACGGCTGCCCGCCTGGCGCGCGAGCAGATATTGCCGCTCGGTGAAGCGCGGGCTGGCGAAGCGGTCCTTCCAGCCGAGCCGGTCCCAGTAATCGACGTGAAACGCGAGCGGCACCACCGAATCGGTGCCCGGACCGTCGCCGCGCAGCCGGCTCAGCCATTGATCCGCCGGCGGACAGCTGTTGCACCCTTCCGAGGTGTAGAGCTCCAGGAGCGCCACCGCATGCGGCGGGCTCTCCTTCACGCATTGCGCCGCCGCCGGCAGTGCGACGGCGGTCAATAGAATCCCCAACCAGGTCTTGTCCATGCCGCGTTAGACGTGCCTCATGGGTCGAACCTTACAAAGGCAGTACGCTTCGCCAATGGCCAGGCTTTTTTCCAACAGAGACCGCCCGTACGACATGGGCGTGCTGCCCACCGAGCTCCTCGCGCGCGATCCGAATGCGCGCATCGTGGACTCGCGCATGCCGGGCGACGCTCACAAAGAACGAGGAGATTCAATTGCTCCTGCTTTGAAGGAGCATCTCGAATTTTGCTTTCGATATCTCGACGGCGATGTCGCGCCGGCGCGCGCGCCGGTTCCCGGCGATGTTGTTCTTAGAGCAAAAAACCTCAAGGCCTCGGCCTACTTCCTCGACGCCACGCTCGCCGGCGTGTGCCGCGTCGAGGAGGCGGATTGGCTATCGGCGGAGCATCCCGCGCACACCCATGCGTTCGTCTTCCTTGTGGAGTTCGGCCGCGAGCCTGCGCCCGGCGAACCGGGCGCGGACTGGATCCTCGGCACCAATGCCCTGCGCACCGACGTCCGCTGCGCCGAGGTCGCCGTGGTGCTCTCGGGGTACGTGCGCGTCCTCGGCTGGCCGGCGCGCGGGCACGTCGCCGGTGCGAGTCTCGTGTCCCTCGAGCGCCTCGCGCAGCGGGCCGGGGTGGCAAAGGACGTCGACGGAACGCTTAAGGCGCCGCTCATGGAGCGCGGCTTTCGCCTTGGCGTGGTGACGACGAGCTACGAAATGGCGGCCGACCTGCCGCTCGCCGCGCTCGCCTGGCCGAGCGCCGAAGCGTACATGGGCGCGCCGGGCACGCGCCCGGGGTGGACCGAGGCCGAGGAGGCGAGCCGCCCGCTGCACATGGGGCGCTACGCGATGGAGAAAATCAAGCGCGTCGACGAGCCCACCACGCTTGTGCTGCGCGAGGAGATCCGCCGCGTGCCCAAGCGCGCGGATCTCTTCACCCGCGCGCTCGCCGGCGACCTCGGCGAGAAGCCGGCGCGGGAGCGGCGGCGCTTCGCGGTGAAGCACCCGCTGGCGTTTGCGATGACGCCGATCATCCGCAACCTCGTGCCGCTGCAGGGAACGAGAGAAAACAAGCATTCGAGCGGCGCAGAGGAGCAAAACGCAAAGGCGGTCAAAGCACTGGCCTATTACTTGGGCGTGGATTTCGCCGGCATCTGCCGCGCCGAGCCGTGGATGTACTACTCGCACGACGACGAAAAGGGCGCGCCGATCGGCGCTTACCACCCCTACGCGGTGGCGATGCTGATCGACCAGGGCTTCGAGACCATGGAAGGCGCCTCGGGCGACGACTGGATCTCGGGAGCGCAATCGATGCGCGCCTACATGCGCGGCGCGCTGCTTGCCGGCATCATGGCTTCGCATCTGCGGCGGCTGGGCTACTCGTCGCGCGTGCACTCGAACGCGTATTCCGAGGTGCTCCATCTTCCGGTGGTTCTCATGGCGGGCCTCGGGGAGATGTCGCGCATCGGCGAGCTGGTGCTCAATCCGTTCATCGGACCGCGCTCGAAATCGATCGTCTTCACGACCGAGCTGCCGCTCGAGCCCGACCGGCCGATCGACTTCGGCCTGCAGGCGACCTGCGAACAATGCATGAAGTGCGCGCGCGAATGCCCGTGCAACGCCATCCCTTTCGGGCCGAAGGTGATGTTCAACGGCTACGAGATCTGGAAGCCCGACGTCGAGAAATGCGGCCGCTACCGCCTGACGAACGCCAACGGCTCGGCGTGCGGGCGCTGCATGAAAACCTGCCCGTACAACCGCGAGGACCTGGTGGCGTCCGAGAAGCTGCTGTGGCTTTCGATCGAAGTGCCCGAGGCCCGGCGCGCGCTCATCGAGTATGACGACGCAGTCAATGGCGGCGCGCGCAATCCGGTGAAGCGCTGGTGGTTCGACCTGGAGATCGTCGACAAGGCGGCGGTGAGGCCCAGGGGCGCGAACGCGCGCGATCTCTCGCCCGGGAGGGACGCAAAACTTGCGAAGACGCAGAAGCTGGCGTTCTTTCCGCCGGAGCTGCAGCCGCCGGGCGGCACCACGCTGCAAACGGCGGCGCCGATCGACCGCCAGGCAGGCGTTGCGGCCTACGCGGCCGCCGAATCGCCGCTCGCGGCGCGCAAACGCGTGATACGCTGAACGCGATGCGGGAGGGGAGGCCCGCTATCCGGTGCAGCAACAGATACGGTTCTGCAAGGGCGCGGGCGGCGTCAATCTCGGCTACGCGATCTCGGGCCACGGGCCGCCGCTCGTCAAGGTCGCCAATTTCCTGACGCACCTGGAGTACGACTGGCGCAGCCCGGTGGTGCGGCCGTTTCTCCTCGAGCTTGGCCGCGGCCGCACGCTGGTGCGGTATGACCCGCGCGGCTGCGGGCTCTCGGATCACGAGGTCGAGGATCTGTCGCTCGACACCTGGGTCGGCGACCTGGAAGCCGTCGTCGACGCGGCGAACGTCGAGCGATTCGCGTTGTTCGCCCACTCGCAGGGCGCGGCGATCGGAGTCGCCTATGCGGCCCGCCACCCCGGGCGCGTGAGCCACCTCGTCCTCCTCGGCGGATGGGCCAGGCACGTGATGAAGCGCAACCTCACGCCGGCGCAGATCGAGGAGATGCGCACGCTCGTCAAGCTCGCCGGCATCGGTTGGGGAAAGGAAAATCCGGCGTATCGCCAGGTATTCACTTCGCTGCTCATTCCGGACAGCAGCCCGCAGCAGGCGGCAAGCTACAACGAGCTCGAGCGCATGTGCACTTCCGCCGGATGCGCCGCGAAAATCTTCTCCTCGGTGGGCAAGCTCGACGTCATGGATCTGGCGCCTAAAGTCCAATGCCCGACCCTCGTGCTGCACGCGAAGGGGGATGCCAGCGTGCCTTTCGAGGAAGGGCGGCTGATCGCCGGAATGATCCCGGAGTCGCGCTTCGCCCTGCTCGACGGGCGCAATCACATCCTCCTGCCCCACGAAGCGGCGTGGAAGCAGTTCTTCGACGAGCTGGGGGCGTTCCTGTCCCCGGGTGGTTCGCGCGCCGATGGGCATCCGTTCGCCGGCCTGAGCGGGCGGGAGGCCCAAGTGCTCGAGCTCATCGCGCGCGGGCTGGACAACGCCCAGATCGCGGTCCGGCTCGAAGTTTCGGAGAAGACGGTGCGCAACCACATCACCCGGGTGTTCGAAAAGCTGCAGGTCGAAACACGCGCCCAGGCGATCGTGAAGGCGCGCGACGCCGGCCTGGGCCGCGCGTAACTCCCTCGCCTGGGACTACGGTCCCGCTCTCAAGGCACTCTCCCGCCTCCTGTTGGGACCGGGGCCCGATCGTCGTTCCGAAGCGATCCCGGCACGCTGCCTTCTCATTGATCAAGGAGGAGGCGATGAAAACAATGCAAACCGCAATGCAGGACCAGATCGAGATCGATTGCTTCGGCTGCGGCACGCTCAACCCGCATGGGCTGCAAATCAAGAGCTTCTGGGCAGGCGATGAAGTCGTCTGCGTTTGGCGTCCGAAGGCCGAGCACATCGGACATCCGGGAATCCTGTACGGAGGCTTGATCGCCTCGGTGGTGGACTGCCATTGCATCTGGACCGCGGCGGCGCACGCCTATCGGCGCGCCGGACGCGAGATGAACGGCGGCCTCGAATATCAATTCGTTACCGCTGCGCTACGCATCGACTACCGCAAGCCCGTGCCGATCGAGCAGGCAGTCGAGCTGCGTGCGCGCGAGGTGCAGTTCACCGGGCGCAAGTCGATCATCAAGTGCTCGGTCCACTCGCGCGGCCTGCTGTGCGCGGAAGCCGAAGTCGTTGCGGTGCTCGTCGCAGCGGCGCCCGCCCCGAATGCGGCACTCCATCACGCCTCATTCGCTTGAAATAACGTCAGAAATCAAGAGAAATCAGGGACGGACCACGTTTACGGGGTAGGATTTTCCTGCCCATGGACGTGCTGCTCGTCGACGATCACCCGATCATCCACCAGACGCTCGGCGCCGTGGTGCGCTCGGTGCTGCCGCAAGCGCAATTCCATGCCGAGTCCGACCTTGCCGGCGGGCTCGCCCGCGCGCGGCAATTGAAGAACCTCGAGCTCGTGCTGCTCGATCTCGGGCTCCCCGGCTGCTCGGGCCTCGACGCGCTGATCCGCTTCCGCAAGACCCTGCCGACGGTCCGCGTCGCCATCATTTCCGCAACCGAGGATCCCAGTAGCGTGCGCGCCGCGCTCGACGCCGGCGCGGTCGGCTATGTGCCGAAAACCTCGCCGCCGAAGGTTCTTGCGAATGCGCTCCAGCTCATCGCGCAGGGCGGCACGTACATTCCGCCGCAGCTAATGGATGGACAGCTCGCGCCGAGGAAGGAGCCGAAGCTTTCCGACTTCGGTATCACCGACCGCCAGGCCGATGTGCTGCGCCTCATCATCAAGGGCCGGAGCAACGCGGAGATTGCCCAGGAGCTCTCGATCGCGGAAAACACCGTGAAGCAGCACGCTCACGCCGCCTACCGCTCGCTCGGCGTCAACTCTCGCACCGAAGCGATCGTGGAGCTCGCGCGACTGGGCATCCGCGCTGAATAAAAAGATAAAGCTGTTCTAGAACTTTCGGTGTATTTCCCTACCTTTCACGCGGCGTCAGAATGCGCGCGGGGGAGGGCCGCGGCTGGACAAGGCGCTTTCGGGGGAACAATTCGTATGGCTGGTCGGCAGCCTATGCCAGATCAATCGCCTGCCTTTTGATCCCGCGCTTCTCGTCCAGCGCTTCCCCGCACCGCACTCGGGACGGCAGCTCCTTGAAGCGCTGAAGTCGCTGGCTTTCCGCGCGAGCGAAGGCGCGATGGCGGCCCCCAGTTTTCCCTGCATCGCCTTTCTGAAGGACAAGGGTCCCGCTCTAGTCATCCGGTCCGATGGCGAGCGGCTGCTTTACTTCGAAGTCGGCAGCCAGACGCCGCATACCTGCGCCACGGCCGACGTAGCGGAGCGTTTCGAGCGGCAGGCGCTCTTCATACGGCACGAGAAAGCCGAGCCGCTGCGCGAAGACGGTGCGCCGGCCGCCGGCAAGTTCGGCTTCCGCTGGTTCTGGAACGAGCTGATCCGCCATCGGCGCATCTGGCGCGACGTGCTGCTTGCCTCGCTCTTCATCCAGTTGATCGCGCTCGCAACTCCGCTTTTCACGCAGGTCATTATCGACAAGGTGGTGGTGCACCAGACGCAGAGCACCCTCACCGTCATCGCCGTCGGCCTCGCGATGTTCCTGCTCTTCAACGCCGCCATGAGCTGGCTGCGCCAGTACCTGGTGCTGCACACCGGCAACCGCGTCGACGCGGTGCTCGGCAGCCAGGTGTTCCGTCACCTGCTGCAGCTGCATCTGCCTTACTTCGAGTACCGCCCGACCGGCACGCTCGTCGCGCGCGTACATGCCATTGAGACCATCCGCGAATTCACGGCCGGGGCCGCGGTGTCGCTGATCCTCGATTTTCCGTTCCTTCTCGTTTTCGTCGCGGTGATGTTCGCCTACAGCTGGCAGCTCACCCTTATAGCGCTCGGCATCCTGCTCGTGATTTCTCTGATAAGCGTTTTGATCGTGCCGGTGCTGCGCGCGCGCATCAACCGCCAATTTCTGCTAGGCGCGCGCAACCAGGCGTTCCTTACCGAGTACGTTGCCGGCATGGAAACGGTGAAGTCCCTGCAGATGGAGCCGAGGCTGGAATCACGGTATGACGGCCTGCTCGCCGAGTACCTCGCCGCCGGCTTCGCCACGCGCCAGCTCTCCAACACCTACAATGTCGTTGCCAACGCGCTTGAGCAGGCAATGACCATCGCGCTGCTCTGCGTCGGTGCCCTCCTCGTGATGCGCAACGACGGCTTCACCATCGGCATGCTGGTCGCCTTCCAGATGTTCGCGAGCCGCATGTCGCAGCCGATGCTGCGCCTCGCAGGCCTCTGGCAGGAGTTCCAGCAGGCGTCGATCGCGGTGAAGCGGCTCGGTGACATCATGGACGCGCCCGCCGAGCCTTATGCCCTCACACCGTCCCGCACCGCCGAAGGCAAAGGCGAGATCCGGGTCTCGGAGCTTTCCTTCCGCTACTCGCCCGAGCACGCCTTCCTGTACAGGGATCTGAAGCTCGCCCTGAAACCCGGCAAGCTCTCCGTCCTAACCGGTCCCTCCGGCTCCGGCAAGAGCACGCTCGCGAAGCTCATGCTCGGCTTTTACCAGCCGACCGAGGGCAGCATCACGATCGACGGCCGCGACATCCGCCATCTCTCGGCGAACGAGCTTCGCCAGTACTTCGGCGTCGTGCCGCAGGATACCTTCCTCTTCTCCGGCTCGATCTACGAGAACCTCATTGCCGCCAACCCCAACGCCACCTTCGACCATGTCGTGCAGGCCTGCAAGATCGCGGAGATCCATGACTTCATCGAAAAGATGCCGAAGGGCTACAACACCGAGATCGGCGAGCACGGCGTCGGACTCTCGGGAGGGCAGAAGCAGCGCCTCGCCATCGCGCGCGCAGTCCTCAAGCGCCCGCGCATCCTAATCTTTGACGAGGCGACCAGCAACCTCGATCAGCAGACCGCCGAGCAATTCGCCCGCACCGTGAACCAGCTCAAGGGCAAGGTCACCATGCTCTTCATCGCACACCAGGTGCCGCGCGGTTTGGCGGTGGACGAAGTCTTGACACTCGCGGCGGAGAAGGCAATAAAGATGCGCGTAGTGGAAGAAGGTCCCACGTGATGGCAAAGCGGAACTAGAGGGGCACATATATGGCAATGGAAACGACTTCGGAAGCAGGCGAGAGCACGACGCAATCGGTCAATCTGCAGCTGCTGCCCGCCAACGGTTCGGATCAGCCGGTTCTCGCGAACGTCACGATGGTGCAGCCGACCGCAGGGGTCGCGCTGCTCGACTTCGGCTTTCTCGACCCGGGCGCGATGGGCGCGCTGCAGCGCATGGCGCGCGCGGGCAAGAAGGTTCCCGAGCGCGTGAACGGCAGGCTCGCGGCGCGCATCGCTGTGAGCTACGAGGCGCTCGGCGCGCTGCACCGGCAGATCGGAGGGGTGCTGCAGGCGGTCGCCAAGCGGGAAACCGCGCAATGAAGCTGGCCGGGCCGGCCGATTTCTCGCCGCCGCTGCTGCGCATCCAGGAGACGCCGCCGGCGCCGCTGGGCGGGTGGTTGCTGCGCACGCTGATCGCGCTTCTCGCGTGCGTGCTCCTGTGGGCTGCGTTTGGCCCCCTGGACATCGTCGCGGTCGCCGACGGCAAGCTCGTGCCTTCGGGCTATCTCAAGATCGTCCAGCCGGCCGAGCAGGGGATCGTGCGCGAGATCCTGGTGCAGGAAGGCGAGCAGGTGACTCCCGGCCAGATCCTGATCCGCATGGATCCCGTGCTCACCGCGGCGGACGTGAAGGCGGTCCAGGCCGAGCACGACAACAAGCGCCTGGCGCTGCGGCGCATCGACGCGCAGCTTCTTGGAAAGAAGTTTTCCACGCAAAACGACGATCCGCCCGAGCTCGCGGCGCAGCTGGCGGCCCAGTACGCGGCGAACGTGCGCGCGTACGAGAATGCGCTGGCGCAGGAGCGCAGCCTGCTCGACAAGGCACGGCAGGACCTCGCGGCGGCGCTCGAAACGAAGACCAAGCTCGAGCAGGTGCTGCCTCACTACGTCGAGCAGGAAAAGGCGTTCGAGAAGCTGACTCGCGACGGCTTCGCCGGGCGCATCATGTACACGGACAAGCGCCGCGAGCGCATCGAGAAAGAGCAGGACCTGCGCGCGCAGGAATTCATCATCCGCAGCAACCAGGCGCTTATCGACCAGTCGGAGAAGAAGATCGCCCAGATAAGCGCCGACTACCGGCGCCAGCTCCAGACCGAGCGCGTCGAAACGGCCGCGCAGTACGAGAAGGCGCGCCAGGAGCTCGCCAAGCAGGCACACCGGCAGGAGCTGCTCGAGCTGCGCGCGCCGGAGGCCGGCACGGTGAAGGACCTGGCCACGCATACCATCGGCACCGTAGCAATGCCCGGGACCATTCTCATGACGCTCGTGCCGCGCGGGGAGCAGCTTCTCGCGGAGGTCTGGGTCTCGAATCAGGACGTGGGCTTCGTGCGCGAGGGCCAGCCGGTGAAGGTCAAGCTCGCGGCTTTCCAGTTCACGAAGTACGGGATGGTCGAAGGCTCGGTGCGCAAAGTGAGCGCCGATGCGACCGAGGCGCCGTCGCCCAATACGCGCTCCGACGCGCTCACCGGACGCGACCGGCCCATGGGCCCGCTTGCCTACCGCGCGATCGTCGAGTTGAAGAGCCAGCACCTCGACGCCGACGGCGAGCGCTACGCGCTCGCTCCCGGCATGCAGGTCGCCGCCGAGATCAATCTCGGCACGCGCAGCGTGCTCGAGTACCTGCTCTCGCCGGTGAGGAAGGCCTTCCACGAGGCAGCGCGCGAGCGCTAGGCGTGGCGGAAAAGAGTGGGAGTCGAACCCACCAGGGACGTCTGACGCCCCTCACCGGATTTGAAGTCCGTGCGCCCCACCGGGGTGCGAGTCTCTTCCGAATTCGGGGTCAGAGCCCTAATTCCTTCAGCTTCGCGTCGCCGTAATTAGGGCTCTGACCCCGAATTACTCTTACGTCGCCGACGCGGCGGGTGAATTTTATCCGATCGAAGTATTCGAGCACCTCGATGGTCAGGTTGCGCCCGATGCCCGAGCGGTCGCGGAAAGCGGCGGCGGTGAGCGGGCTGCCCGATGCGACTTCCGCGCGCGCGATGTCTTCCAGCTGCCGCAGCATCTGCGGCAGAAAGAAGCGGTTCTTCGACACGCGCACCACCATGCCCTGGCGCGCCGCGCGCGATAGAACGGCCTCGAGCCTCTTAGGGTCAATACTTAGTTGGAGGGCAAGGTCGCCGAGCGGAGGCGGGCGCGTCCCCGCTTCTTCCAGCGCGGGCTTTGCTTTCTGCCATAGCGCCATGTCGGATGCGCTCAGCTCCACGCGGTGCGAAGGCAGGCGCACGCCGAGCGCCTCGCGCACGATCGCGCCTTCGGCGGCAAGCTCCTGCGCCAGCGCGACGACGACCTCGCGCGGCAGGCGCACGCCCTCCAGGATGCGGTCTTCCGGCGGCCCTACCGTATCGGGCGAGCGCGCATGCCAGGCAGCGATGTTGGCAAGCGCCTTGTCGCGCAGCGCGCGCCGGTGGGTCTCCGAGAAGCGCCAGCCCGACATCGCCGGCAGGTTGCGGTTGGCAGCAAAGCGCGCGAGGTCGAGACCCGTGGGACTTTGCGCGAGCAGCGCTTCCAGCGCGCGCGCGTCGTCGCCGATCTCCATCGCGGCGAGATAAGCGAGGCGCTCGGGCTTGGCGCGCCCGCGCGCCGGCGGGAACACGTCGATGACCGCGCCGCCGCCGAGCGTGCTGCGCGCGGACTGGTCGCGCACGATGAAGCGGTCGCCGCGCACCGCGCCGATCGGCTTTTCGAGCACGAGCTGCGCGAGCGCGCTTTTCCCCGGGGCGATTTCCTTGGCGTCGAGGATCGCGACGCGGCCGATAACGTCAGCGGCCCCGAGGTGAACGTGCACGGGAGACCAATGCTTTAAAGACTCTATTGCATTCAAGCGAACGTCGAGGCGCGTCACCGCCGGAGGAACTTCCCCGGCCACGATCCAGTCGCCGCGGGCGATGCGCGCATCGGCGTGCAGCCCGGCGAGGTTCAGCGCAAGGCGCTGCCCCGCACGGCCGCGCGCGGCCGGAGCGTTGTGCGCGTGGATCGAGCGCACTCGCGCCTTTGCGTCGGCGAGGAGCGCGCGCACCTCGTCGCCGAGCGCCACCTCGCCGCTCATCGCAGTCCCCGTGACGACCAGGCCGGCGCCGGCGATGGTGAAGCAGCGGTCCACGCTCAGGCGAAAATTTCCGCCCGCCTTCCTTTCGCCCACTTTGTTTGCCGTTTGCTTCAGATAGGCAAGCAGTTGAGGAATGCCGGAATTGCTTTCGTTAGAGACTGGAAAGACCGGCGAGCCGGCAAAGCGAGTCGGCGCAAGAAGCGCGGCCACTTCGGCGCTTGCCTCGTCGGCACGTTCGGGCGCCACGCGGTCGATCTTCGTCAACGCCACCGCCCCGCGCGGCACGCCGAGGAGCTCGAGAATCGCAAGGTGCTCGCGCGTCTGCGGCATCGGGCCATCGTCCGCGGCGACGACGAGCAGCGCGAAGTCGATTCCGGCCACGCCGGCAAGCATGTTGTGCACGAAGCGCTCGTGGCCCGGCACGTCGACGAATCCCAGGGAATCGAGGTACGCGAAGCCGAGGTCGATCGTCAGCCCGCGCTTCTTCTCCTCGGGCAGGCGGTCGGTGTCGACGCCGGTGAGCGCCCTTACGAGGCTCGTCTTGCCATGGTCGACGTGTCCCGCGGTCGCGACGATCACAGCTTGCTCAATTGGCTGGCGAACGCGCTTTCGTCCTCCAGGCAGCGCAGGTCGAGAATGAACGCGCCGTCCTGCAGGCGCCCGATGACGGGAATCGGAAGGCTGCGGAACGACGCCGCGGTTCTCGCGCCGCCCGGGCGGATGGCGAGCCCGGCGCTCGGCAGCTTTTTCTCCGGGAGCGCGCCGCTGCCGATCTCGCTTTCGCAATCGATCACGCTGACTTCGAATTTCTTCGGAAAAGCGCCCGCAACGCGCGCAGCGAGGGCGCGAATCTCGCCCACCGGCCGGGTGAGCAGGCGCAGCGTCGGCAGCCGCGCGGCGAGCCGGTCGGGATCCGAGTAAAGCCGCAACACCGCGCAGAGCGCCGCGAGCGTGACCTTGTCGACGCGCAGCGCGCGCTTCAGCGGATTGCGTCGCATTTTTTCGACCAAGGCGGCACGGCCGGCGATGATTCCCGCCTGCGCTCCGCCGAGCAGCTTGTCGCCGCTGAACGTCACGAGATCGGCGCCGTGCTTGAGGGTCTCCTCCACGGTCGGCTCGTGCGGCAGGCCAAAGCGCGACAGGTCGACGAGCGTGCCGCTGCCGAGGTCGACGGCGAAGGGCACGTTCCGTTCGCGGCACAGCGTCGACAGGTCTTTCTCCGCAACGGAGGCGGTGAAGCCTTCGATCGAGTAATTGCTGGTGTGCACCTTGAGCACGAGGCCGGTCTTCGGCCCGATCGCCTGCGCGTAATCCGAAAGATGCGTACGGTTCGTGGTGCCCACTTCGCGCAGCCGGCAGCCCGAGCGGGCCATGATGTCGGGCAGGCGGAAGGCGCCGCCGATCTCGATCAGCTCGCCGCGCGAGGTCGGCACTTCCTTGCGCGCGGCGAGCGTGTTCAACATGAGCAGCACTGCGGCCGCATTGTTGTTCACGACCGTGGCTGCTTCCGCCCCGGTCAGCCGGCAAAGCAGCCCTTCGACGTGCGCGTCGCGCTTTCCGCGCCTGCCGGCGGCAAGGTCGTATTCCAGGTTCACCGGGTTGCGCGCGGCGGCGGCCATCGCCTCGATCGCTTCCTCGGGCAGTTGCGCGCGGCCGAGGTTGGTGTGCAACACCGTTCCCGTGAGGTTGAACACCGGCCGCAACGAAGGCTGGGCATCCGCCTCGAGCCGCTCGGCGACGCGTTCCACGATCCGGTCGGTATCGACAACGGGGTTCGTGGACGCGCGTATCTCGGCCAGCACGGCGCGAATCGCACCGGTCACTGCGGGGCGGCCGTGTGCCTCGATCAGCGCTCCGCTCTCGCGGCGCTGCAGCAGACGATCCACGGACGGCAGCGCGGCGAGCGAAGGGGATGGACTTGCCATGGTGGTCGCCTATGATAGCGAACGGTGTTTCTCAAAGAGAGAGGAGGAGACGCATGGGAGCCGATGAGCTGCCGGTCGATCCGGCGGCGCTGAGGGAAGAGGTCAAGGCCAAGTACCGTGACGTGGCGAGCAATCCGCACGGCGATCATCACTTCCACACCGGGCGGCCGCTCGCCAAGCGGCTGGGCTACGACATGAGGATCGTCGACGCCATGCCGGACGTGGCGGTCGAGTCTTTCGCCGGAGTCGCGAACCCGTTTTCGCTGCGCGCGCTCGCCGCCGGGGAGAAAGTCGTCGATGCCGGCTCGGGCGCGGGCTTCGATTGCTTCGTCGCGGCGAAGCAGGTCGGGCCGGGCGGCCGGGTGGTCGGCATCGACATGCTGCCCGAGATGCTCGAGAAATCGCGCGGCTCGGCGCGCGGCATGGAGCTCGGGCACGTCGAGTTCCGCGAGGGCCTGCTGGAGGAAATGCCGGTCGAGGACGGGTGGGCCGACGTGGTCATCAGCAACGGCGTGATCAACCTGTGCGCCGACAAGAAGCGCGTGTTCCAGGAGATCCGGCGCGTGCTGCGCCCGGGCGGGCGCTTGCAGTTCGCCGACATAGCGAACGGCAAGCCGGTGCCCGCGTCGGCGATACGCGACATTGATTTGTGGACGGCCTGAATCGCCGGCGGCATTCCGTGTGAAGGCTGGCTGGCGATGCTGAAGGAAGTGGGTTTCGTCGAGGTGAAGATCGGTGCGCCGTGCGATACGTTCGGCGAGGCGAAGGGCGAGAAGAAGGCGCGGCAGTTCGAGGTCTACGGCTATCCGTTTTTCGCGCGCAAGCCCGGGTGAAACGAAAAGCGGCGAAGCCGCAAGGCTTCGCCGCTGAAGGGATGGAGCGGGAAACGAGTCTCGAACTCATCCCTCAACCCGGGAAGGGTTGCGCTCTACCGGCTGAGCTATTCCCGCTTGCCCGGTAATTTTCCTGACGCGCCCGGCGCGCTGCCATCCTCCGAACGGATCAGGCGGTCGATCTCCTTTTGCGGCGACGTCGCGCCGGTGGAGGCCGACGGGTCGACCGTGAGGTTGTTCACCACGTTGCGCACGCCGCCGACCGCGCTGGCGATGCGTGCGGCCTTCTCGCGCTGGTCCTCCGACTGGACCGAGCCGTGGAGCGTGACGTTGCCGTTGCGGTTTTCCACGTCGATCTTGCGCGCGTCGAGGCTCGATTCCGACTCCAGCGCCGACTTCACGATCTGCGTGAGGCCCGAGTCGCTGAGCGGCTTGCCGGCGTCGGCCGCCTTTTCCACCTGCTTCGTCTCGTCGATTCTCGTTTGCGCGACGGGCTCTTGCCGGCCGCACGCGAACAGGGCGAGCGCCGCGCTGAAATACAGCAGGGCAGTTTTCATGCCCGCGATTAAGCCAGATCCATGCCAGGAATTCGGGGAATTCGGGGTCAGAGCCTTAATTCACGCAACGCGAAAGCTATCTGAATTAAGGCTCTGACCCCGAATTCCCTCAGTGGAACAGCTCCTCGATCGCGCGCGCGTCGAAGCGGTACTCGTGGTTGCACATCTCGTTGCGAATGACGAGCTCGCCCTGCTCGGCGAGGATGGACTCCACCTCCTGGCGGCCGAGCCCGCGCAGCATGTCCTTCACCTTGTCGGCGTCGTAGGGGCAGTGGTACTCGACGGGATAGAGCCGGAACACGCGCATCAGCTCCTCGGGAAAGAGACGCGTGAGCAGATCGTAGGGCTGCACGTCGCGCGTTTCGTCGAGCTTGAGCGTCGAGGCGAGGTGCGTCACGCGGTTCCAGCCGTCGGGATCGCGGCTGTCGGCCTGCGGCAGCTTCTCCAGCAGCAGCCCGCACAGCGCGCCGCTGTCGGCGAAGAGGCGCAGGAAAGCCGGCAGCTGCTCCGACTGCGTGAGGTAATGCACGAAGATCTGCTCGAGCGTCTCGCCTTCCAGCGGCACCAGGCTCTGGTAGAACCGGCCGCTCCTGATGTCCTCGAGCGTGACGGCCAGCCGGCCGTCACCGAGCAGGCTTCTTTCGTTCGGGGGCGGCGCCTGCGGCTTCTCGAAGCTCGCCATGCCGCGGATACGCAAATCGGAGGTACAGTCGGCGACCAGGAGCTTGACCGGGCCTGAACCTTGCACCTGAAGCGTGACGCGCCCGGCGCCTTTCTGGTTTGCGCCGAGCAGCACGTTGAGCGCAGTCGTGTGGCCGAGCAAAGAAGCGATATCTTCCGGGTAGCCGCGTCCGTCCAGCATCCGCTGCCAGGCGCCGGTGAGGCACACCAGGCGCCCGCGGATGTCGAGCTCCTCGAAGAGAAAGCGCTGAACGTAGTCGGTCTGCATGGTCAAAAGTATAGCGAGCCGCGGTAGATGCCTCAGCCGAGCGGTGATAAAGGAAAATCAGGCATGACCACTACTACGGCGCAAGAGCCGGCCCTGTCGGGGCATGACCTCTACCTCTTCCGCGAGGGAACCCACTCGCGCCTGTACGAAAGGCTCGGCGCGCATCTGCTGGAAGGCGCGACCGAGTTCGCGGTGTGGGCGCCGAACGCGGCTGCGGTGTCGGTGATCGGCGACTTCAACGGCTGGGACGCGAAGCGCCATCCGATGCGCTCGAGCGGCGAGTCCGGCATCTGGCAGGCGCGCGTGCCGGAGGCAGGCCACGGAAGCATTTACAAGTTCCACGTCGTTTCGAAGGACGCCGGATATAGCGTCGACAAGGCGGATCCCTACGCGTTCCGCGCCGAGACGCCGCCGAAAACCGCTTCGGTGGTGTGGGACCTCGCGTACCAGTGGAACGACGCCGAATGGATGCGCACGCGGCGCAGCCGCAACGCGCTCGACGCGCCGTACTCGATCTACGAGCTGCACCTCGGCTCGTGGCGCCGGGATCCTTCCGATCCGACGAGGGTTTTGTCTTATAGAGAAATTGCCCCGACGCTCGCCGAGTACGCGAAGCGCATGGGCTTCACGCACGTGGAGCTGATGCCGATCATGGAGCACCCGTTCTACGGCTCGTGGGGCTACCAGTGCACCGGCTACTTCGCGCCCAGCAGCCGCTACGGCGCGCCGCAGGATTTCATGCATTTCGTCGACGTGCTGCACCAGGCGGGCATCGGCGTGATCCTCGACTGGGTGCCCTCGCATTTCCCCTGGGACGCGCACGGCCTCGCATTTTTCGACGGCACCCACCTCTACGAGCACTCGGACCCGCGGCAGGGGCATCACCCCGACTGGGCGAGCGCGATCTTCAATTACGGGCGCAACGAGGTGCGCGCCTTCCTCGCCTCGAGCGCGCGCTTCTGGTTCGACCGCTACCACGCCGACGGTCTGCGCGTCGACGCGGTGGCCTCGATGCTGTATCTCGATTACGGCCGCAAACAGGGCGAATGGATTCCCAACCGCTACGGCGGCCGCGAGAACCTCGAAGCGATCGAGTTCCTGCGCTTCCTCAACGAAGGCGTGTACCGCGATTTTCCGGACGTGCAGACGATCGCCGAGGAATCCACCGCGTGGCCGCAGGTCTCGCGCCCCAACTACGTCGGCGGACTCGGCTTCGGCATGAAGTGGAACATGGGCTGGATGCACGACACGCTCGGGTACATGAAGCGCGACCCGGTGTACCGCAAGCATCACCACGACGAGCTCACGTTCAGCCTGTGGTACGCGTTCCACGAGAACTTCGTTCTGCCGCTCTCGCACGACGAGGTGGTGCACGGCAAGGGCTCGCTCATCGGCCGCATGCCGGGCGACGACTGGCAGCAGTTCGCCAACTTGAGATTATTGTTCGGCACCATGTGGGGGCACCCGGGGAAGAAGCTTCTTTTCATGGGCGGCGAGTTCGGCCAGCGCCGCGAATGGACGCACGAGGACAGCCTCGAGTGGCACGTGCTGCAGCACCCCCTGCACGAAGGCGTGCAGCGATGGGTCGCCGACCTGAACCGGGTGTACCGCGAGAACCCTTCCCTCTACCAGAAAGACTTCTCTACCGACGGGTTCCGCTGGGTGCAGCGCGGCGACTGGGAGCAGAGCGCGCTGTCGTTCCTGCGCCTGGGCAGGGAGGCGGCGCCGCCGATCCTCGGGGTCTTCAACTTCACGCCCGTGCCGCGCCTCAACTACCGCGTCGGCGTGCCGCGCGCCGGCTACTGGCGCGAGATCCTCAACAGCGATGCGCAGTACTATGGCGGCAGCGGCCTGGGCAACCAGGGCGGTGCCGACGCCGTTCCGATGCCTTACGAGGAATACAGCCACTCCCTTACGCTGACGCTTCCGCCGCTCGCGGCGGTCTTCTTCAAACCTGAATAAAAATCCCCCCGCACGCGTCGTCGTCGAGTCCGTCCGACCCGAGGTGGACGGCGGACGCCATCCCGTGAAGCGCGTCGTCGGCGAGCAGGTCGTCGTGCGCGCCGACGTATTCGCCGACGGCCACGACGCGGTGGTTGCCGAGTTGCTTTACAGGTTTTCCTCCGAGCAAGAATGGCGGCGTGCGCCGATGGAGTTCCGCCAGAACGACCACTGGATGGCGGCGTTCACGGTGGAGAAACTGGGCCGCTACCAATACACGGTGCGCGGCTGGACCGATCCCTTCCTCACCTGGCAGCGCGACCTAGAGAAGCGGCAGGACGCCGGGCAGGACATCACCATCGACCTGCAGATAGGTTCGCAACTCCTCGGCTCGCCGGTCCGCAGTTACGCCGAAGCAATGCGCGCGGTATCGCCGCCTCCGCCTGCGCAGCGGGTGACTACGTATGAAAAAACGCTCGAGGTGATCGTCGATCCGGTGCGCGCCCGCTACAGCACCTGGTATGAGATGTTTCCGCGCTCGGCGCGTGGCGACGGCACCCACGGCACCTTTCGCGACTGTATCGCGCTCCTGCCGTACGTCGAGGAAATGGGGTTCGACGTGCTCTACTTTCCGCCCATCCACCCGATCGGCACGACGGCGCGCAAAGGGAAGAACAACGCGGTCGCCACCGAACCGGGCGACGTCGGCAGCCCGTGGGCGATCGGCGGCGCCGAGGGCGGGCACAAGGCGATCCATCCCCAGCTCGGCACCTTCGACGATTTTCACGAGCTGGTTGAAGAGGCGGAGAAGCGAAATATTTCGATCGCGCTCGACATCGCGTTCCAGTGCTCGCCGGACCATCCGTACGTGAAGCAACACCCCCAATGGTTCCGCTGGCGGCCGGACGGCACCGTCCAGTACGCGGAGAACCCGCCGAAGAAGTACCAGGACATCTATCCCTTCGAGTTCGAGAACGAGGACTGGAAGGGCCTCTGGAGCGAGCTGAAGAGCGTGTTCGAGTTCTGGGCCGGCCACGGCGTGAAGATCTTCCGCGTCGACAATCCGCACACCAAGGCGTTCGCCTTCTGGGAGTGGGTTATAAAGGAATTGAAAAACAAGAACCCGGAGCTGATCTTCCTTTCGGAAGCGTTCACCCGGCCGCGGGTGATGCACAAGCTCGCGAAGCTCGGCTTCACGCAGTCCTACACCTACTTCACGTGGCGCAACTACAAGGACGAGCTGATCGAGTATTTCACCGAGCTCACCAAGGGGCCTGCGCGCGAGTACTTCCGGCCCAACGTCTGGCCGAACACGCCGGACATCCTGCACGAGACACTGCAGAGCGGCGGCCGCCCGGCGTTCATTGTCCGTCTCGTGCTCGCGGCGACGCTCGCGGCAAATTACGGCATCTACGGTCCGGCGTACGAGCTCCTCGAGCGGGTGCCGCGCGCGCCGGGCAGCGAGGAATACCTCAACGCGGAGAAGTACGAGATCAAGCGCTGGGACCGCGGCCGCGCCGATAGCCTTTCCGGATTAATAGGCAGATTGAACAGGATAAGACGCGAGAACGCAGCGCTGCAGAGCGACTGGAGCTTGCGCTTCCATCCGGTGGATAATCCGCAGCTGCTGGTCTATTCGAAGGAGGCAGGCGACAACCTGATCCTCGTGGCGGTGAACCTGGACCTGCACCATCCGCAGTCGGGCTGGGTGGACTTCGAGCTCCACGGCACCTACCAGGTGCACGACCTGCTCTCGGGCGGGCGCTGGACCTGGACCGGGCGGCGCAACTACATCGAGCTCAACCCGCACACGCTGCCCGCACACGTGTTCAAAGTCATCCGATGACGTCGGCGGATCCGGTCGAGCTCAGCGCTGTCGTGGCGGACGAGGGCCTGTGGTACCGGGACGCCGTCATCTACCAGCTGCACGTCAAGGCCTTCTTCGACTCGAACAACGACGGCGTCGGCGACCTGAAGGGCCTCACCGCGAAGCTCGACTACATCCGCGACCTCGGGGTGAACGGGCTGTGGCTGCTGCCGTTCTATCCCTCGCCGCTCAAGGACGACGGCTACGACATCTCGAACTACCACGGCGTGCATCCGCAGTACGGCACGGTCGCCGACTTCAGGCTGTTCATGCGCGAAGCGCACCGCCGCGGGCTGAAG
Organism: Betaproteobacteria bacterium; assembly: GCA_004297625.1. Taxonomy (GTDB): domain Bacteria; phylum Pseudomonadota; class Gammaproteobacteria; order Burkholderiales; family SG8-39; genus SCGC-AG-212-J23. The sequence continues at coordinate 406,889 of SCTY01000068.1, read as the reverse complement.
GTGCTCACCGAGCTGGTCGTCAACCACACCTCGGACCAGCACCCGTGGTTTCAGGCCGCGCGCCGCGCGCCGCCCGGCTCGCGCAAGCGCGACTGGTACGTATGGAGCGAGACGGTGCAGAAGTACAAGGGCACCCGCGTCATCTTCACGGACAGCGAGACGTCGAACTGGACCTGGGACCCGGTGGCGAAGGCCTACTTCTGGCACCGCTTCTTCAGCCACCAGCCGGATCTCAATTTCGACAATACGAGCGTGCTCAAGGCTGTGTTCCGCACCATGCGCTTCTGGCTCGACATGGGAGTGGACGGCTTCCGCCTCGACGCCATTCCTTACCTCGTCGAGCGCGAAGGCACGGACAACGAGAACCTGCCCGAGACGCACGCGGTCCTGAAGCAGATCCGCGCGCTCATCGACGCGGCCTACCCGAACAAGGTATTGCTCGCCGAGGCGAACCAGTGGCCCGAGGACGTGCGCCCGTACTTCGGCGAGGGCGACGAATGCCACATGGCGTTCCACTTTCCGCTGATGCCGCGCATGTACATGGCGATCGCGCAGGAGGACCGCCACCCGCTGGTCGAGATCATGGACCAGACGCCGGACATTCCGGAGCGCTGCCAGTGGGCGATCTTCCTGCGAAATCACGACGAGCTCACGCTCGAGATGGTCACGAACCGCGAGCGCGACTACATGTACAGGATGTACGCCGCCGACATGCAGGCGCGCATCAACCTCGGCATCCGCCGGCGCCTGGCGCCGCTCATGGAGAACGACCCCGAGCGCATCAAGCTGATGAACAGCCTGCTGCTGTCCATGCCCGGCTCGCCGATTCTCTACTACGGCGACGAGATCGGCATGGGCGACAACATCTACCTCGGCGATCGCAACGGCGTGCGCACGCCCATGCAGTGGAGCCCCGACCGCAACGCCGGGTTCTCGCGCGCCGACCCGCAGCGGCTCTACCTGCCGCCGATCATGGACCCGGTCTACGGCTACGAGGCGCTCAACGTGGAGGCGCAGGAGCGCGATCCGGGGTCGCTGCTCAACTGGACGAAGCGCATCCTCGCGATACGCAAGCAAAGCCGCGCATTCGGCCGCGGGCGCTTGAGCTTCCTCAGGCCGGGCAACCGGAAAATCCTCGCCTACCTGCGCGAATACGACGACGAGGCGATCCTGTGCGTGGCGAACCTCGCACGCTCGGCGCAGCCGGTCGAGCTCGACCTGCGCCGCTACAAAGGGCGCGTGCCGGTCGAGCTGCTGGGTCGCACGTCCTTCCCGCCCGTCGGCGATCTGCCGTACCTGCTGTCGCTGCCGGCGCACGGCTTCTACTGGTTCCGTCTCGCGACCGACGCGCCGCCGCCGTCCTGGCACACGCAGATGATCGTGCCGGAGGAGTCGCCGGTTCTCGTGCTCTTCGACGCCTGGACCAGCTTCTTCCGCGACAAGGTCGTGCCGTGGCGCATGGGCATGGCGGAGAAGCTGCGCGCGCAGCTCGAATCCGAGGTGCTGCCGCGCTACATCGAGGGCCAGCGCTGGTACGCGTCGAAGGGCGAGCGCGTCGAAAAGGCGGTGCTGCACGATCACGCGATCTGGGATGCGGGCGGCGTGAGCTGGCTGCTGCAGATTCTCCAGATCCGCGAGGCCGCGTACTTCGTTCCCATGGCCGTCGCCTGGGAAGACGACGAAGAGCAGGTGCGCGCGCTCGCGCAGTCCACCATCGCGCGCGTGCGCCAGCAGGCGAACGTCGGCGTCGTGGGCGACGCCATGGCCGACGCCGGATTCTGCCGCAACGTCGTCAAGGCGGTCGGCGAAAGCCGCAACCTGCAGACCGAGCGCGGCGTGATCCGCTTCACGCCGACCAGCGCGTTCGCGGCTATCGTAGCCGGCGATATCGCCGCGCTGCCGGTGAGCCGGCTGCAGGCGCAGTCGACGAACACCTCGGTCACGCTCGACGATCGCCTGTTCCTCAAGTGCTACCGGCGGCTGCGCCCCGGGGTGAACCCGGAGCTCGAGGTCGGGCGTTTTCTCACCGAGGTGGCGCGCTTCCCGAACTGCGTGCCGGTCGCCGGTGCGGTCGAGTATTCCACCGGAGCGGGCGAGCCCGCGACGCTCGCGCTGCTGCAGGCGTTCGTGGCGAACCAAGGCGATGGCTGGAGCTACACCCTCGATTACCTGGAGCGCTACCTCGAGACCCAGCGCGGCACCGACGCCGGGCACGGCGGCTACCTCGTGCTGATGCAGACGCTTGCCACGCGCACCGCCGAGCTGCACCGCGCGCTCGCCATCCGCTCGGGCGATCCCGCGTTCGATCCCGTGCCGCTCGGCTCCGAAGACATCGAGGAATGGAAGGCGGCGGTGCGCGCCGAAGCCGAGGACACGCTCAGGCTGCTCAAGTCGGACGCATTATCGGAAATGCGCTCCAGGCTGTTCGCCCTCATCGACGCCTGCGCCGCGCCGCGCGGGCCGGCGCTCAAGATCCGGCGTCACGGCGACTTCCATCTCGGCCAGGTGCTCGTCACCAGCAACGACTTCATGATCATCGACTTCGAGGGCGAGCCCTCGCGCCCGCTGTCGCACAGCCGGCGCAAGGATTCGCCGCTGCGCGACGTGGCCGGGATGCTGCGCTCATTCAGCTACGCGAAGTGGACCGCCACGCAGACCGGCGCGCTCGAGGCCTGGGAAGCCGAGACGCGGCACGCTTTTCTCGCGTCGTACTTTGCCGCGATGAAGGGCAGCGGGCTCTTCGAGTCGTTCGAGGATGTGGCGGGACTGCTCCAGCTCTTCGAGCTGGAGAAGGCGCTCTACGAGCTGCGCTACGAGTTCAACAATCGCCCTGACTGGCTCAAGGTACCGCTTGCCGGCGTGATGGCGATGCTGGAGGCCAAGCCATGAACCAGATCGACGTACTGCTCGAGCCGCTGCGCGCGTTCCTGCGCCAGATCGGCGACTTTCTGCCGCGCCTCGTGCTCGCCTTGGGGGTCCTCATCGTCGGCTGGTTCCTCGCCAAGGCGGCGCGCTTCGCCATCGTGAAAGGCCTGCGCGCCGTGAACTTCCACGTCGTCACCCAGCGCGCGGGGCTCGACGGCTTCCTGCGCGACGGCGGCATCGAGTCGGACAGCACCGAGATCCTCGGGCTGCTCGCGTACTGGGTGGTGATCCTCGGCGCGCTGCTCGTCGCGTTCAACAGCCTGGGCCTCGCCTATGTCACCGACGTGCTGATGCGCGTGCTGCTGTTCGTTCCGCACGTGATGGTGGCAATCCTGATCCTCGCCTTCGGCGCCTACTTCGCCCGCTTCATCGGCAACGCGATCGCCGCGTATTGCCGCAACGTGCATATCCAGGACGCGGACCTGCTGGGCCGCCTCGCCCAGTACGCCATCGTCACCTTCGTGGTCCTCATCGCGCTCGACCAGGTCAACATCGGCGGCGACATCGTCCGGCAGAGCTTCCTCATCGTCCTCGCCGGGCTGGTGTTCGCCCTCGCGCTCGCCTTCGGCCTCGGCGGCAGGGATTGGGCGGCGGAGCTCCTGGAGCGATGGTGGCCGCGCCGAAAACGCTAGCTCTGCAGCATGCGATGCCTTTCGGCGCCCAGGTGACCGGCGACGGAGGCGTGCGCTTCCGCCTCTGGGCGCCCGCCGCGCGCGAAGTGGCAGTGACCGTCGAAGGCGCCTCTTTCAAAATGACGAAATTGGAGGAGGGGTGGTTCCAGCGCGTGGAGAAGGCGCAGCCGGGCGCCCGTTACCGCTACCGCATCGACGGGACGGACGAAGTGCCCGATCCCGCCTCGCGTTCTCAGCCGCGCGATGCCGAAGGGCCGAGCGAAGTGCTCGACCCGCGCGCGTTCGCCTGGCGGGACGGCGACTGGCGCGGGCGGCCGTGGCGCGAGGCGGTCATCTATGAATTACATGTGGGCGCTTTTTCATCTCCAGGAAACTACAAGGGAATCCTCGAAAAGCTGCCTTATCTCCGCGACCTCGGCGTCACGGCGATCGAGCTGATGCCGCTGGCGGATTTCTGCGGCCGGCGCAACTGGGGCTACGACGGCGTGCTGCCGTTCGCTCCGGACAGCCGCTACGGGCGCCCGGAGGCGCTGAAGGCGCTGGTGCAGGCGGCGCACCGGGCGGGCCTGATGGTGTTTCTCGACGTCGTCTACAACCACTTCGGCCCGAAAGGCAACTTTCTCCATCGCTACGCGCCGCAGTTCTTCACCGAGAAGCACAAGACGCCCTGGGGCGCGGCGATCGACTTTTCGAACCGCCTCGTAAGAAGCTTTTTCGTTCACAACGCGCTGTACTGGCTGGAGGAATACCGCTTCGACGGCCTGCGCTTCGACGCGGTGCACGCGATAGTCGACGATTCGCCCGTCCATATCCTCGATGAAATCGCTTCGACGATAAAACACAGGTTCAAAGGCGAAAGACAAGTGCACCTGGTTCTGGAAAACGATGCCAACCAGGCCCGGTTTCTCGGGCCGGGCAAGTTCGACGCGCAGTGGAACGACGACTCGCACCACGGCTACCACGTGCTCGCCACGGGAGAGGCCGGCGGCTACTACAAAGCCTACGCGGAAGCGCCGGCACGCCATCTCGCGCGCGCGCTCGCCGAGGGCTTCGCTTACCAGGGCGAGGTCTCGCCTTTCACCGGGGAGCGGCGCGGCGAGCGCAGCGCGCATCTCGCGCCCGAGTGCTTCGTGGACTTCATGCAGAACCACGACCAGATCGGGAATCGCGCGCATGGAGAGCGACTCGCGTCTCTTTCCGAATCATCCGTATTGAAATGCTTAAGTGCAATTCTTCTTCTCGCACCTTCACCGCCGCTTCTTTTCATGGGCGAGGAGTGGGGCTGCCGGCAGCCGTTTCTGTTCTTCTGCGACTTCGCCGGCGAGCTCGGCGAGGCGGTGCGCAAGGGGCGGCGCGATGAATTCGCGCGCTTTGCCGCTTCCGCCGACCCCAAGGCGAGGGCGCGCATCCCGGATCCCCTGGCCGAGCAGACCTTCAAGAGAAGCGTGCTGCGCTGGAAGGACGCACGCAGTGCCGCCGGCCGGGAATGGCAGGCGCATTACAAGGCGCTGCTCGACGTGCGGCGCGCGGAGATCGCGCCGCGCGCCTTCGGCCCGGGGCGCTACGCCATGCTGGGCGAGCGCGCGTTCGAGGTGTCGTGGCAGGGCGGTCTCACGCTGCGCGCGAACTGCAGCGAAGAGACCATCGACGTGGATGAGTTGCCGAAAGGCCGTCTGTTGTGGGGTGCAGAGTCCAGTAAAAGGCTCGAAGCCTGGACGGCGAGCTGGTGGCTCGCATGAGCGCGCCTTCTTGCCCCCCTGTTAAGGGGGGAGCGAGCCGTTTTTGCGAGCGGGGGGTTTTCTTTTTTCCTAAACCAACCCCCCGCTCGCTTCACTCGCGACCCCCTTGTCAGGGGGTCGGAGACCGAGCTTGAGCGAGATCGCGCCGAGCTATCTCGACGTCTGGCAGCGCGAGCACGAGCTCGACGCCGAAACGCGCCGCGCCCTCGAAGAGGCGCTGGGCCCGCGCGCGAAGAAAAGCGCGCCCGCGCCGCGCATCGAGCAGGGCGCTTGCTACCGTCCCGAGGCTCTGGAGCAGGGCGGCCGCATCTGGGGCTTCACGGTGCAGCTCTACGGCCTGCGCTCCGAGCGCAATTGGGGGATCGGCGACTTCGGCGACCTGCGGCTGCTCGTCGAGATCGCCGCCAGGTTCGGCGCAGCCGTGGTGGGCGTGAACCCGCTGCATGCGGCCGACGCAAGCCCCTACAGTCCCTCGAGTCGCCATGCGCTGAACGTCCTGTACCTCGACGTGGAGGCGATTCCGGAGTTTCAGCGCTGCGCGGAAGCACAAGAGCTTTTCAAGTCATCTTCTTTTAGAGAAAGGCTCGAGCGGCTGCGCGACGCCGAGCTGGTCGACTACGCCGGGGTGCGCGCGGCGAAGCTCGAGGTGCTCGAGCGGCTCCACGAGTGCTTCACGCACGATCGAGCGCGCAGGGAGCGCTTCGCCGAGTTCGACCGGCGGAGCCCCAAGGGGTTGCGCGGTTACGCGCTGTACGAGGCGCTGAAGGAAGAGCTCGGCAGCGGCTGGCAAGGCTGGCCCGAGCAGTACCGCAACCCCGCTTCTTCTCACGTAAAGAATTTTTCAAAGAAAAATGCGGCGCGGGTGCAGTTCTACGCGTATCTGCAATGGAACGCGCGGTTGCAGCTCGATCTCGCGCAGCGGCGCGCGAAAGAGCTCGGCATGCCGGTCGGCCTGTACGTGGATCTCGCCCTCGGCTCGGATCACGGCGGAGCCGAGGTCTGGTCCGACCGGGCGGCGTATGCCACCGAGGCCTCGATCGGTGCGCCGCCCGACGAATTCAACCCGCGCGGCCAGGACTGGGGCCTGCCGCCTTACTCGCCGCGTGCCCTGCGCGCGGCGCGCTACCGGCCGTTCGTCGATCTGCTGCGCGCCAACATGCCGCAAGGCGGCGCGCTGCGGCTCGACCACGTCATGGCGCTGGCGCGCCTTTACTGGATCCCGCGCGGCAACAAGCCGGACAAGGGCGGGTACGTCAACTATCCGTTGCGGGATCTCCTCGGGCTGCTCGCGCAGGAAAGCCGCCGCAAGCGCTGCATGGTGATCGGCGAGGACCTTGGAACGGTGACCCCGGAGCTGCGCAAGGCCCTGAACGAGGCCGGGGTGCTCTCGTACCGGCCGCTCGTCTTCGAGAAAGACGCGAAAGGAGAGTTTCTTGCGCCGTCCGCCTATCCTCGCGGGGCGCTGGTCTGCGTAAGCACGCACGACCTGCCGACCTGGCGCGGCTTCTGGCAAGCCCACGATCTCGAGCTCCGTCGCCGTTTGGGTTTGAGTGTCGATTTCGAAAAAGAAAGCGCGATACGAGAAACCGACAAGGAAGCGCTCGAGCGCGCGCTCGCGCGCGACGGCTTCGATACGTCGGCGGCGAGCGCGCACGCTTTTCTCGCGCGCACTCCGGCCAAGATCCTCGTCGTGCAGCCGGAGGACGTGTTCGAGCTCGTGGAGCAGGCCAATCTTCCCGGCACGATCGACCAGCACCCGAACTGGCGGCGCAAGCTCCCGGTCGCTCTCGAGCGCTGGCCTGCCGAGCCGCGCATGCAGGCGCTCGTTCAGGCGCTCGCCGAGCGCGCCGTGTGGCCGAGCCGGCACGTGCAGGCGCCGGCGCGCGTTCCCGTCGCTACCTACCGGCTGCAGCTGCACAAGGATTTCGGCTTCGCAAGCGCGAGCGGGCTCGTTCCGTATCTTGCGCGCCTCGGCGTGAGCCACGTATATGCCTCGCCGTTCCTGAAGGCGCGGCCGGGCAGCCAGCACGGCTACGACGTGGTCGACCACGGCAGCCTGAACCCGGAGATCGGCACGCAGGGCGAGCTCGAGCGCCTTATGGAGGAGCTGCAGCGGCATGGCATGGGGCTCGTGCTCGACGTGGTGCCGAATCACATGGGCGTCCTGCACGGCGACAACCCGTGGTGGCAGGACCTGCTGGAGAAAGGCCGCGCCTCGCGCTACGCGAGGTTCTTCGATATCGACTGGCCGCGCGGGCACGGCAGGCTGCTGCTGCCGGTGCTCGGCAAGCATTACGGCGAGGCGCTCGACGACGGCGAGATCAGGCTCGATAGAAGAAGAAAAAGAGTGGTGTATTTCGATCAGAGCTTCCCGCTGAGCGCCAAGAGCAGGAGGAACCTTCGGACGGCGAAGGACACGCTCGCGCTGCATCGCCTCCTCGAGAGACAGCATTACCGGCTCGCGTTCTGGCGCGTCGCCTCGGACGAGATCAATTACCGGCGCTTCTTCGAGATCACCGACCTCGCGGCGCTGCGCGCCGAGGACCGCGCGGTGTTCGACGCCACGCACGCGCTCATCGCAAAGCTCGCCCGCCGCCCGGGCGTCGATGGCCTGCGCATCGACCATCCCGACGGCCTGTCCGATCCCGAGCAGTACCTCGAGCGGCTGCAGACGATCGCCGACCGGCCGTGGGTGGTGGTGGAGAAGATCGTCGCCGACTACGAGAGCCTGTGCGCCGGCTGGAAGGCACACGGCACGACGGGCTACCGCTACGCCAGCCTGCTGACCGGGCTCTTCATCGACAGCGCGGCGGCCGGCCGCTTCGAGCGCATCTACCAGCGCTTCACCGGCGAGCGGCGGCGCTTCGAGGAAATCTCGCACGAGTGCCGCGTGCTCATCATGAGCACGACGCTTGCCGCGGAGCTCGGCGGCCTCGCCGCGCGCCTGGCGCGCATCGCTTCGGGCAACCGCCGCACGCGCGACCATACGGAGAGCGGCCTGCGCAAGGCGCTCGCCGAGATCGCCGCGCGCTTTCCGGTGTACCGGACCTATGTCACGGGGCGCGGCGTCACCGATACGGACCGGCGCTACATCGAATGGGCGGTGAACGCGGCGCGGCGCGCGAGCCGCATCGCCGACCCGAGCGTGTTCGATTTCGTGCGCAGCGTGCTGACTCTCGATGCCGCCCCCGCGAGCGGAGCGCGCCGCCGGCAGATGCTCGAGTTTGCGCTGCGCTTCCAGCAGTTTACGGCGCCGGTGGTGGCGAAAGGCGTCGAGGACACCGCGTTCTACCGCTACAACCGGCTCATCGCGCTGAACGAAGTCGGCAGCGACCCGCGCGATTTCGGCTACTCGCTCAAGGCATTTCACGCCGCAAGCGAGGACCGAGCGCGCAATTGGCCGTACACGATGATCAGCACCTCGACGCACGACACCAAGCGCTCCGAGGACGTGCGCGCGCGCCTGGGCGCGCTCTCGGAGCTCGGCTCGGCGTGGCGGCTGCTGCTCGCGCGCTGGCACCGCATAAACCGCAGCCGGCGCACCGAGGCGGAAGGCGAAAGCCTTCCCTCGCGCGGCGACGAATACCACTTTTACCAGGCGCTCCTCGGCATCTGGCCTGACAAGCCAGCGCACGAACAAGAAGTGAAGCGCTTGAGGGAAAGGCTGCGCGCGTACATGCTCAAGGCGGTGCGCGAGGCGAAGCTGCGCACGAGCTGGATCAATCCGGACGCGGAATACGAGGCGGCGCTCGAGCGGTTTGTCGTGCAATCGCTCGAGAGCCCGGCATTCCTGAAGGAGGTGAACGAGGCGGTGGCGCGGCTTGCCCGCCTCGGAATGCTGGTGAGCCTGTCGCAGGCGCTCATCAAGGTGGCCTCGCCGGGCGTGCCCGATTATTACCAGGGGACCGAGCTCTTCGATTTCAGCCTGGTCGATCCCGATAACCGCCGGCCGGTGGACTACGCCGCGAGGAACAAATACGCCGCCGAGGAATTGCGCGAGCCGGCCTCGCTGCTGCAGAACCTCTCCGACGGACGCGCGAAGCTGCACATCATCCGGCAGGGCCTCGCCGTGCGGCGCGCGCATCCGATGCTTTTCCACGGCGGGAGCTATGGTGCTCTTTACGCGGACGCGGGCCGCGAAGAGAACGTGTGCGCGTTCATCCTGCGCCACGGCAGGCATGCCGTAGTTGCAGCGGCGCCGCGGCTGTTTGCGCATCTCATCGAGCCGGACGGCGCGCCGATCGGCGAGCGGGTCTGGGGCGCCTCAAAGCTCACGCTGGCCGCAGGCCGCTATCGCAACGTCCTCACCGGAGCGCGGCTCGAGGGCGGCGACGTGCCGCTCGCGCGGCTGCTCGCCGCGTTCCCGGTTGCGCTCCTCGTGGCCGACACCGATATCAAATAGTCGCGGCGCAAAGTTCTAGAACGCTGTGGGAGAAAGCATGACCTCCGCCGGTCGTGTCGGACGACGCGCTTGCGTGCGCGCTCACACAGACGCGGCGGCGCACGCGTGCCTATTGTATTTGCGGGTGCGTGGGATGACTTCTTTACTGCAATCGATAGCGGACAGGGACGACGTGACGATCATCTGCAGCAAGCCGTTTTCCGTGTACGCCGGTCTCGACGTGCTTCTTGCGCGCATCCGCGGCGACGGGCGTTTCGAGGTGCTCAGCGCCGCATGGGAAGAGGCTCTCGGCTTTCCCTGCGAGGAGCTCAATGGCAGCTCTCTTTTCCGGCTGCTGGCTTTCGACGAAGCGTCCGCGAGGGCGTTGCTGCGCCGGATAACCGATCCCGCGGAGCCCGAGCCGCTGGTCTTCGAGGTGCGCTGCAAAGGCGCCGCGCCCATACGCATGTGCTGGCATCGGCGCTTCGACGAATACGCCGATGCGGTCTTCATCGCCGGGCTGCGAGACAGCGCGCGAAATCAGGGTTCGGACAAGTCGCGCAACAACCGCTCGGATTCGACCTTCAAGGCCGCGTAGCACTCGCAAGCACGCTTTTCCAGCGTATCCCGGCGCAGTACGGTGAGGTGGCCGCGGCTGTAGCGCAGCGCGCCGCTCGCCTGGAGCCGCGCCGCGGCAAGCGTGACCGCCTCGCGGCGCACACCGAGCATGACGCCCATCAATTCCTGCGTCATGTACAGCTCGTGAGACGGCATGCGATCGACGCTTTGCAGCAGCCAGCGGCACAGGCGCTGCTCCAGGCTGTGGTGCCGGTGGCAGAACGCGCTCTGCGCCGCTTGCACAAGGACGCTCCTCAGGTAGCGCATGATGACCTTGCGCACTCCCGGGCTGCGCTCGAACAGCTCGACGAAGGCGCCGGCGCCTACGCGGCGGCTCTTGCCGGCGCTGTGTACCACGGACTGGGTAATCGCCCGGTTGCCCCCGAGCAGCGCGCTGACCCCGACCATGCCCTCGTTGCCGACGAGCGCGATCTCGGCGGTGTCGCCCGCGGCGCTCGCGCTCAGGAGTGAAATGATGCTGCCGACCGGAAAGTACAGCAGGCCGATGGGCGCGGCCTCGGCGTAAAGGGTTTCTCCCGGGCGCAGTGCGACGATCTCAAGCTGCGGCACCAGCTGCCGGTAGTCCCTCTCGGGAATGGCGGCGAGGATGAGGTTCTCGTTCCGCGCCATGGTCGCGCAGCCATTGTCGGAGCGGCCCGACAGCGATGCGAGGCAATAAGTCTCCTACGGCCTGACGAGCCCCGCCTGCTTGGCCATCTCGGAAACGCGCCGGTGCTCGTCGCGGATCTCGGCGAGGAGCTTCTCCGGCGGTGCGTAATCGGGAACGATGCCGAGCGGCTTCAGGCGCGCCAAGACGCTCGGCGCCTTGATCGCACGCTCGAGCGCCGGAACCAGCACCGCGGTGATCTCCGCGGGCAGGCCCGCCGGCGCGAAGAACGCGGTCCAGACGCCGAAGAGCGGCTCCGGGAATCCGAGCTCGGACAGGGTCGGAATCCCGGGGAATTCGTCGGACTTGGTCGAGATCACGAGCGGGCGCACGGCGCCGCTGCGGATCTGGCCCGTCATCGCGCCCAGCGCGAGGATCACGCCTTCGACGTGGCCGCCGCGCACCGCGGTGACGGCGGGCGTGGCGCCGGTGAAGGGCACCATGGTGAGCTCGGTGCCGGTCAGCTTGGCGATCGTATTGACGCAGAAGTGGCCCACCGAGCCGACGCCGGCGGTACCGATGCGCACCGGGTTGCTCTTTGCGTAAGCGGCCATTTCCTTGAACGTCTTGAACGGCTGCTCCGCCCCGGCCACGAGGATGCTGGGGCTGCGCATGGCGAGGCCCAGGGGCGTGAAATCGCGGAACGGGTCGTAGGTGGCGACGCTCGGGTCGAGGATCGTCCGGAAAATAAGCGAGGCGTTGTTGGCGAGCAGGATGGTGTGGCCGTCCTTCGGCGCCTTGACCACGAGATCTGCCCCCAACGCGCCGGCGGCGCCCGGCCGGTTGACCGGCACGATCGCGACCTTGAGATCGCGCGCGAGCTCGTCGGCGATGGCGCGGGCGGCGGTGTCCGTGGCGTCGCCTGCAGCCAACGGAATCACAAGGTTGATGGGCCCGGACGGGTAGGGCTGGGCCTGCAGTTGCGGAACGACGGCCGCGAACAAGGCGGCGGCCATGCACTTTAATGCGGCTTTCCTTGTCATCGGCGACTCCCTCCGGAACCGATCCTACAACCGAGTCTAAAACCATGGGGTCAGAGCATTTGCTCTGACCCCATTTGTTTTCACTCGCCTAGCGCAGGAAGGGCGGCGGCGGCGGCGGAACCAGCGGGCTGAGCGGCGGGAAGCTGGTCGCGCCGGCGCTCGCGCTCGTGTAGTCCTGCGAGTTGAGCAGCGCGCCGAGCGTGGTGCGGAATTGCACGGGCGTGGGGTTTGGCAAGCCGAGCGCGATGGCTTGCTGGTGCGCTTGCGCGACCGTCTGCATGGCTTCGGCCGCGGTCATGCCGGCGAGCATCTGTTGAATGTCGGCAGGCAGGCGCGCGAACGCGATTTCCTCCGGTGTGGGCGGCAGCGCTGGCTTCTCCTGGGCGTAGAGCGTGCCGGCGAAGGCGAGCAGCAGGACGAATAGAAGACGGCGCATTACGCTTTCTCCTCGCGCAAGAGTCAGGCCACCGGGAAGCGTTTTCCCAGGGCCGTTCGGCCTAGTGTATGCGCGATGCCGGCCTTGCGCAGCACCCAGGCGGCGAAGGTATTGCTGTTCGGACCAGGCCAGTAGGAGTACCTGTGGCAGAAGGGATAGGTCGCGGCGCTTTCCAGCACCTGCTTGAGCCTCGAGGCTTCCTCGCCGGTCCACACCGCAGCCAGCCTCGCGGGGCCGCCGCCCACGCCGGCGCCCGGGTGCTTCAAGTCGCAGTGCACGTGGCCGATGCTGCGCCCGCCGGCGTCCCGGGTTTGCCACACTTCCCAGCGGTGCACCTCGCCGCCGTCGAACACCACGAACCAGTAATGCGAGGCGAACAGGCCGAGGATGCTCGGCAGCGAGGCGTAACGCAGCTCGACTTTCAACGGGTGCGGGTGAGCATCCAGATGGCGAGGCGCACGAGCATCGCCGCGAGCGGGAAGAACGCCGCGCCGCCGAGCGCGGACAGCGTGAGCCCGGCCATGGCGCTGGCGAACGCCGCGCCGAGCACCGCTCCGGCGACGAGGATCACCATCCAGAGGAGCCCATTCATTGACTGGGCTGCTTCTCGAACCGCTTCACCGATTCCAGGTTCATCACCCAACCGAGCGCCGAGCGGCACCAAAGCTGCGTCTTGGGCGGCAGCGCATCGCGCTGGCGCACCGTGCCGACGCGGATGTTGAAAATCCTCGGATCCGTCACCGCCGCCGCGTAAATGCGCGACCCGCATTCCGGGCAGAACGCCTGTGCGCGCCTGCTGCCGCTTTCGGCGGTCTTGACGTAGATCTTCGGCTGGCCGGTGCGCAGGCGGAAGCCTTCGACAGGGGCTGGAACATAGACGGTGAACGCGCTGCCCGTGAGCTTCTGGCAGTCGGTGCAGTGGCATATCCCGACCTGCTCCGGATCGATTTCCGCCTGGTAGGTGATGTTGCCGCAATGGCACGCCCCATCGATTCGCATGACGAGCTCCTTTCGCGTTCAGCGATAGATTGCCACGATGCGCGCGCCGTCGCGTCCGATGCACGCCCGGAACATGCCTTCGCTGTTGAACGGCATCGCGATGTTGCCGCGGCGGTCGACCGCGATGAGCCCGCCGTCGCCGCCGATGCGCGCGACCTGCGCGAGCCCGGCCGCCGCAGCGCGCGCGAGCGGCTCGCCGCGCAGGCGCATGCGCGCCGACACCTCGTGCGCGAGCGCCACCCGGATGAATGCTTCGCCCAGCCCGGTGCCCGAGACGGCGCAAGTCGCGTTATCGGCGTACGTGCCGGCGCCGATGATCGGAGAATCGCCGACGCGCCCGGGCAGCTTGCCGGTAGAGCCGCCCGTCGACGTCGCGGCCGCGAGGTTGCCCTGCGCATCGAGCGCCACGGCGCCCACCGTGCCGTGGTGGCGCAGCAAGCCTTTTCGTAATGCTCTTAAACGATTCGAAGTATGGAAATACGACGGCGGGGCGAACGCGATTGCGTGTTTCCTCGCGAAAACTTCTGCCCCGCGGCCGGCAAGCAGCACATGCGGGCTGTGCTCCATCACCGCGCGGGCTGCGAGCACCGGGTTGCGGATGCGGCTCGCCGCGGTCACCCCTCCAGCGCGTAGCGTCGCGCCATCCATGATCGAGGCATCCAGCTCGTGCCGCTCATCGGAGGTGTACACCGCGCCGCGGCCGGCGTTGAAGAGCGGGTCGTCCTCGAGCTGCGTTACCGCAGCCGCAACCGCCTCGAGGCTCGCGCCGCCTGCCTCGAGAACCGCGTATCCCGCGTCAAGCGCGCGCTCGAGGCCGCCTTTGTAGCGCTTCGCGCCTTGCGGCGTGATGCCGCGCATCACGCCCGCGCCGCCGTGGATGGCGATGACCGGATTCACATGCGATCGCGCGGAGCCGCTTTCAATCGAGGGTCCTTTTGTAGAAGCCCAGGCCGATCCCGATCACCACCAGCATGAAGGCGAGGATCGGCCAGATCGCCGGCCACAGCTCGTCGAGGGTGTTGCCCTTCAGCATGATGCCGCGCACGAGCACCAGGAAATGAGTCAGCGGCAAGAGCGACCCCAGCCACTGCGCCCAGTCCGGCATGCCGCGGAACGGGAACATGAACCCGGAAAGCAGGATCGACGGCAGGAAGAAGAAGAACGTCATCTGCATCGACTGCAGCTGGTTGCGCGCGACCGAGGAGAAGGTGATGCCGAGCGTGAGGTTCGCCGCGATGAAGATCAGCACCACGAAATAAAGGAGCAGGGGATTGCCCTGCATCGGCACCTTGAAAAGCAGCAGCGCGGCCACGACGATGAGCGTGACCTGCACGAGGCCGATGAGGATGTAGGGGATGATCTTGCCGGTCATCACTTCGATGGGCAGCGCCGGCGTGGACAGCAGGTTCTCGAACGTGCCGCGCTCGCGCTCGCGCGTCATCGCGAGCCCGGTCATCAGCACCATGGTCATCGTGAGAATGGTGCCGAGCAGCCCGGGCACGATGTTGTAGGCAGTCACGCCTTCCGGGTTGTAGCGCCGGTGCACGCGCATGTCGATCGGGGAAGCGACCGCCTTGAGCTCTGCGAGGCTTCCACCGAGATCCCTGTTGAGAGAGCTCGAAGCGATCTGCGCCAGCGCCGCCACCGCGTTGCCGATCGCCGCGGGGTCGGAGGCATCCGCCTCGACGAGCAGCACCGGGCGCTCGCCGCGCACCAGCTTCCGGCCGAAGTTTTCCGGAATGGTGACGGCGAACTGGACCGTGCCGTGCGCCATCATCTCCTCCAGCTCGTTCTCGTCGGCGACGTTCTTTTCGATGCGGAAGTACCCGCTCGTCTGCATCGCGGCGAGCAGGGTGCGGGAATACGCGCTCGCATCCGCGGAGAGCACGGCGGTCGGCAGCCGCTTCGGATCCGAGTTGATCGCGTAGCCGAACAGGATCAGCTGGATCACCGGGATGCCGATGATCATGCCGAAGGTGAGGCGGTCGCGCTTGAGCTGGATGAACTCCTTGACGATGATGCCGACCCAGCGCGACCAGGAGAACCTCATTGCTCGGCCTCCGGAGCGCTCTGCATGAGATGGATGAACACGTCTTCGAGCCCTGCCTCGGCCTTGCGCCAGGCGAGATCTTTTTCATCAAAGTATTTGGACACTGCCTTCTCGAGCTCGGCCTCGTCCTCCCCGGTGACGTGCAGCGTGTTGCCGAACGCGGTGACGTGCGAGATGCCCGGCTCGCCGTGCAGCTCGGCGGCCAGCGCGACGAGCCTTGCCGGTTGGCCCGACACCGCCCAGGTGCGCAGGCGGAACAGATGCAGCACCTCGTCGGGCGTTCCGGTGGCGAGGAGCTTGCCGTAGGCGATGTACGCGAGACGGTGGCAGCGCTCCGCCTCGTCCATGTAGTGCGTCGACACGAGCACCGAGATGCCCTTCGCCGCCAGCCCGTGGATCTCCTCCCAGAAATCGCGCCGTGCCTGCGGGTCGACGCCCGCCGTCGGTTCGTCGAGCAGCAACAATTTGGGGCGATGGAGCATGCAGGCCGCGAGCGCCAGGCGCTGCTTCCAGCCGCCCGAGAGCGTGCCGGCGAGCTGATCTTGCCTCTCATGAAGATTCAATTCTCTTAAAGCCGAAGCCACCGCTTCTTTGCGGTCGCGCATGCCGTACATGCGGGCGACAAACTCGAGGTTCTCGCGGATGGTGAGGTCCTCCCAGAGCGAGAAGCGCTGCGTCATGTAGCCCACCTCGCGCTTGATTTGCGCCGTCTCGCGCACGACGTCGTAGCCGAGGCAGGTACCGCGCCCGGAGTCGGGCTTGAGCAGCCCGCACAGCATGCGGATGGAGGTCGTCTTGCCGCTGCCGTTCGGCCCGAGGAAGCCGTAGATTTCGCCGCGCCGCACCTGCAGCGAGAAGTCCCTGACGACGTGCTTCGTGCCGAAGCTCTTGTTGAGCTTCTCGACGTCGATGACCAGCTCCGGGTTTGACCCCCTGTGAAGGGGGTCGCGAGCGGCTTCGCCGCGAGCGCGGGGTTGGTTTTCCGGCGTCATTTCAACGTCACGTCGATCGGCTGCCCCGGGCGCAGTTTTGCCGCGTCGGCGGGCTGGGGCCGCGCCTCGACGAGGAAGGAGAGCTTCGCGCGCGAGTCTTTGCTGTAGAGCACCGGCGGGGTGTATTCCGCCTGGGCGGACACGAAGCTCACCTGCGCTGCGATCGGCGCGGGGCAGCCGTCGCAGCGGATCTCGACCGGCCTGCCGATCTGTATCGCGCCGACGACGCTTTCGGGCACATAGAAACGCGCCTTCACGTTGCCCGGCGGCAGGATGGAGGCCACCGGGCGGCCTGCCGGCACCCATTCGCCCTCGACGAAGAAAGTGTCCTGCACCAGCCCGGACGCCGGCGCGGCGACGCTTTTCTGCTCCAGGCGCCACGCCGCCTGCGCGAGCGCCGCCTTCGCCGCCGCCATCTCGGCAAGCGCCGACTCGCGCTCGCCCTCGCGCCCGAGAGGCATCTGCGCGTTCTTGAGCTGCGCCTCGGCTTCTTTCACCTTCGCTGCATCCCGCTCCCTTGCCGTGCGCGCGTCGTCGCGCCGCGCCTTGGAGCTGAAGCCCCTGGTGAAGAGCTCTTCCTCGCGCGTGAGCGCCGCGCTCGACAGCTCCAGCGCCGCCTTCGCCTGATTGAGCTGCTCGCGCAGCGCCGCGATTTCCGGCGGCCGGCGCGGCGCCTTCACGTTCTCCAGCTTCGCCTGGGCGCTCTTCATGCGCTCCTCCGCCTCCGTGCGCGCCGCGCGCTCCGACTCCTGCTCGAGCGCAAACAACGGCTTCCCGGCCGCCACCTGCTCGCCGCGGCGCACGTAGAGCTTCTGCAGCTGCCCCGCGTAGGGCGAGGCGAGCATCACGTACTCGCCCTCGATATAGCCCTGCCACTCGTGCGTCTGCGGCTTGTCGCAGGCCGCGAGCAGGGCGAGCAGGATCAGGAGCGGCGTGCGAGGCATTGGAGGGCTTTCTTCAGGACTTGGCGCGCTTCCTTGCGCGCTTCGGCGTTGTCGCGCGCGAACTGCAGCACGGCCGCACCCACGATGACGGTATGCATGAACGCGATCTCGTCCTCGTTCGCCTGGACGCCGCCCGTCTCCAGGAATCCGGCGACGCGGCCGCGCAGTTGCTTCACGAAGGCCCGCATGCGCGGCTTGAGCGCAGGATCGCGGTCCGCCGCGTTCGCCAGTCCCAGCATCATGCGGACCCGGCGCTTGTCCGCGCTGCCGTGCGCCAGCGCGTCGGCGAGCGAGCCCGGCCGCTTCCGGTCGCGCGCTTCGTAGACTTCCTTCGCCAGCGTGTCCAGGGAGCGCAGGGCGACCGCCTGCAGGAGGTCGGTGACCGTCGGGAAGTAGTAGGTGAGATGGCTCTGGCGCACCCCCGCCGCCCGGCTCACCTTGGGTTGCGTCAGCTCATGCGCGCCGCTCTCGGCCAGCAAGCCGAGTGCCGCCTCCAGGATGCGGTCCCGGACGTCCATTTGGTAAGTCTACCAAATCTCTACTGTCCGTTTGAATTTTTCTCGGCGACCGCATCGCCCCACGGCGACAGGGTCTCGGTGCAGCCCATGTTCTGATTCCCTGTGCGCAGGACACCCGCCGGCACCGCGAAGTGATAGGGAAACGGCAGCCGGCGGGCGAGGGTTACGGGAAACGCGGCTTCCAGCTTTTTCAACTCGTTCGGGGGCAGGGAGACGTCCGCAAGCACCTGGTCCATGCCGCTCATGTCGATGCGCGGGCGGTGGAAGGCTTCCTCCAGGCTCGCGCCGTCGTCGATCAGAAAAGCGCTGATCTGCAGCACCGTGCCGACGATTTTTCTGCCGCCCGAGGCGCCGAGCGCGAAGCGCTCGCCCTTCGGGGTTTCTCCAATCACCGGGCAATAGTTGCCGAGGCAGCGCTTGTCCGGCGCGAGGGAGTTCGGCTTGCCGGGCTGCGGATCGAACCACATGATGCCGTTGTTGAGCAGCACGCCGGTCGAAGGCGAGACGACGCGCGAGCCGAAGATGGAGAGCAGGGTTTGCGTCGCCGCGCAAAGATTGCCGTGGCGGTCTGCGACGCTGAAGTGCGTGGTGCAGCTTTCGCGGTCGCCGGATGCCTGGAGGCGCTCGCGCCACGCCTGCTCGAGCACGCGGGCGTAGTCAACGTAGGACGGGTTCGCAGTCTCAGATAGTTTTTTCAGGGATGAAGCGAGCGCGGGCCCGCCGGTCATGCCGGGCGCGGCGAAGATGCGGCCGCCGTGGTAGGGCACCTCGATCGGCTCGGCGAAATGCGCGCGATAGGCCTCGAGATCGGAGACCGCGAGGCAGCCGCCTTTGGCTTGCACGTCCTTCGCGATCGCCGCGCCGACGTCGCCGCCATAGACCGCATTGGCACCTTCCCGGGAAATCGCTTCCAGCGTGGATGCGAGTCCGTCCTGCTCGAGGCGCTTCTCGGTAAGCGCCGTCCAGCCGGAGATCGGCGCCCATTTGCCTTCCTCGAGAAACAGCGCCGCGGCGTCCTTGTCGAGCGCGAGGAAGCGTGCGTTCGAGGCGATCTGCAGGCCGCCGAACCAGTCGAGGAGCATGCCCTCCTTGGCGAGCTGCGCCGCTGGCGCAACCAGATCGCGCCACGGCAGCCGGCCGAAGCGCTCGTGCGCGAGCCCCATGCCGGCGACAAGGCCGGGTACCGCGACCGCGGTCGCGCCTTGCACGTTGCGATCGTCCTTGACGCGCGGCCAGGCGAAGAGATCGGGCGCTTCGCCGCCCACTATGGGGTAAGCCGACGGATTCAGAGAGCCGGGAGACCGCATTCCATAGTCGACGACGTACGCCTTCCCCTCGGCGGCGCGCCACAGCACCATGCAGCCGCCGGCCGCCACGCCGCTCATCCAGGGCTCCACCACGCCGATCGCGAACGAGGTGGCGACCGCGGCATCGATGGCGTCGCCGCCGGCTTCCAGGATCGCGGCGCCGACTTCGGCGGCGCGCTTGTGCTGGGCCGCGACCACGCCGCCCCGCGTGGGGACGACGCGCTTGCGCACGACCTGCGAGTTGGAGAAGTTGTCGCTCAATTACTGGCCAAGCACGTCGAGGAACCGAGTGCGCCCGGCCAGCCGGTACACGGCAAAGTCGCGGCGGTCAGCAGTAAGGATCTCGCGAATGCCGGTGCGCGTCGCAAGAAGTACCACAGAGGCATCGGCGAAATCCATCGGCTGATCCGCGTACTTGCGCGCAAGCTTTTCGATGGCGCGGAAATCGAGCGGCTCGCGGTCGACCGCAAGCAGCCCGGCGCGAGAGGCGTCGGCCAGCCAGTCCAGGCAACGAAGCTGCTGGGCGGGAGAAAGCAGCGCGAGCGCCTCCGTCAACACCGCTTCGGTAGTGAGGAAACGGCCGCGATAGTCCTTCAGGAAGGCCCGGCAGCGCGCATGCAGCGGGTCGGTCTCGTCGAAGAGGCCGATCAGGAATCCGGAGTCAACGACGACGCTTCTCACGAACGTATTCGCGGAAGCGTTTCTGCCGCGGTGCGCGCGCCGAAGCAGCCGCTCGCTTGGGCAGCGGCGGCAATACCGCCTCGGCGAGGCTACCGAGTGTCGGGCCGGTCTGCGCGACCAAATACTGCGCGACGCTCTGCTTGACTACCTCGCTCCGCGTCGCTCCGGTCTGGGCGCAGTAACGCTCCAGGAGCCTGGCTAGCGCCGGATCCAGGCGCACGGAAAGCGGAGACCGTATCGTCATACAGAGAAGTGTAATGTATTACACCGCAAAACGGAAGGCCGCCTGCGTGCGCCATTTAAGAAGCCGAGTGGGCCTTGGCATACCGGGCGACGTCGGCGTGCGTGGCGAACCAGACGCCTTTGCGCCCGCGGATATGGCGGATGAGCTCGTCGAGGATCCAGATGCGCGAGCGGTAGCCGCTGATGTGCGGGTGCAGGGTGAGCTGGAAGACGCCGCCCTCCTGGTACGCGGCGTCGAACTCCCGCCTGAAGATGTCGAACACGCCTTCGGGCGGCGTGTAGGGCCGCAGCGCGGCGAAGCGGTTCATGTTGAAGTACACCGCGTCGTCGCGGATCCACTCGACCGGCAGCTCGACCACGCCGGTCTCCTTGCCCTCCATGACGAGCTCGTAGCAGTCGACGTCGGCCATGAGGGAGGAATCGTAGACGAGGCCCATCTCCCGGGTGATCGCGAGCGTGTTCGGGCTGAAGTCCCACGATGGAGTGCGGATCCCAAGGGGTCTTTGTCGGGTAATTTTTTCCAGAACATCTGCTGAACGCAATTGCAGTTCCCGCTCGGCCTCGAACGGCAGGTCGGAATTGCGTTCATGGATCCAGCCGTGGATGGCGATCTCGTGTCCCTCGGCGGCAACGCGGCGCTGCTCCTCCGGATACAGAAGCGCGGTCACCGCGGGCACGAAGAAGCTCGCCTTCACGTCGAATTTCTTCAGCACTTCGAGGATTCTCGGCACGCCTTGCCGGTTGCCGTACTGGCCCTGCGAGAGCCGGCCGATGGATTCGCCGCCTTCGCGCAACTCGTTCGTCTCGTGGTCGGAGTCGAACGAGAGCGCGACGGCGCAGCGCGCGCCGTCTTTCCACGCCGCGGGCCTGAGCGGCCGGCCGGCGCGCACGCGGTTGACGATCTTGCGCCAGCGCTCTTCGGGCCACTGCCAGGGGGCGAGGCTGCGCTCCTCTTTCATTTCTTCTGGATCTTGCGCGCGAGATCGTTGATGAAGGCCGATTCCTTCTCGACGAACTTCGCGAACTCGGCGGGCGGCATGCCGACGCCCACCAGCCCCTGCTGGTCGAACTGCGCCTTCACCTGCGGATCATCGAGCGCCTTGACGACCGCGCCGTGGATCTGCGATATGAGCTCGCGCGACGCGCCGGCGGGCAGCCAGAGCCCGAACCAGTTGATGAGGTCGTAGCCCTTGAAACCCGCTTCCTGCATGGTGGGCGTGTCGGGGAGTCCTTTCCAGCGCCTCGCGCCGGTGAGCGCGAGCACGCGCACCTTGCCGGCCTTCGCCTGCGAAGCCGCGATCTGCGTGCCGACGAAGAACATGTCCATGCGGCCGGTCATCACGTCGGCCATGATGTCGGGGATGCTCTTGTACTGCACCCCGACGATGTCGACGCCAGCCATCGACTTCATGAGCTCCGCCGGGATGTGGCTCGCGGTGCCGATGCCCGCCGATGCGTAGTTCAGCTTGCCCGGGTTCTGGCGCGCAAAGTCGATGAGATCCTTCACCGAGCGGAACGACGAGCTCGGCGGCACGATGAGCGCCTGGCCGAAGTTCTGCGCGATCAGCGTCACGTGCGAGAAGTCGCGCACCGGGTCGAAGGGCACGTTCTCGTTGAAGGGCGGCGTATTGGTGTGCGACGCGGTGGTGACGAGCCAGTTGTAGCCGTCGGGCGGCAGCTTCGCGAGGTACGCGGTGCCGACGATGCCGCCCGCGCCCGCGCGGTTCTCGACGACGAGCGGCTGGCCCAGGATCGGCTGCAGCTTCGGCGTCAGCATGCGGATGATGAGGTCGGGCGGCCCGCCGGGGGGCGAGGGCACGACGATCTTGATCGGCTTGTTCGGAAAAGGCTGCGCCTGGATCGAGCCGGCGAGGGCGAGTGCGATTGCAAAGAGGAGTGTTCTCATGGTCCTAGTCCACGGCAATTCGTTTGCCTTCGTGCGCGGAGCGCACGATCGCCTCCAGCACCGCGACATTGTGCACCTCGTCGCCGCCCGGGAGCGCGATCGGCCGGCGCGCCATCGCCGCCTTTGCGAAATGCTCGAGCTCCGCGCGCTCGGTGCTGGTTTTCGCGAAGGTGAGGGTCTCGGGCTGCCGCTTGCGAACGACCTCGGCCGGGTCGATAAAGCACGCCTTCATCTCCCAGGTATGCAGGTGCTCGACGCCGCCGACCTCGACCCAGCCCTTCGAGCCGAAGACCTGCATGCGCCAGGTCTCGGCCGTGGCGATCACGGTGCCGAGATAGCCGGTCGCGCCGGCCTTGAAGCGCAACAGCATCGAGGTGGTGTCGTCGGCGCCGTGGTCCTGCACCAGGCGATCGCTCTGCGCGAACACCGAGCCGATGTGGCCGGCGAGGTAGAGCATCGCATCCACCACATGGACGCCGCGTCCGGTCATGCCGCCCGCCGGCACCTCGTCGCGGTCATGGCGCCAGTGCGCGCGCGCGAAGCGATAGGCGCTCGGTCCGCAGAAGTTGCCTTCGATGTGCAGCAGCTTGCCGAGCCGGCCGTCCTCGAGCATGCGCTTCGCTTCCGCAAGCGCCGGCTGGAAGCGCCAGTTGTACCCCACCGCGAGGGTTACTTTGTTTTTCGCACAAGCTTCCACCGCTTGCGCCGCGCTGGCGGCGTCCACGCCGAGCGGCTTCTCGACGAAGACGTGTTTGCCCGCCTTGGCCGCGGCAATGATCTGCGCGCAGTGCATGGAATGCGGCGTCGCGAGTACTACCGCATCGACATTCTTGCTGCTTAACAGGGACCCGTAACTGTCGACAAGCTCGATGCCGTGCTGCTTGCAGAACTCGGCGGCCTTCGCCGGCGTGCGCGTCGCGCCGGCGACGAAGCGGATGACCTCGCTCTTGCCCTGGACGGCTGCGACGAGATTGCGTCCCCAGGTGCCGATGCCGACGATGGCCGCGCGGATCATGTGAACGTCTTTATCAGTCAGGGACGGCGATGACCACTTTGCCGGTGACCCGGCGCTCGAGCATCGCGTGCATGGCCTCGCTCACCTGCGAGAGCGGATAAACCATCGACACGTGAGGGCGGATGCGCCCTTGCCTGAACCACGCGTCGAGTTCCTCTATGGCAGCCTTGAATTCCTCCGGCGCCCGCGGGACCCAGGCGCCCCAGTGAATGCCGACGATATCCCGCTCCATCAGCAGCGGCAGATTGAGCGGGATCCGGGGGACGTCGCCCGCGGCGAAGCCGATCACGAGCAGGCGCGCGCGCCATGCGGATGAACGAAGCGCGGCCTCGGTGTAGGCGCCGCCCACCGCGTCGTAAATGATGTCGACGCCCTTGCCGCCGGTGATCTCCTTGATTCGCCCGCGAAGATCCTCATGGCTGTAGTTGATCGTCTCGTCGGCGCCCCGCTGCCGGCACAGGGCGAGCTTGTCGTCGCTGGAAGCGCAGGCGATCACGCGCAGACCCAGCACCTTGCCGATCTCTACCGCGGCGAGCCCCACGCCGCCGGCCGCCCCGAGTACAAGGAGGCTTTCGCCGACGCGGCAGCGGGCGCGGTGGCGCAGCGCGTGGTGGCCGGTCCCGTAAGTCAAGAGGAAAGCCGCGGCACTGTTGAAATCCATGCCCGTCGGAATGGGCACCAGACGCTCCGCGGGCGCAACGCACTCCTGCGCAAACGCGCCGTAGCCGATGACACCGAGCACCGGGTCGCCGGGCTCGAGCCCGGTCACGCCCTCGCCCGCTTCCTTGACCACGCCGGCCATCTCGCTGCCGGGCGTAAACGGAAGCGAAGGCTTGATCTGGTACTTGTCCTGGATGATCAGCGTGTCCGGAAAGTTCAGGCTGGCCGCCTTCACCGACACGACGACCTGTCCGGCGGCAGCCTTCGGCGACGGCACGTCTTCGATCGTCAGCGCCTGCGGCGGACCGAACTGCTTGCAGACGACTGCTTTCATCTAGCCGACCAGGTAATAGGGAGCGGTCGAGCCGCGGCTGGCCTTCGCCTTGCCGAGCTCGTTGCGCGCGATGACGCGAAGGTGTACCTCATCCGGGCCGTCGAAGAAGCGCATGGCGCGCCCCCAGGTCCAGAGGTAGGACAGGGGCGTATCGGGGGTCAGCCCCATCGCACCAAACACCTGGATGGCGCGGTCCAGCACACGAATCTGCAATTGCGCGGCGACCAGCTTGATGGCCGACACCTCTATGCGCGCCGCCTGGTTGCCCTGCTGGTCCATGAGCCAGGCGGCGCGCAGCACCAGCAGCCGTGCCTGGTCGATCTCCACTCGCGAGTAGGCGATCCAGTCCTGCACGTTGGCGAAGTCGCTCAGGTACTTGCCGAACGTGCGGCGCTCGAGCGCGCGTTCGCACATCATCTCGAGCGCAAGCTCGCACTGGCCGATGGTGCGCATGCAGTGGTGCACCCGCCCGGGGCCGAGGCGCGCCTGGGCGAGAGCGAAGCCGCGGCCTTCCTCGCCCAGCAGGTTTGCCACCGGCACCCGCACGTCCCTGAACAGCACCTCGCAGTGCCCCTCGGGCGCGGTGTGATGCATGATCGGGACGTTGCGCACCACCTGGACGCCCGGGGTGTCCATGGGCACGACGACCATCGAGTGCCGGCGGTGAGGATCGGCCTCCGGGCGCTCGTCGGTCACGCCCAGCACGATGGCGAATTTGCAGTTCGGATGGGCGGCATTGGTGATGAACCATTTGCGGCCGTTGATCACGTATTGCTCGCCCTGGCGCCGGATCGTGGTGCGGATGTTGGTCGCATCGGAGGACGCGACGTCGGGTTCGGTCATCGCGAAGCACGAGCGGATCTCACCCGCGAGCATGGGCTTCAACCAGCGCTCGGACTGCGGCGGTGTGGCGAACATGTGCAGCAGCTCCATGTTGCCCGTGTCCGGCGCGTTGCAGTTGAACACTTCCGACGCCCACGGAATGCGGCCCATGATCTCGGCGAGCGGCGCGTATTCCAGGTTCGTGAGGCGCGTACCCGGCTCGTCGGCGCGCAGCCCCGGCAGGAACAGATTCCACAGGCCGGCCTGCCTGGCGAGCGCTTTCAGCGGCTCGATCACCGGCAAGGGATAGGCGCCGTGCTCGGCGTGGCGGTGCCAGTCCGCGTTGGCCGGCAGCACGTGGCGCTCCATGAATCGCCGCAGCGTGTCCTGCATCGCCTGCACTTCCTGGGAGAACTGGAAATCCATGATTGAGTCAGCCTCCGGCCGAGTAATCCGGTTGCGCTTTTTGGCGTAACAGCGAAAGCAGCGCAAGGCTTCGCTCGGCGGCCTTTTCGCCCCCCGGCAGGTTTCCGCGTACGAAGCCCGGCCGAATATCTTCGATTTCCGCGAGCGCATCCAGGAGTTCCGCGTCGGCCACGCGATACTTGCGCAGCTCGTTTACCGTCAGCATGTAGGTGTGGAGGACATCCGTTTGCGGCGGGGTAATGCCCATTCGATGCAGGGCCAGGTTGAGCCAATGGGTTCCGGCGAGCATCGCCGCCTCGATCTTCATTTCGTAGTCCTGCGGACCGCACTTCGCGAGCGAGCGCTCGATGCGCTCGGCCTTTGCGCGGTGTGCTTCGGGGCTCATGGCTGGGCCCCGGGCAGGCGTTTTCCGAGAAGCTCGAGGCAGCGCCGGAGCGCGCGCTCGCACTGCTGCGCAATCGCCGGCGTCGGCGGGCGTTCGCCGCGGATGCAGGGATCGCGATGGTGCTCGATGAGCTCCATCTCGTGCATCATTGCCGCGACGTCCTCGGGGATTGGAGCGTCGATCTTCGGCCGGCCGACGTGCAGAACATCGCCCAGTGGATGGAACGCAGGGCGCACCGACGAGTCCGGTTGCGGGACCAGGTAGACGCCGGGCTGGGCAGGAAACACGTCGTCGGCCCGGGTGATTTTTGCATCGTGCAAGGCCGCGTTCACGGCGTGCGTACCTGCGTTCATCGCTGACCAGAACCACAGCTCGAAATCATCCATCGGGTCCAGACGCGAACGCAGCGCCTCCAGTTTGCGGATCTTCTGCAAGTGTGATGCGACATTCATCGGATAGCTCCATCAATTACAGCGCAAGGCACGCAGCCTTGGCTCGCGCGGCGGCCGCCGGCCAAATATCGGGGTTCACGAGGTGTTGGGGCCGCTCGCCAGCGAGCGCCTGCAGGATCTGCCGGGCCGTGGAAAGCGACATTGCTTCGACGGCTTCCTGGGTGAGACCGGCGACGTGCGGCATGAGGACCAGGTTTTCAAGCCCATAGAGCGGGCTATCGGCGCCGACCGGCTCGTCCTCGTACACGTCCAGTCCGGCCCCGGCGATCCACCGTTCGCTGAGCGCGCGCACGAGCGCCGCCTGTTGGACGACTTTGCCGCGCGAAGTATTGATGAGAAACGCTTTCGGCTTCATGCGCCGTAGTTGCGGCTCGCCGATCATGCCGCGCGTCTCATCGTTAAGCTCCGGGTGCAGCGACACGATATCGGATTGGGCGAGCAGGTCCTCGAGCGAGTCGACTTTGACCGCCCCCGCGGACTGCGCTTTGCGGTCGGGTACATAAGGGTCGTAAGCCAGCACCTTCATGGCAAAACCGGCGATCGCCTTGCGGGCGGTCTCGGTGCCGATTTGCCCCAGGCCGATGATGCCAAGGGTCTTGCCATGCAGCTCCATGAAATCCGCGAAGTCGGTGCGGTGGTTCCAGCCTTCTCCTCGGCGCATCCATCGGTCAGACGGGATGACCCGCTTGGCGAGTGCAAGCATGAGCGCCATCGCGGCTTCGGACACGGGCCGCGTTCCGAAGCCTGGGTTATTTACCACCGCCACGCACTGGCGCGTTGCCGCAACGATGTCGACGGCGTCGGTGCCTCGGCCTGAACAGGCTACGACAACCAAGTGCCGGGCGGCTGCGAGTACCGTTTCGTCGACGCGTTGGGGATAGCGCGCCGCGATCGCATGGGCCTGCGCGGCGGCGGCGGCAAGCTGCGCCGGCGTCGGCGAATGCAGGACCTCGAGCTCGCATTGCCGCCGAAGCAGCGCCTCGCCGGCCGGGTGGTACATCGGCTCGGCGAGCACGACGATCGGACGCGGCATGCGCTTGACGCCTACTTCTTGGTGAGGCCGAGTTCCTCGAGCACGCTGCCCAGCTTCTCGAACTCGCTTTCGTAATAGCGGCGCATTTCGGCCGAGGTCATGTAGGCGCTCGCCCACAAGCTGCGGTCGAGAATTTTTTGCCACTCGGGGTCCTTCGCCATGCGCGCGAGCACGTTTTCCCAGAAGGCCACGGCCTCGGGGCGCATGTTTTTCGGTCCCGTGAACCCCTGCGCCGTTGCGTAGTCGACGTTCACGCCCAATTCCTTCCAGGTCGGGACGTCCTTCAAGTAGCCCGGCCCGCGCTGCGGCGTGGTCTGCGTCAGCACCCGCATCTTGCCCGCCTGCACGTGCGCGGCGGTATTCACGGCCGACACAAGCGCGACGTCGAGGTGACCTCCGAGAACGGCCGAGATCGCCTCGGGCCCGGAGCGGTAAGGCACCGTGGTCATTTTGCGGATGTCGACGCCCGCCGCCTTGAGCGGGATCGCGGCGGCAAGGTGCAGGTGATTGCCGCGATTGCCGAAGAATCCGTAGCTGATCGATGCAGGGTCCTTGCGCATCTGCTCGATGAGATCCTTGCCTGACTTCAGCGGAGAATCGGCACGAACGCCGGTCACGTGGAATTCCTTGAACAGGATCCCGAGCAGCGTGAGATCGCGCCAATCAAGCTTCGATTCGCCGGTGAGCCCGATCGTCAGGAAGGTGTGCGCAATGGCGAAGAGCGTCTCCCCCGAGCCCTGGTGCTGATTCACGTAATCGAGCGCGATCGCGCCGTTGGCGCCGGTCTTGTACACCACGGTGACCGGCACATCGACGAGCTTGTTGTCGTCGATGAATTTCTTGAGCGCGCGGCACATCAGGTCCACCGAGCCGCCCGGGGCGGCGGGATCCACGATTTCGATCGGGCGAGTCGGCTTCCAGGTGGGCGTTTGGGCGCCGGCGGCGAACGTGAACAACGCGGCGCAGAGCGCCAGCAAGCGGATCGTCATGGGAAGCCTCCTTGCGCCGGACTGTAATGGCCGGCCGGTCGCCATGTCAACAAGTCCTATATAGGAATTTGCCCTAATCTGCCTTGACGGCGTGGGGCGCGCCGGTTTATCGTCGAACGCTCTTCTATACAGGAGATCTGCTTTGCCCCGCGCTATCGTCCTGCACCGAAACGACAACGTCGCCACCCTGATCGATGCGGGCCGGGCCGGCGAAACCTGCTCGCTGCAGGGCGAATCGGCCGCGGAGGTGAAGCTCCTGCAGGACGTGCCTTTCGGGCACAAGGTCTGCATCCGGGAAACGCCAGCCGGTGCGGATGTCCTCAAGTACGGACAGGTCATCGGTAAGGCTTCGAGGAGTCTCAAGGCCGGCGAGCACGCGCATACCCACAACGTCGAATCCGCGCGCGGGCGCGGCGACCAGGCGAAGAGGTAATCAATGGCAAAGACATTCCTCGGCTATCCGCGCGAGAACGGCACCGTCGGCGTGCGCAACTGGGTCGCCGTCGTATCCGTCATGGACAACTGCAATCCCGTGACGCGCGCCATCTGTGCTCAAGTGGACGGCACCATTGCGGTGACGACGCTTTTTGTGCGCGGTCAGTACGGGCGCGACCTGGAGATCGCGTACAACACGCTTGCCGGGATGGGCCGCAATCCGAACATCGCCGCGGTGCTCCTCGTCGGACTGGAGGAGCAGACAACCGAGGAGGTGGCGCGCCGCATCCGGCCGGCCGGCAAGCCGGTGGAGGCCGTACACCTTCAGCCAAATGGCACCATCAACTGCGTCGCCGAGGGGACGCGACGAGCACTGCGTCTTGTGGTGCGCGCCTCCAACGCGAGGCGACGCTCGTGCGCGACTTCCGAGCTCATGCTCGGTGTCCAATGTGGCGGCTCGGACACCACCTCCGGGCTGACGTGCAATCCCGTAATCGGCCGCCTGTCGGACCGCGTGGTCGAAGAGGGCGGCACGGTCATCATCTCGGAGACCTCGGAATTCTTCGGCGCGGAGCACTTGTTTGCCGCGCGGGCGGCAAGTCCCGCTATTGCCAAGGCGTTCACCGACATGGTCGTGCGACTCGAGCGCGAAGCCATGTCGCAGGGCATGGATATCCGAGGCACCAACCCGACTCCGGACAACATGCGCGGTGGCCTCACCACGATCGAAGAAAAAGCGCTCGGGGCCATGGCGAAATCGGGCACCAGCCGGTTGCGCGGCGTCCTCAGCTACGGCGAGGCGCCTTCGAGCAAGGGGCTGCACTTCCTCGACGCGCCGGCGCCCGCCGTCGAGAACCTCACGGCGTTGGCCGCCGCGGGATGCCAGCTCGTGTTCTTCGGCACCGGGGTGGGCAACCCGATCGGCAACATGGTATCGCCGACTGCGAAGGTGAGCGGCAACGTCAACACGTTACGCACCATGGCCGACAACATCGATTTCGATGCCTCGGACATCCTCGAGAAGAAGGCCAGCGTAGGCGCGGTCGGCGACCGGCTGTATGACTACGCCATAGAGGTGGCGTCGGGAACCCGTACCTCGAGCGAGATCCTCGATGTACGCGAGACGGCGATCAGCCGCTTCGCACCGACCATCTGAGCGGCTGCACGCCGTGACCAAGCTCGCGCGGGTGTGCGACTCCATCGTCGCACGCATCGAGTCCGGCGCGCTTCGCGAGGGCGACCGGCTTCCTTCGGAGTCGCAGCTCGCCGCCGGCTTCCGCGTGAGCGTCGGCACCGTGCAGAAGGCGCTTTCGCGCCTGGCGCACAGCGGGTTGATCTCACGCGAGCACGGACGCGGGACTTTCGTGTCCGGGTCGCGTATCGGCGCGGCTGACGTCAATTACCTGCGCTTTCGCGATGCCGAAGGGCGTGATTTGCCGCACTACATCCGGGTCACGTCGGTCCGGCGCCTAATGCGCAAGGGGCCGTGGTCCGAATTTCTTGGCGCGCAAGCAGGCCACATTCGCATCGAGCGCCTGATCAACGTCGGCGGCAAGGTCGAGATTTACAGCGAGTTCTGGCTGCGCGAGACGGAGTTCCGCCGGTTGAACGGCGTGGACCATGGCGCGCTGGCGAAGAACCTGCGCGTCATGCTCGGCCAGCAGCTTTCGCTTCCCACGTTGCGCGTCGACCAATGGATTCGCTTCGACCGTCTGCCGCAGCCGGTGTTACGCAAACTGGGCCTTCGCGATCAACCGGGCTTCATCATGGAGATGCGTGGGTACACGTTGCGCGATCAGCCGCTTTTCTACCACAAGGTGAGCGCTGGACCCTTCAGTCACAACCTTGTAATCGTACGTTAGAGAGGAGAATCACTTGAACCGTCTGCTGCTCGCTTTGCTGCTCACCCTTGCCGCCGGGCTGAGCGTCGCGCAGGAATACCCGTCGCGCCCGATCCGTTTCATCGTCTCGTTTCCCGCGGGCGGCGGCGTCGACATCATGGGACGCCTCGTTGCCAATGTCGTTTCGCAGCGCACGGGCCAGCCCGTGGTGGTCGAAAACCGCGCCGGCGCGGCCGGCGTAGTGGGCTCGGCCGCGGTGGCCGGCGCGACACCCGACGGCTATACCGTCCTGGTGACGGGCGATATCCCGATCACGCAGGCGCATCTTCTGAACAAGATCCCGTACGATCCGTACAAGGACTTCGTGCATCTCGTGAAAGGCGTGAACGTGCCGACCTCCGTGCTCGTCGCCGGCAATTCTCCCTTCAAAACGCTGCGCGATTTGCTGGATTACGCGCGCGCCAATCCCGGCAAGGTGAGCTATGGGACGCCGGGCAATGGCACCGCCATGCACGTCGAGCTAGAAATGCTGAAGGAAAAGCTGGGGCTGAACATCATTCACGTGCCTTACAAGGGTGCGCCGCCGATCATTGCGGATACTATGGGCGGCCAGATTACGGTCGGCGCGCCGGGCTTGCCGCCGACGATCGGCAACGTGAAGTCCGGGAAACTGCGCTTGCTCGCGGTGTGGGGGCCGAGCCGGGTGGCCGTGTTTCCGGATGTACCGACCGTGCGCGAGGCCACGGGCGACGCATCGCTGCGGGGATACCCGACTTGGTATGGCTTCCTGCTTCCGGCCGGGGTGCCGGCGCAAATCCAGAGCCGGCTGGAAAGCGACCTCATCGCGGCGCTCAAGGACCCGGAGGTGAGCCGCAAGCTGACCGATGCGGGCGCGACGGTGGTCGCGGAGCCTTCGAAAGCTTTCCTGGAATCGAACCGCGCGCAGACCGCCGCTTTCGCGGCAATCTTCAAGAAGCTCAATCTCAAGGCGGAATAAGGGCGAGAGCGTGCGGCAATCGGCGCAGGCGCTTGAAGACTGGACTGCGCGGGTCTTCTTGAGCTGCGGCGTGTCGGAGGACGAGGCCCGGCTCGCCTCGTCGGTGCTCGTGCGCAGCGAGCTGCGCGGCTACCGGACCCATGGCATGACGCGCGTCGCCTCCTACGTGGAGCGCTTGCGCGCCGGCGACTTCAATCCCAGGCCGGCGATGCACCATCGCGTATGCCCGGGAGGAATCGTCCTCGATGCCGATGGTGCGATGGGGCAGCTCGTCGGGCCGCGCGCCATCGAGCTCGCCCGCGAGGCGCTGAAAGCCTCGGCTTCGGTACTGATCGCGGTGAGCGAGTGCGGCCACTTGGGCGCGCTCGGCATCCATGCGCTACTCGCCGCGGAGGCGGGGCTGTTCTGCGTGCTCGGACAGCGTACGCCGCCGCTTCTCGCCATGGAGCGGTTCAAGCACCCGGCGATCGGGCATAACCCGATCGCTTTCGGCTGCCCGGTCCCGGGCCGCGATCCGATCGTGTTCGACATGGCATGCAGCGTCGCGGCCCGCGGGCACATCCTGCTGGCCGCGCGCGAGGGCAAGCCGATCCCGGCAGGCTGGGCGCTCGACGAGGAGGGAGCACCGACTACAGACGCGCGGCGTGCCTTGAAGGGTGCGCTGCTTCCGGCGGGCGGGCACAAGGGTATCGGCATCGCGATGATGGTCGAATGCCTCGCGGGCGCCATGGCCGCCACCGCCGCCTCGCTGGACCCGCGCCGCAATGCGCTGCCGGAAAGCGGCGCGGTCGGCCGCCAGGGCGCGTTCTTCTGGCTGGTGCGGCCAGGCGCCTTCGTGGAGCAGGAGCTTTTCGGCTCGTACATGAGCGCGTGGACGCAGACCTACCTTGCAGCGGCGGCGGGCGCGGCGAGATTGCCCGGGAGCCGGGGCGCGCGCCTCGAGAGGGAGGGGCGCGAGCAGGGCATCGAGCTGAGCGAAGCCATCGCCAAGGAGCTCGGCGCGCTCGGCGCGCGGCTCGGCGTAGCGTTTCCGGGAGGGCTGTCATAATGTCGACAATCAGACAAGGAGGGGAGATGCACGGGAAAACGCGTACGGCGCGCCGGCTCGGCGTGCTACTCGCCGCAATGCTCGCGCTGCACGGCGCGCAAGCCGCCGCCCAGGCGAGCGCGCGGTTCTCGTACCACTGGGCGGTGGACCACGAGAGCGCGGTGATGTCGAAGAAGTACGCCGAGGAGGTCAACCGGCGCGGCGCCGGAAAAATCCGCATCGATTCCTTCCCGGGCGGCCAGCTTTACACGATCCGGCAGATCCTCCCGGCGCTCTCGGCCGGATCGGTGGAGCTCGGCGGCGTGGTCACGCACAACCAGTTCCCCTCGGTGGAGCGCGACTGGAACGTGGTGCAGTTCCCCAACGTATTCGAGTCGATCGAGCATCAGCGCCGGTTCTTTGCCGAAACGCCCGAGGGAAGCGCGCTGCGCGCGCGCATCCTGAAGAAGACCGGGCTCGTGCACCTTGCGTACGTTCCCACCGGCCCCTACGTGACCTTCAGCGTGAAGAGCGACATGAGCACGGTCGCGAGCATGAAGGGGCTCAAGGCACGCACGCTCGCTCCCGCGGAGCGCGCCGGCTTCGTCGCCCGCGGCGCGAGCGTGGTGTCGCTTTCGACCGAGGAGATCTACACCGCGCTGCAGAGCGGCATGATCGACACCCTCACCACGGTGCCCACGGCGGCGAAGGCGTTTTCGTGGTTCGACTTCCTCAAGTACGCGCAGCTTCCGGCGGCGGTGTACACCGACGCCGCGGTGATGGCGAACGGCAAGTGGTTCGCCGCTCTGCCGAAGGAAGTGCAAAGCCTGCTGCTCGAGGTGGGCGCTGACATCAGCCGTGAAGCGACCGAAAGTACCTACCGCTCGAACGACCAGGCGCTGAAGGAGTTCGCCGCGCGCGGCGGCAGGATCACGGCGCTGAAGGGCGCGCAGCTCGAGGAGTTCCTGCGGCTGGATCGCGAGAAGACCGAGCCCGAGATGGCGAAGGGCGTCTCGCCCGAGATCTACGCGGCGCTGCGCCGCTACATCGGCCGGAAATAGCCGGGCCCGCGCGATGGCGGAAGCGGGGAAATACCTCCGTGGGCTTTTTTCGCTCGAGGGGAAGGTCGCGCTCGTGACGGGCTCCACCAAGGGGCTCGGATGGGCGAGCGCGCAGGCGCTGGCGGGCGCCGGCGCGCACGTGTTGCTGAACAGCCGCCATGCCGGCGAAGTGGCGGCGAAAGTCCGGGAGCTTGCAGCCGCCGGGCTGTCCGCCTCCGCGGCGGCTTTCAACGTCGCGGATGAGGCCGCCGCCATCGGCGCGCTCGACCGGATCGTGTCCGAGCACGGCCGGCTGGACATCCTCGTAAATAACGCGGCCGTCATCCACCGCGGCAAGTTCCTCGACGTGAAGACCGACGATTGGCGCCAAGAGGTCGAGATCAACCTCACTGCCTGCTTCTTCCTCGCGCGCGAGGCCGCGCGGCACATGCTGCCGCGCGCTGCGGGCCGCATCATCAACATGGGCTCGGTGATGTCCGGCATCGCGCGCTCGGGGGCGCCGGCCTACATCGCCACGAAGCACGGGCTCGCGGGCCTCACGCGCGCGATTGCGGTCGAGCTCGGCCACAAAGGCATCACCTGCAATACGATCGCGCCGGGATTTTTTCGCACGGAATTGAACGTCTCTCAGCAGCAGCATCCGAAAACCGACGAGCAGGTGCGATCGCGCACGCCGCTGCGCCGCTGGGGAGAGCCGCAGGAGCTGGCGGGGGCGGCCGTGTTTCTCGCTTCCGACGCCTCTTCCTACGTGAACGGCCTCACGCTGTATGTCGACGGCGGCCTCACGGCCGCTTTTTGAGCATCGATAAGCTAACGCCGCTACAGCGCCTGTCCGGGGCCCTGCTCGCGCTCGTATGGCTGCTCGTGGTGCTGTACCTGGTACTCGGGTTCGCGCTGTTGCGCGCACTGGCAGTGGGCTGCCTCGCGGCCTTCCTTTTCTGCGCCGTGCCCAAGGCGAGCGTCCACATCAGGCTGTTGTTCGGCGCGGGCGTCATCGCGGCCGCATGGAGCATCCTCGGCGCGCGGGACTGGGGACCAGTCCTGCGCGGACTGCAGTCGGGAATCATCATCGGCGCCTTCTTCCCGACGATATTGCTGCTGCGGGCGACCGCCGACGAAAGCCGGCTGCTCGGGGCCACGCGCGCCCGCATCGACAGCTGGAACGAGACCCAGCGCGAGGTCTGGGTGCAGGCCGCGTCGCACCTGCTCGGCTCGTTTCTCATGATCGGCGGTTACGTCATTGCGCGCTCGGCGCTGCCGGCGCGGCTGCACGAAGAGCAGCGCGTGCGCCTCGCCCAGAGTGCGGTGCTCGGCCTGGGCCTCGCGGCCTGCTGGTCTCCCTTCTTTCTGGCGAGCGCAATCGCGAGCCAGCTCGTCCCGGCCGTGCACGCCTGGCAGCTCGTCGCGCTCGGGCTCGGGTTCGCCGCGATCGGTTGGAGCATCGCGAGGCTGATGTTCTTCCGCAGTCTGGACGTCGCCGCGCTGGCCGCGCCGCTGCGCGGCGTCGTCACGTTCGCGATGCCTTCCACGGCGCTGGTGGCGCTGGTGGTCGCGCTCAGCGTCGCCACCGGTCTGCGCAGCCTCGAAGCTGTCGTGCTGGTGGTTCCGCCGGCCTGCCTGGCTTATCTCGCGACGCTTGGGCGAGAGCCCACGCTGAGGGCGCTAAACCGCTTGCCTGCGACGCTCGCGCGGGTTTCTGACGAGGTGATCGTCTTTACTACGGCGATGTGCGTGGGCGCAGTCGTGGCCGGCAGCGGCGCAGGCCAGGCGCTCTCGCAATTACTTGCAGGCCTGGCGGGAACGCCGCTGCTCCTGATTCCTGCCGAGGTGGCGCTGATTGCGGGAGCGGGTTACGCCGGACTTCACCCCATGATCTCCGCGACGCTCATGCTTCCGGTGCTCGCGGAGGCGCACCGCCAGCTCTCCAGCCTGGTGGTCGCCTATATCGTGGTCTTTGGGTGGGTGCTCAGCTCGCTCGTCGCCATCTGGACCCTGCCCGTGGCCTCGGCAGCGACGAACTTCGGCGTGCCGGTGCGGCGGCTCGCGCTCGGGCGCAACCTGCGGTTCGTGCTCGCATTCGGCATTCTCGGCTGCATGGTCCTGGCCGCGCTCAACCGTCTGATGATGAGCTAGGGAAGCTCGCGCCGACGCCTGGCCGTCAACTCACGTCGGACCCCTCTGCGACCAGACTTCGACTTCTGCGGCGGAGACAAGAAGATCATTTATTTTTGCGATCAATTCCCGACGATCGGGATGATTCTCCCAGGATTTCCAATCATCCATGTTGGACCAGGTGCCGATGACGAGGTGCAAAGACGGATCGGCCGCCGAAACCAGAGTCTCGCCCGACAGGTAGCCACTTCTCCTGAGGGAGCGCGATCTCAGCTCGATCAAAAGGGCATTGAGTTTTGCCTCTTTCCCATGCTGGACATGCCGTTTGATGGTCACTTTAATGGTCATTGACCCCTCCACCCTCCGGAGAAAACACGAAGCCTAACCGAGCAGGCCGGCTTTGTGGCGCTCGACGAATCCCGTGCTCACTTCACCGGCCCGGAACGCTGGATGCGCCACTATCCGCCGCAAGAATTCCAGGTTGGTTTCGACGCCCTCGACCGCGACCGCGGCCAGCGTCGCGCGCATGCGCTCGATCGCGGCATCCCGGTCGGCATCCGTCACGATCAGCTTGGCGATCATGGGATCGTAGAAGTGGGTGATGCGGTCCGCGCTGCGCACTCCGGTGTCGATGCGCACCTTCGGATCGCCGTTCGGCAGGTCAAAGCGGCTGAGCACGCCGGGCGCCGGCAGGAAGCCCTTCGCCGGCCGCTCGGCGTAGAGGCGGCATTCGATCGCGTGTCCCGAAGCTTTTACGTCCGACTGCGAGCGCACGGGCAGCGGCTCGCCGCCGGCGAGGCGGATCTGCAGCTCCACGAGATCCAGGCCGGTCACCATCTCCGTCACCGGATGCTCGACCTGGATGCGCGTATTCATCTCGAGAAAGTAGTAGCGCTGCGCCTGCGTGTCGAACACGAACTCGATCGTGCCCGCGCCGCGGTAGCGCTCCTGCTCGCAAAGCGCAACCGCATCGCGGCACATGGCTTCCCGCGTTGCCGGGGAGACGAGAGGCGCCGGGGTCTCCTCGACGATCTTCTGGAAGCGCCGCTGAATCGAGCAGTCGCGCTCGTGCAGATGAATCGCGCGCCCATCGCCGAAGCCGAACACCTGGACCTCGACATGGCGGGCCTCGGGAATGTAGCGCTCGAGGTATACCGTGCCGTCGCCAAAGGCGCGCGCGGCCATCGCCTGCGTGGTTGCCACAGCCTGGGCAAGGTCCTCCACGCGCTCGACCTGCCGCATGCCGATTCCGCCGCCGCCGGCGGAGGCCTTGACCAGCAAGGGAAAGCCCACCTCGCGCGCAGCGGCGTCGATGCCAGCGAGTTGGCCCGGCTCGAAGCGGGCGCTGCCCGGCAGCACCGGCAGGCCGGCCGCCTTGGCGAGGAGCCGCGCACGCTCCTTGTCGCCCATGTCTTCGATGGTCTTGGGATCCGGCCCGATCCAGGCAAGGCCGGCCGCGCTCACGCGCCGCGCGAAGTCCTCGTTCTCGGAAAGGAAGCCGTAGCCCGGATGGACCGCGTCGGCGCCGGCCGAGCGTGCCGCCTCGATGATCCTCTCGCCCACCAGGTAGCTCTGCGCCGGCGCGGAGCCGCCGATCGCCACCGCACGGTCGGCGAGCGACACGTGCAGGGCGCCGGCGTCGGCCTCGGAATGCACGGCGACGGTTTCGAGGCCGAGGCGCTTGCAGGTGCGCAGGATGCGGCAGGCGATCTCGCCGCGGTTGGCGATCAGGATGCGTTTCATGACGGCTAGCCTGGTAAGAGAACGATACTGTCTTAAAGTCTACAATGTTACAAGATGGCCGCTTTACAAAATTCAGACGACGACCGGATGAAGCCGGAACTCAAGCAGATATTTCTGCAGGCGCGCGCCGCGGGCCGCAGCGTGCTCGATGAGCCCGCCGCGAAGCGCGTGCTCGCGGCGTACGGTCTTCCGGTGCCGCGCGGCGTGACGGTCGTGCCGGGACAAAAGCCCGCGCTCGAGGGCCTGCGCGGGCCGTTTGCGGCCAAGCTGATCAGCCCGGACGCATCGCACAAGAGCGACGCGGGCGGCGTGCGCCTCGGGCTCGCCGACGCCGCGGCTGCTGTCGCGGCCGTGCGCGAAATGGAAGCGCTCTCCAAGATGAAAAATCTCCGGCTGGACGGCGTGCTGGTCGAGGAAATGGCCCCGGCGGGCATAGAGCTGATGGTCGGCGGCCTCATCGATCCGCGTTTTGGTCCGGTGCTGATGCTGGGCCTGGGCGGCGTGTTCGTGGAGATTTTCGGCGATACCGCGTTTCGCGTCTGCCCCATCGACCGCCTCGACGCCGAGGAGATGATCGACGACCTTCGCGGCGCGCCGCTGCTGCGCGGGGCCCGCGGGCGTGCGCCGGTCGACAAGAGCCGGATTGTCGGAGCGCTGCTGGCGGTGGGCGGCGAGGCCGGATTATTGATGGAATTGGAAGGCGAGCTGGCTGAGCTCGACATCAATCCGCTCATCGTCGCCCCGGAGGCGGCGACAGCCTGCGATGCGCGCATCGTGCTTGCGCGGAAGGCGGCCGAGTGAGTTTCGGCGCCGTTTTCCGGCCGCGGGTGCTCGCGGTCGTCGGTGCCTCGGCCACCGGCGTGAACCCGGGCAACGAGTTCATCCGCCATACGCGCGCCCTGGGTTACGACGGCCGCCTCGTGCCGATCCATCCGCACGCGGCAAGCGTGGAGGGTCTGCCCGCGGCCAAGTCGTTCGCCGACGTGGGCGAGACGGTCGATTTCGCCTATATCGCAGTCGGCGCGCCCCAGGTTCCCGATCTCATCGCGTCCGCGGCGGGCAAGGTGCGCTATGCGCAAGTGATGTCCAGCGGTTTCGGCGAGCTCGCCGAAGGCCGCGCGCTCGAGCAGCGGCTGGTCGAAGCCGCGCGTTCGGCTGGCGTGCGGGTGCTAGGGCCGAACTGCCTCGGCGTCTATTCGCCGCGCGGCCGCGTGTCGTTCATCGGCGGCGCGAGCCCGGAGCCCGGCCCGGTGGGCGTGATCACCCAGAGCGGCGGTCTCGGCGTCGATATCATCCTGCGCGGCCAGAACCGCGGCTTGC
Source organism: Betaproteobacteria bacterium (assembly GCA_004297625.1). Taxonomy (GTDB): domain Bacteria; phylum Pseudomonadota; class Gammaproteobacteria; order Burkholderiales; family SG8-39; genus SCGC-AG-212-J23. The sequence goes on along the minus strand of SCTY01000068.1, from coordinate 368,216 downwards.
GCTACAGCGGGCTGGTCACGCTCGGCAACAGCGCCGACGTCGGCCCGGCCGAGGTGGTGGAATACTTCCTCGGCGACCCCGACACCGGGGTCATCGGCCTTTACGCCGAGGACATCAAGGACGGCCGCGCGTTCTTCCGCGCGCTGCGCGCGGCGCGCGGCGCGAAGCCGGTTGTGGTACTGCTCGGCGGGCAGACGAGCCAAGGACGCAGCGCGGCCGCCTCGCACACCGGCTCGCTCGCATCGGGCGCAGAGATCTGGCGCGGGCTTGCGCGCCAGACCGGGATCGCCATGACCCGCACGCTGGATGAATTCCTCGACGTGCTGCTCGCTTTCCAGACCCTCGCGCCGCGCGGCACCCGGCCGACGCGCCGCTGCGTGCTGTTCGGCAACGGGGGCGGCACGAGCGTGCTGGCCGCCGACGCGTTCGGATCTCGCGGCCTCGAAGTGGTCCCCATGCCCGAGCCGGCGATCGCAGCGCTCGTGGCGCTCAAACTGCCGCCCGGAACCTCGGTGGTCAATCCCATCGACGCCCCGGCCTACACGCTGCGGCAGGAGGACGGGCGCATCGCCGAGCGGATCCTCGACATCGTGCTGCAGCACGGCGCGCCCGATGCGATCGTCATGCACATCAATCTTCCGGTCTTTACGGCTTCGACCATCCAGGGGGCCGATTTCCTGCAGAACCTCGTCGACGCGGCGATCCGGGCAACCGCGCGCCATCCGGGCCGGGCGCATTTCGTGCTGGTGCTGCGCTCGGACGGCAGCGAGGCGGTGGAGCGGCGCCGGCGCGAGTTCCGCGAGAAGGCGGTGAAGCAGGGCATTCCGGTCCACGACGAGATGGCCGCCGCGGCCGATGCGCTCGCCGGCGTGGCGTTCCACGAGCGCTTCCTTTCGAGCCGGCGGTGACAAGCGCGGGCTGGATGGGAGCATAATCGCCCCGGGTCATCAGCCGAGAGGAGGCGACAGGTGGCGAAGACGACGCGTGGCAGCGCGACGATCAAGGGGGCGGCCGGGCCCGACCGGCGCCGTGTTCTTAAGGCCGCCTCGGCACTGACGCTCGGGGCCGCGGCGGGGACCTTAGGGTTCCCCGCCATCGTTCGCTCGGCGCAGGCCAGGAGGTTTCTCAAGCCGCTGGTCGCGGGCCTCAACGCCAAGGAAGGCGACCCGACCTACAACTCGGTGTCGCTGGTGCCCAAGATCCTGCGGGAGAAGTACGACGTTCAGCTCGAGTTCCAGATCCACCCGGCGTCGAGCCTGGGCACCGACCTGTCGCAGCTCGATGCGGTGCAGACCGGCTTCATCGACATCACGTCGAACACGACGCAGCAATTCTCGCAGTACGACAAGAGCTTCGACGTCGTGGACCTGCCTTACATCTTCACTGACTGGGACATGTTCTACCGGGTCGCCAAGTCGGACGTCTGGAAGAAGCAGGCGGCGGCCTTCGAGGCGAAGGTGCCGGTCAAGGTGCTGCCGCCGGTCGGCGCGGGCGGCTTCCGTCTGCTGTCCAACAACGTGCGCCCGCTGCCCGAGCCGGGCGCGGTGCAGGGCTTGAAATTCCGCAGCCTCACCTCGGCGCTCGACGTGGACATGTTCAAGGCGTGGGGCGGCAATCCGACGCCGATTCCGTGGACCGAGGTCTACACCGCGCTGCAGCAGAGGGTAGTCAACGGCTATCACGTGCAGCCGATCTGGACCTTCCAGTTCAAGCACTACGAGGTCCTCAAGTACGCCACCGAGGTGAAGGCGACCTTCTCGATCCAGTTCCAGGTCATGAACATCAACACCTGGAAATCGATCCCGGAAGCGATCCAGAAGCCTCTGCTGATGGCGTTCGAGGAGGCGGCGCAGATCGCCAACGAGCAGGACCGCAAGGCCGAGGACTTCTACAAGGCGGAGCTGAAGAAGAAAGGCATGGAGATCTACGCGCCGTCGGCCGCCGAGCTGGGCAAGTGGCGCGACGCCGGCGAAAAGGTGTGGGCCACGGCCGGCAAGGACATCGACAAGGGGCTCATCGCTTCCCTCGCAAAGATGCGCAGCACGTAGCAGGCGCTCAGCCGTCCCGCGCCGCTTGAGCGAAATGCAGAGCCCCGTCACGGAAGCGCCGGCGAGCCTGCTCGAGCGCGCGGTCGACGCCATCGACCGGGTGGCGCGGGGCGCGTGCTACGTCCTCGTCGCGACGATCGCCTGCGTGATGCTGGCGCAGGTGTTTTTTCGCTACGTGCTCAACTCGTCGCTGCAGTGGGCCGAGGAGCTCAGCGTCTACGCGCTGATCTGGCTCGTGTTCATCGGCAGCGTCAGCCTGGTGCGCGGCTGGGGGCACATCACGATCACGGCCTTCGTCAACATGCTGCCGTTTCGCGCGCGCGCGTGGTGCTTTGTCGTCGCCAAGGCGCTGTCGCTGGTGTTCATCCTGGTGCTCGTGTACTGGGGCTTCCAGCTCGTGAGCCTTCCGGTCCACGCGAACTCGCCCTCCATGGGCTTTTCGACGCGCTGGGTCAAGGTCTCGATCGCGGTTGGCTCCGTCCTGATGGCGCTCTTCGCGATCAACGAGATCGTGCGCGACCTCGCCGCGCTGCGCCGGCACGACCCTGAATACTTCGACCGGCTCGGCGCCGGCGGCGATCTCTAAGGGACCGCGGGGATGGAGGTCGTCGCCCTCTACCTGCTGCTACCGCTGTTCGTCCTGCTCGCGCTCGGCGTGCCGATCGCGTTCGGCCTCGGCCTGAGCTGTGCCTTCTTCCTGGCGCTGATCAACATCCCCGGGCTCGGGCTCGTCCCGCGGGCCATCCCGATGAACGTGCTGATCTCCGAGATGTACGGCGGCCTCAACCAGTTCGCGCTGCTCGCCCTGCCGATGTTCGTGCTCGCGGGCGAGCTGATGTACCGCTTCCTGATCATCGAGAGCCTCATCAACCTGGCGCGCAGGATCGTGGGCTGGGTGCCCGGCGGCCTCGCCCATGCCACGATCATCGCCAGCGCGCTGTTCGCCTTTATCACGGGCTCGGCGCTGGCGACGGCGGCGTCGATCGGGCCGACCATGATTCCGGTGATGGTCCGCGAGAAGTATCCGAACGACTTCGCCGGAGCCGTCGTCGCGGCCGCCGCAATCCTCGGGCCGATCATTCCGCCGTCGACGCCGATGATCATCGTCGGCAGCCAGCTTGGGATCTCGATCGGCGGCCTGTTCGCGGCCGGCGTCGTGCCCGGCCTGCTCATCGTGGCCGTAATGATGATCTACACGTTCTTCGTCAGCCGCCGGCGCGGATACGGCGAGGTGCGGCCCTTCGAGGGCGCCCGGCCGCTCGCGCGCAGCACGCTGCGCGCTGTTCCCGCGATGACCGTGCCCCTGGTGCTCCTGGGCGGCATCTTCGGCGGCGTTTTCACGCCGACCGAGGCGGGCGCGGTCACGGTGTTCTATGCCTTGCTGCTCGGCGTCACCTATTTCCGCACCGCCGACGGCGGCAAGATCCTCGAAGCGCTGCGCAACACGGCGAAGGTGACTGCCTCGGTGCTGCTGATCATCGCCTCCGCCATGGTGTTCAACCGGCTGATGACGTATTTCCGCGTCCCGCAGACCCTGCTCGAGTACATGCTTTCCATGTCGAAGGATCCGGTCGTCATCGGGATCGTGCTGATCGCGTTCCTGCTCGCCATCGGCACCTTCATGGACGAGGTGTCGAACATGATCATCCTCGGACCGCTGCTCATGCCGATTTGCACCTCGCCGCAGGGGCTCGGCATGCATCCGATTCAATATGGCGTGTTCCTGATCATGGCGATCCTCCTCGGCCTGCTGACGCCGCCCTTGAGCCTGCTCCTCAACGTGGCGGCGCCGATTGCCAAGGTATCGATCGAGCGCCTCGCGATCGTGGTCCTGCCGTTCATGGCGGTGCAGGTCGCCATCGTGTTCCTGATCGCCTTCTACCCACCCGTGACCCTGTGGCTGCCGCGGCTCCTGGGCTACTGACGGTGATGCCGGGCCGCGCCATAAACGCGCGGTCTGCCGCTGGGCTGTTGGGCTCGTGTCATTCGACTTTTTCCTGGCGCAGCATCTTCACGGCGGTGTCGCGCGAATCGCGCACCAGTTTTTCGGCAGCCTCCTGCGCCGCTTTCGGCGCATTGCCTTGAATCGCGGCTAGCAGCAGACGCCAGTTGCGCATGGACTGCGCGCGCCGCTTGGGCGTGGACAGCCCGAGACGCGAATAGCGCAGCGTCTGGTGCGCAAGCGAGAAGACCATATTGCGGAGAAAGCGGTTGCCGCTGCCTTCCGCGAGCAGGAGGTTCTGGCGGTACACGGCATTGGTATACGCGTCGGCGTCGCCGTTCTTCGCGATCTCGGAGATTCGCTCGACGCCGGCCCGCATCTTCGCTAGGAATTCCGGATCGCGCCGCTCGGCGGCAAGCCTGGCGGCCAGCCCGATCAGCGAGATGCGCACCTCGAAAAGGTCGTTGACCTCGCCCACATTCAATTGCGTGACCTGAGCGCCGCGGCGCGCATGGATCTGCACCAGCCCGTCGCGCTCGAGTATGCGCAGCGCCTCGCGCACCGGACCGCGGCTCACCTGGAACTGGTCCGCGACGTCCTGCTCCTGAATGCGGGCGCCGGGCTCGTAGCGCCCCTGGATGATGGCGTTGCCGATGCGCTCGGCGATCTGCTCCGGCAGCGAAAGCGTCTGCGCCGACGGGCTCGGCGACCACGCATAAACCATGTCGAAGTCGGTGGCGGGCGCCGTGGACGCGGCCTTCGCGGCTTTCATGGGGCTAGGTCTCGAGGATGGCGAGATCCTGGCCCTCGGAAACGTCCTGGCCTTCCTTGACCAGCAGCTCCTTGAGCTTGCCTTTGACCGGTGCGAGGACCGGCACCTCCATCTTCATGGATTCCATGATAAGGATGGTTTCCTGCTCCGCGAGATCCTGGTCGACCTGCGCGACGATCTTCCAGACGTTGCCCGTGATTTCTGCCTTGATCGTCTCCCGTGCCATCGCGTTCTCCTATTGTTCTCGGCGCGAAACTCAAAACGTAGTCGGCCATCCCGACAGCAGATGCTTTCCGATGCCTTTCGTCAGCCGCCTCTGGTGCAGCTCGAGCAGGCGCGCCAGCCAGCGCCGTGATTCGCGCGGGTCGATGACCGCGACCGCCGAGAAGATGCCGGCGAGGTCGTAGGCGGAGCTGTCGCGCCGGATTTCCTCCACCAGCTGTTCGAAGCGCTGCGGATCTTCCTCGCGCTTCACCCCGTAGACCACGTTCACGCCGACATTGGGATCCATGAAGCCAACGTCGGCGCAGTACCAGGCGAGCATCTCGTCGGTGTTCCGCGTCCCGCCCATGTTGAGGTAGGCCTGGCCATAGCTCTTGCGCATCACGATGGAGAACTTGGGTACGCTGCACATCTGCAGCGCCGACATCATGTTGATGACCTTGCCGGGCGCCTTGCGGCGCTCGCCTTCCACGCCGATCAGGAAACCCGGCGTGTCGGCCAGGATGACGATGGGAATGTTGAAGGAGTCGCACAGCACGAAGAAGGTGCACGCCTTGTCGCAAGCATCCGCGTCCAGGGCGCCTGCCTTGAACATCGGGTTGGAACCGAGAATGCCGACGGTGCGGCCGTCGATGCGGCCGAGCGCGGTGAAGGCCGCCTTGGCGAAGCGGTCCTTGAGCGGGAACAGGCTGCCGGGATCGCATAGCGCCGCCGCCACCTTGCGCATGTCGTAGACCTTGGCGCGGTCCTCGGGGACGAGGTCGAGCAGCTTGGTGGCCGGTTCGTCCGCGCCGGCGGGCACCGCGGCCCTGGGAGGAAGCTCGTTGTGGTGGCTCGGCAGGTAGGAGAGGAACTGCTTCAGCAGGTCGATCGCTTCCTCGTCGCTGTCGACGCCGTAGTCCACCTTGCCGGTGACCTCAGTCTGCATCCTCCACCCCGAGAGCTCCATCGGGTCGATCTTCTGCCGGATGGCGATCTCGGTGACGCGCGGGCTGGAGATGGCGAGTTGCGCATCCTTGCGCATCACCACGAAGTCCGACAGCTGGGTGAACCAGCACGCAGTGCCGAACGCCGGACCGAGCACCGCCGCGACGTACGGGATCTCGCGCATGCGGATGAACTGCGTCGGGTCCTGGCCGAGCGTGCCGGTGCCGATGGCGCCCATGGTGTCGGGGATGCGCGCGCCCGAGGATTCGTTGAACAGCACCAGCGGCACGCCGTTCGCGATGGCGGTTCTGCGCACATGCCCCATCTTGCGCACGTTCACCGGGCTCGAGGAGGCGCTTTTCACCGTGATGTCATGCGATACGACCGCGGCCTCGCGCCCATTGATCCTGCCGTAGCCGGTCACCTTGCCGTCGGCCGGCGTCTTGTCCCAGTCCCCGCGCGGCTCGCCCCGGGCGAACATGCCGATCTCGATGAAGCTGCCCGGATCGAACAGATGGTCGATGCGCTGACGTGCGTTCAGCCGACCGAGCGCGGCCTGCTTCTCCAGCCGCTCCTTGCCGCCCATAGCGAGCGCGCGCGCGGTGCGGCGCTCGTGCTCGGCGATGTACTTTTCGAATGCCATTCGATGGCCTGTTAATTGTCGACAATATTACAAAACACGATGTTAAACTCTTTTGACCATGAGCTGGAAGCCCGAAGTCGACGAGATCGAGCGCCGCAAGCAGTTCGCTTACCGCATGGGCGGGGAAGAAGGCGTGCGCCGGCAGCACGAGGCCGGCCGCCTCACGGCGCGCGAGCGCATCGACAAGCTGGTCGATCCCGGCTCCTGGTTCGAAATCGGCGCGCTGGCGGGGAAGGGCGAGTACGACAGGGACGGCAATCTCGTCAACGTGCGGCCGTCGAACGCGATCATCGGGACCGGACGCATCGACGGGCGCAAGGTCTCGCTCGATATCGACGACTACACCATCCGCGGCGGCTCGTCGGAGGCCACCGTCTCCGAGAAATGGATCTATGCCGAGAACTACGCGCTGGAGCATCGCATTCCGCTGGTGCGGCTGTGCGAAAGCGCCGGCGGCAGCGTGCGCCTGGTCGAGCAGCAGGGCGGCACCAAGATTCCCGGTTACCCGACCTGGCCGATGGTCGGGCTGCTCGGCTATATCCCGGTGGTCGCGGTGGCGCTCGGCCCCTGCGCGGGCCTCGGAGCGCTGAAGGCCGGCTGCGCGCACTTTTCCATCATGGTGAAGGGCACCAGCCAGGTGTTTGCGGGCGGCCCGCCGGTCGTCGGCCGCGCCGGCATGGGCACCGAGATCGACAAGGAGCAGCTCGGCGGCTCGCAGATGCATACCCGCCTTTCCGGGGTGATCGACAACGAAGCGGAAAGCGAGGAGCACGCGTTCGAGCTCGTGCGGCGCTACCTCTCGTTCATGCCAAGCAGCGTGTTCGAGATGCCCCAGCGCATCGCGTCGACCGACGATCCCGACCGGCGCGAGGAGGAGCTCCTGAGCCTCATCCCGCGCGAGCGCCGCAGGGTATACAAGCCGCGCCGCATTCTGGAGCTGGTGCTCGACAAGGGCTCGCTGTTCGAGATCGCGCCGAATTACGGTCGCTCGGTGGTGACCTGCCTCGCGCGCCTCGACGGCTACCCGGTAGGCGTCATCACCAATGATCCCTACCACATGGGCGGCGGCCTGAACCGGCCCGCGGCGGAAAAGATGGAGACCTTCGTCGACCTGTGCGACAGCTTTCATCTGCCGATCATCAATTTCGTCGACCAACCCGGCACGGTGGTCGGCATCGACGCCGAGAAGATGGGCAACGTGCGCGGCTCGGTGCGCGTAGTGTCGGCGATCGAGCAGAGCAAGGTGCCCTGGTGCGCGATCGTCATCCGGCGGCTCTACGGGCTCGCCGGCACCGCGTATGCGCGCTTGCAAGGCATCAACCTGCATTACGCGTGGCCCTCCGCGCGCTGGGGCTCGATTCCCTTCGAGGGCGGCATCGCCGCCGCGTATCGGCGCGAGCTCGATGCGCTGCCCGAAGCCGAGCGTGCCGCCCGGCTCGCGCAGCTCGAGGCCTATTACGAACGGCTCGCCTCGCCTTTTCTCACCGCGGAGAAATTCCGCGTGCCCGACATCATCGACCCGCGCGACACGCGCCGCGTGCTGTGCCACTGGATCGAGGATGCCTGGCGCGCGCTTCCGGAGCAGCTTGGGCCGCGGGGCCGCACGATGCGTAAATAAGCGTCAAGCAGGCACATACGGAGGAGGAGAAAGTTGGGTACTGCACCGCCGCACACGCACGCGATACGCCGGATGTAACGCTTGGACAGCCTGCTTCTTTGCGCCGGGCTGATCGTTCTCATCCTCGTCGGGGCGCCGATCGCCCTGGCGATGATCCTGCTGCCCGCGATCTACATTCTCGCTACCGGGGAGGCGCCGCTTCTCACGGTACCGCATCAGATGTACGAGGCGGTGGCTAAGTATCCGCTGGTGGCGATCCCGTTCTTCATCCTGACCGGCGAGCTGATGAACAGCTCGGTCGTTACCGAGCGAATTCTCGAGCTGTCGCGCGCCATCGTCGGGCGGCTGCGCGGCGGCCTCGCGCAGGTCAACGTGGTCTCGAGCATGTTCTTCGCCGGCATGAACGGCTCGGCGGTGGCGGACACCGCGACGGTGGGTACGGTCCTCATTCCGGCGATGACGCGCTCGGGCTATTCGCCGGAGTTTTCCGCCGCACTGACGGCAGTAGCGTCGACCATCGGCGGCATCATCCCGCCGAGCATCGCGATGATCATCCTCGCGAGCGCGGCCAACCTCTCGGTGGGCGCGCTGTTCGCCGGAGGCATCCTGCCCGGCGTGCTGATCGGCCTGATGATGCTCGCCGTGACCTATTGGATCGCGGTGCGGCGCGCCTACGAGCGCAGCGACGAGCCGTTCAGCTTTGCGCGCGTGGTGCGCGCATTCTGGCGCGCAAGCGGCGCGATGGTGATCCCGCTGGTGTTGCTGGGCGGAATCCTGGGCGGGTTTTTCAGCTCCGTCGAGGCCGGCGCGATCACCGCCGCAGCGGCCTTTCTCGTCGGCGGGGTGCTGTACCGCAGTCTGACGGCTGCGGAGGTGATCGGTGCCTTTACCCGCACCGTGCGGCTCTCGGCCTCCGTGTTTATCGTCCTTGCCGCCTCGGGACCATTCGGCTGGCTGCTCGCCAAGTTCGGCACCATCGCCATGCTGGAGCACTGGCTGGCGGGCTTCGTCGCGAGCCCGGTGCTGTTCGTCATCGTCCTGGTGGGCCTGATCCTGCTCATCGGTACGTTCCTGGACGCTCCGGCGAACATCATCATTTTCGGGCCGATGCTGGTCGCGGTGAGCGCGACGGCCGGGTTTCCTCCGGTGCAGGCGGCGCTGGTGGTGGTCGTGGGCTTCCTGCTCGGTATGGTCACCCCGCCGGTCGGCGCGTGTTACTTCCTCGCCTCGTTCATCGCGCAGGCGAAGCCCGAGCGCGTGGCCATCGAGATGGTGCCTTACATGCTGATCGAGGTGGTGGTGCTGTTTTTCATGTTTGCCGTGCCTGCGCTGACTCTCGCGCTGCCGCACGCGCTGGGCCTGGGCTGAGCACCGGTGCTCGGTCGCGCTCTCGATTTCCTTCTCGGCAAGGCGGTCACCTGGGCCTGCGTGCTCATGCTCGCCGCGATGGTCGCCTTCACGCTTTACACGGTGTTCATGCGCGCGGTCATGAGCAATCCGCCATTCTGGGGCGATACGCTTGCCATGGTCGCCAACATCTGGCTGGTCATGCTTTCGTTCGCACTTTCGATCCGCAGCCGGGAGAGCATCGCCATGCAGATGTTCTACGACTACGTGCCCGCACGGGTCGCCGGCATGCTGGAGACGCTGTGGAATCTCCTCTTCGTGGCGCTCGGGCTCATGATGGTCGTCCAGGGTTACAGGGTCGCCGATCGCATCCCGGGCGCGTACTGGGAGCTCGGCAATGCGCCCAAGAGCTGGCTGATGATGATCCTCCCATTATCCGGGGTGCTGATCGTGCTGGCGGCGGCGCGGGTGCTCGCCGAGGATTTCAAGGCGCTACGCCGCGGCGAGCGGCTTGGGCGCCGCGAAGGAATTGGGCAGATCTGATTTCAAACGCACGGAGGAGGAGACCGCAATGAAGCAAAGCGCACTTGTTGGCATTCTTTTCGCGGCGGCGCTCGGGGCGCAGAGCGCCTCGGCGCAGGAGCGCCTCAAGCTTTCCATCGGCTCGACGGCGAGCCCGGCCTGGTCGCTCGGCAAGGACCTGCACAACGTGATGAAGCCGAACCTGGAGAAATACTCCGGGGGGCGTATCGAGCTGACGATCCACGGCGGCGGCGCGCTGTGCAACGAGCAAGGCTGCGTCGAGCAGATGAAGCTCGGCCAGATCGACATGGCCACCGTCTCGAGCGGCAACGTCGGCACCTTCGGCACCACCTTCGACATCATCAATCTCCCCTATCTGTTCAAGGACGCCGAGACCGCGAACCGAATCAGCAACGCGTGGCTCGCCAAGGAGCTCTCCCGGCGCGCGGAAAAGGAGATGAAGGTGCATGTCGTCGCCCTGGTTCCGGTCGGCGGCTTCCGCAACATCGTCAACACGCAGCGCGAGGTGCGCGTTCCGGGTGACCTGAAGGGCCTCAAGATCCGCGTGACGAAGAGCCCCACCGAGTTCAATCTGGTGAGGGCCTGGGGAGCAGTGCCGGTGCCCTACGACTGGGCGCAGCTCTACGAGGGGCTGCAGTCGGGCGTAGTGCAGGGCATGTACCTTCAGGACGCCTTCACTTCGGCGGGAAAGTTTTTCGAAGTGGTGAAGCACGTCACCGTATTGAACGGCGCGTACAGCGCGCACCCGATCCTGATGGATCTCGGCCGCTACAACAAGCTTCCGCAATGGGCCAAGGAAGCGCTTGCCAAGGTCGGCGCCGACCTGATGCGCGAATCGTATGCCCTCGACGTCGAGTGGGTGAAAAGCGCCGGGCAGGCGATGCAGGGCAAAGTGAAGAGCTACAACCCCAGGCCCGACGAAATGGCTCAGTGGCACAAGGGCGCGAAGGACGCCTGGGTGGCGGTGAAGGGCACCTACGACCCGAAGCTCGCGCTGCGGATTCTCGAGGAGCAGGGGCAGAAGGCGCTGATCGCCGACCTCAAGGCCGCCAAGGCACTTTGAGCATCGTTGACGCGCATCACCATCTCTGGGACCACGGGCGCAACCGGTACCCGTGGCTCCAGGGAGAGATGCACGACCGCGGCTGGGGCGACTTGCGGCCGCTGCAGAAGAACTACCTCGTCGGCGATCTGCTCGCGGACGGCGCCCGCCAGGGCCTCGAGAAGTCGGTGCACGTCCAGGCGAACGCGGCCGATCCGGTCGGCGAAAGCGCCTGGCTCGAGGAAATCGCCGCCGAGCGTGGTTTTCCCCACGGCATCGTCGCCTTCGCCGATTTCTCGTCTGCGGAAGTGGAATCCGTCTTGGAGGGCCACGCGCGCTTTCCGCGGATGCGCGGCATCCGCCAGGTGCTCAATCGGCACGCCGATCCGAAGCTCAATCGCGCGCCGAAAGACTATCTCGCCGACGACACCTGGCAGGCGAACCTCGGCAAGCTCCGACGCTACGGCTGGTCGTTCGATGTGCAGGTGTACTGGCAGCAGATGCCCGCAGTCGGCGCGCTGGCGCGCCGCTACCCGGACATCCAATTCATTCTCGACCATGCCGGCATGCCGGTCGAGCGCGACGCGGCCGGTCTGGAGGGATGGCGCCGTGGCATGCGGCAGTTGGCAGGCTGTCCGAACATCGCGGTCAAGCTCTGCGGCTACGGGATGCTGGACAACCGCTGGACCGTCGACTCGCTGCGCCCTCTCGTGCTCGAGCCGATCGAGTGGTTCGGGGCGCAGCGCTGCATGTTCGCCTCCAACTTCCCGGTCGACCGGCTGATGGCGAGCTACGACCGCCTGTGGAATGCCTACCGCGACATCACGGCCGATTTTTCACCGGCCGAAAAGGACGCGCTCCTCGGAAGGAACGCGGAACGCCTCTACCGCCTCTAGAGAGCCTGTCCCGGAAAAGGCGCGGTAAAGGCCGCGAGGTGATCCATTTTCAGCGAGCCGACGAGCGCGGTGCGCGCCTCCGGCCCCGCGAAGGTGATGCTCGTCGGCATGAGCAGGCTCTTGCCTTCGGGGTCCTCGAAGACGGCGTGCGCGCGCTGCTCTCGAGAAATGACGATGAGCGCATTGCGCGTTATTTCCGTGACCCAAAGATTGCCCTCGGCGTCGAAGGTGATGCCGTCCACCTTCGCGCCGGGAAACAGCGGGTCCGGCCCATAAGGCTGCATCGGCCCGAGCCTTTCGCCGCTCACCTCCAGCCGCACCACGCGTCCGCGGGCGGTTTCCGCGACGTACAGGTACTCGCCGAGCAGGCGGACTTCATTCGTGAAGCAGAAACCGCCTGCCGCGAGCCGCCAATTTCCGTTCGTGCGGCAGAGAACGAAACCGTCAGGAATCGTTGCGTGAACCGCATTTGAGCGGGGCACGGTGCGCGTCGAGATCGTTGCCCACATCCTGCCCTGGGGGTCGCGGTAGGCGAAGTTTGCTGAGCCGAGCGCTGCACCCTCCCAGGTGTCGAGCGCGACCTCGTGCCGGCCGTCGCGATGCTGCCGATAGAAGCGCCCTTGCTCGATATTCGCAACGAGAAAGCTGCCGTCGGCCTCCATGGCGAATCCGTTCGGTGCGCCGCGCATGGCGCCGATCAACGCCTGCGTGCCGTCCGGGTCGATGCGCATCAGGGCGGCGCGGTTGTCGGACACCCACAGGGTCCCGTCGCGCTCGGCGACGATGCATTCCGGCCGCGAGAGCTCGCGCCCCACGGGGCGGAAATCGCCAGGCCGCAGCCTGAAATCGGCGATACCGGACATACGCTTTCCTTGACTTGCAAGTCCCATTGTTGACAATAAGACAATTCACGGTCGTTCTCAAGGAGGAGGTGACATGACCCGATTTGTCCGTTTCGCCCTTTCGCTGGTCGTCGCGGGCGCGGCCACCGCTGCGCCGGCCCAGACCCGCGCGCCGGTCACGCTGACGCACCTCACCGCGCCCGCGGGCATCGGCGAATACGAATGGGGGCTTACCATCGATCGCATCCTCGCCAAGCAATCGACCTGGCTGCGCCAGCGCTCGCAGCCGACGCAAGGCTACATCTATAACCTGCGCACGGCGATCGACGGCTCGGCCAACTGGAAGACCATGGTGTTCAACATGGACCCGGTGAGCCCCTGGCTTGCCTCGAAAAAGCAGCCGCCATTCGAGAACGGCGTGGGCAAGCTCGAGCTGCGCGCGCTGATGAACGCGACCTGGCCGGCCTGGTTCCTGATGACCCAGTCTGCGGAGGTGAAGTCGATCAAGGACCTCGCCGGCCGGCGCGTGGCGCTCGGACCGAAGGCCGGGACCGCCAGCCTGATGATGGAGGAGACGCTCAAGGCGGCGGGCGTGTACGACAAGATCACGCTCCAGTACTTGTCGTTCGCCGACATAACGAACGGGCTGCTCGACGGGACAATCGACGTCGGCCTCGCTAACTTGTGGATGAACGGGGCCGACAACAAGATCGGACCGACGCAGGGAATCATCAACCTGCAGGCCTCGGGCAAGCCTTTCCGCTACGTCCCCTTCGACCGCGCGATCCTCGAGAAGACGCGCAACGAGCGCGGCGTGCCTTACCGTATCCTTTCCATTCCGAACGGCACGCTACCGCTGCAGACCGAGGCGATGTCGGCGTATGCCAATCCCGACTACGTGGCCGTGGACAAGGACTTCCCGGAGGAAACCGCGTACGAGTATGTGCGTCTGGTCATCCGGCACATCGACGAACTTAACAAGACAGGAGGTATCGCGTCCATCTTCACTCGTGAATTCCTGCCTTTCGGCCTGGACAACCTGCACCCGGGCGCCATCCGCGCCTATCGCGAGGCGGGACTGCTTAAGTAGCGCGAGCGGCACGCTCGCATGGGGAAGACGCTCGCCCTGCTCACGACGCTCATCGGCGTCGGGCTGGCGCTGTTTCACATGGTGCTGACGCAGTCGGCGTTCCTGCCTTCAGTGTTAGTGCAGGACGTGCATCTGGGCGTCTCGCTCGTCCTGATCGCGCTCGTCGTAGCGTCGCTGCGCCGCGGAGCCGCCCGCGCCTGGGCGCTGGCCGTGGCAATCGCCGCCGCAGCCTGTGCAATTTATGTAGCCGCACGCTACGACACTCTCATCAACGCCGGGGGTTTCCCTTCGGCACTCGACGTGGTCCTCGGTGTGGTGCTGCTCGCGCTCGTGTTCGAGGGCACGCGGCTGCAGTGGGGCGCGGTGTTGCCGGTCCTATCGCTCGTCACGCTCGGTTACTACGTGTTCGGGCATCTGATCCCCGCATCGTGGGCCGCGCCGCATACGCCATTCGCTTCGGTGATCTCGAACGTTTCGATCGGCCTGTACAGCGGCCTCTTCGGCCAGTTCATGGCCATCTCGGCGAACGACATTTTTCTGTTCATGGTGTTCGGCGGGCTTCTGGAGGCGCTTGACGGCAACCGGCCGTTCAACGAGATCGGCAAGGCAATTGGCAGGGTCTTGCCAGGCGGCTCGGGACTTACCACCGTGGTATCAAGCGGGCTGATGGGGATGGTGACTGGGGCGGCCGTTTCAAACGTGGCTATATGCGGCACGTACACCATCCCGTTCATGAAGCGCGAGGGATACTCCGCCGATACCGCGGCGGCGATCGAAGCGACGGCCTCGACGGGTGGGCAACTGGTGCCGCCGGTGATGGGCTCGGTCGCCTTCATCATGGCAGCGCTGCTTGCCGTGCCGTACTTCCAGATCGTGGTGACCGCCATCATTCCCGCCGCGTTCTATTACGTCTCGGTGTTTGCGGCGGTGTATTTGCTTTCGCGCCGCATCGGCATCCGTCGCCAGCAGGAGTCGCCCGACCAGGTGCAGCTGTGGTTCTACCTGCCGCTGTTTGTCGTTCCGCTGGTGGTCATGACAATCCTGCTCGCCACGCTCCGCTCGGTCGCCTACGCCGCGTTCTACTCGATCCTCGTGCTCGTCGGCGTGCGCCTCGCGCTGGTGTTCGTCGCCGCCGCCCTTCCGGCAAAGCTGCGCGCCAGGCTCTATCGCGAGGGCGTCCCGCCGCGCGGCGCCGAGCTCAGCGCTTTTGCCGTGAAGCTGATCGCGGGACTGCGTAACGGCGCGCTTGCCGGGGCCGGCATCGCCGCCGTCATGGGGACGGTCGGCGTGCTCTCGGAATCGGTCACCGCGACGGGTGCCGCGGTGCCGCTCGGCTGGGCGGTCGAGGCCATTTCCGGCGGTTCGCTGTTCCTTGCGCTGCTGTCGACGGCGATCATGTGCCTGATCCTCGGTTGCGGTATCCCGACTGTGGGTGCATATGTGCTCACGGCCGCGATCGCGGCGCCGATCGCGATCGGGAACGGGCTTGACCCGTATACGGTGCATTTCTTCATCCTGTATTACGCCTGCCTGTCCGCCATCACGCCGCCGATAGCGGCCGCCGCACTCGCAGCCAGCGCAATCGCCGGCAGCCGGTACTTCCGCACCGCATGGGAGGCGACCTTGCTTGCCGCCATGTTGTATCTGCTGCCGTTTCTGTTCGTGTATGAACCAGCGCTGCTCGCGCGCGACATGCCCGGCTTTTGGCGCAGCGCCGGTTTGCTCGCGGAGGTGACCCTCATCTGCCTGCTGGTGGCGGCCGCGACGCAGGGTTTCCTGCTACGGTCTCTCGCGTGGTGGGAGCGGCTCCTCATCGCAGGCGCGGCGCTCGCCGCGATGCTGCATGTCTGCGGCGCAGGAGCGGGCTATCTGGTCCTGTCGCTGGGTTTGGCAGCCGCGTCCGTAATCTGGCAAGTCACCTCAGCAGTTGCGGGATCTCCTCCAGCGATGAGGCGACCCGTGCCCCCGCCGCCGCCAGAATCTTCCGCTTCGCGCTAGCGCTGTCGTTCTCGCCCTTGATCACGGCGGCGAAGTGGCCGAAGCTCACGCCGGCCGGGTAGCGTTCCTGGAACTGTCCCGCGATCAGCGCTACGACCGGCTTGCGCAGCTCACCTGCGCGCAGCGCCTCGGCGACCTCGATCTCGTGCGTGCCGCCGGGCTCTCCGAAGATCACGCAGGCGTCGGTCTCGGGGTCCGCCTCGAAGAGCTTCAGCACCTCGACCATGCGCATGCCGACGATCGGGTCCCCTCCCATGGAGACGCAGGTCGAGGCGCCCATTCCCGCGCGCGAGAGCGTCCAGCAGATCTCGGCCGACATGCCGCCCGAGCGGGAGCACACGCCGATGCGGCCCGGCGCGTAGATCTGTGCGGCGCGGTCGCCGCCGATGCCGCCGAGCTTGCAGCGCCCGGGCGAGATCACGCCGTTGGTGTTGAACCCGGCCATGCGAGCGCCCACGCTCCGGGCGGCCGCCACCGCCGCCGCCGCATCGTGGCGCGGCACGTTCTCGGCAAAGCAGGCGAGCACACGGATCCCGGCTTCGACCGCCTCCATCACCGCGTCCTTCACGCCGCGGGCCGGCACATAGACGGCGGACGCGTTGGCGCCGGTGGCGGCCAGCGCCGCGGCCACGGTATTGAACACCGGAACGCCTTCCACCGTTTCCCCGCCGCGGCCGGGAGTAACGCCGGCGACGATCCGCGTGCCGTAATCGAGGCAGTAGCGGATGTCGAAGCGCGCCTGCGCGCCGGTGGCTCCCTGCACGAGCACGCGGGTGCTGGAATCGATGAGGATGCTCATGCGCCCACGAGTGCGACGATCTTGCGCACGCCCTCTTCAAGGCTCGCGCCGTGCGGCAAGTAGTGGATTCCCGGCACGGTGGCGGCGAGGCGGCGCGCTTCGTCCTCCTTCGGACCGAACAGCCGCACCACGATCGGGAAGCCGCGCGGGTCCACGCCATTGCGCTTGATGGACAGCAGCAGCGCCTCGACGATCAGGGTGCAGGGCAGGAGCTGCAGGTAATTCATGCCGATGAGAAGGCCCTTCGCGCCCGGATTGGCAAAGATGGCATCGAAGAGCGCCGCGGGCTTGTCGATGCTCGCCGGGCTGAGATCCGAATGATTCGCCGGCCGGCCGCCTGCCGCGAGCATCAGGTCATGCTGCAGCAATCCGGCGCCGCCGCCCGAGACGAACAGCGCAATGTCGCCGGGCAGCTCGGTATAGCGGATGGCGCCGCCCTGGAACTTGCGGTCAGCGGCAATGACCGCGCGCTCGCGCTCGTTGAGCGCCCGGCCCCCCGGGCCGGTTTCGTCGAGCTCCAGGTCCTGCCATTCCGGATGGCGGAACAGCGCGTTGCCGTCGATTTCCATCATCGTGCCGACGATGGACAGGTCGCCAGCACGCGTGACGGCGAGCGGGTTCACTTCGAGCATCAGCGCGTCTGCGTCGCGAAACGCCGTGTATAGCCGCGCAGTCAGGGCTGCCAGCAGCGGAACGAGCTTGCTTTCGACGCCGGCCCGCTCCCACAGGTAGGCGGCCTGCCAGACGCTGAGTCCGCGGATCGCGTCGACTTCGGCGGTGACGATCGCTGCCGGATCGGAAGCGGCCACGGTCTCGATATCGACACCGCCCTGGCGCGAGACGGCGATCTGCGGTGCCAGGCGGCCGAAGCCGAAGCTGAGGTAGAGCTCGGCCGCGATGTCCACCGCAGCTTCGACATAAAGGCGTCGGGTGCGCTGGCCCGCGATTTCGGCGCCGAGAATGCCACGCGCAACGGCCTCCGCGGCGATCTCGTCGTTCGCGATCTTCACCGCCCCGGCCTTGCCGCGCCGCCCGGCCGCGACGAGGGCCTTGACCGCCACGCGTCCGCCCAGCGCACGGGCCAATTCAGCCGCGTCTTCGGGCGTATGTGCCGCGCGCCCGTCGGGTACCGGCAGAGCGCGCGCGCGCAGCCACGCTTTGGCGTGATCCTCGAGGAGCTTCATGCCGTGCTCATGTCTCTCGTTGAGGATTTTAGATTGTCGACAAACGTAATGTCATCCATGTTGCCGATTTTTGCGGGCCGGCGGGTTGACAAGGTCGCGACCCCCTTCCTACACTGCCCCGGTCCCAGGAGGAGGATACGAATGAAATGCATCAATGTATGCGCCGCGCTCGTCGCCCTTGCAGCTTCCAGCGCGCAGCCGGCGCTGGCGCAGACGACGGCGCGGCTCTCTTATCACTGGGCGCCTTCGCACGAGAGCGCCATCATGTCGAAGAAGCTGTCCGACGAAGTGACCAAGCGCTCCGGCGGCAAGCTGAAGATCGACGTCTTCCCTTCCGGGCAGCTCTACACCATCCGCCAGATCATCGGCGCGCTGTCGGCGGGATCGGTCGAGATGGGCGGCGTGGTGACGCACAACCAGCTTCCGGCGGTCGAGAAGGACTGGAACGTGTTCCAGCTGCCGAACGTCTGGGAATCGATCGAGCATCAGCGCAGGTTTCTAGCCGAGTCGCCCGAAGGCAAGGCGATGCGCGAGCGCGTCTTGCAGAAGACCGGGATGGCGCACGTCGCCTACGTCCCGGTGGGCCCCTACGTCCTGTTCAGCGCAAAGGACAGCCTGTCGAGCCTCGCCGCGATGAAGGGCCTCAAAGCGCGCGCGCTCGCGGCTTCGGAGCGTCCGGGGCTGGCGGCCCGCGGCATGAGCGTGGTCTCGCTGTCGACCGAGGAGATCTACTCGGCGCTGCAAAGTGGCATGATCGACACGCTCGCCACCGTGCCCACCGCGATCAAGGCCTATTCGTGGTGGGATTATCTGAAGGTCGCCCAGCTGCCGTCCGCCGTCTACGCGGACTCCGAGCTGATGGCCAACGCCAAGTGGCTCGCCGGCCTGCCGGGGGACCAGCGCGACGTGCTGCTTTCGGTGGGCCGGGAGATCAGCAAGGAAGCGACCGCGCAGACCTACACGGGCAACGCCGAAGCCTTGAAGGAGCTCGCCGAAAAGCACGGCGGCAAGATCGTCACCCTGCAGGGCAAAGCGCTCGAGGAAATCAAGGCCCTCGACCGGGAAAAGACCGAGCCGGAGCTCGCCAAGCTGATGTCGCCTGAGATCTTCGCGGCTGCCAAGCGCTTTGTCGGTCGCAAGTAAGCGCACCAGCACGGCGGCGTTGAAGTACCTCGACGCGTACAGGAAGGTCAACGACGCGCTTGAGTGGCTGATTGTCGCCTTTACCGGGCTGCTGATCCTGGTGATCGTGGCCCTGCCGTTCGTGTCCGCCGCCGTGCGTTACATCACCGGCGAGGGCTATACGTGGCTCGCCGAATCGCCCCCGCAGCTCGTTCCATGGGTGGTGTTCCCCCTGCTTGGGGTCGTGCTGCGGCACGACGGCCACATCGCGGTGGACGTGCTGCCGCACTACGTCACGGGCAGGACGCTCACGCTCTTGCGGGCCGCGGTGCTGGCCGCCTGCCTTGTAGCGGGCGTGGCATTCGCGGTGTTCGGCGTGAGGACCGTGCTGTTTTTCAAGCAGTTGGGCCAGGTTTCGACCACCGAGATCGAGTTCCCGCTGTGGGTTCTCTACACCTCCTACCCGCTGGGGTTCATTCTCGGGGCCAATTTCGCCCTCGAATCGCTGCTGTGCGAGGTGGCGGGCAAGCGTCGCGCGGCCCACGCGCCCGCCGCGAGCTGACCGATGATCCTGGGCTTCGCGCTGCTCGGCGTGGTGCTGATGCTGTTATCGGTGCCGCTGTTCTTCGTCTTCGGCGTCAGTTCGGCGGCGATTGCGGTGTGGGGGATGGGCCTGCCGTCGCATACGCTGATGCAGGTCTCGTTCGACGCGGTGAGCAAGCAGGTCCTGGTGGCGATCCCGATTTTCGTGTTTGCCGGCAACGTCATGTACTACGGCGGCTCGGCACGCCGTCTGGTTGACCTCGGGGTGTCGGCGGTGGGGCACCTGCCGGGTGGGCTGGGCATCGCGATGATCCTGTCCATCGCTGTATTCAGCGCCATCTCCGGCTCGATCCTCGCGTCCATCGTTGCCATTGGCAGCGTGCTCATGAAGCCCATGATCGACGCGGGTTACCCGAAGCCCTTCGTCATTGTGCTCGCGGCGACGGCCGCCCTGATGGACGCGCTCATTCCGCCGTCCAATACCGCGATTATCTACAGCTCGATCACCCATGTGCCGGTGTCGAAGGCGTTCGCCGCCGGCGTGCTGCCCGGACTTCTGCTCGGGGCGATGCTCCTGGTCTACGTGATGTGGACCTGCCGGCGCATGGACCGGCCGGCCCCTCAGCCCTGGCGCCGGCGTGTCCGCGCCTTCGCGATCGCGCTGCCTTCCCTGTTGCTTCCGGTGCTGGTCCTGGGCGGCCTGTACGGCGGCCTGCTGACCCCGGCGGAGTCGGCCTCGGTGGCGAGCATTTATGCGCTTGCGCTCGGCCTGTTCGTCTACCGCGAGCTCACCTGGAGGGGTTTTTGGAAAGCGACACGCGGCACGGCAGAGACCACGGCAGTGATTTTCGCCATCATCGCCATGGCCGTGTACTTCTCCATCATCATGACGTACACCAAGACGCCGCAGGCCCTGGTGCAGTTCTTCCTCGACTACAACATCGGTCCGATCACTTTCATGATTACGGCGGGCATCGGCATCATCATTCTCGGCACGTTCATGGAGGCGGTGCCGATCTTCTACCTGACGCTGCCGATCATGTACCCGATCTCCACCGCGCTGAAGATCGACGCGCTGCACTTATACGTCTTCATCACCGGGCTGATCGGCCTCGGGCTCATCACGCCTCCGGTGTGCGTCGGGCTCTACACCGCGGCGGCCATTCTTAAGACTCCACCGCAGCAGGCCTTCCGCGCCGTGCCGGGTTTCTTCACGGTCGGCATCATCTATTCCGCCATCGTGATGATGCTGCCTTGGCTCGCAACCTGGCTGCCGCGGTACTGGTAAGTTACCTGACGGCGCCGGCCACGTCGAGAATCGCGCCGCTGACGTACGAGGCGGCCGGCGAAGCGAGCCAGAGGATGGACTCGGCCACTTCTTCGGCGGCACCGGCGCGTTTCATCGGAATCATCTTTTCCGCGCGCGCCACGCGGTCCGGCATGCCGGTCGCGGCGTGAATATCGGTATCGATGAGGCCGGGCCGCACCGCGTTGACCCGGATTCCCTCGCCGGCGACTTCCTGGGCGAGGCCGATCGTAAAGCTGTCGATGGCGCCCTTGGAGGCGGCGTAGTCGACCCACAAGTTAGGGGCGCCGATGCGCGACGACGCGGATGACACATTGACGATCGCGCCGCCTGCGCCTCCGTGCTTGGTCGACATGCGCAGGATTGCCTCGCGCGCGCAGACGATGGCGCCCGTCACATTGGCAGCGAGCAGAGCGTTGACCGCCTGAGCACGGAGGGTTTCCACGCGCCGGCGGCTCTGTCCCACAACGGCCGCGTTGTTCACCAGCACCGTCAGCCGCCCGAGCTCGCGATCAACGGCTTTAAACAATCGCTCGATCTCCTCTTCATTCCCGACGTTCGCCTGCACGGCGATCGCGCGCCGCCCCGCGGCCCGCACTTTACCGGCCACTTCCTCCGCGGCTGCCGCGTCGCGGATGTAGTTCACGCACACGTCGTAGCCCTGTCTGGCCGCCAGGCAAGCGGTGGCGGCACCGATGCCGCGGCTGCTGCCGGTGATCACGATTACGCCGGCCACTAGCGGCCCTTGAACTGCGCCTTGCGCTTCTCAACGAACGCGCGCGCGCCCTCGAGGTGGTCCTCCGTCATGCCGCAGCGGGTGTGATGCCAAGCCTCGAGATCCATGATTTCCGCAAGGCTCATCGTCTCGGCGGCGTTCAGGTTGCGCTTCATGTAGCGATAGGCGATTCTGGGGCCGGCTGCGAGGCGGGCGGCGATCGCCTTGGTCTCCGCGTCAAGTCTTGCGTCTTCGACCACCACATTCGCAATCCCGAGCTGCAGCGCCTGGTCGGCGCTCAGCCGCTCCGACAAGAAGTAAAGCTCCCTGGCCTTGGACGGGCCCACCAATTTGGTCAGGAAGTAACTGCCACCGAAATCGCCGGAATAGCCGACTTCCTTGAAGGCCGTGACAAACCGGGCATTGGCGGATGCCACGCGCAAGTCGCATGAAAGCGCGATAGAGAGCCCTGCGCCGGCAGCAGCGCCTCTCACCATCGCGATCGTCGGCTTTGGCATGTCGTGCAGGACGCGTGCACAGTCCATGGCTTCACGCAGCGCCTGGGCGCGGCCCTCAAGCGTGGGCTCGGTGAATTCCGCGTCGGCGGCCATGCTGGAAACATCGCCGCCGGCGCAGAACGCCCGCCCGGCGCCTGTCACAATGACTACGGCGGCGTCCTCGTCGAGCGCGAGTTGGCGCAGTGTATTGGACAGCAGGATGAAGCCGGCGGTCGTGAGCGCGTTCATCTTGTCCGGCCGGTTCAGCGTGACGACCGCAATACCGTTCTCGCGGTCAACGTTCACTTCGCTAGTCATGAAACCTCCTCCCGGGCCGCATCCCCGTGACGCATGTCTTAAAGTCTACAATAATACAAGGTGTTCTACAGTCCGAGGTACGCCTGCCGCACGCGGTCGTTGCGCAGCAGCTCGTCGCCCGAGCCGCTCATCACCATGCGGCCGTTCTCGAGGACGTACGCGCGCTGCGAGATCTTGAGCGACACCGCGACGTTCTGCTCGACGAGCAGGATCGTGAGCCCGCGCTGGTGCAGCACATGGATGGTGTGCAGCACCTCCTGCACCACCACCGGCGCGAGGCCGAGCGAGGGCTCGTCGAACATGATGAGCTCGGGCGCGCCCATGAGGCAGCGGCCTATGGCGAGCATCTGCTGCTCGCCGCCCGACATCGTGCCGGCGACCTGCGTGCGCCGTTCGGCAAGGCGCGGGAACAAGGTAAAGACGTCCTCGAGTGCCCGCTTGGCGGCGGCCCGCGCGCGCGGCAGCACGGCGCCCATCTCGAGGTTCTCGAGCACCGTGAGGCTCGGGAACACCTGGCGGCCTTCGGCGACCTGGCCGATGCCGAGGTTGCAGATCTGGTGCGATTCCAGGCCCTGGATCGGCGTGCCTTTGAAGACGATTTTCCCGGCGCGCGGCGCTTCGATGCCGGCGATGGTGCGGATGAGCGAGGACTTGCCGGCGCCGTTCGCGCCGATGATCGCGACGATGTCGCCTTGCGGGACTTCGAGCGAGACGCCCGAAAGAGCCTGTGCGTCGCCGTAATAAAGATCGAGGTCTTCTACTGAAAGCATCAGACCTCAGTCTCTTCGCCGAGATAGCACTCGAGCACGGCCGGGTCGCGCACGATTTCCTCGGGCTTGCCGCGTGCGATCACCTCGCCGTGGCGCAGCACGCCGATGTGCTGCGCGAGCGCCATGACGGCGCGCATGACGTGCTCGATGAGCAGAATCGTCAGGCCCTCGGCGACATTGAGGCGGCGGAACACCTCGATCATCTGGTCGCACTCGGTCGGGCGCAGCCCGGCCATGGCTTCGTCGAGAAGCAGCAGCTTCGGGCGCGTCGCCAGCGCGCGCGCCACCTCGAGGCGCTTGCGGTCGGGAAGCGTGAGCGAGGAGGCGGGCAGATCGCGTTTCGGGCCCAGATGCAGCTTCTCGAGAATGTCGAGCGAAATGCGCCGCGCGGCGCGCGCGGAGCGCTCGCGGAGCAGGGCGCCCACCACGACATTGTCGAGCACCGAGAGCCCGGCGAAGGGCTTCACGATCTGGAAAGTGCGCCCGATGCCGGCCACGCACACCTGGTCCGGACGCAGGCCGTGGATCGCCTTGCCCTGGAAATGGATCGTGCCGCCATCCGGCGCATACACGCCGGCGATCATGTTGAAGATCGTGGTCTTGCCCGCGCCGTTCGGCCCGATAAGGGCATTGATGCTGCCCTCGGGAATATCGAAGGACGCCTCGTGCACCGCGCGCAGGCCGCGGAAAGATTTCGACACGCCGTGCACTTCGAGGAGCGCCATCAGCGATCCAGTCTCAGCTTGCGCGCGAGCCCCGGCCAGATGCCGTGCGGCAGGAAGACGATGACGATGAGCAGCACGATCCCGTAGAACACCTGCTTGATGCCGGGCAGCTCCCAGCCGAGCGCGCCGAGCAGCTCGGTGATGCCGTCGGAAAGGAGCGTGAGCACCGCGGCGCCGAGAATCGGCCCGAACAGCGTGCCGATGCCGCCGATGATCGGGCCGAGGATGATCTCGATCGAGCGGCTGATGTGGAAGATCTGCTCGGGGAAGAGGTTGTTGTAGTAGAAGGCGAAGAACACGCCGGCGACGGCGGTCATCGCCGAGCTGACGGCGACCGCCAGCATCTTCCAGGCAAACGTGTTGATGCCGAGCGCCTGCGCGGCTTCCTCGTTCTCGCGGATCGCCAGCCAGTAATAGCCCGCTTTCGACTTCAGCAGGAACGAGCACAGGGCGAAGGCGCCGGCCGTCAGGAACAGCATGGCGTAGTAATACATCACCGGCGGGCCGCGGAAGTTGGCGAGGTCCCAGGTGTCGCGCTGCGCGACGCGCAGGAACATGCCGGCCGGGCCCCCGATCCAGTCGAGATGATCGAAGCCGATGCGCGTGAACTCGGCGAAGGCGATGGTGAGCAGCGCGAAGTACACGCCCGAGATGCCGAAGCGGAACGCGAGGAACCCGACGAGCAGGCCGAGAGCCACGCAGAGCAGGATCGCCACCCACAGGCCCGCCCAGGGGCCGATGCCGTAGTGGAAGAAAAGCGCTCCCGCGGCGTAGGCGCCGACGCCGACGTACAGCGAATGGCCGAGCGAAAGCTGCCCGGCGAATCCCATCATCACGTTCCACGCCTGGCCGGTGTACGCGAAGTAAAGAATGAGCGTCGCCACCGAGAGCGCGTAGCCGCGCGCGAAGGCGGGCAGCACGGCGAGAAGGGCCGCGAGGAGCGCGAGCCCGGCGGTGGCGCGCCTCACGCTTTCTTGCCCAGGAGGCCTTGCGGCCTGAAGAGGAGCACGAGGATGAGCAGCCCGAAGCTGATCATGCTCTTCGCCGAGGGCTGGATGAAGAGGCCCGCAAGCGCCTCCGACAGCCCGATCAGCACGCCGCCGAGCAGCGCGCCGCCCATCGAGCCCAGGCCGCCGACGATGACGATCACGAAGGCGAGCAGGGTGTACGCCGGCCCGAGGATCGGCGTCACGTCCACGAGCAGGATCATCATGCAGCCGGCGACTGCGACGCAGGCCGCGCCCAGGCCGAAGGTGAGCGCGTAATAGCGCTTGACGTCGAGCCCGACCACCTTGGCGCCGAGATAGTTGTCGGCGCAGGCGCGGATCGCCTTGCCGGTGAGGCTGAAGCGGAAGAACGCGAACAGCGCAGCGCTCGCGGCGAGCGCCATGCCGGCGGCATAGAGCCGCGCCTTGTCGAAGAGGATCGGCCCGATCGCGTAGGACTCGAGCTGGTAGTCGACCTGCACGTTGCGCGCGTCGGGCCCGAAGCTCACCATCAGGGCGTTCGTGATGATGATCGCCACCGCGAGCAGAAGTATGAACTGCGAGTGCTCCGGGCGCGTGACGAACGGGTTGATGAGCCGGGCCTGCAGCAGGTAGCCGAAGACGAAGAACGCGGCCGCCACCGGCACGACGGCCAGGAACGGATCGATCCGCCAGGCCGCAAACAGCGCGACGGTGGCGTACATCGCGATGGTCATCATCTCGCCGTGCGCGAAATTCACCACGCGCACCACGCCGAAGATCACCGAGAGCCCGAGCGCCATGAGGCCGTACACCAGGCCGGTGAGCACGCCCGCGATGGCGACGTTGGCGACGAGATCCCAGGTCATAACAAAAAGGGCCGGTTGCCCGGCCCTCTATTTTGGCTTAGGAATTTCTACGCTTTCTTGTAGCCCGGCACCGGGAACACCGGCTTCGCTTCGGCCGCGTTCGCGGGCAGCACCACCGTGGGCCTCAGGTTGAGGTTCTGGATGCAGGCGGAGGCGATGCCTTCGACCTGCCCTTTCGCGTTGAACTTGATCGGCCCGCCCAGCATCATGCGGTTCTTGATGTCGGTCTGGTGGATCGCGTCGTTGAGCGCCTTGGGGTCGGCGGTCTTCGCGCGCTTGAACGCGTCGGCGATGATCAGGATGGATTCGAAGGTGAACCCGACGTTCAGCGCGTGGTACATCGGCTTGTCTTTCGGGTTCTGCTTCAGGAACTGCTTCTCCACCGCGCGCGTGATGTCGGCCTTGGGGTGGTACCACGGCACGTTCGAAATGCTGTATTCGGAGAGCTTGCCCAGGGCCTTGTAGTACTGCTCCTCGTACATCCCCGGGTTGCCCGGCCCGATGATGCCCATCGGCTGCCAGCGCTGCTTCACCATCTCCCGGCGCAGGATGATCGAGTCCTGCACCCGGCAGACGTTGAGCAAGAAGTCGGCGTTGGTCGCTTTGGCTTTCGACACCTCGACCGTGAGGTCCTTGGCGGCAGGGTCGTAGGCGATCGTCTCGACGATCTTGAAAGGCAGCTGCGTGAGCCGCGGCATGAGGGCGGCGATGGCCTTGGCATTCGCCTGCCCGAAGGTATCGTTCACGTGCATGAACACCGCGCTGCGCGGCGCGGTGTTGGTCGCCTGGAAGAGATCGCCGATCAGCGCCAGGCCGTTGCGCACCAGGTCGACCGAGGTCGGGAAGTTGCGCACCGTGAACTTGTAGCCCTGCTCGGTGATCTGCGGCGCGGCGGCGATGTTGACGACGAAGGGGATGCCGCGCTGCTCGGCGACCTGCGCGATCGCCGCGCTCGCCCCGGAGTCGAACGCGCCGATGAGGACGTTCGCGCCTTCCTGGATGAGGCGCTCGGCGCGCGTGCGCGCGGTGTCGACGTTCGACTCGAAGTCGGCGTTCATCAGCTCGATGTCGACGCCCAGCATGTCCTTGATGACCGCCGGCGCGAGGTCGGCGCCTTTCTGGCAGGACTGGCCCAGGAAGCCGAGATAGCCCGAGCGCGGCAGGATCACTCCGATGCGCACCTTGCGCGCTTGCGCGCGCACGATGCCGAACGGAGCGAGGGCGGCGGCGAGGCCGGCGCCTGCGAGCGCGGCGTTGAAACGGCGACGGGTGATTTGGCTGGACATGCATTCCCCCTATGGAAAACGTTTTCTGCTGAAAACGTTTTCCGCTTATAGAGCATTACAATTCGACGGTCAACGAAAAGCAAAATCGATTGGTGACTGCAGGCAAGCGGGTGCGCGCGGTTCGGCTCGGCGGCGTGAATCTGGAGGTTGCGCGCCGCGAGGACGGCTCGGTGCTGTTGCGCACGCAAGCGCTCGGCGCGTATCCCGAGCGGCTTACCGACCGGCTCGAGCACTGGGCCGCGCGCGCGCCGCAGCGCGTTCTTTTCGCGCAGCGTGAAGCGACCGGCGGCTGGCGCAGCGTCACCTATTCCCAGGCGCTCGAGCGGGCGCGCGCCATCGGCGCATATCTGCTGCAGAAGGAGCTTTCTGCCGAGCGGCCGCTGGTGGTGCTTTCCGGCAACGACATCGAGCATGCGCTGCTGCATCTTGGCGCGATGTATGTCGGCGTGCCGTACGCACCGGTGTCGCCCGCGTATTCGCTGCTCTCGAAAGACTTCTCGAAGCTGCGCTACATCGTCGAGCTGCTTACGCCGGGCCTTGTCTTTGCGAACGGACCGCAGTACCGGCCGGCCCTCGAAGCAGTTCATGTGACGCATCGGCTGGAGGAGTTCGACGACGCGCTGTCCGTGCCGGCGGGAACGAACGTCGAGGAGGCGCACGCGCGCGTCGGCCCCAAGACGATCGCCAAGTTCCTCTTCACCTCGGGCTCGACCGGCATGCCGAAGGCGGTGATCAACACCCAGCGCATGTGGTGCTCGAACCAGGCGGTGATGGCGAGCCAGTTCGCCTTCTTCCAGGACGAGCCGCCGGTGCTGGTCGACTGGGCGCCGTGGCATCACACCGCCGCGGGCAACCACGACTTCGGCCTGGTGATCTACAACGGCGGCTCCTACTACATCGACGAAGGCAAGCCCATGCCGGGCGCGATCGAGGCCACGGTGCGCAACCTGCGCGAGGTCGCGCCGAACTGGTACTTCAACGTGCCGAAAGGCTTCGAGGCCCTGCTGCCGTATCTGCGCGCGGACCATAAGCTGCGCAAGAACTTCTTCTCCCGCCTCAAGGTGCTGTGGTTCGCCGGCGCGGCGATGGCGCAGCACGTCTTCGACGAGATCAAGCGCCTTGCGCGCGAGACCTGCGGCGAGGACATCCTGTTCCTCACCGGCCTCGGCTCGACCGAGACGGCCCCGTACGCGATGGGCCGCATGTGGGAGACGGCGGATGTCACCAACATGGGCTTGCCCGCGCCCGGGATGGAATGGAAGCTGGTGCCGTTCGCGGGAAAGCTGGAGGCGCGGCTCAAGGGTCCGAACATCACGCCCGGCTACTGGCGCCGGCCCGAGCTCACCGCGGCTGCGTTCGACGAGGAGGGCTATTACCGGCTCGGGGACGCGTTCGTGTTCGAGGATCCCGAGCGGCCGGAGAAGGGGCTGCTTTTCCGCGGCCGCATCGCCGAGGACTTCAAGCTCGCCACCGGCACCTGGGTGCACGTCGGGCCGCTGCGCGCGCGCTTCATCGAGCATTTCGCGCCGCTCGTGCGCGACGTGGTGTTCGCCGGCGAGGGGAGAAGTGAATTGACGGCTGTGATTTTTCCCGCGGGCAATCCCGACTCGAACGAATTGCTGAGGCTTCTCAGGTCCTTTGATGAAAAAAGTACTGGCACTTCCAATCGCATCTCACGTGCGATCGTTCTCGACGAGCCGCCGTCGCTCGACGCCGGCGAAATGACCGACAAGGGCTCCATCAACCAGCGCGCGGTCCTCGAGCGCAGGAAAGCGCTGGTGGAGGAGCTGTACCGCGATCCGCCTTCCGAAAGAATCCTATGGATCTGAAAAACCTGGTCGCCATCGACATTCACACGCACGCCTGGAAATCGGCGCTGCGGGTGGACGATGCCCCCACCGAGAAGCAGGAAGCGATGGGGCGCTATTTCCGCTATCAGCCGCAGCACCAGACGGTGCCGGAGATGGCCGAGCTGTACCGCAAGCTGAAGATGGCGTTCGTCGTCTTCACGGTGGACGGCGAGAAGAGCGCGAGCCGGCAGGTGAGCAACGAGGAGATCGCCGAGCTCGCGCACCAGAACTCCGATGTGGCGATTCCTTTCGCCAGCATCAATCCGCACCGGGGAGCCGAGGGCGTGCGCGAAGCGAAAAGGTTGATCTCCGACTACAACGTCAAAGGCTTCAAGTTCCACCCGTCGGTGCAGGACTTCTTCCCGAACGAGCGCATGGCCTATCCGCTCTACGAGGCGATCGCCGAGGCGAAGCTGCCGGCGCTTTTCCACACCGGCCAGACCGGCGTCGGCGCGGGAACCCGGGGCGGAGGAGGCATCCGCCTCAAGTACGCGAACCCGATGCTGCTCGACGACGTGGCGGCGGATTTTCCCGACATGCCGATCATCCTCGCCCATCCTTCGTTTCCCTGGCAGGAGGAGGCGCTGTCGGTGGCCACGCACAAGCCGCAGGTCTACATCGATCTATCGGGCTGGTCGCCCAAGTACTTCCCGCCGATCCTCGTGCAGTACGCCAACACCCTGCTCAAGGACAAGATCCTCTTCGGCTCCGACTACCCCGTCATTACGCCGGATCGCTGGATCGCGGAGTTCGAAAAGCTGGACATCAAGCCCGAGGTGCGGCCGCTCATCATGAAGGAGAACGCGGCGAAGCTTCTGAAGCTGGGTTGACTTCCATCAGCGAGAAGCGCACGCGAAGAAGCTCGCGCGTCGCTATCCGGCCGTCCTTGGCCTTCTCCACGACGAGGAGCTTCTGCGTATCCGGCAGGCCGGCCGGCAGCACCATCTTGCCGCCGGGCTTCAGCTGTTGCAGCAGTGCCGGCGGTATCAGCTCCGGCGCGGCGGTGAGGACGATCTTGTCGTACGGCGCGTGCTCCGGCCAGCCGTAATACCCGTTCGCAGTCCGCAGCTCGACATTGCGCAACCGCAGGCGTGCGAGCCGCTTCTTCGCCTGGCGCGCAAGCTCTTCGATCACCTCGACGCTGTAGACCTGGCGCACAAGCCCCGAAAGGACCGCCGCCTGGTAGCCGAGCCCGGTGCCGATTTCGAGCACCCTGTCTTCCGCCTGCGGGTCAAGCAGGTCGGTCATGAGAGCGACGATGAAGGGCTGCGAGATGGTCTTGTTGCAGCCGATGGGCAGCGGGGTGTCGGCGTAGGCATAGGCCCTGATTTCGGCCGGCACGAATTCATGGCGCGGAATCTGGCCCATGGCTTCCATTACGCGCGCGCTCAGCGCCGCCTTGCCGATCTCGGCGCAGGCGAAAACCGTGTGCGCCGTGATGTCCGCAACCATTTGCCGGCGCAGCTTGTCGAAAAGATCGTCCGCGTTCGTTTCCATGCTCATACTCTAAGCTGCATGCCGGTTATCCAGGAAATCCGTGAAGGCTGCGTTCCGGTCAAGGTCTATACCGGAGACATCGAGCCTGCTGCGCGCGCGCAGCTCGTCAATATTTCGCGCCTCCCGGTGGTGCACCACCACGTGGCGGCGATGCCCGACGTGCATCTCGGCATCGGCGCCACCGTCGGCTCCGTGATCGCGACGGCGCGCGCCCTCGTTCCCGCGGCGGTCGGCGTGGACATCGGCTGCGGCATGATGGCGGCCCGGCTGTCGCTCACGGCTGACGATATCGATGAAACCTCGCTCAGAAAAGTCTTCCACCAGATCAGCCGCGACGTCCCGGTGGGCTTCGACCAGCACGACGAGCGCAGCGCGCGGGCCCATGCCGCGAAGCCTTTCAAGAAGAGCCTGTCCCGCATTTTGCAGAAGCATCCGGGGATCGAAAAGCGTATAGGCAAGAATTCGCGCTGGGAGTTGCAGCTCGGCACGCTGGGCGGCGGCAACCACTTCATCGAGGTGTGCCTCGACGAGGCGCAGCGCGTCTGGGTGATGCTGCACTCGGGCAGCCGCGGCATCGGCAACGCGCTCGGCTCGTATTTCATAGAGCTGGCGAAGAAGGATGCGGAAAGACTTCAAATCCAGCTGCCGGACCGCGACCTGGCCTACTTTCCGGAGGGCGCGCGGCACTTCGACGACTACGTCGAGGCGGTCGGCTGGGCGCAGGACTACGCGCGCGCGAACCGCGCCGAGATGATGGATCTGGTGCTCGAGGCGCTGCGGCGTCATCTGCCCGGCTTCGAGGTGAGCGCTGAGGCTGTGAATTGCCATCACAATTATGTCGAGCGCGAAGAGCATTTCGGCGAGCAGGTTTGGCTTACGCGCAAGGGCGCGATCCGCGCGCGTGCCGGCGATCTCGGTATCATCCCCGGAAGCATGGGCGCGCGCAGCTACATCGTGCGCGGCAAGGGCTCCGCCGAGAGCTTCGATTCCTGCGCGCACGGGGCCGGCCGGCTGATGAGCCGCAACGCCGCGCAAAGGAAGTTTTCCCTTCAGGATTTGCAGGTCCAAACACAAGGCGTAATCTGCCGCAAAGACAAAGGAGTCATCGACGAGATCCCGGGCGCGTATAAGAACATCGATCAGGTGATGGCCAACCAGTCGGATCTCGTTGAGGTGCTACATACCCTGAAGCAAGTGCTGTGCGTGAAGGGATAGGGCGGCTCACGCTCATCCTCGGCGCCGTCATGGCGCTCGGGCCGCTTGCCATGGACATGTATCTGCCGGCGCTGCCGACGCTGCAGGCGGAGTTCTCTACGAGCGCCGCGCGCGTGCAGCAGACGGTATCGGCCTACCTCTTCGGCATGGCGCTCGGCCAGTTGGTCTTCGGCCCGCTCGCCGACCGCTTCGGCCGCAAGCCGCCGCTTCTCGTCGGCCTCGGATTGTTCACGGTGGCGACGGTCGGCTGCGCGCTCGCGGCAGGCCTCGAGAGCTTCATCGCGCTGCGCTTCGCCCAGGCGCTGGGCGGATCGTCGGGCATGGTCGTGATCCGCGCCATCATCCGCGACCGCTTCGACGCGGTGCAGTCGGCGCGCGTGCTCTCGCTCATGATGCTGGTCATGGGCGCGGCGCCGATCCTCGCGCCGCTCGCGGGCGGCTGGCTCGTCGCGAGCGCCTCGTGGCACTGGGTATTCTGGCTGCTCGCCGCCTACGCACTCTTTTGCGTCGCCGTAGTGTTCTTTTTTCTCGACGAGACGCACCCGGAGCACGCACGCACGCCGTCGCTGCCGCGGGCGTTGGTGGGCGCGTTCCCTCTACTGGCCGACCGGCGCTTCGTCGGGCCGGCGCTGGTGTTCATGAGCGCCTTCGGCGCGTTCTTCGCCTATCTCGCCGCCGCGCCATTCGTCTTCATCCAGCTGTTCCGGATTCCGGCCGAGCGCTTCGGCTGGTATTTCGGCGCCAACGCGCTCGGCTTCATCGTCATGTCGCAGCTCAACCGACGGCTCGTCACCGGCCGGGGACCGCGCCGCGTTCTGGGCTGGGGCGCAGTTGTGCTTGCGGCCGCGTCGGCGCTTCTTCTCCTGACCGCGCTGACGCGCATCGGCGGGTTTGCCGGGATTTTCGTGCCGCTTTTTTTCGCGGTGGCGAGCCTCGGCCTCATCGCGTCGAACGCCTCGGCGGTCGCGATGGCGCCTTTCGGCGACCGCGCCGGCGGCGCGGCGTCGCTTCTCGGCGGCAGCCAGGCGTTGTTCGGCGTGCTCGCGAGCGCCGCCGTGGGCTGGGTCAGCGCCAGCGGCGCCACGGCGATGGCGGCGGTCATCGCGGCCTGCGCCGCTCTATGCTTGGCGTCCTACGTTCTGCTGGTTCGCACCGACAGGAGGCATGCATGATCTCCCGCAGGCGGCTGCTCGGAGCCGCGCTACTCGTTCCCATCGAAGGCCTCGCCGAGACGTGCGGCGTGATCACGCCGCGCCAGACCGAGGGCCCCTTCTATACGCCGAACTCGCCGCTGCGCGCGACGCTCGTCGAAGGCAGCGAAAAAACGCGCTTCGTGCTGGCCGGCCGCGTGCTTTCTCCGCAATGCAAGCCGGTGCCGAATGCGCTTGTCGACCTGTGGCATTGCGACGAGGAGGGCACGTACGACAACCACGGCTTCCGCTATCGCGGGCACCAGTTCACCGACAGCGAGGGCCGCTATCGCTTCGAAACCATCGTGCCGGCGCTGTACCCGGGGCGCACGCGCCACTTTCATGTCAAGTTCCAGCCGCGCGGCGGGCGCCTGCTCACGACGCAGCTCTACTGGCCGAACGAGCCGGCCAACCAGCGCGATTCGATCTACCGGCGCGAGCTCGAGATGCGCCTGGCCAAGGGCGAGGGCGCGTTCGACTTCGTCGTCTAGCGCCGGCCGTCGTACCAGATCGAGCACTGGTCGCGGCTTTTCAAAACCCTCGCTCCCAGTAACGCAAATCTCGTCAAGAACCGCGCGTGCTCGTGCCACGCGTAGAGGCGCGCCTTGCGGTCGCTCGTGGAGAGCGGGTGGCGCGACAGGATCACGAAGCGGCCGCGACGCTTCAGCCGCCGCGAAAGATCCAGCTCCTCGGCGGCATACAGGCGCTCGCTGAAGCCGCCGACGTCCCGGAACGCGCGCGCTTCGCAAAAGAAGAAGGAGCCGGCCGCCCAGGATGTCGCGCGGCTGAACGCGTTCCACACCGCGGTCCACATGCGCACGTCGGCGCGGCCGCCCGGCATGGCGACGGTGGCGCCGCCGCCGACGCAGCCCGCTTCGATGGCCTGGAGCATGTCGGCGAAGAGCTCCGGGCTGGGCGAGGAATCGGCGTCGATGAAAAGCAGCCAGTCACCGGACGCAGCAGCGGCGCCGGTATTGCGTGCGCGCGAAATCTGGTTCACCGGCTCGAACACCACGCGGGCGCCGGCCGCGCGCGCGATTTCGGGCGTCCGGTCGGTGGAGTTGTTGTCGCAGACGAGGAGCTCGCACGACCAGCCGCGCGCGGCGAAAGCGTCGAAGCCGCGGCGCACGTGCTCGAGCGTTGCGGCGAGGAGCTTCTGCTCGTTATACGCCGGGACGACGGCCGAGAGCTTCATTCGCCCTAGGCCGCGGGCGCGACGTTGATTCCCTTGACGCCGTGCTTTTCGACGAGCTGCCCCGCCAGTCCCGAGCGCTTCACGTCCTCGATGAACGCGCGCAGATACGCTGCCGCCGCCTGCCGGTTCTTCGGCGCGCCGATCGACTGCTGCACCGCCGTCACCTGGCCGTCGAGCACCCGCGCTCCCGGCAGCTTGCGCGCCTCTTCCATGAGGCCGGGCTTGAGGCCGGCCAGCGCTTCCAGCTTCTCGGCTGCGAAAAGCTTCGCCGACGCAGGAATCCCCTCCGCGCGCGCGAGGCGCGCGTGCTTCAGGTGACGGGTCAGATACAGGTCATAGGCGCTGCGCGCAGAGACGGCGATGCGCACGCCTTCGCGGTCCACGTCGTCGATCCGCTGAATCGGCGAGCCGGCGGGCACGAGATACGTGACCGGCAGCTCGACGTAGGCCGGGCTGAACGCGATGACGTCGGCGCGCTGCGGCTCGTTGCCGAGGAAGCCGACGTCGACCTGGCCGTTCTTCACCGCGTCCGCGAGCTGGCCGGCCGCGTCGAAGCCGACGAATTCGACCGGCACCCCGGCGCGCCTGCCGAGCTCGAGCGCGAGGTCCGGCGCAATGCCTTTCGGCGCGCCGAACGGCGAGCCGGGCGTCACGATGAGGAAATTCCCGTGGTTGATGCCCACGCGCAGCTTTCCGCCCGGCGCGAGCTCCGCGAGGGCGTCCGGGGAGAGGGGTTTTTGCATCCCCGGCAATTTACTACGCGGCGCGCGGGGCGCGCAGGATGGGTTCGACCTCTTCGGCGGGGCCCGCCGCGGCGAAGAGATCGCCCTGGCACACCCGGCAGCCGGCCTCGGCGAGGAACTCGCGCTGCCCGGGCGTTTCGACGCCCTTCGCCACGACGTCGAAGTCGAGCCCGCGCGCGAGCGCGATCAGCGCCTTGGCAAGGCCCGTGCGTTCGTTGTCGCCCGGCACGCCGGCCACGAGCTTGCGGTCGATGCATACGGCGCTCACGCGCAGGCGCTGCAGCATCGGAAGCGAGGCATAGCCGGTACCGAAGTCATCGACGCCGAGGCGCGCGCCCCCCGCCGCCACGCCGGCAAGCGCTTCCTCGAGCTGCTCGGGGATCTGCCGCAGCACGGTCTCCGGCACCTCGATAAGCAGCGACTCGGACGGCAGGCGGCTCGAGTCGAGCGCGGCGCGCACTTGCTCCGCGAGGCTGCCGTGGCGCAGCTGGCGCGCGGTGACGTTGACCACCACGCTGAGCGGCCTGATTCCCGCGTCGAGCCAGCGCCGGCCCTGCTCGCAAGCCTCGCGCAGCACCCAGGCGCCGATGGGCACGAGCAGCCCGGTGTCGTCCGCGAGCGGCAAGAACGCTTCGGGCGCAAGCACTCCGTAGCGCGGATGGCGCCAGCGCAGCAGCGCCTCGGCGCCGACCACCTGGCGCGTCGCGATGTCGATGCGCGGCTGGTAGACGAGGAACAGCTCGCCGTGCACGATGCCGGCGCGCAGCTCGTCGGCGAGCGCGGCCGCCGCCGCGGCGTCCTGGTTGAGCACCACCGAGAAGAACTGATAGCCCTTGCGCCCGGCCTGCTTCGCCCGGTACATCGCCGCGTCGGCGAGGCGCAGCAGCATGCCGACCTCGTGGCCGTCCTGCGGAACGCAGGCGATGCCGATGCTCGCGCTCGAGCCGACCGCGTGCTCGCCGATCCGGTATGCCTTGCCGAGCTCGTGCACCAGCTTCTGCGCGACCGCCGCCGCCTCGCGCGGGTCGGCGATGTCCTGCAACAGCACGCAGAATTCGTCGCCGCCGATGCGCGCCACGAAATCGTCGCCGCGCACGCAGGCGCGAAGACGCGAGGCGATCACCCTGAGCAGCCCGTCGCCGACGTCGTGCCCGAGGCTGTCGTTCACGTCCTTGAAGTTGTCCAGATCGAGGAACAGCACCGCCGCGGTCTTGTCGTGGCGGCGGGCGTGGGCGACGGCCTCGCGCGCGCGCTCGTGGAACATCGCGCGGTTGGGAAGCCCGGTAAGCGTGTCGTGGTGGGCCAGGAACTCCAGGCGGCGCGCGTCGTGCTGCAGCTGGATCGCGGCGAAACGCAGGTCCTCCTGCGCGCGCTTGAGCGCAGTGACGTCGTTCGCGAGCATGTAGAAGCCGAACACCGCGCCGTCCGGGGCGCGCTGCGGCACGCAGTTGACCTGCAGCGTGCGGCTGCGCCCGCCGACCGCCGTGGTGAGCTCGAATTCCACCTGCTCGCCGCCGAGCACGCGCTCGATGCTCTTCTGCATGCGGCCGTGGGCTTCGGCTCCGAACACTTCGGCGACCGTGCGGCCGTGCATGTCCGCCTGGGGAATGGCGAACCAGTCCTCGTAGGTGCGGTTGCTGAAGCGGTAGCGCTGCTCGCGGTCGTGGTACGAAATGAGCGCGGGTACGTTGTTCGCGACGAGCCGCAGGCGCTCCTCGCTTTCACGCACCGCCTGCTCGGCGGCGGCGGCGCGCATCAGCGAGCGGCGCGTGAGGAGAACCGCCGCGGCGAGCAGGACCGCCGAAGCGGCGACGAGCGCATCCAGCAGCGCGCCCCTCGGCCACGGCGCGTCGCCGGCGAACCAGGCACGCAGCGCCGGGGCCATTTCGAGGGCCGCCGCGGCGACGAGCACGAGCGCGCCCGCGATGACGAGCGAGGGA
Organism: Betaproteobacteria bacterium; assembly: GCA_004297625.1. Lineage (GTDB taxonomy): Bacteria > Pseudomonadota > Gammaproteobacteria > Burkholderiales > SG8-39 > SCGC-AG-212-J23. Next base: position 331,557 of record SCTY01000068.1, on the reverse strand, counting down.
CCGAGCGGGACGAAGCGTCGGAGCATTGGAGGAATCAAGGCACCAGGAAATCTATCTTGACGTTGCGTTCCGGGGGTGGCAACCGAATTGTTCACGGCAGCCGGACTACGGCTGTAGCGGCAATCAGTACAGCGCTGTAGAGAGTTTCCTACGGTACTCGGAGACGAGGTCGGGCTGGTCCGCCGCGAGCGTGAAGAGGTTCAGCAGCTGCTTGCGCGCTTCGCCGCCGCGCCATTCCTTGTCCTTGCGCACGATGGCGAGCAGCTCTTCCATCGCCTCGCGATAGCGCTTGGCGGCAGCATGCCGCTGGGCGAGCCCGTAATGCGCCTCGGGATCGTCGGGCGCCGCCGCAAGCCTCGCCTTGAGCTCGCTCTCGCTCGCGGCGCCGCCATGACGGGCGAAGCCCGCCGCGGCGGCGAGCGCCTCGCGGCGCGCATCGAGGCTCGCGTCCGCCTGCACCTCGGCAAGAAGCGCTTCGGCCTCTTCGGCGCGCCGCTCGGCGATCAAGAGCTCGGCGAGATCGAGGCGCGCCAGATCGTTGCGCGGGTCGAGCTCGAGCGCCTTGCGCAGCGCCGCCTCGCCGCCTTTCGCGCGCTCGATCTCCGAAGCCGAAGGCAGCAGCCGCTCGATGAACGCGCGCACCTGGGATTCGGGCAGCGCGCCGAGGAAATGCGCGACCGGCTTGGCGTCCCGGAACGCCATCACGTCGGGGATCGAGCGCACGCCGAAGGCCTCGGCGAGCTCCTGGTTCTCGTCGGAATTGATCTTCGCCAGCTTGAAGCGCCCGGCGTATTCGCGCTCCAGCTTCTCGAGAATGGGACTCAGGGCGCGGCAGGGCCCGCACCACGGCGCCCAGAAATCCACCAGCACCGGCACCTGCGCCGAGGCCTGGAGCACTTCCTGCTCGAAGCTCGCGATCGTGACGTCCATGAGGAATTATAATTAGCGCCTATGACCTACGTCGTCACCGAAGATTGCATCAAGTGCAAATACATGGACTGCGTCGAGGTGTGCCCCGTGGACTGCTTCTACGAGGGCAACAACATGCTGGTCATTCACCCCGACGAATGCATCGACTGCGGCGTTTGCGAGCCGGAATGCCCGCCGAATGCGATCCTGCCCGACGCGGACGGCCGGGCCGAGCGCTGGCTGAAGCTCAATGCCGAATACGCCGTGAAATGGCCGAACATCACCCGCAAGGGCACCGCGCCGGCCGACGCCGAGAGCTGGAAGGGCGTGCAGGACAAGTACGAAAAGTACTTTTCCCCGGAACCCGGCAAGGGCGAGTAGGTCAATCATGGGGTGAAGCTCGTACTCGCCCTATGCCTCGCGGCCGCAGTTGCCGGCTGCGCGAGCTTCGATGGGCGCGGCCTGCAGGCCGGCGCTTCCGTCGCGGACGTGGAGCGCGTCATGGGCGCCGCTGCGGAGAGGCGCCAGGTAGCGAACGAGACGTGGTACTACTACCCGCGCCAGCCTTTCGGCCGCAAGACCTTCGTCGCCCGCGTGGGCACCGACGGCAGGCTGATCGCGGTAGAGCAGCGCCTCACCGACGAGAACGTCGCGAAGGTCATTCCGAACACCACGCGCGGCGAGCAGGTGCGCGACCTCTTCGGCCCGCCTTACATGGCGACCCAGTTCCCCCGGATGCAGCGCGACGTCTGGACCTGGCACATGCGCCACTTCGGCGATCCCGGCATCCCGGTGTCGCTCAACGTGCAGCTCTCGCCCGACGGCGTGGTGCGCGAGGTGTACCTCCTCGACGACTCCGAGGAAGACTGGCGCAACGGCTTGGCTCTCGGCTTCGGGCTGGGTTTCTAGGTCAGGAAGCGGCGAGCTTGCGCAGCTCGGTCTTCAGCACCTTGCCGTAGTTGTTCTTCGGCAGCGCGTCCACGAAGCGGTATTCGCGCGGGCGCTTGAAGCGGGCGATGTTCTCGAGGCAGAGCTTTTCGAGCTCTTCGACGGAAACCTCTTTTCGCACCACCACGAAAGCGACCACTTCTTCGCCCCATTCCGGGTGCTTGCGGCCGACCACCGAGCATTCGAGCACCGCGGGATGCTTGAGCAGGACTTCCTCGATCTCGCGCGGATAGATGTTCGCGCCGCCCGAGATGATCAGGTCCTTCGAGCGGTCCATGATCGTCAGGTAGCCCCGCGCGTCGAGACTGCCGACATCGCCGGTGTGCAGCCAGCCGCCGCGCAGCGCGCGTGCGCTCGCTTCCGGGTTCTTCCAGTAGCCCGCCATCACGCAGTCCGAGCGCGTGACGATTTCGCCGGGCTCCCCCGGCGGCAGCTCGTTGTCGTTGTCGTCGAAGATTTTCACTTCGACGCCGGTGCGCGCAACGCCGCAGGTTTCCAAATGCGTCCTTTCTTCGTGTTCCCGCTGAGGCAGTCCCGTGATCGTCATGGGACTCTCGCCCTGCCCATAGAGCTGGTAGAGGCGAGGGCCGAACAGCTCGATCGCTCGCAGCGAGTCCGCCACGTACATCGGCGCGCCGCCGTAGGTGATCGTTTTGAGACCCTGCGGGGTGCGCGCGGCGCGGCTGGAGAGCAGACGCACCACCATGGTGGGCGCGGCGAAGAACGAGCTCGCCGGCCAGCGCTCCATCAGCCCGAACATCTCTTCGGGATCGAAGTGGCCGCTTTCGGGCAGCACGTTCGCCGCGCCGGCCGCGAAGTGCGGCAGGCCGTAGAGCCCCGAGCCGTGCGAGAGCGGCGCGGCGTGCAGGATCGCGTCCTGCGGACCGAGCTTGTCGATGTCGCACAGGTACGCCTGCGTCTGGAAGAGAAGATTGCGGTGCGTGAGCACCGCGCCTTTCGGCACGCCGGTCGTGCCGCTCGTATAGAAAAGCCAGGCCGGATCGTCGGGCCGCACGTCGGCGGGCGCGCATTCCTCGTCGCTCAGCGCTTCCGCCGGCGCAATGCCGCCGGGCACCGCCGATTGCAAGTCCGGCGTGACGAAGCAGAGGCTGGCGCCCGAATTCTCCAGGATGTACGCAAACTCCTTCGGATGGAGCTTGGCGTTCATCGGCACCGCGGTGAGCCCCGCGTGCCAGCAGCCGAAAAGGAGCTCGTAGTACTCGGGGCAATTACGCATCGCGAGCGCAACGCGGTCCCCCGGCTTCAAGGAGAATTTATTTACAAGGGAAAATGCAATTCCGGCAACGCGGCGCGCGGTTTCACGGTAGGTGCGAACCGGGCGCTTGCCGACGGCAAGGGCCGGCCGCTCAGGCAGCCAGCGGGCGCTGCGCAGCAGTAGATGAACCAGATTCATGCAGTCCGAAGAAGCGTAGCGCGTTGCGGGTGGTCTCGGCGGCCACCTCTTCCGGCGCGCGGCCGAGAGCGCGCGCGACGGCTTCGAGCACGTGCGGCAGAAAAGCCGGCTCGTTGCGTCGCGCCTTGGGTTGAGGGCGCAGGTCGCGCGGCGTGAGATACGGCGAGTCGGTTTCCAACAGCAGCCGCTCGCGCGGTATGTCGCGCACGAGCTCGAGAAGATGCCGGCCGCGCCGCTCGTCGCAGATCCAGCCGGTGATGCCGACGTACAGGCCAAGCTCGAGGTACGCGTGCAGCTCCGCCTTTTCGCCGGTAAAACAGTGGGCGACCGCTCTCTGAACGCGGTGCGTCCTGAGAATCTCGTAAAACCTCGGATGGGCGTCGCGGGAGTGCAGGAACAACGGCTTGCCGAGCTCCATGCCGAGCTCGAGCTGCGCGACGAACCACTTCTCCTGATCGGGGTGCGGCGAATAGTTGCGGTTGAAGTCCAGGCCGCACTCGCCGATGGCCACCACGCGCGGATGCTGCGCGATGTCTCGTAAGGCTGGGATCGTCTGCGGGCCGCAGTCCCTGGCATGGTGGGGATGCACGCCCGTCGTCGCGTGCAAGTCGAACTGTTCGGCGATTTTCGTCGCCGCGAGGCTTTCGTCGACCGCGGTGCCGGTGACTACAATATGCGCGACGCCCGCCTGGCGGGCGCGCTCCACGACCCGCGGCAGGTCGTCGCGGAAAGCGGCGTGCGTGAGATTCGCGCCGATGTCGACGAGCTGCATCACAGGCGCTTCAAGCGGTACAGGAGCTCCAGCGCTTCGCGCGGCGAGAGCTCGTCGGGATTGATCTTCGCCATCTCCTCGCGCAGCGGGTCCGCAGCGGGCTCGCTTTCGACTTCCGCGGTTTTCATGAAGAGATCCGCCTGTCCGCCGCGCCCCACGCTCGAGTCCTCGAGAAGCTGGAGGTACTTCTTCGCCTGGCGGATTACCGGCTTGGGCACGCCGGCGAGCCCGGCGACCTGCAGCCCGTAGCTCTGGCTCGCCGGCCCTTCCTCGACCGCGTGCAGGAACACCACGGTGTCCTTGTGCTCGACCGCGTCGAGGTGGACGTTCGCCACCTCCTTGTATTCGAGCGCGAGCCGCGTGAGCTCGAAGTAGTGCGTCGCGAACAGGCTCAACGACCTGTTTTTTTCGGTCAGGTGCTTGGCAATGGCCCAGGCGAGCGCCAGGCCGTCGAAGGTCGACGTACCGCGGCCCACTTCGTCCATGAGGACCAGGCTGCGCTCGGTCGCGTTGTGCAGGATCGCGGCGCTTTCGGTCATTTCCACCATGAACGTCGAGCGCCCGCCGGCGAGATCGTCGGCCGCGCCGATGCGCGTGAAGATCTGGTCGATCGGCCCGATGCGCGCCGCCGCCGCGGGAACGAACGCGCCGACATGCGCCATCAGCACGATGAGCGCCACCTGGCGCATGTAGGTGGACTTGCCGCCCATGTTCGGGCCGGTGATGAGGAGCAGGCGGCGGGTGCGCGACAGCCGGCAATCGTTGGCGATGAAGTTCTCGATCTGCGCCTCGACCACCGGGTGCCGGCCGGCTTCGATCTCGATTACCGTCTCGTCGACGAATTGCGGCCGGGCGTAGTTTCTCCTGAAGGAGATGCCCGAAAAGCCGCAAACCACGTCGATTTGCGCGAGCGCCCTTGCCGTCTTCTGCAGCGCCGCCACGTGACGATTGAGGTCTTCGATCAAGCCCTCGTACAGGGCCTTCTCGAGCGCCAGGGCGCGATCGCGGGCGGAGAGCGCCTTGTCCTCGAACGCCTTGAGCGCCGGGGTGATGTAGCGCTCGGCGCTCTTCAGCGTTTGCCGGCGGCGATAGTCGTCGGGCACCTTGGCCGCGTGCGCGTTCGTGACCTCGATGTAATACCCGTGCACCGAGTTGTAGGCGACGCGCAGGTTCGGAATGCCGGTGCGCTCGCGCTCTTTTCTTTCCAGGGAAACGAGAAAGTCGCTCGCATTGGACTGAAGGCCGCGCAGCTCGTCGAGCTCGGCGCTGTGGCCTGCGGCGATGACGCCGCCGTCTTGCGCTCGCGCTGCCGGTTCGGGCTGCAGCGCCTTGACCAGCAGCTCTTGGCACTCGGGTGGAACGGAAAGGCCGGCACGCAGCGCGTCGAGAAGGGCCGAACCCGAAGGAAGCGCGCCGGCGATTTCAGGCAGCAGGCCGAGCGTGTCCCGCAGCCCGGACAGCTCGCGCGGCCGCACGCTTTTCAGCGCGAGGCGGGCGCTGATGCGCTCCATATCCGCGCAGCGCCTCAGCAAGGCATAAATAACTTGTGCGTGTTTCTCGAGGCAAGCGACCGCCTGGTGCCGCTCCACCAGCTGCGAACGATCGCGCAGCGGATGATGCAGCCAGTGGCGCAGCAGCCGGCTTCCCATGCCGGTCGCGCATTCGTCGAGCAGCGAAAAAAGCGTCGGTGAAGGCTCGCCGCGCAGCGTCTCGGTCAGCTCGAGATTGCGGCGCGTTGCCGCGTCGAGCCGCACGTATTCGCCGGCCCGCTCGGCGGTGACCGCGGTCACGTGCGCGAGGGCCTGGCCTTGCGTCTTGCCGGCGTAGTCGAGCAGCGCGCCGCAGGCGCCGATCGCAAGGGCGAGATCCTCGCAGCCGAAGCCGGCGAGCGTCGCCGCGCCGAGCTGCTTCAGTAATTTCTTTTTTCCCGACTCAATATCGAACTGCCACGGCGGCAGCCGTGTGACGAAGTAGCCGTCGAGCACGGTGTCGTCGGCGGCGAGAATCTCGGCCGGGTCGATGCGGCGCAGCTCGTTTTGCAGGTTTTCCGGAACGATCTCGGCCACGCGAAGCGTCCCCGTGGCAAGCGAAAGCCACGCCAGCCCGACCGTCGACTTGTCCCGCGTCAGCGCGAGGAGGATGTTGTCGTGCTTGTCTTCGAGAAGCGACGGATCGGTGAGGGTCCCCGGGGTGACGATGCGCGTTACTTGCCGCTCGACCGGGCCTTTCGAAGTGGCGGGATCGCCGATCTGCTCGCAGATCGCGACCGACTCGCCGAGCTTCACCAGCTTCGCGAGGTACTGCTCGACCGCATGCACCGGGACGCCCGCCATCTTCACCGGCGCGCCGGCCGAGGCGCCGCGCGAGGTGAGCGCGATGTCGAGAAGCCGCGACGCCTTCTCGGCGTCGTCGTAGAACAGCTCGTAGAAATCCCCCATCCGGTAGAACACCAGGATGTCCGGATGCTCGCCCTTGATGCGCAGATACTGCTGCATCATGGCAGTGGTGCCCGGAAGGTCCGGTGAGGGTCGCCCACTTCCGCTGACTGCTCCGGGGGTTACGGCGTTTTGCCTCTGCGTTTGGCTCATCAGTACGTGTTGGCGTTCGGCCGCCATCTTCCGGCAGGCGACCGGGAGGCGCAAGGTTGTTTCGGCAGAACCGCCGGCTGTCGGCTGCCCCAGTATTCCAGTTTAGGTATAATCGGGGCCCGATGACTGGAGGCTCGAATACGCGCGCCGAGACCGCTGGAATGGATTGGAAGCTCGAAGAAGGACTTGATGGCACTGCCGGCGCAGGTGGTGGACGTCTTCGGGTACGCGCTGTATCTCGCGCAGATTGGCGAGCGCCACGAGCAAGCGAAACCTCTGCGTGGCTTCGGTTCGGCGGACGTCCTGGAAGTCGTGGAAGACTGGCGCGGTGGCACCTATCGCGCGGTGTACACGGTCCGGTACGCGGCGCGGGTGTTTGTATTGCATGTGTTTCAGAAAAAGTCCAAGAAGGGCATAGCGACGCCGAAGCCGGACATGGACCTGATCAAGGAAAGACTAAAGGCCACGGCTGCGCGGGCGAAGGAACGCGAAGATGAGTAAACGTCGAAGCAAAGCCACTCGGGCGATCGAGATTCACGAAGGCAGCGGCAACGTATACGCCGATCTCGGCTATCCCGACGCCGAGGAAATGCTGGTCAAGGCGAAGCTGGTCCGCAAGATCTCCGAGATCGTTCGCAGCAAGGGGCTCACCCAGGTCGAAACGGCAAAGATTCTCGGCCTGACGCAGCCGAAGGTATCCGCGCTGCTGCGCGGACAGTTCCGCGGAGTCTCGGAGCGGAAACTCATCGACTGTCTGACGAGTCTTGGACGAGACGTGGAGATCGTAGTGAAGGATGCGCCGCGTCGGCGGGTTGGGGGCAAGCTGACGGTGGTTTTTGCCTGACAAGGGGCGCATGAGAACCGCGAAGCTCACAGTCGCTAACCGCTAAGCGGTGAAACAACGCGCTCTCTACGCGCTTTCCGGCAATCGCCGCGGCGCGCACATCTCCTTTGCGTCGGCCGACTTGCTCTGGAAAGTCTTGACCGCTAAACGCTGGGAGCTGCTCAAGGCCATGGCCGGCGGCGGTGCGATGACGCTTCGCGAGGCGGCACGTCGAGCCGGGCGGGACGTGAAAGCCGTGCACGGCGATGTGCACGCGCTGCCGGCTGCCGGCGTGCTGCGCAAGAACGCGGCGTGGGCGATGTGAATGGAACACTCGCCGATGCGCTGTGCCAAGGTCACAGCGTGCTCAAGAGCACGCAGCGCGCAGTTCGAGCCCTCAAAGGGTACAAGGACCTTGTATGCCATGTACCCTCACGTAAGGCGGATCGGCGGTGTCGATTTGACCTGCGTCAATGAGAGCGCGACGCGGCCAAATAGAGCCAGACCAGGCCGATGGCAGCCGACAGCGCCGAGCCCAGGAGAATGCCGAGCTTCGCCTCTTCGACCAGCTCGGGAGCGCTGAAGGCGAGCTGCGAAATGAAAAGCGACATGGTGAACCCTATGCCTGCCAGCCATGCAGCGCCGAGCAGGTGCACCCAGCGCACGCCGGACGGCAGGCGCGCGATTCCGAAGCGGATCGATGCCCAGCTGAACAGGCTGATGCCCGCGAACTTGCCGAATACGAGGCCGCCCATCACGCCCAGGGTCACCCTGTGTGCCACGGCTTCGCGCCACGCCACCTCGAGCAGGTCGATGCCGGCGTTGGACAGCGCGAATACGGGAATGACTACGAACGTCACCCACGGCGTGAGGCCGTGCTCGATGCGCTGCAAGGGACTCTGCACCGCCGCGGCGGAGCGCTCCATCGCCTCGGCGATCGAGGCCATGCGGAAGTTGCTGAGCGGATCGTCGGACGTGTCCTCGTCCCGCCGGTCGGCGCGGAAGGCCGCTTCGAGCTCTTCGATGCGGCGCTCGAAGTGCGCGGGCGTGTGCGCCGGCCGTGCCGGGATCGCCATGGCGAGCAGGATGCCGGCGAGCGTGGCGTGCACGCCGGAATCGTGCACCGCAAGCCATAGAGGCACGCCGATAAGCGCGTAGGGCAGCGGATGGCGCACGCCGCCGCGGTTGAACAGCACCAGGATCGCGAACAGCGCCGCGGCGGCGCCGAGCGACCCGAGGTTCAGATCGGCCGTGTAGAAGACGGCGATGACCAGCACTGCGCCGAGGTCGTCGGCGATCGCCAGCGCCGTGAGGAAGATGATCAGGTTCTTGGGGATACGCCAGGCGAGCAGGACGAGGATGCCGACGGCAAACGCGATGTCGGTCGCCATCGGAATGCCCCAGCCCGAGGCTGCGGGAGTGCCCGCATTCAAAGCGAGGTAGATCAGCGCCGGCAGCACCATGCCGCCAATGGCCGCGATGACGGGCAGGGCCGCGTCCTTGAGCGATGAGAGCTCGCCGACGAGGATCTCTCGCTTGAGCTCCAGACCCACGAGCAGGAAGAAAAGGCTCATCAGCCCGTCGTTGATCCATTGGTGCAGCGACAGCTCGAGCCTGGGGCGGCCGCCCGCCGAAAACCCGATCGGCCGCTCCGTGAACCGATGAATTGCGTCGGCGCCGAAGACCATCGCCAGCGCGAGCGCGACGACGGTCGTCGCGATCAGGACAATCCCACCCGCCGTCGTGCGGCGGAGGAACTGCTCGAATGGCGAAAGGATGCGCCCGAACAGCGGCTCCAGCGGATAGGGTGCGCCCGGCATGCCTTGCATTCTAGGTGGCGGCCGCAAGCCGCGGAGGTTTGCGCCAGGTCAAATCCGGCGGGCCGGGCAAAAGCTAGTTGAAGACATGTCCTATCCGCGCATGCTTGCCCTCGTGCTCGCCGGCGGCGAAGGCCGGCGCCTGCGGCCGCTCTACGGCGGCGACGGACTTACGCTGACCGAACGGCGGTATAGGTCACGGTGTAGGTCGCGCGCTTTCCGCTGTTTCCTCATAGGGAAGAGGTACTGCTGCATCACCGGGCTGTGCTCTAACAGCGGCGTACCGCCGTCGCGGGCAGCGCCACGACCAGGGTCGACACGGCCACAGCGCGAACCGGGGTTGGCGGTAAACGCTCGGTGGGCCCCATAAGCGCCCGTTAAGGAGGCGCGTGTAGCTTGCACCGCATGCGCGATGCGCGCTGCAAGTCCGAAGGAGCCGTCATGATGTACGCGAGAAAGGAATCGGGCCCCGCCAGCTTAAGGGGCGCCGGAATGGTCAGCGTCTTCGAATCGGCCGAACGGGCGCAGGAAGCCATAGACAGGCTCGAGGAAGCGGGCTTCGACGCTTCGAAGCTCTCCGTCATCGGAAAGGAAGAGCCTTCCGTCGTGCGCCCGATGGGCGTCGCCGTGGCCGGGGCGCGGGCGGCGGTCTGGGGCCAGCGCAGCGCGCTGTGGGACCGCCTGATCGACACCCCGGCCGCGATAGCGCTCATCTGGGTGCCTTTCATCGGCCACGTCGTCGCCGTCGGTCCGGCGGCGCGCGTGCTCGCCGGCGGCCATTGGCAGGCGCAGGCCAGCAGGCACAGTTCGGCCCTCGCGAGAATGCTGACGCTCGCCGGAATGTCGCCCGGCGAAGTTCAGACCTACGAAGCGGCCGTCCGAGGCGGGCAGATCCTCCTGCTCCTGCACGGCAGCAGCGCCGATGCCGTCAGGGCGCGGCACCTGCTGAACAGCTTGCATGCATAACCCTTCACCGAGGAGACAGCAATGAAAGCAGCACTGAGGTCATTTGCAGGCGCGCTGGCGCTTGCCCTCGCATTTCCGCTCTTCGCCGCGACGCTTCCGCAACCGAAGACCGAGCACGGCGTTACCTACCTGAGTGGAGGCATCGGCCGGGACGAGGCGAGCGCGATGAAAGCCGAAGCGAAGAGCTATCCGCTGAGCCTGGTGTTTTCGGCCGGCAAGAAAGCCGAGTACGTCGCCGGCGTGTCCGTCGACGTCAAGGACCGGGCGGGCAAAGCGATGCTCGATGCCGTGTCCGACGGGCCGATCATGCTGATCAAGGTTCCGGCCGGCAAGTACCGCATCGTCGCGACGAGGCACGGCAAGGCCCTGCAGCGGATGGTTCTGGTGAAGGCGAAAGGCGACCGGCAGGTGAGCTTCCACTGGCCCAAGGCGTGACCTCGAACCTGAACGAAACCAGCCCTGAAAGGAATCCTCCATGCGTTTGCGTCGATTTCTCGCCGTCGCCGCCTGCCTGATGGCGGCAGTGCCCGCCGCGCGCGCCGCCGCGTCCGGCGATGCCGCGGGCTACCTGCTCTCCGCGGGCGGCCAGCCGGTCATGGGCTCGTTCGGCGATTGCTGGCACACCGGCGAGTGGCGCCCCGGGATGCGGTTCGCCCACTGCGAGCCGATGAAGACGGCGGCGGCTTCCGAGCCGCCGAAGAGCGCGCCGGCCGCGCGGCAGGCGCCGCCGGCGGCCGCGCCAGCACCGCACCCGAAGCCGGCGGCGCCGTTCCGCTTGTCGGCCGACACCCTCTTCCAGTTCGACAGCGCAGCGCTGACCCCGCGAGGGCGCGCAACGCTCGATTCGCTCGCCAAGCGGATTGCGGCGGCCGACTACCGTTCGGTGGACATTGCCGGACACACGGATCGGCTTGGCACGCCGAGCTACAACCGCGGCCTTTCCGAGCGCCGCGCCGAGGCCGTTCGCGACTACCTCGTGCAACACGGAATCGACGCGCGCCGCATCCGCGCGCGGGGCTTGGGCAGCGCGCAGCCGGCGACCTCGACGGCGCAATGCGAAGGCATGCCGCGCGCCCGGCTCATCCAGTGCCTGCAGCCCGATCGCTACGCCGAAGTGACCGTCGTCGGCACGGCGCATACCGCTGGCGCAGCGAGGTCGGCGCCGGCCGCGGCCGCAGCGAAAGCGAAGCATGCATAGGACAAGGCCCATGGAACAACCGCTGATCGCCTTCACGGCGATTTATCTGAAGTCGGGAGACGGCTACTTCGGGTTCATCGAGGAGCTGCCCGGGATCAACTCGTACGGCCGCTCGCTCGAGGACGCGCGCGCGACGCTGAAGCGGCTGGCGCGGGTCGTGTTCGACGAGGAACGCCGCGCCGCCGAGGAAATGCTCGTGGGCAAGGATGTCCTGCGCGAGGGCTTCCTGCTGCCGCTTGCGCGCGAAGCCTAGTCCGTCCGGGCACCGGCCTTGGGTCGCGTGACGGCGTCTCAGCGCTTGGCGGTGAGCTCGGTGGGCGAAGCGTCGCTCGCGCGCGTGCGCTCGGTTCCGACGCGCCCGTCGGCGTGCGCGGGCTGCCGGTAGACGAGGTAATACACGGCCGCCACCATGCCGCTGCCGCCGACGATGTTGCCGAGCGTTACCGGAACGAGGTTCCCCACGATCCCCGACCAACTCACGTCCGAAACGAGCAGCCCGAGGGTGAGGAAGTACATGTTGGCAATGCTGTGCTCGAAGCCCGCGGCGACGAACGCGGTGATCGGGAAGACGATGGCGAGGATCTTGTCGACCACGCTGTGTCCGGCGAGGGCGAGCCAAACCGCCAGGCAGACGAGCAGATTGCACAGCACGCCCTTGAAGAATGCCTCGGCGAAGGGTAGCGAAGTCTTCGCCGCGGCGATCTTCACGTAGGCGGCGCCGACGGCGCCGCCGTTCATCGCGCCGTGGTTGGCGAGGTAGACGACGACGGCGAGGCCGGCTGCGCCGAGCGCGTTTGCCGCATAGACGATCAACCAGTTGCGCAGCAGCTCGTTCGTCGTGATCCTGCGGTCGGCCCACGCCATCACCATCAGGTTGTTGCCGGTGAAGAGCTCGGCGCCGGCGACGACCACGAGAATGAGGCCGAGCGAAAAGACGAACCCTCCGAGCACCCGCGTCGCCGCGAAACCGAGCGTCGCGTCGCTCGCCACGAGCGTGTAGAAGAGCGCCCCGAGACCGATGAATCCGCCGGCGATTATGCCGAGGATCGCCGTTTGTACGAGCGGCAGGCGCGCCTTGGTCACGCCGACGAGCTGAACCTTTTCGGCGATCTCGCGCGGCGAGTACGCCTCGAAACCCAACTGCAGGTGTGCCATAGGGCCTCCGTTATGCCGGCAAGGCCTCCGCGCGCACCGCGCAGACCTTGTACTCGGGGATTTTCGCGACCGGGTCGACCGCGAGCAGGGTGAGGTTGTTCACGTTGCCTTCGGCCGGGAAGTGGAAATTGCCGAACACCACGCCCTCGGGCACGCGCTCGGTGACCCAGGCGCGCGCGCGCAGCTCGCCGCGCCGCGACACGAGGCGCAGCTCGGCCCCGTTGCCGTCGCCATCCGCGAGGCCGATGCGCCGCGCGTCGCTCGGATGGATCTCCACCTCGGGCCCGGGGCACAGCGCGAGCGCCGCCGAGCGCCGCGTCATCTCGCCGGCGTGCCAGTGCACGAGCACCCGCCCCGTGGTGAGCAGCAGCGGGTACTGCGCGTCCGGCGATGCCGGCATCGGCAGCCGCGTCGATGAGCAGGCTGCCCGGCGCGGCCGAGATCGGACGCCCGTCGATCTCGAGCTCGATCACTTCGCGAGTCTCACACCCCAGCAGCCGGGCGTGTTGACGTAACTCAATCCCCGGTCGCGGTAGAATCGCGTGATGCCAATCTTCGAATATGCCTGCCGCGCCTGCGGCCACGAGTTCGAGACGCTGGTCCGCGCCTCCGACACGCCGAGCTGCGCCAGCTGCGGAAGTCCCGAGCTCGACAAGAAGCTCTCGGTGTTCGCTGCGCAGAAGGCCGAGGCTCCGGCTGCTCCGGCACCTTGCGGCGCCTGCGGTCATCCGGGCGGCCCGGGTTCCTGCGCGCTGAATTAGTCCGGCCGGCGCTAGCCTTCGTCGGCCACGAGCCGATAGCCGACGCCGGTCTCGGTCAGTAAGTGTTTCGGCTGCACGGGATCGGTTTCGAGCTTCTCGCGCAGCTGCCTCATGTAGATCCTGAGGTAGTGAGTCTGCTCCTCGTGAGACGGGCCCCATACTTCACGCAGAAGCTGTCGATGAGTGACGACCATGTCGAGATGCTGCGCGAGGCACGTCAGCAGCTTGAGCTCGATCGGCGTGAGACGGATTTCATTTCCGTCACGGGTCGCGCGCCGCTTCTCCAGATCGACCGCCGTGGGGCCCAGGATGATCACCTTGCTGCCGCTCGCCGAGCGCGTCGCGTGCCGCAGCGCGACCCGGACGCGCGCCAGCAGTTCGCCCACGCCGAATGGCTTGGTGATGTAGTCGTCCGCCCCGGCATCCAGCGCGTCGATCTTGGAGCGCTCCTGGATCCGGGCGGAGAGCACGATGATGGGGATGTGGGACCACTCGCGGATGCGGCGAATGACTTCCACGCCGTCGAAATCCGGCAGCCCGAGATCGACGATCGCGAGGTCAGGCTTGTGCATTCCGGCGTCGATCGTGCCGCGGCGCGCGTTCGGCGATTCCACGATCCGATAGCCTTCAGCGCCGAGCGATGAGCGGAGGAATTGCCGGATCTCGGGCTGGTCCTCGATGACGAGGACGGTAGGGCGCGGCTCGGTCACTTAGCCAGGCGCCGCTGATTCGACGGGCACGCGCGGCTCGGGCTCCAGCGGCAGGGTAAAGCGAAACGCCGTCCCGCCTCCCGGCAGCTGCTCCGCCCAGATCCGCCCCTGATGCAGCCCCACGATGGCGCGGCAAATGGCGAGCCCCAGCCCGACGCCGCCCGCGCGCTCGGCCGCGCCACGGTGGAATTTGGTGAACAGCTTGTCCGTCTCCCCCTCCGCCAAGCCGGGTCCAAAGTCCTCCACCGATACGACGAGCTCGCCGCCGCTCTTCTCGGCGCGAAGGCGCACCAGGGTTTTCGGCGGCGTATGCCTGGCGGCATTGTCCAGCAGGTTGCCGAGGACCTGCTCGATCAGTGCCGCGTCCACGCGCACGAGCGGAAGATCGTTGGGGAAATCCACCATGACCATGTGATCGGAGAGTCGGTGCGCCAGCCGGCGCAGCACCGCTCCGGCGATCTCGCCGATCGAGCCCCAGTCGCGCGCCAGCACGATAGAGCCGCTTTCAAGCCGCGTCATCTGCAGGACCTTGTCTACCAGGTCGGACATCTCGCGCGACTGCTGGAAGACGCTTTGCGCGAGCGCGCGGCGTTCCCCGTCGCTCAGCCGCTCGCCGCGCTCGGCAAGGCTGGACGACGCCCCCGCGATGACCGAAAGAGGCGTGCGCAGATCGTGCGAGATCGAGCTGAGAAGCGCATTGCGTATGCGCTCGGTCTCGGCTTCGAGGGCAAGGTGCGCCTGCGCCTTCGCCTGGAGCCGCACGCTCATGGTGAGATGCGAGACGATGAGGCCGACCGCCAGCATCATGACGAAGGTGAGCAGGTATTGCGGGTCCTCCACGGTAAACGTCCCGTGCGGCGGTACAAAGAAGAAATCGAAGGCCGCCGTGCACAGCACCGAGGTGGCGATCACCGGGCCGCGCCCGAAGCGCAGCGCGACGAGGACCACGGCGAACAGGTAAACCATCGCGATGTTCACCAGCTCGAGGTGCGGGGTCATCGCGAGCCCGAGCAGCGTGCCGATCGTGGCCGCGGCGGCCGCCCACGCATAGCCGCGCATGCGGCGCAGTCTAAAGCAGCGCCGCCGTAAAGAACCCGTAAAAAAACGCTCCCGCGCGTGGCAGCACGATGGCTGGGCGTTACGCTCTGCGCCCCGTGTTTGCGCCAAAACAGTCCACCGCCGCGCTCACTCTGCTTGCTTTGGGCGTCGTGTACGGAGATATCGGCACCAGTCCGCTGTACGCCGTGAAGGAAACCTTCAATCCCGAGCATGGCATCCCTCTTACGCCCGACAACATCGTCGGTGGGCTCTCCACCTTGTTCTGGATGCTGACGATCGTGGTAACGCTCAAGTACGTGACGCTGGTGCTTCGGGCCGACAACCGCGGCGAGGGCGGGATCATGGCCTTGCTCGCGCTGGCGAGCTCTTCCGTGAGGAAGCATCCGCAATGGACCGGCCCGCTTCTTGCGCTCGGCGTATTCGGCGCATCGCTTTTCTACGGGGATGCGGTATTGACACCGGCCATCTCCGTGCTGTCGGCGGTCGAGGGTCTTGAAGTCGGTACTTCCGCGTTCAAGCCGTACATCGTGCCGCTCGCCACCGGCATCCTGGCAGGCCTGTTTCTGATCCAGAGGCACGGCACCGGGGTCGTCGGGTTGCTGTTCGGGCCGGTCTGCGCTGTGTGGTTCGGCTCGCTCGCCGCGGCCGGGGTCTGGAACATCGCGAACAATCCGCAGATCCTGGTTGCGCTGAATCCGGTGCATGCGCTGGGTTTCATGACCGGACACGGCTTTGCTTCGTTCGTTGTCCTGGGTTCCGTGCTGCTCGCGATCACCGGCGCCGAAGCGCTGTACGCCGACATGGGCCATTTCGGGAAGAAGGCGGTCCGCCTCGCCTGGTTCGGGCTGGTGGCGCCGGCGCTGGTCCTCAACTATTTCGGCCAGGGCGCGCTGCTCATCGCGAACCCGAAGGCGCTTGAAAATCCTTTCTACCTTTCCTATCCATCGTGGGCGCTGTATCCGATGGTGGGCCTTGCCACCGCGGCGACCGTCATCGCGTCGCAAGCGACGATCTCGGGCGCGTACTCGATCACGCTGCAGGCCATCCAGCTCGGCTATCTGCCGCGCATGAACATCCGGCACACATCGGCGGCGACGTTCGGGCAAATCTACATACCGGCGGCGAACTGGACCCTTCTCGTCGTCGTCGCCGCAGCAGTCGTCGGCTTCGGCTCCTCCACCAGGCTCGCTTCGGCCTACGGCGTGGCCGTGATGGGCACGATGCTGGTGACGACTTTTCTCACGTTCTTCGTCATCCGCTACGGTTGGCGCTATCCGCTGTGGCTGTGCCTTCTCGCCACCGGGTTTTTCATGCTGATCGATTCAACCCTGTTTGCCGCGGCGCTGCTCAAGATTCATGACGGCGGGTGGTTTCCCCTCGTCCTCGGAGCCGCAGTGTTCACCGTCATGACGACCTGGCATCGCGGACGCGTCCTCTTGTTCGAACGGCTGCGCGACTCGACCGTACCGCTTCAGCCGTTCCTGGACTCGGTGTCGCGAGAGCCGATCATGCGGGTTCCGGGAACTGCGGTTTTCCTCACCGCGACGCCGGATGCGACGCCGCACGCGCTGCTGCACAGCCTGAAGCACTACAAGGTATTTCACGAGCGGATGGTATTCCTCACCGTGGAATTCCGCGACGTGTCGTGGGTCCCGTTCGAGGAGCGCGTGCACTGCGAGCGCCTCGGCCACGAGTGCTGGCGCGTGCGCATTCGCTACGGCTTCATGAACCGACCCGACATCCCGCAAGCGCTCGAGCTGTGCGGGGCGCTGGGCCTCGAGCTCGAGCCCATGGAGACCTCGTTCTTCCTGTCGCGCGACAAGATCGTGCCTGGAGCGGGAGGCGAGGGCATGGCCGCCTGGCGCGACCGGCTGTTCGCCGCAATGGCGCGCAATGCCGGGAACATTACCGACTTCTTCAACATCCCCACCAACCGCGTCATCGAGCTGGGCACGCGCGTAGAGATCTAGCGCGGCGGCGAGCAATCAGTCGGCAGTGATCGCCAGCAGGAGCGCCAGCAGCGCGCCGAGCCCGGCCGGGATGCCGTAGCGCTCCCAGGGCGACACCGCATCGCCCGCGATCACTTCGACCGGCACCGACGTCAGCTCGAGCACCCGGTTGGTCGTCGAGTTTTCGACCAGCCGCGTCAGCGAGTTCTTCCGCGCCGAGCTCATCACGATATGGTCGCAATGCAGCCGGCGCGCCGCGGCGCTGATGCATTCCGCCCGGTTGCCGAGCTCCGCGTGCGCGGCGTACGGGACGCCGAGGCCGTCTAGCAGCTGCCGTACCGGCCGCAGCGCCTTTTCGGCCTGATCGCGGTGGTACTCCTGCAGATTCTTCCTGCTCACGAAGCGCGCGACGTAGCTGCTGAACGGCGGCTGCACGTTGAGCAGATGAATCTCGAGCGCGGTGTTGTTCATGAACTCCTTGACGACACGCCTCGCCGCAAGCTCGCAGTTGCGCGAGCCGTCGACGGGAAGTAGCACCTTCAGCATGTTGCCTCCTGTAGTTTCCACAGCCGCCGGTGTCGACGGGGCGGCCGCGACCGAGCGCCGGCGGAAGTAGACCTTGAGCAATTCCATCGCGATCGCCGAGGCGAGGAAGAACGGCAGCATCATCAGCCAGTCGTCCAGCGTGAGGGGCACCGTGTCGAAGAACGGCTGGAGGAACGGAACGTAGACGACCATCAGCACCAGCACGAGCGAGGCGCCGACCGCCCATACCATCCAGCGGTTCGAGAACACGCCGATGGAGAACACCGAGCTGTATTCCGAGCGTGCCGCGAAGGCGCGCACCAGCTCCGAAACGCAGAGCGTCACGAAGGCGATCGTCTGCGCGGCCTCGAGGTGCCCGGGGTAGCGCTGCAGGCCGAGCCAGAAGACCGCGAGGATTGCGAGCGTATCGACCAGCGCCACCACGCCGATGCCGATCGCCATGTCGCGATTGATCACCGGCTCCTTCGGCGGGCGCGGGGGCTGCTTCATGATGTCGCGGTCGCCTTTCTCCATGCCGAGGGCGAGCGCCGGCGCCCCGTCGCTGACGAGATTCAGCCAGAGCAGCTGGACCGGGCGCAGCGGAATCGGCATGCCGAGCACCATCGCGCCGAAGATGGTGAGGATCTCGCCCACGTTGCAGGCGAGCAGGAAGTAGACGAACTTGCGGATGTTGGAATAGATGATCCGGCCCTGCTCGATCGCCGCGACGATGCTCGCGAAGTTGTCGTCGGTGAGCACCATGTCGGCGGTCTGCTTCGACACGTCGGTTCCGGTGATGCCCATGGCGACGCCGATGTTGGCGCGCTTCAGGGCCGGCGCGTCGTTCACGCCGTCGCCGGTCATGGCGACGACGTGCCCGCGGCTCTTCATCGCGTCGACGATCCTCGTCTTGTGCTGGGGCGACACGCGGCAGCACACTTGCAGGTGCTCGGTTTTCGCCGCGAGGTCGGCGTCGCTCAGGCGCTCGATCTCCGGGCCGGTGAGGACGATGCCGCCGGGAGTGAGGACGCCGATCTCGCGCGCGATCGCCTCGGCGGTGTCCTTGTGATCGCCGGTGACCATCACGCTCCTCAGCCCGGCGCCGCTCGCGACTCTGACGGCGTCGATGACCTCCGGCCGCGCCGGGTCGATCATCCCGAGCAGCCCGACGAAAGTGAGCTCCTTTTCGACGATCTCGGGAGTGCAGATCTCGGGCACGGCGGGCAGCGGGCGGTAGGCCACGCCCAGCACGCGCAGCGCCTGGCTCGCGAGGTCCTGGTTCTGATCGAGCACATGACGGCGCTTGTCCGGCATGAGCGCAACCGCCTGCCCGTCCTGCTGGATGTGCGAGCAGAGGTCGAGAACGACGTCGGGCGCTCCTTTGACGAAGGCGAAGGTCGGCGGATAGCCGGCCACTCCGGCGGCGCTGTGAATGGTGGTCATTCGCTTGCGGTCGGAATCGAACGGAATTTCCTGCACCCGCGGGAACGTCTTTTCCAGCTCGATGCGCTGGAAGCCGGCTTTCATCGCGACCACGGTCATGGCGCCTTCCGTGGGATCGCCCACCACCTGCCACGATTGCCGTCCGGCTTCGTCGGTTTTCCGGTCCAGCATGGCGTCGTTGCACAGTACCGCGCCGTGCAGGAGCAGCATCGCATCCGGATCGCCGGCCGTCTCGAAGGGCCGGTCCCCGAGGAGGAACTGGCCGCTCGGGTTGTATCCCTCGCCGGTCACCTTGAACCGCTTGCCCGCGGTCCATCCCTGGACGACCGTCATCTCGTTCTGCGTCAACGTCCCGGTCTTGTCCGAGCAGATCACCGTGGCGCAGCCCAGGGTTTCGACGGCCGGAAGCTTGCGGATCAGCGCATGGCGCTTGATCATCTGCTGCATGCCCAGCGCGAGACAGATGGTGACTATCGCGGGCAGGCCTTCGGGCACCGCGGCGATCGCCAGGCTGACCGCGGTCATGAACAGATTGATGATGTCCTTCTGCTCGGCCTGCAGGTAGCTGAGGAAGCCCGTTCTGAAAGCCTCGCTCAGGTGCGTGTCGCGGAACAGGCCGTAGACCAGCACGACGGCGCAGATCGCGAGCGCCCCGGTGCCCAAGACCTTGCCCAGGTGTTGCAGCTTCTGCTGCAGCGGAGTGGCCTCCTCCTCGAAGGATTGGATCATCTCGGCGATCATGCCGATCTGCGTGTTCATGCCCGTGCCGGTGACCACCCCCTTGCCGCGGCCGTAGGTCACCATGGTGCTCATGAAGGCGCAATTCCTGCGGTCGCCGAGCGGGATCTCGCGGTCGAGAACGACCGCGGCACGCTTCTCCACCGGCAGAGACTCGCCGGTGAGCGAAGCTTCCTCGATCTTCAGGTTCGCGATAGAGACAAGGCGCAGGTCGGCCGGCACGTAATTGCCCGCCTCGAGCAGCACGATGTCGCCGGGAACGAGCTCGCGTCCCGGGACCGTGAACGGATGCCCGTCGCGGATGACCTGGGCGTTCGGCGCGGCCATTTTCTTGAGAGCCGCGAGCGCTTGTTCCGCCTTGGACTCCTGGATCACGCCGACCACGGCGTTCAGCGCGACGATGAACATGATCGCGATCGAGTCGACCCACTCGCCGAGGGCGAGCGAGATGACCGCCGCGACGATGAGGATGATCACCAGGTAGTTGTTGAATTGATCCCAGAGAAGCGCGAGGAACCCCGGCCGGGGACGCTCGGTCAGCTCGTTGGCGCCGAGCTTGCGCAGTCGGTCCTGCGCTTCGGTCTCGGTCAGACCGAGCTCGAGGTGGGTCCGAAGGTGGTCGACGAGCGCTTCAATGGACGTCGCATGGGCTTCCTTGTCCTGCATGGGAACCTCCCGCCTAGTGATGCGGGAACTATGGGTGCGCCGGCCCGGAAAGAGAATTTGAACTTCGTAAGGTCGGCCATTACGGAAACGAGTGCCTCGCGCAGACCTTGGATGCTCACATTACGATTCGTAATGGATGGAGCGCCTTGAAGCGCGGTCGTGAAGGTGCTATTAATGTTTCGCCACCTGGCCAATGCCAGGAGCCCCTCCAGAGGGGAGTAGCTTCGGCGGCCGCAAAGCCGTCGTGACGCGATCGTCAACACGGGCATTCGCCCCGGTCGCGCCAGCGTCGCTGAAAACGATGTGAGCGAGACCTTTGCCGAAAGGCGAAGGCCGCTTGCCATCGCGGTCTTCGCTTCGAGCTGGGGATCGACTCGAGGAGCGACGCCATGCCGCAATCGGACATCCGACGTTACCTGAAGCACGGTACGTTGCCGCAACTGCGCGCGTTCGAGGCGAGCGCGCGACTGGGAAGCTTCACCCGCGCGGCCGAGGAGCTGCACATGGCCCAGGCGACGGCGTCGGTACAGATCAAGAAACTCAGCGATACGGTGGGCCTTGCGCTCTTCGAGCAGGACGGCAGGCGCATCCACCTGACCGAAGCCGGCCAGCGGCTCTACGCCGGGTGCAGCGAGCTGTTTCGCGCTCTTTCCGACATGGAGCGCGCGCTCGCCGCGATGCGCGGCGTGGCGTCGGGCGATCTTCGGTTGGCCGCGCCTTCGGCCGCCCGGCATTTCGCTTCGCGGCTGCTCGGCACCTTCGCCCAGCGCAATCCCGCTGTCCACGCATCGCTGCAAATCCACGATCGGCTCGCGCTGATCGAACGGCTGGGTAATCACGAGGACGACCTCTACCTGTTCATCGAGCCGCCCGACGAGCGGGAAGTCGTCGCGCAGGCCGCCGTGCCGAATCCCCTGGTCGTGCTGGCTTGCCGCGATCATCCGCTCGCGGGGGAGAACGATATTCCGTTCGCGCGCCTGGCAAGAGAGCCGCTGCTGATGCGCGAGCCGGGGTCGGGTACGCGGATGATCATCCTGCGCCTCTTCGCGCGGCATGGGCTCGCGCCGAATATCCTTATGGAGCTGGGCTCCGACGAGGCGATCCGGGAGGCGATCCTGGCTGGGCTCGGCTTGTCGATCCTGCCGCGCTACACGCTGGGGCTTGACCGGGTGCTGACGAAGCTGGTTTGCCTGGACGTGGAAGGCTTCCCGCTCGAGAGCCACTGGCATTTCGTCTACCCCGTCGGCAAGCGCCTTTCCCCGGCCGCGCGCGCTTTCATGGATTTCGCCCGCGTCGAAGCCAAAAGCGTATTCCGTGATTGCTTGCGCAATCCTTTGCACAGCCTGAGCTAGGACGCGTCAGCGTGCGGCGTAATCGATCCGGTAGATGACGCCCGCGCTGTCGTCCGAGACGAGCAATGCGCCGTCCGGAGCGACGATGACGTCGACCGGACGCCCCCACGCTTCATCGCCCTGAAGCCAGCCTTCGGCGAAGGGCTCGTAGCTGACAGCCTTCCCGCCTGCCAGCTTCACCACGCTGATCCGATAGCCGGACTTCGGGTTGCGGTTCCAGGAGCCATGCTCGGCGATGAAAATCGCCCCGCGGTACTCCTGCGGAAATTTCGAGCCGGTGTAGAAGCGCATTCCGAGGGAAGCCACGTGCGCGCCGAGCTTGCGCGCAGGCGGGGTGAACTCCTTGCAGGCATGGCGCGCTCCAAACC
Source organism: Betaproteobacteria bacterium (assembly GCA_004297625.1). Classification (GTDB taxonomy): domain Bacteria; phylum Pseudomonadota; class Gammaproteobacteria; order Burkholderiales; family SG8-39; genus SCGC-AG-212-J23. The sequence continues at coordinate 309,396 of SCTY01000068.1, read as the reverse complement.
TGGAGTCGGCGACATCGCCCTGGTGGCAATATGGGAAGCCGAAATTCATTCCGGCACGCGGCGCGTGGTTCAGCTCGTCGGACGGAACGTCGTTGCCCATGTTGTCGGCGCCGTTGTCCGTGAACCACAGCTCCCTGGACTTGGGATCCCAGTCGAAGCCGACGCTATTGCGGATGCCGCGCGCGAATATTTCGCGCTTGCCGCCCGACAGATCGAGCCGGCTGATATTGCCGAGGCCCTCTCCCGGCTCGCACACGTTGCACGGCGAGCCGATGCCGATATAGAGCATGCCGTCCGGGCCGAAGCGCAGCGTCTTGAGGCCGTGATGGCGCTCGCGCGGCAGGTCGCCTATGACCACCGTGGGCTTCGGCGGCTTGCGCAGGTGATCTTCGATGCCGTCGTAGCGCAGCACTCGCCCCACCTCGCCGACGTAAAGAGCGCCGTCGCGGAAAGCAACTCCATGCGGCGCATCCAGGCCGCTTGCGATTACGGCCGGCGCGCCGCCTCCTGCCGGCACGGCGTAGACATTTCCGCCCCGGCTGCCTGCGAACAGCGTCCCGCGCTCGCCGAGGGCAAGCGAACGCGCGCCGCGTACGTTCTCGGCGTAGATGCTGATGCGAAACCCGGCCGGAAGGCGGAGGTCCTCGATCCGGGGAGCCGCGACGCACGCTGCGGATGCGAGCGCCGCCAGCAGGGCCACGACTCGGAGCATGGCTTACTTTTCCGGTGGGTTTTGCTCTACGCCGAGCTCCGCGGCCGTCCGCTCGTCCAGCTGTCCGCTCGCCGGCAGGTCCCTCGACAGCTGGAATTGCGCGAGCGCAGCCTGCGTCTTGCTGTCGAAATCGCCATTCACCGGGCCGGCGTCGAAGCCGAGCGCATGCAGCTTCTCCTGCACCTGCTTGTTCAAGTCGGTATAGCGATCCGGCGCCACCTTCGCGGTGTTGTCGGGAATCGCTTCCTCGGGATGCAGCGAGGTGAATGTGTCGACTGCAACGGCGCCCAGGGGCGTGAGCAGCATCGCGCCGGCGGCTAGAAGAATGCGCGTGTTCATGTGTGACCTCCGGCGTCAGCGCCGCAAAACACGTGCCCGGTTACTTGAAAATCAGGAAGTACTGGTTGGGAAGGAAATCCTGCTCGCCCGCCAGAGCGTAGCCCGCGCTTTTCATCTCCGCGATCACGCGCTTCGGCGGCACGCGAGCCGCCCGCGGCGGGCCTTCGCGAGCGTTCATGCGGAAGTCGATGATCGCGACGCGGCCGCCCGGCTTGAGCGCGCCGCGCAGGTTGCGGAAATAGCGCTCGCGGTCGTCGACGTGGTGATAGACATCCACCATGAGCGCCAGGTCGGCTTTCCCGGGAAGGCGCGGATCGTCCGGGGCGGCGGCGACGGCGATCATGTTGTCGCGCTTCTCGCGCTTGGCGCGCTCGGCAAGGTACTTGACCATGTCCGGCTCGATGTCGACGGCGTAGACCTTGCCTTGGGGAAGCATGTTGGCAAGCCGCACGGAGAAATAGCCGGTGCCGGCGCCGATATCGGCGACCACGGCGTCCGGCTTCAAGTCGAGCGCCTGGATCACCTCGTGGGGTTTCTGCCACGCGTCGCGCTTGGGATCGTCGAAGACGTGTGCCCATTGCTCGGCACCGGCGAAGCTGTGGTGCGCATGGGGTTGGGTGGTCTGCGCGCCGGCCGCAATGGGCGCGAGCAGGAAGACGGCCGCAAAGAATAGTTTGTTCATCGAGCGATTATACGAAGAGAAATTCGACGACGGCTGCAAGGCCCGTACCGCCCGGCCCCGGCGAGAAGCGCACGCTGGCGCCATGAAGCTCGGCGATGCGCTTGACGATGGAAAGGCCCAGACCGCTGCCTTGCTCGCCGCTGACGGCGAGCCGGTGAAAACGCTCCCCGAGCCGCGCCATCTCCTCCGCCGGCACGCCGGGGCCGTTATCCATCACCTCGAGTCGCGCGGCATGCCGCTCGCCGCGCACGGCCACGCGCACCTGTCCGCCCGGCGGCGTGTACCGCACGGCGTTGTCGACGAGGTTGCGTGCAAGCACGGCGAGCAGCCCGCCGTAGCCGTGTACCCGGACCGCGCCACCGTCTTCGAGCTCGACATCGATATTTTTCGCGAGCGCGCCGGGAGCCACCTCGGCGAGCGCGTCGCGCGCCACCTCGCGCAAATCCACTTCGCCGCGCGTTCCGCCCATCTGGCCCGACTCGATGCGCGCGAGAGTCAGCATCTGGTCCGCGAGGCGCGCGGCGCGCTCGGCGCCGGCGACGATGCCGTCCAGCGCCTCGTTGCGCACCGCATCGCTCGACGCCGAGCGGGCGAGCTGCGCCTGCGTGCTCAGCACGGCGAGCGGCGTGCGCAGCTCGTGCGCGGCGTCGGAGGTGAGGCGCCGCTCGCGCTCCAGCGTTTCCGTGATGCGGGCGAACAGGCGGTTCAGCTCCGCTACAAGAGGCTGGACTTCCTGCGGCGCCGTTCCGGCGTGGAGCGCGGCGAGATCATCGGGTCCGCGCTGCGCGAGCTGCTGGCGCAGCTCGCGCAGCGGCCGCAGCCCGCGGCCGATTCCGAACCATAGCGCGACGCCGAGCACGGGCAAGCCGGCGAGCAGCGGCCAGAGCAGCGCTTTTCCCAGGCTTTGCACGATCTCCTCGCGCGCCTCGCGGCGCTCGGCCACTTGGACGAGGACCTTGCGATCCGCGTCCCAGGTGCTGAAAACGCGCCAGCGCTCGCCGTCGTGCACCGCCTCGCTGAACCCTTCGTCTGCCGCCGAGAGGCGAACGTTGGGCGCGCTCGCCGAATGCAGCCGCAGCCGCTCGCCGCGCTCCCAGATCTGGAATGCCGTTCTGCGCGCGTACCTCTGGAACGCCGGAGCGTGCTCGAGCTCGAGCTCGTGCAGATCCTCGCCCGCCTGCGCGACCAGCAGGCCGGCGGATTGCGCGAGATGCGCGTCGAGAAGCTCCTCCGCCTCGTGCCGGGCCTCGAAATAGCCGATCGCCGTGACCGCGATCCAGGTGAGCGCGGTAACGCCGAGCAGCACGGCGAGCAGCCGGCGCCGCAGCGAGGGCGCCGCCATGTCAGGCCGAGCGCGCCGCGGACATCATGTAGCCGACGCCGCGAATGGTGCGAATCGCGTCCGCGAAGAGCTTTCTTCTCAGATGATGGACGTGCACCTCGATAGCGTTGCTTTCCACTTCCTCGCCCCAGCGGTACACGCGGTTCTGCAGCTGGTCGCGCGAAAGCACGCGACCCGCATTGAGCATGAGCTCGCGCAGCACGCCGAATTCGCGCGTCGAGAGCTCGACCGCGCGCCCGCGGCAGGTCACCGCGCGCGTGGCCGGATCGAGGGTGATCGCGCCGACCTTGAGGACCGGAGCGGCTGCGCCGTGCGAGCGCCGCACGAGCGCGCGCAGCCGCGCCGCCACCTCTTCGAGGCGAAAAGGCTTGACCACGTAGTCGTCGGCGCCGGTGTCGAGCCCTTTCACGCGGTCCTCGATGGCGTCGCGCGCGGTGAGGATGAGCACCGGCGTTTTCTTGCCCGCGGCCCGCAGGCGCGCCAGCACGTCCAGTCCGGAGCGGCGCGGCAGCCCGAGGTCGAGCACCACGGCCGCGAATTCCTCGGTGCTCAGGGCGGCATCGGCGGCCACTCCGTCGCGCACCCAGTCGACGGCGAAGCCCGCCTCGGCAAGGCCCGCCTGCGTGGCCCGTCCGAGCTGGGCGTCGTCCTCGACCAGGAGCAGCCGCATCTAATCGTCGTCGTCGTGGGGGTGGTGGGCGGAGCGCTCGGCATGCGCGCTTGCCTGCACGACGTCGGGCAGCGCGCCCTGGTACGCCGCGGACAGGAACGCGACCACCGCCGCGGCGAGCGCGGTTCCGGCGATCCAGCGCGGCCGGCGGATCGCCTGCGGCAGCAGGCCGCGCTTGTGCCCGGTGATCATCGCGAGAACCAGGTTCTCGCGGTGAAGCAGGCTGCTCAGCACCACCGCTGCGATATGCACCAGCACCAGCGCGAGCATCGCGCCGGCGGCCGCTTCGTGCAACTCCTCCATGAAGTGACCGCCCAGGTCGTTGTAAGTCATGAACCCGCTCAGCGCGGTCGCTGTGCCCAGGGCAAGAAGCGCGACGACGGCCCATCCGCCCGCGGGGTTGTGCCCGACGTGGTGCTCGGGCGAGCCGCCGAGAAGCGAGCGCAGATACGCCGCGACCGCGGCCGGACCTTTGACGAACGACGAGAAGCGCGCGTAGCGGCTGCCGACCAGGCCCCATAGCAGGCGAAAGGCGATCAGGCCCGCGAACGTATATCCAAGCACCACGTGCACGTCGCGCCAGCGCTCCGATTCGGCGGTGAGCCAGGCGCCGGCGAAGCTCGCGGCGAGCAGCCAGTGGAACAGGCGAGTCGGCAGATCCCAGACGAGTATGCGTTGCATTGTCATTGACCCTTCAATGTTGAGTGGCAGGCAGCGCAATCGGCCGGGTTCCTCATGTTCGCCCTGCGGTGCTCCTTGACGAACCAGGCGGTTTGCGTGATGCGCGGTTCTTCGCCAGCTGGCGCCGCACGGCGGCCAGCGTTTCGCGACAGGAACGCCGAGAGCTCGCGCTTCGTCGGCTCGTCTACGGAAGCGTCGCTACCGAAGTGGCGCTCCAGGCGCGCCATGATCCGGTCCCAGGCCTGCGCCGGGAGAAGCCGCGGCGGATAGGCGACGTGGCAGCTGCCGCATTCCGCCTGGTACGTGGGGTTCGGCGGCACGCGCGGGACGTCGTGGGCAAGCGATAACGCGGGCAAGGCGAGTAGCACGCCAAGGAGAACTGGGCGCATCGGCGGCTCCTCAGCGCGCCGAGCGCAGCAGATAGGCGAGCACGTCGCCCTTCTCCTGCGCGGTGCACGCACGCGAAAGTACGTCGTTGCAGTTGCGCTTGAACCACTTTTCGGTCTTTGCAGGGTCGGTAAAGCGCTCGGACCCCGCGGCCGGCGCAAGCGCGGCGATCGCCTTGCCGGTTTTCGCGTGCTTGCCTTGCCCGGTGGGCGGCGCGCCGTGGCAGCTCGCGCAACTCCATTCGCTGCCGTGCCGTGCGCTGAAGAACTGCTGTCCGCGCGTGGCGGAGAAGCCGGCAAAACCGGGCGCCCGCGTTCTTGCCTGCGCCTCGTAGCTGGCGAGGATCTGTTCGGGCGTTTCCGCCTGCGCCGCGAGCGCCGCGCCGAGCAGCGCCGCGAGAACGACACGCTTCATATCCGCTCCTGATGGGCGATTTGGATGCGGCCAATCTAGGAGCGCAGTCTTAGGGAAAGCTTAAGGCCGGATCCTGCGATCCGGCCCGGATGCGGCATTACTGCGCGGGCGCGATGAAGTTATGGTCGCCCGCCCAGGCCCAGCCGTACTCGACCGTCGCTCCGGCGCTCGCGCTTGTTTCCGCCTCGGCGAGCTGCGGCAGGTAGGGCCAGCCGCGGTCGACGAGCGTGTCCTCGTGCGGCGCGCCAGCGGTCCACTGCTTCCCTTCCATGCGTTCCGCGAGGATCGGCAGGTCGCGGTCGAACTCCGTGTCTTCGTACGGCGCGGTTGCCGCCCTAGACGCGCGCTCCGACACGAAGAACGTACCCTCGGCGCCCGCGTTGGCGGACGGCAGGGCGAGGGCAAGAAGTGCAATACCGACGGTAAGGTTGAGCTTTCTCATGGCGATCTCCCGTTGATTTGATTTGAATCGTATTCTTTTCGCGCGGGAGCACATTGACGCGCCGCAAGGCGCCGCGGTTCTTCAGCAATGATTTTCCATCGAGCGTGAAGCGCTTCGCCATTAATGTGTGACCGGCGGCACCGACAGGCGTTAGCGCAGCGCCTCGAGCATCGCCACAAAAATCTTCGGCGTAGCGGCGCAGATGTCGCCGGTTTCCATGAAGCGCGCTTCGCCGGTGAGATCGCCCACGAGCCCGCCCGCTTCCTGGATGAGCAGCGAGCCGGCCGCCATGTCCCAGGGCGACAGGCCGAGCTCCCAGAACGCGTCGAGGCGGCCGCACGCGACGTAGGCGAGGTCGAGCGCCGCGGCGCCGGCGCGTCGCACGCCGGCGGTCGTCTGCATGAAGTAGCGCAGTTGCCTCGTGTACAGATCCAGGCGGCCGAGCTCTTTGAACGGGAATCCGGTGCCGACCAGCGCGCCCTGCAATCGCGTGCACTTGGATACCCGCATGCGCCGGTCGTTGAGGAACGCGCCCCGGCCCTTGGACGCGGTGAACAGCTCGTTTTTCACCGGGTCGTACACGACGGCATGCGCGAGGGCCCCGCGATGCTCGACGGCGATCGAGACGCAGTACTGCGGAAAGCCGTGGATGAAGTTGGTGGTGCCGTCCAGCGGGTCGATGATCCAGCGGTATTCCGCGTCGCCGCCCGTGGCGCCCGATTCCTCCGCCATGAAAGCGTGGTCGGGATACGCCTTGTGCACCACGTCGATGATCGCCTCTTCGGCGGCGCGGTCGACTTGCGTCACGAAGTCGTTGACCTGCTTTGACTTCACCTCGAGCGGCGATCCGTCGAGCACTGCGCGGTTGATGATCGAGGCCGCGCGCCGCGCGGCGCGCACGGCTATGTTGAGGAGGGGGTGCATAGGGAGGCCGCGTATTTTACCGACGGTAGACTGTGCGCATGCCGCGAATCCGCATAGTGCTGTGCCGGCCGAGCCACCCCGGAAACATCGGCGCTGCGGCGCGGGCGATGAAAACCATGGGATTGAGCGATCTCAGGCTCGTGGCGCCCGAGCGTTTCCCCGCGCCGGAAGCCGGGTGGATGGCGACGAACGCCGTCGATGTTCTCGCTTCTGCGCGAATTCATAATTCCCTGAGGGAGGCGATCGGCGACTGCGTCGCCGCGTTCGCCATGTCCGCACGGCCGCGCGAATGGTCCCCGCAGGTGCTCGACGTGCGCACCGCGGCGGCGCGCGCAATGTCCTGCGACGGAGACGTGGCTTTCGTTTTCGGCAATGAGACGGCCGGGCTCACCAACGAGGAGATGTTCGCTTGCCAGTTCCTTGTGCACATTCCGGCGAGCGCGGAGTTCAGCTCGCTCAACCTGGCGCAGGCAGTGCAGGTCACGGCGTACGAGCTTTTCATGACCAACGCGCCGGCGGTGCAGGGGCGCTCGGAGAAGCTCGCCACGGTGGACGACATCGAGGGTCTCTACGCGCACCTCGAGCAGGCGGCGCTCTCCACCGGCTTCATGGCCCCCGGGTCGCGGCTGCGGGAGCGCTGGCGGCGGCTTTTTTCCCGGGTTCCGGCGCTTGAGCGCGAGGAAGTGAATATCCTGCGCGGCCTTTTGCGGGCGCTCCTCGGCAAATAGTTGACCATTTCAGTCGGAAACCCATAGAATTCTTTCATGTTCAAGACGCTGCGCGGCGACATCGCCTGCATCCTGGAGCGCGATCCCGCGGCGCGCTCGTGGTGGGAAGTTCTCACCTGCTATCCCGGCCTGCACGCCATCTACATTCACAAGCTGTCGCGTTGGTTCTGGCGGCACGGGCTGCGCTGGCTCGGGCGCTTAACCTCCCACGTCGGGCGCTGGCTGACCGGCATAGAAATCCACCCGGGCGCGGCGATCGGCTCGTGCGTGTTCATCGACCACGGCATGGGCGTGGTGATCGGCGAGACCGCCGAAGTGGGCGACGGATGCACGATCTACCAGGGCGTCACGCTCGGAGGCACGTCGCTCTACCGCGGGCAAAAGCGCCATCCGACGCTCGGCGCCGGCGTGGTGGTCGGCGCGGGAGCGAAGATTCTCGGCGGCTTCCGCATAGGCGACGGCGCGAAGATCGGCTCGAATGCGGTCGTGGTGAAGGAAGTGCCCGACGGGGCGACGGTCGTGGGAGTCCCCGGCCGCATCGTCGAGGAAGGGACCGCGAAGCAGGCGGTGCGCTTCGCCGCGTATGCCGTGGTCCAGGAACAGGATGATCCGTATGCCAAGGCGATCCGCGAGCTCGTCGAGCACTCGCGGGAGCTCGAGCAAAGCATTACGGCGCTGAAGGAGAGGCTGGCGCGGCTGGAGCGTCAGGGGGCCGAGGCGGATAAAAACATAAGGGTCGTCAAGTAGTTAATAAAAGTTGACGGTTTCAGTCGGAATTAGATATACTTGACTCGGTTTCTCAAGTATTGGGACGACACATGCGACTTACGACTAAAGGCAGGTTTGCCGTCACGGCGATGGTGGATCTGGCGATGCGCCAGACCCGCGGTCCGGTCACCCTCGCGGCGATCAGCGAGCGCCAGCACATCTCGCTTTCCTATCTGGAGCAGCTCTTTGGCAAGCTGCGCCGCGCCAAGCTCGTTTCCAGCGTGCGCGGGCCGGGCGGCGGCTACAACCTCGCCAAGGCGGCGCCGGCGATTTCGGTCGCCGACATCGTGGTCGCCGTGGACGAGCCCCTTGACGCGACGCAATGCGGCGGCAAGGAAAACTGCCACGATGACAAGCGCTGCATGACGCACGACCTCTGGGCGACGCTCAACGAAAAAATGTACGCCTACCTGTCGTCGGTGACGCTGGCCGATCTCGTCGCGCACCAGAGCGGGAAACCGGTTTCTGTGATCAAGGATTTCCGGCCCAGCGAGAAGGTCGCCGCGTGAAGCTCCCGATCTATCTCGATTACTCCGCCACGACGCCGGTCGATCCGCGCGTGGCGCAGAAGATGATTCCGTATCTGACGGAGTACTTCGGCAATCCGGCCAGCCGCTCGCACGCGTTCGGCTGGAAGGCCGAGGAGGCGGTTGAGGAGGCGCGCGCGCACGTCGCCGCGCTGATCAACGCCGATCCGAAGGAGATCGTGTGGACCTCGGGCGCGACCGAAGGCAACAACCTCGCCATCAAGGGCGCGGCCGGGTTCTACAAGACCAAGGGCAAGCACATCATCACGCAGAAGACCGAGCACAAGGCCGTGCTCGATACCTGCCGCGAGCTCGAGCGCCACGGCTTCGAGGTGACGTATCTCGATGTCGAATCGAACGGCATCGTGGATTTGAGGAAATTCGAGGCGGCGATCCGCCCCGACACCATCCTCGTCAGCATCATGATGGTGAACAACGAGATCGGCGTGATCCAGCCGGTCTGGGAGATCGGCGAGATCTGCCGCGCCAGGGGCATCGTGTTCCATTGCGATGCGGTCCAGGGCGCCGGCCGCGTCGAGATCGACATGCAGAAGCTCAAGGCCGACCTGCTGACCATCACCGCGCACAAGATCTACGGCCCGAAAGGCATCGGCGCGCTCTACGTGCGCAGGAAGCCGCGCGTTCGCATCGAGGCGCAGATCCACGGCGGCGGCCACGAGCGCGGCTTCCGCTCGGGAACGCTGCCGACGCACCAGATCGTCGGCTTCGGCGAGGCGGCGCGGCTCGCGAAGCTCGAGATGGCCACGGACAACGAGCGCGTGCGCGCCCTGCGCGACAAGCTGTGGAACGGCATCAAGGAAATGGAAGAGGTATACCTCAATGGCGATAGGGAGCGCCGCATTCCGCACAACCTCAACGTGAGCTTCAACTTCGTCGAGGGCGAGTCGCTCATCATGGCGGTGAAGGACATCGCCGTGTCGTCGGGCTCGGCCTGCACCTCGGCCTCGCTCGAGCCTTCGTACGTGCTGCGCGCGCTGGGCCGCAACGACGAGCTCGCGCACAGCTCGATCCGCATCACGCTGGGTCGCTTCACCACCGAAGAGGAGGTGAAGTACGCGGCCGAGCTTATCAGGAAAAAAGTCGCGAAATTAAGGGAGCTCTCTCCGCTCTGGGAGATGTACAAGGACGGAGTAGACTTGAATTCCGTGCAGTGGGCAGCACACTGAGGAACTGCTATGGCATACAGCGATAAAGTCATCGATCACTACGAGAATCCGAGGAACGTCGGGTCCTTCGAAAAGAGCGACCAGTCGGTCGGCACCGGCATGGTCGGCGCTCCGGCCTGCGGCGACGTCATGAAGCTGCAGATCAAGGTCGGCTCCGACGGCCGCATCGAGGACGCCAAGTTCAAGACCTACGGCTGCGGCTCCGCCATCGCCTCGAGCTCGCTCGTCACCGAGTGGGTGAAGGGCAAGACCCTCGCCGAGGCGGCCACCATCAAGAACACCCACATCGCCGAGGAGCTGTCGCTCCCGCCGGTGAAGATCCACTGCTCGATCCTCGCGGAGGACGCGATCAAGGCCGCCATCGAGGACTACCGCAAGAAGCACGGCATCGCGCCGGAGGCGGCGGTCGAGCAGGAGGCCGTGGACCGGAAGAAGGTCGCCTGATGGCGATCACGCTCACCGAGCAGGCGGCGAGCCACGTGCAGGCATTCCTTGCCAGGCGCGGCAAGGGCGTTGGCCTGCGCGTGGGCGTGCGCACTTCCGGCTGCTCCGGGCTCGCGTACAAGCTCGAGTTCGCGGACGCGGTCAACCCCGAGGATCACACGTTCGAGAGCCGCGGCGTCAAGGTGCTCGTGGATCCCAAGAGCCTGCAGTTCATCGATGGCACCGAGCTCGACTACACCCGTGAAGGCCTCAACGAGGGATTCAAGTTCCGCAACCCGCGCGTCAAGGATCAGTGCGGATGCGGCGAGTCGTTTAACGTCTGACCGGTTGCACGACGCTCGCGCGGCCTGCCGACGCACGGGATACGTGTGCGGAGGCGCGTGAAGCGTCAGTGCAGGGCATGCACAACCACTTCGACCTGTTCGGCCTGGCGCCGGCCTTCGCGCTGGACGCCGCTGCGCTAGAGCGCCGCTACCGCGAGATCCAGTCGCAGGTTCACCCGGACCGGTTCGCGCACGCCGGCGATGCCGAGCGCCGCGCCTCGCTGCAGTGGACTACGCGCGTGAACGAGGCGTACCGCACCCTGATGGACCCGGTGCAGCGCGCGAAGCACATCCTCGAGCTGCACGGCATCGACCTCGGTTTCGAGACGAACACGCAGATGCCCGCGGAGTTCCTCGTGCAGCAACTCGAGCTGCGCGAGGAGCTGGAAGGCGCGGTCACCGGAAAGGACGCCGAGGCTCTCGACCGCATGCGCTCCGAGCTCGCCGCGAACCGCAAATCGCTGGAGCGACAGATCGGCGAAGCCATCGATTCCAGGAAGGACTACGCCGGTGCCGCCGGCCTCGTGAGGAAGCTGATGTTCCTCCACAGGCTCGACGCCGAAATCGAAGCCGCCTACGAGGAAGTAGAGTAAATGGCGCTGCTGCAGATCTCCGAACCGGGAATGTCGGCGGCGCCGCACGAGCATCGGCTCGCGGTCGGCATCGATCTGGGCACCACCAACTCGCTCGTCGCGACGGTGCGCAGCGGCGTCGCCACGGTGCTCGCCGACGAGCTCGGCAGGCCGCTGCTGCCCTCGATCGTGCGCTACCACGCGGACGGCAGGGTGGACGTCGGCTACGCGGCGCAGGCGAAGCAGGCGGTCGATCCCAAGAACACCATCGTGTCGGTGAAGCGCTTCATGGGCCGGGGGCTGCGCGACGTGGCGCACGTCGAGAACGCGCCGTACGACTTCGTCGATGCGCCCGGCATGGTCCAGGTGCGCACCGCCGCGGGAGTGAAGAGCCCGGTCGAGGTTTCCTCGGAGATTCTCAAGGTCCTGAAGCTGCGCGCCGAGGCTTCGCTCGGCGGCGAGCTCGCCGGCGCGGTGATCACCGTCCCGGCCTATTTCGACGACGCGCAGCGCCAGGCGACCAAGGACGCGGGCAAGCTCGCCGGCCTGAACGTCCTCAGATTGTTGAATGAACCCACGGCAGCCGCGATCGCCTACGGCCTGGAGAACGCCTCCGAGGGCATCTACGCGGTCTACGATCTCGGCGGCGGCACCTTCGACCTTTCGATCCTCAAGCTCGCGCGCGGGGTGTTCGAGGTGGTGGCGACGAGCGGCGATTCCATGCTCGGCGGCGACGACTTCGACCAGCGCGTGTTCTGCTGGGCGGTGGAGCAGGCGAAGCTCTCGCCGCTCGGCCCGCGCGACATGCGCCAGCTCCTCATGAAGTCGCGCGAAGCCAAGGAATACCTCACCTACCACGGCGAGGCGCCGATCACCGTGCGGCTCTCGAGCGGCGACGTGGTGGATCTCTCGATCGATACCGAGACCTTCTGCAACATCACGCAAACGCTGGTGCGCAAGACGCTCGGGCCGGTGCGCAAGGCGCTGCGGGACGCGGGCCTCACCGTGGACGACATCAAGGGCGTGGTGATGGTCGGCGGCGCGACCCGCATGCCGCAGATCCAGCGCGCGGTCGCCGAGCTGTTCCGCCGCGACCCGCTCAACAACCTCGACCCCGACAAGGTCGTGGCGCTCGGCGCGGCCATGCAGGCGAACGTGCTCGCCGGCAACCAGCCGACAGACCAGGATTGGCTGCTGCTCGACGTGATTCCGCTCTCGCTCGGCATCGAGACGATGGGCGGCCTCGCCGAGAAGATCATCCCGCGCAACACCACCATTCCGGCCGCGAAGGCGCAGGAGTTCACCACCTTCAAGGACGGCCAGACGGCGATGAGCTTCCACGTGGTGCAGGGCGAGCGCGAGCTGGTCGCGGATTGCCGCTCGCTCGCGCGCTTCGACTTGAGGGGCATTCCGCCCATGGCGGCCGGAGCGGCGCGCGTGCGCGTCACGTTCCAGGTCGACGCCGACGGCCTGCTGTCGGTGACCGCGCGCGAGGCGAGCACCGGCATCGAGGCCTCGATCACGGTCAAGCCTTCCTACGGGCTGTCGGACGCCGAGATCGAGCGCATGCTGCGCGAGTCGTTCGAGCACGCCAAGGAAGACGTGCACGCGCGCGCGCTCGCCGAGCACCGCGTGGATGCGCAGCGGCTGCTCGACGCGACGCGCTCGGCGCTCGCGGTCGACCGGGCGCTGCTCGCGCCGCGCGAGCTCGAAGCCGTTGAAAACGCCGTGCGCGCCCTCGAACAGGTATTGACGGCGAACGATGCGCGCGCCATCAAGCAGGCGACCGACGCTCTCAACCGCGCCACCGAGGAGTTCGCCGAGCGCCGCATGGACGAGGGCATCAAGCGCGCGCTTGCCGGCAAGAAAATCGGCAGCCTCTGATGCCCAAGATCAAGGTCTTGCCCGGACACGCCATCTGCCCGGATGGCGCCGAAATCGAGGCTCAAACGGGCAAATCGATCTGCGATACGCTGCTCGAGAACCACATCGATATCGAGCACGCCTGCGAGAAGCAGGCGGCGTGCACCACCTGCCACGTGATCGTGCGCGAGGGCTTCGACTCGCTGGAGGAGGCGAGCGAGAAGGAGGAGGACATGCTCGACAAGGCATGGGGCCTGGAGGCCACCTCGCGGCTTTCCTGCCAGGCGAAGGTGGGCGACGAGGATCTCACCGTGGAGATCCCGAAGTACACGATCAACTACGAGCGCGAGGGAGGCGGAAAGAAATGAAGTGGACCGACACCGCCGACATCGCGATGGCGCTCGTCGACGCGCACCCGGAGCAGGACCCGGAAAGAGTAAACTTCGTCGATCTGTACAAATGGGTGATGGCGCTTCCCGGGTTCGACGACGACCCGAAGCGCTGCGGGGAGAAGATCCTCGAGGCCATCCAGATGGCTTGGATCGATGAATGCGGATGAAGGCAAAGCGTTTAGGGCGGTCTTACTGACGGCGCTGCTGGCGGCGGCGCCCGCCTGGGCGGAGGTCTACCGCTGGGTCGACGAAAAAGGCACCGTCAACTACTCGAACGAGGCTCCGCCCCACGGCGTGCAGGCCGTCAAGGTCGATATCGACGCGCAGCCCGGGCCGCCCTCGGCCGACAGCACCGAATGCAACACAGTGCGCTGCCAGGGCGAGCGCCTCGAGGCGCGCCTTGCGCTTCGCGAGCAGATCGAAGCCCGGCTCGCCGCCGAGCGCGCCGCCGCCACCCCCAAGCCGCCTCGCGGGCTCGACTTCCGCAAGTACGTCTCCATCCGGCGCGGCATCACCGAGGGTGAGCTGCTCGGCGTCGCAGGCGAGCCGGACATGCTGGTCTGGGACGCTCACTTCCTCAAGACCTATACGTACTTTCCGACGCCGGCCGATCCGTTCACCACGACCATCACGGTGGTGCGCGGCCGCGTGAGCGAAATCGAGCGCGAGCGCAAGTTCTAGGCACGCTCCAAGTAATCAGTGCTTGCGCAGCGCGCCCCATAGCTGATCGAGGCGCGCGTAGCGGCCGCAGCCGGTCACGTAGAACCGGTACTGAACCGGGTTCTTCTTGTAGTAATCCTGGTGGTATTCCTCGGCGGGCCAGAATTCGCCCGCCGGGGTGATTGGCGTGAGGATCGGCTGGCGAAAAGGCTTCTCCTTTTCCCACTTGGCCTTCGACGCTTCGGCAAGGCGCTTCTGCTCCTCGGAATGGTAGAAGAGCTCCGGGCGGTACTGCGAGCCGGCGTCGCAGAACTGGCGGTCCTTGACCGTCGGGTCGTGGTTCAGCCAGAAGGTATCCAGCAGCTTTTCGTAGCTCACCTTGGCCGGGTCGAAAGTGACCTGCACGGCCTCGGCATGCCCGGTTCTGCCGCTCGAGACCTGCTCGTAGCTCGGGTTCTTGACCTTGCCGCCGGTGTAGCCGGAAACCGCCGAGATGACGCCTGGAACCTTCTCGAAGGCCTCCTCGGCGCACCAGAAGCAGCCCATGGCGAAAGTCGCCTTCTCGAGCTTCGGCTGGGAAAACGCGGGAAGCGCGATCAGCGCAATCAACAGCCCGATGATTCCTGTCATTTTGAAAGCTCCTCGAGAACGGCATCGATGACCGGTTGGTCGCGCAAGCATAGCCGCACATTACGCAGCGGCGCGCGCCGCGCTGCAGCGACGTAGGCGCGCGCGCAGACCTCGAGCGGCACTGCAAAGATGCCGGCGGAGACGGCGGGAAACGAAATGTCCTGCCATTCCCGTTCGCAAGCGCGAGCGAATGCGGCGCTAAGGGCCTGCAGAAGCTTGGCCTCCTCGTCCCCCTCGCCGTAACGGGGTCCGACGGCATGGATCACCCCCTTGAACGGCAGCCGGCCGGCCGTGGTGACGACCGCGCTGCCGCTAGGCAAGGGGCCGCGCGCGGCAACGATGCGGTCGGATTCGGCTTGCAGCTCGGGGCCCGCGGCGCGTGAAATGATCCCGGCCACTCCGCCGCCGTGGGCGAGGTGGCCGTTCGCGGCGTTGACGATCGCGTCGACCGGCTCCTCGAGCAGGTTGCCGCGAACCACCCGGAAGAAGCGCCCTGCGGCTATTTCTTCTTCCGCGAGGACTTGCGCTTTCTGCCTTTCTTGCGTGGCGGCACCTTGGCGCCGGCGCGGCGCGCCTCGGACAGCCCGATGGCGATCGCCTGCCTGCGGCTCTTCACCTTCTTGCCCGAGCGCCCGCTGCGCAGCTTGCCGCGCTTGCGCTCGTGCATCGCCTTCTTCACCTTCTGCCGCGATTTCTTGCCGTACCTTGCCATACCTCCTCCTTCGGGAAGTGGCTTACTCCACCTTCGCCTTCGCGCGCAACGACTTCACCAGCCCTTCGATCTTGTGCTGCGTCAGCTGCTGCTGGATGCGCGAGCGCACCTCGTTGAGCGCCGGGAAGCTCACCGGGCGCACGTCGTCGAGCTGGATGACGTGATAGCCGAAGCGCGTCTGTACCGGCGCTTCGGTGTATTTGCCCTTGTCGAGCTTGACCATCGCATCCGAGAACTGCTTGTCGAAGTTCGCGGGAACGTTCCAGTCCAGGTCGCCGCCGCGCTGCGCGCTGCCGCTGTCCTTGGAGTTCTTGCTCGCAAGCTCTTCGAACTTGCCGCCCTTCTTCAGCTCGGCGATCAATCCCTTCGCCTGGTCCTCGCTGTCGACGAGAATGTGGCGGGCCTTGTACTCCTTGCCGCCGGTGGAAGCCTTGACCCGCTCATACTCCTTCTGCACTTCGGCGTCGCTCACCGGGTTCTTGCGCAGCCAGTCGTTGATGTAGGCGCCGACGAGCACTTCCTGGCGCGCCATGTCGATCTGGGTCTGCACCTGCGGGTTCTTCGCCACGCCGCTCTTCTGTGCCTCCTGCGCGATGACCTCGCGGTTGATCAGCTCTTCGCGCACCATGGCGCGCGTCTGCGGGTTGTCGGGCATGCCGCGGCTCGCCTGCTGCTGCACCACGACGTCCTGACGCGCGCGCGGCACCGCCACGCCGTTCACCCTGGCGATCGCGTCGCCCTGCGCGGCCGGCTTTCTCGCGGCTTCCTTCTTCGCCGGCTCCTTGGTCGGCAGCGTCTGGCCGAGGACGAGAGCCGGGGCCCCCATCAGTGCCGCGGCGATGATCCATGTCTTCATTGCTTTCCTTTCGTTTCTTCCGGGCTGCGCGCCGTGATGGCGAGCGCGTGGATGGGATTCTGCATGAGCTCGCCGAGCGCCTGGTACACCATGCGGTGGCGCGCGACGGTGCTCTGGCCGGCGAAGCGCGGCGACACGATGGACAGCCGCCAATGGGTGTTGCCGCCCTCGCGGTAGCCGGCGTGGCCGCGGTGCTTCTCGCTCTCGTCTTCGAGATCCAATGCGAGCGGGTCGAGCTGGGCCAGCCGCTGGCGGATGGTGGCGGCGACGTTCATTGCTTGTCCTCCACGTACCTGGCGAGGAACGCCGCCTGCACGACGACGAAAACCAGCATCAGCCCCATGCCGCCGAACAGCTTGAAGTTGACCCAGAGATCGGTGGAATAGTTGTAGGCCACGTACAGGTTCAGGGCCCCCATGAAAACGAAAAAGCCGATCCAGCTCCAGTTGAGACGCGACCAGACCGGGTCGGGAAGCTGCACCTGCTCCGACAGCATGGTGCGGATGAGGTTCCGGCGGAACAGCAGCGCCGCGCCGGCGAGCACCGAGCCGAGCAGCCAGTAGAGCACCGTGGGCTTCCACTTGATGAAGGTCTCGTCCTGCAGCAGCAGCGTCGCGCCGCCGAACACGGCGATGATGGCGAGGCTCGCCCAGAGCATCGGGTCAACGCGCTTGCCGCGCAGCTTCAGCCACGCCACCTGGACGAAGCTCGCCGCGATCGCCACGCCCGTCGCGACATAGATGCCGGTGAGCTTGAAGGCGACGAAGAACAGGACGACCGGGAAGAAATCGAAGAGAAACTTCATCAGACCGCAGGCATTCTACCAGCCAACGGGGGTATTACTTCCATCCGCCAACGGCCTTACGGGCGGCGTCGTTGGCGGGGCGCACCACGAGGCCGCTCGTGGAGACACTGACCACGTATTCCGCGCCCTCGGCCATCGGCACATAGGCGGCGCTGCCGTAGAGCGCGTCGGCGAGCGGCAGATACTGGTGATAGCGCCTCGCAAGCGTCCACAAATCCATGCCCGGATCCCCGGAAAGCGCATGCACGGTGCGCGGCGCGCTGCGTTCCTGGGCGATGTCGCCGTAGCGGCCCGAAAGGCGCTCCAGGCGGTATACGGTGTCGAAGCCGAGGAGATTGCCCATGGCGCGCCACTTCAGCACGCGCGCGTCGATCTGCCACTCGTCGCCGCGCAGGTCGTAGCGTTCCGGCGCGCTGCCCGTCCGGCGCAGGCTCACCGCGAAATGGCGCTCGCCAAGCCGGGTGGTCGCGACACGCGCGGCCTCCTGCTCGTGTGTAAGGCGGGCATAAGTCAGGAGATTCGCCGCCACCAGGCCGGCGGCGGCCGCTACCAGCAACACTATCCCTCCTGAAAGGAAGAAAAGCGTTCCCCGTACCAGCCTAAGGCGCCGCATGCGGCGGATCGCGGCGAGGAAAAACGGAAACGCGAGCAGCACGCCGAGAAGCGCGACGCCGATGATCAGCGCCTGGGGATCGAGCTGGCCGAGGAAACGGATCACGGCCTGAGCAGCTTGCGTTTCCTGTGCCAGTCGATGATCGCCTCCCTGGGGTAGGCGCGGAAGCGCTTGTCGCCTTCACGCAGGCAGAGCTCCGCCCAGGCGGGCTTCGACTCGAGGAAGATGTGCTGGCGCTCCCTCGGCCGCGGCAGCGGCGTGTCGATGGCCGAAGCGAACGGATACACCCATTCCGGCCAGCGCTTGTCCCAGACCCAAAGCGCCGAGGCGCACTTCGGGCAGAAATGCCGCTCGCCGCCGCCGCGCATCGCGCGGTAGATCTGCGTGCGGCCCTTCGCCTTCAGCGTATCGGCTTTGCCCATGATGTTGATCGCGTAGCCGCCTCCGCCGGCGGTCTTGCGGCAGATCGAGCAGTAGCAGTGCATGTACGGATAGGGCGTCTCGGACTCGAGCGAGAAGCGCACTGCCCGGCAGTGGCAGGAACCGTTGAGCTTCATGGGAGCTACTATAACGGCATGGCCCTTGTAAAACTCATCGAATACGCCGACGCCTCGCCCGAGGTGCGCTCGGTCTACGACGACATCATGAAGACGCGCGCAGTCGACTGGATCAACAACTTCTGGAAGGCGCTGGCGAACGACCCGCGCGAGCTCGCGCGCATCTGGCAGAACGTGAAGCAGGTGATGGCGCCCGGCGCGCTCGATCCCCTGGTAAAGGAAATGGTCTACGTCGCCGTGAGCGCGACGAACGGCTGCGAGTACTGCACCTTCTCGCACACCGCCGCGGCGCGCAACAAGGGAATGACCGACGCGATGCTGATGGAGCTGATGGCGGTGGTGGGTCTCGCAAACGAAACCAACCGGCTCGCCAACGGATTGCGCGTCGACGTGGACAAGCAGTTCAAACCCTGAAAATCAGGGACAGACCACGTTTATTCTTTGAGCAGCGCTTTGCCGTGCGGCGTGACATAGAAGCGGCGCCATAGCTTGCCCTCGGCGCGCACCTCCACCGGCCAGTAACAGCGGCCTTTCACTGTCTTCGGTGCGTCGAGCAGCAGCGCGTACTGCACCACCGCGTCGCTTTCGTGCATGCGGCTCGCCCACGCCTCGGTTTCCTCCAGGAACTTCACCTTGCTTACCGCGTGCCGCAGCGGCATGTTGCCCTCGTCCGGATAGTCGCGCGCGCGAGCGCTTCCTGCGAACAGCAGTAGTACGAACACCCCGACTTTGATAACGTCGCCGCGCATGGAAGCGAAGCTATCACCGCGGGTCGGCATCGTCATCCTGGCTGGCGTGTCCACCCTGTTCGCGGCGAACCACCTTTGCGCGCGCATCGCCTTGGATCACGGCGCGAGCGTCGCGACGGCGGTCAGCACGCGCGCCGCCAGCACGGCGCTGGTGCTTTTCGCCATGATGCGTTTGCAGGCGATCCCGATCGCATTGCCGCGCGGCCTGCGCGGCAAAGGCCTCGCGGCCGGAATGCTGATCGCGGCGCAGAGCTACTGCATCTATTCGGCGGTCGCGCTGATTCCGCCGGCGCTCGCGCTTCTGGTGTTCCAGACCTCGCCGATGCTGTACCTGCTGCTCTCTTGGGCGCTCGGCAAGGAGCTGCCGCGCGCAGCCGCGCTGCCGCCGATGCTGCTCGCGCTCGCCGGTCTTATCCTTGCCCTGGGATTGCGCAGCGACCAGCTCGCTACGCGCTGGAGCGAGATCGGCGCGGGCGTGACGTGGGCGCTCGCGAGCAGCGCATGCATGACCATGGTGTATTACCTGAACGCCCATGCGCTCACTGCGGTGGACGGGCGCCTGCGCACTTTTGTCATGACGACGGTGACCGCCGCGATGGTGCTCGGCGGCGGCGCGGCAGCGCAGCGGCTGGCCCTGCCCGCCACGGCGGCCGGCTGGGCCGGGCTCGTGCTTTTGACGGTGTTTTACTGCGTCGCGATCATTGCGCTCTTCGTCGTCTTGCCGAAGGTTCCGGCGGCGAGCACCGCCGCGCTGAATTTCGAGCCGATCGCGCTCCTCGGCCTTTCGTGGGTTTTCCTCGACCAGACGGTCACGCCGCTGCAGGTGCTCGGCGCCGTCGTCACCGTGAGCGCGATCGCCTGGCTCGGCTTCGCTAGGCGGTGATGACCTCGGAATCGGCGCTGTAGAGCTTCTCGACGAGCGCCGCGCGGCGCTCGAGCACCGCGCGCTGGTTCATGTAGCCCTTGTCGGTGATCTCGTTGGCGTCGATCGACGGCGGTTCGGTCATGGCGAGGAGCCGCACCGGGTGCGTCGAGCTGCCGCCTTCCTGAGCAAGCTTCTTCAGCGCCCCTGAAAGCCGTGATCTCAATTGTTTAGTGTCCAGTTCCTTGGCTGCGGGGCTGAGAAAGACGAGCGCGCCGACTTCGTCGCGGTCCTGCCCGGTGATCACCGCATCCTGGATCAGGGGGTCCGCGGCGGCGATCAGCTTCACGCGCACCGCGCCGACGTTCACCCAGGTGCCGGTCGTGACCTTGAAGTCCTCCGCGACGCGGCCGTCGAAGACGATGCCCTTGGCCGGATCCTGCGGATCGGCGAACTTGACGGCGTCGCCGATGCGGTAGAAGCCTTCATCGTCGAAGCAGGCCGCCGTGAGGTCGGGCCGCTTGTAGTAGCCGGGGGTCACGTTGGTGCCGCGCACCCGCACTTCGAGCTTGCCTGCCGAGGGCACCAGCTTCAGCTCGCAGCCCGGCACCGGCAAGCCGATAACGCCCGGGCGCTCCATGATGAAGTGCACGGAAGTCGCAAGCGGAGAAGTCTCGGTGGATCCCCAGGCCGAGAGCATCGCCAGCCCGTGCGCCTTTTCGTCCGCCGCCAGCTTCTTGATCCGCTGCCAGAGATTGAGCGGCAGCGCCGCCGCGGCATAGAAAAGCACGTCGAGCTGCTTGAAGAAATTGCGGCGGGCGTCGGCGTCCTTTTCCAGGAAAGGCAGGAGCAGGTCGTAGCCGCGCGGCACGTTGAAGTACATCGTCGGCGCGACTTCCTTCAGGTTGCGCACGGTGGTTTCGACGAGACCGGGCACCGGCTTGCCGTTGTCCACGTAAAGCGTGCCGCCGTTGCGCAGCACCATGTTGAAGTTGTGATTGCCGCCGAAGGTGTGGTTCCACGGCAGCCAATCGACGACCACCGGGGGCTTGTCTTCGACGAAGGGCCACGCCTGCGCGAGCTGCTGCTGGTTCGCGCACAGCATGCGTTGCGTGTTGATGACGCCTTTCGGTATTCCGGTGGAGCCGGACGTGAACAGGATTTTGGCGACCGTGTCCGGGTTCACCTTGGCGTGCTCGCGCTCGAGCGTAGAGCCGGGATTCGCCTCGAGCAGTTTCTCCAGCGGCGTCAGCGTGGCGCCCACGGCCGCGAGCGCGGCGGCGAACTTGTCGGCCGGCTCGGCGAACACCAGGCCGGGCCGCACGAGCTCGAAGATCATTTTCAGCTTGCCGAAGTCTTTCGACATCAGGGAGTACGCCGGCGAGACCGGCACCGCCGGGATGCCGACATGCATCGCCCCGAGCGAGAGCAGCGCGTGGTTGACGCTGTTGTCCGAGAGAATCGCGACCGGCCGCTCGGCGTTCAACCCGCGGTCGAGCAGCGCCTGCCCGATGCGGCGCACCGCGCCGTACGCCTCGCGGTACGTCACCTTGCGCCAACCGCCCGCCGGGTTGCGCTCGGCGAGGAAAATGCGCTCCGGCGCGCGCTCGGACCACTGCACGAGCCACTCGGTCACGCAACGCGCGTACGGGCCGAGCTTCTGCGGCGAGCGCAGCAGCACCGAGCCGTCGGCGCGCTTCTGCAGCTCGACCTTGGCCGGGGCCAGCTTCATTCCAGCTTCGCTCCCGAGTCCTTCGCCACCTGCGCCCATTTGCGCATCTCCTGCGCCATGCGCTCGCCGAGCTCACGCGCGCTGCTGTAATCGGTTTCGGCCCCCTGATTCGCCACGGCTTCGATCACTTCATGCGACGAAAGCGTGCTCTTCAGCGTCGCGTTCAGCTTGGAGATTACGCCTTCCGGAGTCCCGGCGGGAGCGATGACGAACAGGCGCGGCGAAGCATCGAAGCCGGGAAGCGTATCGGCAAGCGCAGGCCAATCGGCGCCGCGCACCTTGACGCGGCTGGTCAGCGCGATGGGACGAAGCTTCCCGCCTTTCGCCTGGGCGAGCGCCGGCGAAGCGCTCATGATGCCGATCGGGATCTGGCCCGAAATAAGGTCCGGAACGATGGCGGAGGCGCCCTTGTAGGGCACGTGCAGGATGCTCACGCCGGCCTGGATCTTGAAAAGCTCCATGGCGAGATGGTGCACCGTGCCGATCCCGGGCGAACCGTAGCTGTACTTTCCGGGGTTGCCGCGCAGGAGCGCGATGAGCTCCTGCGTGGTCTTCGCCGGGACCGCCGGGTTCACGACGACGGTCAGAGGCGTGCTGACCGCGGCTCCGACCGGCGCGAAGCTCTTCATCACATCGAAAGGCAGCCTGGCGTAGACGCTCGGCGCGATGAGCAGCGCGCTATCGGCGAACATGATGGCGTGGCCGTCCGGCAGCGCTTTCGCGAGAGTGTCGGCCGCTATGTTGCCGCCGGCGCCCGGCCGGTTGTCGACCAGGACCTGCTGGCCCAGCTCGGCGGACCACTTCGCGGCCACGATGCGTGCCAGCGCGTCTGCGCCGCCGCCGGCCGAGTAGCCGACGAACATGTGGATTGGTTTTGCGGGAAAGCTTTGCGCGGACACCGGCACGGCCAACAGCGCCGCCATAACAGCCAAGAGTAATCTCGCAATGATCATGGCATGCCCCTCCTTGATGTGAAGTCTACAATGCACGACATGGCTCTCCGACGTCGTTGATGTTCATCAAATGAAGACCATCACTGAAGAGCGGCGCGAAATTCCCGTCTACGGCGAATACGAGGTGGTGGTTGTCGGCGGCGGGCCGGCCGGCATCGCGGCGGCGGTGGCTGCAGGCCGCGGCGGGCGCTCGACGCTGCTGGTCGAGCGCTACGGTTTCCTCGGCGGCGCGGGGACGGCGGCGGGCCTCAGCACGTTCTGCGGGCTGCATGCCAACGTGCACGGCGAGCATCGCCGCGTGATCCGCGGGATCTGCGACGACATCGTCGAGCGCCTCGAGCGCATGAATGCGCTCCGCGAGCCGCATCTGTCCCTGCAGAAACGCATCCAGGCGCAGGCCTACGACATCTCGGCTTACAAGATCGTCGCCGACCAGTTGGTGCTGGACGCGAAGGTCAAGCTGCTTTTTCACGCTTTCGCCGTCAATGCGGTAAAGCGAAATGACCATGAGATCGAGGCGTTGATCGTCGAGACCAAATCCGGGCGCAAGGCGGTGCGCGGCCGGATGTTCATCGATTGCTCCGGCGACGCGGATCTCGCCGCGTGGGCCGGCGCGCCGTTCGAAGTCGGCGACGGCAAGGGCAACATGCTTTATCCCTCGACGATGTACCGTATCAGCGGCGTCGACCCGCAGAAGGCGGGCGAGGCCTGGGACACGATCCCGGCGCTCATGGAGGAAGCCGAGCGCAAGGGCCGGCGCTTCCCGCGCAAGAAGCCGATCGTGCGCCCGCAGCCCAATCCCATCGAGTGGCGCGCGAATCTCACGCAGATCCGCAATCCGGACGGCAGCGCGGTGAGCGGCATCGACGCGGAGGAGCTCACCTACGGCGAGATCGAGGGCCGCCGCCAGTGCTGGGAGACGTTCGAATTCATCAAGAGCGTCACCCCGGGGTTCGAGCGCGCCTACATCGTCGAGATCGCGCCGCAGCTCGGCATCCGGGAGACGCGCCGGGTGCGCGGCGCGTACATGCTCTCGGAGGACGACGTGCTCGACTGCGTGGACTTTCCGGACGCGATCGGCGTCAACGGCTGGCCCGTCGAGGCGCACGTCGCGGGCAGCGTCGACTTCCGCTTCCAGAGGAAGGCGAGGGGCTTCAACCAGCTGCCTTACCGGATGATCGTGCCGCAGGAGATCGACAACCTTTTGGTAGCTGGGCGCTGCGCCTCGATGACGCACGGCGGCCAGTCGGCCGCGCGCGTGAGCGGGCCCTGCTTCGTCATGGGCCAGGCCGCCGGCACGGCGGCGGATCTGGCATTGAAGACCGGCGTATCGCCGGGAAAGCTCGACGTGTCGAGCCTTCAGCGGACGCTCGAGCGCGACGGGGCTTACCTGGGCCGCGATCTCATCTAGCCGGGCAGGGAGCGCAGGAGCGACTCGCAAGCCGCGATGCTGCGCAGGTGCGAATCGCGCATCAGGGCGAAGACTTTCTGCTCTTCCGCGTCGAGCTTCGGCAGCTCCGCCTCGAACTTGCGCACCGCCCAGCGCAGCCCCTTGGCGAGCAGCTCGACGCGCTCGCGGCGGCCCTTGGCGGCCACGGCCTTGGCGTAGAACTCGCCCGTGGCGTGGCTGTAGGGCGCGCCGCGCTTTTCGATCAGCTTGCCGATGAGCGCGCAGTTGTGCGCCTCGTCCTCGTGAATTCTCCTGAGCACTTTCCAGTGCGGGTCGTTGCGCGCGAAGTCGTCCATGAAGACGACGAGCGCCTTCGCGCCCGCGCGCTCCGACTCGAGCATCCGGTTCAGGAATTCAGTGGAGCTTGACGTACTCGTATTCGACCGGGAGGCTGTTGATGCCGCGCTCGGGCGGCGCGATCCAGGCGGCCATCTTGCCCGGCTCGATTACCTTGCGCATGAGCGACTGGATGAATGCCTGGTCTGCCGCGGAAGGGATCCACGAGCCGAGATTCTTTTCATAAAGAGACTTTTCGATCAATCGTCCCTGCGGGTCCACAGGCAGGCCGGCCCACGGGCCGATCGAGCGGCGGAAGCGCGAGGACGGAAGCGAGAGGCGCAACGCGTGGCCGGCGCGCTCGATCTGCCGGTTCCAGCGCTTCAGCCCGATCTCGCAGTCCTTGAGGTAGGACTCGCGCATCACCTCGTTCAGCGCGTTCAGCACCGGGACTTCCTGCTCGCCGTCCGGCATGACGAGCTTGAGGGTCTTGTCGCGCAGCACATGGTCCTCGTACTGCGTCTCGTCGGGCCGGCCCTTCATGCCGCTGGCGAAGTTCTGCGCCGAATTGGAGGAGATCTCGGAGCCGAAGAGGTCGAGCGAGCTCGAGCACCAGTAATTCAGGTAGCGCTGCAGCGTGGGCAGGTCGATGGCGCCGTGCGCGCGGATGCGCGCCGGATCGTCGGTGCCCAGCTCCTTCATGACCTCCAGGGTGCGCTTCACCACGCGGCTGATGCCGGTCTCGCCGACGAACATGTGGTGCGCTTCCTCGGTCAGCATGAAGCGGCAGGTGCGCGAAAGCGGGTCGAACGCGCTCTCGGCGAAGCTCTTCAGCTGGTACTTGCCGTCGCGGTCCGTGAAGTACGTGAAGCAGAAGAACGACAGCCAGTCGCGCATCGGCTCGTTGAAAGTCGTGAGGATGCGGGGCTTGTCGGCGTCGCCCGAGTGGCGCGCGAGCAGCTCCTCGGCCTCCTCGCGGCCGTCGCGGCCGAAGTACGCATGCAGCAGGTACACCATCGCCCACAGGTGCCGGCCTTCCTCCACATTCACCTGGAAGAGGTTCCTCAGGTCGTAGAGCGAAGGGCAGGCATGGCCGAGCATGCGCTGCTGCTCGACCGACGCGGGCTCGGTATCGCCCTGCGTCACGATCAGGCGCCGCAGCGTCGAGCGGTATTCGCCGGGCACCTGCTGCCACACGGGCTGGCCCATGGCGTCGCCGAAGCCGATCTTGCGCTCGGGCACCGGGTCGGCGAGGAAGATCCCCCAGCGGTACTCGGGCATGTGCACCGCCCCGTAGTGCGCCCAGCCCTGCGCGTCGACCGAGATCGCGGTGCGCAGGTAAACGTCCGCGCTTTCGAAATCGGTCGGCCCCATCTCGTGCCACCACTGCAGGAAATGCGGCTGCCAGTGCTCGAGCGCGCGCTGCAGCGTGCGGTCGCTGTCCAGATGCACGTTGTTCGGGATTTTCTCGGAATAGTTGATGCCGCTCATTACACTCTTTCCCAATTGAATTTCGGTTTGGCGCCGGTACCGTAGACCTTCAGCGCGCCTTGCTCGCCGATCGCGTTCGGCCGGATGAAGATCCAGTTCTGCCACGCGGTGAGCCGGCCGAAGACGCGCGTGAGCATCGTTTCCGGTCCGGCGAAGCGCAGGCTCGCTTCCATGCCGGTGAGCGCGTCGGGCGACAGGCTCACGCGCTCCTCGATCGCGATGCGCACTTCGTCTTCCCAGTCGATGTCGTCCGGCGCCGCGGTCACCAGGCCGAGCTCGCTTGCCTGCTTCGCACCGATCGCTTTACCCGTCGGCACGTCAGGAACGTCGCCGCAGAAACGGTTCTCGATGCGCGAAAGGCCGTTCGCCATCGGATAAGTCCCCATGTTCAACCGCGACAAGGCGATCTGCGGGCCGTTTTCGGCATCGAGCATGTAGCTTCGGTCGGCGGCGAGCGCAAGCTCCATCAGCGTGCCGGCGAAGCAGGAGCCGGGCTCGATGACGGCGAACATGGAGCGCGACGAGACATCGAGCCGCGACAGCGTGCGCCGCAGGTAGCCGAGGGTCTCGCGCACGAACCAGTCGCTTTTGTTGCTTTCAAGGATTTCATCCATCTGCAGGACGGCATCGATGCCGCCTTGCGTCTTCAGAAGCCACAGCCCCACGTCGAGGTGGTTGTGGCGCAGGTCGAGAATGGCGCGGTCGAGCTCGCGCGCGAGGCGCAGCGGATACCAGTCGGCGCTTCTTTCCGGCTTGATGGCATCCGGTCCCTTGACCGTCAGCGTCGCGGTGCGCGCCGCTTTGTCGATGTTCACGCCGATGAGCCGGTTCGCGCCGAGATCGTCCAGCTTCACGCCGGCGCCGCCCGGGCGATCGGATTTCGCCGCAAGCTCGAGCGCGCGCGCCTTTACTGCTTCCGCGAACTGCTGCGGCTTCCAGCTATGGTCGACGAGCTTCCATTCCCTGGCACGCTCGGCGCGCACGCCTTCGGCGGTGGTGCAAAAGACATCCGCCAGATCGCGTCTCACCTTTCTCTTGTCGATCAATCGCGTCAAGCCGCCGGTGCCCGGCAATACGCCGAGCAGCGGTACCTCGGGCAGGCTCACGGTAGACGAGCGATCATCCACCAGGGCGATTTCGTCGCAGGCGAGAGCGAGCTCGTAGCCGCCGCCGGCGGTCGTTCCGTTCAGCGCGGCGAGAAACCTCAGCCCCGAATCGGCGCTCGAGTCCTCGATGCCGTTGCGCGTCTCGTTGGTGAACTTGCAGAAGTTCACTTTCCAGGCGTGGCTCGACGTCCCCAGCATGTAGATGTTGGCCCCCGAGCAGAACATGCGGCTCTTGCCGCTCGTGAGCACCACGGCTTTCACCTCGGGATGCTCGAAGCGTATGCGGTTCAGCGCGTCGTGCAGCTCGATGTCGACGCCGAGGTCGTAGCTGTTCAGCTTGAGCTTGTACCCGGGCACGAGGCCCTTGTCCTCGGCCACGTCGAGCGTGAGCGTGGCCACGGGTCCGTCGAAAGACAGCCTCCAGTGGTTGTAGCGGTCGGGATGGGTGTCGAAGGAAATCATAGGAGCGCCTTGCGAATCTCGTTGAGGCTCTGCTTCACGGTTCGGCCCGAAGTCTGCACGGCCACCGGCGCGCGCCCGTAGAGCGGGTCGCGGTCGGCGAGCAGCCTGCGGATCTCGTCGAGCGCCGCGGAGCGCCCCTTGAACGGCCGCATGTCGCCTTGGGCGATTACGCGCGCCATGTGCTCCTCGGGCGAGGCCTTCAGCCATACGCAAAGGCAGCGCTCGAGCAGCAGCTCGTAAGTCTCTGGATTGGTCACGAGGCCGCCGCCGGCGGCGATCACCGCGCGCTCGTTCTGGTTGAGCACGCGCTCGAGCGCCCTGCGCTCGAAGCGGCGGAAGGCGTCCTGCCCGTACATCGCGAACACCTCGCCGAGCTTGGTGCCCGCTTCCTTCTCGACCTCCTGGTCGAGCTCGACGAACGGCGCGCCCAGCGTCTGCGCAAGCTTGCGGCCCAGCGTGGACTTGCCGGCGCCGCGCAGGCCGATGAGCGCAATGCGGTCGCGCGCCCGATCGAGCGCTTCGTCTTCCTTGACGAGGTACTCGACGGTGACTCCCATGGCGCGCGCGACTTTGCGCAGCAGCAGGACCGAGATGTTCCCGCGGCCGGCCTCGAGCTGCGCGAGGTAGCGCTCGGAGACGCCGGAAGCGCCGGCGAGGTGCCTGCGCGTCATGCCGTGCTCGGTGCGCCACGCGCGCACGCGCTCGCCGAGGCGGGCGAGATAAAGGTTTTCCTGCGCTTCGTGGGTGAGCGGGGCGTTCATGAAGTATAGTGCTTGACTGGCATTCTAGGCTGCAATATAGTGTATGTCAATGCACGTCAAGATCACGATCCTCGTCGGCACCATGACCGGCACGGCGCAGCTTTGCGCCCAGGAGATGGAGCTCGCGCTCGACGACGGCGAGACCCAGGTCGAAACCCTCCTGATGGACAAGCTCGACAGCTCGGTCTTCGAGCGAGCGGGCGTGTTTCTCGTGTGCACGTCGACCTATGGCCAGGGCGACGTGCCCGACAATGCGAAGGCGCTGTACGAAGACCTCAAGGCCAAGCGCCCCGATCTCTCCCACGTGCGCTACGGCGTGTTCGGTCTCGGCGACCGCACCTATGCCGAGACCTTCAATTTCGGCGGCAAGCGCTTCGACGAGATCCTGGGTCAGCTCGGCGCGCAGCGCGTCGGCGAGCGCCACACGCACGACGCTTCGAGCGGCGTGCTGCCGGAGGAAACCGCGCTCGAATGGTGCCAGAACTGGCTCGCGCAGGTGAAAGAGAAGACCGTAGTCGAGCGCTGACAGCCTGTAGCGGCCTGCGCGAACGGGAACGAGGCACGCTGTTTGCCTCTCCAAGATCCGTGCGAAGCGCTTTGAAATGGACTGCGTGGCTGGTTCTCGCCTTGCTGGTCGTCCTGGCGCTTTTCATCGTCTTTGGCCTGAATACCCTGCGCGGTCCGATCACGCGCGCCGTTACCGACGCCACCGGCCGCGAATTGCGCATCGACGGCGACTTGCAGCCGGTCTGGAGCTGGGTGCACCCGCGCTTTCGCGCCGAGAAGGTGAGCTTCGCGAACCCCGGATGGGCGGCCGAGGACTACATGTTCACCGCCGACGTCGTCGAGGCTTCGGTGAGCCTGCTGCCGCTTTTCGCCGGCCGCGTGAACGTGCCGGAGCTTCACCTCGAACGGCCGGTAGTCAACCTGGAGCAGGACGCCGAGGGCAGGAAGAACTGGGTGCTCGAAAAGGATCCGGAAAAGCAGAAGAAGGAATCGCGCGTTCGCATCGAGCAGCTGACGCTCGACGAGGGGCGGCTACGGTACGACGACGCAGGCCGCGCGATCAGCGTCGAAGCCGAGCTGGCGACCGACGAGACGGGAATCGCCTTCGTCGCGACGGGGACCTATCAGGGCCACGAGCTCGAAGCCGAGGGCCATGCCGGCGAGGTGCTCTCGGTGCGGGACGAGTCCACGCCGTTTCCCATCCGCGCACAGGCAAGAGTCGGCGATACCCGCGCCAAGGTGGACGGCAGCATCACCGGCCTGGCAGAGCTCAAGCGCATCGACGCGAAGGTCGAGCTGAGCGGCAAGTCGCTGTCGCAGCTCTACGACATCGTGAAGGTGGCGTTTCCCGAAACCAAGCCGTACTCCACTTCCGGCCGCCTGATTCGCGACGCCACGTCGGTGCGCTACGAAAACTTCACCGGGAAAATGGGCGAGAGCGACATCGCCGGCACGATCCAGGTGGACACCGTCGGGGAACGGCCTTTCATGCGCGGCGAGCTCGTGTCCGAGATGCTCAACTTCGTCGACCTCGGCATGCTCGTCGGGACCGACCAGCCCAGCAAGAAAGGGGTGCTTCCGGACCGGCCGTTCGAGCCCGAGCGCTGGAACAGCGTCGATGCCGACGTCACGATCAAGGCTGGGACCATCAAGCGCCCGGAGCAGTTGCCGATCGACAAGCTCTCCGCCCGCATCCAGATGAAGGACCGCGTGCTGACGCTCAACCCGCTGGAATTCGGCGTCGCCGGCGGCAGGCTGGCCGGCCCCGTCAAGCTCGACGGCAGCAAGGACACGATTCGCGCGGATGTAAAAATGCGCGTGCAGGGGCTGAAGCTCGCGCAGCTTTTTCCCACGATCAAGGAGAACCGGGCCTCGGTGGGCGACCTCGGCGGCCTGGTCGATCTCGTCGGCAGCGGCAACAGCGTCGCGCGCATGCTCGGCTCGGCGAACGGCAAGATCGGCCTTTTCATGGACGGGGGCGAGGTCAGCCGGTTCCTGATGGAACTCGTCGCCATGGACCTGTGGGGCGTGGCGCGGGTGAAGCTCAAGGGCGACGAGCCGGTACCGATCCGCTGCGCGATCGCCGACTTCGCGGTGAAGGACGGCTTGATGCAGACGAACGCCTTCGTCTTCGACACGGCGGTCGTGAATGTCGAAGGCGGCGGCGTCATCAGCCTCAAGAACGAGGAGATGAACATGAAGCTCGATCCGAAACCCAAGGACTCGAGCGTCGCCTCGCTGAACAGCCCGCTTTACGTGCGCGGCAGGTTCGACGATCCGAAGGTGTCGCCGGACGTCGGCAAGCTCGCCGCCAAGGGCGTCGGCGCGATCGTGATGGGCGTGGTCAACCCGCTGCTCGCGGTGCTGCCGTTATTCAAGGAAGGCAAGGGCGAGAACAGCAACTGCGCGCAGCTCATCGCGCAGGCGCGCGCTTCCAAGAAGAAGGCGGCTTCGTCAGACGAATCTGCTGCATCGGGCGCGACAAAGCCGCGTCGTCGTCCGCAATCGGCGCGCTGAACCGTGCCGCGATATAGTAGGGCATGCCCGTTTCGCACATCGAGCATTTCCTGGTCGCGGCGCACGACATCGACGCCACGCGCGACTGGTACGCCCGCGTGCTCGGGATGACACCGGGGCCGCACCCCGACTTCGGCTTCCCGGTGCACTGGATGTATCTGGGTGACGTCGACGTGGTGCACATCGGCCCGAGCGCCAAGACGGCGAGCGAGATCCAGAAGAAGTACCTCGGCCGCACCTCGCAGGACCGGGGCGCGGGAACGGGCGCGGTCGATCACATCGCGTTCCGCGCCACCGGGCTGCGGCAGATGCTCGAACATCTTCGTGCCGAGCGAATCCGGTTTTCCCAAAGAAGAGCGAACGGCCAGGCGCTCTACCAGCTTTTTCTCTACGACCCCAACGGCATCAAGATCGAGCTCAACTTCGCGGTGCACGAGGCCGAGGGCATCGCCCCCGAGCTGACGGCCTCCGAGCTCATTCGGTAAGCAGCAGCGCGGCGAGCGCCGCGACGCCGGCCGGCAGCGCGCAGCGCTCCAAGGGCGAAACCGACCTGCCAGGCACCACGCTCACGCGCACCGGGGCGTTGTCCATCACCTTCCGGATGAGCGAATCCTCCGCGAGCCGCGTCGCGGACCACTGGGGCGCGGTGCCGAGGATGATGCGCTCCACGCCGAGACGGCGTGCGAGGTCGATGATGCCGCGCGTCCTGTCGCCGGTTGCCAGATGCACCGTGCAGGGAACATGGAACCGCTCGAGCAGCGCGCGTGCCGACTGCAGCGCCCGGTCAGCCCTTCGCGACAAAGAAAAGCGCGGGCGCACGTGCAGCAGGTGCACTTCGAGGGGTTCTGCGATCCGGTGCTCGCGCATCGCGTAGCGCACTGCGGCAAGCAGATTGGACGAGTCGACGAGGGGAATGAGAATTCGCATGGCTATTCTCCTGCGATGAGCAATGCAGCCAGGCCGGCGACGCCGGCCGGCACGGCGTAGCGCTCCAGCACGCCTGGCTTGCCGCGCGCCAGCACGGTCACCGGGATGTCGGTGCGCGCCATGACGCCGTGCGCGATGGACGGGTTCAACCAGCGCAGCCACTCGGGATGGCGGCCGACGCCCATCATGATCTCGTCGACGCGCTCGCGTTCCGCCACCGCAGCGATGCGCTCGGCCGGCCGGCCGATCTCGGTGAGCGCACGGAACGGGACGTTCTTCAGGGAAAGCGCCTCGATCGCTCGCGCCATCGCGGCGCGGCTGCGTTCCGTGCGAACGCCGTCGCGCGCGGCGCGCGCCGAGAACTGAGAGATATGGCGGTGGAAGCGCGGCTGCACGTTCAGCACGATCACGGCGGCGTCGACGCCCGCGCGCGCCAGCGCTTCCACGTGTGCGATGGGCGCCAGGGCGGCATGCGAGGAATCGACGGGGAGCAGGATCTTCATTGCAAGACCTCCTTCGCCCTGCGGTTGCGCAACCAGGCGCTGCCGAGCACGCCGCCGACGATGACGGCAAACACGATCGCCGTGATTCCAGGGCGACCGTCGAGCCACTCCTGGTACAGCGGCTCGTCGGTGATCATCTTCGCGGCGGTCCAGGCGAGCACCGCTCCGCCGAGGTAGAGAAGCGCCGGCACGCGCTCGAGCCAGTGAAGGATGAGCGTCGAGCCCCACACCACGATCGGAATGCTGATGACGAGGCCGGCGAGGACGAGGAGCGCGCTGCCGTGCGCCGCGCCCGCCACCGCGAGGACGTTGTCCAGACCCATGACTGCATCCGCGATGACGATGGTGCGCATCGCGCTCCAG
Organism: Betaproteobacteria bacterium; assembly: GCA_004297625.1. Classification (GTDB taxonomy): domain Bacteria; phylum Pseudomonadota; class Gammaproteobacteria; order Burkholderiales; family SG8-39; genus SCGC-AG-212-J23. The sequence continues at coordinate 277,008 of SCTY01000068.1, read as the reverse complement.
AAGCCGGCCGCGGGCGGCACGTCATGCTCGCGGCTGCCGTCGCCCCCGGCAAGCAGGCGGTAGGCGATCCAGGCGAGGAGGATGCCGCCGGCGAGCATGAGGCCCGGGATCTCGAGCAGCCACAGCACCCCCACGGTGAGGCTCGCGCGCACGATGACGGCGCCGACGGTTCCCCAGATGACGGCGCGCCGCCGCAGCGCTTTCGGCAGATTGCGCGCCGCCAGTGCGATGACGATGGCGTTGTCGCCGGCGAGCACCAGATCGATGACGACGATGGCGGCGAGCGCCGACCAGAACTCGGGGGTAGTGAACATGCGGCCATTCTGGGGATGGCCTGTGGCGGCGAAAAATGATGAATGCCGATGCCGCTCATTGCGGATCGCAATGGATTGCCACTGGCGAGGACACCAAGTAGTATCGACTTTCCGCAGGGGAGTAGCTTTCTGCGGGGTGGCCGTCAATACGGGAGCGCATCCCCGGTCACCTCGGCGGCCGCCGATCCCGGCGGCTGCAAGCGAGACCTCGGTTGCCGAAAAGGAGCCGGGATGTCTCGCGCAACGCGCAGGTTTTTCCGTCATGGGCTGCTGCCGCAGCTCCTCGTATTCGAAGCCGTCGCCCGCCTCGGCAGCGTGACGCGCGCCGCCGAGGAGCTGCACCTCGCACAGCCCACCGTATCCCTGCAGCTGAAAAAGCTCGCCGACACGCTGGAGGTCACGCTGTTCGAGCAGCGCGGCCGCCGCCTGCATCTCACCGGAGCCGGGCACGCCGTACGCGAGATCTGCAACGAGCTGCTCCGCTGCCTGGCGCGCGCCGAGGAGAAGCTCGAGGCGTGGCGTAAGCCGAAGAGCGAGGTGCTGCGGCTCGCCGCCGAGCCCGAGTCGCGCGCCGTGGCGGCCCGGCTGCTTGCCGATTTCTGCGCGCACCAGCCGGGCGTGCACGCGAGCCTGCACATCGGCGAGCGCGCCGAGCTGCTGGAGCGGCTCGCGGCCGGCACGGACGACGTCTATCTATTTGCGCTCGAGGTCGAGGGACTGCCCGCCGAGCGCCGCTGGAGCCTCGCGCACCCGAAAGGGCGAGAAGTGTCGCCGAGCGCTGCATTATTTTTCCGGCAGGCGCTGCGGCTTGACGCCCCCGGCGCACGCGCCAACAATGCCTCGGATATCAAGGAGGGCAAACAATGGATCTCCCGCGGGAGTACAACGCGGCGGTAGACCTCGTCGAACGCAACCTCTCCGCCGGCCGCGCCAACAAGGTCGCTTACATCGACGATTCCGGCAGCTGCACCTACGGCGCGCTCGCCGAGCGCGTCGACCGCGCCGCGAACGCATTGTGCGCGCTCGGCATCGAGCGCGAGAACCGCATCGCCATCGCGATGCTCGACTCGGCCGATTGGGTGGCGCTGTTCCTCGGAGCGATCAAGGCCGGGATCGTCCCGGTGGCGATGAATACGCTTCTCACGCCCTCGGACTACGAATACCAGCTGCGCGACAGCCGCGCGCGCGCGCTTTTCGTTTCCGAGCCGCTGCTGAAGAACTTCGAGGGTCTCAAGTGCCCCGACCTGAAGCACGTAATCCCGCATTCCAAGCTCAAAGAATTGCTTTCTCGTGAGAAAACCAAGGCCGACGCGGCGCCGACGACAAGCGACGACCTGTGCTTCTGGCTCTACTCGTCGGGATCCACCGGCGCGCCGAAGGGCACGGTGCACCTGCACTCGCACCTGATCGGCACGGCGGATCTGTACGCCAAGCCGATCCTCGGCATCCGGGAGTCCGATGTGGTTTTCTCGGCGGCGAAGCTCTTCTTCGCCTATGGCCTCGGCAACGCGCTCACCTTCCCGATGTCGGTCGGCGCGAGCACCGTGCTCATGGCCGAGCGGCCGACGCCCGATTCCGTGTTCAAGCGCCTCGTGGAGAAGAAGCCGACGATCTTCTACGGCGTGCCGACCTTGTACGCGGCGTTGCTCGCCAGTCCGGCATTCCCGGAAAAATCCAAATTGAATCTCAGGGTGTGTACTTCGGCGGGCGAAGCTCTTCCCGAGCAACTGGGCAAGCGCTGGACCGAGCGCACCGGCGTGGAGATCCTCGACGGCATCGGCTCGACCGAGATGCTGCACATCTTCATTTCCAACCGCCCGGGCGAAGTGCGCTACGGCACGACCGGCAAGCCGGTGCCGGGTTACCACGTGCGCCTCGTCGACGACGAGGGCAGGGTCATCGCCAAGCCCGGCGAGCTCGGCGAGCTGCAGATCAACGGGCCGACGGCGGCGATCATGTACTGGAACCAGCGCGAGCGGACCAAGAACACCTTCCAGGGCCCCTGGACGCGCAGCGGCGACAAGTACAGCTTCGACGAGCACGGCTACTACACCTACGGCGGCCGCTCCGACGACATGCTGAAGGTGAGCGGGATCTACGTCTCGCCGGTGGAGGTCGAGGGCGCGCTCATCACGCACGACGCGGTGCTCGAGGCGGCGGTGGTCGGCGTCGAGGACGAGCAGAAGCTCGTGAAGCCGAAGGCCTACGTCGTCCTCAAAGCGGGAAATTCGGGTGATGAAAAGCTGAAGGCCGCGTTGCAGCAGCACGTCAAGGACAAGCTCGCGCCGTACAAGTACCCGCGCTGGATCGAGTTCCTGAACGAGCTGCCCAAGACTGCGACCGGCAAGATCCAGCGGTTCAAGCTCAGGCACAAAAATTGATTGGTGGCCTAGCGTAAAATTCGCCCATGGCTACCAGACCCGAGCAGCAAACCGCGAACGACATCAAGGTCGATCCGAAGAGCCTCTACCTCGAGGAAGTCTTCACCGACCGGCGCGTGGGCACGATCCGCCGGCTCACGCCGGTGACCAAGGACGGCACGCGCGACCCGGCGCGCGCGGTGCTTTACGTCGGCGAGACGCAGGTGCTCACGCCGGCGGGCGCGCTGCCGATCGGCTTCGAGATCGGCGCCGCTTCGCTCGAGGAAGCGGCGGAGAAGTTCGGCACGCTCGCCAAGGAAGCGATCGAGCGCACCGTGAAGGAGCTGCAGGAGCTGCGCCGCCAGGCCGCCTCCTCGATCGTCGTGCCGCAGGGCCCGCTGCCGCCGATGTCCGGACCGGGCGGCGGCGGCAAGATCCAGCTGCCCTGATCGCTCAGGTCCAATCCTGGCTGGAGAGCGCGCGCTCGGTCGTCGCGCTGACCGGCGCGGGCATCTCCACCGACTCCGGCGTTCCGGACTTCCGCGGGCCGCAGGGCCTGTGGACCCAGAATCCGGTCGCCGAAAAGATGTCGAACATCCACGCCTACCTGGCGGACCCGCAGGTGCGCAGGGCTTCTTGGCAGAACCGCCTTTCGAGCCCGGCGTGGAACGCGAAGCCCAACCCAGGGCATCTCTCTCTCGTCGACCTCGAACGGCGTGGGAAGCTGCACGCGTTGATCACGCAGAACATTGACGAGCTGCACCAGATCGCCGGTAATTCGCCCGAGCTCGTGATCGAGGTGCACGGCACGATGCGCCGCTTCATGTGCTGGGGGTGCAACCTGCGCGGCCCGATGGAGCGGGTGCTCGAGCGCGTGCGCGCCGGCGAAGAGGATCCGCACTGCCGCGAGTGCGGCGGCATCCTCAAGAGCGACACCATTTCGTTCGGCCAGCAGCTCGTTCCCGAGGTGATCGACCAGGCGATGCAGGCGGCCGCGCGGGCGGATTTTTTCCTCGCGGTCGGTACCAGCCTGCAGGTCTATCCCGTGGCCGGCGCCGTGGAGGTGGCGCGCGCGGCCGGCGCGAAAATCGTGATCGTCAACGCCGAGCCGACGCCTTTCGACGGCATCGCCGACGCCGTTTTCAACGACTCGATCAGTCTCGTGCTTCCCAGGCTTTTAGGCCTAGAAACCGCAAAGCGTTCCCTGCAGTAACGGCCGCGACGGTCGCCGCCTCGAGCCCCGCCTTCTCCAGCGTTCCGAGCGGATCGGCATCGCCCATGTTGAACGGGTAGTCGCTGCCCACGACGATCTGCGACGCGCCGAAGCGCTCCACCAGGAACTTCACCGCTGCGGGATCGAACACCAGATGGTCGTAGAAAAAACGCTTCGCCGTCGTCGCGGGCGACTCGGCGAGCGATTCGCGCGCCTTGGGGATGGCATTCCAGGCGTGCACCAGCCGCGGCAGCAATATCGCCATGGCGCCGCCCCCGTGGCTGAAGGCGATACGCAGGCGCGGGTGACGCGCACCGATGCCGCCGGTAATCATCGACGCGCAAGCGAGCGCGATGTCGCCCGGGAAGCACACCGCCTGCTCGGGGAACAGGCCGACGATGCGCTCCTGGCCCGCCGGCCGCAGGGCGTGCACGAAGGTCGCCGCGTCCATCTGCTCGGCGGCCGCGAAGAACGGCTCGAAGCGCGCATCGCCGATCGATACGCCGTTCACGTGGCTCGCGATCTCGGCACCCGCGAATTTGAGGTTCTTCTGCAGGTAGTCGAGCTCGCGTATCGCGGCGTCCACGTCCTGGAGCGGCACGGCGCCCAGGCCGACGAAGCGCTCCGGAGCGAGCGCCGCCATCTCGGCGATCTGCTCGTTCAGGTAGCGGATCAGCGTGCCGCCGTCGGGCATCGGCAGCCAGTAGGACAGGAGCTCGGGCATCGGCGAGAGCGCCTGGCGCGCCACGCGCATCTTGCCCATGTCCTCGATGCGGCGCGGAACGCTCCAGCAGCCGTCCGATACGGTGCGGTAGATCTTCCCCGAGATCATCACGTGCCGGTGGCAGGCGTGCGCGGGGCTCATCGAAGGCCAGGGCACATCGCGGCCCTTGCCGGCGTACGGGGGAAAATATTCCGGGACGACGTGGGTGTGAATGTCGATGCAATCGGTCATCGGTCGATTATAGAATCCGGGTCATGGCCCGCTCACTGACCGGATTGGTTCTCGCGCTTTTCTTCCACCTCTCTTTCGCTCAGGGATGGCCGGCGAAGCCGGTGCACATCATTGCGCCGTTCGCGCCCGGCGGCACCGCCGACACGCTGGGCCGCATCGTGGCGCAGAAGCTCACCGAGAGCCTGAAGGAGAGCTTCATCGTGGAAAACCGGCCGGGCGCGGGCGGAGCGCTCGGATCGGATCTCGTGGCAAAGGCCGCTCCGGACGGCTACACGCTCGTCGTTTCCGGGATCGCCTCGCATGTGCTCGCGCCCGCGGTTCAGGGCACGCCCTACGACCCGGTGCGGGATTTCACGCACATAGCGTTGTTCGGCGGACCGCCCGCGGTGCTCGCTGTGAATCCGTCCCTGGGAGTGAAGGACCTGCGTGAGTTCGTGGCGCTGGCGAAGTCGAGGCCCGGCAAGATGTCGTATGGCTCGCCCGGGAACGGCACGCAGGGCCAGCTCGTCGCGGAGCTCTTCAAGCAGCGCGCCGGCATCGACCTGCAACATGTGCCGTACAAGGGCGCGTCGGCCGCGGTGGCGGATCTGATCGCGGGACACATCCAAGCGGTGTCGACGACGCTGACGACCGCATCGGGGCAGATACGCGCAGGCCGCGCAATCGGGCTCGCCATCAGCGCGGACGCGCGGCTGCCCGATTTTCCGGATGTGCCGACGTTCGGCGAGATGGGCTATCCCGATCTCGTCGCGACCGTCTGGTTTTCGCTCTCCGGTCCCGCGAACATGCCCGCCGACATCGTCACCCGGCTCAACGCGGAAGTGAACCGGGCGCTGCAGTTGCCCGACGTGCGCGAGCGTCTCAAGACCGAGGGAATCGTGCCAACGCTCATGGACGCGAAGGCTTTCGGCGCATTCGTCGCCTCGGAAGTGAAGCGCTGGGCGCCGATCGTGAAGGCTTCGGGAGCCAAGCCCGGCTGATTCCGCTTCTCGAGCAGGAGTACCCGCGCTTTTCCGATGCGGAATACGCACGCCGGCACAAAGCGCTCGCGGGTCTCCTCGAAAGATATCAACTCGATCACCTGCTGATCGTCACCGACCAGCGCACCGGCAACGCCCCGCAGTGGGTCACCGGCTGGCCCGGCACGGTGGAAGCCTTCGTCATCTTCAAGCCGGGCGAGCGCATGACGATGCACATGGAGTGGTACAACCACGTGCCGCTCGCCACGCGCATCGCGCGCGAGGTCGACGTGCGCTGGGGCGAGCACCGCGGCATCGCCAAGACCATCGAAGAGCTCAAGCGCCGCGGCGCCAAGCGCCTGGGCATCATCGGCCCGCTCGCCTATCCCAAAAGAAAGTCGCTGGAAGAGAACTTCGAAGTGATCGGCCTGGATGCCGACTACGTCAAGCTGCGGCTCATCAAGTCGGAAGAAGAGATCGAGTGGCTGCGCGTCGGGGCGCGCTTCAGCGATGCCGGTTTCAAAAGTCTTTTGCAAGGTACGAAACCAGGCCTTACAGAGCGGGAACTTGCCAATCTGGTCGAGCGGGCGTACGTGGGGGAAGGCGGCACCACGTTCATCCACTACATCGGCGTGACCTCGATGGCCGAGCCGAATCTCTGCGTGCCGCCGCAATATGCCTCCTCCCGCAAGGTGCAATCCGGCGACGTGGTGTTTTGCGAGCTCTCGGCCTACTGGTGGGACTATGCGGGCCAGGTGCTGCGCACCTTTACGGTGGACGCCGAGCCCACGCCGCTCTACCGGGCGCTGCATGAAACGGCGGAGGCCGCCTTCGACGCCGTGACGGCCGTCGTGCGCGCGGGCACGACGATGGAGCAAATCGTCGACGCCGCCAGCGTCATCGAGAGCCGCGGCTTCACCGTCTGCGACGACCTGATGCACGGCTTCGGCGGCGGGTATTTCCCGCCGGTCCTCGGCACGCGCAGCCGCCCGGCGGGACCGCTGCCGCAGATGACGCTCGAAGAGAACATGACCGTGGTGGTGCAGCCGAACGTCATCACCACGGATCGCAACGCCGGCGTGCAGGTAGGCGAGCTCATCCGGGTGACGAAAACGGGCTTCGAACGCCTGCACGCCGTTCCGCGCGGGTTCTTCCGCGCAGGAGAGACGCTGATCGGATAGATCTGTCGACTGATTAATTGACCCCGGACTTTTCGACGATCGCCTTCCAACCGCGTGCGTCGCTCGCGATGCGCTGCGCGCACTCGGCCGGGGTGGTGGGCGCGGGCACTGCGCCGGCTTGAGCGTAGCGCTTCTGCACCCCGGGATCGCGCAACGCGATCGCGATCGCCTCGCTCCAGCGGCGCAGGATGGCGGGATCGGTGCCCTTCGGCGCCGCGATTGCCCACCAATTGCCGAGGATGACATCCGGCGCCAGCCCCACTTCAGCGGTGGTCGGCACGTCGGGCAGCGCCGGAAAGCGATGCGAGGCCGCGACGGCGAGCGCGCGCAGCTTGCCGGCCGCCAGCAACGGGCCCGTCAGGCCATAGCTGATGATGAACATCTGCACATCGTTGGTGAGTAGCGCCTGCACCCCGGGCTGTGCGCCGCGATAGGGTACGTGCACCATGTGCGCGCCAAGGGCCTCGGACAGCATGAAGGCCGACAGGTGCGGCACCGTCCCGCTGCCCGGCGAGCCGTAGTTCAGCTTGCCCGGGTGGGCACGCGCATACGCGGTGAACTCCTTGAAATTAGTCGCCGGCACCTGCGAGTTGATGAAAATGAAGTACGGCGTCTCCGCCAGCAAACTGATCGGCGCCAGCGCCTGCAGCGGGTCGTAGCCCAGGTTCGAGAACAGGAACTGGTTGATGACGAAGTTGTTCGTCGGCGCGTACAGCAGGGTGTAGCCGTCGGGCGCGGCATTGACCACTTCGCTGGTGCCGATATTGCCCGCTGCACCGGTGCGATACTCGATGATGAGGTTCTGGCCGAGCTGTTTCTCGAGCTCGGGCTGCACGGCGCGCAACAGCAGGTCGCCGATGCCACCGGCCGAATACGGCAGGACGATCTTGATTGGTCTATCGGGATAGGCCGCGACGGCGGGCAGCGCGGACAGTGCCCCTGCCACCAGCGCGATGGCGACGAACAGCCGGCAAAGACGGGTCAATGGCATTTCTCCCTCCTACATCGATTATGCGCTCGCGTTAGCGTCTGTCCTCGCCATCTTGACGCGCGTCAATTTCCCGCTTCACCGGCGCGACGCCGCCGATGCTAGAGTGGCCCACCAACGTTGGGACCAATTAGGCGGAATAAGATGGCCGGCCCATCCGTCACGAAGCAAGTCGCGCTGTTCGTAAACGGCAAGACGTATTCGTTGGAGATAGAGAGCAGGACGACGCTCGCAGAAGCGCTTCGCGAACGACTCGATTTGACAGGAACCAAGGTCGGATGCAACCGCGCCGAATGCGGAACCTGTACCGTGTTGGTGGACGGAAGGGCAGTCTACTCTTGCACGATGCTCGCCGTACACGCCGCGGGAAAGAATATCCAGACGATCGAAGGAGTCGCCCAGGCAGGCAAGCTGGATCCCTTGCAGCAAGCGCTGATGGACGAGGACGGTCTCCAGTGCGGCTTTTGCACTCCAGGAATGATCATGTCCTTGAAGGCGTTGCTGAACCGCAAGACCGACGTCTCGAGGAGAGACGTGAGAGAAGCCATCGCGGGTAACTACTGCCGGTGCGGCGCCTACCCCAACATCGTCGAAGCGGTCCTCAAACTCGGCAGAAACTCGAGTGGAGCCGGGTAATGGCTAAGAAGACCGATGGTGAGAATCCTGCGCTGATGGTCGAGGGCTGGGTTCCGCCCAAGCTGGAAAGAGAATTCACGGTAGTGGGCAAACCGCTCAACAGGATCGACGCCCTCGAAAAGGTCACGGGGAAAGCGAGGTATGCCGGGGACATCAAGTTTCCCGATGTGCTCTACGCAAAGATCCTGCGCAGCCCGCATGCTCACGCCAGGATAAGGGCAATCGACACGCGCGAAGCCGAAGCGTTGGCCGGGGTCAAGGCGATCCTGACCAAGAACAATACGAGCGGTTGGCTCACGCACTGGTACGAGATCCCGCAGGTCGCCTTCCCGGAGACCGTCTCCTACGTGGGGCACGAGATCGCAGCCGTAGCCGCGGAGTCGATCGACATTGCAACCAAAGCACTCGAGCTGATCAAGGTCGACTACGAGGTGTTGCCTAGCGTCTTTGACGCCGAAGAGGCGCTGAAGCCCGGGGCGCCGGAGGTCACGGTTTCGGACCTTGCTTCGGACTCCTTCCTTGCCTCTCGCCCGCCGAAGCTCGGCAACCTCTGGGGCGGAAAGCCGGACTCGCACATCAAGGGAGATGTCGATCGGGGGTTCAGGGAAGCCGATTTCATTTTCGAAGGCAAGTTCAAGACGCCCTCTCAGTGCCACGGTACCTTGCAAACCCGCAGTTGCGTGGCTGCACTGGAAGGAGACGTCCTGACGGTCTACGAGTCCTGCCAGGGCGTGTGGTCGGTCAGGAACGACCTCTCGAAATCGCTGGGGCTTCCGCCGGAGAAGATTCGCGTCGTCGTGAACTACCAGGGCGGAGGTTTCGGCTCGAAGGCGGGTGCACAGAGATCCATCACCTTCGCGGCGTGGATGGCGCTGCGGACACGAAGACCAGTCAAGCTCGAATTGACGAGGTCCGAAGAGCTCGTGTCGCACCCGAGGAGGCCTTCGACGACCATCTACATCAAGACCGGTGTCAAGAAAGACGGGACCCTTACGGCCATCCAGAGCAAGGCGATCATCAACATCGGCTCGGGCGGCCTCTACGGTCCGTTCAACCACGACATCAATCAGCATCCCGTCCTGCTCTACAGTTGCCCCAACATGCATGTGCAGCAGATCGCTGTGCATACGAATCTGCAGCTCACCGGGCCGGCTCGATCGCCGCTAAACATCGCCGCGGTCTCGGCTTTCGAGGCCCACATGGACGAGATCGCCGAAGCAATAGGAATTGACCCGCTGGAGTTTCGCTTCAAGAACTACACCGCGTACTCCGACTCGGTCAGGAGGACGCCGTTTTCCGCCAAGAACCTGGACCAGGCCATGCGGCAGGTGGCGCAATCGATAGGGTGGGAACGACGCGCGAAGCGAGCGGGAATGACGACGGCGCAGCAGCAGCCGCAAGGTCCGAAGAGAAGGGGGATCGGGATGGCGATCTACGTCTTCCACGGCGTCGGTCTCCCGCCCTTCAACGCAAACGCCAGCGTCGTCTTGAATAGAGGCGGCCGTCCTCGACTCCTCGCGGGCGTGGTGGACATCGGATCTGGGGCCGCTACGGCCCTGTCCATGATCGCCGCGGAGGAGCTTGGAGTCTCGCTGCAGGATATCGAAGTTGTCTACGGGGACACCAACCAGACTTCCTACTCGCCCGCCACGCATGCCTCCCGCGTAATTCCGGAGATGGGTCCGGCGGTCCTTCAAGCCGCGGCGATGGCCAGGGAGCGCCTGTTCGACAAGGTCGCGGGCTACTTGAAAGTCGACGCGGCAGCGCTGCAGTCTGCCAACGGCTGGATCTACGAGAAATGCGATCGTGACGGGGACGCGAAGGCAAGAAGAATCTCCTTCGGAGATGCCTGCATGCTCTTGCCGGATGGCGAGTCGATCGTCGGGACAGGCCGTCGTGCCCCCAACGTCGGGACCGCGCCGTACAACCTGTTCGTGCGCCAGGCCGATGTCACGCATGCGACTTTTGGTGCTACGGCCGTCGAGGTCGAAGTGGACGTGGAGACGGGCAAGGTCAGAGTGCTGAAGTCCGCCACCGCCCACGAATTTGGACGTGCCCTGAATCCTAAACTCTGCAATTCACAGCACTACGGGGGCCTGGTTTTCGGGATCGGGTTTGGACTGCTCGAGGAACCGATCGTCGACAAGAAGACCGGGATGACGCTCAACACGGACCTGCACCAATATCGCATGCCCACGTCTTTGGACATGCCGGAGGAGGCGATACCGCTCAACATAGAAGGCGACGACGCCTACTTCGCATATTCCTCCAAGGGAGGAGGCGAAGGCATCAACTCGGCCGTGCCCGCGGCTATCAGGAATGCAATCTACAACGCCATCGGCGTACCGCTTAACGAATACCCCATGACGCCGGAAAGGATCATGGAGGCGATCAAGTCCGACAAGAAGAAGAAAGAAGAAGCGGCGAGGCAGTTGAGTCTTGCTTAACGAAATCCCCCGATTGGAGCATGCCGACGCCTCCTCGATCGAGGAGGCTCGCAGCCTGCTCGCTGCCTACGGAGAGAAAGCAAAGGTGATAGCGGGCGGAACCGATCTCCTGGGACTGATCAAGGACCGGATAAGCGGGCCAAAGATGCCGATGCCCGAAGTCTTGATCAACATAGGAGCAATCCCGGAGCTCACGGTGCTTCGCTACGACGAAGCGCGGCAGAGCTTGAGGATCGGCGCGGCCGTGACCCTGACGCAGCTGGAAGAATCGGCGATCGTAAGAGAAAAGTTTCCGCTCATCTCCCAAGCCTGCTCTTCAGTCGCCACGCCCCAGATTCGCAACGTGGGAACCGTGGGCGGGAATCTCTGTCAGCGGCCCTGGTGCTGGTACTTCAGGAACGCCGCGTTCAACTGCTTCAAGAAGGGCGGCGAAGGATGCGACGCGGTGACCGGCGAGCACCAATACTATTTTTCGGTGAATGGGCTCGGGGTCTGCGTCATGTCGCACCCCTCGGACCTGGCGCCTGCGTTGATGGCGCTCGGCTCGGAGCTCGAAATCGCTTCCAAAAGCGGTTCGAAGAGGATTGCGCTTGATCGCTTCTTCCTCGGGGCAAGGGAAGTCCACGAGACCATCCTCGGGCCCGACGAATTCATAGTCGCTGTGAACGTCCCTTGTCCTGCGGTCGCTGCCCGGATGGCCTTCGTCAAGAATCGGATCAGGGATACCTGGGATTTCTCACTGGCAAGTGCGGCGGTGGTGCTCGAGATGTCCGGCGCCGTGTGCACGGGCTCAAGAATCGTCCTCGGCGGGCTTGCGCCTTTCCCCTATCGTGCTCTCGATGCCGAGGAAATGCTGCGAAACTCGAGAATCGACAAGGACGTGGCAACAAGAACGGCGCAGAAGGCCGCAGGAAAGGCAAAAGGCCTGCGGATGAACAAGTACAAACTCGGACTCGGCGCCGTGGTCGTCAGGGACGCGATACTTGCCGCGCTCGCGTGCCAAGCCGATATGCGGCGATAAGTGACGGATAGGAAATTCACCGATCGGGATCTTGACCGCCCATGTTTTCGCTGTTCCTGACTTTTTACGCTGGCGACGCCGCAGCGCGTGTGAGCGCTGCCGACTTCGAGAAGGTGTGCGCGATCGCGCGCGGCCTTCCGGGCCTGCGCCGCGGCCTGCTGTTCACGCCCGAGCGCGCGCCCGATCCTTTCGCCGACTATCCGCCGCCGCCGCAGCTCGCGTTGCAGCTCTACTTCCCCGAGATCGCGCTGCTGGAGGCCGCGGCGGGCCCCGGGGGCGGACTCAAGGCGCTCGCCGACCCCGGCGCGCTGCCGAGCGTCGATATGCGCGGCGCTTCGCAGCAGGCGATGCTGGTGCGCGCGTTCCCGGTGCCCGATGCCGCCTTCCGCACGCCGCCGGGCGCGGCACCCTGCTCGGACATCATCCACTATCCGGGAGCAGCCGAGGACTTCGATGCCTGGCTCGCCTTCTACCTCGCGAGCCACGTGCCGCTGATGCAGCGCCTCCCGGGCATCCGCGAGCTCGAGATCTATACGCGCATCGACTGGACGAGTGCGCTGCCGTGGCCCAAGGCCGAGCACATCCAGCGAAACAAGGTGGTATTCGACGACGCGGCGGCGCTGGAAGCGGCGCTGCGCTCGCCCGTGCGTGCCGAGATGCGTGCCGATTTCCTCCGCTTTCCATTCTTCACCGGGGGCAACCGCCACAATCCGATGGCGACGCACGAAATCATCGGGCAACATTAAACGTTGCCCGCGATCTGAGGCGGACTTATAGTCGGGCATCGGCAAAAACGCCGACGACGAGGGGAGGCAGAAGAAATGCGTAGACTGCTCAGCGTCGCGGCGCTCGCCGCGATGGGCCTGTCGGCTCCGGCCGGCGCGCAGGAAGTGACGCTCAAGGCGGCCGTGTTCGTGCCGCCGACCTCGGTCTACGGCGCGATCTTCAAGCGCTGGGCCGACGAGGTGAACAGGCGCGGCAAGGGCACGCTGCAGATCAACTCGGTCGGCCCCGAGGCCGTTCCCACCTTCGAGCAGTGGAACGCGGTGAAGTCCGGCGTCGTCGACATGCACGCCGGCCCGCCTGCTTATTACCTCGGCCAGGTGGTTGAGACCGAGTCCATGGTGCTGTCGGATTACTCCGTGCCCGAGATGCGCAAGAACGGCACCCTGAAGCTCTTCGACGAGTACCACCGGCAAAAGCTCAACGCGGTGCAGCTCACGGCCTACGGCGACGGGGTCGGCTTCAACCTCTACACGATCCGCCCCATCAACACGGCGAACAAGGAGAAGCCGCTCGAAGGCTTCACGCTGCGCGCCACGCCCAACTTCATTCCGTTCTTCATCGCGCTCGGCGCGCGCACCGTCACCACGCCGCCCGGCGAGATCTACACCGCGCTTGAGCGCCGCACGGTCGACGGCTACGGCTGGCCGATCTGGGGCATCGGCGACTTCCAGTGGACGAAGTTCACGAAATACCGCTACGACCCGAGCTTCTTCAGCGTCATCGTCAACATCCTCGTGAACCAGGACCGCTTCAACAAGCTCGGCAAGAAGCAGCGGGATTTCCTGCACGAGATGTCGCTTTGGATGGAGGCCGAGTTTCCGAAGTGGCGCGCCGAGATCAACGCCAAGGAAGCCGACATCCAGAAGAAGGCCGGCGTCGAGGTGGTGGACATGGGTCCGGCCTGGCGCAAGAAGGCGCACGACGTCTATTGGGAGGCGCTCGCGAAGCGCGCGCCCGAAGGCATCGCCAAGCTGCGCCCGCTGCTGACCAAGCACTGATCGCGCCGCTTCCTCCGGGCCGAAGGCGATGAGCGCCCGCGCGGTCAATTTCGCGGCAGCGGCGCTCGCCGCGGTCGCCGGCGCGCTGCTGGTGGCGCTCACCCTGCTGGTGACGCTCGACGTGCTCGGCCGGCTGCCCGGGCGGCTCGGCGACACCTGGCTTTTCACCACGGTGATCCCCGCGCTGTTCGGCCCGGTAAACGCGCAGGAACTCAGCTTCACCTTGCCGTGGACCACCGAGGTCACCGAATACGCCCTCTACTGGATGACGTTTCTCGGAGCGCCTTGGGTGCTGAAGGAAGGCGGCCACATCAGCATCGACATCCTGACGCAGCGGCTCGATCCCGCCGCGCGCGTGGTGCTCGCGCGCACGATCGCGTTTCTCGGCGCTCTCATCTCGGCGGTCCTGCTCTATTACGCCATCGCGGTGCTGCTGCAGGCGCTCGACCAGGAGACGGAGATCGTGCGCACGCTGATCGTGAAGGAGTGGTGGATCTTCGCGCCGCTGCCGCTGTGCGTGTTGCTGATGCTCGCGATCTTCACCGGCTGGCTTTTCCGCCCGCCCGAAGAGCGCCACGCGCCGCAGGAAGGACCCTAGGCCGCGATGGAATGGTATTACGCGCTCGCGCTGCTCCTGGGCGGCCTGGTCCTGCTCATGCTGCTCGGCCTGCCGGTCGTGTTCGCCTTCTACGGCATCAATTTGTTGGGCGCCATCTTCTTCCTGGGCGGCGAGGCGGGCCTGAACCAGCTCGTGCGCAACGCGGTCGATTCGGTCAAGCAGTTCGCGCTGATCCCGATCCCGCTTTTCGTGCTGATGGGCGAGGTCATGTTCTACACCGGACTCGCCGTCACCGCGATCGACGCGATCGACCGGATGATCCGCCGCGTGCCCGGCCGGCTCTCGCTCGTCGCCATCGTCGGCGGCACGATTTTCTCCTCGCTCTCGGGCTCCTCCATCGCCAACACCGCGATGCTCGGCAGCACGCTGCTGCCCGAGATGTACAAGCGCGGCTACAAGCCGCAGATCGCGATCGGGCCCATCATCGCGGTCGGCGGCATCGCGATCCTCATTCCGCCTTCCTCGCTCGCCGTGCTGCTCGGCAGCCTCGCCAAGATCTCGGTCGCCGATCTGCTCGTCGCCTCGATCATCCCCGGTCTGCTGATGGCGCTGCTCTTTTTCGGCTATGTGATACTGCGCTGCGCGCTCGATCCTACGCTGGCGCCGGCGTACGAGGTGCCGCGACGCGGCTTCCGCGACTCCCTCCTGCCTTTCGCGAAATACGTGCTGCCGCTGTTCGCGATCTTCGTCGTCGTGGTCGGCAGCATGCTCGAAGGCATTGCAACGCCGACCGAGGCGGCGGCGCTCGGCGCGGTCGCCTCGATCATCGCGGCCGCCGCCTACCGCAAGCTCAGCTGGTCCAATCTGGTCCGCTCGGTCAAGGAGACGCTGCGCGTCACCGTGATGACGCTGTTCATCATCAGCGGCTCGGTCACCTTCTCCCAGTGCCTCGCCTTCTCGGGTGCGACGCAGGGCCTGTCCGTCGTCGTGCTAGGCCTCGAGCTCTCGCCCTTCGCCGTGATGATCGGCATGCTGCTGATCCTGGTCTTCCTCGGCTGCTTCATGGACCAGGTGAGCATGATGATGATCACGCTGCCGCTGTTCATGCCCGTGGCGCAGCAGCTTGGCTTCGATCTCGTCTGGTTCGGCACGCTCATCCTGCTCGTGCTCGAGATCAGCCTGCTGACGCCGCCCTTCGGCATGCTGCTCTTCGTCGCGCAGGGCGTGGCGCCGCGCGGCACCACGATGGGCCAGATCGTCAATTCCGCGCTGCCCTTTGTGGGGTTCGAATTCCTGGTGCTCATCATCATGGTGCTCGTGCCGGGACTGACGCTTTGGCTGCCGAGCCTCATGGCGCACTGACCCGAATCTGCCGGGCGAGATGGAGGTCACGGTCAGCTTGAAGAAAGTCTCGTGCGGTACTGATTTGAACGTCGTGCACAAGAAGTTAGCGGGTCAAACCATGGCCGAGCCGCCATCCACGACGACGGTCTGACCGGTCATGAAGGCCGCGTCTTCGCTCGCCAGGAAGCTCACCGCGCCCACCAGGTCCTCCGGCTTCTCGTCGCGCTGGATGGCGCGCGACATGCGCGTGATCTCGCCCTGGCGCACGTGCGCCGGAACCTTGGCCACGTTCTCGGAAAGCGTGAACCCCGGGGCGAGCGCGTTCACCGTGATCGCGTCCTTGCCGAGCTCGCGCGCGAGTCCGCGCGTCATCGAGATCACGGCGCCCTTGCTCGCGATGTAGTGCAGAAAGAGCGGCACGCCCTTCAGCGGCGCGCCGGAGGCGAGGTTGATGATGCGGCCGCCGCCGGCTTTGCGCATGTGCGGCACGCAGGCGCGGCAGCAAAGCCACACGCCCATGATGTTGACTTCCATCACCCTGCGGAACTCGTCGGGCGGAATGTTCTCGAACGGCCGCAGCTCGAGCGAGCTGAACACCGCGGCATTGTTGACCAGGATGTCGATGCGGCCGAACTTCTTCGCCGTTTCCGCAGCCATATGGGCGACGTCGCTTTCCTTCGAAACGTCGACCTGCAGACTGAGCGCCGCCGCGGGCGATTTTTGCAGGTCGGCGACGACGACTTGAGCGCCGTCCATTGCCAGGCGCGCGGCGATCGCTTTGCCGATGCCCATCGCGCCGCCGGTCACGATCGCTACCTTTCCCTTCAGCCTGTCCATACGACATCCTCGTAAGTAACGGCTTTGGAGAGTAACCCGAGCTCGACGCGCCGCGCGGGCGAACTTGAATTTCGTTGATCAGCCGCGCGGAGGCGGAGGCGGCGGAGGGGTTCCCGAAGGAGGAGGCGGGGGAGGAGGCGGAGTAGCCTCGCGGTAGGCCGGCCGGCGGTCGTAGCGGCTCGCCGCCATCGGGATCTTGTGGCCCTTGGCGTACATGCACTGCTGGTAGCCGATGTCGTAGCGCTGCTGCGCGGTGCGGCCGGTTTCCTGCGCTGCGCCGGTGCCTGCCAGCGCGCCAGTGGCGAGCCCGACGCCCGCGCCGACGCCCGCGCCGCGGCTGCCGCCGATCGCTGCGCCGGCGACCGTGCCGACCGCCGCGCCCACGGCGGCGCTGGCGACGCCGCTATCCGCGGCGGCCTGATTCGCCGTGGCGCCGCCTATTTGCGCCTGGGCGTACTGGCGGCATTCGTAATCGTCGACGCGGAACTGGTCGAAGCTCTTGCCGCCGCCCGGAAGCACCATCACGCCGGGACCGGTGGGCGTGGACGTGCATGCCGCGACGAGCAGCAGCGGAGTGATCTTGAGCAGCTTCATTGCGCAGGCTGCGCAGGGACGCGCTGCCAGCCGCCCGGGCACTGCTTCACATACGGATAGTAGGTATTCGATTCGGGGCAGAAGAACCAGGTCCCGGGGCCTTCCGGCACGACGTCGCTGCGCTCCACGTAAACCGGCGGGGAGGGCGGCTGAACCATGACCGGCGGATAGTAATAAACGGGCGGCGGATAGTAGTAATAGCCGGGGTACCAGAGAGGCACGCCGAAGTTGAAACCGAGGCTGAGTCGGGCACCGCCACGGCCATGCGCCAATGCCGCGCCGCTGGCCGCTGCCATCAGGACTACGAGGATCGCGAGGGCGAGGCGCTTCATGAAAACAGCGTACACCCTGCAAGTAGGGTTTTCAGTAACCGATTGTTACAGGTTGTACGCCCCGTTACGCCGCAGCACCAGCGAGAAATCTTCCCGCTGAACGCTGATAAAGCTCGCGTTCTTCTGCTTGACCAGTTCGCCGATGAAAGCGGCGAGCGGCTTTCCCGCGGCGCTGTATCGCGTTTTAATCGGCCCCGCGGCCCGCATCGCGGAGAAGTCTTCCTGCGAAACGAGCGCGAGCAGCAGCAGATCATCGTCGCTCATTGCCGCTCCGACCTGGCGGCGCAGGTCGTCGATCGAGGTCCGCGGCCGCTCCCCTCCGACGAGGTCCTTGGTGCGCGGCAGGCTGTGGATGCGGTCGAGCAAGTTCGCGTCCACCGGCCGCACCTGCTTGCCGAACTGGCCGAGCGCAAAGCGGATCACTTCGTCGCTGATCGTGCGGTAGCGCTCGTTCTGGATCACGTTGACCGTCGCCTGCGTCACCACGAACTGGGAGAACGGCGTGACCATGATCGGGTAGCCGAGCTGCTTCCTCACGCGCACCGTCTCCTCGAGGATTTCGTCCAGGCGATGCGCCACGCCGAGCTGGCCGAGCTGGCGCTTGAGATTCGAGATCACACCGCCCGGCACTTGGTGCTCGAACTGGAACGCGTCGTACTCGACGGGCACCCCGAGCGGCAGGCGCTCGGCATTGGCGACATCGCGGAAATGCGCGGCGATCGCTTCGATCGCCGGCAGGTCCACTTCGCAAGGCAATCCGAGATGCCGCGTGTTCGCGAGGAACGTCTCGGTCGCCGGCTGCGACGGGCCGTTGGCGAGCGGCGAGGCGGCGGTGTGGAAGGTACGCACGCCGAGTTTCGCTGCCTCGAGATAGCAAAGCGGCGCGAGCCCGGTCGTGCAATGCGAATGGAACTCGAACGCGCAACCGTCGAGCGCGCGCATGATCGCCGGAACGAGGGTGCGCGTCCGATCGGGCGTAAGCAGGCCGCCCGGGTCCTTCAGGTAGACCATGTCCGGCCCAAGCCGCAGCGCGTCGCGCGCGCGCTGCGCGAAGTACTCGTCGGTGTGCACCTCGCTGTGGGTGTAGATGAGCGCGACGCCGAGCTCGAGGCCGGCTTCCTTCGCGTAGCGGGCGGCCTCGGCGAGATCCGCCATGTTGTTGGACGATTCCATGATCTGCACGCGCCCGATGCCGTTCGCCTTCATGCGCTGCATCCAGGTGCCCATGATCGGGCCCATGATGGTGCGGAAGAGATTCAGGCTGGTGCCGAGCATCATCATGCCGAGAGGCGCGGCGGTGATGATTTTCGACAGCAGCCGCATGCGCTCCCACGGATCCTCGCGCAGGTAGCGCACCGCGTACTCGAAGTGGCTGACCGCGGTCGCGTCCAGGGCGCTGAAGCCGGCGCGATTCATGAGCGGCGCGGCCTCGAGCATCATCGCCGTGGTCATCTTCTCGCCCCAGAGGCTCGCGTTGCCGTCCCTCAGGGTCGTGTCGACGATGCGGATTTCGCTCATTGACTAAACCTCTGCTGCCCCCCTGTTAAGGGGGGAGCGAGTGAAACGAGCGGGGGGTTGGTTTTCGCGAAAAGCAAACCCCCCGCTCGCGAAAAGCGCTCGCTCCCCCCTTAACAGGGGGGCGTGTGAGAGAGGGCTCATGCCACTGGCTCGATGAGGAACAGCACCTGGTCGTGTTCCACCATCTTGCCGCTCTCGGCGAGGATGCGCACCACCTTCCCCGCGGCGCCGGCCTTGACCGTGTTGAAGAGCTTCATCACCTCGACGAGGCACACGGTGTCTTCGGCGCGCACCTGGCTGCCCACCTCGACGAAGGGCGGCGCTCCCGGCGCGGGCGCGCGGTAGAACACCCCGAGGATCGGCGTGCGCACTGCGACCAGCCCCTCCGGTACTTCCGTAACCGCTGGTGCTTCTTGTATTTCAATCTTGCTTGTCTTTGCGGGAGGCGGATCGGCGATCCCGGCTGTCGCGCCCGCGGCTCCCTTCGTGAGCACGAGCTTCACCCCGTCCATCTCCAGGCGCAGCTCGTCGAATCTCGATTCGTCGAGGAGCCTGAGGATTTCTAGGATTTCTTCCTTGCCGAGGGGCATGGGGCAACGATCCTCTGGATCGTGCCCCATGCGGCTTGATCTAAATCAGGATTAGCGCTTCCCGGGCGTTACTTCGGCTGCTGGACGTAGCGCAGATAGGGCTTGGGCGCCTTCCAGCCGGCCGGGTACTGCTTTTTCGCCTCCTCGTCGCTGACCGAGCCGGCGATGATCACGTCCTGGCCGGGCTTCCAGTTGGCCGGCGTGGCGACCTTGTGCTTCGTCGTCAGCTGAATGGAATCGAGTACCCGCAGCACCTCGTCGAAGTTCCGGCCCGTAGTCATCGGGTAATACAGGATCAGCTTGATTTTCTTGTCCGGGCCGATCATGAACACGGTACGGACGGTCTGGTTGTCCGCGGCGGTGCGGCCCTTCGAGCTGTCGCCGGCAATCGCCGGCAGCATGTCGTAGAGCTTGGAGATCTTCAGGTCCGGGTCGCCGATGATGGGATAGTTCGGCGCCGCGCCCTGCGTCTCCTCGATGTCCTTCGCCCAGCGCTCGTGGTCGTCCACCGGGTCGACCGACAGGCCGATGATCCGGGTATTGCGTTTGTCGAACTCGGCTTTCATCTTCGCCATGGTGCCGAGCTCGGTGGTGCACACGGGCGTGAAGTCCTTCGGGTGCGAGAACAGGACCGCGTAGCTGGAGCCGATCCACTCGTGGAAGTCGATGCGGCCCATCGTGGTGTCGGCCTGGAAGTTGGGGGCCTGGTCCCCGATTCGTAGCGTCATTGTGCTCTCCTCAGTTAAGCCGAAAATCCTACCCCCTTGAATCCCTCCCTGCCACAGGGGCTTTTCTTGATGCAGGTTTAGCCAGACCGTTCCAGCCGCAGGGATTTTCCAGTACAGTAGGCTTTTCCGAATTGTTCGGGGTCCGAACTAATGCAACCGAAGCTGCACATGACGCTCAAGGTGAACGGCGAGGAGGTCGAGGCCTCCTTTGCGCCGTACAAGACGCTTCTCGAAGTGCTTCGCGAGGACCTCGATCTCACCGGCACGAAGCACGGTTGCGAGCTCGGCGAATGCGGCGCCTGCGCGGTGCTGATCGACGGCGAGCCGCAGCTTGCCTGCCTGGTCCTCGCGCTCGAGTGCGAAGGCCGCTCGGTGCAGACCGTCGAGGGGCTCGCGAACGGAACCCAGCTGCACCCCCTCCAGGCCGCGTTCGCGGACCGCGGCGGCTCGCAGTGCGGCTACTGCACGCCCGGCATGCTGATGACCGCCAAGGGGCTGCTCGACAAGGAGCCGCAGCCGAGCCGCGAGCGCATCCGCGAGGCGATCGCCGGCAATATCTGCCGCTGCACGGGGTACAACCAGATCGTCGAGGCGATCGAGGCCGCGGCCTCGGAGCTGGCGGGGAGCAAGCGATGAGCGCCAAAGAACGGCTTGAAGTCGTGGGCCAGGTTCGGCGGCGTGTCGACGGCCGCGGCAAGACGACCGGCCAGACCCGCTTCGCCGACGACCTGGCGCTGCCGCGCATGGTGCATTGCAAGCTGCTGCGCTCGCCGCATCCGCACGCCGTAATCGAAGAAATACATACAGAGAAGGCAAAGCAGCACCCCGGGGTGCACCTGGTGCTCACGGGCAAGGACTTCCCCATCCCCTTCGGCATCATGCCCGTGTCGCAGGACGAATATGCGCTCGCGAACGTGCGCGTGCGCTACGTCGGCGACCCGGTCGCCGCGGTGATCGCGAAGGACGAGCAGACCGCGCTCGAAGCCATCGAGCTGATCGAAGTGAAATACCGCCCATTGCCGACGATCTCCGATCCGGTCGAGGCATTGGAGACTGCAGAGCCGCGCATCCACGACTACGGCGAACGGGGCAACATCCACCGCAACCAGGCCCACGAGTTCGGCGACGTCGAGGAAGCGTTGGCGAAGAGCGACCACGTCTTCGAAGACACGTTCTTCTTCCAGGGGAACACCCACCTGCCGATGGAGCAGCAGGCCTCGCTCGCCGCGGTCGAGGGCGACGGCAAGCTTCTGCTTTCCACCAGCACGCAGAACCCGCATTACCTGCACCGGCAGCTCGCTTGCGTGCTGCAGATGCCGGCCTCGCAGATCCGCGTCATCGCCTGCAACAACGGCGGCGGCTTCGGCGGCAAGTGCGATCCCGCCAACCATGAGATGGTGGTCTCGAAGGCGGCGCTCCTGCTCGGCCGGCCGGTGAAGATCTGCCTCACGCGCGAGGAGGTGTTCTATCAGCACCGCGGCCGGCATCCCGTGCTGATGAAGTTCCGCACTGGCGTGACGAAGGAGGGAAAGCTCACGGGCATGCACCTGCAGACCCTGCTCGACGGCGGCGGCTATGGCTCGCACGGCGCGGCGAGCACCTTCTACACCGGCGTACTCACGCCGGTGACCTACGAGCTGCCGCGCTTCAAGTTCGAGGCGTGCCGCGTGTTCACCAACAAGCCTCCGTGCGGACCCAAGCGCGGCCACGGAACGCCGCAGCCGCGCTTCGGCCAGGAAGTGCAGCTCGACAAGATCGCGGAGAAGCTCGGGATGGACCCCGCCGAGCTGCGGCTCGGCATGGTGACGAAGGACAACAGCCTTACCGCGAACTGGCTGAGGATCGGCAGCAACGGTCTCGCCGAGTGCATCCGCGAAGTAGTTCGCCGTTCCAATTTCAAAGAAAAACATCGAAAACTGCCGCACGGCCGGGGCGTCGGACTCGCCTGCTCGGCTTACATGTGCGGCGCCGGCGTCTCCATCTACTGGAACAAGATGCCGCACTCGGGCGTGCAGCTGCTCCTCGACCGCAGCGGGCAGGTCACGGTGCTCTGCGGCGCGACCGAGATCGGCCAGGGCTCCGACGACGTGCTCGCGGCGATCGTCGCCGAAGTGCTGGGGATCGCCACATCGGAGGTGCGCGTGCTCACCGGCGACACCGGCCTGACGCCGGTCGACCTCGGCTCCTACTCGAGCCGCGTCACGGTGATGATGGGCAACGCCGCGCTGCAGGCGGCCACGCGGGTGCGCGACCAGATCACGGTGGCCGCGGCCGAGCAGCTCAATACGCTGCCCGAGCGCGTGGTTCTCTCGCAGGGACGCGTGTTCGCCGCCGAGGACCCCGGCAAGACGCTGAGCTTCGTCGAGGCGGTCGCGCTCGCGGAGAGCAAGTTCGGCACCCTGGGCGCGGTCGGCTCCTACGCGCCGCCCAAGGCGCCCGGCAAGTACAAGGGCGCCGGCGCCGGCCCCTCGCCCGCCTACAGCTTCTCCGCGTGCGTAGTCGAGGCCGAAGTCGATCCGAAGACCGGCTGGATCACGGTGCCGAAGATCTGGATCGCGCACGACGTCGGGCGTGCCATCAACCCGGTGCACGTGCGCGGGCAGGTGATCGGCAGCGTGTACATGGGCCTCGGCGAGGCGCTGATGGAGGAGCAGGCGTTCCGGCGGCTGCCGCCGAAGCTCTCCAGCGCGCTCGTGCACAAGATTCCCTCGATGCTCGAGTACAAGAGCCTCACGTCGCTCGACATGCCCGAGGTCGACGTGGCGCTCGTCGAATATCCCGACCCGAACTGCCCGTTCGGCGCGAAGGAGGCCGGGCAGGGGCCGCTGCTGCCGGTGATGCCGGCGGTGGCGAACGCGGTCTACGACGCGGTCGGCGTGCGCATCGACGAGGTCCCGATTACGCCAGAGAAGATCCTCAAAGCTTTGGAGCTCAAGAGTCAAGGCAAGCCGGCGCGCGTCGGGCCGGAAAACTTCCCGGCGGTGCCGTACCCCGCGCCCAGGTTCGTCCTGCCGCCCTGGGAAGGCGGCGACGGCGGCGAGCTCAAGAGCGCCGACGGTACGCCTGCCCGCAAGGCGAAGGTCGCCGCATGATGCGCCTGCCGTGGTTCGAGTACCGCGCGCCGCGCTCGGTGGCCGAGGCGGCGCGCATCCTCGAGGGCGAAGGGCCGCGCGCGATGCTGCTCGCCGGCGGCACGGATCTGCTACCCAACATGAAGCGGCGCCAGCAGGCGCCGGCGACGCTCGTGGGCTTGCGCGGCGTGGCGGAGCTGAAACGCAACGGCGCTGCCTTGGGCGCCGCGCTGACGCTCACGCAAATCGAACAGAAGAACGATCTGCCGGCCGCGCTGCGCCAGGCGGCAGCGCAGGTGGCGACGCCGCCCCTCAGGAACATGGCGACCCTGGGGGGCAACCTCTGCCTCGACACGCGCTGCAGCTACTACAACCAGAGCCACGAGTGGCGCAAGGCCATCGACTTCTGCCTGAAGAAGGACGGCGAAACCTGCTGGGTGGCGACCGCGAGCAAGCGCTGCGTGGCGGTGTCGTCCACCGATACTGCGCCCGCCCTCATCGCACTCGGCGCCCGCGTGAAGCTGGTTTCCTCGAAAGAGGAAAGAGAAATACCCGTCGAAGTGCTCTACAAGAACGACGGCATCGAGTACCTGACGCGCAAGCCCGGAGAGATCCTCACCGAGGTGCGGCTCCCCGATCAAGCCGGCTGGCGCAGCACTTACTGGAAGCTGCGCAGGCGCGGCTCCTTCGATTTCCCGATCCTCGGGGTCGCTGCGGCAGCGCATTTCGATGGCGATGTCGTCATCGAGGCGCGGATTGCGTTGGGCGCGGTCGCATCGCGGCCATTCCTCATCGAGAAGGCGAGCGAGTTCCTCAAGGGCAAGCGGCTCACCGACGAGGTCATCGAAGAGGCGGCGAACATGGTGGGATCGCGCGCGAAGCCGATGGACAACGCCGACATGGATCTCTACTGGCGCAAGCAGGTAACGCCCGATTTCGTCGGCTACGCGCTGCGCGAGCTGCGCGGCGACGACATGCGAGAGACTCGCCTGCGAATCGCACGATATGCAGTTGCCTGACATTCGCCGCATCGTCACCGGCAACGACTTGAAGGGCCGCTCGCGTGTCGTCGAGGACGCGCCCGCGACATCCATCCGCACGGTGGCGGAGCGCCCCGGCTACCGCGCAGTCAACGTCTGGAGGACCGGGGAATCGCCGGCGCGCATCGACGCCGCGGACAGCACCCCGAGCCACCAGGGCATCCTGCCGCCGAAGAACGGCACCCTCCTGCGCATCATCGATTTCCCGCCCGAGCCCGCGGATCGCGAGAAGCTGAAGGCGATGCTCGACTCGACCTTCGGCGGCATCTACAGGGACGCGCATCACGACCGCCGCCCGGGCGTGCACCCCGGCATGCACCAGACCGAGACGGTGGACTACGCGATCGTGCTGGAGGGCGAGATCTGGGCGGTGATGGACGAGGCCGAGACGCTGCTGCGCGCCGGCGACGTGCTCATCCAGCGCGGCACCAACCACGCGTGGGCCAACCGCTCGGAGCGCACGGCGCGCATCGCGTTCGTCTTAATCGACGCAACCCGCTAATCAGGGACAGACCACGATTTCTTAAGCTGTAGGCGTCAGGAAATCGTGGTCTGTCCCTGATTTTGGTTCAGTCGTTCTTCAGGTTGGCCGCCTTCGCGACCGCGGTCCATTTCTCGATATCGCTCGCGAGCCGGCGGCCGAGATCCTCGGAGCTGCTGCCGATCGGCTGCAGCCCCATCGTCGCGAAGCGCTCTTTCACGTCCGGCGTCTGCACCACGCGGGCCACTTCCTTCTGCAGTCGGTCGACGATCGCCGCCGGCGTCTTGGCCGGCGCGAAGAAAGCCGTCCACACCGGAACTTCCATGTCGGGCACGCCGGCCTCCGCCATCGTCGGCAGGTCGGGCCACGACGGATGGCGTTGCGGCGAGGTGACGGCGAGGCCGCGGATCTTGCCGGACTTCAGCGCGCCGGTCGCCGGCGGCGGATCGGTCATCGTCATCATCACCTGGCCGCCGGCGACGGCCTGCACCGATTCGCCGCTGCTCTTGTACAGGATCATTTCGATCTTGGTGCCGGTGCGCTGCTTGAACATCTCGGTGGCGATCTGGAAGATGCCGGCGCTCGAGGCGTAGTTCGCCTTGTCCGGATTCGCCTTGGCGTAGTCGACCAGCTCCTTGATGTTCTTGACCGGCAGCCGCGGATCCACCGTGACGATCAGCGGGAACGCGCAGATCATCGAGACCGGCGCGAAATCCCGCACCGCGTTGTACGGCAGCTTGGAATAGGTGGCCGGGTTTATCGTCATCGGCCCGCTCGGCCCCATGAAGATGGTGTAGCCGTCGGGCGCCGCCTTGGCGACGTACTCGGCGGCGATGATCGACATCGCGCCCGGCTTGTTCTCGATGACGACCGGCTGGCCGAGCCCTTTCTGCAGCTCGGGCTGCATCACGCGCACAATGATGTCGTTGCCGCCTCCCGCGGCATAACCGATGATGACGCGAATCGGCTTGCTCGGATAAGAGTCCTGCCCGAACGACAGCCCGCTCGCGGCGGCAAGTATCGCTGCCAGCGCTACGCTGAAAATGCGAATCATGGTTTATCCCCTCCCTTCCGGCATTTACAGTACACCATCCGAAACGAGGTAGCGACACATGATCCGGCTCACGGTCAACGGAAAGCTGCATGAAGTTGACGTGGAACCCGAGATGCCGCTGCTGTGGGTGCTGCGCGACGAGCTCGACATCAAAGGCCCGAAGTTCGGCTGCGGCGTCGGGCAATGCGGGGCCTGCATGGTGCACGTCAACGGCGAGCCGGCGCTCTCGTGTGCGCTTCCGGTCTCCGCGGCCGCGGGCAAGCGCGTGGTCACCATCGAGGGGCTGGCGCAGGGCGGCCGGCTGCATCCGGTGCAGCAGGCGTGGATCGACCATCAGGTCCCTCAGTGCGGGTACTGCCAGGGCGGGCAGATCATGGCGGCGGTGGCGTTGCTGCGCAGCAAACCCGATCCGTCGGACAAGGACATCGACGAGGCGATGGCCAATATCTGCCGCTGCGGCACGTATGCGCGCATCCGCGCCGCAATCCACGCAGCGGCGAAGAAGCGGCGCTGAACGCCCCGTGACCACGCGGCGCGACTTCCTCAAGATCTCGGCGGCGGCCGGCGGCGGCATCGCCGTCGGCTTTCCGATTGCGGGCATGGGTCAAGCATCGCCTCGCGAGATCAATGCGTGGATCGTCATTCGGCCGAACGAGAGAGTGATCATCCGTTACGCCTGCTCGGAGATGGGGCAGGGAAGCATGACCTCGGCCGCGCAGCTCGTCGCCGAAGAGCTCGACTGCGACTGGAGCAGAGTGCGCATCGAATACGCCGACACCAACGAGCACATCAGGCGCAAGCGCGCCTGGGGCAACATGGCCTCGACCGGCAGCCGCACCATCCGGCAGTCTGAGCAGCGCCTGCGCAGCGCCGGCGCGGCGGCGCGCGCGATGCTCGTCGCCGCGGCCGCGCAGGCGTGGGGCGTGCCGGCGGCTGAATGCGACGCCGCGGGCGGCGCGATCAGGCACGCGCCGAGCGGCCGCGAGACCACCTATGGGAGCGTGGCCGCCGCCGCGGCGAAGCTCGAAGCGCCAGGCGAGGTCAGGCTCAAGGATCCGCGCGAATGGAAGATCGCCGGCAAGCCGATCCGGAGAGTGGAGATCCCCGCCATCGTCACCGGCCGCATCCGCTACGGTATCGACGCACGGCTCGCCGGCATGGTGTACGCGGCGCTCGCGCAGTGCCCGGTGTTCGGCGGCACGGTGCAGTCGGTCGACGCCGCGAAGATCCAGTCGCGCCGGGGAATCATCAAGGTGCTGCCGATGAGCGACTTCGTCGCCGTGGTGGCGGACAACTGGTGGCGCGCCAAGGAAGCGCTGCGCGAGCTGCCGATCGCGTGGAGCACGTCCGGCAACGAGAGCGCCTCGAGCGAGAGCATTGTCGAGTCCCTGCGCGGCGGCCTCGACGAGGCGAAAGCCGCGGTCGCCAAGCAGGAAGGCGACATCGAAGCGGCGATGCCGGGCGCGCAGAAGCTGATCGCCGCGGAGTACTTCACGCCCTATCTTGCGCACGCGACGCTCGAGCCGCAGACCTGCACCGCGGTGGTGAAGAACGGCCGCGTCGACGTCTGGACGTCCACGCAGAACGCGGAAGCGACGCATGCCGCCGCGGCGGCCGCGGCCGGCGTGCCGCTCGAGAACGTCTACGTGCATCGGACGCAGGCCGGCGGCGCGTTCGGCCGGCGCAGCGTGCAGGACTACACGCGCCAGGGCGTAGCGATCGCCAAGGCGATGCAAGGCACGCCGGTGAAGACGCTGTGGACGCGCGAAGAGGACATCCAGCACGACTACTACCGCCCGGCGAGCATGGTGAGGATGAAAGCGGCGCTCGACGCCTCCGGAATGCCGCTTGCGTGGCACACGCGCGTCGCCGCGCCTTCCATCACCGCGACGCTGCTCAAGTATCCGCTCAACGGAGGAGCGGATGCGCAGGCGGTCGCGGCGTTCGCCGATCAGCCCTACGCCATCCCCAACGTTCGCGTCGAATACGCGCAGCGCGACTCGCACGTTCCGGTGGGATTCTGGCGCGCTGTCGGCCACTCGCAGAACCCGTACGCTCGCGAGTGCTTCGTCGACGAGCTCGCCGAAGCCGCGGGCAAGGACCCGTACGAATACCGCCGCGGGCTGCTGCCGTTTTCTTCAAAAGAACTGCGAATTTTCGAGGCGACCGCGAAAGCCGCGGCGTGGGGCAGCCCTCTGCCGCCGCGCGTGCACCGCGGCATCGCCGTCACCGAGGCGTTCGGCAGCTACACCGCCGCCGTGGCCGAGCTCTCAGTGAGCGACAAGAATCTCGTCGACATCAAGCGCCTCGTCATCGGCATCGACTGCGGCTACGTGGTGAATCCCGACAATATCGTCGCGCAGGTGCAGGGAAACGCGGTCTTCATGCTCACGGCGATGTTCTGGGGCGAGATCACGATCAAGGACGGCCGCGTCACGCAATCGAACTTCCACGACTACCGCATGATGCGCTTGCGCGAGATGCCCAACGTCGAAGTCGTGCTCGCCCCGAGCGGCGGCTTCTGGGGCGGCGTCGGCGAGCCCGGTCTCGCCGCGATCGCCCCCGCGGTCGTCAACGCCATCTTCGCCGCGACCGGCAAGCGCATCCGCACGCTGCCGCTGAAGAACCACGGATTCGAGATCGCGTGAAGCGGCGACCTCGGCACGGGCTCGCATCAGTACGATAGGTTGAGCTTCGTACGCGGCTATAGCCGTCTGATTTGCTGTGGCAGCGGTCGCGCGAGCAGGGGCGCGACCAACCCGGAATGTCTGGGCACGTTCGCCCGGAAGGCGCCCTCTGCACGGCTCGCAGAGCTATGAACTGGGGATAGCTAGAAGTGTATCTGGTTAACTGCTAGTCATGCCAGTTGACAAACGGTGGCGGCATCGTTTACCGTGGCAACTCGGGACGTTGGAAGCAGTTCCAGCGGACAAGCTCTTTCACAACTCGGCGATCTCTTAAAGCACGGCCCAAGCGGCGCGAACATTCGTTCGTTTGCGCCGGAGTTGGGGCGTAAGCCCGCAAGGGCGCAGCCCCGTTATTGGTCCGCAGTTCATCGCGGGCCGCGTGCCGAAGGGCACGTACGTTTCTTAGCGCGACGTGGCATCGAAGTGGAGTAGCGAAGCGCGAGGAAGCGAAGGCGGCAGGTAATTCCTGCTCCATTAACTCTAGGTCACTCGGTCCAAATCGAGGCTCGAATCGGGGCGTGCTTACGCGGCAGGGGCATGTGCCCTTTTTCGATGGAGATTACCGGTGAAACACGAAGAGCTTAAAGAAGCACTAAGGTTGCTGGCCAAAGTGTTGACTGACCCGAAACTTGGACCAGACCAAGGGCAGCGATTGCAGAGAGCAAAACGAGAACTGGAAGTGGTAGGACGCTCAGGGAAACTGGATCGGGAACGTGTCTTTCGCGCGGTCCGGAATATTGCTGAGATTCTTCTAGAGATCGTCTAGGTCGATGCGGAGCCAAGGTCAAGAGTGATTTTAGAGCCACCAATGGAACAGAACTACGCAAAAGCATTTCGCATCATCCGCGCCGCGTTCGGGCTCAAGCAGTCCGAACTCGCCGCCAAGATGCCGATTACAGCGAGCCAGCTTTCACTGATTGAAGCTGGCAAGCGCCAACCTAGCCTTCGCGTCGTCAACGCGCTCGCAACTGCGGTCGGCGTGCCCGCCGCGCTGATCTCCATTCTCGCCTCGGCGCCGAGCGATGTTGCATCGAAGTCTAATGAAGACATTGCCGATCTCGCCCGCGTATTGCTGCGGCTGTTGGTGAGTGCGAAGGAAGAGCCGCAGCACGCGCTGAAGTTCGGAGATTGATACTCGTGCAGCCAATCCTTTCGGTTCGGGATTTGGCTGCGCGTTTGGGCATCGAAGCAGGATATCTGCGGGAAGTCGGTCGCGACATAGAATCGCACTACAAGATCCAGCCGCTGAAGCAAGGCGCCAAGGTCCGCATGCTTGCTATTCCCCAGGCGGAGCTAAAGATGATCCAGCGGCGGATTAATAGGGCAATTCTGGCGAAGGTTCCGCTTGCGAAGGCAGTGTACGGCGGCGTGGCTGGCGGGTCGCCACGAAAAAACGCTGCCGAGCATGCGAACCAGCGGTGCGTCATTACGATGGACGTAAAGCATTTCTTCCCGAATGTCCGGCATTACATGGTGTATCGCATGTTCCGTAGTGAACTCGGCTTCGGCAGAGACGTGGCGAGCATACTGACGCGACTCACCACCTATCGAAGTTATCTGCCGCAGGGCGCCCCAACAAGCACCGCTGTTGCCAATTTGCTTCTGGCAGCGCCAGTCGATGTGCCGATGTCAGCGGAAGCGGAGCGTCAAGGCGTGCGCTATTCGCGTTTTGTCGATGACATCGCGATATCGGGGGAGAACCCGCGCCCGCTGATCAATAAGGTCGCCAAATTACTCTCAAGCAGAAGGTTGCCGGTCCATCGCAGAAAGATAAATGGACCGTCGAAGCTGCGCATCGCGCCTAGTGGGGTCGCACAACGAATTACCGGCTTGATCGTCAATGCGCAAAACGGGCTCAGTGTGCCGAGGGAGCGCCGCGACAAGGTTCGCGCAGCTATATATGCGCTCCGGCGTGCGCCAAAGCATGAGCTTAAGAAAGCCGTAGCATCGATTCGGGGCAAGATCACCCACATCGCGCAGTTCAATGCGGCTGCGGCCAAGCGCTTAAATACATACTTGGACGGCACGCTACGCCAGCGGCTCGATGGCTAGTTACTACGACCCAAGGCGTACGCTGCGCGCCTTGGTACCTTAGAGGGGGGGCGGTGGCAAAGACAGACACAGTGAGGGTCTTTTGCCATGACTGTGGCAAGAGCACTAATCACAAAGTGCTCGCACACGAGCAGATCGGCTCCGGCCGAGATGAGGACTATCGATGGAACGAGCATCATTATTTCGCGCGTTGCGCCGGCTGCGATTCGTTCACGTATGCGATCGAATCGTGGTCGGAGGACGACTGGAATCCGCACACGGGCGAAATGGACTCGACTTGGAAGACGTACCCGCGCGGAGCCACTGAGAGACAGCCCATGACAGATGTAGATGAGCTGCCTGCGAAGGTGCAGCTCATCTACAGTGAAGTGATTGGGGCGATGAACGCCCAATTGCCTGTTCTCGCAGGAATCGGCCTCCGTGCTGTTATAGAAGCGGTATGTCGTGAGCAAAAAATCTCCGGCGGTAATTTGCAGGCGTTAATAGACGGCTTGGCGACGACTGGGGTTCTGTCGAAGGCGCAGGCGGACATATTGCACGGCCATCGTTTTCTGGGGAATGTAGCCGCACATGAGGTTACTTCAGCGCCTCCTCGTGAACTCGTTGCCGCATTGGATATCGCGGAAAACGTGCTTCGGACAATTTACGTCTTGCCCAAGCTTTCAAAGCAGGTCAAAACCGGACGGAAGCCCTAACAACCGCTTACAGGTGCATGGAAATTTACTTAAACGTCCCGGTCAATCGGTTCCGGCTTCCCGTTCGTAGCGCTGGCACACCGTTGCTCGCGGCGCTAGAGGCGCTGCCCGGATCACGCAGACGTAAGACACGTCCCATGGCTGCGCTGTATATCGGGCGAGTCGGCGATCAACGACCTGCGTTCTTCCGGAGCCGTCGCCTGAAGCGCCTTTCCGCATAACAGCTTCCCTGGCTTGCGTGCGACCTCAAGCTACTAACGCACTATCTGCTCAGCTTAAATGCGCCTTTGCATAGCGCGCGGCGTTTGCATCGGCCGCGTCAAGCACTCTTGGCGTAACTTGGCCGCGCAGCCTAATAAAGGGGGCTATGGGTGGGGGGTACCAGTTCGGCTCTCGGCTACACGGCTGCAGCGAAGACAAACATTTAAAACGTTTTTTCGGTAGTGCGGCGCTCCGCCACGATCTCCGGAAAAAAACCCGATTACAGCAGCCGGAAATCTTCGTCGCCGAGCTTGAACTTCGCGGCGGCCATGTTTTCCTCGAGGTGCGCGAGCTTGCTGGTGCCGGGGATCGGAACAATTATCGGCGAGCGCTTGAGAAGCCACGCGATGGCGATCTGAGCCGGTGTCGCCTTCAGCTTCTCGGCGAGTTTTTTAATTCGCGACATCTTCAGCGCGCCGCCGTCGCCGAGCGGGTACCAGGGAAGGAAGGCGATGCCGAGCTTTTCGCAATGCTGGAGCACGTCTTCCTGCGTGCGCTCGAGGACGCTGTAGCGGTTCTGCACGGAGACGATCGGCACGATCTTGCGCGCGCGTTCGAGCTGCTTCACGCTCACGTTGGAAAGCCCGATGTGGCGGATTTTGCCTTGCTTCTGCAGGTCGGCGAGCGCGCCGACGGAATCCTCGAGCGGAACTTTCGGATCGACGGTGTGGAGCTGGTAGAGGTCGATGCGCTCGAGCTTCAGGCGCTTGAGGCTGCCTTCCGCGTCGCTGCGCAGCTTTTCCGGCCGGCAATCGGCGTCCCAACGCGCAGGCCGCGGGCGGGCGAGGCCGCCCTTGGTGGCGATGACCAGTCCCTTCGGGTACGGATGGAGCGCTTCGGCGATCAGCACTTCGTCGGTGTGCGGCCCGTAGCTTTCGGCGGTGTCGATGAGCTCGACGCCGAGCTCGACCGCGCGGCGCAGGACCTTGAGCGCGTTGGCGCGGTCCTTCGGCTCGCCCCAGATGTCCTCGTTGCCGATGACGCGCATCGCGCCGAAACCGAGGCGGTTGACTTGGAGATCAGCGATTCTTAGACGCGAGGTCACGGAGTACTCCTGCCAGGCCCAAGGTGACGCGCGCGAGGCGCTCGTAGTCGAGCTTCTCGGCCGTGTCGCTCGGCAGATGATAATGCGCGTAGCGGTAGAAAGAGGTGTCGGTCACCATGATCGCGGGGAAGCCGTGTTGGCGGAACGGCCAGTGGTCCGACCACGTCACGCCCGGGATGAAGGAGGGTGCGGCCAGGCCTTCGGAAGGAAAGGCGGCGTTTCGTCGAAATGAAGCGATGGCTTTGCGGACGAGGCGGCGGGCGCCGAGGTCACCGACGAAGGCGATGAAGTTGGCGCGGTCCGGGTAGAAGAGACGAAGCGGCGCCGGATAGTGCTGGCTGCCCAGCGCGTCGTCGTAATAGCCGAGCATCTCGAGCGAGAGCATGGCGCGCACGTCCTCGCCGCGCTCCTTGGCGCGCTCCGCCCAGCTCCAGCTCCCCATGTCGGGTGTCCGCAAGTGCGCCACTTCCTCGTTCGCGAACGCGACGAAGCGAATCGGCAGGCCCTCTTTTCCGAGCAGCCGGACGAGCTCGATCAGCGCGGCTACGCCGGATGCGTTGTCGTCGGCGCCCGGCGAGCCGGGAACGGTGTCGTAGTGCGCTCCCACGACGACATGGGAGGTCTGCGGGCAAGCGAGCTCGATGTTGCGCATTTTGCGGCCGCCGCTTTCGAAGTAATGCGACGCGGCGTTGGGTCCGAGCGCCGTCTCGATGTAGCGCGCCGGGGTGTCCAGATCGACGTTGCGCTCGGCCTTCGACAATTGCACGACATGTTTGCGCAGGCGCTCGGCGAGCGCTTTGCCCTCTGGCGAGAGCGGCGGCAGCGCGCCGCGGTGCGAGCGGCCCGGCATTCCGATCATCACGTAGAAAAGCGCTGCGAGCGCCCCGAAGCCGGCCAGCCAGAGCAGCACGCTAGTCCAGCGCGTACTTGAGCTCGTCCATCAGGTCGTCGACGTCCTCGATGCCCACCGAGAGCCGCACCAGCCCGTCGTCGATGCCGAGGTTGGCGCGCACGTCTTCGGGCAGCGAAGCGTGCGTCATGATCGCCGGATGCTCGATCAGGCTCTCGACGCCGCCGAGGCTCTCGGCGAGGGTGAAGAGCTTGCAGCGCTCGAGGAAGCGCCGCGACGCCGGCAGGCCGCCCTTCAGCACCGCGGTGACCATGCCGCCGTAGCGCCGGTTCATCTGCCGCGCCGCGAGCAGATGCTGCGGGTGGCTGGCGAGCCCGGGATAAATGACGCGCTCGATTTTCGGGTGCTTCTGGAGGAAAGCAGCGATGTGCATGGCGTTGCCGCAATGCCGCTCCATGCGTACGGCCAGTGTTTTGATGCCGCGCAGCGTGAGAAAGGCGTCGAACGGACTCGGTACGCCGCCCACCGCGTTTTGAAGAAACGAGAGCTTCTCTTTAAAAGCAGGGTTTTTAATTATTGCGGCGCCGCCGATCACGTCTGAATGACCATTCAAATACTTGGTCGTCGAGTGCACCACGATGTCGAAACCGAGCTCGAGCGGGCGCTGCACCCACGGCGAGGCGAAGGTGTTGTCGCACACCGAGACGAGACCGCGCTTGCGCGCCGCGGCAGCGATCGCCTCGAGGTCGGCGAGCTTGAGCAGCGGGTTGGTCGGGCTCTCGACCCAGACCATGCGCGTATTCGGCCGGATTGCCTTTTCCAGGTTCTCGGTCTGCGAAAGATCGGTGAAGGTCGTTTGAAGGTTCGCGGAGCGCTTCCGCACTCTCTCGAGGATCCGGTAGCTGCCGCCGTAGAGGTCGTCCATGGCGATGACGTGCGCGCCGCTGTCGAGCAGCTCGAGCACGGTGCCGATCGCCGCCATGCCCGAGGCGAACGCAAATCCGGCGTGGCCGCCTTCGAGATCGGCGAGGCACGCTTCGAGCGCGTCGCGGGTCGGATTGCGCGTGCGCGCGTAGTCGTAGCCCTTGTGCTCGCCGGGGCTCGACTGCGCGTAGGTCGAGGTGGCGTAGATGGGGGTCATCACCGCCCCGGTGCGCGGATCGGGCTCCTGACCGGCGTGGATCACCTTGGTCTCGAATCTCATTTCCGTGCGTCCGTTCTCCTGCGCAGCCAGTTGAGCAGATCGATGCGCGTGATGAGCCCGAGGAACTCGTCGCCGTCGACGACGATCGCCACCATGCCGCGCTCGAAAATCTCCTTCAGCTTCTCGACCGGGTCGGAAGGCGACACGGTCACCAGGTGCGATTCCATGGCCTCGGTCACCGGCTCGCTGAAGTGCTCGGGATTCTCGTACACCTCGATGAGGATGTCTTCCTCGGTGACGATGCCGACGATCCTGCCGTCCTTCAGAACCGGAAGCTGCGACACGTCGTAGAGCTTCATGCGCTGGTAGGCCGCGTTCACCGTCTCGTCGGCGCTCACCGTGGCGACCGCGTGCTCCTTGTGCCGGCGCGAAATGAGGTCGCGCAGGTCGCCGTGGCTTTCGCGCTTGATGAAGCCGTGATCGAGCATCCAGTAGTCGTTGTAGACCTTGGAGAGGTACTTGTTGCCGCTGTCGCACACGAGGCTGACGACGCGCCTGGGCTCGGACTGCTCGCGGCAGTAGCGCAGCGCCGCGGCGATCAGCGTGCCCGAGGAAGTGCCCGCCATGATCCCTTCCTTCAGGAGCAGCTCGCGGCAAATGCCGAACGCTTCGGCGTCCGGAATGCTGTAGGCCTTCTTCACGCGCGACAGGTCGCACACCGGCGGCACGAAGTCCTCGCCGATTCCTTCGACGAGCCAGGAGCCGACGTCCTTCGACAAAGTGCGGGTTTTGACGTACTGCGCAAGGACCGAACCTTCGGGATCGGCGAGCACCATCTCGGTCTGCGGCGAAGCGCGCTCGAAAAAGCGCGCAAGGCCGGTAATGGTTCCACCGGTGCCCACGCCCGCGACGACCGCATCGACGTCGTGCTGCATCTGCGCCCAGATCTCCGGTCCGGTAGTCTCCTCGTGCGCGCGCGGGTTCGCCGGGTTGGCGAACTGGTTCACGTAGAAGGCACCGGGCGTGTCGCGCGCGATCGCCGCGGCGCGGTCCTGGTAGTAGTCGGGATGGCCTTTGGTGACGTCCGAGCGCGTGAGCACGATCTCCACGCCCATTGCGCGCAGGTGGAAGATCTTCTCCTGGCTCATCTTGTCCGGCACGACGAGGAGCAGCCGATAACCTTTCTGCCCCGCTACGAGCGCGAGGCCAAGGCCGGTGTTGCCGGCCGTCGCCTCGACGATGAGCGCGCCCTTGGCGAGTTTCCCTTCGCGCTCGGCGGCCTCAACCATTGCGAGCGCTATGCGGTCCTTGATCGAGCCGCCGGGATTCTGGTGTTCGAGCTTGAGGAAGAGGCGGCAACGGCCCGCGTCGAGGCGCGTCACCTGCACGAGAGGCGTCTTGCCGATCAGATCGAGGACGTTCATGCTCTCCACGATAGCCGATCGCTTATTACAGGACGCTGCCGCGCTGCCGCGGCCGCCAGGCGGATCAGCCCGCGCCCCCCTTGCGCTTCAGCGCAGCCTCGCGAATATCGGTGAGCGTGACCCGCGTGGTGATCGCTTCCCGGTCCATCCTCAGATCGAGCACCGCGAGCTTTCCCGAGCGCGCGGCGTTCTCGAACGCCGGAACGAAATCCTCCGTGCGCTCCACTCGCGCGCCGAAGCCGCCGTGCGCTTCGGCGATGCGCACATAGTCCGGATTCATGAGGTCGGTTCCCGACACCCGGCCCGGATAGCTGATCTCCTGCCAGGCGCGGATCGAGCCCAGCATGCCGTTGTTGAAGATGACGATGATCGGCGCTGCGCCGCAGGCCGCGGCGGTGGCGATCTCGTTTCCGGTCATGCCGAAGCCGCCGTCGCCGACGAGGCCGACGGCCATGCGCTTCGGCTGCACGATTTTCGCCATCACGGCAGACGGGACGCTGTATCCCATCGCGCCCGATACCGGCGCGAGGAACCTGCGGCCGCCGTTGAGGCGCAGGAAGCGCTGCACCCAGCCGGTGTAGTGGCCGGCATCGGACGTGAGAATCGCGTCGCTGGTCAGGCGCTTGTCCAGCTCGACCATGCACCGGCCGAGGTCGACAGCGCCTTTCGGCGATCTCGAAGGATCCAGGTTCTGCTCGTACTGCCTGCGTGCCTCGGCCACTTGCGCCGCCCGCCCGGCCGCGCTCGCTCCCGGCTTCTGCGCGTTGGCCGCATTCACGAAAAGCTCCATGTCCGCCTGAATCGCGAGCGTCGGCTGGAAAACGCGACCGAAGTCGTGCGCGCCCTCCAGGACATGGATGAGCTTCTGCTTCGGAACCGGCGCGTCGAAGAGCGTGTAGCCCTGGGTCGCGTGCTCGCCCAGCCGGGTTCCGGGCGCGAGCACCACGTCGGATTCCTTCACCCGCTTGACGAGCTCGGGCGCGGCCGCGGGACCCATCTCGCCGGCGAAATTCGGGTGGTCGTGATCGAAAGCGTCGAGCCGGCGGAATGCGCAGCACACCGGCAGGCCGTTCGCTTCGGCGAACTGCTGCAGGCCTTTCTTTGCGGCGGCGGTCCAGCCGCTGCCGCCGACGTAGAGGATCGGCCTTTCCGCCCGGTCGAGGAGCGCGCGCATCTCCTGCATCTGCCGGGGGTCGGGCGCTTGCCGGTGCACTTGCAGCACCGGCATGTCGCCGGCGCTCGTGCGCTCGGCGAGCATGTCCTCCGGCGTGACGAGCACCACCGGGCCCGGTCGCCCTTCCTGCGCGACGCGAAACGCCTGGGCCATGTAGTAAGGAAGGTCCGCCGCGCGCTCGACCTGCACGGCCCACTTCGTCATCGGCTCGAGCATGCGCGCGAGGTCGATCTCCTGGAACGAGCCGCGTCCCCAGAAGTTGCGCCGGATCTGTCCGGCGATGACGACCATCGGAGTGCCGTCCTGGTATGCGGTGTGGATGGCGATGCTGGCGTTGCAGGCGCCGGGGCTGCGCGCCACGAGGCACACGCCGGGCTTGCCGGTCAGCTTCGCGTAAGACTCCGCCATATACGCGGCGCCGCCTTCCTGCCGCGCGCTGACGAGGCGGATCTCGTGCGACGCGTCGAGGAGCGCATCGAGGATGTCGAGATAGCTCTCGCCGGGCACGCAGAAGACGTGCTCGACCCCATGCCTGCGAAAAGCATCGACGACGATCCTGCCGCCGGTCCGGTCCTGATTCGCCATAGCCTCCTCGCTCTTTCGGCCAGTATAACCAACCGATCTTTTTATGTTAGCCTGCCTGCGAGAGGAGGAGGAACCATGAGATCGTCACTGCTGCAGCCGTTGCTGCGTCGCGCGGCCATCGGCGCCGCTTTTCTTCTTGCCGGCCCGCTCGCTGCCTCGGCCGCCGATTTCAGCGCGCGGCTCGGATCGATGGACCCGACGACGACGGCCAAGCATCGCGGCCTGGTCAAGGCCGCCGAGCTGGTCAAGAAGCGCACCAATGGCAAGGTCGAGATCCAGGTGTTCCCGTCCTCGCAGCTCGGCAACGCGCGAGAAATGGCCGAGAACGTGCAGCTCGGCGGCCTGGAAGCGGTCATCGAGCCGGCCTCGTTCCTGGGCGGCTTCGACCCGGCGGTGTCCATCTTCGACGTGCCGTACATCTTCCCGACCGACCGGGAAAAATCGCGGCAGCTGCGCGAAGGGCCGTTCGGCCAGGCGGTGCTCGACTCGTTCCGCAAGCGCGGCTTCGAGCCGATCGCCCTCTGGGACGGCGGGCGCAAGCAGCTCACCTCCAACAAGCCGCTCAGCTCGCTCGCTGACCTGTCCGGCCAGCGCTTCCGCGTGATGGATTCGAAGATCCTGATCCAGCAGTTCAGCGCGCTCGGCGCCTCGGCGGTGGTGCTGCCCTTCGGCGAGCTGTACACCGCGCTGCAGAACGGCGTCATCGACGCCCAGGAGAATCCGCTCGACATCATCGAGAAGATGAAGTTCTTCGAGGTGCAGAAGAACCTCCTGGTGACCGACCACGGCGCAATCGTCGAGGTGATCCTGTTCAACCGGGCGGCGATGAACCGGCTGTCCGCGGCGGATCGCGAGGTCGTCAGGGCCGCGTTCCGCGAAGTGGCGCCCGAAGTGTCGGAAGGCAAGGCCGCGGATGCCGCCAAGTCGCTGGAGTTCTTCAGGAAGCGCGGCATCAACGTGCGCGTCGCCGACGAAGCCGAGCGCGCGAAGCTGCGCTCGATCGTCTATCCGAAGGCGCGCGATGCGTACATCGCGCAGGCCGGCGCCGAAGGCAAGGCGCTGATCGACCTGTACGAAAAGCAGCTGAAGGCCGTTACGCGCTGAAGCGCGCCGTCGAGCGCCTCGCCGACGCGCTGGGGCTGGCCGAGCGCTACGCGGCCGCCTGCCTGCTGGTCCTCATGACCGGCCTGTATGCGTTTAACGTGCTGGTGCGCAGCCTGGCGCCCTCGTACGCGAGTGAAATCGCCTGGATCGACGAGGCGGCGCGCTACGCGATGATCTGGGTGGTGTTCCTCGCCACCGGCATCAGCCTCGAGGTCGGCCGGCACGTTTCGGTCGACCTGCTGCGCGGCCGGCTGGCGCGGGCGCAGGAGCGCGTCCTGTTCGCGCTCATCGACGTCGTCGGCCTCGCGTTTTGCGCCGCCGCTTCGGTGGTCGCACTGCGCCTCGCCTGGTTCGTGCGCGAGAGCGGGCAACTCAACCCGACGCTCGGCGTGCCGACCTACGTGCTGTACCTCGCGCCCGCCTACGGCCTCGCCTCGATGGCGTTGCGCTTCCTGCTGCGGCTGCTCGGGCTGCGCGACGCGCGCCGCCGGCCGGTTGCGCCGGCCTGGCTTGAGGGCGGCGGAACATGATCTGGGTCGTGATCCTCGTCGCCGCGGCGATGCTGTTTCTCGGCTTCGAGCTGTTTCTCGTGCTGGCGGTGCCGGTCTACCTGATCAAGGAGTCGTTCTACGCCTCGCTGCCCGACGCGATCCTGTTGCAGAGGATGATCGGCGGCATCAACCACAGCATCCTGCTCGCGATCCCGTTCTTCATCTTCGCCGGCGAGCTGATGGCGGGAGGGCGCATCGCCCGGCTCCTGAGCCGCTCGGCCGAGGCGTGCTTCCGCGCGGTCCGAGGCGGATCGGGGCACGCCACGATCACGGCCTGCATGGCGTTCGGCTCGGTGTCGGGTTCGGCGCCGGCCACGGTCGCGGCGCTCGGCCGCCTGATGCATCCGCGGTTGCTCGAGGCGGGCTTCAGCGACCGCTTCAGCGTCGGCCTCATCATCTCGGCCGCGGAGACGGCGCTGCTCATTCCGCCGAGCATCTCGCTCATCATCTACGGCTGGCTCACCGGCACCTCGATCAGCCGCCTGTTCGCCGCCGGCCTCGCGGTCGGCGTCGTTCTCGGCGCGGCGTTTTCCGCGCTGGTGCTGTGGGAGGTATGGCGCCGGGACGTCGACCAGCGCGCCGAGCGCAAAGGCGCCGCCGCCGAGGCCATGAAAGGGACCGTCTGGGCGCTCGGCATGCCGGTGGTCATCCTCGGCGGCATCTACTCGGGCGTGTTCACGGCCACCGAAGCCGCCGCCGTGAGCGTGCTCTACGCGGTATTCGTCGAGACCGTGGTCTTCCGCAGCCTCGGCCTGCGCGGGCTCGTGCACGTCGCGCAGCGCAGCGCGGTCCTCACCGCCATCATTTTCATGATGCTGGGCGCGGGCAGCATGCTGGCGTACTTCGTCACCATCGCGCACTTTCCCGAGACGATCCTCGAATTCATGAGGCAGATGCGGGCCGGCCCGGTCCTGTTCCTCCTTATCGTCAACGTCGCCTTCCTGATCGCCGGCATGTTCATCGACCCCGGCGCGGCGCAGCTGGTGCTCGTGCCAGCGCTTTTTCCGGTGGCGACGTCCTTCGGCATCGACCCGGTGCATTTCGGCATGGTGATCGGCGTCAACGTGTGCATCGCCATGATCACGCCGCCCTTCGGGCTCGACATTTTCGTCGCGGCCTCCACCCTCAACAAGAAGGTGGTGGACATAACCCGCGGCGTGGGGCCGTTCGTGGCGGTGAACCTGGTCGTCCTCCTGATCGTCACCTACGTTCCAGGGGTCGCTACGGCGTTCCCTAACCTGCTGTTCGGCCGCGCCTCCTAAGCCGTTGATTTATAATGGTGGGAGCATTCCCACGTTTGCAGTGCAGCGTATGGGGTTGCCGTCCCACGGGAAGCTTCCCCATGATGCTGACCGAGCAGGAGGCGTAATGGAGCAAGCGGTTGTTGAAGCACGCGACGGCACGCTGCTCGGCAGTATCGCCGAGTTTTGCCGCCGCACGGGCATGGCGGAATCCACGTTCGGCCGGCGCGCAGTGAATGACGGCAAGTTCGTCTCCCGGCTGCGCGACGGTGCGCGCGTCACCCCAGAGACCCTGAATCGGGTCAACCAGTTCATCGAGAAGCACGGATTCGCGGGCGCGGGCGAGGCGCCGCCCGAGCTTCTGCGGCTCATCCGCGCGAGCGCCGTGGCGCCGGTGGCGCAGCCGCGCGAGCCGGCAACGCCGGAGAAGAACTTCCGCTTCTTCGACAACCGGCAGAAGTATCTCCTGTTCGTCAACACCTGCAGCGAGAAGGAGGTCGTAGCGCGGCGCGTGGGCCTCGAGCTCGGGCACATCCATCCGCGCCCGCCCGCGGTGCGCCTCTTCGATGCCGGCATGGGCGACGGCACGGTGCTCGCGCGCGTGATGCGCGAGATGCACCGGCGCTTTCCCACGATTCCGTTCTACATCGTCGGCAAAGAGATCAGCCTCGAGGACGTGCGCCTGTCGCTGCGCAAGATGGCGGACCGGTTCTTCGAGCACCCGGCCACGGTGCTCGTGGTGACGAACATGTACTACACCGAGGCGCCGTGGCTGACGCCGCGCGCCGTCGCGGCCGCGACCTCGATGGTGTGGCACGAGG
Source organism: Betaproteobacteria bacterium (assembly GCA_004297625.1). GTDB lineage: Bacteria > Pseudomonadota > Gammaproteobacteria > Burkholderiales > SG8-39 > SCGC-AG-212-J23. The sequence continues at coordinate 235,368 of SCTY01000068.1, read as the reverse complement.
CGGCGCTGACCGGCACCACGTCGCACGACTTCATCGAGCAGATCGCGGCGCTCGAGCCTTTCCTCGCCAAGAACTGGCAGGCGGGCCACAGCCCGAAGACCGGCAACCCGGTGTACGAGCATCCGACCGCGCTCGTGATTTACCGCGACGACTACCGCTTCCTGCTGGACGACGTCATTCCGAAGCGCGGCGCCGGCCAGGCCGATTACGACATGGTGATTGCGTCGCAGCCTTACCGGCTGCGCGCGCCGCTCGAATTCAAGGCGCAGAAGGTGGTCGCGCCGCTGGTGCGCGCGCTCGGCAAGGGCGGGCGGCTGCTCGGCATCCATTCCTACGGTCGCGATCCCGGGCTGGAGATCATCCAGAAGGTATGGCCGGGCGAGAACCCGTACACGCAGAGCCGCCACGATCTGCTGCGCACGACCAAGGCGGAGCTCGGGCGCGAGGCGCGCCACTACAACTTCAACGCGTACGCCGACGCGCGTGCGCTGTTCCGTTACGACATGCACACGCTGCCGAGCGAGATTTCCTCGAGCATCGGCACCTCGACGCTGTTCGCCGCCTGGAACGCCGCGATCTACGTGGCGCAGATCGACGATCAGCGGCTGAGCGAGGTGCTGCGCACGACGCAATACCTCGACGCCACCCGCGAAGTGCTGCAGGAGCACGGCAGCCTCTGGTTCCTGGACGAGTCCTATGTCGTTTCCCGCAAGCGCGACTGACCTCGGGCTGCATGCCCGCCTCGTCGAGCTGGTGACTGCCGGCTCGCTCGAAATCTCGCCCCGCGAGCTGCACCGCGCGCCGCAGGTCGCCGCGCTGCTGCCCGCGGACACCTGCGTCTACATTCCGTCGCTGCCTCGGCTGCCGCTCGCGCGCACGCTGCAGGCGGTGGCGTCGGTCCGCGAAGCGGGCCTGGATCCGGTGCCGCACGTTTCGGCGCGCCGCATCCGCGACCGGGATGAGTTCCGCGAATTCCTGAAGAAGGCGGTCGCCGAATACGGCGTGCACCGCGTGCTGGTGATTGGCGGAGACGAGCCGCGAGCGCTCGGACCGTACACCGACAGCGTGCAGATCCTCGAGGAGGGAATACTCAGCGAATGCGGCGTGCGCGAATTCGGCGTGGGCGGCTACCCGGAAGGGCACCCGCGCATTCCGCGCCCCGCGCTCGAAGCGGCGCTGCGGCGGAAGGTCGAGATCGCAGGCGAGCAGCGCCTCGGCATCTACATGGTGACGCAGTTTTCCTTCGCCCAGCCGCGCGTAATCGATTTTTGCGCCGTGCTTGCGCGCAGCATGCCGGACCTTCCGATCTACGTCGGCATCGCCGGCCCGACCGATGCGGTGGCGCTCGCGCGCTACGCGCAGCGCTGCGGCGTCAGCGTCTCTCTGCGGGCGCTGCGCAACCTTGGTACCGGCATCGCCAAGCTGGTCACGCAGACCGACCCTCGCAACCAGGTCATGGCGATCGCGCGCTACGCGCGCAACCGCGAGCCGAGCAACGTCGCCGGCGTTCACATTTACAGCTTCGGCGGCGCCGAGCGCACCGCCGCCTGGATGCGAGAGCTGATCGCTTAGACCGCGCTTTTCGGGGCCTCGCCTGTGCGCGCTGGGGAGCTCCCGGCTTCTTTGCTTACGACGGTTCTCTTGTGTTTGCCGATCTGCCACCCGTTTTTGGCAAGAAACCTCTCGCCGACGGCGATCGGTTCGTCCTCGAGCGGCGTGCCCATAGTGTCGTTCCAGCGGTTGAAGAAGCCGAAGATGGCGATCACCGCAACGATTTCCACGATCTGCCCTTCCGTCCAGTACCGGCGCATTTCTGCAAACATGTCGTCGGTAACGTCATTGGGTACCGAAGCCGCGGCGAGCGCAAAATCCAAAGCCGTCCTTTCGGCCTCGGTGAACAGAGGGCTCGTGCGATATTCCCAGACCGCGGCCAATTTTTGCTCCTGAACTCCGGTGCGCAGCGCGCCACCAGCCGTATGGGCCATGCAGTATTGGCAGCCGGCTGCGCGGCTTGCGACATGAGCGATCAGGCGCTTGAAGCCGGCATCGACCTCCCCGTGGGGATCCCACACCGCGCTCAGCAGCTCGATCAACGGCCGTAGCAGCGCGGGCCTGCGCTGCATGATCAAGAAGCTGTTGGGCACATAGCCCATGATCAGCTCCACTTGCCTAAGCGTTCCTTCGAGGTCTGGCTGGTGATCAAGCGGCAGCGGTGCGAGTCGAGCGGCGCGCTGGAAGCTCTGATCCATAAAGAGGCGGCTAGGACTTTTCAATGAATTCGATCTTGTAGCCGTCCGGGTCTTCGACGAACGCAATCACCGTCGTGCCACCTTTGACCGGACCGGCTTCGCGAGTGACCTTGCCGCCCATTTTGCGCACTTGCTCGCAGAGCCTTTGCGCATCGTCCACCTCAATGGCGACGTGCCCGTAGGCGCTGCCCAGGTCGTATTTGTCGACACCGTAGTTGTACGTAAGCTCGAGGACCGCAGATCGACTCTCGTCGTCATAGCCGACGAAGGCCAGGAAGTACTTCTGCTCCGGCCGATCGGTTGTGCGAAGCAGTTTCATTCCGAGCACCCCGGTATAGAAGTTCGCCGAGCGATGTAGATCGCCGACGCGCAGCATCATATGGAGGATTCTCATTAGATTTTCACGCGCTTCTCGTCCGGAACTCTTGCCTCTTCGGCCGCGAGCTTGAGGTAGCCGTCGCGTGTTTGGGGCGTTCTGATACCCAGGATTTCACCTGCCACCTGTGTACGAAGAATCTGAGCCGTGCCGCCGGCGATAGGAAACATGCGCGCGTCACGGACCTTGCGCTCCAGCGGCAGATTGCGCGAGTAACCCATGGAGCCGTAGATCTGCAGGGCATCGTTCGTAACGCGAACGGCAGTTTCTGCAGCGAATATCTTCGCTTGCGCGGCATCGTGCTTGTTCGGAAAACCGTCGCCTGCCCGGGCAGCCGCCTTGTAAATCAGCGCTTGAGCGGCGGCGAGCTGGATCGACATGTCGGCGAGCATCCACTGCAGTCCCTGGAACTCGGCGATGGGTCGTCCGAACTGCCGGCGTTTTCGAGCGTAGTCGATAGCCAATTCATAGGCGCTCTCGGCTATGCCCAGTGCCACGGTTCCCGCGCCTACACGCTGGGCGTTGTAGGCGCTCATCAGTCCCGCAAAGCCTTTGCGGACGCCTTCCGGAGGGATGACGACCATATCGTCCGCAACCTCGAGATCATCAAGCAGGATCTCGGTTTCCGGAATGCCGCGCACGCCCATTGCCGGTTCGCGTCGGCCGATCACCAGACCCTTCGGCTCGCCGCTTTCGGGATTGCGCACGGCAATAAAGCCGCCGATGCCTTGTTCCTTTCCGTCATGGAAAACCCTGGCGAAGATCAGATGGAGGCGGGAGACGCCTCCGCCCGTGATCCAGTGCTTCTTCCCGTTAAGGACGTATCGGTCGCCTTTACGATCGGCACGCGTGGTCATTTCCGTCGCGGCGCTGCCCGCCTCCGGCTCGGTGATGCAGATAGCCGGCTTGTCGCCGGACAGCAACAGGGAGGCGGCGAGGCGCTTCTGTGCCTCGCTCCCGTATTTCATGATGGCGCCGAGCGCCCCCATGTTGGATTCGACGCAGATTCGTCCCGTGGTGCTGCACGCTTTAGCCATTTCCTCAATCAGCACTACAGCGTCAAGGTATGAAGCGCCCTTGCCGCCGTACCGCGTCGGGATGGTCATGCCCATGAAACCTTCGCGCTTAAGCACATCGATGCAGTGCCACGGGTACTGTTCGCTGCGGTCGGTCTCGTCCGCGTGGGGCGCGATCTCGGTGCGGGCGACGTTGCGCACGTGTTCCTGAAACGCCTTTGTCGATGGGGGAAGGTCAAAAAGCATGCTCACCTCGTGGTTGATCCAATTACACCCGCGCGGCGCAGCGAGCCTATCTCATCATCCTCCACGCCAAGGAGCTCGCGCAGGACTTCGTCCGTCTGCTCGCCTAAGCGCGGCGGCGGCCGCCGGTACGTCACCGGCGTTTCGGACATGCGGATCGGGCTTGCGATCAGGTCCACCGTACCACCCATCGCGCTCCTATAAGGCATGGTCTCTCGCATCTTGCGGAATCGAACTTGTGGGTCTGAGAACACCTGATCGATGCGATTGACCGGTCCGCAGGGGACCTTCAGGCGCTCCAGCCCCTCGATCCAATGAGCAACGGAATATCGAGCAGTAGCGCCCTTAAGCAAGGGAATAAGCGTACTGCGGTTGCGAACGCGCGCCGCATTGGTGGCGAATCTTTCATCCTGGGCAATTTGGGTGATCTCCGCGAAGTCGCAGAACCGGCGAAACTGTTCGTCATTCCCGACGGCCAGGATAAAGAAGCCATCGTTCGCCGGGAAGACCTCGTACGGAACTATATTCGGGTGACCGTTGCCGAGCCGCGGTGGCACCTCACCGGAGGTGAGGTAGTACTGCCCGGCGTTGATCAGCCAGGCAACCTGCGTGTCGAGCAGCGCGAGGTCGATATGCTGACCGCGTCCACTGTCATCCCTGTAGCGTAGCGCGCCCAGGATTGCCACCGCGGCGTACATCCCCGTCATGACATCGGTGATGCCGACGCCGACCTTCATCGGCTCCCCCACAGGCTCGCCAGTCACGCTCATGATGCCGCCCATGCCTTGCGCGAGAAAATCGTACCCAGTGCGCTCGGCGTACGGCCCGCTCTGTCCGAAGCCGGTGATCGAGCAATACACCAACCGTGGATGCGTTTCCTTAAGCTGGGAATAGCCCAGGCCGTAGCGCGCCAGGGCTCCAACTTTGTGGTTTTCGATGAGCACATCGGATACGGCAGCAAGCTGGCGCACAAGCTGCTGCCCACGCGCAGTCGAGACATCGATATCGATCGAGCGCTTGTTCCGATTGGCGCATAGATAGTAGGCGCTTTCGCTCGTTTCGTGGCCCTCATCGTCACGCAGGAAGGGAGGGCCCCATTTGCGGGTATCGTCGCCGGCGCCCGGGCGCTCCACCTTTACGATGTCGGCGCCGAGATCCCCCAGGATCTGAGTACAGGTAGGCCCAGCCAGGATGCGTGAAAGGTCCAGCACGCGAATTCCCGACAATGCGAGCGCTGTCGACGCACCGACCGACGCAGGGCTCATGTCGGTGCGCAAGCTAGCAGAAAACCGCCCCGCGACCGATTTATTGATTGGATGCCCCAATAATGAAGCGAGCGTGGCCGACTTATCGGCTCCTGGCATACAGTGCAATGGAGCAGACGGCCGGAGAGGTTGGACATGCTAGTCAAGACGAAAGGGCGCGGCGCGGATGCGCTCGTCCGAGCGCTCAAGGACGCCGGCGTGACGCGCGTCTTCACGCTCTCGGGAAATCACATCATGTCGGTGTTCGACGCGCTTCTTGACTCGGGCATCGAGCTCGTTCATACGAGGCATGAAGCTGCGGCCGTGCATATGGCCGATGCATGGGCTCGCGTCACCGGCGAGGCGGGTGTTGCCCTTGTCACCGGCGGGCCGGGTCACGCCAACGCCGTTTCAGCGCTCTATACCGCCCAGATGTCGGAATCTCCAGTGCTGCTTCTCTCAGGGCACGCGCCGAACAATCAGCTCGGCTTGGGGGCGTTCCAGGAGATGCGCCAAGCCGAAATGGCGGCAACCGTTACTAAGGCGGCCTGGACATCGCGCAGTGCCAACGCCGTGGCGGGCGACATCCGCCGCGGATTGCGCATCGCGCTTGACGGCCGCGCTGGTCCCGTCAACGTCAACCTGCCGTCCGACGCCCTGCACGGGACGATCGACATCGACATCGCAGGCAGTCTGGAGGATATCGTTCCTGAACTGCCGGCCTTGGACGCCGGAACGGCGCGTGCGCTCGTCGAGCGGCTCGCAAGTACTGCGCGCCCGCTGATTTTGGCGGGTCCCGGCTCGGCCACGCGCCGAGGCCGAGCGCGCCTCTCGGCATTAGAACAGGCGTGCATGATTCCCGCCGTCGTCATGGAGAGCCCTCGGGGAATGGCGGACCCGAGCCTTGGGGCATTCGCCGAGGTCTTGGCACAGGCGGACTGCGTGCTGCTCCTTGGTAAACGCCTTGATTTCACCGTGAAGTTTGGAAACCCGCCGACTTTCCTTCGAGACTGCGAGTTCTTGCAAATCGATTCCGACGCTGAAGAAATCGAGCGCACGCGGCGTGCCGTCGGCGCGAGGCTCAAGTTTGCAGCGCTTGCCGATGCCGCGGCTGCCATCGATGCTCTCGTAAAGGAGAGGAACGCGGCCAGGCCGAAGAATGGCTGGCTCGCCGAAGTCAACGCCGCAGTCGCGTACCGGCCGGCGGAGTGGGATAGCGCAGCGCCGAGCCGTCCAGGCCGCGTTCACCCCGTCGAGCTCGCTCGTCCGCTGCAAGCGGTGCTCGACAGTCATCCCGATTCCGTTCTGCTGGCTGACGGTGGTGAGATCGGGCAATGGGCGCAGGCCTGCCTGCACGCGCCGCACAGGGTGATCAACGGCGTTGGCGGCTCGATCGGTGGCGGACTGCCGTTTGCCCTTGGAGCGCGATGCGCCGAGAGCCGTGCGCCAGTAATCGCCGTGATGGGCGACGGAACTTTCGGCTTTCATGTCGCCGAGCTGGACACCGCAGTCACCCATAAGTTGTCCTTTGTCGCCGTGGTGGGCAACGACGCGCGCTGGAACGCCGAATATCAGATTCAGCTGCGGGAGTACGGTGCCGAGCGGGCGCGCGGCTGTGAATTGCGCGAACTGCGTTACGACGAGATCGCGAAGGCCTTCGGCGCGTGGGGCGAACACGTGGCGCACGCGGATGCCATGGGGCCTGCCGTTCGCCGAGCGCTGGCATCGGGCCTGCCCGCCTGCGTCAACGTCATGATCGAGGGGCTAGCGGCGCCGCAGCTCGCGCGCCATTCCGCACGTTCGTAGTCGTTGTCCTGGCGGCTGGCTGGCGATCGGGAATGCGTTCGATCTCTTCGGCCAGCCGCATCGAAGCGATGCGCTCCTTCGCGAAGCTCCGGAAGCTGTTGATGAGCCGCGAATGCATCCTTTCCTTCGGGTAAACGATGGAAAGGGGCCGGACGAGCCGTGGCGACAGCGGGATCCTGCACAGCTCGCCGAGCTTTACCTCTCGCGCTACGCTGGACGACGACATGATGGAGAATCCCACTCCGACACTGACCAGCGCCTTCACGGCATCGGGGCAGCTTGCCTCAATCACGACCTGCAGTACCCCGGGCGAGAAGCCGCAGTCCTGCAGATAGCGATCAACCGCACAGCGGGTTCCTGATCCCGCCTCACGGCTCACGTAGGAATGTCGGGCAAGCGACTCCGCAGTCACCGAGCTTTCCCGGGCCAGCTCGTGCCATGGTGGACAGACGAGATACAGCTCGGCATCGCAGCACGGCTCGGTTTCCAGCGCGGGCTGCTCGGACTCGCCCTCGATGAAGCCCATGCTGAGGCTGCGGTCCAGCAACCGCGCCTGCACCGTATCCGTGTTCGCGACAATGAGTCGCGGCACGACGGCGGGATAGCGCGATTTGAATTCGGCGAGCACCTGCGGGATCAGCAAATCGGCATAGGTCGTGCTGGCGCCGATCAGAAGCTGGCCGCTGATGCAGCCACTCATTTCCTTGATTCGCGTCTTAAGCTCGTTCGACATCGCGAGCATGCGCTCGGCGTACTCCAGGGTGACGGCGCCCGCAGGAGTAAGCGCGATACCCCGAGACGTACGGTCGAAAAGCCGTGCGTCGAGCTGCTCCTCGAGCTGCCGGATCTGGAACGTCACCGCCGGCTGCGACATGAACAGTACTTCGGCGGCCTTGGTGAAGGAGAGGTGCTTGGCGACCGCGTGGAACACCTTAATGCGTCGATCCGACATGGTGGCCCGATCGAGTTAACCTGCGGTCATTGAAGCACAAAGCCAGCTCGCCACAAAGGGGGGCGGCTGCCGGAGGCTATGGAAGCAGGAAGAGCTGAGGCTTCATGCCCAGGTAGTACTGTCCGACTGACTGCATGCGGGCGATGTTGCCCTGGACCTGCTGCGAGACGGTGTGGATGTCGCGGAACCGTCGCTCGAACTGATTGCTCTTGAATATCGCCGTCGCTCCCGCTTCCAGAAAAATCATGTCGACCGCCTCGCGCGACTCGGTGATCTGGTGCGTGCAAGCCGTACGGATCTTTACCCGCGTCGGAAAGCTTAGCTCGCCGGCTGTCTCGCATTCCTCCCAGGCGTCCTCCAGCAACTTCACGAGCCAGGCGCTTGCGGCGCCGATCTTGGCATCGGCTTGCGCAATGCGCGCATGGATCCACGTGTCGTCGCGCAACGGATGGATCGCGCTGGACGGATTCTTCTTCTTCGCGAGCTCGATGAAGTTGTCGAGCACCGCGCGCGCGATGCCGATGGCCACCGACGACAGTCCGGTCTGGAACACCGCTTGGCTAGTGAATCGGTACAGGGTGCCGCGCTCCCGCCTCTCGGGGTCAGGCTCGGCGTGCACGCCTTCCGGCAGCTGCTGGTCGCGCGCGATCGCGCGCGGGACGACCGAATATTCGGTCGGCACGAAGAGGTTGGTCACGGAGTAGCTGTCGCTCCCGGTGCCGCATAGTCCCATCACGTCCCAGAGATCCTCGCGCACCATTGCGGAGGCTCGGGGGAAAATCATTGAGCGCTCGACGAATCGGCCATCCAGATGCCGCAGCGGTGTTCCATTTTCGTCGCACAGCTGACAATGGCCGCCTAACCACTGGCAGAGGCGGTTGCCGCTCGCGAAGGTCCAGGCGCCGTTGACAATCCAGCCGCCCTTCGCCGGAATCGCCCGGCAGGATGGCTGGCCGCTGGTGAAGCCAAAGGTGAACACCGAGCGAGGATCGCCGAAAATTTGCTTCGCTGCGCGCGGCTCCAAGTAGGCGGCGGCTATTGAGCTTCCTGCGGTTTGCGCAACGCACCATGCGGCGCTCGCATCGCCTTCGGCGATGGCGGCCACCACCTGCGCATAGGTGGCGAGATCCAGCTCCGCCCCGCCAACCGATCGTGGCAGTACAAGGCGGAAAAGCCCCGCCTCGTGCATTGCGTCCTGGACATCGGACGGCAAATCCTTTGCTTGCTCGATCCTCGGCGCCGCGGCGTCCAATAGAGGCCTCAAGGCTCGCCCACGCTCGATCCACTCGCGGGAGTTCAGCACGCGCGTCGCGCCGAGGGCTTCCATGGTAGTCACTTCATCTTTCGCGATGCTCATAGCGCTCCTCCGCGTTCTCGGCATCGGCCGGATTCGATTCAGACACTAGCAGAAAAACAAAATGCCGCATCGTCGTCCTGCTGTCACCTTTTTGGATTCGGGCATAAAGGAACAAAATCGCCGCTGCGGCGCGGACTCGCTATGCTGCCTTCGCCAGTATTAGGGCGGCATGAGGATCACTACGAGGAGGAGGGATCTATGGAGGCGCCCCGCTTTGCCAAGTTGACTCTCGTCACTCTCCTGGCTGCTACGGTCTACGCCGGACCTGCAGCCGGGCAAGCAGAAAGCATCAAGATCGGCGTGCTCACGTTGCGCAGCGGGCCGATGAGCCCGATCGGCGACGACATCATCGCCGGGATCGAGACCGCGACAAGAATGCAGGGGCCGCTGCTGGGAAAACCGGTGGAGCTGATCGTCGAGGAGAGCCAGTGGAACGCTCAGCTCGCAGTGACCAAGGCGACCAAGCTGGTTCAGCAGAACAAGGTGGCGGCGATCCTTGGCACGAGCACCGTCGAGGCGCTAGCCCTCGTCGCAGTCGCCGATCGCTTGCGCGTGCCTATCGTCACGTCCAACTCCGGCGGTGCCGCGCTGACGCGCCAGAATTGCAGCAAGTGGGTCTTCCGCACGAACGCGGAAGACCTCATGTCGGCCGCGGCACTAAAACAGGTGCTCGCCGAGAAGCCGAAGCTTGGGAGCGCGAAGTGGTTCACACTGGGGCACGACTACCCTTATAGCCGGTTGGTTGCAAAGACGGTGCAGGGTGTCACGGGTGGAAACTACGTCGGTGAGGCATTCGCGCCCCTCGATACCACGGACTGGTCGCCCTTCATAGCGCGGGTGAGGTCCGCCGGGGCGACGGCGATCATGATGTCGATAACGCTCGGCACGCCGTTGCTTCAGTTCGTCCAGCAGGCGAACGAGTTCGGCCTGACGAAAGAAGCTCAACTCGTCGCGCCCATCGGGCTCCCCGACTGGCTCGTCGCCAAGCTCGGACCGCTCTCGACGAACATAATCTCAACCGGCTCGTGGGCCGCTTGGCGCTATGAAGAGAAGAATCCGGCGACGAAGCAGTTCAACGAGGTCTTCTACAAGCAGCATGGCCGGGTGGCGGGCATGCAGTCTCTGCAATCGGCGAGCGCAACGATGATGGTGTACCGCGCGATCGAAAAGGCGGGTTCGACGGACCCGCAAGCCGTTGTGCGCGCCCTGGAAACCATCCAGGTCGCCACACCGGTCGGGCCGCTGAAGTTCCAGCCGGGCGGTCGTCAAGCGATGGTGCCGCTGTTCCTCGGGCCCTACGAAGAGCTCAAGATTCCTCGCTACGGCGCGCGTTACGCCCAACTCGTGGAAATTGCATTCCCCGCGAGCAAGTCGCTGCCGCCCACCGGCTCTGACGCGGGCTGCAAGCTTAAGTAGCGCGCGAAGAGAGAGAAAAGCCGTCGCGCGGCGGCGGCCGTATCGCGATCATGGATATTAATTTCCTTCTCGCGAATACCCTGAACGGCGTCGTTTATGGCGCCTTTCTTTTGCTGACCAGCCTTGGGCTGAGCCTCGTCTTCGGCCTGGGCCGCGTCGTGAACTTCGCCCACGGAGCGCTCTATGCGCTCGGCGGGTATGCCCTTATCGTGGTCATGCAGCAATCTGCCGGATACTGGCTTGCGCTCGTTCTGGGACCGCTGCTCGTCGTACCGCTGGCGATCGCGATCGAGCGTGCCGCCATTCATCCTCTCCGCAGCCGGCCGGAAATCTACACGCTGCTCGTCACCTTCGGGATCACGTTCATGATCATCGGCGCGCTCGAGTACATCTGGGGGACGGGCACGACGCTCGTCGAGGTGCCGAGCCCGTTCGCCGGCACGGTGACTATCCTCGGCAACCCGTACCCGGTCTACCGCTTGGTCGCGGCCGGACTTTCCTTGCTAGTGTCGGCGACAGTATTCGCATTCATCCAGTTCAGCGCCATCGGGCTTCAAATCCGCGCCGTCACCGACGACGCCGGAATGGCGGAGGCGATCGGCGTCAATACGAAGTGGCTGCTGACGGCGGTCTTCGGCGCCGCCGCCGGACTCGCGGCATTCGCGGGGGCGCTCGGCGCTCCCATCTTCGCCATTCATCCGGATATGGGCTCGGGGATACTCATTGATTCCTTCCTTGCAGTGATCCTCGGAGGCCTGGGGAATCTGCCGGGCACCGCGGTTGGTGCGCTGTTCGTCGCGCTCACGAAGTCCATCGGCGGGGGCTACGTCGCCGAGTGGTCGCTTGCCATTCTTTTCGTGGTGGTTGCCATCGCCCTCATCTTCCGGCCAACAGGCCTTTTCGGCCGCGGCCGCGTCGCCTGACGCATGAGAGTGACTCGCGACATCGGCAAGCTCGTTCCGCTTGCCACTGCCACAGCCCTGCTCGCCGGCCTGCCATTCGTCGGCGTCGGCGAGTTCACCATCACGCTGCTCACGGAAGCACTGATCTTCGGGATCTGGGCGATGAGTCTCGATCTGCTGGTCGGCTACGCCGGCTTGGTCTCGTTCGGTCATGCTGCGGCCTTCGGCCTGGCCGCTTATTCCGCAGGCTATTTCGCGCGCGAGGTGATGGAGGATTTCTTCGCTGCCTTGCTCGTGGCCGAGGCGGTCAATGTGCTCGTCGCACTAGTGGTCGGATTCGTGATCGCCCGCGTCTCGGGCATCGCGTTTGCCATTCTCACCCTGTGCATCGCCCAGGTCTTGTTTACGATCGCTGTTATCTGGCGATCGCTGACGAACGGCATGGATGGAATGGTCGGTGTACCGCTGCCGAAGATATTCGGAATTTCCCTTGCCTCGGGCACCGCTTTTTATCTGCTGACGGTTTTTTGCCTCGTTGGCGTGTATCTGGCGCTCACGAGACTGGTGGACTCGCCGTTCGGTCGCACGCTTCAGGCCCTTCGAGCGAGCGAAGAGCGCGCAGCGTCCATCGGCATTAATGTCCACCTTCATAAGTGGCTCGCCTTTGTTCTTTCCTGGGCGGTTGCCGCGCTCGCCGGGACGCTGATGGTCTTTCTCAAGGCGGGCACAACGCCCATGTCGCTGCACTGGACGGAGTCCGGGAACGTGCTGGTCATGGCGATCCTCGGCGGTATTGGCACCTTACTGGGGCCGGTAATCGGAGCCACCGTTTTCGTCTTCGTGCGCGACGAGTTCACTTCACGGTTCCAGGCCTGGCAGTTCGTATTCGGCTTGGTTTTCGTGGTGGTTGTCCTGGCGTTCCCGACGGGTCTCGTGGGCCTTCTCAACCGGATCCATGGCTTGCGCCGGCGAACGCGTTCTGCCGGCGAGTTCCCCGCCGTCATAAAACGAATCCGGAGTTCCCTGTGGCGAGCGCGCTTGTAGTCCAGGGCCTGTCCAAGTCCTTTGGGGCGCTGAGGGCGGTAGAAAACGTGAGCCTCGATGTCGCGCCGAATCAGGTCCACTCGCTTATTGGTCCGAACGGCGCAGGCAAGACCACCGCGTTCAACTGCATTTCCGGCTTCCTGCGACCGGATGTAGGCCGGATTTGGTTGAATGGCCAGGAGGTCACGCGATGGCCGCCGCATCGCCTGGCTTCGGCCGGCATGGCGCGCACGTTCCAAATAACAAAAATATTCAGCGAGCTCAGCGTGTTGGAGAACGTCGCGCTGGCAGCTCGTTCGCGGGACGGCAGAAACCTCCAGATGTGGCGACGCGCTAATCACTGCGCCGCCAAGGAGCAGGCGGAAGAAGTCCTCCGGACATTGGCCCTGAGCGCGCGCACCGATTCGAGCGCGGGTCAGCTCGCTCATGGCGAAAAGCGTGTTCTGGAGATCGGTATCGCGCTCGCGCTCCGACCCGCGGTGCTTCTGTTGGACGAGCCGACGGCCGGCATGTCGAGCCGCGAGTCGGAACATATCGCCGCATTGATCCGCAAACTGTCCTCGCGGGTCAGCGTTCTTCTCGTCGAGCACGACATGGAGATAGTGCTTGGCATCTCAGACGTCGTCACCGTCATGACGCAGGGGCGCATCATTGCTTCAGGCAGTCCGGCGCAGATTACCCGAGACCCGGAGGTACAGGCGGCCTATCTGGGCACGGCAGAACCCGAATTCGTTTCATAAGCACAACGAGGCCAACAGAATGGCGCGAATGACAGGCGCACAAGCGATGGTTCGATACCTCGAGGAGGAGGGCATCCAGTATGTGTTCGGCATGGCGGGCCATGCCAACCTCGCTTTCCTCGATGCGCTGCACGAGTCATCGATCCGGTTTATCTCCGTCCCGCATGAGCAAATTGCGGTGCATATGGCCGATGCCTACTATCGCGTGACGCATCGACCGGCCGTAGTGCTGACCTCGGTCGGGCCGGGATTCACCAATACCGTCACGGGAGTCGCCGATGCGATGCACGACTGCTCCGCGATTGTCCTGATTTCCGGCAACGTCCCGATTGCGCATCGCGGCACGGAGGCCTACCAGGAGATCGCGTTCCACCAGGACGCCGCCCAGACCGAGGTCTTGAAGCCGATCGTCAAGCGCGCTTTCCGGGTTGACGATCGACGGCTTCTCGGCGAGATCATGGCGCGGGCCTTTAACAACGCGCTTGGCGGGGTTCCGGGACCCGTGCTCGTCGATATTCCGATGGACATGTTCTCGGTAATGGACGACTTCTCTCCGTCCGGCACGCCCGCGCGCAGGCCGACCAGCCAGCGCAGCGCCGCCGACGAGGCTGAGGTCCGTAAGGCCGTGGAGATCCTGAAGTCCGGCAAGCGCCCCGTCATCTACGCCGGCGGCGGCACGATCCTTTCCGAGGCCACCGAGGAGGTAACCGCCCTCGCGGAGCGGCTGGGTAGTCCCGTTATCACCTCGCTTATAGCACAGTCGATCATCGACAACGACCATCCGCTCTTCGGTGGTGTAACCGGTGCTGTGGGAACGCGGACTGCGCATCACCTGGCATCCCAGGCCGATACGGTGCTCCTTATCGGCAGCCGATTGTCGGACATGGACACGTGCTCATGGCACCCGGAAATGTTCTTCAACGTCCCGCCCGCCCGCATTGTCCAGATAGACATAGATCCCTCGCAGGTTGGCCGGCGCTTTCCGGTGGATGTCGGCATCGTGGCCGATGCCAGGACCGCTTTGCGGCAACTGTTGGCTGCCTTGCCACCGGACGAAGGGCTTGCGAAACCCAGCGCATGGCTTCGCGCGCATGATGAACAGCGCAAGCGTTGGCGGGCGGAGCTGGAAGGGTCACAGCGCTCCAACGACGTCCCCATTCTTCCGGAGCGCCTCATCGCCGAGATTCGTGCTGCGCTGCCGGCGTCCGGCATTTTGGTCGCGCCGAACGGTCCACGGTATTTCGTTGCGCAGCACTTCAGCGCGCACGGGCCGCGTACTCATCTGGTTGCCAGCGGCCACGGGACAATGGGCTGGGCGGTACCCGCCGCTCTTGGGGCAAAGCTTGGCCGCCCGCATAGTCCGGTGATTTGCCTGACGGGCGATGGGGGTTTTCGATCGACCAATCCTTGCCTGGCAGTGGCTGTCGAAGCGGATATTCCAGTTGTTTGGGTCATTCTGAACAACGGGGGATTCAACATCATAGAGCTCATAGAGAAGCGGTTTTTCAAGCGCGGGATCGGGGGTGCTTTCAGAACCACGAGCGGCCAACGCTACAACCCTGACTTTGTCGCGCTCGCTCGCGCTTACGGCGTAGGTGCCATACGGGTTGAACGCAGCGAGGAGATCGGGCCTGCGCTGCGCGAAGCCATTACAAGCGGCAGGCCCTTTGTCGTGGACGTCGCCGTCACGCAGCAGCCGCAGCTCCGCGCATCCGGCTACTGGGAAGCCAACCGGTATCTGACGCGCGGCTGGAATGAATCCGAGGACAAGGAATCGGCGCGCGGCTTTGGCGACTCCGCCTAAAGGCGTCGCGCCATGAACTGTCAATGCTGACGCTTACAGACGTCCAAGCGCACTACGGTTCGGCGCATGTCCTCCACGGCGTGAGCCTGGAGGTACAGGCAGGTCAAATCGCGTGTCTTATTGGGAGGAATGGAGTCGGCAAGAGCACCACACTCAAGACCATCATGGGCGTCGTTTCGCCGAGCGCCGGGAGCATCATCTTCAGGGGTCAACGAATCGACGGTCTCGCCCCTCATCTGATGGCTGCGCGCGGTTTGGCGTGGGTGCCGGAAGATCGGCGCGTATTCGCCTCCCTGACCGTGGAAGAGAACATCAGGGTTGCCGCGAAAGCGGCGCGCCGCTCGGGCGCGCGTCGCGCTGCGGACGTGCTCTCGTTCTTCCCGGCCCTCGTGCCCAAGGCAAAGGAGCGGGCCGGAAGCTTGAGCGGCGGCCAGCAGCAGATGCTCGCGATAGCACGCGCCCTCGCCAGCCAGCCCGATCTGATCATGCTCGATGAGCCGACCGAGGGGCTGTCGCCGATCATCGTCGAGACAATCAGGGCCGGAATCCTGGATATTCGACAAAGAGGCGCGTCGATCCTGCTCGTGGAGCAAAACTTCAAACTGGCGCTGAGCGTCGGCGACATGTTCTATGTGCTTAGCCGCGGCGCGGTCGTTTTCCGCGGCACTCGGAGCGAGCTTCTCGCGGCCCCCGAGCTCATTCATGAGCACCTCGGCGTCGCGAAGGCCAGGCAGTCGCGGGTAAGCGCATGAGGATGCAGAGCAAATGGGATCCATCACCAAAACCGCCGGAGTGAGCCAGGCGCAGCGAATTTACCCGGCTGCGGGCTTCGAGGCGCCCACCTCCGAGCTCCTGCGGCGCGCCTTCGGCACATACGCCACCGGCATCGCAGTGATCGGGGCGCGCGGCGCGGATGGAACGCTCGTCGGAATGACGGCAAATTCGTTTACATCAGTGTCGCTCAACCCGCCGCTCGTGCTGTTCTGTCCCGCACGCACGCTCTCGTCCTTCAAGGCATACAGCACGACGACGCATTTCTCGGCGAGCATTCTGCCCGCCGGGGCGGAGGGCGTGTCGAATCATTTCGCCCGCTCCAACAGCGGCAAATGGAGCGCTGTGGCGCACGGCACGAGCGAAACCGGCATGCCATTCCTGGACTTCGCGCTCGCCTGCTTTGAATGCGAAGTCGTGGCGCGCCACGACGCCGGCGATCACCTTATCGTTCTCGGGCAGGTGCTACAGGTACAGCTGGCGGATTGGAAAGAGCCTCTTGTCTTTTTTCGCAGCCGATACCGCCAGCTCGATGCTCTAGCCCAGCCGGCGGCTTCCGAAGAAGAACCTCCGTTCAGCGTGTGGGGATGAGGACAATCCGATGCGTTTTATCCCCGCCCGACGAAGGGCATCTTCGTAGCCATAATGGTCATGAACTGCACGTTCGCGTCGAGCGGCAGGTTCGCCATGTAGAGCACTGCGCTGCCGACATGCGCGACGTTCATGCGCGGCTCGACCATCGTCGTGCCGTTCGGCTGCGGCACCCCCGTCGCCATGCGCTCGGTCATCTCGGTGGCGGCGTTGCCGATGTCGATCTGGCCGCAGGCGATGTCGTCCTTGCGGCCGTCGAGCGAGATGCACTTGGTAAGTCCGGTGACTGCGTGCTTGGTGGCCGTGTAGGGCGCGGAGTAGGGCCGCGGCGCGTGCGCCGAGATGGAGCCGTTGTTGATGATGCGCCCGCCGCGCGGCTGCTGGCTCTTCATGAGGCGGATCGCCTCCTGCGAGCACATGAACATGGCAGTCAGGTTCACGTCCACGACCGCCTTCCACTGCTCGACGCTCAGGTTCTCCATCGGGATTGCCGGCGCGCCCATGCCGGCGTTGTTGAACAACACATCGAGCCGTCCCCAGGCTGCTTTTGTTTTTGAAAAAACTTGCTTTACGTCTTCAGGCTTGGTGATGTCGGCGGGACACACGAGCGCGCGCTCGCCGGCGCCCGAGTCGGCGGCGGTTTTCTCCAGCAGCTCCTTGCGGCGTCCGACGAGCGTTACGCGATAGCCGTCCTTGAGCAGCGCGAGCGCCGCCGACTTGCCGATGCCGGTCCCCGCGCCGGTCACGATCGCGACCCTGTCATGTGCCGTCATGAATGCCTCGTCAGAAAGTCGAGCAGCGCGGCGTTGAAGGCTTCCGGCCGCTCGAGGTTGGAAAGGTGTCCGCAGCCCGCGAGCACTACCAGCTCGGCGCGCGGAATGCGCCGCACCATGTGGCGCGTGAGCTCGAGGGGATAGACGCGGTCTTCGTCGCCGGTGATGACGAGCGTCGGGACGCTCAGCTTTTCGAGCGGAGCGGCGCGGTCCTGCGACACGGAGACTTCGAGCGTCTTCAGGTAGGACTCGTTGCGCAGCGCCGTGAAGCTTCCGAGCAGCGCCTGATAGGCTCCCGGGCGCGCGCGGCTGCCGAGAAGGCGCCGCATGGACTCGGGCGTGCGGTGCTTCCGCTCCTCGACGAACTTCAGCACTTCCTCGGGCGTCAGCGCATCGAACCCCGGGCTGGTGTTGGCGAGCGTCAGCGTATGCACGCGCCCGGGGTGCTTCAGCGCGAAGCTGCGCGCGATGCGCCCGCCCAGCGACAGCCCCACGACGTGCGCCTTGTCCTCGTGCAGGAAGTCCAGCACGCGGACAAGGTCGGCCGGGAAGTCGTCGAAATGCAGCCGTCCTTCGTAGTCGTCGGAGTCGCCGTAGCCGCGCGCGTCCCAGGCGGCCGTGCGAAACCGCTCCGCGAAGAAGTGGAGCTGCGCCGTCCAGTGCGCTCGGTTGCCGCCGATGCCGTGCAGGAATATGACGAGCGGGCCGCTGCCGGCGACGGATACGGCGATGCGCGGCGCCGGGCCTACGAAGACTGTTTCCAGAATTACTCCGCCTTGGCGCCCGAGATCTTTACCGCCCGGGCACGGCTTACGCTGTCGCGCCGGATATAGCGCGCGAACTCGCCGGGCGCGCTGCCGGCGACTTCGTAGCCGCGGTCGATGAGCTGCTTCTGGCGGAACTCCGGGTCATCGAGGATGCGTTTCACGTCGGTGTAGATCCTGGATACCGCCTCTTTCGGAGCGCCCGCCGGAAGAAACAGGCCGAACCAGGCATGCGTTTCGACCTCCGGGTAGCCGAGCTCGGTGAACGTCGGCACCTGAGGAAACAGCGGCGAGCGATGGGCCCCTCCGATGGCGAGCGCCTTGATACGGCCGGCCTTGAGGGGCGCGCTGGAGGTCGCGATGCCGGCGAAGGTAAGCTGCACCTCGCCCGACATGACCGCGGGCACGGCGAGCGAAATTCCCTTGTACGGAACATGCACGAGATCGATGCCGGCCTTGTACTTGAGCATTTCGCCCGAGAGATGCGGCTGGCTGCCGCTGCCGTAAGAGGCGTAGTTGATGGTGCCGGGTTTCGCTTTCGCCAGCTTTATCAGCTCTTCCAGGGTGTTTGCGGGCAACGAGGGATTCGCCACCAGGAGTTGCTGCAGCAGCACGAGCATCGTGACCGGGATGAAATCGCGCTCCGCATCGTAGGGCAGGCTGGCGTAGAGGTGCGGGTTGATCGAGAAAGTGGCATCGGTGGTCATGAGCACCGTGGTGCCGTCCGGCGCGCTCTTCGCTACGGCATCGGCCGCGAGGATGGTGTTCGCGCCCGGCTTGTTCTCGACCACCACCGGCTGGCCCCACACCGGGGTGAGCCGGTCGGCGATCTGGCGCGCCATGACGTCGATGCCGCCGCCGGGCGGGTAGGCAACGACGATGCGTACCGGCTTCGCGGGCCAGCCTTGCGCTTGCGCGCCGGCAGCGAAACATGCGAGCAGGAAGCAGACGAAGCGTAGGGTTCTCATACCGCCCGATGATATCTTAGGCCGATGTTCCTCAACATGAAGCTGCTTTCGCATCACACGCTGAACGGCTTCGGCGGGATGGGCGAAGGCATGGCGATGCAACTGGCCAAGGACGGCCGGCGCGTGTTGTGGCTTGCGCACGAGAGCGCGCCGAAGAATTTCACCGCGGTCGACGTCACCGATCCGCGCGCGCCCAAAGTCATCGTGCAGACCGACCTGCCGCACGCGCAGATGCGCTCGAATTCGCTCGAGGTGGCGGGCGACCTGATGGCGGTCGCCTACCAGGTGACCAAGTTCGGGATGCAGCCGGCCGGGTTCGAGCTCTTCGATATCTCGGTGCCGGAGCGCCCGCGCTCGATTTCGTTCTTCGATGCGTCCGGGCCGCACTCGCGCGGCTGCCATCAGCTCTGGTTCGTCGACGGAAGCACGGTGCACATGGCGTGCGCCGATCCCGAGCTCAAGCCGCGCAACCCCAAGGACGACCAGGTCTACCGCATCGTCGACGTGTCGAATCCGGCGAAGCCGCAGGCCGCCGGCCGCTGGCACCTGGCGGGGACGATGGACGGCGACGACGCGCCGCCGCCCGCGCGCCTCGCGCCCAGGTTCGATGCGGGGTTCCGGGCGCACAACACCAACGTCTATCCCGAGCGCCCCGACCGCTGCTATCTGGGCTACCTCGACGGCGGCATCATGGTGCTCGACATCTCCGAGCGCAGCCGGCCCAAGCTCGTCTCGCGCTGGTGCAACTCGCCGCCGTACAACGGCTTCGCGCACACCGTGCTGCCGCTTTTCGACCGCGGCCTGATGGTGGTGAGCGACGAGTCGGTCAAGGACAACGCCGAGGACTGGCCGAAGCTCGTGTGGCTGCTCGACGCGCGCGACGAGCGCCACCTGGTCAGCATCGCGACGCTGCCGATGCCGCCGGTGGACGCGTTTCGCAGCCGCGGCGGGCGCTTCGGCGCGCACAACCTGCACGAGAATCCGCCGGTGCCGGGCGCATGGAAATCTGACAAGATCGTGCTCGGCACGTTCTTCAACGGCGGCGTGCGCGCGTACGACATCGCCGACCCCTACGCGCCGCGCGAGATCGCCTACTTCGTGCCCCCCGCGCCCGAGGGCTCGAGCGTCGGCGCGGTGCAGATCAACGACGTGTTCATCGACGACCGCGGCGTCGTCTTCACCGTCGACCGCCACGCCGGCGGCCTGTACGCGCTCGAGATGAACGTGTGATTCCCGACGGCCGCACGCCGGTCATGGTGGTGACGGGATTCCTCGGCAGCGGCAAGACGACGCTCGTAAACGAGCTGTTGAAGAAACAATCCGAGTCCCTGGTCATCGTGAACGAATTCGGCGAGGTGCCGCTCGACCATCATCTTCTGGAGGTCACCGAGGAGCGCGCCGTCGCGCTGCCGAACGGTTGCCTGTGCTGCCGGCTGCGCGGCGACCTGGAGGAAACGCTCATCGGCGCGGCGATGCGCCGGCGCCGGGGAGACATCGCCGGGTTCGACCGCGTCATCGTCGAGACGAGCGGCATCGCCGATCCCGGACCGGTGGCGCAGACGCTGTTCGCCGACCAGGCACTGGCGCGCGACTTCAAGCTCGGGCCGATCGTCGCCGTGGTCGACGCCGCGGATTCCGAAAATCGCCGCTCGGCCTGGGACGTGGCGCGCGCGCAGATCGCCGCCGCGGACGTGGTGGTGCTCTCGAAGATCGACCGCCCGAGCGCCCGCCGCGACGAGGTGCGCAACGAGATCAAGGGCCTGAACGCGACGGCGAGCTGCATCGAGGCGAGCTTCGGCAACCTGGATCCCGACCTCCTGCAGAAATCAGGGACAGACCACGTTTTTTCCGGCGTCGCGGCGCACGCGGCGGGGATTCACAGCTTCACCCTGAAGTTCGACAACCCCGTGCCCAAGGATCTGCTGGAGCGATTTCTCGGCGTCCTCGTCGAGCTTCGCGGCGCCGATTTGCTGCGGGTAAAGGGAGTGGTTGCGCTGCAGGGCCATGAGCGGGTTCTCGTGCAGGGAGTGCGGCATGTGTTCGACCGGTTGCGGCCGGTCGAGCTGCCGGAAACGGGGCTCGTGTTCGTCGCCAATCGAGTGGCGAAGGGCGAAGTGGAGGCGTTATGGCAGGCAATGTCAAAACTAAAAGGACGCAAATGAAGAAACTGATCTGGATTCTCCTTCTGTGCTGCAGCCCGGCGCTCGCACAGTCCGATTACCCCAGCAAGCCGGTGCGCCTGGTCGTGAGCTTCGCCGCCGGCGGCATCTCCGACGTGCTCGCCCGCGCGCTCGCGATCCCGCTCGCCAGGCAGCTCGGCCAGCAGGTGATCGTCGAGAACAAGCCGGGCGCGGGCACCACCATCGCGGGCGACTACATCGCGAAGCAGGCGCCCGACGGCTACACCATCTGGCTGCAGGACGTCACCACCCACGCGATCAACGTGGCGCTGTACTCCAGGCTCCCGTACGACTCGATCAAGGACTTCAGCTACATCGCGATGGTCGCCTCGACGCCGCTCATGCTCGTCGTGCATCCGAGCACGCCGGCCAAGAACGTGCGCGAGCTGGTCTCCCTGCTGAAGGCGAATCCGGGCAAGTACTCGTACGGCTCGTCGGGCAACGGCACGATCGTCCATCTCTCGGCTGAAATGCTGAAAAGCGCCGCAGGCGTCGATGTCGTGCACGTGCCGTACAAGGGCAGCAATCCCGCGACCGCCGCGATTCTCGGCGGCGAGGTGAGCTTCGTGTTCTCCACCATGCCGCCGGCGATCTCCAACGCCAAGGCAGGCAAGCTGCGCGCGCTGGCCGTGACGACGGCGAAGCGCGTAGACGCCGCGCCGGAGGTGCCGACGATGATCGAGTCCGGGCTGCGCGACTTCGAGATCGTGCTCTACTCGGGCATCATGGGGCCGAAGGGCATGGACCGCGCGCTGGTGCGGCGGATCAACGCCGAGTTCGCGAAGGGGGTCCAGGCGCCGGAGATCAGGAACGTCTACGAGAAAATCGGCGCCGAGCCGATCACCATGACGCCTGAGGAGTTCGAGAAGCGCACGGTGGCGGAAATCGCCAAGCTCGCCCCCGTGGTTAAAGCTTCGGGAGCGAAAGTCGATTGAAACCGCTGCTGCCGCAACATAACCGCTACGATTACATCCCGCTGCCCGAGCGCAAGGACTACAGCTGGCCGGGCGGCAAGCGGCTCGCGTTCGTAATCACCACGAACGTCGAGTGGTACGCCTTCGGCGCCGGGCTCGGGCACGATCCGGCGAAGATGGGCGAGCCGCAGACGCAGCGCAACTATTCCTGGCGCGACTACGGGAACCGGGTAGGCGTCTGGAGGCTCCTCGAGCTGTTCGACGAGCTGAAGCTCCCGGCGGCGCACAACACCAACAGCCTGGTGTACGAATACGCGCCGCAAATCATGGCGGCGATCCGCAAGCGCGGCGACGAGGTGGTCGGCCATGGGCGCACCAACGCGGAAAATCTCCGCGGCTTGTGGCAGCCGGACGAGGAGCGCATCCTGCGCGAGGCGACCGAAACCATCGCGCGCCACGAGGGCGCGCCGCCTGCGGGCTGGATGGGAACCGGCGCGTACGAGACCGCGAATACGCCGGATCTGCTGAAGGAGCTCGGCTACAGATACCTCATGGACTGGCCGATGGATGACCAGCCGGTATGGATGCGCACGCGCTCGGGCCCGATCCTTTGCGTGCCTTACCCGATCGAGCTGAACGACGCGCAGGTGGTGATCCACCGCAAGCAGGACGACTCCGATTTCTGCGACATGGTGGTCGACCAGTTCGACGAGATGATCGAGGGATGCGAGCGCCATCCGCTCGTGATGAACATCTCGATGCATACGCATGTCTTCGGGCACCCGTTCCGCCTGCGCCGGCTGCGCCGCGCGCTGCGCCACTGCCTCGAGCATCCGAAGGCGTCGCGCGTGTGGTGGACCCGCCCGCGCGACATCGCCAACTACTGCATCGACCTTCCCAAGGGAATCATCCCGGGAAGCTAGATCAGGGACGGACCCGGTCCGTCCCTGATCTAGCCCAGTCGAAGGCTGATCGAAGAAGCAGCGACCCGAGCGCAGATCGTCTATTCGCGCAGCACCAGCGAAAGCGCTGCGAGAACCAGCGCTGCACCGGCGAGCATGCTCCAGGTCACCGCCTCGCCGAGCAGCAGCCAGCCCCACAGCACGCCGAGCACCGGCACCACCAGCCCTACGGTGAGGGTGCGCGAAGGGCCGATGTCGCGGATCAGCGTGAAGAAGGGAAGATAGCCGAGCCCGGTGCACAGCAGGCCGAGCGCGAGCACCGCGGCGGCGGCCTCGCCGGTCCAGGCGGCGGGGGAGGGCGCAAGCGCGAGCAGGGGCGCCATGAGCGTCGACGAGAAGGTGATGGACCCCGCGGCGAGCGCCATCGGATGCAGCCGGCCGTAGCGCTGCTTGATCATCACGCCGGCCCAGCCCCAGAAGGCCGTGCCGGCGATCGCGGCGGCCGCGCCGAGCAGAGTCGCCGCGTCGAGTCCGACCGGTCCCAGATTGACGATCAGCGCCACGCCGGCGATGCCCAGCACGAAGCCCGCGGCGCGGCGCGCCCCGAGCGGCTCGCCGAGAACCGGCGCGGCGATCACCGCGGCCCAGAGCGGCACCAGGCCGTTGATGATCGCCATGTAGCCCGCGGGAAGAGACAAGGCGGCGTACGCGTAGGTCCCGAACGGCAGGAGGTTGTTCATGACGCCTACGGCGAGATGGTCCCTCCAGTTCTCGAGCGGGCCGATGCGCTGCCGCGCGAAGTAGACCACCCAGGGCACGAGGAACAGCGCCGCGAAGAGCGCGCGTGCCGCCGCCACCGGCGCGGCGCCGAACACCGGCACCGCCATGCGCAGGAACAGGAACTGCAGGGACCAGACGATGGCGAGGAGCAGCCACCTTCCGGCGTCGTAGGGCTGCACCTCGCTAGAGGTAGACCCGCTTCATCGTCTCCGCGGGGTAGCGCGTGCCCGCGCCGGCACCGATCGGCGCGGCATCCGAGATGCGCTTCACGTCTTCCTTGGACAGGTTTATCTGAAGCGCTGCCAGGTTCTCGTCGACCCGCTGCTTGCGCTTGGTGCCTGGAATGGCGACGACATCGTTTCCCTGCGCGAGCAACCAGGCGAGCGCGAGCTGCGCCGGAGTGCATTTCTTCTCGCGCGCGATCGCCTCGATGCGCTGCACGAGCGCCACGTTCCTGTCCAGGTTCTCGCCCTGGAAGCGCGGATGCTGCAGCCGCCGGTCGCCGTCGGGCACATCGGCTTTGCCGTGCACCGTGCCGGTGAGCATGCTGCGTCCGAGCGGCGCGTAGGCGACGAGGGTGATGCCGAGCTGGCGCGTGGCCTGCAGCGTCTCCTCGCCTTCCTTCCTGTAGAGGAGGGAATACTCGTTCTGCACCGCGGCGATCGGATGCACCTTGTGCGCCCGCCGGATGGTTTCCGGCCGCGCCTCCGACAGTCCGAGGGCGCGCACCTTGCCCTGCTCGACGAGGCGCTTCATCGCGCCCACCGTGTCCTCGATCGGCACGTTCGGATCGACGCGGTGCTGGTAATAGAGATCGATCACCTCGACGCCGAGGCGCTTCAGGCTGGCTTCGCACGCCTGCATGACGTACTCCGGCCGGCCGTCGATGCCCTGCTTGCCGTCGGCGCCCTTCACCTGGCCGAACTTGGTCGCGAGCACGACCTTGTCGCGCTTGCCCTTGAGCGCGCGCCCGAGCAGCTGCTCGTTGTGTCCCCAGCCGTACATGTCGGCCGAGTCGAGGTGATTGATGCCGCGGTCGATCGCGTGGTGGATCACGCCGATCGACTCCTCGTCGCTGGCATTGCCGTACACGCCGGACATGGACATCAGGCCCAGGCCGATCGCGGAGATCCGGATCGGGGTGCCGCCGAGCTTGCGCATTTCCATGCTGGTTCCTTTCGAAATCAGGGACAGACCACGTTTTCGGGCCAAGGCGTGAGTCTAATAAACGTGGTCTGTCCCTGATTTGCGGAATTCAAAACAGGCCGGTCTATTTTGTTTCTTCTTCGCGATAGAGCGCGAGCGCCCGCATCGCCGGAAAGTCGTTGAAGGAAAACAGCACCGCGTCCTCGCTCGCGGAGCTGTTGCCGTGCGAGTGCGGCGCCCACGAGGGCAGGGCGAAGATGTCCTTCTCCTCCCATTCGAAGCGCTGCCCGCCGATCACCGACCAGCCGCGGCCTTTCGCCACCTGGTAGATCGCGCTTCCGGTGTGGCGATGCGCCTTGGTTTGTTCCTTGGGCTTGAGCAGCTGCAATTGGGCCCCGATCGTCGGCATGATCGGACCGCCCGTCACAGGGTTTGAATACTGATACACCGCTCCGTCGAACACCGAGTGCGTGGTTGATTTTTTCAAAGCTTCGTAGGACTCGTCCCAGGAGTACTTGAAAACCGGCGAATAGGGCTTCGACCAGTTCTCGCGCGACAGCGGCGCCGGCTTCTGCAGGACGTCCGGGTGCACCTCGAAGAAGTTGGCGTCCAGGGCGTTCATCATGGGAATGTCGAGGCCGTCCTGCCACACGCATTGCGTGCCGCCGGCGTCGATGCCGTGGTCGTGCCAGGTTCCGTTCGGCGTGAGCACCAGGTCGCGGGGGCAGAGCGCCAGGCGCTCGCCGTCGACCACCGTGTAGGCGCCGCGCCCCTCCATGATGAAGCGCAGGGCGGAAGCCTGGTGGCGGTGAGCGGAAGTGAACTCGCCCGGGTTCATGATCTGCACCCCGGTGTAGAGCAGGCCTGCGGCGGCGCTCCATTCCTTGCGACCCGGGTTGACCAGCATGACCACCCGCCGGGCCGCTTTCTCCGCCGACACCAGCTCCGGTGCGCGGCGCACCAGCGGCTCGATGCGCCTCCATTTCCACAGCACCGGCACCGACTTGGGCTGCGGATACCACGGCTCGATTTCGTTGGCGACGTTCCACAGCGCGCCGAGCGCTTCGCCCTCGAGGGCCCTGTAATAAGCTTCGAGCTCGGGCGTGTCGTCGACATTCGCCCGGCCGATCACGCTTTCGCGCTTCATGCCGCTAGTTTAAATCCCGAATACTTTATTTCTCCAGCTCGGGATGCAGCGAGACGGGCTCTCCGAGGTTCCAGAGCGCCCAGTGCAGCTCCAGATCGGCGTTCTTCAGCATGGCCTCGATCTGCGGCGTGTCGCAGCCGGCCATGGCGGCGGCGAGGAGCGTGCGCGCCTGCTTGATTTTTGCGATGCAGTCTTCCATGGGCCCTCCTTCGAAGGTCGAATTCAGCGGTCCAGCGCGCGGCGGAATTCCTTCGGCCGCTGGTCGATGATGCGCTTGGTCTTGAGCTCGTAGCGCGGCAGCGTGTCGGGCGGCACCGGCTCGCACTTGAGGCGAACGTGCAGCGCCTTGTGGATCTTGTCGCTCATCAGCCGCGCGAGGTCGTCCCAGCGGTCCGGGTTGACGGTGCGCACCGGCTCGAACTTCACCGTCATGGCGTCGTTGTCCTCTTCACGCGTCAGGACGAGCTCATACGAATTGCTGACTTCCGGAATCTCGCCGATCAGGTTCTCCACCGCGGTCTGGTACACGTTGGTGCCGCGCACCGTCACCATGAAATCGGTGCGCCCGAGCACCGCGCCCTCGAGCTTTGCCCAGGTACGGCCGCAGCTGCAGGACATCCTGCGCCGCACGAGGTCGTGGCTGCG
Organism: Betaproteobacteria bacterium; assembly: GCA_004297625.1. Lineage (GTDB taxonomy): Bacteria > Pseudomonadota > Gammaproteobacteria > Burkholderiales > SG8-39 > SCGC-AG-212-J23. The sequence goes on along the minus strand of SCTY01000068.1, from coordinate 208,638 downwards.
GTAGTTGAGCAGCGGCTGCGCGCTGTTGGAGTAGCTCGTGATGATGTTCTCGCCGATCTCGCCCTCTGCCACCTCTTTTCCGGTGTTCGGGTCCATCGACCAGGTGAAATTGTTCATCTCGTTCACGTGTACCCCGTCGCCGACGGGGCAGCCGGGCGCAAAGGCGTCGACCTCGGCGATTCCCAGCAGCTCGCCGGCCCTGGCGCCCCAGGCCCGCTCGATCTGCTCGCGCATCGCGGGCAGCGCGGTGGGGCCGGGCTCGCCGGCGTGGTAGGTGAACTTGATGGACGATTTCGAGACGTCGACGCCCATCTCGGAGGCGACCGCGGCCATGCGCAGCGCGAAGGTCGGCGTCGAGATGAGCACCGTGGGCTTCATGCGCATGATGGCGTTGATATGGCCTTTGGTGTCCAGCCCGCCGCCCGAGATCACGCGGCAGCCGATGCGGCGCGCCGCCCAGTAGGTGCTCCAGAAGCCGGCGAAATTCCCCCAGCCGAAGGCGAAGTAGAAGGTATCGGTCGGGCGGATGCCGAGCGCCCACATGCCGTAGATCCAGGACTCGCCGTAGCGCACGGTGTCGTACATGGTGTACGGGATGGCGAGCGGCTTGCCGGTGGTGCCCGAGGTCTCGCAGTGATGCACGATCAGCTCTTCGGGCATGGCGAGCGTCGGTCCGTAGGGCGGGTTGGCGAGCTGCTGGTCGATGAACTCGCTCTTGTCGGTGATCGGCACCTTGCGCTTGAAATCCTCCAGCGTGCGGATATCGCCCGGCTTCAGCCGCGCCGCATCGAATTTCTTGCGGAAGAACGGGCTGCGCTCGTAGACGTAGTGGCACAGCGCCTGCAGCCGGTGCAGGTGCAGCGCGTCGAGCTTCGCGCGCGGCATGGTCTCGGTGTGCCGGTTCCAGAACTTCGCTTCCATCAGCTCCTCCTTTTCTTGCTCACGCCGGACAGGACGACTTCTCTAAGCGCGCGCACCAGCGCGGCGCCCTTCAGTGATTCGGAGCGGCGGTACCACTCGAGGAACGTGCCGTCGTGGTTCGCCATGACGATCGACGCCAGCTCGCGCGTGTCGAGATCGGCGCGCAGCTCTCCCTTGGCGCGGCCCTCCGCAATGACTTTCTCGACGAAGCGGTACAGGCGGCGGTAGATGCGCCGGATCAGCCGGCTCACCGCGCCGTCGCGCCCGCCGAACTCGAGCGACATGAGGATGAGCAGCAGCACCTCGTCGCGGTGCGTGACGCCAAGGCGCGCCTGGTGATGCAGGAAGGCCACCAGCTTGTCCGCCGCGCAGGGGCCGCCGGCAGCGCCGGCTTTCAGCGCCTCGTCGACCACTACCTTCTGCACGCGCTTCATGAGCTCGAGCAGCACCGCTTCCTTGCTGCCGAAATAGAAAAGCACCGCGGCCTTGCTGAGGCGGGCGTTGGCGGCGATTCTCTCCAGGTTGGTGGAGCGGTAGCCCTGCGAGACGAACAGATGCAGCGCCGAGTCGAGCAGCCGCTGGGTGCTGGCCAGCCGCTGCTCGCTCTTCGTGGTCATGCGAGACCCGAGACATCGACCTCGACCTGCTCGCCGACGACCCGCACCGGCGCTTTTTTCAGGTCGTGCTGCGGCCGGCGCACCCGGCTGATGTGCTCGCCGCTCTTCACGTCGAACTCCCACAGATGCTTGGCGCAGATGAGCACGTCGCCCTCGCGGTCGCCGAACGAGAGCTGCGCACCTTCGTGCGGGCAGGAGTCCAGGTAGGCCGACACCCCGCCTTCGTGGCGCAGCAGGATGAGGTCCACGCCGTCCACGTTCGCGGGATAGATCTCGTCCTCGCGAATCTCGGACAGCTTGACCACCGGTTGCCAGGTCATTGCTTGTCTTGTTTTGGCCCCCTGTCAAGGGGGCCGTGAGCCGAAGGCGAGCGGGGGGTTGGTTTTTGCGAAAAGCAAACCCCCCGCTCGCGAAAAGCACGCTCGCTTCCCCCCTTAATAGGGGGGCATCGCTCGCCACTCATCTTCCTTTGAACTTTGGTTTGCGCTTCTCAACGAAAGCCTTCGCGCCTTCTTCGTGATCCTCGGTTTTCTTCAGCACGCTCTGGCCGAGCCGCTCCAGCTGCCGCCCGGTGTCCGGGTCGACGTTGGCGCAGGCGTTGAGCACCAGCTTCGCGAGCCCGAGCGCCAATGGAGCTTTACCAGATAACTGTCGCGCGAACTCCATCGCCTTCGCGAGGAGTTGATCGGCGGCAAAAACCTCGTCGACCAGCCCGATCTCCAGCGCCCGGGCGGCGCCGAGCATTTGGCCGCTCATCACCACCCGCTTCGCCTTCGAAATCCCGACCAGCTTGACGAGCCGCGAGCAGCCCCCCGAGCCGGGGATGAGGCCGACGTTGTTCTCGGGGAAGCCCACCTTCGCCGTATCCGCCGCGAAGCGGAAGTCGCAGGAAAGCGCGAGCTCCAGCCCGCCGCCGGCGGCCACGCCGTTGATGGCGGCGATTACCGGCACCTCCATCGCCTCGATCTCGTCGAACACGTTGTGGATATCGCGCGCCACGCGGCGAAATCCCTTCGTGCCCAGTTCCGTCAGTCCCTGCATGCCGCGCACGTCCTCGCCGGCGGAAAACGCCCGCCCTGCGCCGGTAATGACGAGCACTCTCAGCGAATCGTCGGCGACCAGCCCGCGCACCGCCTCGCGCAGCTCGTCGCGCATTTTCTGATTCCACGAATTCAGCGTGGCGGGCCGATTGAGGGTGAGCGTTGCAATTCCCTCCTCGCGCTCCAGCTTTATGAATTCCATTATTTCCCTTGATATTTCGGCGCCCGCTTTTCAAGGAACGCCTTCAGGCCCTCGGCGACGTCCTCGGAAGCGAAAAGCTGATTCTGGTGCGCGCGCTCGATGGCGAGGCCTTCGGAGAGGCTCGTTTCGAGCCCCATGTTGACCGAGAGCTTGATGTAGCCCTGCGCCATGGTCGGGCCGCTCGCCAGCTTTTGCGCGTATTTGTCGACCTCGTCGGAAAACGCCTCTTCCGGGAATACCCGATCAAGAATTCCGAGCGTTAATGCTTCGTCGGGCCCCACCGGTTCACCGGTGACCATCATGTGCAGCGCGCGGCTCTTCGGGATGAGGCGCGGCAGGCGCTGCGTGCCGCCCATCCCCGGGGAAAGCCCGAGGTTCACCTCCGCAAGCCCGATGCGGTATTTGCCGGCGGCGGCGAAGCGCAAGTCGCAGCACAGCGCGAGCTCGAGCCCGCCGCCCAGGCAATGGCCCGCGATCGCCGCGATGAAGATTTTCGGCGTGCGGGTGATCATGTCGACCGTCTCGTGCGCGAGGGTCAGGAAGTTGGCGAACTGCGCGCGGTCGGAATCCTTCAGCGTGGAGATGTCGGCGCCCGAGCAGAAGAACTTCGGCAGCGCGCTGCGCACAACCGCGACCCGCACGCTCGCGTCTTGTCTCACTTTTTGAATTGCTTCGGAAAGGTCACGGAGCATCTGCCAGTCATACGCATTGGCGGGAGCCCGGTTGAGCGAAATGCCCGCAACGCCTTGCTCGACCGAAAAATCGACGGACATCGAGATCCTTTCTAGAGGAAGCGCCGGTTGGCGAGATTGTCGGGGATTTCGAGCCCGAGCTTCCTGATCTCGGGGATCGCCTCGGCGATGTACTTCTGCCGCAGCGCCTCGTTCTCGTGCATCTTGATGCCCCACTTCACGTAGAGCGGCGAGGTCTTCGAATCCGAGCGGCCGAACATGTCGAGCGCCGCGGGCCACCATTTCTTCAGGCGCTCCTGCGCCGCGCGCTTCCCTTCCGGCGTCGCGCAGATTTCCTTGAGGTGGAGGAACCCGGCGCGCGTATGGAACTCCTCGTCGCCTTCCAGGTCCGGCGCCGCCTTGGCGAGCGGCTCGTAGGGCGCGCCGGTCATCTCGATGCCCACGTACAGCCCGACGCGGTCGATGAGCGCGTGGAACCACGCGAGATCGATCCAGTCCTCGAGCGGAATGTGAAAGGCGTACTGCTTGATCGGCCGGTGCTGGTTCGGATTCGCGCCCAGGCCCTCGATCAGCTCGGCGACGATCTTGCCGTGGTTCACTTCCTGCCGGACGATCTCCGCCTCGATCTCCATCGCGCGTCCGTGCGGCGCGTGGCGCAGCCCGGCATCGGCGATATTCGCCAGGATCTTGCGGTACTCCGGGTTGCCGTTGTTCTCGAGGTGCGCGTCGAGCAGGAGCTTGACCAGCAGCTCGCGGAATTCCGGCGGCATCGCCGGATCGCCCTGCTTGTAGAGCTGCTTCGGAAAGGCGGTGGCCATCCGGAGATACTAACCGGATGGTCAGGGTTCCTCAACTCGCGGCCTCTTCAGAGCCCAAGGCGCGGCAGGAGGTTCGGTACTGTACGCGCGCCGCGCGCCACGCCGGGCGTGAACAGCTCTTCCAGCGCGCGCAGCGTCGCGGCGGAAATGCGAAGCCCTGCGGCAGCGGCGTTTTCTTCCAGCCGCGACCTGCGGCTCGTACCTGCAATGGGCACGACATCGTCGCCGCGGGACATTACCCAGGCGATGGAAAGCTGCGCGGGCGTGCAGCGTTCGACGCCGGCGAGGTGCTTGAGCTGGTCGACCAGCGCGGCGTTGTGGGCGAAATTCTCGCCCTGGAAGCGCGGCATTTCGCGGCGAATGTCGCCGGCAGGAAGCGCCGCCTCGGAGGCAATCGCGCCGGTGAGGAAACCGCGTCCGAGCGGACCGTACGCCACGAAGCCGATGCCGAGCTCGCGGCAGGTGGGCAAGATCTCGGCTTCTACCTCTCGCGTCCAGAGCGAGTATTCGGTTTGCAGCGCGGCAATCGGGTGCGTCGCATGCGCGCGCCGGATGGTCTGGGGCGCCGCTTCCGAGAGGCCAAGGAAACGCACCTTCCCCTGCGCCACGAGGCGCGCCATTGCACCGACCGTCTCCTCTATCGGTAGCGAAGGATCCACGCGGTGCTGGTAATACAGATCTATGGTCTCGATCCCAAGTCGCTTGAGGCTCGCCTCGCACGCCTGCGCTACATACTCCGGACGACCGTTGACGCCCGGCGAGCCGTCGGGATTTCGCAAATTGCCGAACTTGGTCGCGACTACGTACCGGTGCCGCCCCGCTTTGGCGAGCGCCTTTCCGACTAGCGCCTCGTTCCTGCCTTTGCCGTAGGCGTCGGAGGTGTCGATGAGGTCGATGCCGAGCTCTGGAGCGCGGATCAGCGTTTCGAAAGCGCTCAGTGGATCGGGGTCGCCGTAGATCGGCGTCATGCTCATGCAGCCGAGGCCCAGGCTCGACACTTGGAGTCCGCCGAGGTTGCGTCGCTTCATGGTGGAACAGCTTGTTATAACGATTGACGGAACGAGGCGTAAAAATATAGGCTACGTTATAACAAGTCAATCGAGGAGGAGGAGGACGGTTGAGCGCTCGCGCGCACGCCCGCCCCGAAACGCTGTCGGTCATCCGGCCGCTCGACCGCAGCGTGGTGAGCGGCAGCCTGCACGACAGAATCTACGCCGCGCTGTGCCAGGCGCTGATGGTGGGCGACCTCGTCCCCGGGCAAACGTTCTCCATCCGCTCGCTCGCCGCACGATTCGGCACGAGCCTCATTCCCGTGCGCGACGCGCTTAGGCGCCTGTTCGCCGAGCACGCGCTAGGCATGCAGCAGAACCGGACGTTCTGGGTTCCGAAGATGACGCGGCGGCGCTTCCAGGAGCTGCTGCAGATCCGCCTGAGCCTCGAGACCATGCTCGCGCAGCGTTCCGCAGAGCTGATCACGGAGACGGCGATCCGCGAGCTCGAGGCGATCAATGCCGAAATGCAGGATGCGGTTCCGGCGAACCAAGTGCGCCGCTACCTCATCGCCAACCAGCGGTTCCACTTCCATATCTACCGGATCGCTGAAAGCCACGCCATTTTCCCTATCGTCGAGTCCCTGTGGATGCAGGTGGGCCCGTTTTTGAACGGCGTATTCACCGCCGTGGGTACCCGCCATGCGCGCGACAACCACACGCAGGTACTCAAAGCCCTGCGTCGCCGCGACGCCATCGGGGCGGCGGAGGCGATCCGCAGCGACCTCGCGGACGCCGCCGACGTCATCCTGGCGCGCGACAAGTTCGTACTGGATGACGGGCCGGCCGAAAGGCCGGACCCGAAAGGCGCACACGGCCGCGCCGAAAAAGGCCGCAAGCTCGTAAAGCGAACGGAGGAGATGTGATGACAATTGGAATGAAACGGCTCGCCGGGGCGCTTGCCTTGGGCATAGCCGCAGCCGGAGTGGCGGTGACGGCTAAGGCGCAGACGCCGCCGGGCGTCACGTCGAACGAGATCGTGATAGGCCTGTTCGGGCCGCTTTCCGGCCCGCTGGTGGCGTACGGCGTCGATCCCCTCAACGCCGCCAAGATGGTCTACGACGAGGTCAACGCCCGGGGCGGAATCCATGGCCGCAGGATCCGCCTGGTGATCGAGGACGACAAGTGCAATGGCAACGAGCTTGTCGGCGTGGTGAAAAAGCTCGTCACCGTGGACAACGTGTTCATCCTGCACGGCGGATCGTGCACTGCGGCGATCGCCGCGGCGCAGGAGTACGTGCTGCGCGAGAAGGTGCCGTTCGTGATGCTGAACGCCGCCGGCGACAATGCTGTGTTCCCCGCCACGCGCTACATGTTTGGCTCATTCCAGGGTACGCAGCGCGTCTACGGGTCTGCGCTCGCCCAGTTCGCCGTGAAGGACCTCAAGGCGAAGCGCGTGGCGATCATTGTCCACGACGACGACTACGGCAAGGCGAACCTCGCCGCCGCGAAGGCGGTCGTCGAGCGCCTGGGCGGGCAGGTAGTGGCTCAGGAGCGGATTCCTCCGGCCATCGCCGACATCACCGCGCCGGTGCTGAACCTGCGCGCCTCCAAGCCCGACGCCATCCTGTCGGGGGCTTATCCGGCGCCGGCGGTCCTGCTTGCGCAAAAGTACGGCGAATTCGGCATGACGGCGATCCCGTTACTGCAGTCCACGCAAGGGATGCCGACGCCGTCGGTTTACGCCAAGAACGTAGGCAACCCCGACGCGCTGAAGAACCTGTATCACACTTGGTCGTTCAATGACATTGCCGATGAAGCGCTGCACAAGAAGTGGGTGGACATGTACAAGAAGTACTACCCGGACCGCGAGCCCGGGCCTTTCATGGTCACCGGAATTCCTTCCGCGCTCGCGGTGGTGGATACGCTGCAGCGCATGGGACGCGACCTGACACGCGAGAAGTTCGTCGAGGCGATGGAGAAGCTCAACCTCAAGTCCGACGTGATGACCGGCCCGCTGCAATTCGGCCCTGGCCGGCGCGACGCTTTACGCTCGGTCGTTGTAGTGAAATTCGATGGCAAGACACAGAAAGTGATGCCGGGGATCTTTGCCTGGAACGGCAAGGACGGCAACTAGACGCTTATTGCCGTGAGCTTGGTCCTGCAAGGCGTGGCGAGCGGGGTTGTGACCGGCTGCGTGTACGCGTTGGTAGCACTCTCGCTTGTCATCGTCTATAAGGCCACCGACGTCGTGAACTTTGCGGGCGGCGAGCTCGTGATGATCGGCGCCTACCTCGGGCTTCTGTTGCTTTTGTGGTTCCAGCTGCCGTACATCGCGATGTTCGCACTGGTACCGGTCGCGGTGTTCGCGGTCGGCGCCCTGTTTGATCGGATCACGCTGCGCAAGGTAGGTGGCCGCGCACTGGCCAAGCACGTTGACCTGGTCTCCTTCGTGGTTGCCACGATCGGACTGTCGTACCTTCTCAAGGGGGCGGTTCGTGTCGTGCCCTTCACTGAAGAGGTGCGCCGGCTTCCGCCGCTCTTCTCCGGGCCGCCGGTATTCATCGGCGACGTGGTGCTGCAGCGCCAGGATCTCGCGATTATCGCGGTCACCACGATGATCATGCTTGCGCTGTGGCTGTTTTTCGAACGCACGCTGCTCGGCAAGGCGCTGCGGGCCACCAGCCAGAACGCGCGTGCGGCGGCGCTCGTCGGCGTGCCGGTGAGCGCCATGCGCATGGCAGTCTGGGGGCTCGCCTCCGCGATCGCCGGCATCGCGGGAGTGCTGCTCGCGCCCAAGCTGCTCATGACACCGGACATGGGCGCCGTGGTGATGCTCGCCTTCGCCGCCGCCATCATCGGCGGATTCAGCTCGCTTCCGGGCTGCGTGGTTGGCGGCATCGCACTCGGCGTGATCCAGAACCTGGTGGGCATTTTCATCTCGCCACAGGCAATTGCGGTTACCCCTTTCTTCGTGATCATGCTGGTCCTGCTGTTCAGGCCAGAGGGCCTGTTCGGCGAGAGCCTCGCTCTGAAGAAGGTCTGAATCGCATGTACGGCGCGCCTCCGCCCAAGCAGCTTGCCGCGCTCGGCCTGCTGGTACTCGCCGGCTTCGTCCTGCCGCACGCGCTGCCAGACTACTTCCTGTACATCGGCAATCTGCTCATGATGTACGCGGTCCTCGCGCTGGGGCTCGACATCCTCCTCGGGTGGACCGGGCAGTTCGCTTTCGCCCACATCGCCTTCTACGGTTTCGGCATTTACGCCACGGCGCTGCTCAACATGCGCTTGGGCATCCCGTTCGTGCTGGGGATGCCGATCGCTGCTGCTGTGGCGGCGCTGATCGGCCTTCTCATCGCGCTGCCAGCGACGCGGCTGCGCACCGTGTACCTCGCGCTCGCCACGTATGCATTCGCCGAGTGCGCGCAGTGGGTGTTCCGGACGTGGGACTCGGTGACGCGCGGCCCGGACGGCCTGCGGATGAGCGCACCGCAGATATTCGGCTACATGGTGGGCAACGATCGCGATGCCATGCCTGTCATCGCGATAATCCTCGCCGTCATGCTCGGAGCGACGCTGTACCTCGTGCGCTCGCGGCTGGGGCGCGCATTTTGCGCGGTGCGCGACAGCGAACATGTCGCGGCCGCCTCGGGCATCGATGTCAAGCGCACCAAGGTGCTCGCGTTCACCATCTCCGCCTTCTACGCCGGCGTGGCAGGGGGCGTGTACACGCTTTTCCAGTCCTTCGTCCATCCGGACGGACTGGGGGTTTGGACGCTCGTCCTGGTCCTGACAATGATCGTGGTCGGCGGCAGCGGCACGATCGGCGGCGTTCTGCTCGGGGTCTTGCTGCTCGGGGTGCTGCCCGAGGCGCTGCGTGCGGCGCCGCGCGGGCTGCTCGTTTGGCAGGAGTTCGCCTACGGCTTGATCCTCATCCTTGCCATTATGTTCATGCCGCGTGGGCTATGGGGGCTAGTCATCTACCGCCTGCGACGCAAGGCGCGGCGCGGCCCGCCGCCGCAGGCAGTGCCGGTGCCCGCGCTGGAGCGCGAGCCGTGAGCGCGCTTTTTGAGCTGAGGGACGTCACCATGCGCTTCGGCGGGCTGACCGCGCTTAACCGCTTCAGCATGCAAGTCGAAGCCGGCTCCATCCACGCCCTCATCGGGCCCAATGGCGCCGGCAAATCGACCGTATTCAATTGCGTCTCGCGTTTCTGCATGCCGCAACGGGGGGAAATCTTCTTCGACAGCAGGCCGCTGCTTGCCGAGCCCGCGCACCGCATCGTCCAGCTTGGCATCGCGCGCACTTTCCAGAACATCGAACAGTTGCACCGGATGACCGTCCTGGAAACCGTGCTCGTCGGCTTGACGAGCCGCACGCCGCGCTATTTCTCCTTCGCGCCCGGCGCAACGCGCGCGCGCGCCGAGCGCCGCGCGGTGGAAGAGGCGGAGGAGATCCTCAGTCAGACGGCGCTGATCGGTTTTCGCGACACGCTTGCCGGGGAACTCGATTTCGGCCGCCAGAAGCTGCTCGATCTCGCGCGCGCCCTGGCCAGCCGGCCGCGCCTGCTGCTGCTCGACGAGCCAGCCGCCGGTCTGCGCAACCGCGAGATCTCCTTCGTCGACTCGATCCTGGTGAATCTCGCGCGCGAGCGCGGGATTACGATCGTCCTCGTCGAGCATGTCATGCAGCTGGTCATGTCGGTCGCCGACCGGGTCACCGTGCTGAGCTTTGGCGAGAAACTCGCAGAGGGCGCGCCAAGCGCGATCCGGGCCGATTCGAAGGTTGTCGAAGCCTACCTCGGCAGCGAGGCGGCCCATGCTTGAGGTGCGCGGTATCCACGCCGCATACGGCGCCGTGCGGGCGCTCGAGGACGTAAGCCTCAGCGTCGGCGCCGGCGAGATCGTGTGCCTGCTGGGCGCTAACGGCGCCGGCAAGACCACCACGCTCAATTGCATCTCCGGGATCGTTCCAGTTACGCAGGGGCGGATCCTGTTCGAAGGCGAAGAGGTGACCAGCGAACGGGTCGACTGGCTGGTGGCGCGCGGCATCGTCCAAGTGCCCGAAGGGCGCGAGATCTTTCCCGGCCTGAGCACCCAGGACAACCTGGAGCTCGGCGCATGGACGCGCCGCCGGCACAATGGCCGCGCAGCCGGACTCGAGCGCGTCTACGAGCTTTTTCCCCGCCTGAAGGAGCGGGCGGCGCAGCGCGCCGGCACCCTGTCCGGCGGCGAGCAGCAGATGCTGATGATCGGGCGGGCGCTCATGGCGCAGCCGCGCCTGCTCATGTTCGACGAGCCGAGCCTCGGCCTCTCGCCCATCCTGGTGCAACAGGTGTTCCGCATCATCCGGCGCTTACACGAGGAGGGAATGACCATTTTGCTCGTGGAGCAGAACGCGCGAATGGCGCTCGAGGTGAGCGCACGCGGGTACATCCTCGAGAACGGCGAAGTGAAGCTGCACGGCGAGGCGGGCAGCCTCGCGACCGATCCCCAAGTCCGCGAGGCGTACCTCGGGGCGTAACACAAGGAGAGTCGATGACCAGGCTGGCCGAATACCAACAGAAGTACAAGCACATAAGGATGCGCCGTGAAGACGGCGTGCTGGAGATGCAATTCCACACCGAGGGCGGCTCATTGCAGTGGGGCCTCGCGCCCCACGCCGAGCTGCCCGACGCGTTCAAGGATGTCGCCGCCGACCGTGAGAACAAGGTGGTAATCATGACGGGGACGGGAGCCGAGTTTACCGGGCCACGCGTTATCCCCGGCAAGGGCAATCCCATCTTCAGTACCCGGCCGAGCGCGCAGTTCACCGAGGCGCTGGTGTCGGAAAGCAGGCGCCTCCTCATGAACCTTATGGATATCGAGGTGCCGGTGGTGAGCGCGGTCAACGGACCGGCTTGGCGGCATTCGGAGCTGCCGCTGCTGGCCGACATCGTCATCGCCTCGGAGGATGCCGCCTTCCAGGACTCGGGGCATTTCCCCGGAGGCCTCGTTCCCGGCGACGGAGTGCACGTCGTTTACCCGATGCTTCTCGGTGCCAACCGGGCGCGCTATTTCCTGCTTACCGCCCAGGTGCTCGACGCCCAGGAGGCGCTGCGCTTGGGTCTTGTGGCCGAGGTGCTGCCGAGGGAGAAAGTGCTGCCGCGCGCCTGGGAGCATGCCCGGGCGATTGCCGCGCGCCCGGAGGTGCTGGTGCGCCATACGCGCGCCGTACTAGTGGAACCGATCAAACGCCAGCTGCAGGAATATCTCGGCTACGGGCTTTACAACGAGTGCCTGGCGCTGATGGACCGTCCCGATCCCAAGTAAAACGAGGAGAACCGCATGCTGTTCATGCTTCGCATCGACGTCACCCTTCCGCCGGAGATGGCCCAGGCGGAGAAGGATCGGCTGCGCGAGCGCGAGAACGCTCGTGCCCTGGAGCTGATCGGCGAGGGCGTCCTGCTGCGCATCTGGCGCATCGTCGGCCGGGTCGCCAATTTCAGCCTCTGGGAGGCGCCCACGCTCGAGGCGCTGCACGACAAGATCGGCTCCATGCCGATGTTTCCTTACATGAAGATCGACGTCACGCCGCTCATCAATCATCCGGTCACCGAGGCGGCGGATGCGCGCAACGGCCGGCCACCGCGCAGGTAAGCAAGGAGGCTCTATGAGTGCGGTTCCAAAAAGCATTACGGTGTTCAAGGGCGACACCAGCGGCCTGAGGAATACCGTCAACGTGCTGGAGAAGATTCAACCGGGCTACTTCGCGCAAGAGGTGGACAAGATCTACCGCCGGGCGTGGCTGCCGGTGACCTCCGCGGCCGAGCTGCCGCAGCGCGGCAGCTACGTGGCGGTCGACGTGCCGCCGCTGAAGGCGTCGCTCCTGGTTGTGCGCGGGCAGGACGATATCGTGCGCGCCTTCTACAACATCTGCCGCCACCGCGCGAATAAGCTGGTTCCGGACAACACTCAGGGCAGCAAGCTCGCCTTCACCTGCCCATTCCATGCGTGGACCTTCGCTGCCGACGGGCGCTGTATCGGCATCACGGACGAGTCGCAGTTCGTAGGCATGGACAAGTCGACTCGAGCGCTGATCCCGGTGCGCTGCGAGGTGGCGGAGGGTCTGGTATTCGTCAACTTCTCGGCTGAGCCGCGCGAGACCCTGAGCGAGTGGCTCGGTGACATCTACGGCGGCTACCAGGGCCACTTCGATGGCCGCGAACAGATCGCCAACTGGTCGATCGTGGTCAACGCGAGCTGGCATATCACGGTGAACGCGTTCACCGAGGGTTACCACTCGCTGTTTCTGCATCGCGCCACGCTGCCGGACTACCAGGGGGGCAAGGGCAATCCCATGCGTCACCGGCCGTTCCTGGAGGTAATGCCGCGGCATGGGCGTTACTCGGCGAAGGCCAACCCCGATCATAAGATGACGCCGGTGGAGGAAATCGCCTATTGCGCCGGGCGCAAGCTCTATCCGGCGTTCCCGCGCGTGGACTGCTCCGCGCCCGATTTTCCCAGCGCGGTCAACCCGGGGCGCGTGGACAACTGGGCGTTCGACATCACCGAGTTCTTTCCTTGCTTCATTTTGATCGACGGCGCCGAGTGGCACCAGTGCATGTGGTTCTGGCCGATCGACGCCGACCACACGCAGATCCGCGTCATCGATTACGCCTACGGGGCGGCGAGCGTGGGCGACCGTCTCGCGCATTCGTACCTTCGCGTGCGCAATCGGGAGGTCTTCCGCGAGGACATCTCGACGATGGAAGCGATCCATGCTTCGGTAAAATCCGGCGCGATGCCCGAGATCGTGCTGTCGCAGCAGGAAATGCTGCTGCAGAAGCACTATGCGATGGTCGAGAAGATGGTGGGTGAGCCATGAGCGCCGCACCGAAGCTGCCGCCGGAGTTCTCCGACCTGGAGCGCTTCGCTGGCGAATGGGCGCTCGCCACGGAGAAGGAGCGCTACTTCAAGCTGCTTGCGACGGACTTGTCCAAGCTGCGGGCGTTCTTCGACGCCATGCTGCCTCGTGCGCCGGCGGTCGTGGCCTATTTGTCGCGCTTCCCGGCCGCCGCTATGCAGGAGGACGCTCGCAGGCTCTACGACCTCATGCTGACGTTCGTCGAAACCGCCCATCCAATCGAGCTTAACTGGAAAGCCACTAATATAGAGTTGACCGTGGCGGCCGAACGCCTTGAGTTCCATGGACCAAGTGCGGCGCCCTATGTCACACAGGCGGCGATAGAAAAATAGAAGACAGACAGCTCCCATTTCAGCTGAAATGGGGACTGTTCCCTCAAAGAAGAATGCTCGGGTTGCGCAGGTTCTGGTCGCAGTCGATCAGGTTCACCTGCCGCACCTCGATCTCGTAGCGCCCGTCGCGGTAGCGAAGGCGGTGGCCGCACCAGCCGGACCAGAGCTGCTTTTCGCCCGCGCGCCATTCGGACAGCAGGAAGTTCGAACGGACCATGACGCCCGCTTCGCTGTGCGGAAACACCTCGATGTTCGAGACCGCGCGCACGGTGCGCGAGGCGGGCGCCTGCGACCAGGCATGGCCGGTGCGCAGCCGGTACACGCGGTCTTCCAGCCGCCGCCGATCATCGAACGCGACCGCCACTTCGCGGCGCGGATCGCCGCCCGGCGTCGCGGGCACCCAGTACACGCACTGCGCCGCGTACAGGGCGAGCCAGTCTTCGAAGCGGCGCTGGTCCAGGAGGCGCGCCTCGCGGTGCAGCACCATGCGGCAGGCCTCGCGCGTGCCGGGATCGCCGATCTCGCCATCCGGCCAGGCGGAGAAGTCGCGGACGAGCTGCGCGTAATAGGTTTCGTCAACGTACGACACTGATCCTCGGCTCGGTGGACATCAGGCGCTTCCATTCCTTCATGTGGCTGCGCATGAACACTTCGTCGGTGGCGGGCGCCTTCAGCGTGCCGTCGGGCTCGTTGCGCACGCGCCCCGGGATGCCCAGGCCGCGATGCATGTACACCCACTCGTCCTCGCAGGCGGCGAGGCCGCGCTGGATCTCCTCGAAATTGGCCGCGTCGTCCACCTCGCCGAAATTGGGAAACGCTTCCTGCGTGCGCAGGCGAAGCGCGTTCACGTCCTCTACCGTGCCGCCGAGCTCGCCCGCCTCGTCGACCACCACGGTCGCGTACCAGGTGGTATCGGTCTCGTCGACGCCGAGCGGCTGGAATACCTGGATGTGGTTGCCGAGGATCGAGAGGTTGGGGAACACGTTGATGTTGACCGGCTCGGCCGCCGCGAGATCCAGGGCGCGCCCGGCCTTTTCACCAAGTTTCTTCCTTATGGAATTCTCAAAGTGTTCCATTCCTGGGTGCGCCGCCTCGAGCTCCCACAGCGCGCCCGGGCGCTTGGCGACGTTCGGGCGCTTGTCCTTGAAGTGGTGGCCGCGGCCGAAGTACTGCACGTACATCGGCGCCTCGTCGGGCTTGCCCATGTAGAAGGACATGCCCTTGGTCGGGTCCTCCTGCATGCGGTTCTCCATCTCGAGGAGCGAACGGTGCGAGAACACGACGTGGTAGCCGTCGGCGGCGTTGTCGTAGGCGAGCTTCCAGTTGCCCTTGAATTTCAGCCGGTTCGCTTCGCGCACCTCCACCTTGCCGCCCGGATGGCGGTCGAGCCACTCATCAATGGGTTTTTTAATAAGACCCAAATAGTCAGAAAGCGATGGCGCGTCCAGGTTCAATGTGCCGAAGATGAAGCCGCGGTAGCTTTCCACGCGCGGTACCTGTGCCAGGTTGAACTTCGCATCCTTGAAGTCGCAGGCGTAGCCCTCGGGCCAGGGAACGCCGCGCAGCTTCCCGGTGTTGAAGTAGGTCCAGCCGTGATAGGCGCACTGGAAGGTGCGCGCATTGCCGCGCTCGGTCCGGCAGATCCTCGCGCCGCGGTGCGTGCAGCGGTTATAGAGGGCGTGGATCTGGCCGTTCGCATCGCGCGTCACGATGAGCGGGCGCAGGCCGAGACGCGCGGTGATGAAGTCGTCCGCCTTCGGGATCTGGCTCTCGTGCGCGAGGTACACCCACACCGCGCCGAAGATATGGGTCATCTCGCGCTCGAAGATCGCGGCGTCGGTATAGATCGAGCGGTGGACGCGGTCCTCGTGGACCAGGCCCTCAAAAAAAGTCGAAGTATTCATTCTGTTCCCAGGCGGTGGGCTCGTCGCCCGACTCGCCGGTTTCCTCCTTCCACGCGAGATACCGGCCGAGCTCGTTGCGCTTCAAGCGCAGGTAGTAATCGATGAACACCTCGCCGAACTGCCGGCGGAAAAGCGTGTCCTTCTCGAGCGCGTCGAGCGCTTCCGCGAGGCTCCTCGGCAGCATCGGATGATCCGCGGCGTAGGGCTCGTCGTCGCGCGCTCCGGGCTGCAGGCCGCGCTCGACGCCATCCATGCCGGCGACGATCTGCGATGCGATGTAGAGATAGGGATTGGCGGCCGGCTCGCCGACCCGGTTTTCGAGCCGCGTGGTCGGATCCCCCGCGCCTCCCAGCACGCGGATCATGGCGCCGCGGTGGTCGAAGCCCCAGCCCACGCGGTCCGGCGCGAGCGAGTTGGGCTTGAAGCGCCGATAGCCGTTGACGGTCGGCGTGGCGAACACCGTCGCGGCGGCCGCGTTGTGCAGCAGCCCGGCGAGGAACTGGAAGCCGAGCGGCGAGAGCAGCGCCGCGTCGTTTTCCGGGATGAAAACGTTCCTGCCGCCTTGGGCGAGCGACTGATGCAGGTGCCAGCCGCTCGCGTAATAGCCTTTGAGCGCCGGGCGCGCCATGAAGGTGGCGAAGCAGCCGAGCCGCCGGCACACCTGCCGCGTCGCGGTGCGAAAGAGCACGAGGTCGTCGGCGGTGCGCAGCGCGCTCTGTGCGCCGAACGTGCATTCCACCTGCCCCGGCCCCCACTCGTTCTCGATCGAACGCAGCGGCAGGCCGAGCTGGGTGTACGCCGTCGCAAGCTCGCCCAGCACCGGCTGCATGATGTCGAGGTTGGTCTCGGAGTGATACGAGTAGCCCGGCTCGATGGGCGCCGTGTGCACCGGCCGGCCGCGGTGGCCCGGAATGCCGATGTGGTCGTCGTTAAGGCGCTCATCGGTGATGCGGGCGAGATACCACTCCATCTCCAGGCCGACCACCATGTCGTATTTCGCCTTCGCGAGCAGCCGCTTCAGCAGATGGCGCGGAGAGAAATGGAACGCCCGGCCGTCGCGGAAATATTCGTCGCACAGGATCCAGCCGACGTTCGGCACCCACGGCAGCACGCGAAACGTGCCCGGATCCGGGACCACGACCAGGTTCGGCGAGCCCGTCATTTCGTCGAGCCCCATGCCGCCGCCGCGCGTGAAGGACTGGAACACGCGGCCGCCGGCGCTATCGAGCGTGGTGGTCGCGACGTTGATGTTGTAGCCGCTCGAGAGCGCCTCGAGGAACGCCGGAACGCTCACGGCCTTCGCGCGCGAGGCGCCGTGCGGATCGGCCCACGCCAGGCGTACGAGCTCGAGCTTTTCGTGCGCGATGCGCTTCTTCAGCTCGGACGCCTGCGCGCGCTGCTCGGGCGTCCACAAGCCGTGCTTTTCGACGAACATAGTACGATTCTAAGGGTGCTCAGCCTGCAGGACGTGACCAAGCGTTTCGGCGTGCGAACGGTGCTGAACGCCGTTTCGCTCGAAGTGGCGGCCGGCGAGTACGTGGCCGTCATCGGCGATTCCGGAATCGGCAAGTCGACGCTGCTCAACGCGATCGCCGGCCTGGAGCCCATCGACTCGGGCGCCATTGTTTTCGAGGGAAAGGACGTCTCGCGCCTCGGCGAGGAGGAGCAGGCGAGGCTGCGGCGCGACACCTTCGGCTTCGTCTTCCAGGCGTTTCACGTCCTGCCGCATCTCACGGTCGAGGAGAACGTCGCGTTGCCGCTGCTGCTGAGAGGAATTTCAAAAAGGGAAAAGGCGAGGGGGCTGATCGCCGCGGTCGGGCTCGCGGGGCGCGAAGCGAGCCCGCCGCGCGAGCTGTCGGGGGGCGAGCTGCAGCGCGTGGCGATCGCGCGCGCGCTGGTGGGCGACCCGAAGCTCATCCTTGCCGACGAGCCGACCGGAAACCTCGATCCGCAGAATGCGGCTCAAGTGCTCGCCCTGATGAAGGATATTGTGAAACGGCGCGGCGCGGCGGCGATCCTCGCCACGCACTCCGAGCAGGCGGCGGCCGGCTGCGACCGGCGCTACCGCCTCACTGCGGAAGGGCTTAATCCTTTGGATTGACGCTGCGCAGGTCGTCGACCAGCGCGACCAGGCGCGAGGTGTGCCGCTCGATGACCTCGAGCGCCTTGCGCGCGTCCGGGTCGAGGCTGTCCATGCGCTTGAGCAGCTCCACCGAGTTGTGGATGGGCGAGAGGATGTTGCGGAACTCGTGCGCCATCATGCCGAGGAACTTGCGCGTGCGCTCGTCGGCCGCTTCGTGGCGCTTCTTCAGCCGCAGGTCGCTCACCAGGCACATCTTGCGGCCGTCGGCGAGGCCGGTAACCGTTATCATCGTGTCGAGGTACTCCCCGTCGGCGCGGCGCAGGCGCACTTCCGCCTGCGCGGTCGCGCCCTGGCGCACGCCGAGAATCGATTTCACCCGCGCCTGATCGCTGTTGGGCGCCAGGCGGTGCAGGAACGAGCCGGCCAGGCGCTCGCGCCTCGTGGCGAGCAGCGACGCCATTTGCTCGTTGGCGTACGTGATGTCGCTGTCCGGGCCGACGATCACCACGCCCTGCTGCATGCGATCGATCGCGGCCTGGTAGAAGGCCTGCGCGGAGTCGAGCATGAGCACCTTGTCGCCGCCCACGACCACCGCGTCGATGCTGCCGGTGCGGATGGCGTCGATCGCCGCGGCGGCCTCTTCCGAGTCCGCGGTCCGCTCGGTGACGAGCAGCGTGGTGAATTCGTCGTTCGCCGTCACCATCGAGATGCTGACCGGGCACTCCGTTCCGTCGGCGCGCAGCAGGGACACGGTCGCCGCCGGTTCCCCGGCGCGCGGGTCGAGCAGCGCGGCGAGCTTGTCGCGGTCGGCGCGCGCGACGTAGCGCTGCAGCGGCACGCGGAAAAGGTCCAGCGGCGCCATCCCCAGGAGCGCGGCGAAGCTGTGGTTCGCGAACATGATCTCGCCCTCGCGCGTCACGGTGACCGCGCCCTGCTGCATGTCCTCGACGAGCTGACGGTAGCGGGCGTAGGCGCCCGAGAGCATCAGCACGCGCTTGCTGTCTTCGGTGGGCCCGACGACGAACGCATCCACCTTGCCCGAGCTGATCGCCTCGCGCAGCTCTTCGGCCTCCTGCAGGCGCTGCCGCAGCGACTCGATTTCCAGCGCGAGCGGATCGACGCGTTCGTTCATGGCTTTACCTCAGTTGCTTGAGCTGCAATCCGACCAGCGCGCGCTCGGTGTCCGAAAGGTCGCCGATGATCTTGCGGATCGGCACCGGCAGCTTGCGCACCAAAGTCGGGATGGCGACGATCTGGTGGTCTTTTGCGAGCCGCGGGTTCTTCAGCAGGTCGACGATCTCGATCTCGTAGCGGCCGGCGAGGTGCTCCTCGCAGACCTTCCTCAGGTTCTTGACCGCGGCGAGCGACTTGGGCGTCTGTCCGGCCGTGTACAGCCGCAGCTCCCACTTCTCCTCTTGCCCTTCGCTCTTGCGCGTGCTCATTTGCGTTTCCCCTTGATGAGCGCAGGCTTGTCGGCCCCCCGGCGCATCGCGGCCGCAGAGCGGCTCGCTTCCAGCTGCTGCTCGCTGGCGCGGTTCTCCTCGGCGAGGATCTTCGTCTCGTCCTCGACCTCCTGGAATTCGGCGCGCAGCGCGGCGATCTGCGCCTCCAGCGCCGCGCGCCGGCGCGCGAGGTCGCGCTGCTTGCGCTCGGTTTCCTGGGCGCGGGCAAGGGCGGCGGCTCTCTCGCGGTCCTCTTGCGCGGCGCGCATCGAGCCGGTGAGCACGCCTTCCGGACCGGCGTACACGTCCTCGAGCCGGATGCCTTCGGCGGTGATGAGGAATTCGCGGATCTGGTTGGAGTGCTTCATGCCGCGCGACTTGAGCACGTACAGGCCGCGGTTGCGCTCGCCGGCGAGCTCGATGTCGCGCAGCAGGATCCAGGTATCGATGAGCGAAGAGACACCGATGTCGGTGTGCTCCCACGCGTCTCCGCCGGCGGTCAGGTTCGTGAACAGCGCCGTCACCTGCCGCGCCTTGAGGTGATCGATGAGCCGCAGCATCATCGATTCGGCCTCGCTCTCGGTGCCCGCGGTGGCCAGGTTGCTGATCGGATCGATGACGACCACCTGCGGATCGAAGTCGTTGACTATCTTGTGGATGAGCGCGAGGTGCATCTCGATGCCGTGCAGCGTGGGCCGCGAGGCATGCAGCCGCAGCAGGCCCCTCTTCAGCCACGGATTGAGGTCCACCCCGATGCTGCGCATGTTGCGCAGGATCTGCTGGGGCGATTCCTCGAAGGCGAAATACAGGCAGCGCTCGCCGCGCCGGCAGCCCGCGTCGGCAAAGCTGGCGGCGATACTCGTCTTGCCGGTGCCGGCGGTGCCCGAGATGAGGATCGAGCTGCCCCGGTAGTAGCCTTCGCCGCCCAGCATGCTGTCGAGACGCGGGATGCCGCTGGAGATGCGCTCGGTGCTCACCGAATGGTCGAGACCGAGCGAGGTCAGCGGCAGCACGTGGATGCCGTTCTCGTCGATGAGGAACGGATGCTCGTTGGTGCCGTGCGTCGAGCCGCGGTACTTGACGACGCGCAGCCGCCGCGTCGACACCTGCTCGCGCACGCGATGGTCGAGCAGGATGACGCAATCCGAGACGTATTCCTCCAGGCCCTGGCGCGTCAGCTGTCCCTCGCCGCGCTCGCCCGTAATCACGGCGGTGACGCCCTTCTCCTTGAGCCAGCGGAACAGGCGCCGCAGCTCCGAGCGCAGCAGGGCCTCGTTGGTAAACCCGCTGAACAGGCTCTCGAGCGTGTCGAGCACCACGCGCTTGGCGCCCACCGTGTCGATGGCAAGCCCGAGGCGCAGGAACAGCCCTTCGAGGTCGTATTCGCCGGTTTCCTCGATCTCGCTGCGGTCGACGTGCACGTAATCCACCGAGATCCTGTTCTCGGCGATCATCCGGTCGAGATCGAAGCCGAGCGAGCGCACGTTCTGCGAGAGGTCCTGCTGCGTCTCCTCGAAGGCCATGAAAACGCCCGGCTCGCCGAAATCGCGCGCCCCGCGCAGCAGGAATTCCAGGCCGAAGAGCGTTTTCCCGCAGCCCGGTCCGCCGCAGACCAGCGTCGGCCGGCCGCGCGGCAATCCGCCGAGCGTGATTTCGTCGAGTCCCTTTATCCCGGTCGGCGCCTTCGGCAGCCCGTTGCGCTGCGCCTTGGTCCGGGTCGGCAAAGCTTCCGGCTTACCCACTCCTGCCCTTCCTCATGGTAATCGAGTGGGAATTCTAGCTAGCCCGAGTTTTTCTCGATACCGCGGTTTTCGACTGTGGTGCCGACCCGACACCCAGCGGGTTAGAACCATTAGCGCGGCTTGAAGAGCCTGCGCGCGGGATAGGGCAGCGCCTTGGCGCCCAGCGCCTCCTCGATGCGCAGCCCCTCGTTCCACTTCGCCATGCGCTCCGAGCGCGAGAAGCTGCCGACCTTGAGCTGCGGCACCCCCCAGCCGACCGCGAGATGCACGATGGAAACATCTTCCGTCTCCCCGGAGCGCGCCGATACGATGCCCCGGTAGCCGGCGTCGCGCGCCGCCTGCCAGCAGGCGAGCGTCTCGCTCACGGTGCCCACCTGGTTGGGCTTGAGCAGCACGGCATTGCAGGCGCCATCGGCATTTCTGACTTTTTGTTCATTCGTCACGAAGAAATCGTCGCCGACGACCTGGATGCCCGCCGCCTTGGTGAAGGCGCGCATCGCGGCCGCGTCGTGCTCGGCGAACGGGTCTTCGATCGAGACGATGGGATAGCGCTCGATCCACCGCAGCAGCATGGCGTGCAGCTGCTCGGCGGAAAGCGTCCGATTCTCCAGCGCGAAGTGGTAGCTCCCGCCGCGGTAGAGCTGGCTTGCCGCGATATCGAGCGCGATGGAGACGTCGGTTCCCGGCTCGAGCCCGGCATCGGCGATGGCGCCGACCAGCTCCGCGAGCGCCTCCTCGTTCGTCTTGAAGGCCGGCCAGTAGCCGCCTTCGTCGGCGACGCCTTGCAGCGCGCCGCGCTTCGCGAGCCGCGCGCCTGCCGCGGCGTAGACCTGCGCCGTCCATTCGAGCGCCTCGGCGAAGCTGCCCGCGCCGGTGCATACGATCATGTAGTCCTGCACGTCCACGCGCCCGCGCGCGTGCGCGCCGCCGCCGAAGATCTGGATCTGCGGCACCGGCAGACCCACGCGGCGCTCGCCGGCGAGATGCCTCCAGAGCGGTTTTTTCAACGATGCAGCGGCGGCGTGCGCGCAGGCAAGCGATACCGCCACCATCGCGTTGGCGCCGAGCCGGCTCTTGTCGGCGCTGCCGTCGAGCTCGATCAGGCGCCGGTCGAGCGCGTGCTGGTCGGTCACGCTCATCGCCCGCAGCGCATCGCGGATGCGCGTATTGATGTTGCGCACCGCCTGGCCGACTTCCACGCTCTTCGCCTCGCCGGCGCCGGTCGATGCTCCGGCGGGAGCGATCGCGCGCCCGACTGCGAGCGGCGTGGTGCCGCGGCCGACGACGACTTCCGCTTCGACCGTGGGCCGGCCGCGCGAGTCCCAGACCCGCCGGCCTTTTATTTCGATGATTCTTGCCATGCCGTACGCACTTCCGAAAGCTGGTCTGGAGATTTTCTTATCAAAGCGCGGGCGATGCGGCGGACCGTCTCCTTCTGCGCCGGCTCGGTGAGATATTCGACCGGCGACTTGCCGTCGACGCGCGCGAGCAGCAGTCCCGGCAAGAGCGACGCCGCGCGTGTTTCGACGCCTTCCAAGGCCTTGTTTTGCAAGTAGGCGCCGGCGAGCGCATCGAAGCACTCCAGGAACGCCGGCCGCGCGCGCGGCACCCACAGGCACTTGAGAAGCAGGTGGTTGAGACAGAAGGCGAGGTCGAAAGCCGGATCGCCGTACCAGGCGCATTCGGCGTCCAGGAACACGGGGCCATGCGGACCGGCAAGGATGTTCTTGGGGCTCACGTCGCCGTGGACGAGGCACTGGCGCGTCGCCGCAGTGCGCTCGGCGAGCCCGTGCAGGCGAGCAGCGAGGTCCGGATGCGCTTTTGCCGTGGCGAGAAGATAGGGCTCGAGCCGGATGGCGTGAAAGATCGCGTCGGTTCTGAATTCTTCCGCAATCGCTTCTGTCGTCGTATTTAGGTGAATCGCGGCAAGCCGACGCCCGACCTCGGCTGCAAACAGGGGGTCGGCGTGCCCTTCGCGCAGCTGCGCCTTCCAGACGGGGTGGCGCGCGGGATCGAGGTACTCCATGACGAAGAAACCCTCGTCGTGGGCAAGGATTTTCGGCACGGCGTGCGGGACGATGCGTGCCGCGGTATCGAGCCAGAGCCGCTCGTAGTGATTGCGCTTCACGGGCGCTTCCCAGAGCTGGGCTACGCGCAAGCGGGGAAGCGCGCGCTTGACGCACACCGGCCCGCGCGCCAGATCGACGCGCCAGATATCCGAGGACACCCCGCCGGCGAGCGCTTCGCCATGGGGGTTTTCCGTCGCTCCGCACAGCCCCGCGCGGCGCAGCGCCTCCACGATCGACGGGTTCAAGGCCGGAACCGATGCAGGTTCGAGCGCAGCCATAGGCCCAGAGCAGCGAAGAGCAGGCCGCACGCCACGATGGCGGGCGCGTAGCCGAACGCGGCGATGACGCCGCCCATCGCCGCGATGCCGATGGCCTGCCCGAGGGCCCAGGCGGTCGCATACAGCGCCACCGCCGTGCCGCGCGCGTCGGGAGCGACTTCGGTGGCCTTCACCTGGATGGTGTTGTGGAGCAGATAGAACGCCAGGCCTAGCGCTATCGTGCAAGGCACCGCCAGAGAAAGGTAGGGAACGAGAACCACCGCCACGAACATCACGCCGCCGAGCGCGCCGCCCGCGGCGACCAGGCCGCGCTCGCCGAGAGCGCGGATGAGCACGCGCGCCGTGGAGCTGTACAACAGCCCGCCGAGACCGAAGCCCGCAAGGATCAGCCCGATGACGGTAAACGACGCATCGAAGCGGGATTTGAAGAACGCGCCCAGAAACGCATAGCCGCCGAAGAAGAACAGCGTCTCGGCGGTGCCCACCGCAAAAAGCCAGCGCATGCCGTTCAGGGACCACAGGCCCCGGTAAACCGCGAACGGCCGGAAGGGACCGGTGCGCGACACCGACCAGCCGCTCGAGGTCCGCACCGTGAGAATCGCCGCGACAGCGAGAAACACCGCGCCGAGCGAGGCGAAGGACATCCGCCAGCCGACCCAGTCGGTGAAGGCGCCGCCGACGAGCGGGCCGACCATCTGCCCGAGCATCGACCCGGCAATGAAATGCGCGATGGTCGTCTGGCGCTCGCCGATCGGCACGACATCGCCGATGTACGCCATGCCGAGCGCTACGGAAGCCGACGCGAACATCCCGGTGAGAAGGCGCATCGCCGCCAGCGAGCCGAGATCCCAGGCAAGCGCGCACCCGAGCGAGGCGAGCCCCGCAAGCGCCATGCCGATGGTCACCACGCGCAGCTTGCCGTAGCGGTCGCCGAGCGGACCCTGCAGGAGCAGTGCGGCGGCATAGGCGAAAGCGTAGGTCGTCATTACGATCGAGGCGGCCGACACGCTGGTGGCGAACTCTTCGGCGAGCTTCGGCAGCATCGGCTCGACCGAGCGATGCGAAATGCCCGAGTTGAAGCCTGCTAGCGCGAGAAGCCGGATGGCTTCGCGCGGCGCGGCCGCGCTCTTAGGGCGCAAGCCGCTCCATCCTCCATGCGGCCCCGGCGCGCGCGTACAGCAGCCGGTCGTGCAGCCGGTCGGCGCGCCCCTGCCAGAACTCGATCCGCTGCGGCAGCACGCGGTAGCCGCCCCAATGCGGGGGACGCGGCGGCTGCTCGTTGAAGCGCGCGCGCGCTTCTTCGAGCGATTTCTCGAGCTGCGCGCGGGACGAAACGGTTTCGCTTTGCGCCGACGCCCACGCCGAAAGCCGCGCCCCGAGCGGCCGCGAGGCGAAGTACTGGTCGGATTCCTCGGCGCTCACCTTCTCCACAGCGCCCGCGATGCGCACCTGGCGCTCGAGCTCGGACCATTGAAAAACCAGGCAGGCAGCGGGGCGGGCTTCCAGCTGGCGCCCTTTGCGGCTGCGGTAATTCGTGTAGAAGGTGAAGCCGCCGTGCTCGAGGCCTTTCAGCAGCACGATGCGCGCGTCGGGCGTGCCTTCCGCGCTCACGGTGGCGAGCGTCATGGCGTTGGGCACAGGCAGTCCCGCGTCCACCGAGTCGCGCAGCCAGCGCGTGAAGAATCGCATCGGATCCGCGTCCGCGTCCGCCTCGGAAAGCCCGGATCGCATGTATTCTTGCCGCAGCTCTGCGATGTTCATGGATGCCGGATTCTACGACTACGACGAGGGCATCACGGCCCTCGACGCGCTCTACGAGCGCCCGCGCCTCAACGCCATTCACGTGGTAGTGGAGCGCGGCCGGGCCGCCCGAGGCCGGCTGCGCGACATCCCCCGGCTTGCTCGCGGAGTTGCGGAAATCTTTCTCTCCGAGGCGCGCCGCCAGGGCTGGACGCTGCCCGAAAAGCAGGTGCTGGAGGTCTTCAAGCTCGATATCGAGCTCAACGCGCAGGGGCTGGAGGCGTGGCTCGATTCGAACAGCCGAGGGAAATAAACGCATTTTCCCTCGGAAAATCGTTGACACCGGTGCGCGAATTCGTGCATCTTCTCGTCACCGCTGGCACAGTAGCGGCAGAGATCCGGTCGACCAACGATCCGAAATTCGTTCAGAGGAGAATCGAGATGGCGAAAAAGAAGGCGAAGAAGAGCGGCGGCAAGAAGCGCAAGCCAAATGCAGCCTTCATGAAGCCGATGACCCCGAGCGCTACGCTTGCGGCGGTGATCGGCTCGAGCGCGATGCCGCGCACCGAAGTCACCAAGAAAATCTGGGGCTACATCAAGCGCAACGGGCTCCAGGACAAGAAAAACAAGCGCATGATCAACTCGGACGAGAAGCTGAAGCCGGTATTCGGCGGCAAGTCCCAGGTCTCGATGTTCGAGATGACCAGGTTGGTCAACAAGCACCTGAAGTAACCCCGACACACAGGGAGAATCAAGAAAGGCCCCCAAAAGGGGCCTTTTTATTGGGGTCAGAGCAAATGCTCTGACCCCAATTCATTTCCGGTGGTAGGAAGTGACCCGCTCGACCTCGTTCTTCGAGCCGAGGATCACCGCGCAGCGCTGGTGCAGGGCGCTCGGCTGGAGGTCGAGGATGCGGGTGGTGCCGTCGGTCGCGGCGCCGCCCGCCTGCTCGACGATGAAGGACATCGGGTTCGCCTCGTACATCAGCCGCAGGCGACCGTCCTTGAGCTTGGAGTCGCGCGGGTACATGAAGATGCCGCCGCGCGAGAGCACGCGGAACACGTCGGCCACCATCGAGGCGACCCAGCGCATGTTGAAATCCTTGCCGCGCGGGCCGTCGCTTCCGGCGAGGCATTCGTCGATGTAGCGCTTCACCGGCGGCTCCCAGCGGCGCGCGTTCGACATGTTGATCGCGAATTCCTGCGTGTCCTCGGGGATCTTGATGTCCGGATGCGTGAGCACGTACGAGTAGGTCTCGCGGTCGAGCGTGAAGCCGTACACGCCGTCGCCGACGGTAATGACGAACAGCGTCGTCGGCCCGTACACCGCGAAGCCGGCCGCGACCTGCTGCCGGCCGGGCTGCAGGAACGCCTGTTCGCTCGGGTCGCAGTACGCCCCGGCGTCGGTCTTCGGGCAGCGCAACACCGAGAAGATGGTGCCCACCGAGATGTTCACGTCGATGTTGGACGAGCCGTCGAGCGGATCGAAAAGCAGCAGGTACTCGCCGCGCGGGTAGTGCGTCGGGATCGGCCGCGGGTCTTCCATTTCCTCGGAGGCGAGCGCGGCAAGATTGCCGCCCCATTCGTTCGCTTCGAGGAGGATCTCGTTCGAGAGCACGTCGAGCGTCTTCTGCGCCTCGCCGTGCACGTTCTTCGTGGCGGCGCTCCCCAGCCCGTCGGCGAGCGCGCCCTTGGTGACGCGCGTGCTGATGCCTTTGCAGGCGCGCGCGATGGTCTCGATGAGCAGCCGCAGGTCGGCGTTGATGAGGCTCTTGTCGCGCTGCCGACTGACCAGGAACTGGGTAAGCGTGATGCGTTTCAGCACGGCGCTATTTTATGCGCTGGCGGGAAAACCAGGCGCCTCCGAAGAGAAACGCCGCGAGGACCCAGTACACCGGCGCCATGCCGACGGCGGCGGAGAACGCGCCCGAAACCAGCGGAATCAGAGTCTGGCTGCCGTTGACGAGTGCAGTGCGCAATCCGACCGCTTCCGCCTGCCGCCCGGGAGGCGACGCCTCGTAGAGCAGCGACATGATGAACGGCTGGGAGCAGCCCAGGCCGAGGCCGAGCATGAAGGACAGCGCCATCAGCAGCGGCACGCCGGAGAAATACGGAAAGAGCAGGTACGCAGTTCCGGCCACCGTCATGGCAAGGCTGATGACCATCCACTGGCGCAGCCGCCGGATCATCGCCGGCAGGAACAGGCGTATGGCGAACGTGGCAACCGCGAACGTCGCCATGATGACGCCGATGGTGCTCGCGGCGAGGCCGATGCGCGCCCCGTAGAGGGGCGTGAGGAAGGCGTAGAGGTCCCAGCCCATGGCGAGCAGCCCGCTTACCACGAAGGTGCTGCGCAACTCGGGGATGCGCAGGAGGTCGAGCACGCTCGCGCGCGCCGGTTGCACGACCCGGTGCGGACGCGGCAGCGGCCGCCGGCGCAGCCAGACGAGGGTGAAGGCGATGAGCGGAAAGACCGCCAGGCCGAGCATCGCCGCCGCGTGGCCGAAGTGGTCGATGGCGAACCCGGCGACGAGCGGGCCCACGGAATTCGAAATCGAAAATCCGAGCGCGAGCCACGAGAAGTTCACCGCGCGGCGCTCCGGCGTGCCGTGCGCCCCGAAAACGCTGTTCATGCTGATGTGCAGAAACATGAACGAGGTGCCGATCAGGACGCACGACGCGTAAAGCGTCGCGAGCCGCGGGAACGCGAACGGCAGCGCCATGCCGCCCGCAAGAACGGCGAAGGCGACGAGCAGCGGCCGCCGCGGCCCGATACGGTCGACAAGCCGCCCCGCGCTGACCGAAAGCAGCATCGGCAGCACCGCGAAGAGCGCCATCAGCACGCCCACCGTGGCCTCGGAGGCGCCGAGCCGCAGCGCAAAGAGCGACGTCGTCATCCGGCTTCCGACGAAAGCCAGATGGCCGAGCGCGTTCAGGAGGACGAAATAGACGATCTCCAGCGTCTGCTCCAGACCGTCATCGCCACGCCGGCGCAGGTGACGGCCATTCCGGCGAGGGCGAGGCCGCTCGGCACGATGCCGAACAGGGCCGCCTCGACCACCACGGCGAACACCGGGGGAAGGTACATCATGCTCGCTACCCGGGTTGCCTCGCCCTGGCGCATCAGGAGGTGTAGCACGCTCACGGCCAGGATGGAGGCGAAGATCACCAGGAACGCGATGGAAGCAAGCAATTGGAAAGAATAGGTGACCCGAAAACCTTCCACCGCGACCGCGAGCGGCACCAGTACCAGCAGCGAGGCGGCGAACTGGATCACCGCGGCGGCCTTGAGATCGGCTTTCGGAGAAAACTTTCTTTGATAGAGCGTCGCGGTCGTCACGGCCGCGAGCGCGATCAGCGTGCCGACGAGGCTGCCGAGCGTCACCTCGCGGATGTCGATCTTGTGCCAGACCACGAGCGCCACGCCGGCGAGCCCGATGAATACGCCGGCCCATTGCCGCCGCGCGAGCTTCTCCCCCATCCAGCCCGATACGACCACCGCCGTCACCAGCGGCTGGCAGGCGATGATGAGCGCCGCCACGCCGGCCGACATGCCGAGGTATTGCGCGTAGTGACTGCCGCCGAGCTGCACCGCGTGCATGAGCAGCCCCGCCACGACGAGATGACCGAGCTCACCGCGGGTTCGCGGCCACGTCGGCTTCCAGACCAGGATGATCGGCAGGAGGCAAAGCAGCCCGAACGCGAACCGAAGGCTGAGGAACGTGAACGGGGCCGCGTACTGCAGCCCGATCTTGGTCGCCACGTACCCGGAGCCCCAGACTGCGACAAAGTACCAGGCGAGCAGGGCGTTCATTGGCAGGCGCGGATTCTAAGCGGTATGCTGCGCCGCGCCGCCTGAGGAGGAAGGGTTGAAGGCTCGCCGAGCGAAACGCAGCAGTCCCGCACGCAAGACGACGATCGCGCAAGTGCGCGCGCGGCTGCGCCGCGTTGAGAAGGGCCTTCGGCAGGTCGAGCAGCGCTATGAGCTAGTCATGGGTGCGATCAACGAAAGCGTCTACGACTGGGACATCGCGCACGACCGTTTTTCCGTTTCGGAAAGCATGCAACGCGTGCTCGGGCTGCCGGCACCGCTTCTGTCGCTGGCCGAGTGGCACAAGCGCATCCATCCAGACGACTATGCGCGATATCGCGCGGCTACCGTCGCCCACCTGAAGGGCATCACGGACCGGTTCGAGTTCGACTACCGCTTCCGGGACACCGACGGCGCGTGGCGGTGGGCGCGAACGCATGGCCTTGCGATCCGTGATGCGAAAGGCCGCGCTGTCCGGATGATCGGCTCGACCGGCGACATCACCGAGCTAAAGCATGCTGAAGATGCCCTGCGTACGAGCGAAGAACGCTATGCGCTGGCCACGGCGGCAGCGGTAGAAGGCATTTACGAATGGGATATCGACACCGGTAGCCTCTACCTGACCGATCGCGCAAGGGCGTTTTTCGCCTTCCCGGACCAGGACGTCACGCCCGCCGCCTGGAACGCCCGCATTCACGGGGAAGACTACCCTCGGTACCGGGCTGCGATTGCCGAGCACTTCAAGGGCCGCACCGAGTACCTGGAGATGGAATACCGCATCGCGGACGCGAGCGGTGGCTACAAATGGGTGCTCGATCGCGGCAAGGCGGTGCGCGACGCGAACGGCCGCGCTACGAAAATGGTCGGCGCGTTGAGCGACATCACCCAGCGCAAGCGTGCCGAGATCGAAGTACGCGCGGCGCACGACGAGGCCACCGAGGCCCTGCGGCAACAGACCGCGATCAGCGAAATCCTGCGCGTAATCAGCGGCTCGCCGAGCGACGTGCAGCCGGTGTTCGAGGCGATCGTGCAAGCGGGAACCCGGCTGTTCGAAGGCGCGGCGGTTGCGGTGGCGCGGCCGGACGGCGGAGAAGTCCGGTTGATGGCGATTGCGGAGCGCGATCCAGAGCGGGCGCAGAGCTGGCGGCAGCGCTTCCCGTTCCCGTTGAGCAGAGATTACATGCACGGCGCGGCGATCCTGGACTGCAAGACCGTCGAAATCCCGGATGCGCAGGAAGCCGACGGGAATTTCGACGCCGGCAAGCGCAATTTCGCCCCTTCCGGCTATCGCGCAATGACTGTCGTGCCGATGATCAGGGACGGCGCCGCAATCGGCGCGATCTCGGTGATTCGCAAGGCGCCCGGGCCTCTCAGCGAGAAGCAGGTCGCGCTCCTCAAGACTTTCGCGGACCAGGCGGTGATCGCAATCGAGAACATCCGCCTGCTCAACGAGACCAAGGAGGCGCTCGAGCGGCAGACCGCCACGGCCGAGATCCTCCGCGTGATCTCGAGCACGCCGACCGACGCGCAGCCGGTGTTCGACGCGATCGCGCAGAGCGGCCTGCGCGTGTTCGCCGGCACAGGAGTTGGCATCGCGCTGGTCCAGGGCGAGCGCGTGCGGGTCGTCAGTGCGGGCGGCGACTTGGGTGTCATGGCCACGAAGGTCGACATGCCATTGAGCCGCGAGAGCGCGTCGGGAACCTCGATCGTCGACCGGACGGTGGTCAACATCACCGACACCGAGGCGCCGGATGCGCCGCGTTATGCGCGCGACAACGGCCGCGCCTTGGGTTTCCGCTGCATCGCCTGCGCGCCGATGCTGCGCGAGGGAATCGCCATCGGGGCCATTGTCGTCACGTTGCAGCATGCCGGGGGATTGAGCGATGCGCACCTCGAGCTTCTCAAGACCTTCGCCGACCAGGCCGTGATCGCGATCGAGAACGTGCGCCTGTTCAACGAAACCACTGAGGCGCTCGATCAGCAGAAAGCCTCCGCCGAGGTGCTTGGCGCGATCAGCCGCTCGATCGCGGACACGGCTCCTGTCTTCGACAAGATCCTCGAAAGCTGCGAGCGGCTGTTCGCCGGAAGGATCGTCGGACTTAACCTGGTGCGCGAGGACGGGCGACTGCACATCGGCGCCTACCACGGCGCTCACCGCGACGAATTCGAGCGCATTTTCCCGCTGCCCGTTAGCGCAGAATCGGGATCCGGACTCTCTATCGTCGAACGGCGTGTGGTTCATTTTCCCGATATCGAGCACGGCGAAGACGTTCCGGCGAGCACGAAGCAGGGCTGCAAGGCGATCGGGATCAAGTCGGTCATCTTCGCGCCCATGTTGTGGGAAGGACGCGGCATGGGTGCGATCTTCGTCGGCCGCGATCACGTCAGCTCGTTCTCCGAAAGCGAGATCGCGCTGCTCAAGACGTTTGCCGGCCAGGCGGCGATCGCCATCGAGAACGTCCGCCTTTTCAAGGCGATCGAGGAAAAGAGCCGCCAGCTCGAGATCGCGAACCGCCACAAGTCCGAGTTCCTCGCGAACATGTCGCACGAGCTGCGCACGCCGCTTAACGCGATCATCGGGTTCACCCGGATCGTCATGCGCCGCTCCAAGGAGCAGCTCGAGCAGAAGCAATACGAGAACCTCGACAAGATTCTCTCGAGCGCGCAACACCTGCTCGCCCTGATCAACGCGATCCTGGATCTTTCCAAGGTGGAGGCGGGGCACGTGGAAGTGCACGCGGGCGACGTGCAGCTGGGGCCGGTGCTCGAGCAGTGCATGAAGACGGTCGAGCCGCTCGTCAAGGCGCCGGCGGTGCGGCTGCTCAAGGACTTCGACGGCGGGCTGCCGCAGGTCTACGCCGACGAGGAGAAGCTGCGCCAGATCGTTCTCAACCTCCTCGGCAACGCGGTGAAGTTCACGGAACAGGGCACGGTGCGCGTGCGCGCGAAAGCGGACGGCGACTCCTTCTCCGTGGCCGTGACCGATACCGGCATCGGCATTCCCGCGGACAAGCTGGAGCACGTCTTCGAGGAATTCACCCAGGCCGACGCGAGCAGCACGCGGGTCTACGGCGGCACGGGCCTCGGGCTCACCATCGCCCGGCGCCTCGCGCGTCTCATGGGCGGGGACATCGCGGTTGAGAGCGCACCGGGAGCGGGCTCGACGTTCACGCTAACCCTGCCGCTCCGCTACCAGGCATGAAGACGATCCTCATCGTGGAGGACGTCGAGCTGAACCGCGACCTGCTGGTGCAGCTCCTCGAGGACGACTACCGCCTGGTGCTTGCCGAGGACGGCCAGGCGGCGCTCGAGAAAGCCGCGCAGTCGAAGCCCGATCTCATCCTCATGGATCTTTCTCTGCCGCGCATGGACGGATGGGAAGCCACGCGCCGCTTGAAAGCGGACGGCAGCCTGTCGAAGATACCGGTGATCGTGCTCTCCGCGCACGCTATGCGCGGCGACGAGGAAAGGGCGCGCGCCAGCGGCTGCGACGATTTCCTCACCAAGCCGATCGACGAGGCGCTGCTCTACGAGAAGATCGCGAGACACCTTGGAAACTGAACGCGCCACGGTCCTCATCGTCGACGACGAGGCCCTCAACCGCGATCTTCTGGAGCAGGAGCTCGCCGAAGCGGGGTATCGCACGCTGTCCGCGGCAAGCGGCGAGGAGGCGCTGCAGCTCGCCGCGAAATCGGTGCCCGACCTGATTCTTCTCGACGCGCTCATGGCCGGGCTCGACGGCTTTGCCACCTGCGAGCGGCTCAAGGCCTCGGAAACCACGCGCGGCATTCCGGTCATCTTCCTCACCTCGCTTACCGACACCGAGATCAAGGTGCGCGCCTTCCGCGTCGGCGCCGTCGACTACGTGACGAAGCCCTTCCAGACCGAGGAGCTTCTCGCACGCGTCGGCACGCATATCAAGCTCAGGCGCGAGATCGAGGCGCACCGCAAGTCCAAATCCACGATCCAGTACCTGGTGGAGGAGATCAGCGCCGAGCGCCATGCGATCGTGGGCGACTCGCCCGCGGTTCGCCGGCTGCTCGCGCAGGTCGCACAAGTGGCGCCCACGGACAGCACCGTGCTTATCCAGGGCGAAACCGGCACCGGCAAGGAGCTGGTCGCGCGCGCGATCCACGACGCCAGCCCGCGCCGGGACCGGCCGCTGGTCAAGCTCAACTGCGCCGCCTTGCCGCGCGAGCTGGTGGAAAGCGAGCTCTTCGGCCACGAGAAGGGCGCCTTCACCGGCGCGCTGCAGCAGCGCCGCGGCCGCTTCGAGCTGGCTGACGGAGGCACGCTTTTCCTGGACGAAGTCGGCGAGCTGCCGCTCGAAGCGCAGGCCAAGCTTCTGCGCGTGCTGCAGGAGCGGGAGCTCGAGCGCGTGGGCGGTACGTGCAGCTTCAAGGTGGACGTGCGCGTCATCGCCGCCACGAACCGAGATTTGAAGGCGGAGGTCGCGGCCGGGCGCTTCCGGTCCGATCTTTACTACCGCGTGAACGTGTTTCCGATCACTGTGCCGTCGCTGCGCGAACGCCGAGACGATATTCCGGTCCTCATCAGGCACTTCGCGGCGAAGATGGCGCGCAAGCTCGGCCGGCAAATCGGCGGCATCTCTCCGGCGTTCATCGACTCGGCCAAGGCCTGCGACTGGCCGGGCAATATCCGCGAGCTCGAGAACATGGTGGAGCGCGCCATGATCATGTCGCGCGGCGACATGCTGGACGGCGCGCCGGTGCTCTCTGCTTCGCAAAGCGCGGAGCCGGTCGCGATACCGGCGCAGGCGACTCTCGAAGAGATGGAACGCGCGCATATCCGGCGCGTCCTCGACGACACGCGCTGGGTGATCGAAGGCGAGCGCGGCGCCGCTCGCATCCTCGGCCTCAATCCCAGCACGCTGCGCGGCCGGCTGCGCAAGCTCGGCATCCGCAAGAGCTCCTGAGCCGCTAAATCCAACGGTATTCGCCCGTCGCATTTGACGGCACCGCGGTATTTGACGGCGTCTTTATTTTCTAAGTAATTGTATTTGCATATATAAATCATTGGCACGCGGTGTGCAAATAGGAGGCCGTCCAACCAGCCGAAAGGGGACGCGAAATGGAACCTCTGACCTACGAACGCTATCTGGCAGACCCGTCCGTGCGGGAAAAACTCGAGCGGCAAGCGCGGCAGGAGCGCTCCGAAGCCGTGTATGGCTTCTTCATCGTGCCGCTGATCCGCCTGTTCAAGCGCACGCTTTCGAAGCCGGCGCTGCGCCTCCAACCGCGTTCCGCCTGATCCGGGGAGCCGCCATGGACGGGCGCCGAGTGAGGGCCCGTCGCATCTCGCGGCGAATACCAGGCCTGCCGCCGGGAAATGAATCCTGGCCAAAACCAAAGAGAGAACAGCCAATGGATGCGTACAGAAGCCCCGTCGAACTCGCCGAGCTGTCGAGCATTGGACTCACGCGGCGCAGCGTAGCGCGCCTGAGTAACGGTCGCGGCAAGCGCGTGCGCGTCGAGAGCGGGACCGCGTGGCTCACCCAGGCGGATTGCAACGATGACGTCATCCTCCGCGCCGGGGAATCGTTCTGCATCGAGCGCGATGGAGCGACGCTCATCTCGGCGCTGAACGTGCCGTTTGCGCTGGTGACGATCGAGCCGGCGTCGTATCCGACGAGCGCAGGGCTCTGATCATGTCCAGCCTGGATGTCGCCGGGACGCGCGTCGAATACCTGGAGCAAGGGCAGGGCGAGCCGGTCGTGCTGCTGCACAGCTCCGCGAGCTCGAGCGCCCAATGGCGCACGCTCGCCGGGCGATTGAGCGAGCGCTATCGCGTCATCGCGCCCGATCTGCACGGCTACGGCAGCACTTCGAATTGGCCGGGAAGAGGGGGGTTCCGCCTCGAGCACGAGGCCGAGATCGTGTATGCGCTCCTCGGCCGCGCCGGCGTGCGGGCGCACCTTGTCGGCCATTCCTTCGGCGGCGCCGTGGCACTGCACGTCGCCCGCACGCGCCCAGACCTGCTGGCGAGCCTGGCGGTGATCGAGCCGGTCGCCTTTCATCTTTTGCGCGGAGACGACCGGGAAGCGCTTGCAGAAATAGAGGAGGTTGCCAGCGCTGTCCGCGCGGCGCTCGCCAGCGGGGACTACTTCGGCGGCATCGCGCGCTTCGTCGACTACTGGAGCGGCCCGGGCGCGTGGGAAACCATGCCGCAGGAAAAGCGCCCCGGTTTTACGGCGCGCCTCGGCAAGGTCGCGCTCGACTTCGAGGCGACGCTCAACGAGCCCGCGGAGCTCGCCGAGTTCGGCGCTATGGCGCTGCCGACGCTGGTGGTGCAGGGCACCTGCTCGCCGCGCCCGACGCGGCGCATCTGCGAGCTGCTCGGGCATGTGCTGCCCGATGCGCATACTGCGACGCTGGAGGGCGCCGGCCACATGTCGCCGCTCACGCATCGCGACGCGGTCAGCGCGCTCGTCATCGCGCATCTCGATTCGGTTTCCGTGACGATGTCCACATAGCCTGTTCACCCGAGGAGAGAACCATGCAGACCGCGCAAATTGCAGCAACCGAGCGTTATGCGAAGTGCATCGAAGTATCCAAGCGCATCCGCTGGGAAATCGACCGCGACGTGATCCGCGGCCGCACCTTCGACTTGTCGACGAAGTTTCTGCCCGACGGGCTTTCCAAGGTCGAGCGGCTCGAATTCCTCGGCGCCGCCGAGAAGCGCCTGGTGAGCCAGATCCAGGGCAGGACCTACGCCAACATGTTCGGCCTGGTGGAACGCTTCATCGGGCCGAAAGTGAGCGAGATCAGCCGCGACCACTGGCTCGGCGACCAGGTCGCGTTCGAGGCACTGGTGCGCTTCACCGACGAGGAGCTCAAGCACCAGGAGCTGTTCCGCCGGATCGAGCGCCTGACGGCGCAGGGCATGCCGGCGGGCTACAGCTTTCTGCCCCAGCCGAACGACGTGGCCGCGGCGGTGCTCGGGAAATCGACATGGGCCGTGCTTGCCCTCATCTGCCACATCGAGCTGTTTGTGCTGGCGCATTTCCGCCAGGCGATCGAGCCCGATGCCGGGCTCTCCGAGCTGTGGAAGGACGTCTTCACTTTCCACGCCCGCGAAGAGTCGCAGCACGCGATCCTCGACGAGCTGGAGTGGAAGCGCGAAAACGCGAAGCTCAGCCTGGAGCAGCGCGACCAGGGAGTGAGCGACCTTATCGATCTCGTCGCGGCGGTCGACGGCATCCTGCAGTTGCAGGCCGCTGCCGACACGGACTACTTTACGCGGGTGTGCGGGCGAGTCTTCGACAAGGCTCAGGTCGGCCGGATCAAGGAAACGATGCTTGCCGCGTACCGCTGGCAGTACATCGTGTCCGGCGTGCAGGACGAGCGCTTCCAGAAGATCCTGGGAGGCATGATCACCGAAGGGCAGACGAAGCGCATCGGCGCAGCACTCACGCCGATCATGAGCTGAGAAAACGCTTGGGGTCAGAGCATTTGCTCTGACCCCGGTTTTTAGCGGGCAGCCTGCAGAGCGGCGATCCGCTGCTCGATCGGCGGGTGCGTGGCGAAAAGCTGCGAGAGGCGCGATTCGCTCGAGATGCCGAACGCCTTGACCGCATCGGGCAGGCCGCCGGTCTGCAGGCCGCCGAGGCGGCGCAGCGCGGCGATCATCGGTTGCGGCGTGCGCAGCAGGTTCGCCGAGCCGCGGTCGGCGCGGAACTCGCGCTGTCGCGAGAACCAGGCGACGATTGCCGAGGCGAGGATGCCGAAGAGAATTTGCGAGACGATCATCGTGATGTAGAAGCCGGGGCCGACGCCGCGCTCCGTCCGGAAAACTGCCTTGTCAACGATGAAGCCGACCACTCGCGAGAGGAAGAAGACGAACGTGTTGAGCACGCCCTGGATCAGGGTGAGGGTGACCATGTCGCCGTTCGCCACGTGCGTCACCTCGTGGCCGAGCACGGCCTCGACTTCCTCCCTGCTCATCGACTCGAGAAGCCCGCTCGAAACCGCGACCAGCGCCGAGTCGCGGAAGGCGCCGGTGGCGAAGGCGTTCGCCGGGCCTTGGTAGATCGCCACCTCGGGCTTGCCGATCCCGGCGGCTTCGGCCAGCCGGTGCACCGTCTGCACGAGCCAATATTCCGTCGTGCCTTCCGAGCCGTCGACAGTGTGCGCGCCGACCGACATCTTGGCGATGAACTTCGACATGGCGAGCGAGATGAACGCTCCGCCGAAGCCGAAGATCGCCGAGAACCAGAGAAGCGAAACGTAGTTGATGCCCTCGGCCATCAGCCAGCGGTCGAAGCCGAGCACGCTGACCACGATGGACAGCACCAGCATCACCGCGAGGTTGGTGGCGATCAAAAGCACGATGCGTTTCATACGGTTTGGAGTTCTCCTTTGTCGGCCTTTTAGATAGGGCCGAAGCAGCGAAGTTCAAGCCGGCGGGGCGACCTGCCCCTGGTACCACTCGAAGCTGCCGAGATCGTAGTCCTCGCCCTGCTCGAGGAACTCCTTCAGGATGACGTGGCGGCTCTTGTCGCCGACCATCATTTCGTAGATCTGGCCCGGCACGAAGCGATTCTTCTCCAGCAGCAGCACCGGCCGGTCGTGCGCCTTGGCGTGATCGGTGAGCATCACGGCGTGGAGATAGTCGTAGGCGAACGAGCCGGAGGCCGATTCCCAGTCGGACACTTTCGCCTCGTGGCGGCCGAGAACCCGCAGCCACACCGCGGCCGGCTTCTTGGCGAGGACCTCGATGCCCGCGCCGACCCGGCTCTTGTCGTCGCCGCGCAGGCGGCGCACCACGCCGGCCCACCAGCGCGAGTCGCCCGCGGGCTTGATGGCGCACAGGCAGCCGACGGCCACCCATTTGCCGGCGTTGGGCGGCACGAGCGCGCCGACGCCCAGGTCGCTTGCGTCCTGCTGCATCCACACCTCGGGCGGCTCCTCGATCTCCTCTTCGGCGAGGTCGAGGCCGGCCTTCTGCCTGGCCTTCACGTCCAGGTTCTCGGTGACCTCGCCCATGCTCGCGGACTCGATGTTCGTGATGTGGCGGCACACGGCGCGGTAGCCGTGGACGACGGCA
Organism: Betaproteobacteria bacterium; assembly: GCA_004297625.1. Lineage (GTDB taxonomy): Bacteria > Pseudomonadota > Gammaproteobacteria > Burkholderiales > SG8-39 > SCGC-AG-212-J23. Next base: position 170,988 of record SCTY01000068.1, on the reverse strand, counting down.
AGCTCGCCGCTGATCTTCACCCGCGTGCGCGAGCGGTGCGGCGGATTGGGCCCCCAGTGGAGCAGCAGGTGCTTGAGCACCGTGATCTTCTCGCCGGAAGAGAAGTCCGTGCCGAGCCGGTGCTCCTCGGCGAGCAGGCCCTGCTCGTTCTGCGTGATCATCTCCTCCAGCTTCGGTGTCGCCTGGCCGATGCCGAAGAAGCGCAATGCCGGCGCGGGCTGCTCGTCGATCGATACGAGTCGCGGCGGCTTGGGCGCGGAGAGATCGGTCACGAAGCTGGCGCCGGGGGCGTGCTCCGGGCCGAGCACGAACAACGGCGCGAACCGGTAGCAGATGCGAAAGGCGAGCTCGATCTTTTGCGGCGAGAGGTTTTCCGCGTCGCCCATCTGCAGCATCAGCGCTTTCGCGAATTCCGTGCGCACCGACGTTTCGATCGGGTCGTTCGAATAGGCCTTCAGGATTTCGGAGGCGTTGCGGTGCTTTTCCGCGAAGGCATACGCTTGGTGCAGCGCCGCCCATAGCGGCTCCTCGAGCGGCTGATAGCGCATGAGCAGCAGCTTCATGCGCTGGCCGAGCGCGCGGATCTCGCGCGCGCCGATGAGCGCAAGCGAGCCCTTGGCGGCGAGGCTGCCCTTCGCGCCTGCCTGATAGTCGCGGCGGCAGACGCCGTAGCCGGCGGCGAGCTGGCTCCAGAACTCATGCACCGATTGCCAATGCTCGCGCGCCTGCCCGCCGCGCCCTTGGGACTGCGCGAGGAGAAGCACCCGCACCGCGCGCTCCAGGGGCTGAGCGATCTCGTCGATGACCCCGAGCACCTGCACGCGCACGTCGACGCGGAATCCGGGCGTCTCGCTCAGCGAGGCCACCCAGTGGATGGCATCGGCAAGAGCTTTTTGCGGCTCCTGCGGCAGGTCTTCGAGGAGCTTGCGCGCCTCGGCGACGCTCGTCATCGGGTGATTCGGCTTGCTTTCGAGCCAGTCGAGCATCGCTGTCACGCCAAGCCTGCTCCCCGCAGGATCAGCCGCGCTCCTTTCTCCGCCACCACGTAGGTCGGCGCGTTGGTGTTGCCGGAGGTGATCCTCGGGAAAATCGATGCGTCGATCACGCGCAGGCGGCCGACGCCGCGCACCCGCAGCTCCTCGTCCACCACCGCGAGCGGATCGTTGCCCATCCTGCAGGTGCCCACGGGGTGGAAGATCGTCGTGCCCAGCTCTCCGGCCGCCTTTGCAAGAGCAACATCGTCTTGAATGGACATACCCGGTCTGTACTCCTCCGGCTCGTATTTGGCCAGGGCTTTTGCCGCCATGATGCGGCGCGTGAAGCGCATGCCTTCGACCGCCACGCGTCTGTCGGCTTCTTCCTTCAGGTAATTGAGCTTGATTTCCGGGTACGAGCCCGGGTCGGGCGACTTGATGCGCACCCAGCCGCGCGAGCTCGGCCGCAGGTTGCACACGCTCGGCGTGATCGCGGGGAACGCATGCAGCGGATCGCCGAACTTGTCGAGCGAGAGCGGCTGCACGTGCCACTCGATGTTGGGGGTGGGCTGCGACGGGTCGCTTTTCGCGAAGGCGCCCGCCTGCGAGGGCGGCATGGTGAGCGGGCCGGTGCGGAACACGAAGTACTCGAGCCCCATCATCGCCTTGCCCCACAGGCTGTTGGCGCTGCCGTTCAGCGTCTTCGCGTTCTTCACCTTGTACTGCATGCGGATCTGCAGGTGGTCGTGCAGGTTCTCGCCGACGCCGGGAAGCTCGTGAACCACCGGAATATCGAACGTCCTTAACAGCCTTGCCGGTCCTATGCCGGAAAGCTGCAGGAGCTGCGGCGAGCCGATTGCGCCGGCGGCGAGGATGGTTTCGGCCTTCGCCTCGGCGAGGAACTTCCGCCCGCGGTGCTTGAACTCGACGCCCTTCGCCTCGCGGCCTTCCATGCGGATGCGGGCGACCTCCGCTCCGGTCATGATGGTGAGGTTCGGCCGGTGCATCACCGGCCGCAGGAAGGCATTGGTCGCGCTCCAGCGCCGGCCGCGCTTCTGGTTCATCTGGAAGTAGGCGCAGCCGAAGTTGTCGCCGGTGTTGAACACCTTGATCGGCGGGATGCCGCATTCGGCGGCCGCCGCGCGCCACGCGTCGATGATTTCCCAGTGCACGCGCGGATCCTCGATGCGCATCTCGCCGCCCGCGCCGTAGCCGTCCCGGGCGCCGTGCTCGTAATCCTCGAGCGAGCGGAAGATCGGCAGCACCTCGTCCCACGACCAGCCGCGATTGCCGAGCGCCGCCCAGTGATCCCAGTCTTCCTTCTGGCCGCGCATGTAGATCATCGCGTTGATGGACGAGCAGCCGCCCAGTACCCGGCCGCGCGCGTAATGGATGGAGCGGCCCGCGAGGTGCGCGTCGGGCTCGGTCTTGTAGCACCAGTCGGTGCGCGGATTGGCGATGGTGTAGAGGTAGCCGACGGGGACGCTGATCCAGAAGTAGTCGTCCGGCCCGCCCGCCTCCAGCAACAAGACCTTATTTCCAGGGTCTCTACTTAGTCTGTTCGCCAAAAGGCACCCGGCGCTGCCGGCGCCGACGACGATGTAGTCGTAGCTTGCTAGCTGCTGCACGTCATCCCCTTGCGGTATTGTACGAGCGAGGAGGACCATGATGCCGATCACCCTGGAGCAGTTCGCGGCCGAGTGCCACACCATTCTCAAGTCCGAGCCGGGTCCCTCCGGCCGGCGCAAGATCTGCATGCTGCTGGAAGACCTGCTGCGCGAGCCGGGCTTCGTTCAGCAAACGATCACCGACAGCACCTCGGAGCGGCAGGTGCTGTACGAGGATCCTGAGCTCGGCTTCTGCATCCTCGCGCACAACTACAAGGGCGCCAAGGACTCGCCGCCTCACGACCACGGCCCTTCATGGGCCATCTACGGGCAGGCGAAAGGCGAGACCGAGATGACCGACTACGAGCTGGTGGCCCCGGCAGCCGAGAGCAGGCCCGGCATGGCGCGCCCGGTGCGCACCTACAAGCTCACTCCGGGAACCGCCTACGTGTACAACGAGGGCGAGCTGCACTCGCCCCGCCGCCGCGGCCCCACGCAGCTCATCCGCATCGAAGGCATGAACATGGATCGGGTCAAGCGCCTCAAATTCGAGGCCGTCTCCTAATCGGGGACGGACCCCCATTTCGTGAACCAGCAGATCCGCTTCTGCAAGAGTTTCGACGGGGCGCGCATCGCCTACGCCCTCACCGGCAACGGACCGCCGCTGGTAAGAGCGCCGCACTGGCTGACGCATCTCGAGTACGAGTTCCAAAGCCCGCTATGGAGGCCCTGGATCGAGGAGCTTTCGAAGAGGCACACGCTGCTGCGCATGGACGAGCGCGCGTGCGGCCTGTCCGACTGGGACGTCGGCGAGGTGTCGCTCGACGCCTGGGTGCGCGACCTCGAGGCGGTCGTGGACGCCGCCGGCCTCGAGCGCTTCGCGCTTTTCGGCCATTCGCAGGGCGCCGCGATTGCCATCGACTACGCGGTACGCCATCCGCAGAGGGTCACGCAGCTCGTGATCCTCGGCGGCTATGCGCGCGGCTGGATGAAGCGCGGGCTGCCACCGGAGCGCATCGCCGAATTCGAGGCGCAGCTCAAGCTGGTCAGCGCGGGCTGGGGGCGCGACGAGCCGACCTACCGCCAGATGTTCGCCATGTCGTTCATCCCGGGCGCCACCATGGAGCAAGTGAATTCCCTTAGCGAGCTGCAGCGCAAGTCGGCCTCGCCGGAGAACGCGGTGCGCATCATCCGCGCCTTCTTCAATATCGACGTCCAGGAAGTGGCGGCGCGCGTCGGCTGCCCCACGCTGATCCTGCACGGCCGCGACGACCGGCGTTCGCCGCTCGAGGAAGGACGTATCCTGACAAGCCTCATTCCGGGCGCCACGCTGGTCCTGCTCGAGACCGAGAACCACATTCTTCTCGCCCACGAACCGGCCTTCCGCCGGTTCTTCGACGAGCTGCGCGCCTTTCTCGCGCCGCAGTCGGGCAGGCGCCCGGCGTTCGACGGGCTCACCGCGCGCGAGGCGCAGATCCTCGAGCGCATCGCCCAAGGCCTGGACAACGCCCAGATCGCGGCGTACCTCGACATGTCCGAGAAGACCGTGCGCAACCACATCACGCACATCTTCGACAAGATCGGGGTGGAAAACCGCTCGCAGGCGATCGTCCTCGCGCGCGAACGCGGCCTGGGACAGCAGTCCCGGTCGTCCTAGCCGGTTTTCGGGCTGTCCCGGGACAGCGGCCTCACGCGCGGCGCTGCGCCGCGGATCACCATGCGCTCACCAGGAGGCAGTCATGAGCGCATATCAAATGGCAGTCCGGACGGTGTACCGCGGCGTCGACCTCGGCGCGCTCAAGGCGAAGTTCTGGAAATTTTGGATCGGCCTTTACGCGGAGCCGAAGTCCCGCCGCTTCGTCCCGTACTACTAGGCGCCCTCGACGATGCGCAGGTCGCGCTCTGCGGCGTTGCCGAAGACCTTGAGCGCGGCCTGGTAGCCCTCGCTGTCGTGCGTGGCGATCGCCTTCGCGACGCTCTCGAACTCGATCACGACGGTACGCTGGTTGAGTCCCGCTTCGTACGTCTTCGCCGGCGTCCCGCGCACGAGGAATTTTCCGCCGCCCGCCTGGATCACCGGGCCGGCGAGCTTGGCGTACGCGGCAAGGGCTTCGGGGTTTGAAATCGAGCGGTAGCAGGCGATCCAATATGCTTTGGCCATAGGCCTCCTCTCATCCTCCATTATCCCGAGGTCGGTCATCCTCGGGATTCTTTTTTGCGGACCTGCCTGAGGCGGAAGATCGCGCAGAAGGCTTGACCTGCATCATGACCGCGCGCGCTTGGCCGGCGTAACTTCCGCTGGATTCGGAGCGACAGGGGGGCATATGTGGCGGGTGACGAGCGCGGGCCGCGAAGCATGGAAGGCTCAGGACACCGCCATACCCGAGCGGTACCGCCGGTTATTGCGGAGCATCGACATTCAGGGCGATACGCGCGCAATCGAGGAGCTTCGTGGCCAATACCCCGAGCAGCTGGTGGAGGACTGGCTGCACGAGCTCGAGGAGCTGCGTTTCATCGAATCCTGCCCGCCTGGCGTGCCGGCGGATACGGCGCTCGAGCCGAGCATGGACAAGCAGTCGTTAACGGTCGCCGCGACGGCCGCTGCCGCGCTTGCCGACACCGGCGCTTATCTCGCCGAGCGCCCGGCCAAAGGGCGCCCTGCAAAAGCTCCTGGCGAAACGACCATCCTTATCGTCGAGGACGACCCGGACCAGCTGGCGCTCGCCGATTTGAGAGTGAGCGCGGCCGGCTACAACGTTCGAGCAGTGCAATCGGTTGCCGAGCTGACCAGGTACCTCGCGCAACACGAGGCGCCCGATCTAATGCTCCTCGATGTGATGCTGTCGGATGGAAACGGATTCGACGTCCTTTCCACGCTGCGTCGCAACGCCAAGTTCGCGTCTTTGCCCGTCATCATGCTTACCGTGGCAAGCGATCCCGCCCAGGTAGGACAGGGACTGGCGCTCGGCGCAGACGGCTACGTCACCAAGCCGTACTCGAAGAACATCCTGGTCGGCCTCATCAAAGGCGTGCTCGGTAATCCGTCTTAATCGCGCCACCGGTATTCCCCCTTAGTTTGACGAACACAGCCTAAGAGAGCAGTTTGGAAGCAAACCTGAGGAGGAGGGCGAATTTGGGAGGCTGCCATGTCCAGCGTCCATTTTCAGACCCTCGAGTACGCCGCCGGGCTCGTGGGCGGCGAAGAGCAGCTTGCGCATCGGCTGGGAGTGAGCTCTAGCGAGCTTGATTTGTGGCTCGCAGGCGGCGCTCCACCACCGGTCAGCGTTTTCCTGAAGGCGGTGGACATAGTGACCGATGCCGCCATTGCCAGGCTGTCCAACCACATTGACTGAATTTGCAAGGATGCGTCGAAGTCAGGCGGCTGGACCGACGTGGGCAGCGGACCCGTTAGTGGCAACTACGCCTAAGCGATGGACGGCAAGTCCGACACGTTGGAATTTCAACTGTTGCGGCTTGTGTTCAACGGCGTCCCGATTTCGAGTCTCGCAGCGACCGCAGGCACTACGCAGCTTTGGGCGGGACTTCGTACCGCAGACGCGAAGGATGGCTCGACCGCCAATGAAGGCGGCTATGCGCAATACACGTGCGTTGCCACGCAGCGCGCGAGCGCTAGTTGGTCCGTAACGAGCGGCACTAGCAACGCCGTTGCCAGCGCATCGCCCATTGGGAATGTGGACTTTCCGCGGAACACATTCAGTTCAACGGGCGCGTTTACGCATGGGTCGATTTGGCTCAGTTCGAACGTAGGCTCTTCGGGCTGCCTCTATACCGGCACGCTTACGCCGGCCATCAACTTCAGCCAGAACGTGACTCCAAGACTCACGACGGCGAGCTCTGTTACGGAGAGTTGAGGACCTTGAATCCAGCGCTCCCGGAGCCGTACCCCGTTCCGGCGATCGGATTCCCCGAGCCGGGCGGCGCTGGTCCGTTACCTCATGCAGTTGGGCGGCTTGGCGTAATACCGCGCCTGCCTGACTTTCAAGACTTAGGCTCCCGTCCGGTTCTGAAAGGGCCGCGCCCACGCACCAGCAGGACACCGCGCTGCGGAGTATTGCCGCTAAGATAGTCCGATAAGATGGGCGGCATATACCTGCAATGCTTCTATTCGCAGGGGGATTCTGTATCCAGCCCGCTGCGGCGATGCTAAAATATCAACGTTAGCCGCAACCTTCTGACGCAGTAGCGAATTCCCCGCCATTTCACGGCGGTAACCGGGGTTCCAATCCCCGTGAGGACGCCAGATTAACCCTTCAATATCTGGGGCCAGAATGGGCTAAAAAGAGTGTGAGCGAGTCCGCAAATTGCGTTAAATCAAGCTAGCTTTACGTAATACGTTGATATAATTCCCCTCGATTCCGGTGACCTAATTGAGTTGCGCGGAAGGTGCTCCGAACGGAGGCGGGGTTACGGTTCTGATACTCGCATTGGAATCGTGGACCTCGGTTACAGCGGAAACGCTACTCTGTACGGGTGATTGCGAGAGAAACACTGAAGGCCGCCCATTGGCGGCCTTCTGCATTTCTGGCCCGTGCTTTCAACAATGCAAGGCTCGCTGAATCGCCTTTATGCCTATTGCCACTAAAGAAGAAGCGCACGAACTTCTTCAAAGAGTGATCCGGGATTGGTGGTCTGATACTGGTCAGCCGCTTTTAGGAAGTCAGTTGAAGGTGAGGATGCTCGAGCGGGCACCAGATTTCAACGAAAAGAATTTCCAATACAACTCTTTTTCGGCGTTCGTTCGCGACTGCAAGGGCATAGCAATCGATATCCGCGGAACCACAGATTTTGCCGTGGCACCCGCAGAGCACGCTGAGTCACTAAGCGAACGAACGGAAGTTGAGGGGCACACCCGAATCCGGCCGCACTTCTGGCGAGCATTCGTTAGCTTCCCAAAGGACAATGAAGTCCGCTCGTTTATCCCGGAAACCGGTCGCGTCTATATTGGTCCGCCGGGAAACTGTCCACCTTCCGTACCGATTCCGCCAATACCAAGAGAAGTGCAACTGAAATGGCGGCGCGATTTTATAAATTCTCTCGGCGAAGAGTCTGAACTTAGAAGCGTTCTGCCCGAACTGACGCTCCAAGGCGGATTCAAAGCATTTACCGTCGCGCTGGAGGATCGCCCGGGTTTGCGCAAGCGATGGCATTCCGTACTGGTAGATCGGGTCGCGTCAACGATTCGAGCATGGGGCGAGCCCATAAAGCTGCCGGACGAAGCTTGGTTACTCGGGTACGACACAAGTAGGGGCACGCAGGGGATTACGGAGGGTGGAGTGCGCCAACGTATTTACGCGCTGCTAGATCAGGTACGTACTGAGGATCTACTCGAATTAAGAATTCCGATTCGGTGGTTCCTCGATACCCCGCCAAAGCATACTAAGTAGGATCGCTATCCAAGGCTATGGCAGCTCAGCTACGGATCCAGGTTGTTGGTTTCCCGGGTACGCCCTACCGCCGCCTTAAGCCTCAACTAGAAGCGCTCCAACGGACCGGCATGTCCGAAGGCGGCGCCCTCCGGTTCGTTCAATGCCGGCATGATCACCTGCCGGAGATTAAACGGGAGGAATTGAATCAGATATCAGCGAACGTACAAGATGGCTTTGTGCATATTGCATCCTTGCCTACGAGAGATTTCCGCGCACTAAGAAAATTTGAACTCGACTGTCGAATAGCGAAGCTAGGAGTAGATGGCGATTTGAATAGGCTCACATACGAAAGCTTCTACGAAGCCCTTATGTCGACGCTGGACTATGAAAAACGCTGGTGCGCCGTTCTTCGGCCCGAAGATTGGCACAGTCCTTTATGGCTGCCGCCTCCGTCGTTTGAGGTTAAGGAAGATTTGACGAATTACTGGCGTCGATGCGACTGCTATCAGCGCACCGAGCTTATTGGCGACGCGCACAATCTAGTGCAGACCGTTGCGTCAAGGCACCGAAGATCCGAACCGGGGCAAGGCACGGTTTGGATAGACGCACGATCGAGAAAGTTTCGGGTCGACCGATCACTGCACGGAATGTCGAGAGAAGACCGATCGGGCCTACGGCAATTTAGGTATACCAGCGAAGTCCCAAGCGGCTTTCATTACGACGTTACTCACGTCGAGGGCAGGAAGTTTTGGCTTGCGTCAGCACACGCCGTACATGAAAACTGCGAAAGAGCGAACGTAAATCCTTGGGGTCATTGCGTAGTAAAGGACTAGATTCCTAACCGCGCGGCCTTCGAATCTGACTTTGATCCCTTTGCCGCGTGGACCAGGCGCCGAGGGCTGCGGCCACTTCTTCATGCTGCCAGCGGGGGGGGCGAGCGCTGAAAGTCGCTCGTCGATTCGCTGCTCGGCGTCCGGATCTCTAACAATCCTTCGACCTTGACTGGATCGCGCAGCCTTTGGCGGGCTTCGTCTTCGGAGAGCCGATAGCGCGTTACGCGCCGTTTTCCGAACTCGTCGGTGCATTCGAATAGCGAAAGGCGAGTTTCATTCACCCGCGGACGATGCTGCCTGCCGTCCAATGTCCCTCGTAAATCTGCCGTAGAGCGTCGGCGGCGTCGGTAATAGGAATCACGGCTGTTCCGGCTGCCTTGGCGCCGTCTTTGAACGACGCACCGGACTGGAAACAGACCTTGCCGTCAACGAAGACATAGCGATCGTGAAGCTGGTCCTTTGACCGCACTTCGATCGAGAGGCCATTTTGATTGGCCAACATTTCAACCGCCGGCAGCAAGCTCTTTAGCTTGTGCTTGGTCAGCAGGCGAATACGTACTCCGCCCTTTGCGTACGGCAGGTATCGACCGACAAATTCTGCGTCGAGGTAGGGGTCAACGAAGAGAATGTCTCCCGTAGCGCTCTCGATAATCTTCCGTACCCCATCGAAGTACTCGTGCACCATGCCCGGCGCGGCGACCACGCTTTCCTGCTCGAGCCGCATACGCAGGCTGAAGCGCGCTTCATTCACCAAGGCAAGAACCTCCCGATAACCTGTCTCGATGTCGCGGGGTATGTGCGAGTACAGCTTGGGCTCCGTGAATATCATTTTTCCGGCTTGTATGGAGTCCCAGTGGCGCAACGCCGCTTTAACTCTGCCGATCCATACCGACGAACCATCCGGATCGTTGTAGATATCGTCCCGCGTCGGGCGCACTCTCAAGATGTCTTCAATCTCAATCAACACCGCCTCGGGCTTGATGGGAGTGACTTCGGCGAGCATTCGCTTGAGAGCTTTGTCCAGCGGGTCTGACGGTGTATTCGTCATGACTAGGCAGCCTATCACCGCGCAGCTTTGATTGCGTGTAGCCAGCTGTGTAGCCTGCCCACTAATTGGTTGAAAGAGAGCTAAATAAAATCATGAGCTTAAGAATAGGGGTTGACTTGGGCGGAACCAAGATCGAGGCGATTGCGCTCGACGGTTCGCGCGAGGTATTTCGCAAGCGCGTTGCCACGCCGCGCGCTGATTACGAGGCGACGGTTCGCGCCGTCGCCGGGCTGGCGAAGGAAGCGGGCGAGGGCAGCATCGGCGTCGGGATTCCGGGCACCCTGTCGCGCGTCACCGGCCTCGTGAAGAACGCCAACTCGACCTGGCTCATCGGCAGGCCGCTCAAGCAGGATCTCGAGCGCGCGATCGGACGCGAGGTGCGGCTCGAGAACGACGCGAATTGCTTCGCGCTCTCCGAGGCGACCGACGGCGCGGGAAAAGGCGCGGCGGTGGTGTTCGGCGTCATTCTCGGCACCGGCGTCGGCGGCGGCATCGTGGCGCACGGCAAGCTGCTCGTCGGCATGAATGGCATCGCCGGCGAATGGGGGCACAACCCGCTGCCGGCGCCCGCCGGCAAGGATCTGCCGCTGCCCGCCTGCTATTGCGGCCGCGCGGGCTGCATCGAGACCTATCTTTCCGGTCCGGGCCTCGCAAGGGATCACCTCCAGCACAGCGGCGAAACGCTGACCCCCGAGAAGATCGTCGCGCTTCAAAGCGAGGCGCTCAGCCGGTATATCGAGCGGCTCGCCCGCGCGCTCGGCTCGGTGATCAACGTGATCGATCCCGACGCGATCGTGCTCGGCGGCGGGATGTCGAACGTGAGGCAGCTCTACACGGAGGTGCCGCGCATCTGGCACCGGTACGTTTTCTCGGACTACGTGGCAACCCGCCTCGCGCGCCACGCGCACGGCGACGCGAGCGGAGTGCGCGGCGCCGCCTGGCTTTGGGACTAGCTGCGGGACGATTTGGTGACGATGCGCGCGTAGCGGTCGAAGGTCCAGTAAGCCCATCCCCAGTCGAGCATCACCATGAGGCGGTTACGGAAGCCGATGAGGAAGTAGATGTGCGCGACGAGCCACACCACCCAGGCAGGGTAGCCCGAGAGCTTGAGGCGGCCGAAATAGGCGACCGCCGCATTCCGGCCGATGGTGGCGAGCTGGCCGTAATCGCGATAACGGAACGGCACTCGCGGTTTTCCGCTCAAGGTTCTCATCAAGTTCAACGCCGCGTGGCGACCCATCTGCTTCGCCGCCGGCGCGATGCCCGGCACGCCTTCGAGCGCGGCCAGGTCGCCGGCGACGAAGATTTCCGGGTAGCCGGGCACCGACAGATCGGGCTCGACCTTTACGCGCCCGGCGCGGTCGAGCGGCGCGCCGAGCGAGCGCCCGAGCGGCGAGCTCGCGACGCCGGCCGCCCAGATGACCGTCTTTGCCGAGAGCCGCTCGGCGCCCAGCGTGACGCCGTCGGCGTCCACGCCGGTCACGCGCCTTCCGAGCCAGACGGTCACGCCTAGCCGCTCGAGCTGGCGCCGCGCTTTCTCCGAAAGATCGGCCGGGTAGGGCGGCAGCACGCGCTCGGAGCCTTCCACGAGGACAATGCGCGCGTTTCGCGGATCGAAGCGGCGGAACTCGCCGCGCAAGGTATGCCGCGCGATCTCGGCCAGCGTACCGGCGAGCTCCACGCCCGTCGCGCCGGCGCCGACCACGACGAACGTGAGCCAGGCAGCGCGCTTCGCCGCATCGGCCTCGCGCTCGGCACGCTCGAAAGCGAGCAGGATGCGGCTGCGGATCTCGAACGCGTCGTCGAGCGTCTTGAGCCCCGGCGCATAGGGCGCCCACGCGTCGTTGCCGAAGTAGCTGTGCGCGGAGCCGGTGGCGACGATGAGATAGTCGTACGAAAGCCGCGCGCCGTGGTCGAGCTCGACTTGCTTTTCTTTTACCCGAATGTCCTTCGCGTCGCCGAGAAGCACGGTGGTATTGCGCTGATTTGCAAGGATGTGGCGGATCGGCGCGGCGATCGCCGGGGCGGAGAGCCCGGCGGTCGCCACCTGGTAGAGCAGCGGCGTGAAAAGATGGTGGTTGGTGCGGTCGACGACGATTACTTCGGCCGGCGCCTTGGCGAGCGCGCGCGCGGCCCAAAGGCCGCCGAAGCCGCAGCCGAGGATCACTACGCGCGCTCGCATGACGATGTAGTCATTTGTCTACAGAAAAATCACTGGCGGACGACAGACGATAGTTATCCGGGATCAAAAGCATTGCATCCATAACGCTTCTACACTGCACGCCTGACTCATTCACGGAGAAAGGGAGATGTTTACCACTCAAGAGCAGTGCGTGCAGCGCTCTCGCGCGCGATCCACGGCATGACGAGCGAGAACGGGGCCCGCGACCTCGACTCGGCGCTCGAGCGGCTGCGCTCGCCGGATTACGGCGTTTGCGAGGTGTGCGAAGGCGACGTGCCGTTCGTGCGCCTGCTCGACGATCCGCTCGCCTGCGTTTGCGGCCGCTGCCAAGCTACCAGCTGAGGAGGAGGCGCCGGGCTCGATCACGAGGCAGGTTGCGTATCATGCCTCGATGATCGAGCCCGGCCTTTCGGGGACCGCGCGGCTGGTGGTGGGCGAGGAGCACACCGCGCCGAGTATCGGCAGCGGCAGGGTGCACGTGCTCGCCACGCCGGTGATGATCAACGTCATCGAGGCGGCGGCGCTCGCCGCGATCGAGCATCTGCTTCCCGCCGGCTACCAGAGCCTGGGCACGCACCTCGACGTGCGCCACATCGCCGCCACGCCCGCCGGTATGCGGGTGAGCGCTTCGGCCGAAGTGATTTCCGTCGACGGCAGAACGGTGCGCTTCCGCGTCGAGGCGCGCGACGAAAAGGAACTGATCGGCGAAGGCACGCACGAACGCGTCATCGTCAACGTGGCGAAGTTCGACGCGCGCGTGCAGGCGAAACTTGGCTAGCTGAGAACGACGAACGCGCCCGCGGCGAGCAGCGCCAGCCCCGCCAGGCGCGAAGTGTACGGCGCACCGGGGAGCAGCTTCTCGACGAAGACGAAAACGGCGATCAGCGCGACCCAGAGAAGATCCATCGCGCCGGCGACGAAAAGCAGCAGCATCAGCAGCCAGCAGCAGCCCAGGCAATAAGAGCCGTGCTCGAGGCCCATGCGCCAGGCGCCGAGCGCGCCGGCGCGCCAGCGCATGGTGAAGAACTCGATCGGGTGCCGGCAGTTCCTCAGGCAGACGTTTTTCACCGGCAACCACTGGTAGACGCCCGCCGCGAAGAGAACCGCAGCGCTGAAAGGCTTGCTCGCCGAGACGAGCATCGGCGTGATGAGCGCGGCTTGAAGAAGCGCGGCCTGCAGGAGTGCCGCGCCGAGGCTGAAAGCGGTCCACACGCAGAGATAGCCGCCGGCGAAGATCCATACCGCGGGCAGGATGCTGCCGCGCTCCCGGTTCTTGCGCACCAGTGCCCCGTAGAAAGCGATCGCGGGCGCGGCACTGGGCAGCATCATGCCGACCATCATGACGGCCCACATGACGAAGGCGAGAGCGAGCATGTCCGCGAGCCCCATCCCCGGCATCGCCATGTGCTCCATCGTCTGCGCCTCGAGCCACAGAAAGCGCCAGGCGAGGGCAACCACGAGCACGAGGCTGCCCCCCGCCAGCAAGCGGTCGTGCGCCGCCTGATTCATCAGCCCGACCAGGCGAAGGGCGCGAAGTGGCCGTTGCGGGTGCCGGTGGCATCCTCCCAGTCGATGCCGAACGCGTGCATCTTGCTCTTCGTCGCCTTCGCGAGCGCAAGCTTGGCGGCGACCGGGTGACCGGTGTTGTCGAGGTACATCGGCTCTCCGGGGCGCGCGCCGCCGGGCACCGCCTCGCAGGCCTGATCCACGAGATCGCCCGCGGACGCGAAGCGCCGCATGCCGTCGATCGTGAAGCGGATCGGGCGCTTCTCCACGCCGGCGACCTTGCCGACGAGCGGGGCAATCGCGGCCATCGGACCGCCGGCGGCTCCGGTCGCTATGGCGCCGATGGCCTCGGCCTGCTTGTCGCTCGCGCGCTCGTCGACGATGAGCCCGACCGTGATGTTGCCCTCGGCCATCGCGCCCGGAGAATGCGCGACCACCATGAAGCACAAGCCGTCGAGCTTGACGCCGTCCTTCTCGCCCTGGTCGATCCTCATCGCGAGGGCGAACTTGCAGAAGCCCTCGGTGGGCCGCGCGGTCAGGTGCGATTCCGGGCACGGGCACAGGTAAGCGCAGCTGCAGGTCTCCATGTACTGCCCTTCGATACGCCAGCCGGCCATGGCACTCCTCCTCGGTTGTCTTGACACGCAACGAACAATGCCGAACACTTTTCCGCACGAACAGGTACGGTCGCGTCCTTTGCAGCCGCGACTGTACCGGTCCTTACACCGGGCCAGAGGAGACCGCGTGGAACGGCTGAGCGTGGAGCTGCACGGCAAGGATCCTCTCGTCGAGCAGATCGTCGCCGGCATCCGGCGCGAGATCGACGAGCGGCGCCTGCGCCCCGGCGGCCGCCTGCCTTCGATCCGGCTTTTCGCCGAGACGCACAAGGTGAGCCGCTTCACGGTGGTCGAGGCCTATGACCGGCTGGTGGCGCTCGGCTACCTGGAATCGCGGCGCGGCGCCGGTTTCTACGCGACGCCGCGCAAGAACGGCGAGGCGGCGAGCGCGGGCACGCAAGCCCGTCCCCGCACCGCGGACCTGGTGTGGCTCATCCGCCGCCTGCTCACCGAGCGCGAAGGCATGGCGCTCGCCGGCGGCCCCTGGATTCCGAGCGAGTGGCTCGACGAGCCCGGGATGCGGCGCGCGCTGCGCGCGCTCGCGCGCCAGCAGGGGATCCTGGAATGGGGCGACCCGCGCGGCTACGCGCCGCTGCGCGCGCAGCTCGAGCTCGCGCTCGCGGAGCTCGACATACCCGCCGCCGCGTCGCAGATCGTGCTCACCGACGGAACCAGCCAGGCGCTCGACCTCGTCATGCGGCGGCTGCTCAGGCCCGGCGACACGGCGCTGGTGGACGACCCGGGGTACTACAACCTCTTCGGCAACCTGCGCCAGCACGGCGTGCAGCTCGCCGGCGTGCCGCGCGGGCACGACGGTCCGGACATCGAGGCGCTCGAGCGGCTCGCGCGCGAGCGCCGGCCGAAGGTGTACTTCACGCAGTCGGTGATGCACAACCCGACCGGCACCGCGCTCAGCCCGCACGTCGCGTTCCGCGTGCTGCAGATCGCCGAGCGCTGCGACTTCGCGGTGGTCGAGGACGACGTATGCTGCGATCTCGACCTTCCCGGCCCGAGGCTCGCGACGCTCGACCGCCTGAACCGCGTGATCTACGTGCGCAGCTTCTCCAAGACGCTCGCGGGGAGCCTGCGCGTCGGCTTCATCGCCTGCCGCGCGGGCCTCGCCGAGGAGCTGCTCGATCTCAAGATGCTCACGTCCATCACCTCCTCGCACCTCGCCGAGCGCCTGGTGCACGCGGCGCTCGTGGACGGCCACTACCGCAAGTTCGTGGCGCGGCTGCGCGAACGCATACGGCAGGCACGCGAGCGCGCAGTGCTCGCCCTGGAGCGCATGGGGCTCGAGCTCTTCGTGGAGCCGAAGGCCGGCATGTTCCTCTGGGCGCGCTTTCCGCACATCGACGATTCGCTGCCGCTTGCGGAGGCGGGGCTGCGCGAGCGGGTCATGCTCGCGCCCGGCGCCGTGTTCCGGCCGAACCTGGAATCGTCGCCGTGGATGCGCTTCAACGTGGCGGTTTGCGAGGACCCGCGGCTGCAGCACTTTCTCGGCCGCGCTCGCGGCGGCGTGTAATCAATGCGGGTGGAAGTAAAGAACTCCCCCGAACGCGACTAGGCCGGCGAGCGGGCGCAGCCAGCCGATCTCGTGCCACGCGATGCGGTTGCGGCCTTGTGCCACCGCCAGGAAGGGGATGTTCGACGTCACCGCGGCGAAGCGCGCCCAGTCCGGGTCCGCCTTCTTGCGCACATCGACGAGGACCGTGCCGAGCGCCGCGAGCACGAGGAACCCGCCGAAGAACACCACCGCCTTCAGGTCGCCGCGCGCGATGAGGTGCGAGGCTGACCACAGCATGACGGCCCACATGATCGGATGCCGCGTGATGCGGATCATGCCGCGCGCCGGCTCCTCGGCCTTCAGCAGCTTGTCGGCGCCGACCATCGTCGGATTGCGCCAGTAGCCGCAAGCGAGGAGCGCGAAGGCGAAGGGCATCGCCACGAACGGCGGGGTGCGCGGTCCGGTCCACAGGTGGTCGTGCTCGGCGGTGGCGTAGGCCCAGATCATCCAGACGAGCGTCACGAAGGCCACCAGGGAATACAGCCCGCGGTAAGGCCACTCGCCCATAGCGGCCACGAGCTTGGCGCGCAAAGGCGTGCTCGTCGCGAAATGGGTTGCGAGAAAGGCCGCCGTTGCGATTACGAGGCTCGTCATGCTCGGTCTCCTTTCCGCGCATGATGGAACAAAAGCTGCGGCGGTACATCTCACACCTCAAGGAGGTGCGCCATGAGCAAAGTCCTCGGTTTCTTCGTGGTCGCCGGCGCGGCGCTCCTGACGGCTGCCGCGCTCGCCGGCCAAGCGGCAACGGGCTCGCGAAAGGAACGCCGGTGCCGGATCGCCGACCGCAGGCAGCGCTCGATGCCGGCAACGCCCGACCAGCGCGTGGACATCGCCGATCGGCGCGGCGGCGCCTATGCCGGCGCCTGAGCTTCAGGGGACCACGGCGAACCAGAAAGCGGTGATGGCGAGCGTCGCCAGCGTCACGGGCACGCCGGTGCGCGCGTGGCGCCGCCAGTCGATGGCGATGCCGCGCCGCCGCGCCGCGTCCACGACGATGATGTTGGCGATCGAGCCGACGATGACGAGGTTTCCGGCGAGCGTGCTGACGAGCGCGAGCATCGGCCCGGAGAAGGGCTCGCTGGCCGCCGGCAGGAGCAGCATGACGGCGGGAACATTGGAGACCACGTTCGACAGCACGAACGTCGTGCCGAAAAGCGGCGCCGGCTCCGAGAGGGCCAGCCCGGCCGCGGCGAGCGCGCGCACCGCATCCGCCGCCATTCCGGTGCGCTCGAATGCGTGGTTGACCACGAAAAGCCCGATGAACAGGATCAGCAGCTCCCAGTCGACCAGGCCGAGCATCTTGTTCGAGTGCAGGCGCCGGCTCATCATCAGGAGCCCGGCGCCTACCAGCGCCGCCACCTCGCGCGGCCAGTCGGTGGCGAGGAACACGAGGACCAGCGTGCCGGCGACGGCGAGTCCCTTGCCCGTCTGCCAGGCGTCGAGCGGCGCATAGTCGCCCTCGCGCCTTTCGGGCGTCGCCGCGGCGAGCTGCGGCGCGCCGCGCATCCGCCAGGCGAGGATCCCCCAGGCGGCTACCAGGCCGAGCAGCACCGGCACGATCGATGTGCGCAGGTACGCCGCGAAATGCAGGCCGAGCATCTGCCCGATCAGCATGTTCTGCGGATTGCCGATGAGCGTGGCCGCCGAGCCGATGTTGGCCGCGCAGGCGAGGCCGAGGAGATGAGGCACCGGGTCGAGACGGCGCTTGACGCAGGCATCGGCGAGCACCGGCGCCACCGCCAGGCACACGACGTCATTGCTGAACACTGCCGACAGCGCCGCGACGGCTGCCATGGAGGCCGCAAGCAGCAGCGGCGGCTCGAGCGGCAGCTCGGCGATGCGCAACGTCACCCAGGTATAGAAGCCGCCGAGCCGCATCTGCGCCGAGATCACCATGAAGGAGAAGAGAAGCAGCAGCGTCGGCAGGTGGATCGACTGCGCCGCCTGCTCCGGGGTCAGCACTTCCAGCCCGACGAGCGCGATGGCGCCGAGCAGCGCCACCCCGGTGCGGTCGAGCTGCAGGAACGGCAGCCCGCCGAGAATCATGCCCGCGTAGACGATGACGAAGACCGTGACGACGGTCGCCGTCATCAACTCAGCGCTTTGGACACGATTTCTTCAACGTCCTTGGTCAGATCCTGGGTGTCGCGGATGCGCTCGAGCGCCGCCCTGGCGTTCGCTTTCCGCCGCTCGTCGAATTTCTTCCAGCGGTCGAAGCCGCGCGCCATGCGCGCCGCGACCTGCGGGTTGAGGGCGTTGAGCGCGATCACCTGGCCGGCGAGGAACGCGTAGCCCGCGCCGTCGGCGGCGTGGAAGCGCACGTGGTTCGCCGCGAAGGCGCGGATGAGCGCGTACACCTTGTTCGGCACCTTGAGGTCGAACGCCGGATGCGCGAGCAGCTCTTTCACGCGTGCGAGCGTTCCGGGCAGCCGCGAGCTCGCCTGCACCGCGAGCCATTTGTCGACCACCAGCGGCTCGCTCTGCCACCTCGCGTAGAACGCCTCCAGCGCCGGTGCGCGCTCCGGGCAGTCGAGATTCGCGAGCGCCGAGAGCGCCGCCATGCTGTCGGTCATGTTGTCCGCGCCGCGAAACTGGACAGAGGCGAGCGCCGCCTCCCCGAGCTCGACGAGGTATCCCAGGCAGAGGTTGCGCAGCGCGCGCCGCCCGGCGGAAACGGGATCGGGGGAATAGGGGCCTTCGACTTTCAGCTTCTCGTAGACCGAAAGCAGATCTTGTTTCAATGCACGCGCGAGCTCGCGGCGCAGCCGGTTGCGCGATTCGTGCAGCCGGTCGGGGTCGACCACGTCCATCTGCTCGGCGAGGAAGGTCTCCGAGGGCAGGTTGAGCGCCTCGGCGGCGAACGCGGGATCCGGGTCGTTCAGCAGATTGCGCGCCGCGGCGACGAACGCGTGCGAAGGCGCGCCGCTGCGCTCGAGGATCGTGGAAGTGGCGAGCCGCTGCGCCGCTTCCCAGCGGTTGAACGGATCGTCGTCGTGCGCCATGAGGTGCAGCAGCTCGTCCTCGGTGTACGGGTAGTTGAGGATCACCGGCGCCGAGAACCCGCGCAGCAACGAAGGCACAGGTTTGGTAGAGGTTTTGAATTCGAACGATTCCTCGGACTTTTTCAGGGAAAGAACCGTTTCATGCGGTCCGACCTTCACCGCGAACGGGATATGAAACGGCGGGTTCATCGACTGCTTCAGCGTCAAGGTGAACTTGCCGTCCTCGAAGCGGCCCGCTGCGTCCACCACGGGTGTCCCCGCGACGTCGTACCAGCGCCTGAATTGCGAAAGCTCGACGCCCGAAGCGTCCTGCATCGCCTGCACGAAGTCGTCGCAGGTCACCGCCTGGCCGTCGTGGCGCTTGAAATAAAGCTTCATCCCGGCCTGGAACTTCTCCTCGCCGAGCAGCGTGTGCTGCATGCGCACTACTTCCGCGCCTTTCTCGTACACCGTCATGGTGTAGAAGTTGCGGATCTCGACGTAGGACTGTGGCCGTACGGGGTGCTTCATCGGGCCGGCGTCCTCCGGGAACTGCGCGGCGCGCAGCGCGCGCACCTCCTGGATGCGCGTCAGCGCGCGCGAATAGGTGTCCGCGCCGTACTCCTGGTCGCGGAACACGGTGAGGCCTTCCTTGAGCGAGAGCTGGAACCAGTCGCGGCAGGTGACGCGGTTGCCGGTCCAGTTGTGGAAGTACTCGTGCGCCACCACGCGGTCGATGTTGAAGTAATCGACGTCGGTGGCGGTGTCGGCGCGCGCGAGCACGTACTTGGTGTTGAAGATGTTGAGGCCCTTGTTCTCCATCGCGCCGGAGTTGAAGTCGCCGACCGCGACGATCTTGTACTGGTCGAGGTCGAGCGCAAGGCCGAAGCGCTTCTCGTCCCAGGCGATGGCGCGCTTGAGGCAATCCATGGCCCAGGCCGCCTGGTCGAGCTTGCCGGGTTCGACGTAAACGAAGAGCTTCTTGCCGTTGTACTTGTCTTCTTGGACCTCGAGATTCGCGGCGACGAGGGCGAAGAGATACGAAGGCTTCGGAAACGGGTCTTCGAACCGTGCCCAGCCTTTGCCCGAGGCCGCCAGGTTGCCGTTCGAAAGCAGCACCGGGTATTTCGCCGGGTCGGCGCGCACCGTGGTCGTGTAGCGCGCCATGATATCGGGCCGGTCGATGAACCAGGTGATGCGCCGGAAGCCCTGCGCCTCGCATTGCGTGACGAAGCCGTTCTTCGTCGCGTAGAGGCCTTCGAGCTTGGTGTTCTTCTGGGGGACGATGCGGCTCACCGTCTCGAGCGTGAACGCATCGGGCAGCGCCGCGAGGCTGAGCGTTTCGGCCGTCAGCTCGTACAGCGCCGGCTTGCCGTCGACCGACACGGAGACGAGCTCCAGCTCGTCGCCGTCGAGCACGAGCGGCCCGGGCGCGTTTCTGACGACCTTGAGTCTGGATTTGACTACTGCATCGTCTTCGCGGATCTCGACGTCGAGCTCGACGGTGTCGATGCGGAACGCGGGCGGCGTGTAGTCCTTGAGGTGGATGGCTTTTGCTTGAGGCTCTCGCATCCGCCTATTCTAGGGGGCGCTACGCGCCGCGCACGCGCTTCACCACCTGGCGGCGCACGGCGCTATAGCCGCCGCTCCGCTGCACCATCCAGAGCAGGGCGGCCGCAACCCCGGTGCCGAGCACCACGGCGGCGGTCGCTTTCGGATGATTCATCGCGTAGCTGTAAGCCGATTTCGCAGCCTGGTTGCTGCGCTTTCCCGCATCGGTGACGGTCTCGGCGACGTTCTGCGCTGCGTTCGAGCCTTTGCGCACGACTCGATCGCTGATCTTCCTCAGTCCCAACATGGCTGCCTCCTTTCACCTGACCCAAGGGAGGCAGCAATCCGTGTGCCCGATCAGCTCGCGTCGTCCTTGTTGCCGTTGCCGTTGCCGCCCAGCAGCGCGCCGAGCACGCGGCGGACACCGCGCGAAGCACGATGCGTGATGGTGGGAGCGGGACGCGGCGCCGGTTGGGCGGGCGCGATCTCCTCCGCGGGCTCGTACGGAGCGTCTTCGCGCGCGCGCATGCGCCCTTCGCGTAGTTGCGCTTCCAGCTCCGGGCTGACATAGCCGCTGCGGCCACCGCCGTTGCGCCGTGCGCCCGGCCGTGCCTGCGGCTGGCCGTTCCGGCGTGGCTGCTGTGGCTGGCCGTTCCAACGCGGCTGCGCTTGCTGACCGTTCCGACGCGGTTGTTGTTTCTGCTGGAAACGCTTCGGGGGCCGCTGCTCGCGCCTCGGCTCCTGCCTTTCCCTGGGCGCGCTGGCGTTTCCCGGCTCGAAGCCTTCGACGACGCGGCTGTCGATCTTGCGGTTGATGAGCTTCTCGATCGCCGCGAGCAGCGGACGCTCTTCCGGGCTGACCAGCGATACCGCCTCGCCTTCGACGCCCGCGCGGCCGGTCCGGCCTATGCGGTGTACGTAGTCTTCGGCGACATGCGGCATGTCGTAGTTCACGACATGCGGCAGCGCCTCGATGTCCAGGCCGCGCGCGGCGATGTCGGTCGCGACGAGCACGCGCAGCTCGTTGTCCTTGAAGCGCGTCAACGCGCGGGTACGGGCGTTCTGGCTCTTGTTGCCGTGAATCGCATCGGCTTCGATGCCGCTGCGCTCCAGCTGCTGCGCCAGGCGGTTCGCGCCGTGCTTGGTGCGCGTGAAAACGAGCACCTGCCGCCAATCGTTGGTTTTGACCAGGTGCGCGAGAAGGTCGCGCTTGCGATCGGAGGCGACCGGGTGGGCCACTTGCCCCACCAGCTCGGCCGGCGTATTGCGGCGCGCGACCTCGACGGTGACCGGGTCCTTCATGAAGGAGGCCGCGAGCTTGCGGATCTCCTCGGGAAAGGTCGCCGAGAAAAGGAGGTTCTGGCGCGTGGCCGGTACCAGGGCAAGGATGCGGCGGATGTCCGGGATGAAGCCCATGTCGAGCATCCGGTCGGCCTCGTCGAGCACCAGGATCTCCACCTGGCGCAGGTCGATCGTCTTCTGCTGCACGTGATCGAGGAGGCGGCCCGGCGTGGCGACCACGACGTCGATGCCGCCGCGCAGGGCGTCGATCTGCGGCTGGATGCCGACGCCGCCGTAGATGCAGGTCGACTTCAGCTTCTGGTACTTGCCGTAGGTGCGCACGCTTTCCTCGACCTGGATGGCCAGCTCGCGCGTCGGCGTGACGATGAGCGCGCGCACCGGGTGGCGGGCGGGCGAATAGCTGCTGCTCGCCTTGGCGTTGAGTCTCTGCAACAGGGGCAGCGTGAAGCCGGCGGTCTTGCCGGTGCCGGTCTGTGCCGCGCCGAGCAGGTCGCGGCCGGCGAGGACGATCGGGATCGCCTGCGCCTGGATGGGAGTGGGAACGGTGTAGCCCTGGTCTGCGACCGCGCGCAGCAGCTCGGAATTAAGGCCGAGGCCTTCGAACGTCGTGCTGATGAGATTTCTCCTGAGCTCGGCCTGGGAAGGGGTTGCCTTCGACCGGTTCAGGCAGATGCTGTTTCTAGCTTGTTATTTGAGGTCCAGGATGGACCACACAACGGACTGAAACGCTAACCGGAAATACGCGTAACAGAAAGCTTGGCACGCATTATACAGGTATTGGCTTACTTCGCCAGCTTCTCCAAATCGCGATCAAAGCTGAATACGCGCCAGCCGCGCTCGCGGGCGGTGGCGGCCACAAGCGCGTCCACGAAATCCACCTTGCGGTCGCGAAACAGCGCCAAAGCCTGGCGAACGGCTGGAGATTCCACGGTTACGCCCCGGTAGTCGAGCAGTGCCAGGAGCTTTGTCGCGGCTTCCTCGCGTTTGACTCCGTAGACACGGGTGAAGACGTATATGCACTCGGCGATCACGGCAGAAGGGATGTAGGCGGATTCGCCGCCTTCGCGCACCGGCTCGAAAAACGCGCGCGCACGCTCGAAATGCGCCCGCTCGTCGGCGAGCAGCAGGGACACGATTACGTTCGCGTCAACGACGCTTGTATTTTTCTCGGACAACGGCCTCCCAAGCCCGCTCGCGCGCGACGCGGAACGCGATTTTCTTCTTGCGCTTGGCGTAATGGGCGAGGCTTCCCGCCACATCGTTCACCGCTTCGATGCGCACCTCGCCGGCCGAATACACGATGCGCACATGATCCGTGCCGAGCGCCTTGCGCACCTCGCGTGGAAGCGTGATCTGCCCTTTGCTCGAAACCTTCGCTGTCTTTACCAACACGCCGGAGCTTTACCTTTGTATGTTCACTTTACGATGCAGTGTAACATACACCCCGGTGCGAATCCCTCTCAGCGGTAGAACGATGCAGTCCGATCGGAACGAACGCTGAGGGCAGCCATTTGGTTCCCGACGAGCGCTATGAGAACGATGGCTCCGCCAAGCAGAGTGGCGCGTGCGGGTACCTCCCCCGCGCCCAGCCAGGCCCAGAGCGGCCCGAGCACCACCTCCAGCAGCCCGAGCAAGGCAAGCTCCGGCGCGAGCAGGGCGCGGCTCGCGAGGACCAGCAGCACGCAGGGCAGGCCGAGCTGGAAGATGCCCAGCAACGCCAAAAGGAGGATGTCCCTTCCCGAGGCCGAGAAGGGCAACGCGAGCGGCAGAGCGATGAGGGCGGAGAGCGCTCCACCCAGCATCACGGCGGGAACGAGATCGACGCGCGCCGCGCTCGCGCGCAAGGCGATGACGTTCGCCGAGGAGGCGACGGGAACGAGGAAGGCGACCAGCATGCCGCCGACATGGCGCGAATCGCTTGCCGAGAGCCCTTCCCTGAACATCCAGGCGATGCCCGCCGCCGCGGCGCCGGCTGCCAGCCAGGTGCGCGCGGGAATCGGATCGTTGAGCAGCATGCGCGCCAGCAGCACGGTGAGGAGCGGGCTGACGCTCATCGTTACCAGCGTGTTCGCGGTGGTGGTGAGCGAAAGGGCGAGCACGAAGGCGGTAAACATGACCGCCCACATGGCGCCCGAGAACAACCCCGGCCAGCCGGCCGCATGCATGGCCTTGAACGGCGTCCTGCGCTGGAGCAGGGAAAGCGCCAGAGCGACGAACGCGCAGGCGAAGAGGCTTCTCCAGAACACCTGCTCGAAAGCCGGAGCGCGCTCGATGTGGCGGGTCACCACGCCGGCGCTGCTCCAGAGCACGGGGGCCGCAACCATGAGCGCTAGCGCTACGGGACGGCGCGGCGCTTTCATTCTGTATTTGTCCAAAGTCAATTACAACGACATCGTACAATTTTGTAATCCAGGATGGGCAAAGAGAATCACAAGGTCGCCAATGAATAAAGCTCCGTCAAAGAAAAGCGCGGTGAAGTACGTCTATGCCTTCGACGAGCTGCCGCTTGCCGAGCGCGCCGCGCGATCTTCGGGCGGCGTGCGCGCATTGCTCGGCGGCAAGGGCGCGAATCTCGCCGAAATGGCCAGGCTCAAGATGCCGGTGCCGCCGGGCTTCGTGGTGACGACGCAAGCGTGCAACGCGTTCCTCGCCGCGAACGAGCGTTTTCCGAAGGGAATGTGGGAGCAGGCGCTGGCGGCGTTGCGCGCGCTGGAAAAGGCGACCGGCAAGACGTTCGGCGACCCGCGCAATCCGCTTCTCGTCTCGTGCCGCTCGGGCGCGAAGTTTTCCATGCCCGGCATGATGGACACCGTGCTCAACATCGGCTTGAACGACGAGGTGGCGGCGGGGCTTGCGCGCCTCAGCGGCGACGAGCGCTTCGTCTTCGATGCCTACCGGCGGCTGCTGCAGATGTACGGCAGCGTGGTGCTCGGCGTCCCGGGCAAGGCTTTCGAGGAGCGGCTCGCCGAGCAGCGCTCCCGGCGCGGCGTATGGAACGACGCCGAGCTCTTGGTGGAAGACCTGAAGGAGGTCACCGCCGCCTTCAAGCGCATCGTGGAAGATCATGCGAAGCGGCCTTTCCCTGCGGATCCGGTGGAACAGCTGAAGCTCGCGACCATGGCGGTGTTCCGCTCGTGGAACGGCAGGCGCGCGCAGGAATATCGCAAGGCGGCCGGCATTCCGCATGACCTCGGCACGGCGGTCACGGTCGTCACCATGGTCTTCGGCAATCTCGGCGCCGATTCCGGCACGGGCGTCGCGGCCACGCGCAATGTCACGACCGGCGAGAACCAGCTCGAGGGCGATCTGCTGATGAACGCGCAGGGCGAAGACGTGGTCTCCGGCTCGCGCATCACGCTGAGGATCGGCGAGCTGGCGCGCTTGATGCCCAAGGTCGACAAGGAGCTCAGGCGCATCGCGCGCACGCTGGAGAAGCACTACCGGGACGTGCAGGACATCGAGTTCACCATCGAGCGCGGCAAGCTGTGGATGCTGCAGACGCGCGACGCCAAGCGCACCGCGCAGGCCGCGATTCGCATCGCGGTCGACCTGGCGAAGGAAAAGCTGATCACCAGGGCGCAGGCGGTACAGCGCGTTACGCCGGAGCACATCGATTACTTCCTGCACCCGCAGCTCGATGGCGCCGCGCGCGCCAAGGCGAAGGGCGCGGACGCAATGATCGCCGAAGGACTCGACGTTTCGCCCGGCGCGGCGATCGGCCAGATCGTCTTCGACGCCGACAGCGCGGAGCACTGGGCGAAGACGCTGAAGAAAAAAGTGATCCTGGTGCGGCCCGAAACCCGGCCCGAGGATGTCCATGGCATGCTTGCAGCGCAGGGCATCGTCACGAGCCGCGGCGGCAGGACGAGCCACGCGGCGCTGGTCGCGCGGCAGTTCGGCATACCGGCGGTGGTGGGAGCGGCCTCGCTCGAGGTTTCCGTGGAGCACCGGCAGATGCGCACCAAGAGCGGGCGGCTCCTGAAGGAGGGCGACTGGCTGTCGATCGACGGCGGGACCGGCGAGGTTTTCGCCGGCCAGCTCGAGACCGTGGTGCCCGACGTCACCAACCCGTATTTCATCGAGCTCTTGTCGTGGGCCGACGGCTTCCGCCGGCTCGGCGTCTGGGCGAACGCCGATTACGCGCGCGACGCCGAGCGCGCGCGCAAATTCGGCGCCGAAGGCATCGGCCTGTGCCGCACCGAGCACATGTTCTTCGAGGCCGACCGGGTGCCGATCGTGCAGAGCATGATTCTCGCGCCCGACGCGGAAAAACGCGCCGAGCACCTCGCGAAGCTCCTGCCGATGCAGCGCGGAGACTTCGTTGCCCTGTTCAAGGCGATGGACGGCCTGCCGATCACCATCCGGCTGATCGATCCGCCGCTGCACGAATTCCTGCCGAGCCGCGACGAGCTGCAGAAGACGGTCACCGAGCTGGAAATCCGCATCCGCCTGAACGACGGAGACCGCGCCGCGCTCGGGCCCCAGCTTCGCTCGAAGCGGCTGCTGCTCGAAAGCGTGGAGGCGATGCACGAGCAGAACCCGATGCTCGGGCTGCGCGGCGTGCGGCTCGGCATCCACATGCCCGAGCTCGTGCGCATGCAGGTGCGCGCCATCCTCGAGGCCGCCTGCGCTTGCGCGCGCGAGGGCGTGAAGCTCAAGCCGAAGATCATGATCCCGCTCGCGTCGACGAGCGCCGAGCTCAGGATGCAGCGCGAGCTCCTCGAAGACGAAGCGCGCAAGGTGCTGAAAGAGCAGGGCACGAAGGTGCGCTACGAGTTCGGCACCATGATCGAGGTGCCGCGCGCGGCGCTGATTGCCGGCGAGATCGCCGAGTACGCGGAGTTCTTCTCGTTCGGGACCAACGACCTCACGCAGACGACCTTCGGCATCTCGCGCGACGACGCGGAGACGGGCTTCCTCAGCGAGTATCTGCAGAAAGGCGTCCTCAAGCACAATCCTTTCGCCACCCTCGACCAGGAGGGCGTCGGCCAGCTCATGGCGATGGGAGTCAGGCTTGGGCGCGCACGCCGCAAGGACCTCGAAATCGGGATTTGCGGGGAGCACGGCGGCGACCCGGCGAGCATCGATTTCTGCCACCGCGTCGGGCTCGATTACGTCTCCTGCTCGCCGTTCCGGGTGCCCGTCGCGCGGCTGGCGGCGGCGCACGCGGCGCTCAAAAGCCCGCCCGGATCACGCTCCTGAGCTGCGCGCCGGAGTTGTCCCCGCTGCGGTGCGCTGTGCCAGGAACTCGGAAAGCGCCGCGGCCGTATGCGTTTTCGCCTTCACCGTCTGCTCCGGCGTTCCTTGATACACGATCCTGCCGCCGCCGCTGCCGCCCTCGGGGCCGAGATCGATCAGCCAGTCCGCTTCCGCGATGACGTCCAGATTGTGCTCGATGACGACCGCGGTATTGCCGGCATCGACCAGCCGGTGCAGCACGCGGATGAGCTTCTCCACGTCCGCCATGTGCAGGCCTACGGTCGGCTCGTCCAGCACATACAAGGTTTCTTGAGTGACTTTGGATAATTCATACACGAGCTTGATGCGCTGGGCCTCGCCCCCGGAGAGCGTCGGGCTTTGCTGCCCGAGGGTGAGATAGCCGAGCCCGACGTCCTGGAGCAATTGCAGGCAGCGCTGGATCGAGGGATGCGCGGCGAAGAACTCGAGCGCCTCGTCCACGTTCATCGCGAGCACTTCGCCGACGGTCTTGCCGCGCAGGCGCACTTGCAGCGTCTCGGGATTGAAGCGTGCGCCGCCGCAACCTTCGCAGGTCACGCGCACGTCCGGAAGAAAGGACATTTCGATCTTCTTGATTCCCTGGCCCTCGCAGGCCTCGCAGCGCCCGCCCGCCGTATTGAAGGAGAAGCGGCTCGCGCTCCAGCCGCGCATGCGCGCCTCGCTCGTGTCGGCGAACAGCTTGCGGATGTTGTCCCAGAAGCCGACATAAGTCGCCGGGCACGAGCGCGGCGTCTTGCCGATGGGTGTTTGATCGACTTCCAGCACGCGCTCTATCCGGTTTTGTCCGGAAATGCTCTTGCAACCGATCGCCGCCTCGTGGACCAGCGACTCGTAGAGCACGTCGCGCGCGAGCGTCGATTTCCCCGATCCAGAAACCCCGGTGATGAGCGTCAGCCGTGCGAGCGGGATGCGCGCATCGATGTTGCGGAGATTGTGCAGCTTCGCTTTCCGCACTTCGATGCAATCGGTCTTGCGCGACACCGGGCGGCGCGGCTGCAGCGGATGCCTGAGCGGCTCCTTCAGGAACCTGCCGGTGATCGAGTCCGGGTGCTCCATGAGATCCGCGGCGGAGCCCTCGGCGATCACGCGGCCGCCGAGCTTGCCCGCGCCGGGCCCGAGGTCGATGACATGATGCGCGCGCCGGATGGTGTCCTCGTCGTGCTCTACGACCACCAGCGAGTTGCCTTTCGCTTCGAGCTTCTCGAGCACATCGAGCAGGATCCGGTTGTCGCGGTGGTGCAGGCCGATCGTCGGCTCGTCGAGGATGTAGCACACGCCGCGCAGGTTGGAGCCGAGCTGCGCCGCGAGCCGGATGCGCTGCGCCTCGCCGCCGGAGAGCGTGGGCGCCGCGCGCTCGAGCGTCAGGTAGCCAAGGCCGACGTCCTCGAGGAATCCCAGGCGCGCTTTCAGCTCGGCGAAGATGTCGCGCGCGATTTCCGCTTCGCGCCCTTTAAGGGGAACGTTCTGGAACAGGGCCTTCAGGTCTTTTATCGGCAAACCCGAGTACTGCGCGATGTTCTCGCCGTGCCAGCGCACCGCGAGCGCCTCGGGGTTGAGGCGCCGGCCTTCGCACTGCGGGCACGCCTCGTCGACCTCCAGCCATTCGATCCACGAGTCGAGCACGTGGTCCTCGGCCCCGGTGCGCGCGCGCTCGTCGGACCACTCGACCTCGTCGATGGCGAGGCCGGTGCCGTAGCAGGCGGCGCACCAGCCGTGCTTCGAGTTGTAGGAAAACAGACGCGGATCGAGCTCCGGGAAGCTGCGGCCGCAGGAGCGGCACGCGCGCTTGGTCGAGAACACCTCGACTTGCTTGCCGCTGAGCACGTGCAGCACGCCTTTGCCGATGTCGAGCGTCTTCGACAACAGCTCGCGCAGTTGCACTTCATTCTTTGTTCCTATGTGGATGTCCCCTACGGGGAGCTCGATCGTGTGCTCCTTGAAGCGGTCGAGGCGCGGGAACGGGCGCGTCGTCAGCAGCTTGCCGTCGACGCGCAGGTGCCAGTAGCCCTTGCCGAGCGCCCACTTCGCGAGGTCGGTGTACACGCCCTTGCGGTTGATGACGAGCGGCGCGAGCAGCGTGATCTTCTGATTGCGGAAAGCTCGCAGGATCCTCGCCGCGATGACTTCCTCGCTCTGCGGCTCGATCGGCACGTCGCAGTCGGGGCAGTACTGCGTGCCCAGCTTGACGAAGAGCAGGCGCAGGAAGTGATGCACTTCGGTGAGGGTGCCGACGGTCGATTTGCGCCCGCCGCGGCTGGTGCGCTGCTCGATGGCCACGGTCGGCGGGATGCCGAAGATCGCGTCCACATCGGGGCGGGAGGCCGCCTGCACGAATTGCCGCGCGTAGGCGTTCAGCGACTCGAGGTAGCGCCGCTGCCCTTCGGAGAACAGGATGTCGAAGGCGAGCGTGGATTTCCCCGAGCCCGAGACCCCGGTCACGACGGTGAAGCGCCCGCGCGGGATCTCGACGTCGATGTTCTTCAGGTTGTGCTCGCGCGCATTGTGAATGCGGATGGCGTTGGAAAAAATGGGGTCAGACCCCTTCCTGGAAAAGGCAGGCGTTGGAGCCCTGAAGGGGTCTGACCCCATTTTTTCCGACCCCATTTTTTCCGCGTACTCGCGCAGCGCACGCCCTGTAAAGGATTTTTCAAATTGAGTTATCTCCCGAGGAGTGCCCTCGAACAGCAGCTCGCCGCCGGCATCGCCGCCTTCGGGCCCGAGGTCGAGGATCCAGTCCGAGGCACGGATGACGTCCAGGTTGTGCTCGATCACGACCAGCGAATGTCCCGCGGCGAGCAGCTGGCGGAATGCCCTGAGGAGCTTCGCGACGTCGTCGAAGTGCAGGCCGGTCGTCGGCTCGTCGAAGAGAAACAGAATGGGATCCGAGCCCACGTTCTTCTCCGCGAGGTAACCCGCGAGCTTCAGGCGCTGCGCTTCGCCGCCGGAGAGCGTCGGCACCGGCTGGCCGAGGCGCAAGTAGTCGAGCCCCACGGCGGCGAGCGGGGCGAGCCGCGCCTGCACTTCCTCATTCCTGCGGAAGAAGCGCGATGCCTCGTGCACCGTCATCTCGAGGACGTCGGCGATCGACTTGCCGTCGATGCGCACTTCGAGGATTTCCGGGCGGTAGCGGCGGCCGTCGCAGTCCGGGCAGCGCAGGTACACGTCCGAGAGGAACTGCATCTCCACGTGCTCGAAGCCGCAGCCCGAGCACGTCGGGCAGCGCCCGTTCCCGGAGTTGAAGCTGAAGGTGCCGGGCGTGTAGCCGCGCTCTTTGGATGTTTTTTCCTTTGAAAACAAAACCCTTATTTCATCGAAGGCGCCGACGTAGCTCGCGGGGTTGGAACGCGTCGTCTTGCCGATCGGCGACTGGTCCACCATCACCACGTCCGAGATGCGGTCGGCGCCGCGCAGCGCGCGGTGCGCGCCGGGCATCTCGGTGGGCTTGCCCATGCTTTTGCGCAGCGCCGGGTAGAGCACGTCCTGCACGAGCGTCGATTTACCCGAGCCCGAGACGCCGGTCACGCACACGAGCCGCTCGAGCGGGATGCGCGCGTCGAGGTTCTTGAGGTTGTGCTCGGCCGCGCCGAGGAGCTCGATGAACCGCAAAGCCCGCGGCGCGGGCCTCGGCTCTGCGGCGCGCTTCCTCCCGGAAAGATAGTCGGCAGTGAGCGTCGCTTCGGACTTGAGGTTTTCCGGCGCGCCGAAGAACACGATCTCGCCGCCGCGCTCGCCGGGCCCCGGGCCCATGTCGAGGATCCGGTCGGCCGCGAACATGATCTGCGGGTCGTGCTCCACGACGACCAGCGTGTTGCCGGCGTCGCGCAGGCGCTTCATGACCTCGATGACGCGCCCCATGTCGCGCGGATGCAGGCCGATCGAGGGCTCGTCGAGGACGAAAAGCGTGTTGACGAGCGAGGTGCCGAGCGCGGTGGTGAGGTTGATGCGCTGCACTTCGCCGCCCGAGAGCGTGCGCGACTGCCGGTCGAGCGTCAGATAGCCGAGGCCGACGTCGCACAGGTAGCCCAGGCGCGTGCGGATTTCCTTCAGCAGCAGATCGGTCGCTTCGTCGTTGTAATCGAGGTGCTCGAAGAACTCGCGCGTCTGCGAGATCGGCAGCCGCATCATCTCGTGGATCGACCTGCCTTCGATCGTCCAGAGCCGCGCATCGGGCTTGAGCCGCGTGCCGAGGCATTCGACGCACTCGGTATAGGCGCGGTACTTCGAGAGCAGGACGCGGATGTGCATCTTGTAGGCCTTGCTCTCGAGCCACTTGAAGAACTGCCGCACGCCGTACCACACGCCCGGCCAGGATTTGCGCCAGCTCACCCACTGCGGCTCGCCCTCCAAGACCCAAGTCCTTTGCTCCTCAGTGAGCAAAGACCACGCAACATCTAGAGGTATGCGCCGCTTCTTGGCGTACTTCTCGAGGTCGTCCTGGCATTCCTTGAAGCTCGCCGTCTGCCACGGGCGCACCGCGCCTTCGCGCAGCGTCTTGCCTTCATCTGGAATCACCAATCCGAAGTCGACGCCGATGACCCGGCCGAAGCCGCGGCAGGCCTCGCAGGCGCCGATCGGCGAGTTGAACGAGAACATCGCCGGCGTGGGCTCGGAATAGTGAATGTCGCAATTCGCGCAGTGAAGGCCCGCGGAATACCGGTAACAATCAAAATCGGGGACGGACCCCGATTTTTCCGCCCCGGATTTCTGCACATAGATATTTACTTTTCCCTGTCCGAAGCGCAGCGCGGCTTCGAGCGCCTCGGTAACGCGCGAGCGCTCCGCCGGCAGCTTGATGCGGTCCTGCGTGACTTCGAGCAGCGCCCTGGATCGGGAGTGCAGCCGCGTGTAGCCCTGCCGCTGCAGGAGCTCCTCGATTTCCTTTTCCGTGAAGTTCTTCGGAATGGAAACCGGGAAGGTGACGGCGACGCGCGCCTCGCCCAGCTTCTGCAGGTCCTCGAATATCGACGAGGGCGTATCGCGATTGACCGGCTTGCCGCAACCCCGGCAATGGAGCTTCGCGGCGCGCGCGAAGAGCAGCTTCAGGTGGTCGTTCAGCTCGGTCATCGTGCCGACGGTCGAGCGCGAAGTGCGCACCGGGTTCGTCTGGTCGATGGCGATGGCCGGCGGGATGCCCTCGACGGCGTCGACCTGCGGCTTGTCCATGCGGTCGAGGAACTGCCGCGCGTAGGGGCTGAAGGTCTCGACGTAGCGCCGCTGCCCTTCCGCGTAGAGCGTGTCGAAGACGAGCGAAGACTTGCCCGAGCCCGAGACGCCGGTCACGACAAGGAGCTCGCCGGTGGGGACCACCAGCGTCAGATTCTTCAGGTTGTTCTGGCGCGCGCCGCGGATGACGATCGCGTCGCCGGGGACTTGTTCCTGCTTCAAGCCCCCATTTTAGCGGCTAGCGTCGCCGTTCCTGAAGATTGATGACTTCCACGTTGCGGATCAGCGCGCCGCAGGCCGCGCAGTGCACGATCCCGGAGGCGTAGAGCTTGAACTGATCGGTATCGCAGTTGAGGCAGAAGAAGCGCGGGGCGTCGGGCACCCGCGGCTCGCGGGCGGGACGGCGCGGCTCACGATAGTCGTCGAGTCGGATAACGTTCTTCATGAAGTCGCAGCCACGAGATGCGTATATTCCGGGACCAAAGCAAGAAACAAGCGGGGTTGCGGCTGCGCCGAACGGCGCAGGGGATTACCCCCTGCAAACCAGCAACTTACGAGGCTAACGGCCGATCACGGGCTTGAGCGCCTCGAGCATCCGCTGATAGTGCGATCCGGGCCAGAAGACGCCGCCGCAGGCCGGGCAGCGGGTATAGGCGTGCTGCAGGCGAAGGACTGTTTCCGGCACCCGATGCGCGACTGCGTTTTTTTCCACGGGCTCCAGCGGCACGTTGCAGTTCAGGCATAGCGTGAAGGGGCGGGCGCTCACCGCGAGGTTGTAGCGCGCGGCCACTTCGCGAAGCTGCGCTTCGGGCTTGAGGGCGCGCACGAAGCAGCCGCGCGCAATCTCGCGGCATTTCAGAAGCTCGCGGTCGCGGGACAGCACGATCCTTTGCTCGTCGGCGGCGATGCGCCGGATCTCATCGTCGGCAAAGGCGTTCTCGTGCAGCGTGTCGAATCCGAGCATGCGGAGAAAGCGCGCCAGGCCTCCCAGGTGGGCGTCGGCAAGGAAAATGGGGTCGGACCCCATTTCACCCGAAATAGGGTCTATCCCGATTTCAAATACTTCCACTACGTCTCCGTCGCGCACGATGCGCTGCAGCGTCGCCGGCTCGCCGTTTACGCCGATGCGCCCAACCTCGGTGTGCGGCACGCCGAGCGCCTCGATCGCATTTTTCAGCGTCGCCGCGCGCGCGCAGGCGTAATCGAGCGGCTCCTGCCGGCAATCGGCGCGCAGAAACCGCGCAAGGTCGCCGTGGAAACGAAATCGCGCGCTCGCCACGGCTTGAGTCTACGCCCCACGAGCGGGAACCCGGCCGGTTCGCATGCACCGTTGACGGGCGCTTTGCGCGCGTTTTACCCTGAATTCGGCCGGTCAGGCCTGGAGCGATCCTTGCTAAAAAGGGCTCCAACAAAACTGGGGAGGCATCATGGGTCAGCAGCGCAGGAAGTTTCTCAAGGCCGGCATCGCTGCGAGCGCGGCCGCCGGAGCGCTAGGTTTTCCGCACGTCGCGCGCGCGCAGCAGAGCTTCAACTGGAAGATGACCAGCGCCTATCCCAAGGGCGCGCCGTTCTACATGGACGGTCCCGGCAGCGCGACCGATCTCGCGAAGCGCATCGAGGCGATGTCGAACGGCAGGCTGCGCATCCAGGTGTACGGCGCGGGCGAGCTGATTCCGGCGTTCGAGGGCTTCGACGCGGTGCGCTCGGGCACCGTGGAGATGAACCACGCCAACAGCTATTTCTGGACCGGCAAGACCTTCGCCGCGCAGTACTTCACCGCGGTGCCCTTCGGGCTCAACTTCCAGGGCATGAACGGCTGGCTGTACGACGGCGGCGGCATCCCGCTGTGGCACGAGGTGTACGCGCCCTTCGGCATGGTCGCCTTTCCCTGCGGCAACACCGGCGTGCAGATGACCGGCTGGTTCCGCAAGGAGATCAAGTCGGTCGACGACTTCAAGGGCCTGAAGATGCGCATCCCCGGGCTCGCCGGCAAGGTGTACGCGGCGCTCGGCGTGGACGTGAAGCTGCTGCCGGGCGGCGAGATCTTCCCGGCGCTCGAGCGCGGCGTGATCGATGCCGCGGAATTCGTCGGGCCCTACCAGGACCGCAGGCTCGGGCTGCACAAGGCGGCGAAGTTCTATCACACCACCGGCTGGCACGAGACCGCGACGGTCTCGGAGCTGCTGATCAACCGCGCCGCGTGGCAGAAGCTGCCCAAGGACCTGCAGGCGGTGGTGGAGAACGCCTGCGCCGCCTGCAACGTCATCAGCGAGGCGTGGTGCCAGCGCACCAACGCCGAGGCGATGGAGGACCTGGTGAAGAACCAGGGCGTCACCGCCAAGCCGCTGCCCGACGCGGTGGTGAAGCGGCTGCGCGAAGTGACCAACCAGGTGCTCGCCGAGGCGGTGGCGAAGGACCCGATCACCAAGAAAGTTCATACCTCCTACATGAGCTTCAAGGCGAAGTACGACAGCTGGGCGGGGTATAGCGAAGCCGTCTACCACGCAAAGATTCGTGGCTGAGCGCGGGCCGCGCGCCCGCATCGAGCGCTTCGTCGACTGGGTCGGCCGCTGCACGTCCTGGCTCACCCTGGTGATCGTGGCGCTGATGTCGGTGAACGTGGTGCTCCGGTACCTCTTCAGCGTCGGCTCGGTATGGGCGCAGGAGCTGGAGTGGCATCTGCTCGTGCCGCTGATCCTGTTCGGCTGCTCCTACGCGATGCGGCACGGCGAGCATGTGCGCGTGGACATCCTGTTCGGCGGCTTCCGCCCCGGGACGAAAGCCGCCGTCGAGCTCGTTTCCGCGCTGCTCGCCATCGCGATCGCCGCGCTTTTCATCGGGTACTCGCTGCATTACGTGCAGCAGTCCTACGTCATCGACGAGGGCTCGCCCGACCCGGGCGGCATTGCGCACCGCTACCTCCTCAAAGGGCTGCTGCCGCTCGGCTTCGCGCTTTTGCTGGTGCAGGGTATCGCCTCAGCCCTGGCGGCGCTTGAAAAGCTGAAAAGCCTGCGATGAGCTTCACCGAAGTGCTCGCGATCCTGATGCTGGTCGCGTTCTTCGGGCTGCTCATGGCGGGCGTGCCGGTCGCGCTCACGCTTGCCACCACCGGGTTCGTGTTCGGCTTCCTCGGCTTCGGCCCGGGGCTCTTCAACCTGGTGCCGGCGCGCATCTACGGCGTGGTGGCGAACTACCAGTGGCTCGCGATCCCGCTGTTCGTGTTCATGGGCGTGATGCTCGAGAGATCGCGCCTCGCCGAGGATCTGCTCGACGTCGTCGGACACCTCGCGGGCGGGCTGCGCGGCGGCATGGCGCTCGGCATCATCGGCGTCGGCGTGCTGATGGGGGCGACGACCGGCATCGTCGGCGCGACCGTCATCACGCTCGGGCTGCTCACGCTGCCTACGCTGCTGCGCCGGGGCTACGACCCGGGCATCGCCTGCGGCGCGATCTGCGCCTCGGGCACACTCGGCCAGATCATTCCGCCGAGCCTGATCCTCATCCTGCTTTCCGACATCCTGCAGCTCTCCGTCGGCACGCTGTTCGCGGCCGCGGTGATGCCGGGGCTGCTTCTCGCGGCGCTGTACTGCGTGTACGTCGTCATCGTCGGCATGGTGTCGCCGGCGCGAGTGCCGCCGGTTCCCAAGACCGAGCGCGACGCCCTGCCGCGCGCCGAGCTGTGGCTTCGCTTCATCAAGGTGGTGCTGCCGCCGCTCGGGCTGGTACTCGCAGTGCTCGGCTCGATCATCGGCGGGGTCGCCGCGCCCACCGAGGCGGCGTCGATGGGCGCGCTCGGCTCGATCCTGGTGACGCTTTTCGCGCGGCGGCTCACGCTGCAGGTGCTGCGCGAGACCGTGCAGGCGAGCACCAAGATCACCGCCATGGTGATGTTCATCCTCATCTGCGCGCAGGTGTTCTCGCTCGCCTTCCGCGGGCTGCACGGCGAGGACCTGATCAAGGACATGTTCGAGTTCCTGCCCGGCGGGCTGGCGGCCGACATCTGGTTCCTGATGCTGCTCATCTTCGTGCTCGGCTTCTTCATCGAGTGGATCGAGATCAGCTACATCGCGGTGCCGCTGTTTCTGCCGGTGTTCGCGTCGCAAAGCGTGGACCTCACCTGGCTCGCGATGCTGATCTGCGTCAACCTGCAGACCTCGTTCCTGACGCCGCCCTTCGGCTGGGCGCTCTTTTTCCTGCGCGGCGTCGCCCCGGCGGGTGTCACCACGCGCCACATCTACCTCGGGGTGCTCCCATTCATCGCGGTGCAGCTCGTGGGCCTGGTGCTGGTGTACTTCTACCCGCAGATCGCGCTGTGGCTGCCGAAGGCGATCGGCTGGTAGCGGCTCAGCCCAGTTCGTCTATGGAGCGCGGCCAGCTCTTCTTGAGAAGGCGCGACGGGAAAGTCCGCGTTGCCGATGCCCGCGAAAAGCCGCGGATCGGTCAGCGCGCGTTTCAAAGTATGATTTTCAGACAACAACACCGCGCTGAATTTTTCGAGGTCGCAGTCCAGGATCTCGACGCCGCCCGCATCCATGGCGCGCAACGCGTCCCTGCCCTGGACAACATGCAGGGAAGCGCGGCGCTTGCTGCCGGCCTCGGTGAAGGCGAGCGTGCCGCTCTCGAACTCGAACAGCGCAAGCGTGATGCGCTTCGGCGGCTTGCCGTCCCAACGCAGCCTGCCGGCAATCATGAGGTGCAGGACGAGGAACAGCTCGCCTTCGAGCGCGATCGCGATGCGCTTGCCCACACGTCCCACTCCGAGCAC
The DNA here is from genome assembly GCA_004297625.1 of Betaproteobacteria bacterium. Taxonomy (GTDB): domain Bacteria; phylum Pseudomonadota; class Gammaproteobacteria; order Burkholderiales; family SG8-39; genus SCGC-AG-212-J23. The sequence continues at coordinate 134,267 of SCTY01000068.1, read as the reverse complement.
CTTCTTGCCCTCGGCGGCCGCGATGGGCGGCACTGCCGTGCGCAGCAGGAAAGGATTCAGCAGCCGGATGCGCAGCAGGCGCCGGTTTGCAATCCGCGCGTCCAGGCTTTCCAGGTAGACAGTAAGATCGGGCAGCTCGGGCAATGCGCGATCATAGATGGCCAGCAACCTGCAAGCGAGACTGAAGAGCGGCGATTTCGTCGTTACCGCGGAGATCACGCCGCCGGTGTCGACCGATCCCGCCGAGTTCGTGAGCCGCGCGCTGCCGCTCAAGGGGCTGGTCACGGCGATCAACGTGACCGACGGCGCGGGCGCCAAGGTTCATCTTTCGAGCCTGGCCGCCGCGCACTTCCTCCTGCAGAGCGGGATCGAGCCCATATTCCAGATGACCTGCCGGGACCGCAACCGGCTCGCGCTGCAGGCCGACATCCTCGGCGCCGTGTCGCTCGGCGTGCACAACATGCTGATGCTCGCCGGCGACGATCCGAAGGCCGGCGACCAGCCCGAAGCGAAGCCGGTATTCGATCTCGACAGCAAAGCCTTGCTCGCGATGGCGCACCGCATGCGCAGCGAGCAGGCGCTGCCTTCGGGCACCGAGGTGAAAGGCGGCTTGGACCTTTTTCTCGGCGCCGCGGACGTGCCCGTCGATCCGCCGCCCGCCTGGGACCCGAGGGGCCTGCGCGCCAAGGCGCAGGCCGGCGCGGACTTCATCCAGACGCAGTTCTGCATGGACACGGGCGTGGTGCGGCGCTACGCCGCGCGCCTGCTCGAGCTCGGAATACGGCTGCCGGTTCTCATCGGCGTGGCGCCGATCCCGTCGGCGCGCTCGGCGCGCTGGATGCGCGATAAGCTCTTCGGTACGCTCATCCCGGACGCGATCGTCGAGCGCCTGGAGCGCGCGCAGAACCCGAAGCGCGAAGGCCGCCGCATCTGCGTCGAAGTGTTGCAGGAGCTGGCCGAGATCCCCGGCGTCGCCGGCGCGCACGTAATGGCGCCGATGAACTTCGCCGAGATCCCCGCCGCCATAGAGGAGTCCGGCGTGACGCGCAGGAAAAGGAAAACATGACGTTCAAGCAAACCTTCATCGAAGTCGACGGCTGCAAGGTGAACCTGCGCCGCGGCGGCAGCGGAGAGCCGCTCTTGTTCCTGCACGGCGCGAGCGGTGCGCCCGCGATCATGCCGTTCATGGAAAAGCTCGCCGCGCGCTTCGACGTGCTGGTGCCCGAGCATCCGGGCTACGGGCTTTCCGACGAGCCGCAATGGCTCGACAACATCCACGACGAGGCGTATTTCTATCTCGACTTCCTGCGCGCGCTCGATCTGAGGAACGTGACGCTCGTCGGCAACTCCATGGGCGGCTGGATCGCGATGGAGATGGCGGTGCGCGACACCTCGCGCCTCAAGTCGCTGGTGTTGGTCAGCCCGGCCGGCGTGGCGGCGCCGGGCGTGCAGCCCGCCGACATCTTTCTCATGAGTCCCGAAGAGGTGGTGCAAAACCTTTTCGTCGATCAGCGGCTGGCGCAGGCGCGCCTGGCGGAGCCGGTGACGCCGGAAGCCGTCGACATCGGCCTCAAGAACCGCCACACCACCGCGCGCCTCGCCTGGGAGCCGCGGCTGCACGATCCTTTCCTGCCCAAGTGGCTGCACCGCATCGACGTGCCGGTGAAGATCCTCTGGGGCCGCGAGGACCGGATCCTTCCGGCGAAAATCGCCGATGAGCTGAAGCGCCTGATGCCCAAGGCGCAAGTGCACGTGCTCGAGAACGTCGGCCATCTGCCGCACGCCGAGAAGCCCGATCTCTTCTGCGACATCGTATGCAAATAGTCCTGTTCCACCTCATGCCGTACGCCGAGCTCGACCTGGAGGCCGGCCGCAAGAACGGCACCGTCTGGGTGAAGCTGCCGAACCGGCATTTCGACCCGCAGAAGGGCCATCAGCTCTACAACCGCTATCTCGACGAGCTCGAATACGGCGAAACGCTCGGCTTCGACGCCATCTCGGTGAACGAGCATCACCAGACCGCGTACGGCCTGATGCCTTCGCCGATCGTCACCGCATCTGCGTTGGCCAGAAGAACTTCCCGGGTAAAGATCGCAATACTTGGCTCCGCGCTGCCGCTGCGCAGCCATCCGCTCACGATCGCCGAGGAGCACGCGATGATCGACGTGATCAGCGGCGGGCGGCTGGTGAGCGGCTTCGTGCGCGGCATCGGCGCCGAGTACCACACGTTCGGCGTCAACCCGACGATCTCGCACGACCGCTTCCACGAGGCGCACGACCTGATCGTGCGCGCGTGGACCGAACCCGGGCCGTTCGCGTTCCAGGGCAAGCATTACAACGTGAATTACGTGAACCTGTGGCCGCGGCCGTTCCAGAAGCCGCACCCGCCGATCTGGATCCCCTCGCAGGGAAGCAGGGAAACGATCGACTGGGCTTCGCACCCCGACCGGCGCTACACGTACCTTCAGACCTTCAGCCCTTCGAAAGTGGTCGAGCGCTATCTCAAGATGTACCGCGACCGCTGTAATGAATACGGATACGCGGCGAAGGACAGCCAGCTCGGCTGGGCGGTGCCGGTTTATGTGGGGGAAACGGACGAGAAGGCGAGGGCGGAGGCCAAGCCACACTTTGAAGCCTTCCGCAACGTGTTCGTAAGGATGCCGCTCGAGATGCTGCTGCCGCCCGGCTACACGTCGCGCGAGTCGTACAAGAACGTGATGAAGGCCAAGGCGCAGATGTTCGGCGACATCCACATCGACCAGGCGATCGACCTCGGTCTTTTCGTCTGCGGCAGCGCCGCGACGGTGCGCGGCGCGTTCGAGCGCTACTGGAACGACATGCGCTTCGGCAACCTGCTCGTCATGTGCCAGTTCGGCACGCTGCCGGGCGAGCTCACGCGCCGCAACATGGAGCGCTTCGCGCAGGACGTCATGCCCAGTCTCAAAAAACTGGGGTCAGAGCAAATGCTCTGACCCCATCATCTAGCCCAGGCGCTGCTTCTTCTCGTAGGCGGTTTCCGCCTTGCCGACCGCGACCGGGTCGCTGGCCGGGAAGGTTTCCTTCACCCCGGCGTCGAGCCTCTCTTCGTTCGATGGATTCGAGCCGAGCTCGATGTCGTCGACCGCGTCGCTTGCGTTGGTCTGCGAGCCAGCCGCGCGCGACTTGCGATACCGGTTGTAGAAGTAGTAGCCGGCGGCGGCAGCTAGGCCGAGTCTCACGAGGGGCAATGGCATGGCGAGTACGCTCCTTGCGCCTCTTCATGCAAAACCCGTGCCGCTTCAGAAACCGTAGAGCCTTGCCGGATTGTCCGCGAGGACCGCGCGCTGCGTCGCGCTGTCGGGAACCGCTTCGGAGCCGCACGCCGCGCACTCCCGCCTCGTGCAGCCTTTCAAGCTCGACTGAAGGAGTTTCTTGGGAAAGCACTGCCACGGCCCGTCCGCGCGCTCCGAGCGCTTGCAGCCCCGCCAGCACGCGCGCTCGGCCGCGAGGGGAAAGCGCTCGAACGGCCCGAAGACGTGCATGTGGCAATCGGTGGCATGGTCGGGCAATATCATGAAAGAAGAATGAACCTCCTTGCGCTCGCAGGCGACGGCATCGGACCGGAGATTACCGCAGTCACGCTCGCGGCCCTCGAGCGGCTCGACAAGCGCTTCGGCCTGGATCTGCGCATCGAGCGCCGCGAAGTCGGCCTGGCCAGCCTGAAGCGCTGCGGCGAAACTCTGACGGCCGAGGTGCTCGAAGCTTGCCGCGCCGCCGACGGCTTCATTCTCGGCCCGGTGTCTCATCATGACTACCCGCCGGGCGCGCGCAATCCGTCGGGCGGGCTGCGCATCGCGCTCGATCTCTACGCGAACGTACGCCCGAGCCGCTGCTATGAGGGACTCGCGCATTGGGGCCGCACCAGGATGGACCTGGTCATCGTGCGCGAGAACACCGAAGGGTTCTACGCGGATCGCAACATGCACCAGGGAAGCGGCGAGTTCATGCCGACGCCGGACCTCGCGCTCTCCGTTCGCAAGATCAGCGCACGGGCGTCGCGGCGTATCGCGCAGGTTGCGTTTCGCCTGGCACGCAGGCGCCGCCGCAAGGTGACCGCCGTGCACAAGGCCAACGTGCTGAGGATGGGCGAAGGACTGTTCCTGCGCGAGGTGAGGAGCGTCGCGCAGGAATACCCGGACGTCTCTTACGAAGAACAGCTCGTGGACTCGATGGCGGCGCTGCTCGTGCGCGACGCGGCCCGCTTCGACGTCGTCGTGACGACGAACATGTACGGCGACATACTGTCCGACGAGGCGACCGAGCTGGCGGGAGGGCTTGGGCTCGCGGGATCGATCAATGCCGGCGACGAGCACTGCATGGCGCAGGCGCAGCACGGCTCGGCGCCCGACATCGCCGGCAAGGACCTCGCGAACCCGTGCTCTTTGCTGCTTTCGGCCGGCATGCTTCTCGGCTGGCTTGGGGACAGGCACTCGGCGCAGGGTTATCTGCGCGCGCAGGCGGCGCTGGAGGAAGCGCTGGCCGGCCTGCTTCACGACCCGAAAACGCGCACCCGCGATCTCGGCGGCGCGCTCGGCACGCGGGATTTCGGAGCGGCGCTGCTGCAAAGGCTCGCATAAACGCAGGAGCACTCATGCTGAAGATGCTGCGATGAGCGCGCCGTTCCCTCCGGGAGGCAGCGTCGACATCATGGCGCGCCTGATCGTGGGGCCCCTCGCCGCGCAGCGACGAGCTGGTGCGCCTCGCCCGAGCGAGCCCCGGCAAGCTGAGCTACGCCTCCGCCGGCGGCGGCCCTGCGCTTGCCGACACGCTCGGCGGACAGGTCGACATGAGCACGCCCGCTCCGGTGCCTGACGCCTCTGAAAGCTCAGGCGGCCTTTGCCTGGCCAGTCTCCTCGGAAACCAGCCGGGCGACGATCTGGCGCATGGCGACCCAGGCCTTGTCCTGGCCGAGATTCACAACGGGAACTGGCCCGAGGTCCATGTTGATCTGCTGCGCCTTGATCATCGCCATGTCTTCGAGGAACGCCCTGGTCACCTGGGCTTTCACCAGGTCCGAGATCCAGCGCTGGTCCAGCTTGAAGTTGTAGGCCTGCGCGTAGAAGTAGTGCGCCGTCTTCTCCGTCTCGGGCGTGATCGCGTTGAGGTTCCACATGTTCATGCCCTTGCTGCGGTCGCCCTGGCGGGCGCCGGCGCCGGCGGGCGCCGAGCCGACATCGAGCTTGACGAACGACGGCGGGCCGAAATGGGCGATCTGCCAGCGATCGACGTTCATGCCGTCGGGAAATCCGCCCATCTGCTTGTGGAACGGCGCGGGCGGCTTGTCCATGAGCCAGCGCGCGACTTTGATCCGATCGCCTTCGCGCGTCACCTCGAACTCCGACTTCGCGAATGCATCCGTGCCGAGCGTGCCCGGGTGCAGGAACGGGAGATGCGTCGTATCGAGAAGGTTCTCGACGAGCAGCAGATAGTTTGCCTCGACATGCAGGTAGCTGCCGCCGAAGCCCCAGCCCGGATCGTCCATCCAGTGGAAATCCTCGATCAGCGCGGGATCGGCCTGCGCCGGTTCGCCGAGCCAGATCCAGATCCAATGGTTCTTCTCGATGACGGGATAAGAGCGCACCTTCGCCGAGGGCGGAATGCGTTCCTGGCTCGGTACGCGCACGCATGCACCGGAGGGATCGAATTGCAGCCCGTGGTAAGGGCACTCGACGATGTCGCCCTTCAGCTTGCCCATGGAGAGCGGCGCCTGGCGATGGCAGCAGCGATCTTCGAGCGCAGCCGGCTTGCCGTCCTCGCGCCGGTAAAGCACGACCGGCTCGTTCAACAGGATGCGCCGGCGCATGTCCCGGCCGATTTCGTGATCCCAGGCGGCGACGTACCAGGCGTTACGCACGAACATAGGCAAGCTCCTTTCCCTTCCTGAATTCGTAAGCGATCGACGCGATACCGACCACGGCGCCGGCGACGTTGAGCGCGAGCACCATCGAGGAAACCTGGTGCGGAAGCAGCAGCATCGCGCCGGCCGCCGTGAACGCCACTCGCGTCCAATAGGGCAGCACGCGCTTGAAATAGCCGGTCATGGCCGCGCAGATGAGCCATATGCCGGCGAGCGAGGTGAGCGTGACGACCGCGATGTCGAACAAGCTGCCCCGCATGAGGATCGCCGGCGAATAGATGAAAAGAAACGGCACGATGTAGGACGCCCAGCCGAAGCGCATCGCGGTCCAGCCGGTCGCCATCGAAGGAGATCCGGCGATCGCCGCGGCGACGTACGCCGCCGGTGCGACGGGCGGCGTGATGAGCGACATCATGCCGAAGTACAGAATGAAGAGGTGCGCGGACAGCGGCGCAACGCCCACCTTGACGAGCGCGGGCGCAACCAGAATGGCGAGCATCACGTACACGCCGATCGTCGGCAGTCCCATCCCGAGGATGATGCTCACCACCGCGGCGAGAGCCAGCAGGCCGATCAGATTGTGCCCGCCGAGATCGACGAGGTAGGCGGCGAAGGCGAACGCAAGGCCGCTCACCTGGAACAGTCCCATGATGAATCCGGCGGCGGCCGAGATCACCAGGATTTCGCACAACCCGGCTGCGGTGTTGACCACCGCGAGCCACAGGTCGCGCAGCTTCATGCGCTGGCCCTGGTAGCCGAACGCGAAGCCGAGCGCGACGATCGCTGCGCTCGCCGCCATCGCCGAATATTCCGGCTCGAGGTTCAGCCAGAACATGGTGTACACGAGCACTGCGAAAGGCGCGATGAACAGCCACCCGGAGGCGAGCACCTTCGCCAGGCGGGGGATCCTGCTTTCCTCGACCTTGCCGAAGCCGTAGCGCGCCGCTTCCAGATCGGCCTGGATGAACAGCGCCGCGTAGTACATCACCGACGGCAGGATCGCGGCGATCGCCACTTCCTTGTAGGGAATCTGCAGGAAGTCGGCCATGACGAAGGCGACCGCACCCATTACCGGCGGCATCAGCTGCCCGCCGTTCGATGCGCAGGCTTCCACGGCCGCCGCGAGCTTCGCCGGCATGCCGGAACGCTTCATCAGCGGAATGGTGACGATGCCGACGGCCACCGTATTGGCCGCGGCAACGCCGGAAATCATGCCGAACAGGCTCGAACCGACGACCGCCATCTTGGCCGGTCCGCCGCGGTAGCGCCCCATCAGCGCGATCGCGAGATCGTTGAAGAACCCTGAGCCGCCCGAGCGCATCAGGAGCTGGCCCATAAGCACGAACGGAATGATCACGATGACCGTGATCTGCAGCACGATACCGAGCAGCCCGTTGTTGTCGAGGTTGAGATAGGCGAGAAGCTCGCCTAATTCCACCTTGCGCGTCTGCAGCTCACCGGGAACCAGGTGCCCTATCAGCACGTAGCCGGCAAGGGCGAGCAGGATGATGACGAGCGACCAGCCGATCGTGCGGCGCGTCGCCTCGATCACTAGCAGCGTGATGGTGATCGAAAGCACCAGCGCCTCGATACTGACGTCGCCCCCCGAGCCGGCGGTAAGGCGCGGGAAGTTGACGGTCACATAGCCGCAGACCAGCAGCGCGATCGCCGCGAACGCCCAGTCGTACCCGGGAACCGCTTGTTCCTCGCCGGCCTGCCCGGCTTCGGCGACGGGCCGATTGCGCCGCCGGAATCTCAGGAAGGTGAGCGAAAGCCCGATGCCGAAGGCCGCGGCGGCGAACTGCTCGGCGAAGAGCACCAGCCCGATCGGCCGGAACAGATCCAGCGACCACGCGATCGAACCGGCGATGAGGAGCGCGGCCAGCGCTCCCTGAACTAGCCTTTCCAGATTCCTGCTTCCTTGAAGTACCTGATCGCTCCGGGGTGGTGCGGCAGGCTCTGCTGCACTTTGCCGGCTTCGGTCGGATCGAACTGGTTGAAGTTCGGATGACCGGCGACGAGGTCCTTCTTGTTCTCGCGCATGGCCTTCACGAACTGGTACACGACGGCGTCGGGCACGTGCGCGCCGACGCCGACCACCACGTCGATGGTCTGCACCGGCGAGGGGGCGTCGACTCCGGCTATGTGCGGCGCCGGCCTCACGGTGGAGTAGTAGTACTCGGGGCGCACTTTCTTCATGCGCGCCTCCGAGTCCGGCAGCGGGCTCATCGGCAGCAGGCGCAGCCCGCCGACCGACGCGGCCACCTCCGCGACTTTCGGCGCGCCGACCGCGAAGAACAGCAGGTCGAGCTTGCCGGCCTTGAAGTCGTCGGCGGCGCGCACCACGTTCACTTCGGGCACCTTCACGACATCGTTGTAGGTGATGCCGCCCGCCGCCAGCACCGCCGTGGTGTGCGGGATGACTCCGGTCTGCTGCACCCACTCGGCGGGCACGCGCTTGCCCTTCAGATCGGCGATCGCGTTGATGTTCGAGTCCTTGCGCACCCAGAACGCCATCTGGAAGCCGTACATCGTGATCGCGGTGCGCAGGTTGGGTTTCGCATTGCCTTTCCACGTGCCGCGGCCGTGGAAGGCATCGGCGCTTTCGCCGACGTCGAGCAGCCAGAAATCGGCCTTCTTCGAGGCGACTGACTCCAGGATGCCGGTATCGCCTCCGTAGCCGATGACGCGCACCTGAAGCTTGGAATGATCCTGCACCGCCTTGGCGATGACCGATGCCTGCGCATGCAGGATCGAGCCGGGCGGCAGCGTCGCGAAGCCGACCGTCTGCGCGCCAGCGACTGCGGAAAATGCGAGCGCCGCCGCGGCGGCCGAGATGCGAAACGCGTTCATGCGAGCCCTCCTCCTGAGAAGGTCTAGCGAGTCTACCCCAAGCCGAGGCGGCGACAATCAAGTAGGATCGCATGCGCCAAATCGAGGCTGAGATGAAATTACCCAGGGAGCGCGTTCCGTACTCCGCCATCGTAGACCGGCCGCCGCTCAGGCTGCCCGACGGCGCGCGCGTTGCCGTGTGGACGATCGTCAACGTCGAGGAATGGGCGATCGAGCGCGCGATGCCGCGCACCGTGCTGCCGCCGCCGTATGGGCAGCCGCTGCTGCCCGACCTTCCCAACTGGGCGTGGCACGAGTACGGGATGCGAGTGGGATTCTGGCGCTTCGTGGAGGTCCTGAGAAAACATGCCCTGAAGGCGACGCTCGCGATCAACGGTTCGGTGTGCAAGAGCTATCCCCGCGTCGCGCAGGCGGCGCTCGAGGCGGGCTGGGAATTCATGGGGCACGGCTACATTCAGCGCCCGATGCATCACCTCGAGGACCAGAAAAAAGCCATCCACGACACGATGGCCGCCATCAAGCAATTCACCGGCAAGGCGCCGCGCGGCTGGGAAAGCCCGGGCCTCACGGAAACTTACGACACCATCGACTGGCTCGCCGAGGCGGGCATCGAATACGTGGCCGACTGGGTGCTCGACGACCAGCCGGTGCGCATCCAGACGGCGAGCGGCCCGATCGTTTCGGTGCCTTACACGGTGGAAATGAACGACATCGCCATGATGGCGCTGCAGAACCATCCTTCCGAGGAATGGCTGCGCCGCGGCATCGACCAGTTCGACCGGCTGTACCTGGACGGCGAGCGCACCGCGCGCGTCATGGCGATCAGCGTGCACCCATATATCAGCGGCGCGCCGCACCGCATCGGCTACCTCGAGAAGCTCTACGAGTACATCGTGCAGCGGCCCGGCGTGAAGCTCTGGACGGGCGCGCAGATCCTGGACTGGTTCAATGCCGCCCACGCATGACGAGCTGTGGGCGAGGGCGGAAGCCCTTCTGCCGGTGCTGCGCAGCCGCGCGGCGCGCACCGAGGAGCTGCGCACCCTCCCGGACGAGACGCTGCGCGATTTTCATGACGCGCAGCTTTACCGCATTCATCAGCCGCGGCGCGTAGGCGGCGCCGAGCTCGAGTTCGCGGCGGTGGTGACTTTCGGCGCGCTGCTCGCGCGCGCCTGCGCTTCCACGTCGTGGGTGTGGGTGAACTATGCCGCGCACCACATGATGCTCGGCATGTTTCCGCAGCGGGCGCAGGACGAGATCTGGGACGCCTCGCGCGATGCGCTCATCGCCTCGTCGTTCGTCTTCCCGGCGGCAAAGGCGAAGAAGGTGAAGGACGGCTACGTGGTCTCCGGCCGCTGGCCGTTTTCGAGCGGCGTGGTTCCCAGCGAATGGAACATGCTCGCCGGGCTCGCTTTCCTCGACGAGGCCGCGCCCCCCGAGCAGCGCATCTTTCTGCTGCACAAGTCGCAGTACAAGGTGATCGACAACTGGCATGCGGGCGGGCTGCGCGGCACCGGAAGCATGGACGTGGAAGCGCTCGAGCAGTTCGTGCCCGAGCATCGCACGCTCGCCGTCGCCGATACGAAGGGCGGCCCGACTCCGGGCAGCGCCGTGAACCCGGGGCCGCTGTTCCAGATGCCGGTGTTCGCGCTTTTTCCGTACATGCTCTCCGGCGTGCCGCTCGGCATCGCCGAGGGCCTGATCGAGCAATATAGCCAAATGAGCGGGCCGCGCACCGGAAAGATGACGGGAGCCCGCGTCGCGGAAATTCAGAGCACGCAGATCCGGCTCGCCGAGGCCACGGCGTATGCGCGCGCATCGCGTGTCGCGCAGATCGGCAATTGCCGCGAGGCGCAGGCGCTCATCGAAGCGGGGAAAGTGCCCGATCTCAAGACCAAGGCGCGCTACCGCCTCGAAGGCGCGTACGCGGTGCACTGGGCGGTGCACGCGGTCGACGCGATGTTCGCCCTCGCCGGCGCGAGCGGACTGTACGAGTCGGGGCCGACGCCGCGCGCCTTCCGCGACGCGCACGCGGTGAAGCAGCACTTTTCCTTCAACACCGATATCGCCGGCACGACCTACGGCCGCGTCGCCCTCGGCCTGCCGGGCGACAATCCCACGCTGTAGAGCCGGCGTGAGCGGCGGCTTTGCCGCTCAGTCCAGGTGGTGCGTGAACCACTCGGTGGCCAGCACGGCCACCTGGTCGAACGTGCCGGGTTCCTCGAAAAGCTGCGACGCACCCGGCACGATCAGCAATTCCTTCTCGCAGCGCAACTGCGCGAGCGCCTGCTCGTTCAGCGCGAGCCCCCGCGTATCGAGGGCGCCGACAATGAGCAGCGTCGGCGCGGTCACCAGCGCCAGCATCGGCGCGGCCAGGTCCGGCCGGCCGCCGCCGGAAACTACGGCGCCGACCTGCTCTCCCAGGCGGGCCGCTGCGGCGAGCGCCGCCGCGGCCCCGGTGCTCGCGCCGATGAACGCGGCACGCAGCCGGCGGGTTTCTTCCCGCCGCACCAGCCAGGCCGTCGCCTCGAATAGCCGCCCGGCAAGAAGGTCGATATCGAAGCGCAGGTGGCGCGTGTAAGCCTCTGCCGCCTCCTCCTCCGGCGTGAGCAGATCGAAAAGGAGCGCGCCGAGGCCGGCGCGCGCGAGCGCTTCGGCGAGGAGCTGATTGCGCGCGCTATGCCGGCTGCTTCCGCTGGCGTACGCAAACAGCACCACGCTGCGCGCTCCCTCGGGAAGCGTCAACGTGCCGTGCAGCCGCTTGCCGCCCGCCGGGATTTCCACTGCACGGCTCAAGACATGCCGATCTGCTTTCGATGGACCCGCATGTCGGAGAGCAAGCGATGTGCCGCGCGCAGCGCCACGCAGGAACGCGCGCTGCAGCGAAGAATCCAACCTCGAGGAACCGGAGACTTCCATGGCCACGACCGCCCAAGGCGCAGGCAACCGCGCACCGCGAAAGCGCACCCGCAAGAGCATGCGGCGCTACGCCGACCCGCGCCCGCTCATCGAGCAGGCTGCTTCGGACGTCGAGCGCGGGTTGCGGGATACCTCCCGCGGCCGCGACAACCTGCCGAAATCCCGCTCCAAGTAAGGCTTAGAAGGATTTTCCCGCGCTGCATTTTCTACAACGCGGTGCGTAAAGGCTGCGCCGCGTCGCGCGCCGGCTTGCCGCCTTCCAGGAAGGTCTTGAGCCGCATGAGGTCTTCGTCCATCTGGCTTTGAGGATCGCGCCCCGCCAGCCATGCGACGAAGTGGCCCAGCGCGCCCGCCACTGGGTTGTAGGACATGCGAATGTCGATGCGCGTCCCGGCGCCTTCGGGCTCCAATCGCACGATGCCCGAGTGCTGAACGCTCCACCCGGGCACCGTTGCCCACGAAATAAGGTTCGGCGGTTCGGCGCGCGTGATGCGCGCATCCCAGCCGACCGTGGTAGCGAACGGCCCGGCCACTTCCCAGTGCCAGGTGTCGTCCGCGTTTCGGTGCACCGAGCGCACGTTGCGCATGAATTTCGGGAAGTTCGCGAAGTCGCTCCAGAAGCGGTAAAGGGCCTCGACCGGCGCGTCGATGTGGATGGTTCTCTGCAATTCGACGCTGCGGTGGCCGCGCCAGCCCACCAGGCGCTTCATGTCCATGTTGGTGCCGGCGCGCGCAAGAAGCGCGGCGCCGCCTAAGCCCAGAAGCACGGCTGCCGGGCTGCGCCGCGCGAGCCCATAGGCAAGGGCGGCAGCTCCGCCGGCGCCCATCACGAGTCGCGTCGCCGGGGACCAGTTGCCCTGCAAAATGTCCGGCAGATCGCCGCGCCGCGTGCCGCCTTGCAGGCCGGGGACATCGCCCGCCTGCTCGTGCGGCTCGAGCAGATTTTCGAGGCCCTTCACGCCGCGTACCGCGGCGACGCCGTGGAGCGCGCGCTTGAGCTCGCGCTTGAGAACCGGGCCGCGCAGCGTGACGCGCCCCTCCATCACCGAAACATCCACGGAGCCCGGGTGCGCGAGGAGCCTTCCCAGCTTGGAGCGCACACGCTCGGCGAGCACGCCGTCCGGCACGTCCTCGTCTGTGAATTCGCCGCGCAGGCCGGCAATTACGCCCTGGGTGCGGTTGCGCAGATCGACGCCTACCACGGCGGCCGTCGCGTCGAGGTGCGAGAGCCTGCTCCGCACCTTGTCGCGCAGGATCGCGCGGCGGCGTCTGCCTTCCTCGGCATCGAGCAGATAGGTCGCCGCCGCGCCTGCCGCGGCGGCGGCCAGAATCGACAGGCTGCGGCTCATGGCCGCCCCGTCAGGCGTTCGCCGACTGCGAGTGCGGCCCGCCGTGCTTCGACACGCCGCTGATCGCGTCGCCGGCGGTCTTCCTGCCCTCGGTGAGCGCGATGTCGCCCAGCGACACGATGCCGACCAGGCGTTTGTCGCGGTTGACCACGGGAAGCCGGCGCACGCGGATCTCGGCCATGTTCTTCGCCACATGCGCGAGGTCCTCGTCGTCGAAGCAATACTTGACGTCCTGCGACATCACGTCGCGCACGGGGGTGTCCGGTCCTTTTCCAGCCGCCACCGCGCGCACCGCGATGTCGCGGTCAGTGATCATGCCGACGAGACGGTCGTTCTCTCCGACAGGGATGGCGCCCGCGTCGCACTGCACCATCAGGCCGGCCGCGTCGCAAATCGTCTGGTCCGGGCTCGCAATACGCACGTCGCGGGTCATGGCTTCGGCTACTCGCATGGACGTCTCCTTCCGTAAAAGAACGCGTGGGATGAATGGACGTCCGGGAGCAATCGCCATGCCGGCCCACCGGCGTCATTTCTTCTCAGCGCCGTCGACGAAGCGGAAATAGCTGAGGTACTGGCGGATCTCCTCCTCGGAGAGGTTCTGGTTCGGCATCGGCACGCCGTTGTATTTGGTCAACAGCTCCTTCGCCGTCGGATCGCTGGCGAGCATCTGCTCCGGCGATTTCAGCCAGCGCGCGATCCAGTCTTCGCTGCGCCGCTTGGTCACGCCGAGCAGGTCGGGGCCGATCTTGCGGCCCTCGCCGCCGGCGATCGAGTGGCAGGCGAGGCATTTCGACTCGAAGTCGAGCTTGCCCTTCACCGCCTGCGGGTCTGTCGGGGTCGCCGACGCGGCAATGTTGTGGTGCTCGGGCGCAGGTTCTTCCCCCTTGGGGCCCGCCTGGATGAGGCCGACCGCGCCCTGCGAAGCGTTGGCGAAGTGGTGATCCACCATGACGTACGCGCCCTCCTGGGGAATCATGAACTCCACAATCGCGCTGTTCGAAGAGCCGAGCAGCACCGTCTGCATGCCGCGGAACTGGTTGTCGGGATTGCCCTCGATCCAGACGCGGTCGAAGATCGTGCCGACCACGTGGAAGCTCGAGGTCTTGCTCGGCCCCACGTTCAGGACGAACAGGCGCACGCGCTCGCCCGGCTTCGCTTGCAGCGGGTTCCTGACCATGCCGTCATGCACGCCGTTGAACACGGTGTGATTGGGCTGCGAGGCGCGCAGCCGCTCGGTGTCGAGCACGTAAAGCGGCACGCCGTCGACGCGCCGGTTCTGCGGATCGAGCTTGGTGTAGAACTCGCTCTGCACGATCATGTATTCGCGGCTCACCTTGGTGGGATAGCCGTTCTTCGGCTCGACGATCAGCGCGCCGTACATTCCCGAGGCGATGTGCTCGAGCACCATCGGCGTGCCGCAGTGGTACATGAACACGCCCGGATAGTTCACGACGAACTCGAACTCGATCGTCTGGCCCGGTGCGATCGAGCGGTACTTGTCCGAGGGCGAAACCATCGCCGCGTGGAAGTCCATCGAGTGCATCATCGGCGCCGAGACGAGCTGCGGCGGCCCGACCGCCTCGTCGCTGCGGTTGGTCATCACGAACTTGATGCGGTCGCCGACGCGCGCGCGAATCGTCGGGCCGGGCACCTGGTCGCCGAAGGTCCACGCCGCGAACCTCACGCCCGGCATGATCTCGATGACCTTGTGCGTGGTGTCGAGGCGCACGGTCTTGACGGGCGAGGGATCGAGGGGCTTGAGCTCGGCGCCCGTGCTGAGCGCCGCGCCCTCGGAGTAGGGGCCCTTGTGGCGCTCGGGGGTCACCTTCGCCGGCGGCGAGTTGAGCTCGATATTGGCGTACGGGTCGGGCGCAGCCTTGGGACCGCTGTCGCAGGCGGCGACGGCAACGGCAAGCAGCGCGATAGCTAGAGAGCGCATCGATTCTCCCGGGGGTGGCATACGGTATGCAGGCTCCGTGCATGCAGCCGAGAGTCTACTAAGCCAGGCCGAGGCACGCGTTTTGCATATCAACTTTGATGGCTGTCCGAAGCTCGCGCCGATGGTCCGCCCGGGTCATGCGCACGAGCAACGCGCTCGACCTGGAACGCCGGGTTTTCACCCAGCGCAGCCCGCGCGCGGTGGCGCTTTCGCTCAAGCGCTCCGCCGAGCGCAGCCGCCGCCGCAAGAGCGCGCCGTTCCGCTCGGCGATGTCGATGCTGACGTTCCACGTCAACCGGGCGGGCAAGCGCATGCCCGCGTCCCGGCGCAAGGTGCTCGAGCGCGCCAAGGACGAGCTGAGAGAGCTCTACGGAAGGAAACCCGATGCCCGAAAAACGCACCGTCGCCCGCGCGCGAAGAAAAGCGCGCGCAGGTAAGGCCCCCACCACGCAGGCGGGCGAATTCGTCCGCGAGGAAATCCACCACGTGCGCGAGCGCAAGCACGGCGCGCGCTCGGCGAAGCAGGCAATCGCCATCGGCCTCTCGAAGGCCCGCCGCGCCGGCGTGAAGCTGCCCCCGCGCGGACGGAAAGTATCGAAGGCGAAACACCGTCCATCGAGCCGCCGCTCGCATGCAGTGAAAAGAGCGCTGCGCCGCGAGCCGCATCGCACCGCCTCGCGCAAGGCCCTGTCTCGGCAGACGCGGCGCGCCTCGCGCGCGCGCAGCGCTTGAGCGTGCCGCTCGAGAGCGTCACGCTACGCGTCAATGGCGCAGAGCGCGCCGTGCGCGTCGAACCGCGCCGCACGCTGCTCGATGCGCTGCGTCTGGACCTCGGGTTGACGGGCGCGAAGAAGGCCTGCGACATGGGCAATTGCGGCGCGTGCACCGTGCTCCTCGACGGCCGCGCGGTTTACGCGTGCCTGCTGCTCGCCATCGACTGCGCCGGGCGCGAGATCGCCACCGTCGAAGGCCTCCACGACGATCCGTTGCAGCGGGCGTTCATCGAAGCCGATGCCTTCCAGTGCGGCTTCTGCACGCCGGGCCAGATCATGAGCCTGAAGGCCCTGTTCAGCCGGACGCCCGCGCCGAGCGACGAGGAAATCGTGCGCGCGGTGAGCGGCAACCTCTGCCGCTGCGGCGCGTACCGCAACATCGTGCGCGCGGCGCGCATTGCCGCCGGCAGGCGATGAAGAGAATCGAAGGTCCGGAAAAAGTCACCGGCCGCGCGCACTACGCGTGCGACGTGCGCCTGCCGGGGCAACTCTACGCGCGCGTGTTGAGAAGCCCGCTGCCCCATGCGCGCATCACGCGCATCGATGCGGCGCGCGCCGAGCGGCTTGCCGGCGTGCACGCCGTGCTGTCGAGCGCGAACGCGCCCGACATTTCGTGGTACGAGGAAAGCCGCCTCTTCGACCGTACCCTGCGCTTCATCGGCGACGAGCTGGCGGCGGTCGCCGGGGAGTCCGAGGAGATCGCCGAGGATGCGCTGCGCCTCATCGAAGTCGACTACGAGGCGCTGCCATGCGCGGTCGGGCTGGAAGACGGCGTGCGCGGCAAGCCGCAGCTTCAGCGGCGCGGCGATATCGACAACGGATTGCGCGAGGCGGAGGTCGTCGTCGATGCCGTTTACACCACGCAAACCGCGCTGCACAACGCGCTCGAGCCGCACGGCTGCACGGCGCACTGGGAAGACGACAGCCTCGTGCTCCACGAATCGACCCAGGGCATCTTCGCCGTTCGCGACGAAGTCGCTGAGAAGCTCGGCATGCCGAAGGAGCGGGTGCGCGTCATCACGCAGCACATGGGCGGCGGCTTCGGCGCGAAGCAGATCGCCTGGAAGCACAGCGTCATCGCCGCGTTGCTCGCGAAGCGGGCAGGGCGCCCGGTGCAGCTCATGCTCGAGCGCGAGGCGGAAAACCTGGCTGTGGGCAACCGCAACGCCACGCGCCAGCGAGTGCGCCTGGGCGCGAAGCGCGACGGCACGCTGTGCGCCATCGACGTCCACATCCTGGTGCAGTCGGGCGCCTACCTCGTCGGCGGCGAGGACAGCGACGTCATCGGCGCCTACCAGACGCTCTACCGCTGCCCGCATCTGCGCGCTGAGCAGGTGGGCGTGCGTACCAATACCGGCCCTGCCGTCGCCTTCAGAGCGCCCGGCCATGCGGAAGCGATCTTCGCGCTCGAATCGGCAATGGATGAGCTCTCGCGCGCGCTCGCCATGGACCCGATCGAGCTGCGCCTGCGCAACTACGCCACCGAGGATCAAACCAAGGGCAAGCCGTACACATCGGTCGACAGCCTGCGCCGCTGCTATGGACAGGTGAAAGCGGCGTTCGACTGGCCGGAGAGGCGAATGGGCCAGGGGAGCAAGAAGCGCGGCATCGGATTCGCGGCGCACGATTGGGCCGGCGGCGGCGGATGGCCTCCGGCAGAAGCGCGCGTCGAAGTCGCGGACGGCGCCGCGCGAGTGGTCACTGCGACGCAGGACATCGGCACCGGCACCGGCACAGCGCTCTGCCAGATTGCCGCGGATGAGCTCGGCCTGCCGGCCGAGCGGGTGTCGATCGTGCTCGGCGATACGCGCGAGGGACTCTACTCGCCGACGAGCGCCGGCAGCGCCACGCTCGCGACGCTCGGCCCGGCGGTACGCATGGCCGCCGCGAAAGCCAAGAAATCCGGCCGCGGCAAAGGGAGCCGCGTCAAGAATCCCAAGGACAAGTCGATCCGCACTTGCGGCGCGCAATGCGTCGAAGTCGAGGTCGACACCGAGACCGGAGAAGTGCGCGTGCTGCGCGTGGCGGCGGCCCACGATTGCGGCCGGGTCATCAATCCCGTGCTCGTGGAGAGCCAGGTGATCGGCGGCATCACGCAGGGGCTCGGCTATGCGCTGAGCGAAGAGCGCATGGTCGATGCGTGCGGGCTGGTGCTGAACGCGAGCCTGGAGGAATACAAGGTCCAGACCGCGGCGGACGGGCCGCAGCTCGTCAACGCCACGCAAAGCATGCCGGACTGGGAAGCGAACGCGACCGGCGCGAAGGGAATCGGCGAGCCTCCGCTCATTCCCACCGCGGCTGCCGTGGCGAACGCGATTTTCGACGCGATCGGGGTGCGGGTGCGCGATCTTCCGTGCAAGCGCGAACGGCTGATCGGATGAGAGCGTTTGCGTACAGCCGGCCGGCGAGCCTCGACGAGGCGCTCGCGCTGCTCGGTGCGTCGGCGCGGCCGCTTGCCGGCGGCACGGACCTCCTCACGCTGATGAAGGCGGACCTGCTCGCGCCCGAGCGGCTCGTGGCCATCGCGCCCTTGCTGCCGAGCGGAATCGCCCGCGATGCCGAGGGCGTGACCATCGGTGCCGCCACCACGCTCGCGGACATCGAGCGGGACCCGACCCTGGCGCAGCGCTTCACGGCGCTTGGGCAGGCGGCCGGGGTTGCTGCCACGCCGCAGTTGCGCAACATGGCTACGCTCGGCGGCAACCTGCTGCAGCGGCCGCGCTGCTGGTATTTCCGCAACCGGCTCGCGCAATGCTGGCTGAAGGGCGGCACGGCCTGCCATGCGCGCGAAGGAGAGAACCGGCAGCATGCGCTTTTCGGCGGCAGCGGCTGCGTGGCGGTTCATCCGTCCGATCTCGCGCCGGCGCTGCTCGCCTTCGGTGCGAGCGCCCGGGTGCGCGGCGCCCACGGCGAGCGCATCGTTCCTCTGGAGGAGTTTTTCTCCTTGCCGACCGGGGAGCGGCGCAGCGAAACCAGGCTGCGCGATGGCGAGCTCGTTCTCCAGGTGAGCATGCCGTCGTATCCAGAGGAGACGCGCAGCCTCTATCTCAAGGAAATGGATCGCCGGGCGTTTGCCTTCGCGCTTGCCAGCGTGGCCGCGGTGGTGCGTGTTTCGGCTCGCCAACGCATCGGGCACGTGCGCCTGGTGCTGGGCGGCGTCGCGCCGATTCCCTGGCGCGCGCACGGCGCCGAACGCGTATTGCTCGGCGAAGAAGCGGACGAGCGCCTGATCGAGGCTGCCGCCGATGCGGCTGCCGAAGGCGCGGTGCCGCTGAAGGGAAACGCATTCAAGCTGCCGCTGCTAAAAGCTCTGGCGCGCCGCGCGCTGCGCTCCCTACTGCTGTAGGGCCGGCCTGTTTTTTGCCTTATCCTCCATGAGCCATGGACACCAAGCTCCCGGAGAGCGAGGCGCTGCTCGCGCGCGAGGTGCGCGCGAGGCTGCCGCTGTGGCGGCAGGTGCTGCTTTATCTGCACCCCTTTGCCTTCTTCAAGGATGCCTCGCGCGGTCCGGCCCGGATGCGCGAGCGCGCTCTTTCCTACAACCGGGCGATGCGCTGGATGCTCGTGCTGTACCTGCGGCGCTGGCTGCTGATCGCGGGAACGCTCTTCACCGGCATCGCGCCCGCAGAGGCGCTGGCAGCGCAGCCTTCCCTAGTCATCGTGCCTGCGGCGGTGGCCATCGGGTTCTGCATCGCCGTCACCGTGGCGTTCTGCATCGCCGCGGCCTATCTTCTCCTGGGAAAGTCATAAGGGCGCTCCCTTTCATCGCGGCGCTGTTCATCGCCGGCTGCGTGACGCTGCAGGAGGAATTCGACCAGGCGGAGGCTTCCTGGCAAGGCGCGCGCTACGGCGACGTCGTCGCGCGCTGGGGCCCGCCGGCAAAGAGCGCGACGCTCTCCGACGGCCGGGAGACGCACACCTGGACCTCTCGCGAGGCGCCGGTGTACTCGGGCGGCCCGCAGGTCGGCGTCGGCGTGTTCGGCGGCAGCGGAGGCGGCGGCGTCGGGGTGGGCATCGGCTTTCCGTTCGGCACCACGGTGAATCCAGCGGGCTGCGAGCGCACGCTGACCTTCAGGGACAAGATCGTCGTCGACCAGAGCTGGATCGGCGACCAGTCGTATTGCCGCTACTTCAAGCGCTGAGGGAATTCGGGGTCAGAGTCTTAATTATCTTCAGCTACGCGTCCCAATAATTAAGACTCTGACCCCGAATTCTAAGCACTGAATAGCACCGCGAGGCCGAGCGCCGCGAAGATGAGCGCGGCGATGCCGTGCACGAGCCGCACGGGCAGGCGGCCGGCGAGCTTGTCGCCGAGGAGCACCGCGGGGATGTTCGCGATCATCATGCCCGCCGTGGTGCCGGCGAGCACGGCGAAGTAGGTGGCGTATTTCGCCGCAAGCGCGACGGTCGCCACTTGCGTCTTGTCGCCCATTTCGACGATGAAGAACGCGATGATCGTCGTGCCGAGCACGCCGAAGCGCTCGCGCTCAGTCTTGAGGCGCAGCTCGTCGGGCAGCACCATCCAGGCCGCCATGGCGATGAACGACAGCCCGACCACCCAGCGCAGCACGCCCGGGGCGACGAGCGTGGTCACCCAGGCGCCGACTCCGGCTGCAAGCGCGTGGTTTGCCGCGGTGGCGATCAGGATCCCGAGGATGATCGGCCACGGCTGCCTGAAGCGCGCGGCGAGCACGAGCGAGAGGAGCTGGGTCTTGTCGCCGACTTCCGCGAGCGCGACGAGCCCGGTCGAAACGAGGAAGGCTTCCAAAGAAGCCCGATTCTAATCGGGCTGCGTCACCGTGCGCCGAGTTTGCGCAGGAGCGCTTGGCGGCGCGCGAGCCACCAGCCGTATTGCTGCGGCCATTGCTCGAACTCGGGATCGACGCCGAGCGCAATCGTGGCGTGCAAGGGCCTCGTCGAGGCTCCATCCTCGCTCCACGTCGTCGATCGAGGAGAGCCGCACGAACATCGGCTTCGAAGCCGGCCAGGCGTTGCGCACCTCTTTCGCCACCTCGAGCGGAAAGCGCATGCGGTTCCCGAGCGAGCCGCCGTATTGATCGTTGCGGGCATTGGAAAGCGGCGAGAGGAACGTGTGCAGCAGGTAGCCGTGCGCCGCGTGCACCTCGACGATTTCGAACCCTGCGGCCACCGCCCGCCGAACGGCGTTGCGGTAAGCGGCGAGCACCGTCTGGAAATCGCCCTCCGGCGCCGCCCTGCGCGAGCTTGCCGAGGTGCACGAGATGCCGGTCGGTGACATGGCCGTCGCGCGCGGAGTACTGGCACATCGGCGAGACGACGATCCGGTTGCGCGAGTGCACGCCGCGCAGCGCGATCGGCTGAAAACAGCAAAGGGTTTTGCATCTAAATTACGAAAACCCCTTTGCCGGTGCTCTGCGTGTCGAAGCTGCGGTAAGCCTCGTCGGCCTGCTCGAGCTTCCAGCGGTGCGAGAAAATCTTCTCGAGGCCGATGCCGTTGTCGGCGATATAGCGCGCGCATTCGGCCTGGCCCATCGCGCTGAAGGTCCACGAGCCGATCAGCGTGAGCTGCTTGCGCAGCATGTCGCGGCTCACGTCGAGCGTCACGTCGCCGCCTTCGCCGACGAAGCACACCGTGCCCCAGGTCTTCGCCGCGCGCACCGCCGCGAGCCGCGCCTCCGCGACGCCGGTGCAGTCGATGGCGAGGTCGACGCCTTTGCCCTTCGTTAAATCAAGAATCGTTTCTGAAGACTCGATCGCCGCATCCGCGCCGAATTCGCGCGCGAGCGCGAGGCGCTCGGCGTTCGTTTCCACGGCGATGACGCGCGCGCCCATCGCGGCGCCGAGCAGCGTGGCGGAGAGGCCGACCGGCCCTTGGCCGAACACGGCGAGCGTGTCGCCGCCTGCGAGACGCATGCGCCGCAGCGCGGCGTAGGCGGTGCCGGTGCCGCAGGCGACCGCGGCACCTTCGGCGAAGCTCAGCTCGTCGGGCAAGGGCACCAAGGTGCGCGCAGGGACTTTCAGATAATCCGCATGCCCGCCATGCGCGGTGACGCCGTAAACCGTAATGCCTTCGCGGCACAGTTGCGACCAGCCGACGCGGCAGTGGCCGCACACGCCGCAACCGCGACTACCCCGCACGGCTCGTGGCCGCCGATAAAGGGTTCCTGTAAATCGCCCAAACCGAGGGCGGCTTGCGCCGCCCCGGGCGGCGAGCGGTAGAACTTCAGGTCCGAGCCGCACATCCCCGAGGCCTTCATCGCGATCACCACCTCGCCGGGTCCCGGCGCGGGGTCGGGGAAGTCGCGCAGCTCGACCTTCCTGTTGCCCAGGAAGACGGCGCCGCGCATCAGTTCTGGCGCGCGATCTCGGTCTTCTTGCCTTTACCGGTCTTCAGCGTCATCGCCGAGCCCGAGCCTTTGCCCTTCCAGTCCTCCTCGCGGATTTTCTCGCCGAGGAAGTTGAGCTCGATCGTCACGTCGTCCGGATCCTTGAGGAAGATCTGGAACAGCGGCGGCTTCGCTTCGGGGAAGCTGCGGAAGTGCATCTCGAGGTTGTGCTTCTGGATGCGGCTGCGCACTTCCTCGGCGTTTTTCGCGAGGAACGCGATGTGGTCGACCGATCCCGACCCCGAGGTGCCCTTGGGATGCTTCTTCAGCAGGAACTTGTCGCGGATTTGATTCGGCTCCTGCGAGGCGAGGTGCACGCAGGTCTCGCCGTTCGCCTTCAGCCAGTACCCGGGAAAGCCGAAGTCCGGGCGCTCCTTGTCGATCTCGAGCCCCAGCACCCTGCAATAGAAGTCCTTGGTGCGCTCGAGGTCCTTCGCCACGAGCAGGAAGTGGTTCAGTTCGGTGATCGGCATGGCTGCCTCCTCAGTTGTGTTCGTCCTCGAAAACGCTGATCTCGGGTGCCTTGCCTGGGAACCCGAATTCGTTCCAGCGCTTCACCACCTGCTCGTACGCTTTCTTCGAAAGCTTGGTGCGCTTGGAGAAGGTCTTGATGTACTTGTACTCCATGCAGGCGTTGATCAGCGCCTTCGATCCCCACGGGCGGATCTCGGGTGGGTTCTGGCTTGGATCGAGATAAGTGCTCCAGGTTTCCCGCAGGATGTCGATCGACTGCGCCGGGCGCGAGCGCGTCGCCATCGCCCACAGCACCTGGTGCACGTTGGTCGGGTCGATGTCGTCGTCGACCACGATCACGTACTTGCCGAAATAGGCGCCTGCGGTGCACTGCGCGGCGAGCGCCATGACCTGCGGCGCGTGGCCCGCGTACTGCTGCTTGATCGACACCACGGTGATGCCCCAGCCGGCGGCTTCCGGGATCGACCACACGCCCTGGATTCCCGGCACGCCGAGCTTTTGCAGGTCGGCCCAGACGCCGGCCGAGCGCAGCGCCGCCCAGAAAAGGCCGGCCTCGTTCGCCGCGCCGTCGGCCATCAGCGCGCAGGTGAGCGTCGGGTTCGAGCGGTAGCGCAGCTTCTCGACGCGCATGAAGGGCGTCGCGCCGCTCGGCCGCCCGTAGTAGCCGGTGAACTCGCCGAAGGGGCCCTCGGCGAAGGTCTCGTCGGGATAGAGGTGGCCCTCGAGGATGATCTCGGCGTGCGCCGGCAGCGGCAGGCCGGTGACGTCGCCCTTGAACAGCTCGATCGGCGCGCCCGCGATGCCCGAGTAGTACTCGTACTCGCTCTCGGTCTTCGGCAGGCTGGTCGCGGCGACGAGGAAGAGCAGGGGATCGATGCCGTAGCAGGCGGCCACCGGCATCGGCTTGCCCATCTTCCACCATTTCTCCCGGTCGATGGTCGCGTCCTTGCCCGGCGAGGTGTAGAGCCCGATCTCGCGCGGCCCCTTGATCATCATCCGATAGGTGCCGACGTTCACGCGGCCGCTTTCCGGATCGCACGTGATGACCGCGTCGCCGGTGCCGAGGTACTTGCCGCCGTCGAGCGGCCACATGAGCTGCGCCGGGAACATGCGGATGTCGATGTCTTCGCCGACCACGATGTTCTCGCTCGAGATCGCCTGGTCGGCGGACACTTCCACCGGCGGCATCTTGCGGCCGAGCTTCTGCTGCAGGATCTGCACCGCCTTGAGCGGATGGTCGACCGGCTGCTCGCCGATCATCAGGCAGAAGCGCGACAGGTTGCAGCCGATCATGTTGTAGAGCGCCTTGTGGCCGGGATGGCCCTTGATGTTCTCGAAAAGCAGCGCCGGGCTTTTCGAGCTGCCCACGAGATAGGTCAGCGTCGCGGCCTCGAGCACCGGGTCGACCTCCGCGGTGATGCGCTTCAGCTCGCCCAGCGCCTCCACTTTTTCCAGCCACTTGTCGAGCGCGCTTTTTTGACGCTGCTCCGGTTTCACTTTCGCATGCATCGGTTGTCTCCTTACTCTGCTTTTGTCCCCAGCGACTTTGCGACCTTCGCGAATTTCTCCAGATCGGCCTTGAGGCGCGCGGTAAATTCCTCAGGCGAGTTGCCCGCCACGTCCAGGCCGGCGCCGCGCAGGCGCTCGACCGTTTCCTTCTCCTTGAGTATCGCCGCCACTTCGGCGTGCAGCCGCTCGATGATGGCACGCGGCGTGCCGGCCGGCGCAAGCAGGCCGAAATAAGCCTCCATGGTGACGGAGGGATGCCCGGCTTCGGGGAAAGTCGGCGTATCGGGTAAGCCCGGGTGCCGCCGCGGCGTCGTGACCGCGAGCGGCTTCAGCTTGCCGGCCCGGATGTGCGGCAGGCCGGTCGAGATGGCGCCGAAAATGAGATCCACGTTGCAGGCCACGGCGTCGACCACGGCCTGGCCGAAGCCCTTGTACGGCACATGCGTGAGCTGGATGCCTGCCGAGGACTTCAGCATCTCGCCGGCGAGGTGCTGGCTGCTGCCGAACCCGGACGAGGCAAAGGAAAGCCGGCGGTGCTTCGAGAGCGCGACGAGCTCCCGCACGGTGGATACCGGCAGCTCGCGGCATGCCATCAGCACCAGGCCCACGCTTGCCGTGAGCGAGATGGGCGCGAAATCGCGCAGCGTATCGAAGGGAACGTTCGCGTACACGTTCGGGTTGATCACGAGCGGCCCGTCGGAAGGCGCGAACAGCGTGTAGCCGTCGGGGGGCGACTTCGCCACCGCTTCGGCCACGATGTTGCCGCCGGCGCCGGTGCGGTTCTCGACGACGAACGGCTGGCCGAGGCGCTCGCCGAGCCGCGCCGCGAGCGTGCGCCCGATGAGATCCGGCGCGCCGCCCGGAGGAAACGGAATCACCACCTTCACCGGCCGCGTGGGATACGGCTGCGCCCACACGGCGAACGCAACGAGAAAAACAGGGACAGACCCTATTATTCTCATCCACCAGCTCACACGAGCGTGTAGCACTTCACCACCGGCCGCGACTGCGTGCGCAGCGCCTGCGCATGCTGCTTGATGAGCTGGTGGTCGGCGCTCGCGAGGTAGCGCTCGATGCTCGCCTGGTTGTCCCACTCGGCGTAGGAGATGTATTCGCCGGGCACCTCAGTCGACTTGAGCAGCTCCTCCGACAGACAGCCCTTCTGCTTGATCATGAGCGGCGCGCAGTCGGTCTTCCACACGCGCTCGGCAGCCGACGCATCCTCCGGTTTCACCGTCACGAAAATCAGCCGCACAACGCTCATGGGCCCCTCCTTACATTGTGGGATTGGCGTACTTGCCGCCGAGCGTGAGCGTACCGTAAGCGGCGCCGGCGATATCGAAACTGAACGAAAAGTGCTGGTTGATGGCCTGCAGGTCGCGCAGATAGCGCTGCAGCGGATCGCGGGTGTAGATGGCGTTGGCGCCGTAGCAGGACCAGAGGGTCTCGACCGCCTTGCGCGCCTGCGCCACGGCAAAGGCATTCTGCGCCCGCCAGCGCAGCTTGAGCTCCAGGTCCGGAACCGCATTGCGGTTCGCGAAATCGTCGAAGCCGATCGCGGATTCCCGCATCAGCGCGCGAGCCGAATCGACGAGGCACCGCGCCTCGGCGATCTTGATCTGCACCGCCTGGAAATCCGCCACCTTGGCGCCCGTGTACGTTCCAATGCGCGTCTTGAAGGAGCTCACCACGGATTCGACGGCCCCTTCGGCTGCGCCGAGCGCGGTCGCCGAGAGCGGATGGCCGGCCGAGGCGACGATCGGCACGCGAAAGAGCGGCCCGTCGTTCAGCGCCGCGCCCGGATGCTCCAGGCCCCCGCGGCAGCGCGTGAGCGGCAACGCGCGGCGCTCGGGCACGAACACGTCCTTCACCTCGATGTCCTTGCTGCCGGTGCCGACCATGCCCATCGCGTACCAGGTATCGATGATGCGATAGTCGCTCTTCGGCACGAGGCAAAGGCGCCAGTCGACCGGCGTACGCTCGTCGTCGCCGTAGATGGTCACGGCGAGCATGTTCCAGTCCGCGTTGTCGACGCCCGAGGAAAACGGCCAGTGGCCCTTCACCACGTAGCCGCCTTCGACCGCCTTGCCGCGCCCGGCGGCGAGCGCGATGGAGGAGGCGATCAGCACGTCCGGGTTCTCGTCCCAAACCTCGCGCTGCGTCTCGGGCTCGTAGTAGCCGAGGATCCAGTGGTGGCAGCCGAGGTTGCCGACGTTCCAGGCGGTCGACGGGCAGCCGCGCGCCAGCTCGGCGACGATGTCGACCACCGCCACGAACGGCAGCTCCATGCCGCCGAAGCGCTTGGGCTGGTGGAAGCGGAAAAGCCCGGTCTCATGCAAGAGCTTCTCGTTCTCCGGCAGCAGCACGCGGGCGTCCTCGCACTTCTGCGCGCGGCCCTTCAGCACCGGCACGCACTCGCGCGCCCGGCCCATCGCCTCCTCGTAGGACACGCCGGCGAAGCCCGTCATGGCATTATCTTATGCGCAGGGCATTGGAAACAGGAGCCAGGTTCATGAACCACAAGTACTCGCTCGACGGCAAGGCGGCCGTCGTCACCGGCGCGGGCCGCGGCATCTGCCGCGCGACCGCGCTCACCTTCGCCAAGGCCGGCGCCAGGGTCGCCTGCCTCGACCTCGACCTCGAGAACGCGGAAGAGACCGCCCGGCTGGCGGGGCAGGGCGCGCTCGCCCTTCGCTGCGATGTTTCCTCGGAATCGGATACGAAAGCCGCCGTGGAGCGCGTGGTGCAGGCGTTCGGCGGGCTGCACGTCCTCGTGAACGGCGCCGCGGTGAGCGATCCCGCGGCGACGGTGCTCGAGCTCGATCTCGCCGCCTGGAACCGCGTCTTCGCCACCAACGTCGGCGGCGCGTTCCTCATGAGCCGCTGGGCGATCCCGCACATGATCGCCGCCGGCGGCGGCTCGATCATCCACGTCGCCTCGCAGCTCGGCAGCGTCGGCACGCCCGGGCGCGTCGCCTACTGCTCCACGAAGGGCGCGCTCATCACCATGGCGAAGGCCATGGCCGCCGACCACGCCGCGCAGAACATCCGCGTCAACACCCTCTCGCCCGGCGCCGTCGAGACCGAGCGTATGCTGCGCTACGGCTCGATGGAAAAGGCGCGCCAGGTCCTCGGCCCCAAGCACCTCATGCAGCGCCTCGCCCAGCCCGACGAAATCGCCCAGGCCGCGCTCTTCCTCGCCTGCGACGCCTCGAGCTTCATGACCGGCGCGGACCTCCTCGTCGACGGCGGCTACAACGCCGTCTGATGGTTACGTCCGCGTGCGAGCCGAAGCGGACATTGCAGGAGCCTGGAGATCGGACACCGACATTACTGGAAGTCCGCTTCGTCCCGTAAAGGAAAGGATAGGAAATTCCTTTGCGCCCGTACCGCAAAGAGCGAATGGTTCGGGCAAGTTTCGGGGCGGTGAGCGGTGCTTCTCGTCACACTGGTTCATGCTTGCGGCTGCAAGAGCGGCCTACAAGCGGCCTTATGGCAAATAAAGGCGACCAAATCCCAATCGAGTGGGCCCGGGGAATCCGGGACCTCGCCATTCGCTCGAGTGCCGATCATCCAGATTGATCGCAGGGCGGGGCACGGTTGTACCCGCGGAATTCAGAGACATTTCAGTTTCGGGTTGTACCCGTTCGCCCGAGCGGCCGTCACGCACTCGTAGAAGAGCTTGTAGGTTTTCTCGGATGGCTTGACCTCGGCGTCGTCCGTGATTGGACGCCATTTCCATCCGTTGCCCTCCTTGTGCTTGGTATAGATGATTTCGCAGAGCCGCATGGCCCGCTCCTTTCACGCTGCGCTTCGTCACCCTTATACACCCTGCTCACATTCGCCAAACTAGCCCGAACGGACGCGCGATAAGTCCGGTACCGGACATACAAGCGATGGAGGAGTGTGTGACAGTGCGGCCATGGGCGGGGGTCCGTCGATGGAGGGCGACATCATGAAGCGGAAGTTTCAGTTACTACCCGGTGTCGTTCAGGTTTCTCTCGAGCACGGGGAGACGCCGGTAGACATCGTGCCGGTCCTGTCAGACGCTGCCAAGCTCGCTCGCGCGAAGCGGCGGCAGGATCTTCTCGTCGTCAGCGGATTAGGCGACCCGGCGACCAGCCAGGCAGTTTCCACGGCGATCGAGGAAATATACGCCCTCGGTGCGCCGCCGCCGTTCAGGATAGCTTTCGTCGCCTGCATGCTCCCACAATACAACGTGTATCACTTCGCGGAGCGCTACGCGCAAAGGTTCGGGATCGTGGCCAAGGTGCTTGTTTCCCTCCGCGACGCGAAGGACTGGCTTGGGCTGCGCGAAGACTTGAGGTCTGCCGTAGTCCAACGATGAGCGCATCACGCCGTCACTGGAGTGCGCGTCGGGGCAGCAGGCGCTCGGTCTCGCTCTTCACGACCGAATAGCACTCGCAGGCCCGCTTCTCCAGGCCGGGGCGATCCAGCACGGTGATCAGGCCGCGGCTATAGCGAATCAGGCCTTCGCCCTCGAGCTTGCCCGCCGACGCCGTGACGCCCTGGCGCCGCACTCCGAGCATGTTGGCGATCAGCTCCTGCGTCATTTGCAGTCTGTTCTCGGGCAGCCGGTCCAGGCTCAATAGCAGCCACCGGCAGAGCTGCTGGTCCACGGAATGGTGCAGATTGCAGACCGCGGTCTGCGAGATCTGCGTAATGAGCGCCTGCGTGAACTTCAGCAGGGTGAGTTGCAGCGCGCCTCCTTCGGCAAAGCCCGCTTTCAGCACGTGCGCAGGCAGGCGATAGGCTTTGCATTCGCTCTGCACCACGGCCCGGTTCGGCGTGGTCTCGCCGCCCATGAAGAGCGAGACGCCGATCATTCCTTCGCATCCGACCACGGCGAGCTCGGCCGAATTTCCGCCCTGCGTGACGTACAGCAATGACACGATGCCCGCAACGGGGAAATACACGTGCTGCAGGTGACCGCCCGATTCGTACAGGGAACGCCCCAGGCCTATCTCCAGGAACTCGAGCTGCGGCAACAGCCGCTGATAGTCCGCCGGGGGCAGCACCTCCAGAATCAGGTTTTGCGTCGGCGCAGGCACGATGGACATCCGGGATTCCTGGAGCGGCTGGCTACCTTGTGTCCGAAATAATAAATCTAATGTCTGAAACCGTACATACGAGGACCGCGGATGGAAATGCGTTAGCCGCGCACGGTAGCAGCAGGGCTCGAGCGCCAATGCCTGGCGGCGCGCCGCGGGCAGCCGGGCTCTAGCACGGATCGTATTACTACGATTGTCCAGCCTTCGGCGCCAAGAGAACGGCTACTCGAGCGTCGTCATGCCATGGCGAATGGCGAATTTGACGAGCGTCGGCAGGTCTTCGATGCCGAGCTTTTGCATTGCCCGCGCGCGATAGGTTTCGACCGACCGCGGCGAAAGGCCCAGGATCGAGCCGGCCGTGGCGTTGGACTTACCTTCGGCGATCAGTTGCAGGACCTCGCGCTCGCGGACCGTGAGGCTCGCGAGCGGATCCCGGCCCGCGCTTCTCGCGAGCGACGCGCTCAGGTAGCGCTTGCCTTCGGCGATGGCGCGGACCGCCTTGAGTAGCTCCGGCCCTGAAGACCCCTTGAGCACGTACCCCCCTGCCCCGGCGCGCAGCGCCTGGTCCACGTGGTGCGCCAGGGCATGCACCGACAGGATCAGGACCTGGGTCGACGGCGAGGTCTCGCGGATGCGGCGCGTGGCTTCGATGCCATTCACGCCCGGCATGCTGATATCGATGATGGCAACGTCGGGGTGCAGCCTGGCGAGGCGTACCGCCTCCTCGCCGTTCATGGCGCGGCCGACGACTTTCAGGCCTTCCGCCTCGAGCAGCGCGCGCAGGCCGTCGAGCAGGATGGCATGGGCATCGGCGAGCAATACGCTGGTAGTCTTCTTCTTTCGCGGCATCTTCCCGATCACAGCGGGATTGAATGCTGCGAATGGTAGGTCTCCTGCGGTGGACGCGATATCGGGAAACCCCGATGCGCATCGATTTACTCGAGCGTCGTCATCCCGTGGCGAATGGCGAATTTGACCAGCGTCGGCAGATCCTCGATGCCGAGCTTTTGCATCAGCCGCAGGCGGTAGGTCTCGACCGACCGGGGCGAAAGGCGCAGGATGGCGGCGGCCTCCGCGTTCGATTTGCCGTTGACGATCAGCGGAAGGATCTCGCGCTCGCGCGCCGTCAGGCTGGCGATGCCGGATGCGGTGTCCTCGGCGAGCACCTTGTGCGCGACGCCTTCGCCGACGAAGCGGCGCCCGGCCGCCACGGTCCTGACGGCCCTCACGACCTCGTCCCCCGCCGATTCCTTCAGGACGTAGCCGCGGGCCCCCGCGGCGAATGCTTCACGAACCATCTCGGCGGAAGAGTGCATCGAGAGGATCGCTACCCCGGTCGCGGGCGCCCGGTCCGCGATGCGCCGTGTCGCCTCGAGGCCGTTCATATTCGGCATCGAGATGTCCATCACCACGACGTCGGGCTGCATCTCGGCCGCTTTCTCGACGGCCTCGCGCCCGTCGTCGGCCGTCGCGACGACCTTGATGTCGGCGTTGGCTTCCAGCAGTCGCTGCATACCGTCGCGCAGCACGCCGTGATCGTCGGCGAGCAGGACGTTTATGACCATTTGTCCTTGGGAACCAGGACCTCGATGCGGGTTTCGGTGGCCGGCGTGGAGTGCACGCGAAGCTCGGCCCCTATGGAGAGCGCGCGCTCGTACATGATCATCAGTCCCCAGCCCGATTTCTCGTCGCGCCGGGCCGGGCGCGTCATGTCGAAGCCGCGCCCGTCGTCGGCAACGCCCATGACGATCTCGTGGTTGCGCGCTTCGAGCGTTACCCACACCTTGGCTGCCCTGGCGTGCTTCGAAACGTTGGTCAGCGCCTCGAGGTAGATCCGCAGGAGCGCGTCTTCCACCTTTGGCGGTGGTCGCGGCAGGGTCTCGTTCGCGGAAACCGCCGGCGCAATGCCGGTGCGCGCTTCGAAGGCCGCGGCATGCCAGCGCAAGGCGGCGGGCAAGCCCAGCTCCTCGAGGCCGGGCGGGCGGAGCTGCGCCATGACGCTGCGCACGGCGTTGACGCTGCGCCTGACAAGCGCGGAAGCATTCGCCAGCCTCTCGGAGGCGTCGGACGGCGCGCCGGGAGGCAACTGGCTTCGAAGCAGGGCGAGCTCGGTATTCACGGCGGAAAGGTCCTGCCCGACGATGTCATGCAGCTCTGCGGCGAGCGCGCGGCGCTCGTCGTCCTGGATCTGCACCAGGCGGGCGGACAGGCGCTTGACCTCTCCGGAGGCCTGGTCAAGCTCCGCGATGCTTTCCTTCACCCGCTTCTCCGAAATCGCGGCCCGGTAGGCGTCGTGCGCCGATATGAGCAGCGTGCCGAGGAGGAACAGCAGAGTAAACGCGCCAATCGGGCCGTCAAGACCGGCCGGGTTGATGCTCCAGGGCGGATGGGCTGTGCCAATGCTGTCCGGCGCAAACTGCGCCGCCGCCATGCCGGTGTAGTGCATCCCGAAGATGGCCATGCCCATGATCACGGCGCTGCCCGCCTTTTTTTGAAAGGCGGAAAAGATCGTCTCCATGCGCAGCCTGTGCGAGCACCATAGGGATACGACGGCGGCACCGAGGGCGATCAGGATCGACAACGCGAGCAGCCAGGGCTGATAGCGTATCCGCGGTTCTATCTGCAGCGCTTCCAGGCCGATGTAGTTCATCGAAACGATCCCGATGCCGACCAGCAGGCCGCCGCCCACCAGCCCGCCCATGCCCAGCGACTCGCGGCTCCCGAAAACCAGCCCGAACCCCGAAACGATGATCGCCACCAGAATGGAAAGGACGATGAACCGGATGTCGTAGGGAACATCGATCGGCAGGCGAAACGCGAGTATGCCGATGAAGTGCATCGACCAGATCCCCGTGCCGAGTGCGATTGCACCGCCCGCGAGCCAGTATTTCTTGTTCCTGCGGCGACGCGACGGCACGAGGCTCGACACCAGATCCAGCGCGACGAAGGAGGCGATGATCGCGACTATGATCGAGAGCAGTATCAACCAATAGTCATACGTTCCGCCCATCCCTCCCTCCTTCTACGCCTTTCCGGCTTATTGCGCCTGCAGGGACAGACCGCGACCGCGCGGAGCGGCTGCGCCAGGTAGAGCAGCCCTCGTCCGACTTCGCGCGGGCAGCCGCTCGCCCATGATGAACATGGACGACGTGAAATCGTCGAATTGGCGGTTCCAGTGATATCTCATCTCGTGGCCGTCTTTGCACACCAGGCCGAATTCGAGCGCACCGCCCTCGGTGAGCAGCGACTTCACCGCCGCGCGTGCCGCATCCGGCTCGAGCGCAATCAGCTCGCAAACGCAGCGGCCGGCGAGCTCTTCCGCGGAATAGCCGAGCACGTTCATCCAGAGCTCGAGCGCGACCCGTTTTGCCGGCCGCGGCATCTACCAGCGCTCGTCTTCGCCGGGTTGCGACGCCCCGCCCTTGACGTCGAGACTGAGCGCGCCTTGCACGGCGGCGAGGTAACGCATGAGGCTGTCGACGCTGCAGCGCTGAGGCGCGGTCTCCAGCAGCGATGCGGTCTTTTGGCGCAGGCCGCTGGCGCGCGCGACGTCGACCTGGGACATGTCCCTGGACTTCCTCAGGCCGCGCAGGGTCTGTCCGAGCTGCGCCGCAGCGGTAACGCGATAAGCTGCCATGCGCGCATTTTATCCCTTGCGGGGGATAAAAGAAAATAAGCCCCTAATAGGGGATAAAAAGCCGATATCCCCTGCAAGGGATACTTCAGCGCAGCTCGACGTCCTTCAGCACCGGGTCCCCGGCGATGGCGATCTCGTTCTCGATGGCGAGCCCGCAGCCCGGGCAGCAGAACTGCCGGAACTGCGGCGTCGGGTCGATGAAGCGCCGCGGGTCGCCGACGATCGGGTTGGAGGCCTTGATCGGCAGGTCGTTGCGCACGCAGCCCGCCTTGTAGTTCTGCTCTAGCGGGCCGAGGTCGGTGGCGCACTTCGCGCAGCACCAGCGTCCGCCGCGCATCGCGAGGCTCTCGGTGGCGCGGAGCGATACCTCGCCGTCGAGCTTCTTGCCCGAGGGCTTGCCGATGCGTCCCCGGCGTTTTTCTTCGCGCAGCTTTGCGGTTGCCTCCGGGTCGCTCAACACCACGCCGTAAATGTCGTGCGCTGCTTCCGCGGACACGTCGCCGTTGTCCACGTCGGCTTGAACCTTCGCCGGGTCGCGCTCGAGCGGGTCACCGAAGCCTCCCGCCCCGGACCAGAGGACCGCGTACACGTCCGACGGATTCTGCACGAAGTCCTGCTGACGGAGTTGCAGCGTCTCGGGCTTGCCCTGAAGCTCGTCGATGTCGCCCACGAGCTCTGAAGATTTTATTTTTTCGAAGATGTTCGAGTCTCTGAGGAAGCGATAGCGGTTTACCGCGCCCGGGTAGCCGCCCATCATGCCGGTCGATGTGGGAATCGCGTTGCCCGAGGAGAGCGTGTCCTGGGTGATCTTGTCGGTCCCATGCGGAATGAAGCACGACTCCGCCGAGAGGCCTCCCCGCCATTTCCCTGCGCCGCCGGAGTCGGCGATCTCTTTTCGATACAGGAAGAGCACCGGGAAACTCTGCTCCGTGTGCTCGACGTTCGGCAGCTTGCAGATCGGCGTGCGCGCCTGGCCGCCGGTGGAGATGCCGTCGGCGTGCGAAAACGCGCCGATCGCGCCGCCGATCGGGTCGACGAGCAGATAGCCGTAGCGCTCGCCCCATTGGTCGATGCCGCGGAAGATGGTCGCGGGCCACTGGCTGGTGCCGCCGATGCACATCACGTCGCGGCGCAGCTCCGGGTCCGGGTAGATCATCTTCGAGAGCACGTTGTATGCCGGGTAGAGCGAAATCTCCATGCACTGCACCGGTGCGGTCGACACCGACGCCGGGAAATCGGCGCAGTTCAGCGTTCCCGGCGTGGGATTGAACTCGACGTGGCGCAGCGCGCCGCCCACCGCGTAGTACTGGTCCCAGCACAGCAGCTCGTTCAGCGCAACCATGATGGCGCCGCGCCAGCCGGAATAGGTGGCATTGATCGCGCCCGCCTGCGGGTCGGTTCCTTCGTTCTCGAAAACCAGCTTGTTTTTCGTTTTCTTCAGCGTCAACATGACCCGGTGCACGTTGCGGTCGCCGGGCCGGCAGCACTCGATGTAGGTGCGGTCGCGCCAGACGCCGTCGGGCAGCTTTGCCAGCTTCTTCAGGAAAGCGCGCTCGCCGTCGTCGATGATTTTCCTCATCACGCCCTTCACCGTCTCGGCGCCATAGCGTGAGATGAGCGCAAGGACGCGGTCTTTCGCGGTCATGTTGCCGGCGAGCTGCGCGCGGAAATCGAGCGCGACGGCCGAAGGCTTCCTCGAGCTTCTCAGATAGACTTCCTCGATATCCCTCCTGATCTCGTTCCCTTCCACTATTTTTATGGGAGGAATCAGGATGCCTTCGTCGAAAGCGTCGCGCGCAGAAGGGCAGAAGCTTCCCGGCGTGATGCCGCCGATGTCGTACTGGTGCAGGCAGTTCGTCACCCAGCAGAAGAGCTCGCCCTTCCAGAACACCGGGCAGAGCAGCATTACGTCCATCTGGTGGGCGGCGCCGACCCAGGGATCGTTGGCGAGGAACATGTCGCCGTCCTTGATGCCGGGGTTGTCGCTGCGGTTCTCGAGCGTCCACTTCACCTGCGTGTCGGTCACCCCGGACATGTACTGCATGTAGGGCCCGAAATACACGAACTCCGCGTCCTCGGTGAGGATCGAGGGATTCAGATCGAGCGCGTACATCGCGACCGGCGAGCCCGACAGGCGCTGGATCGTGGCGCCGTGCTCCTCGTTCACGTTCCACAGCGCGTGGCGCACGACCTCGAAGGTGACCGGGTCGATTTCCTTTCTTGCTTTTCGATGCAACCTTAATTTCTTGGAAATCGAAAGCGACTTCGGCGGCACGTAGCCGCTGCGCCGCCCGTCGAATACGACGCCGGTCAGCTCGTTCAGCTTCTTCAAGGGCGCGTTCATATGCGCTCCGAAATGGGGACAGACCCCATTTCCACGGAAATGGGGTCTGTCCCCATTTCGGGCCTGTTGTGTAGGGTCATTTGAAGGTGATCTCGAAGTTGCCGAGGGCGTCGACGCGCAGCGTGCGGCCCGGATGGACGACGACCGCGGTGTCGGCGGTCTCGACGATCGCGGGTCCCTTGATGGTGTTGCCGACGGCGAGCTTCTCGCCGTCGTAAACCGGGGTCTTCTTGAGGCCGGACCAGTAGATCGAGCGCGGCTTGCGCAAGGCGTCGGGGGGGATTTTTTTCGAAGCGGTTTTCGACTTCATGAGCTTCGGCCGCGGCGTCAGGGCGCGGGCGCGCAGGCGGCAGACCACGATCTCGAGCTGCGCCCCGGCGAGCGCCGAGCCGCGGCCGTAGAGCTTCTCGTAGCGCTCCACGAAAAACTTTCGCAGCGGCGCTTCGTAATTCGCCGGCAGGCGCTCCCAGGGCAGAAGCAGCTCCACCTCGTTGATCTGGCCCTTGTGGCGCACGTCGAGCGAAAACTCGAAGCGTTGCCGGGCCGCGGCGATGCCTTCGGCTGTCATGAGCTTCTGCGCCTGTCTTTCGAGCAATTCGAAGTTCTTGTTGATGCGCTCGGCGCGCGCCGGCGTGGCCATGATCTCGGTGTGCTCGAAGATGTGCAGCACGTCGGCGGCCGCGGCGCCGAACGCGCACCAGGCCGAGGCGGCCTTGCGCTGCGGCACGATGATCTTCTTCACGCCGAGCTCCGCGGCGAACACGCCCGCGTGCGCCGGCCCCGCGCCGCCGAAGGCGAAGAGCACGAAGTCGCGCGGGTCGAACCCCTTTTCGACGGTCACCTTGCGGATGATGTCGGCCATGTTCAGCTCGACGATGCGGCAGATCCCGGCGGCGCATTCCTGCGCCGGCATGCCCAGCTGCTTTCCAAGAGATTCGATCGCCCGAAAAGCCGAATCGCGGTCCAGCTTCATCCGGCCGCCGGCGAAGTTGTCGGGATCCAGATAGCCGAGCACGAGCTGCGCATCGGTGACCGTCGGGAGGGTACCGCCGCGCGAGTAGCACACCGGTCCGGGGAAGGCGCCGGCGCTGTCCGGCCCGACCGTCATGGTGCGCGTCTCCGGGTGCACGCGGACGAGGCTGCCGCCGCCGGCGCCGATCGCCTGCAGATCGACCTTGGGCAGGAAGTACTCGTATTGATCGGTGTTGCTGATGAACGAGTAGGCGGGCTTGCCGCCGTGGATGATCGACACGTCGAAAGACGTGCCGCCCATGTCCGTCGTAATGATGTTCGGCTCGCCCATTGCCGCGCCGAGGAACATCGAGGCGGTGACACCCGAGACGGGGCCGGAATCGAGCGTGAGCAGCGGCGCCTCGCCGGCACGCGCCACCGGCACAGTCCCGCCGCCGCATTGCGTGATCTGCAGGCCGTGCGAATAGCCGAGCCCGGTCAGCGCGCCGTCCAGCCTTTTCAGATAATCCGAGATCACCGGGCCGAGGCAGGCGTTGAGCGCCGTCGCGGTGACGCGCTCGTACTCGCCCCACTTGGGCGCGATGTCCACCGAGCAGGTGACGAAGATCTCGGGTGCGATCTTCCGGACCATCTCCTTGACCTTCAGCTCGTGCTGCGGGTTCCTGAATGACCAGAGAAAGCAAATCGCGATCGCCTGAACGCCTTCGGCGAGCAGTTCCCGGATCGCCGCTTCTGCCTGGTTTTCATTTAATTGAACAATAATTTCTCCGAAGCAGTCGACGCGTTCGGAAACGCCGCGGATCAGGCGCTTTGGGACGATCGGCACCGGCTTCGAGGTCTCAGGGAAGTGCACTACCTTGCGGATGTCGCGCCCGCCATAGCCGCGCGAGCCGCGCATGATGTGGATCGCGTCCTCGTGCCCCTTCGTCGTGATGAGGCCGACTTTCGCGCCTTTCTTCTGGATGATCGTATTCGTGCCGACGGTGGTGCCGTGGGAAAGGAAGGCGATGTCGCGGCAGAACCTGTCGAGCGGGAGACCGAGCGCCTTGGCGCCGGCGTCGAGGGCGTCCATCATGCCTTGCGAGAAGTTGGAAGGCGTCGAGGGGACCTTGATGGTGAGGAGGCGGCCTGCGCGATCGACGATCGCGCAGTCGGTGAAGGTGCCGCCAATGTCGATGCCAACGAGATAGGGCATGGGCGCGATATATTAAATTAAGCGGACGGCCGGCGCCGCTACATCAGCGAGGGCAGCCAGGTGCTGAGCGGCGGATAAGCGATGATCACCGCCAGGGCGAGCAGCAGCATGATCATGAAGGGGATCGATCCGGTGAATATTTCCTCCATCGTGGCGGCGTCTCCCAGCGAGGACTTCATCGCGAAGACGACCATCCCGAACGGAGGCGTGAGCAGGCCGATTTCGATCGCCATGATGCTGACCATGCCGAACCAGATCGGGTGATACCCGAGCTTGATTGCCACCGGGTACATGATCGGGATCGTCAGCAGCAGAATGGATACCGAATCGATGATCATTCCCAGGAGCAGGAACACCACGATGAACATGATCACGATCGTGATGGGCGGCACCGGCAGCGCCGCCGCCCACTCGCTGAGCCGGGTGGCGAGCCCGGACAGGGTGAGCATCCGGCTATACATCTGCGCCGCGATCAGCAGCAGGAAAATGCTGGCGGTCGTACGGCCGATCTCCGTCAGCACGTCGAGGGCATTGCGCCGGTTGAACCGCCGCTTGATGACCATCAGCAGCGTCGCGCCTGCGGCGCCGATTGCACCCGCCTCGGTGGGGGTAAAAAAGCCGCCCCACATGCCGCCGAGCACCAGCACGATCAGCAGCACCACTCCCCAGGGTTTGAGCGCCGTTTTCAGCGCCGTGCGCAGCTCCAAGGGGGGCAGTTTTTCCATTTGCCCTCCCAGGCGGGGCGAAACGACGACCATGAGCCAGATCCCGAGCGAGAGGGTCGCGGTGACGACCAGCCCCGGGCCGATCCCGGCGATAAACAACCTGCCTATCGACTGCTCGGTCAGAACGCCGTAGACGATTATCAGCACCGAGGGCGGAATCAGCATGCCCAGGATCGCGCTGCCGGCAACGATGCCGAAGCTGAACTTGCGGTCGTAATTGAGGCGCTGCATCTCGGGAACGGCGACCTTGGAGAACACCGCCGCCGAGGCCACCGACACTCCCGTGATCGCGGCGAAGATGGCGTTGGCGATCACCGTGGCAATGCCGATGCCGCCGCGTACCCGGCCGAAGGCGACCTGTGCGGCGTTGAACAGGTCGCGCGTCGCGCCGGACGCGCTGGCGAGCAGCCCCATCAGGCAGAACAGCGGGATGACCGCAAACACGTAGTCCATGATCGCGCTGTAGGCCGTCGTTCCGAGCAGAGAGATGGCGACGAACGGTTTGCCGGTGATCGCCCAGATGCCGAGCACGCTCAGGAGCGCCAGCGCTACGCCGATATGCACCCCGAGCAAAATGAGCGCGAAGACGCCGCCGACGGTGATCAGCGCGACGGTAATCGGATCCATCAGAATGGCGCTTCGGCCTCGACGCTTTTCCGCCCGCGCAGCCGTTCGACAGCCATCAGCGCAAACTGGAACGCGGTAAGCGCGGCGCCCAGGAGCACGAGGCTGCGGATCGGATAGGTCGGCACCCGCACCGGCGCTTCGCCCTCGTATTCACCGATGCGCCAGCTCTCGAGCATGTTGTCCCAGCCGGAATAGACGATCAGCGCAAAGGTAATCGCGCCCAGGAGGAAAGAGACGAATTCGACGAGCCTGCGCGCGCCGGGCGGCAGGCGCTCGACCAGGATAGTGGAGCGCAGGTGGGCGCCGATCCTGAGCGTGTGCGCCATCTGGCACCACACGAGGCCGACCACCGAAATCTTGACGATCTCCGGCACGCCGAACAGCGGCGCACCGAAAAACGCCCGGCCCGTCACGTCGACCGCGATCAGCACCATGATGAACACCACCCAGATCGCGCCGATGATATTGAGCAAGGCCATGAGGCCGTGCAGCAGACGCGTGGCCATGCCGGCTGCGGAAACTTCGACTACTTGATCTTCCAGTCGCGCGGCAGCTTCGCGCCGCCTTCCTTGAGGGCTTTGATGTAAGCGCCGACCGCCTCGCCGGGCTGGCCGGCCTTCCTGATTTCGGCGCTACGCTGATTGGGAATGTCGGGCAGCGCGTTCGCCCACTTGACCTTCTCTGCATCGCTCAGGCTGCGCACGTTGACGCCGGCGGTCTTCATGACGTCGATGCTGCGCCGCTGTTTCTCGGCGACGGCCTTGGACTCGACTTCGGTGTACTCCTTGCCCACTTCGAGCATGATGTCCTGGACCGCCTTGGGCAGCTTTTTCCAGCTGTCCTTGTTGATGGTGATCACCGTCGTGGAAATCGCGCCGAAGTCGGTAAAGGTATAGTTCTTGGCTACTTCATACAGCTTGAAACCGACCGTCGCGTCCGGGAACATGACCCAGCCTTCATAAACGCCGCTCTGCATGGCGTTGTAGGCTTCGTTCAGGTTCGACTGCACCGGAATCGCGCCTACCGCCTGGAGCCAGGGAATGTTCGGGCCGGCAGCGGCTATCTTGCGGTTCTTCAACTGCTCGACTTTGTCCCAGGCGAAGGTGGTCACCAGGCTGTAGTTGCCCACCGTGCCGACGCCAAGAAAAATCTGGTTGTACTTGGTCTCGAGCACTCGCCTGAGGCCGGGCACCGTGTCGTAGACCTTGCGTGAAGCGCGCGCCGCCAACACCGGGTCGGGGGTGCCGAACGGCACGAAGTAGGCGAAATTGTGGGCCATCATCTTGATCGGTTCGAACGGGGCCTGCAGATCGGCGACGTCGAGCAGGCCGCTCTCCACCGCCTCGAGACATTCACCCAGCTTGCATACCGATCCGCCGTACGCGGATACCCATTCGATCTTGTGTCCGGTCTTTTGCTCGACTCGCTTGGCGACCTCGGGCGCGAAGAAATCGCGAATCATGGTGATCCAGACGGCGGCATCGGCAGGATGGCCTGCGCCGATGCTCAGGCGGAAGGTATCCGCCTGGGCGCTGCCCAGACCCGATGACACGATGGCGAGAGCCGAGATCCACTGCAGGAAAGCACGTTTCATTTTCTCCTCCCCAAGATGGGCCTTCGAGGCCCACAGCTAACATCGGGGGGATGCGGGCCAGCTTGATCCAGGTCAAAGCGGCCTTATGGCAAATAACGAACGCTACGATCGTTTCCTCACGGGCGGCTCCTGAGCCCAGGCTCGGTCTGTCCGGACAGCAGCACCGAAATCCCGGAAGCTCCGCACCGCGGTAAGCCCCCTCGTCGGGGCTTCTAGTCCGCCTTGCCCCCGGCCGCCTTCGCCGCCGCCCCCCAGCTTCGGCAGCTCCTGGTCCAGGAA
Organism: Betaproteobacteria bacterium; assembly: GCA_004297625.1. Classification (GTDB taxonomy): domain Bacteria; phylum Pseudomonadota; class Gammaproteobacteria; order Burkholderiales; family SG8-39; genus SCGC-AG-212-J23. The sequence goes on along the minus strand of SCTY01000068.1, from coordinate 93,748 downwards.
CGCCGCGAAGTCCTTCGCATTGAGCCCGATGAAATCCCAGCCCATCTTCGCCATCGAGGCGCGCAGCTCCGGATCGCGCAGCGCCTCCGCGACCCCCGACTCGAGCGCGCGCGACACCGGCTCCGGCGTCCCCGAGCCCCGAGCGCCGTGCTCACCACCAACACCTCCGGCGTCCCCGCCACCAGCGCCAGCGGCGCAAAGTCCCTCCGCGCGTCATAGGGCAGGTTGGCATACACCGCCGGCGCCACCCCCAGCGGCGTCGACGCCACTAGCAGCGTGTAGCCGTCCTTCGCCCCCTTCGCCACCGCCGCCGTCCCGATCGTGCTCCCCGCCCCCGGCCGGTTCTCCACCACTACTTGTTTTCCCCACAGCGCCGTCAGCTTCTGCGCGAGTGCTCGGGTAATGAGGTCGAGCCCTCCGCCCGCGGCGTACGGCGGTGTACGAGCGGTGGGCGCCGCTGCGAATCGAGAGGCGGGCGGCGCGGGCGGTGTTCGCAGGCGCTGCTTTCATGCGGAAATCATACCGGCAGGGCACGGCGGCGCGAGCGATGCGCGATGGCCTTTCGCCCGCAGCCTGACAATAGTTACCTCGCCGGGTAATATGGGTTGAGCCGTTCGGCTTGCTGAGTGGGGAGGGGGACATGGCTTCGCATCGAGCGCTGCTTGCGTTGGCGCTGCTCTTGCTGGCGTTGACTTTCGAAGCACTCGCGCAGGACCGGCCCAGGTTCCTCGGCAGGATCGAGAGGTCCCTGCCTGCGGACTGCCGTGGCAAGGTCTACTGCCTGGGCATCTGGATCGGCTACAAATTTCCGGAAAACGTCGATCTTTCCGCCGATGCGCGCAGCCAGGAAAGCAAATGCCTTAACGCGCGCATCGTCACGGAGCAGGCCTGCTCGGATTCGGACTCCTGCAGGAGGGATGTCGAGGCGTCGTTCCGCCGCTGCATCTCGGGAATCCCCGGCGCCGAGTTCTGGGTCGCCGCCGACGATCCGAATAATATGAGCAGGGGCCTCATCTCGTTGTTCACGATCAGTTCCGACGAAGTCGTCGGCTACAGGCGCCGCACAGCGCCGGGCGGATCGCTGGACCAGCGCTTCACCAAGCTCACGCGCGCCAGCCAGTACGTCTGGACCGGCCAGGCCTTCGTATTCAAGCGCAGCTCTTCGGGCGAAAAGCTGGACGTCGACGAGAGAAGCTGCGCCGTGGTGACCGACCTGGGGATGGACGACCCCGATCACGAGACGCACCGCATAAGCACCCGAACGGCCGGCTGTACGCCCGGTGGGGTCTGCGCGTATACGTACTCTCCGAACGGCTGGAACATATGGGCGTACATCTGTGACGGTCTATACGACAAGATCCACTGAAGCGCTCTTGCTCGCCGTTTCGCTCGCGGTGCAGGCGATCCCGGCTCGCGCGGTTTCCTTTTCCACCGATTTCGACGGAAGCCGGCTCGGCGGCTCGATCTCGATATCGAGATTCCAGCCTTCTTCCCGCGGCTCAGAGCGCGACAGCTACAGCGTGCACGTCTACGAGAATTACGTCGCGCAGCGGGAAGAGGCGGAAAAGCGGGCGCGGATCGAGAAAGAAATCGAGGACGCGAGGCGGGCGCAGCAAGCCGCCAGGCTCAGCGAGCTGCTCAGGAGCCTGGACCGGCTCTCCGGCGCCGACGACCGCAAGCGCTACCGGCTCAAGGCCGCGGTGATCCAGGAGCTGGAGCCTCGCTTCCAGCAGGAGCAGCAGGAGGAGCGCAACCGGCAGAGAACGATCCTGCAGCGCCTGATGGTCGAGGCCGACCGCATTCGCGTGCCTTCGCCCCCGACTCACTACCGGTGCGTCTTCATCGGGGGCACGTCCTATTCTCCGGAAGACGCCAAGGAAGACGCCTTTAAAGGCCTTCGCGATCCCTTCATCAACGAGCGGTTCGGCCTGATCGTGGGTCCAGGCACGCATTCCAGATTCGATATGGGCCGTTCGACGGCGGATCATATCTTTGGCGAGCGCGACCGCCTTTCCGCCGAAACGATGGCCCGGGTCGGCATCCTCAAGGGCACGGAGGTGGACGAGCTGGTCTGTCACAGCAATGGCTGCATGATCGCCCGCGTGCTCATCCAGACCGGTTTCATCAGGAAAGTGTATAAGCTTCGTGTGCTCGGGGGCGACGCCGCCATCACGAATATAGGCGCGCTCGCCGAGCTGCGCGACTCGCGCGGGGTGCAAGTGTCCGTCTACGCGGTGAAGGGCGACGGCGTTCCCCTGACGCCGACCGGCTGGCAGATCCTGGATGCCATGAAGCGGATCGGCGCGCCCCTGCAGACGTTCCAGACCGCCGGCGATCTGACCTACGAGGTCCTCGGCCTGAAGCCGAGGAAGGGATTCGACGGCGCGGATCCCGTGCAGGTCCAGGTCCTGTCTCCGCTCGTCGCGGACCAGCCTTTCCCGGAAGTGCACGGGTTTCGGAACTACTTTGGAATCATCGGCGCGCAGCGCAGGCTCGGCCTGCTTCGCCCGGACGGAGATCCGAACCCCGAAGCAATGCTTCGTTCGCCATGACCGCTCCGCGCGGCCAGCGGGGCTGCGGCGAGCGCAGGAAGAAGCGCAGCATCTCGCGCGACGCGTCGGGGCCGCGCGGGTCGGCGTAGGAGCCGTCGCTCGGTTCATCGCCATGGTTCACCTCGTTCTGTCGGTGAACTACATCATGCGCATCCCGCTGGCTCACCACGTGAGCCCGCTGAGGAATGTCGCTAATCAGGAAGCGTGATTGCTCATGCCGCCGTCCCTGGGGCGAAATCGGAGCCGCAGGATTGAGGCGTTCTCCGACGAGCGGCGCGGCCAAGGGGAAGGGCGGCGCTCCAGCGGTATTTGTTCCTTGTGGAGACGCTAAAAACATAGTTAAATGAAGCACCTTCAGGATAAATCTAAGAAATAACTGGAGCGCTTTACCGGCCGGTCCGGGCCGCTTGACGAGACGCTTCTCCGTCGGCGGCCCCGGCCGGCCGCTACCTTCTCCGCTCCCGTGCTTCGGAAATGATGCGGTCGTTCTCCGCGCGCAGCGCGCTGTCGTTACCCGCCCAGGAGTTCGAGCGCGCCGCAAGGCTTTCTGCCTGCGCGTATTGTCCCTGCTGCAAGCGCACCCGTGCGAGCTCCTGCCACAGCCGCGGGTTGCGCGGCTCGATGCGCAGCGCGCGCTCGAGCGAGGCGGCGGCGTTCGCCAGTCGGCCAGAGGCCACGTCGGCGCGCGCGCTTTCCATGAGCCCGGCCACGGCGATGTTCTCGGAGCGGGCCGCCGGCGGCGCGGGCGTGGGTGCCGGGACGGGCTCAGGCGCGCGGGTTGGCTCGGGCGCGGTCGCGCAACCCGATAGCAGCACCGAAAGCAAAAGTCCGTATCTCATCTGCCGAACAGGCGCTCAAGCCAGCTCTTGGCTTTCTCCACCGTAGCGTCGACCGCCTCCACCGCCGCGTCCATCGGACCGGAGCAGGGCGCGCGCTGCTCCGGCGCCGAGCCTTCGATGAAGGGTACCTCGACCGCGCCGGCGCAGCTCGCTCCGCCGCGCAATCCCGTCTGCGGATCGATCCACACCTGCTCGATGTGCTCGGGCTTCGGAAAGACGAGCGGCTCGGGCGCGAGCGCGGCCATGAGCTCGCCCCACACCGGCACCGCGGCCGACGAGCCGGTCAGGCGCGCGGCGCGGTTATCGTCATAGCCGACCCAGACGACCGCCAGCCGGTCGCCGGTGAAGCCGGCGAACCACGCGTCGCGCTGCTCGTCGGTCGTTCCCGTCTTGCCCGCGGCGGCGATTTCCGGCGGCAGAAAGCTCTTCAGGCCCTGCGCCGTGCCTTCGCGCACTACGTCCTGCATCGCGGCGGTGAGGAGGTACATCGGCTCGGGCGCGAACGCCTGCTCCACCGCGAGCGGATAGCGCTGCAGCGGGCGGCCTTCCTGCGTGGTCACCTCGCGGATCGAACGCTGCTCGGCGCGCCATCCGCCGCTCGCGATCGTCTGGTACATCTGCGCGACTTCGAGCGGGGTGAGCTCCACCGCGCCGAGGAGCGTCGAGGCGTAAGGCCGCAGCTCGCGCTCGATGCCGAGCTTGCGCACGTTAGCGAGCACGCGCTCGATACCAAGCTCGGTGCCCAGGCGCGCGGTCGCCACGTTGAGCGATTGCGCGAGCGCGGTGCGCAGCGGCACCAGGCCGTGGAACTTCTTGTCGTAGTTCGCCGGCTGCCAGTCGGGCGCGCCCCGGCTTTTCCACACGAAGGGGCCGTCGTCGATCGGCGTGATCAGCGTGTAGCGCTTGGGCTCGGAGAGCGCGGTGAGATAAATCGCAGGTTTCAGCAAAGAGCCCACCGGACGCGCGGCGTCGAGCGCCCGGTTGTAGCCGCGGTAGCGCACGTCGCGGCCGCCGACGAGCGCCTGAATCTCGCCGCTCGGCGCATCGGTGACCACCACGGCGCCTTCGAGACCCGGCGCGCCGAAGCGGCGCTCCTTGTCGAATTGCGCGAGGCGCTTGGTGAGCGCGCGCTCGGCGGCGGCCTGCACTCGCGGATCGAGCGTGGTGAAAATGCGCAGGCCCTCCGAGCGCAGGTCGGCCTCGTCATAGTCGCGCCGCAATTGGCGGTGCACGAGGCTCACGAACGCGGGGTAGGGCGAAGTGCCCATGCCGGGCCTGCGATTCACGCCCAGCGGGGCGGCGCGCGCCGTCGAATATTCCGCCAGGGTGATCGAGCCGAGCTCTCGCGTTTCGTGCAGCACCAGGTTGCGCCGCTCGAGCGCACGCGCGGGATGCCGGTACGGATCGTAGTATGCCGGCCCCTTCACCATCCCGACGAGGGTCGCCGCCTCGGCGAGGCTGAGGTGCTGGACCTCCTTGCCGAAATAGAACTGCGCCGCGAGACCGATGCCATGAATCGCGCGGTCGCGGTCCTGGCCGAGATAGATCTCGTTCAGGTAAGTCTCGAGGATCTCCTTCTTGTCATAGTGCAGCTCGAGCAGCACCGCCATCGCGAGCTCGGTCAGCTTGCGCTGCAGCGTGCGCTCGGGCGTGAGGAAGAAGTTCTTCACGAGCTGCTGCGTGAGCGTGCTGCCGCCCTGCACCCGGCTCGAGAAGACGCTGAGCGCGGCGCGCGCGAGGCCGCGCGGATCGAAGCCGAAGTGCGAATAGAACTTGCGGTCTTCCGTGGCGATCAGCGCCTGCACGAGATGCGGCGGCACCTCCGCGAGCCGCACCAGCACCCGGTCTTCGTTGCCCGCCGGATAGATGCCGCCGATCGGCAATGGATCCAGCCGCGCGAGCGCGAGCTCCGCGCCCGCGGCGTCGCGCACGGCCGCGACGGCGCCCGCGTCGAAGACGACGCTGATGCGCTTCGCGGGCTGCGGCCCGTCCCAGAACACGAACGGACGCAGCGCGATGTCGAGCCGCTCGCCGTTGCGGGCGAACCACGCGAATTCGCCTTCGCGCGCGCCTTCGCGATAGCCGAGAAGCCGCAGCTCTTCTTCAAGATCGGCTTGCGGCACGCGCAGCCCGGCGTGCAGCTCGAGCGGCCGGGCGTAGATGCGCGCCGGCAGGGCGAACCTGCGCCCCTCGAATTCGCTGCGCACGCGATGGTCGAGGTACAGCGTGAATCCCGCTCCCGCGAGCAGCAGCAGGAGGAAGGAAATGCCGAGGAATCTGCGGAGCCGATGGCGGCGCGCCATCGGCCGATTTTACTGTGCGAATGTGGCGAAAAAATGCGCCCGCCGAGGGGTACACTGCGGGGCGCAAACCCGATGGGAGGAAAAAAATGAAGCGACCAATCGCCGGTGCGGCGCTTGCCGCGCTTACCGCTGTTTTCGCAGTCGCCGCCTCGGCGCAGGACACCATCCGCGTCGGCGCACCGCTGCCGATGACGGGCCCGCTTTCTCCGGAGGCCGTCAAGCAGCAGCGCGGCTACAACCTCTGGGCGGAGACCGCCAATGCCGCCGGCGGCGTCAAAGTGGGCGCGAAGCGCATGAAGGTGGAGATCGTTTACGTCGACTACCAGTCGAACACTCCGCGCGCGGTGCAGGCGGCCGAGAAGCTCATCACGCAGGACAAGGTGAGCTTCCTGTTTTCGCCGTTCGGTTCCGGGGCGACGAAAGCCGCATCGGGCGTGTCCGAGAAGTACGGCGTGCCCACCCTCGCGGCCACCGCCTCCTCGGCGCAGGTCTACGACCAGGGCTACAAGTACCTTTTCGGCACCTTCACGCCCAATGACACGCTGACCGAGCCGCTCTCCGACATCGTGCGCAAGGCGGCACCCGGCGTGCACCGGGTGGCCATCCTCGCGCGCAACGACCTCTTCCCGCTCGCCATCGCGCAGGAGATGGAGAAGTCGGCGAAAAAGCGCGGCATGAGCGTGGTGTACTTCGAGAAGTACGCTATCGGCACGCTCGATCACGCCTCGGCGCTCACCCAGATCAAGGCCCAGGCGCCCCACTGGATCTTCGCCACCGGCTACACGAACGACCTCGTGCTCATGCGCAAGCAGATGGCCGACCTCAAGCTCGAGGCGCCGGTGATCACCATGATCGCCGCGCCGGCCTATCAGGAGTGGATCGACGCGACCGGCAAGCTCTCGGAAAACGTGACCAGCGCGGCCTGGTGGCACCCCGCCGTGCGCTACAAGGGCAAGGACCTTTTCGGCAGCACCGAGAGCTTCGTCAAGCGCTTCCAGGCGAAGTACAAGACGCTGCCCGACTATGCCGAGGCCTCGGCGGCGGCGGCCGGCGCGATCCTGCAAATGGCGATCGAGAAGGCGGGAACCATCGATCCGGCGAAGGTGCGCAACGCGCTCGCGTCATTCAACGAAACCACCTTCTGGGGACCGGTAAAGTTCGGGCCGACCGGCCAGATCGTGTCCCTCGAGCCGCCGGTGTTCCAGATCCAGGGGGGCAAGCCCACGGTGATCCATCCGGCGGCGATCAGGCAGGGCGAGTTGCGCCTCGGCGTGAAGTAACGTCCGCGGCGGGGACATGCTCGTCCTGCAGGTCCTCGCCAACGGCCTGATTCTCGGCGGCCTGTACGCCTGCATCGCGGCCGGCTTTTCGCTGGTGTGGGGGGTGCTGAACATCATCAACATCCTCCACGGCTCGTTCATCGTGCTGGGCGGCTATCTCGCCTTCTTCGCCTACTCGATCGCCGGGATCCATCCCTTTGCCTCGATCCTCATCGCTGCGCCGCTGTTCTTCGCGCTCGGCTATGCCCTCCAGGCGGGGCTCATCAACCGCATGATCGCCGCGCCGGTGCTGCTCACGTTGTCGCTCACCTTCGGCCTCGACCTCATGCTGGCGAACGGCATGCTCGTCGCCTTCAGCGCCGACTTCCGCAAGATCATTCTCGACCCGCCGCTCGGCGTGCTGAGCGTGGGCCCGCTGGTGGTGCCGGTCGACCGGTTGACGGCGATGATCCTCGCGCTCGCGCTCACCGGCCTGCTCTACCTGCTGCTCGCGCGCTCGCGCATCGGCCGCGCCATCGTCGCCGTGCGCATGGACCGCGAGGCGGCGGCCCTCATGGGCGTCAATGTGAAGCGCATCTACGCCGTGACCTTCGGCCTGGGTTCGCTCATGGCGGGCGCCTCGGGTGCGCTGCTCGCCATGATCTTCCCTATCTCCCCGCTGGTCGGACCTGCTTATCTCGGCAAGGCGTTCGTCATCTGCGTGCTCGGCGGGCTGGGCAGCGTCCCGGGGGCGATGATCGGCGGCCTTGCGCTCGGTGTCGTGGAGAGCTTCGGCGCGCTATGGTTGGGCCCGGAGTACGCGGTCCCCTTGTCCTTCACGCTGCTCATCCTGGTGCTGATCGTGCGTCCCTCCGGGCTGCTCGGCAAAAGGGGCTACGAATGAAGCGCGACGCATTGCGCGCCGTCGCGATGTTTGTCCTCATCGCGCTGCTGCCGCTCGCGGGCGACAGCTACTGGCTGCGGCTCGGCACCACCATGCTGATGTACGGCGTGCTGGCCATTTCGTGGAACTTCATCGGGGGCATGGCCGGCTATCCATCCTTCGCGAGCGCGGCTTTTTTCGGTCTCGGCGCTTACGCGGGAGCGGTGGCGCAGAAGCTGGGCGCGCCCATGGGCTTCGCCTGGGCGCTCGCCGGCGCCGCTGCGCTTGTCTTCGCCGCCGCCCTCGGGGTTGCGCTTCTGCGCCTGCGCGGGCACTACTTCGCGATCGCAAGCCTGGTGGTCGCCGAGGTGCTGCGCGAGCTCGTGAACGCAGCGACCGACCTTACGGGCGGCGGCATGGGCCTCAACCTGCCGATCCCGCGCCTCGCGTCGATCGAGGGCCAGGCCATGTTCTTCTTCTACGCGATGCTCGCGCTGGCGGCGCTCGCCTTCGCCGCGATGCTGGCGGCAATGCACTCGCGCCTGGGCTTCGGCCTGCGCTGCATCCAGCAGAACGAGTCCGCCGCCGACATGCTGGGCGTCAACACCACGCTGTACAAGGTGGCGGCATTCATGCTTTCGGGGGTGTTCGTCGGCGTCGCGGGCGCGATCTACGCGTCCTGGGTGCATTACATCGAGCCGCCGGACGTATTCGACGTCCTTTACTCGGTGAAGGCGATCGTGATGGTGCTGATCGGCGGCGCCGGCTCGGTTTTCGGTCCGCTCTTCGGCGCGGCGCTGTTTCTCTCGCTCGAGGAGCTGGTGTGGCGCAACTACCTGCAGGTGCACACCGGCGTGCTCGGCCTGCTCATCGTGCTGCTGGTGCTCTTCCTGCCGAAGGGCCTGATTTCGCTCAGGAGGAGGACGGCTTGAGCGCGCTGCTCGAGCTCGCCGGCGTTTCGCGCGCCTTCGGCGGTCTGCGCGCGCTCTCGAGCGTCGACCTCGCGGTGCAGCGCGGCGAAGTGGTCGGCCTCATCGGCCCGAACGGCGCGGGCAAGACCACGCTCGTCAACGTCGTTACGGGAGTGCACCGCGCGACGAGCGGCCGCGTGCGCTTCGACGGCGAAGACGTGACCCGCCTGCGTCCCTACCAGGCGGCGCGCCGCGGCATCGCGCGCACCTTCCAGATCGTGCAGCCGTTCTCGGCGATGACGGTGCTCGAGAACGTGACGGCGGCGGCGCTTTTCGGCGGCGCCGCGCGCTCCATCGCCGAGGCGCGGGCGCAGGCGCGCGAGCAGCTCGCCTTTGTCGGACTCGAGCAGGCGGCGGACCGGCGTGCCGGCGCTCTTACGCTCGCCATGCGCAAGCGCCTGGAGCTCGCCAAGGGGCTGGCCATGCGGCCGAAGCTGCTGCTCCTCGACGAGGTGAACGCCGGCTTGAACGCGGTGGAGATGGACGCGGCGCTCGCGCTCATCCGCGGCATCGCCGCGCGCGGCGTCACTATCGTCATCATCGAGCACCTCATGAAGGTCGTGCTCTCCCTTTGCAGCCGCATCGTGGTCCTGCACCACGGCGAGCTGATCGCCGCGGGCAAGCCTTCGGAGATCGTCAAAGACGCGCGCGTGGTGCAAGCCTACCTCGGCCGGCGCTACGCCGAGGCCCAACCCGCTCATGGCTGAGCCGCTGCTTGCCGTCTCGGGCCTGCGGGCCGGCTACGGCGACGTGCAGGTACTGTGGGGCGTCGACTTTGCCGTGCACCCGGGAGAGATCGCCTGCCTGGTCGGCTCGAACGGCGCGGGCAAGACGACGCTCCTGCGCGCTCTCTCCGGGCTGCTGCCTCCGAGCGAAGGCTCCATACGGTTCGCGGGCGGCGAGCTGGCCGGCGCGTCGCCCGAGCGCGTCCTCGGTGCGGGGATCGCGCACGTGCCCGAAGGCCGGCGCCTCTTCGCGGCGATGAGCGTGCGCGACAACCTGCTGATGGGCGCGTACCTTCGGCGCGACGGCGCCGCCGCACTTGCGCGTGACCTCGAGCGCATCTACGAGGTGTTTCCCATCCTCGCCGAGCGCCGCGCGCAGGACGCGGGGACGCTCTCGGGCGGCGAGCAGCAGATGTGCGCCGTCGCCCGCGGCCTGATGAGCGCGCCGCGCTTGCTGCTGATCGACGAGCTGTCGCTCGGGCTCGCGCCGGCCGTAGTCGATCAGCTCAGCGACGCCCTGCGCGCGCTGAACCGGGAAGGCTTGACCCTTCTCGTCGTCGAGCAGGACGTCGCAACCGCGCTGGAGCTCGCGCGCGACTGCCACGTGATGGACAGCGGCCGCATCACCCGCTCGGCGCCGAGTGAGGCGCTGCGCAACGATCCGGCGATTCGTGAAGCTTACCTGGGAGTGATTTGATGGCCGATACCGTAGTGTTCGACGCAGGCGGGTACCGCTATATCAAGGCGGTATTCCAGTATTCCGGCGGCGTTGCCGCGCAGCCCGGGTTCGAGCTCGAGCGCGCGCGGCTGGCGAAGCCCCTGCCGCTCGCCGAGGGATTTGTCCTCGTGGAGCGGCATCTTCAGGCGCTCGGCCGGCCGAGCACCGCGTTTGCGGCCTGCGAGCTGCGCTCGCCTGCGCCGTTCACCGAGCAGGGCTTCGTCGATTTCAACCGGCACTACGTGCAGACGCTCGAGCGCTGGGGCCTGTATCGCGACGGCGTCAACCCGGTTGCGCGCACCAACGTCTGCCCGGAATACGACAAGCCCGCCGAGCCCTCCCTGTACGCTTTTTCCTATACCGTGCCCGCGCATAGCAGGCGCGGCAGCTTCATAGTCGCGGGCGGCGGCGAGGCGAAGGAAGGCGGTCCGGACTACCGCAGCAGCATCGTGCGCCTGGGCGACACCTCGCTCGCGGGCATGCGCGAGAAGCTGCGCTACGTGGCGGGCGAGATGGAACGCCGCCTGGCCGCGCTCGGCTTCGCATGGCGCGACGCGGTGAGCACGCAGGCCTACACGGTGCACGATGTCGGTCCGCTCGTCGGCGAAGAGCTCGCGCGGCGCGGCGCGATGGCGGGCGGCCTCGAATGGCATTTCTGCCGCCCGCCGGTGGTCAGCCTGGAATACGAAATGGACGTGCGCGGCGCCGCCCGCGAGATCGTGATCGCGCTCTGATCGGAAAGCTCGAAAAGGCGGTTTCGCCGCTTCCTGCGCCGGGGCGCGTGCTCGCCGATTTCGGCGGCGTCTACGCCGCGAATGCCGTGGTCGCGTTTCTTTTTGCCGCGACCGGGCCGGTCGCCATCATTCTCGCCATCGGCGCGCGCGGCGGGCTCTCGGAGTCGGACCTCGCTTCGTGGATCTTCGGCTGTTTTTTCCTGAACGGCCTGCTCAGCATCGCGGTTTCGCTCGCGTACCGGCAGCCGCTCGTGTTCTTCTGGACGATTCCGGGCGCGGTGCTGGTAGGGCCCGCGCTTTCGCACTTCAGCTTCGTGGAGGTGATCGGCGCCTACCACGCCACGGGGCTTCTCATGCTGCTTCTCGGGCTCTCGGGCTGGGTGCGGCGCGCGATGGAAGCGGTGCCGATGCCGATCGTCATGGCCATGGTGGCCGGCGTGTTCCTGCGCTTCGGGATCGATCTGGTGTTCGCTTTCCGCGACGCCTTGTGGATCGCGGCGCCGATGACCGTGGCTTTCTTCGCGTTGAGCGCGGCGCCCCGGCTCGCGCGCAAGCTACCGCCGCTCATCGGTGCGCTTATCGTCGGCGCCGTCGCTTTGTGGTGGCTCGACGCGTTCAAGCCGCCCGCCGGGGCGCTCTTCGCCTGGGCGGCGCCCAATCTCTATGTGCCGCAGTTCTCCTGGGCCGCGATGGTGGAGCTCGTCGTGCCGCTCGCCATCACCGTGCTCGTGGTGCAGAACGGGCAGGGAATCGCGGTGCTCGCCGCGAACGGGCACAAGGCGCCGATCAACCTCGTCACCTCGGCCTGCGGCGCAATGTCGATGGTCACGGCGCTCGTGGGAAGCGTGTCCACCTGCCTTACCGGGCCCGTGAACGCGTTGATCTCGAGCTCGGGCGAGAAATCGCGGCACTACACGGCCGCCGTGCTCGTCGGCCTGTTCGCGCTGGCGTTCGGCCTGATGGCGCCGTTCTTCACGCGGCTTCTGCTCGCTGCGCCGCGCGCGTTCATTGCAACCCTCGCCGGGCTCGCCATGCTGCGCGTGCTGCAGACCGCGTTCACCGTCTCGTTCCGCGACCGCTTCAGCTTCGGCGCGCTCGTGTGCTTCCTCGTGACGGTCGCCGACGTCCCGATCTTCCGCATCGGCGCGGCGTTCTGGGGCCTGGTGCTCGGCCTCGCGGCGGCGTGGCTCCTGGAGCGCGAAGACCTGAAGCGCGCCGGCTCCTAGGGAAAGCTGTGCAAGCCAACGAGCAGGCCGCGCATGCGAATCGCCACGCCATGCGGCTACTATATGGGGGCACATAGGACCGCCTCCGATGCTGAACATCCGCCATATCGACCATGTCGTGCTTCGCGTCCGGGATATCGAAGCAATGCGCCGCTTCTATTGCGAGGTGCTGGGGGCGCAGCACGTGGCCTACCGGGCGCAGTTCGGCATGTCGCACCTGCGCGTCGGCTCGGCGATGCTCGACCTCGTGGCAGTCGACGGGCCGCTCGGAAAGCGCGGCGGCGCCGCCCCGGGAAGCGAAGGCCGCAACATGGATCACCTGTGCTTCCGCGTCGAGCCGTTCGACCAGGACGCGATCGTCGCGCATCTCGGGAAGCACGGCGTCAGGGTCGGCGACATCCGCCCGCGCTTCGGCGCGGAAGGCAACGGAATCTCGATCTACCTCACGGATCCCGAAGGCAACACGGTGGAGCTCAAGGGGCCTTCGGACGGAAAGCCGGCGCCGCCGAATTGAACCGGGTGAGGTAGTACAGCAGCGGCACCGCGATCGCGAGGCCGGCGATGCGGGTATCCCAGCCCGGGAAGAACATGAGCAGCGAAGCGGCGGCGAGAAGCAGGCGCGACCACCCGCCGAGCCGTCCACACCAGTAGCCCTCGACCGCGGCGGCGAGAAGCACGACCGCCACCGCGGCGTCGAACACCGCGCCGATCACCTCTTCGGTTCCGCCGAGCAGCGCCATGCCGGGCTTGTAGAGAAAGATGAACGGCACGATGAAGCCGGCGAGCGCGAGCCGGATCGCCTGCCAGCAGGTCGCGACGAACGGCGCCTTCGCGATGGAAGCGGCGGCGTAGGCGGCGAGCGCGACCGGCGGGGTCAGGAACGACAGGTTGCCGAAATAGAACACGAAGAGGTGTGCGAGCAACGGCACGACGCCCGCGGTCACGAGCGCGGGCGCCATGAGCACCGCGACGAGGATGTAGCAGGCGGTCGCCGGCATTCCCATGCCGAGCACCAGGCTTACGAGCGCGGTGTAGATCGCAAGCAGCAGCAGGTTTCCGCCTGCGGCAGTCAAGAGTCCCGTTGCGAGCGAGACGCCTACGCCGGTGTAGGCGACGAGCCCCACGATGAACCCGGCGGCGGCGCACACGATCGTCATCTGCACCATGCCCTGCGCCACTTCGACGCACAGCCTGACCAGCTCGCTCGGGCGCAGGTGCCTGCGCGTCGGCCGGCGCAGGAGCGCGATCACCAGGTTCGCCCCGGTCGCGTACAGCGCGGCGAGCACCGCGTCCAGGTCGACGAGGAACATCGCGCCGAGCAGGACGGCGATCGGCAAAAGATAGAGCCAGCCTTCGCGCAGCACCGGGCCGAGCGGCGGGACTTCTTCCGGCGGCAGACCGTGCAGGCCGACGCGCAGCGCGCGCAAGTGCACCTGGATAAGAAGGGTGGCGTAATAAGCGAGCGCAGGAAGCAGCGCGGCCACGATCACCGCCGCGTAGCTGATGCCCAGGAATTCCGTCATGACGAAGGCGGCGGCGCCCATCACCGGCGGCATGATCGCGCCGCCGGTCGAGGCGACGGCCTCCACCGCGCCGGCGAATGCCGGCGCGTACCCTGTGCGCTTCATGAGCGGGATGGTGACGACGCCGGTGCTCGCGACGTTGGCGACCGCGCTTCCCGAGATGCTGCCGAAGAGCGCGCTCGCGACGACCGCCATCTTCGCCGGCCCGCCGCGGAAGCGGCCCATCGCGGCCTGCGCGAGCTTCATGAAAACCTCTCCGCCGCCGGTGTTGAACAGCACCTGGCCGAAGAGGATGAAGGCGAACACCACGAGCACCGCGATGCGCAGCGGCGAGCCGAACATGAAGTCGGTGCCGTAGAAAAGCTGGCTCGCCAGGCGGTCCCACGACAGGCCCGTGGTGGCGAGCGCTCCGGGAAAGTAGGCGCCGAAGCGGCCGTAGAGAATGAAGCAGGCGACGATGATGACGAGCGCCCAGCCGGCGACGCGCCGCGTGGCCTCGAGAACCAGCAGCACCGCCGCGCCGGCGAGCAGCGAGCGCCCTGTGGAGAGTTGCCCGATCGTGTCGAGGATGTTCGGGTACTCGATCGCGATGTACAGCCCGAGCGCGAGCGACGCGGCGGCGAGCACGTGGTCGTACCAGCGGATCGCGCTTCCGGCGCTCGCCGGGCTGGTGAGGAAGCACAGGCAGCTCACCAGCCCCCAGAAAGCGCCGAGATATTGCTGCGCGAATACCGTGTAGCCGAACCAGAGCGCGGGCAGGTCGAACACCGCCGTCAGCCCGAGCGCGACGATGAGGACGCTCAGGGCCTGCTCTGCGACCCGCTTCATCCAGACGGTCAGCGGCCGAGCAGCTTCTTCTGCACCGCGTCCATCTTCGGCGACCATGCGCCGACTTCCTTGTAGAACTTCACCGCTCCCGGGTGGTAGGGAATGGTGGCGTCCTCGTCGACGTAGCCTTCCTTGACCCAGGCCTTCAGCCGTGCGTGCAGCGGGAACAGGTCGGCGTTCTTTTCCCACAGCACCTTGACGATGCGATACGCCGCCTCGTCGGAGAGCTTTTCGGCGGCGACGAGATAGAACGGATACTCGGCGAGCGTGACCGGCTCCTTGACGCCGACGCGCCCCGGGCCCGGCTCGACCTTGCGCGGCGTCGCGGGGAAGTGCTTGCGGAAGCGCTCCCACGCGGCGGGCGAGGGATCGAGGGACACGAAGCGCGCGCCTTTCCTCGCGTCGAGCTCGGCAACGATGCCCATGCCGACCGCGCCGGAACCCGACACATCGGCGATTCCGTCCATGATTGCCTGCACGCCTTTGTCCGGGCCGCCGGCCACCGGCACCGCGCGGAAGTCCTTCGGGTTCAAGCCGCAGTTCGCCACCACCGCCTCGCCCTGTGCGCTCACGCCGGCGCTGCCGGTGTAGCGCACGACGATGCGCTTGCCTTTCATGTCGGCGCAGGTCTTGATGCCCGAGTCGCCGCTCACGAGCGGTCCGAGCCAGTTGCGGGTTCCGGACGTCAGCAGCAGGATCGGCGCGCCCTTGTTCTGCAGCGCCTTCTCGTAGCCGCCGGTCGCGTGCCGGCCGTGGTACGCGTCGTAATTGTTGAGCAGGCCGAGCTGCGTCTCGCCGCTCGCGGTCTGCGGCAGCCACTGCGTCGGTCCCGCGCCGGGCTGCACGTGCACCTGCACGTCGAGATTCGCGCCGACGACCTTGCCGATGCCGATCCCCATCGCATAGATCAGGCTGCCGACGCCGTGCGTGCCCATGTTCATCACCTTCGGCACGTCCTGCGCTACGGCCGGGCCCGCAGCGACCGCGAGTGCGATCAATGCGGCGAGTCCTTTCACTTTCATCATTGGAATGTCCCTCCTTCCGCTGTATTGTTTCGCATCTATGGAGGAATTCGCAACCACCTTAGCGAGACAGGAGACCGCGCGCGAGAGCGGCGAACGGCGTGGCGCGCGCGACGTGCGCGAATGGCTCGAGCGCCTCGATGGCGCGGGCGAGCTGAAGCGCATCGACGCCGAAGTTGATCTCGATCAAGAGCTCTCGGCGATTGCTTACATGGCGACGCAGCGCGAAGACGCTCCGGCGCTTCTGTTTTCGCGCTTCACCGAGCCGGTCGAAGGCCGCGTGCTCATCAACATGCTCGGCGCGAGCCGCCGCCGCTATGCGCTCGCGCTCGGCCTCGCAGTAAATTCTTCATTGAGCGATCTCATCGCCGAGACCCGAAAGCTCTTGTCACAACGCGTCGCGCCGGTGTATGTCGCCCCCGAGAGCGCGCCGGTCAACGAGATCGTGCTGAAGGGCGAAGACGTGGATCTCACGCGCCTGCCCGCGCCGAAGTTCTGGCCCGCCGACGGCGGGCGCTACCTCGGCACCGGCGACATCACTTTCACGCGCGATCCGTCGAGCGGCCGCCTCAACGCCGCCGTGTACCGCGGCATGCTGCACGGTCCCCGCCGAGTCGGGCTTTACACCTCGCCCGGCAAGCACGGCGGTCTCGACCGCGACGCGTGGTGGGCGCGCGGCGAGCCTTGCCCGGTGGTGGTCGCGTACGGCATCGATCCGATTCTGTTCATGATCGGCGCGCAGGTGTTCGGCGCGCAGGAGTCCGAGCTCGATGCCGCGGGCGGCTTGATGGGCGAGGGCGTGCAGCTTACGCGCGGCGCAGTGCTCGATCTGCCGATTCCCGCGCGCGCCGAGATCGTCATCGAAGGCACTCTGCACGAGGACGAGCGCGAGGAAGAAGGGCCGCTCGGCGAATTCACCGGCTATTACGGCGGAGCGCGCGCGCCGCAGCCGGTGATCCAGGTGAAGGCGCTGCACATGCGCAGGAACCCGGTGCTTACCGCTGCGCTGATGGCGCGCTATCCCTCGTGCGAGATCGGCGCCTACTACGCCATCATGCGCTCGGCGCGCATCTGGGAAAGCCTCGATCAGCTCGGCGTTCCCGGCATCCGCGGCGTGTACGCGCACCCGGCCGCGGCGTCGGGCTGGGGCATGGCCGTGGTGTCGCTCAAGCAGCAGTTCGCCGGCCACGTCGCCCAGGTCCTTTCGCTCGTCGCGCAGTCGCCGGCCGCGGCTTACTACACGAAATGGATCATCGCGGTCGACGACGACGTCGATCCGACCGATCTCAACCAGGTGCTGTGGGCGCTCTCGACGCGCTGCCATCCTTCCGAGGACATCGACATCCTGCGCAAGACCTGGTCCACCGGCCTGGATCCGAGCCAGTTCCCGCGCGAGGCGCGTCCCTACGGCTCCAAGGCGTTGATCGACGCTTGCAAGCCGCATCGCTACCTCAAGGAGTTTCCGCAGAGCACCATGGTGCGGCGCGATGTCTACGAGCGCGTTGCCCGCCGGTGGAGCGAGCTCGGTTTTACCGGGCCGGCGCCGCGGCTTCCGGCGCTCCACGAGCCCGAATAGGGCTTGATATCGATCAAAGAGCCGGGGCGGCGAGCCTCTATCCTCGGCTGCCCATCATGGAAGTCCGCCTCGGAAACGTCGTCGCCCGCTGCCCGCATTGCAAGGGGACCGAGTTCGTGCACATGGACCCGGGCACGCCGTTCAACATGCTGTCCGATCTCATCTGCCCCCATTGCGAGCTCGCGACGACCTATTGCGAGCTCATCCTGCAGATCAGCGACCGGGCAATGGCCGAAGCGCGCGCCAAGCTGCACGGCGGCGACAAGCTGTAACCCGCACGCCGTATACTAAATAAGAACCAGTCTCGATTGTCGATGT
The DNA here is from genome assembly GCA_004297625.1 of Betaproteobacteria bacterium. Lineage (GTDB taxonomy): Bacteria > Pseudomonadota > Gammaproteobacteria > Burkholderiales > SG8-39 > SCGC-AG-212-J23. The sequence goes on along the minus strand of SCTY01000068.1, from coordinate 76,271 downwards.
CGATTTGGCCTGGCGCCAAACGACTAGGGGATGCATATCCCTGAATTCAAGGAGACACGGCGATGCGGCGGACATTGGTGCTGGTGGCGACGCGCAAGGGCGCATGGCTCTATCACGGCGATGCTTCGCGGGACAGCTGGCGGGTCGACGGGCCGCACTTTCTGGGGCACGTGCTGAACCACGTGGTGCTCGACCCGCGCGACCGGCGCACGCTGCTCGCCGCGGCGAAGACCGGCCACCTGGGTCCGACGATTTTCCGCTCCACCGATCGGGGCGCTAACTGGAAGGAAGCGGCCCGGCCGCCGGCATTCGCGAAGGCCGGGGAAGGGAAGAGCGGGCGAGCGGTCGACCACACTTTCTGGCTCGCGCCCGGCCCCATTTCGGAGGAGGACGTCTGGTACGCGGGAACCTCGCCGCAGGGACTGTTCCGCTCGGCCGATGGCGGCGCGACGTGGGAGCCTTTCTCCTGCATCAACGAGGACGCGCAATACCGGACCTGGATGGGCACTTCGCAGGACGGCACGCCCGACGGCGCGAAGCTGCACTCGATCATCGTCGACCCGCGCGACGCTTCGCACTTGTACTTCGCGATGTCGGGCGGCGGCGTGCACGAATCGCTCGACGGCGGCGCGAGCTTCGCGCCGCTCATCGACGGGCTTGAGGTGGTCGAGGGATTCGATCGCTCCAACGTCGCGTTCCACGATCCGCACTGCGTGCGGCTGTGCCCGAGCAACCCGGATCGGCTCTATCAGCAGAATCACTGCGGCATCTATCGGCTCGACCGGCCGTCGAAGGCCTGGAGGCGCATCGGCAAGACCCTGCCGAAGGACGTCGGCGACATCGGCTTTCCCATGGTGGTTCATCCGCGCAATGCCGATGTCGCGTGGGTACTGCCCATGGACGGGACAACGGTCTGGCCGCGCACCAGCCCGGAAGGCAAGCCCGCGGTTTACAGGACGCGCAACGCCGGCGAGAGCTGGCAGCGCCTCGATGCGGGGCTGCCCGAGAAGCAGGCTTGGTGGACGGTGAAGCGCCAGGCGATGAGCGCGGACGCCGGCGACCCGCCCGCGCTTTATTTCGGCACCACGAGCGGCGAGCTATGGATGGGGCGGGACGAAGGCAGCCGCTGGACCTGCATCGCGCAGCACCTTCCGGAAATCTACGCGGTCGAAGCCGCCGAGCTGGAGTAGCAGCGATCATGAAGGTGCTCATCCCGAGCGCGCTGCTTTCCTACACCGATCGCAACCCTGTGGAGGCGAGCGGCGGCACCTTGGGCGAGCTGCTCTTCGACCTCGATCGGCGCTATCCCGGCATCCGTTTCCGCATGGTGGACGAGCAGGACCGGATCCGGCGCCACATTCGAATCTTCATCAACGCCGACCAGGTCCTCGACCTGGGGCAGCCGCTGCAGGCGGGCGACGACGTCGTCATCGTCCAGGCGCTCAGCGGCGGTTAATCACACCTGCAAGGAAAGGACCCGCAATGCCGATACAGCCCTATCTGTTTTTCGAAGGCCGCTGCGAGGAAGCGCTCGAGTACTACCGCCGTGCGCTCGGCGCAGAAATCGAAATGCTGATGCGCTACAAGGACAGCCCGGAGCCGGTGCAGGGCAAGGCGCCGCCGCCCGACAAGGTGATGCATGCCTGTTTTCGCGTCGGCGATGCGAGGGTGATGGCCTCCGACGGCTTCGCCTCCGGAAGCCCGAGCTTCCAGGGCTTTTCACTCTCGCTTGCGGTGAGGAGCGAGGCCGACGCGGAGCGCGTGTTCGGCGCGCTCGCCGACGGCGGCCAGGTGAAGATGCCGCTGGCGAAGACCTTCTTCGCCAAGCGCTTCGGCATGGTAGCGGACCGCTTCGGCGTCTCGTGGATGGTGATCCATGAGTGAGCGATCCACGCTCAGCGTTTTCATAGAGCGTCCGGCCGCGGAGGCGTACGAGTTCTTATCCGTACCGGAGAACTTTGCGAAGTGGGCGTCCGGTCTCGCCGGCTCGCTGCGCCGGGACGGCGACGACTGGATCGCCGATACGCCGCAGGGGCCCGCGAGGGTGCGCTTCTCCGACCGCAATTCCCGCGGCGTGCTCGACCATTCCGTGACGTTGCCGGACGGCGCCACGGTTTTCGTCCCGCTGCGCATCGTGCCGAAGGGCGAAGCGTGCGAGCTCATCCTGACGCTCAATCGCCAGCCCGGCATGTCGGACGAGAAGTTTGCGGCCGATGCGCAATGGGTCATGCGCGACCTGAACGCCGCGAAGTCGATCCTCGAAAGACGAACGGAACTGCAATGAACGCCAACCCAGCCCCGGGCTACAAGAAGCATCCCGAGCATCGCATCACCACGAAGCCGGCCGGCGCGCGTGTGCAGGTGAAGTTCAAGGGCGAGGTGATCGCCGACAGCCAAAACGCGCTCATGATGCAGGAGGGAAGCTACCCGCCGGTTTTTTACTTCCCGCGCCGGGACGTGAAGATGGAGCGGCTGAGGCGCAGCAGCCATCAGACTTATTGTCCGTTCAAGGGCCATGCCTCGTATTTCTCGCTGGCCGACGGCCCGGAGAACGCGGTCTGGAGCTACGAGCAGCCCTACGACGAGATGACCGCCATCCGAGAACTGCTCGCGTTCTACCCGGACAAGGTGGATTCGATCGGGACACAGTAAGCTGCGGGGTGATGCCGCCCATCATCTCGGTCAGCGGGCTGTCCAAGACCTACGCCACGGGCCTGCAGGCGCTCAAGCAGGTCGACCTCGAGATCCGCCGCGGGGAGATCTTTGCGCTCCTCGGCCCGAACGGCGCGGGCAAGACCACGCTCATCGGCATCGTCTGCGGCATCGTCACGCCCACGGGAGGGAGCGTGACGGTCGGCGGGCACGACATCGTGCGCGAGTACCGCGCCTCGCGGGCGATGATCGGCCTCGTGCCGCAGGAGCTCACCACCAACGCCTTCGAAACGGTATGGCAGACGGTGAGCTTCACGCGCGGGCTGTTCGGCAAGCCGGCGAATCCCGCGCACGTCGAGAAGGTGCTGCGCGAGCTTTCGCTGTGGGAGCGCCGAAAGAGCAAGATCATCACGCTCTCCGGCGGCATGAAGCGGCGCGTGCTCATCGCCAAGGCGCTGGCGCACGAGCCGCAGGTGCTGTTCCTCGACGAGCCGACCGCCGGCGTCGACGTGGAGCTGCGCCAGGACATGTGGCAGGTGATACGCGCGCTGCGCGACTCGGGCGTCACCATCATCCTGACCACGCACTACATCGAGGAGGCGGAGCTCATGGCCGACCGTGTCGGCGTGATCAACAAGGGGGAGATCATCCTGGTCGAGGAAAAGGCCGAGCTGATGCGCAAGCTCGGCCAGAAGCGCCTCACGCTGCATCTCGCGGAGCCGTTGAAGGAAGTTCCCTCGAAGCTGGCGCCTTACCGGTTGAGCCTGTCGGCAAACGGCCGCGAGCTCGTCTACACCTACGACACCCGGGCGGCGCGCACCGGCATCACCGGGCTGCTCGACGACCTCACGGCCGCCGGCATCGGCTTCAAGGACCTGCACACGACGCAGAGCTCGCTCGAGGAGATCTTCGTCGACCTGGTGGGCAGGCGCCGATGAACCTGCGGGCGATCCGCGCGATCTACGCCTTCGAGATGGCCCGCACCGGGCGCACGCTCCTGCAGAGCATCGTCGCGCCGGTGATCACGACGTCGCTGTACTTCGTGGTGTTCGGCGCGGCCATCGGCACGCGCATCGCCCAGATCGAAGGCGTGCAGTACGGCGCCTTCATCGTTCCCGGGCTGGTGATGCTGATGCTGCTCACGCAAAGCGTCTCCAACGCCTCGTTCGGGATCTTCTTTCCGCGCTTCACGGGCACGATCTACGAGCTTCTGTCGGCGCCGGTGTCGGCCTTCGAAATCGTCGTCGGCTATGTCGGCGCGGCGATGACGAAGTCGACGCTGCTCGCGCTCATCATCCTGGCGACCGCGGGCTTTTTCGTGCCGCTGCGCATCGCGCATCCGTTCTGGATGCTCGCCTTCCTGCTGCTCACCGCGGCGACTTTCAGCCTGCTCGGCTTCGTCATCGGCATCTGGGCCGACGGCTTCGAGCAGCTGCAGTTCGTCCCGCTGCTCCTCATCACGCCGCTCACTTTCCTCGGCGGGACGTTCTACTCGATCAGCGTGCTGCCGCCCGCGTGGCAGACCGTGACCCTCTTCAATCCCGTGGTCTACCTCGTGAGCGGGTTCCGCTGGAGCTTCTACGAGGTCGCCGACGTCAACGTGGCCGTGAGCCTCGCCATGACGGGGCTTTTCCTGGCCGTCTGCCTCGCCGCGATCGGGTGGATCTTCAAGACCGGCTACCGGCTCAAGACTTAGACTGAGAAGCGGCAGGTTCGTGATCGCGAGGCACGAGGTTCCCTCGTAACTCACCCTTCGCCAACTTAATCTTGGCGATGCGTTGGAGCTCGCTGATGAAGCGGGTAACCGTCACCGAAGAGCGGCTGCCCTTTCGGGTGCCGACAGACAGCACCCAATGGACTCTCTGGGGGCCGATCCTGATGATGCGGATGTTCTGCGAGCGCACGTCGTACGGATCGCCTGCATAGGACATGAGGGTATAGCCGAGTCCAGCCCGCACCAGCTCCTTCGAGAGCATCAAGCCTTCCACTTCAAGGACGACGTTGATCGGGGCCTTTGCCTTCTCCCCCGCGCGCTCGGCAAACAGCCTCAGTGCATGCGGCAACGCGGGGAGAATCAACGGGAACCGGACGAGATCCTCGAACGCGCATTCCTTGATCGGGCGGCTCCCGGCCTCGCAGCCGGGCAGCGGCGCTGGGGGCGCGATCAAGGACATCTCCAGCGCAAGGATGGGGTTGAGGACGATATCGGAGGCTTTGGGCTTGCCCCAGATCAGGCCCGCATCGACCCGGCCTTGCGAGATCCATTCCTCGACAAAGCCCGAATAGCCTTCAGAGATGTGCAAGGAGACCTTCGGGTAGTTCTGGGAGAAGCGCCGGATGAGCTCGGGAAACAGGAGTAGTCCGATCAAGTTCGAAACGCCGATCGAAAACGGCCCCGAAGGCGTAGTTGCGCCGGCGCGGGCGTCCTCAAAGGCGCGGTTTGCCGCATCTTGAAGCTCGGTAGCGCGCCCAAGCAGGATCTCGCCCGCTTCGGTAGGAACAGCATGCCGCCCCTTTCGGTGCAAAAGCGGCACGCCGACGTCCCGTTCCAGCTTTTTTACCTGCCGGCTCACCGCGGGTTGAGTCAACCGCAGTGCCCTGGCGGCACTCGAAAAGCTCCCAAGGCGCGCGACCTGCGCAAAGTAAAGCAATGCCCTTGCATTCAGCACTTCCCCCTCCTCATACAAATAGGCATTTCAAGGATTACCGATTATGCCTTGTTCTTGGGGGTCGCCGTTGCTACCGTGCCCACTCCAACAGGGAGACGGAGGGACATGCTGATTATCGCGATCGACACGGGCGGGACCTTCACGGACCTGACCGCCTATGACGCGGCCACGGGGCAAGTGGCGTATACGAAAAGCCTCACGACATACGACAACCTTGCGAACGGCGTGTTCGACTGCGCGCAGAAGGCTGGCCTGGAGCTGGGCAAGGGCGACGTCTTCAAGCATGGCACGACGCTCGTCGTCAACTCGCTTATCCAGCGCGACGGCGCAAGGGCCGCATTGATCGCCACGAAGGGCTTTCGCGACATCCTCGAAATGGCGCGCGGAAACAGGCCGGATCCGTTCGACCTCTATTACCGCAGGCACCCGGCGCTCATCGGCCGCGATATGCGCTTCGAGCTCGTGGAGCGTACGTCGGGCCGCGGTGAAGCGCTCGCGGAGCCGCAGTTTTCGGAAGTGGCGTCGCTTGCGGCAGAGCTCAGCCGCCTCGGCGTCGAGGCCGTCGCGGTCTCTTTCCTGAATTCGTATCTGTCGCCGCGCCACGAAGAAATGGTCGCTGCGTGGCTCAAGGATCTGCTGCCCGGCGTCTTCGTCACCCGCAGCACCGAGCTGTCTCGCGAGTGGTACGAGTTCGAGCGCACCGCGACGGTGGCCGCGAACGCCTACGTCGGCCCCCAGATGTCCGGCTATGTCCACCACCTCGATCAGCGCCTGGCCGACGGCGGATTCCGGGGCAAGTTTTTCATGATGGGCTCCAACGGCGGCGTGCTGGGCGTGAAGCAGGCGCTGGCGGCGCCGATCGCGCTGGTCGAATCCGGACCGGTCGGCGGCAGCATCGGCGCAGCCGCCTACGCGCAGGCGCTCGGCATCGATAACGCTATCGCGTTCGACATGGGCGGTACGACGGCGAAATGCGCGCTGGTCCAAGCCGGCCGGTTCGACGTCAAGTCGGTTTACTACGTGGGAGGCTACGCACGCGGCTTCCCGATACGCGGTGCGGTGATCGACATCGTGGAAGTCGGCGCAGGCGGCGGATCAATCGCCTGGCTGGATGAGCAGAAGCGCCTTTACGTGGGCCCGCGCTCGGCGGGTTCGACGCCGGGGCCGGTATCCTACGGCCGCGGCGGCACCGAGCCCACCGTCACGGATGCCAACTTGGTGCTCGGCAGAATGGATCCCGAGGGTTTCCTCGGCGGCGGCATGAGCCTCGACCTGCTCGGCGCCCGCCGCGCCATCCAGGAAGGCCTGGCGCTGCCGCTCGGCTATACCGGCCCCGACGGCGCGCAGCGCATGGCCGACGGCATGATCGCGATCGCTTCGGTCGCCATGGCGGGCGCGATCAAGCGCATCACCGTGGAGAAAGGGCTCGATCCGCGCGACTACTGCCTGTTCGCGTTCGGCGGCGGCGGCCCGCTCCATGCGTTCCAGATCGCGCGCGAGCTGTACATCCCGCTGGTGATCGTTCCGCCCGAGCCGGGGAATTTCTCGGCGCTCGGGATGCTGCTTGCGAACATGAAGGTGGACCAGTCCACCACGTTCGTGCGTGCGCTCGACCAGGCGGCGCTCGAGGAGGCCGCGAAACTGCTCGAAGGCATGCGCGAGAAGATGACCGCCACGCTGCGCGCCGACGTGCCGCACGGGGCGCTCAGCTTCGAGTACTTCGCGGAAATCCGCTACCGCGGCCAGGTGCATTCGGTGCGCACGCCGCTCGACGCCGCGGCCTCGCCGCAGGACATCCGCCGGAGCTTCGAGCGGATCTACCGCGCGCGCTACGGCCATGCCGACTCGAAGAACCCGGTCGAGATCGTCAGCTTGAGCGTTTCGGGTTATGGCACGATGGACAGGCCGGCGCTCGAGGACCTCGCGCCGAACCGGTCGGCGAGCGGTTCGCCGACGGTTCGGACACGTCAGGTGTACTTCGCCGAAGCGGGCGAGACCGTGGCGACCAGCGTGTTCAAGCGCGAGGAGCTGCCGACGGGGTTCTCGGCGCAGGGTCCTGCGCTCATCGAAGAGTACGGCTCGACCACCGTCATAGGCCCGCGCGACCGTTTCGAAATCGGCCGGCTCGGCGAAATCCGCATCAGCCTCGATATCAAGAACTGAGAAACGAGATGCCAATTACCGCAGCCGCTGATCGGCCCGATACACGTCCGGTTGACCCGATCACCCTCGAAATCATCCGGCAGCTGCTCCAGGCCATCCCGGATGAGGTCGAGACCGACCTCACGCGCACGGCTTTCAGCCCGCTCATCTACGAGTACAAGGACTACGCGGTGGGAATGGTGGATGCGGAGGGCCGCCTCATTACCCAATCGCGGGGCGGCATTCCCATTTTCCTCGCCAACGTGCTGGGGCTCGCGGTGCTGGACGGCATCGCCCTATATGGCCGTAACGGCATCAAGCCCGGCGATGTGATCATCACCAACCACGCCGGAACGCTCGGCCAGCATCTGAACAATGTCGTGATGTACGCGCCGGTCACCGATCCGAAGAACCGGTCGCGCATCATCGCGTTCATGGCCATCCTTGCTCACTGGACCGACGTTGGCGGCCGATACGTTGGCTCTTCGGCGTCCAACGATACGACCGAACTGTTCCAGGAAGGCATCCAGTTCCGCTCGGTGAAGCTGCGCAACGCAGGCGAACCGGTGCCTGAGATCTACCGCATGATCCAGTACAACACCCGGTTTCCTGAAATGGTGCTCGGCGATGTCGAGGCGCAGCTCGCGGGCTGCCTTAAAGGGGCCGCGCTTTTCGAGGACATCGCCGCAAAGTTTGGCGCCGGCGTCGTGCTCGATGCCATTTCAACGATGTGGGCGCAGTCGGAAGCGGTCGCGCGGCAAGCGGTGCGATCGATCCCCGACGGCGAGTACAAGGCGGCTTCGTTTCTGGACGACGACGGAATCGATCTCGACCGCCGGATCGAATGTCCAGTCACGGTCCGGGTCGAGGGCGAGCGTTTCGTCGTCGACTTTTCCGAGATCTCGGAGCAGGTGCGCGGGCCCTTCAACTCGGGCCGATATGGCGGAGGCATCACGGCAGCGCGGATCGCGTTCAAGTACCTCACCACGCCCGGCGAGCTCACCAATGAGGGCAGCTTCGCGCCGCTGGAGGTGATCCTTCCGGACGGCAAGTTCCTTAGCGCAAGCGACACCGCGCCGATGGCTCGCTACAGCACGCCGATCAGCACCGTCGTCGACACCATCATCCGGGCGATGGCAACGGCGGTGCCCGACCGGGTCGCGGGCGGGCATCACGCCTCCATGGGGTCACACCGCTTCCAGGGTATCAGCCCGCATACCGGGCGGCTCTTCAGCCATCTCGATACGGCGCACGGCGGCTGGGGCGGCTCGCAGGGCCGCGACGGCTCGGGGCCGTTCAAGACGCTTGCGCATGGCGACACGCTCGACGTTCCCGTGGAAGTGCAGGAGGCGCTCTATCCGCTGCAGGTTGATTACTTCGGCTTCCGCGCGGATTCCTGTGGCGCCGGAAAGTTTCGCGGCGGCGTGGGCCTCGACAAGGCCTACACGATCCAGCACGCGGTCAAGCTCACGCTGACCTTCGAGCGCCACGGCTGTCCGCCGTGGGGCCTCCTTGGCGGCGCCGACGGGATGCCGGGCTACGTCGAGATCCAGCGCAAGGGAGACGAGCCGAAGAAGTATCTCAAGGCCACCGACATTCCGCTCGGCGCAGGCGACCGGGTGTTCATCCACACCGGCGGCGGAGGCGGCTACGGCGATCCATTGGAGCGCGATCCCGAGCTGGTGGCCGCGGACGTGCGCAAGGGTTTCGTGACGCACGCCGCGGCGCTGGAGGATTACGGCGTCGTGCTCGACGCCGGATTCAATATCGATGTTGCGAAGACAAACGCCAGGAGAGGAGCGGCAAAGTGAAAATCGGCCGGTTCAAGGGAGACGACGGCGCCGAACGCCTGGGCATGGTGGTGCAGCTGAACGGCGAGGACCACGTGCTCGACTTAGAGAAAGCCGCGCGCGCCAAGGGCGGGCGGCTTCCGTTTGCCAACACGATGATCGCTTTCATCGATGAAGGCAGGCGTGCGCTCGACTTTGGCTACGAAATCGCCGAGTGGGCGAAGCGCGAGCCCAATCCCGGCTGGTTCACTCGCCTTGACGCGGTTCAATGGATGATCCCGGTGGAGCCCGGAACCTTTCTTTGCGCCGGCCGCAACTTCGGACGCCACCGCGACGAAAGCCTGCGTTTCTGGACGAAACAGGGCGTGAACAGCGTGCATTTCGAGTTTCCGACCGGATTCATCCAGCTTCCGCATACCCTCGTGCCGCATGGCGCAACCGTCGCCTGCCCGGAAGGCGTTAAGGAATTCGACTACGAGGTCGAGGTCGCGGCGGTGATCGGCAAGAAGATCGAGCGCGTCTCGGAGAAGAACGCCCTGGACGCGGTCTTCGGCTATACCGTCTTCAACGATCTTTCCGCACGCGAGTGGCAGCGAAAAGAGATGCAGAACCAGATGATCCTGGTCGGAAAGAACTTTCCCGGCTTCGGACCGGTGGGTCCCTACATCCTTACCGCCGACGAAGTTCCGGACCCCTCCGCGCTGACGCTCGACCTCAAGGTCAACGGCGAAACCCGGCAGCACGAATCCTGCTCCGACATGATCTTCAGCTTTCCGCAGCTCATCTCCTTCTGGTCACGCGTGGGACTCGCGCCCGGCGACCTCATCGCTTCCGGAACGCCCGAGGGCGTCGCGATGCATCGCAAGCCGGATCCCTTCGCTTTCTATCTCAAGCCGGGCGATATGGTGCACGCCTCGGTCGAGCAGATCGGCGTGCTGGAGACCCGGATCGCGTGAACATGCGCGACACTCCCGCCCCCGGCATGGCGGCCGAGCCGCTGGTTCGGGTGAGCGCGCTGTCGAAGCGCTATGCCACGCAGGCAGGCGAGGACATTCATGCGCTGGAAGACGTCTCCATCGACCTGGTCGACGGCGAGTTCGTCGCGGTGCTCGGCCCTTCCGGCTGCGGGAAAACCACGCTGCTCAAGATCCTGGCAGGCATCGAGCTTCACGACCACGGTGAAGTGTTGTTCAAGGGAAAGCCGTTCAATGGAGCGCAGACCGGGACGGGGGTTGTCTTCCAGACGCCGGTGCTGCTTCCCTGGCTGACCGTGCTCCAGAACGTCGTGCTGCCGATCCGCGTGCTCGGGCTTTCTCTTCCGCAAGGCACGGCGCGCGCAAGAGAGCTGCTCGAGCTGGTGGGGCTGAAGGGTTTCGAGAATAAATATCCGGTGGAGCTCTCCGGCGGCATGCAGCAGCGCGCCGCCATCGTGCGGGGACTGATCCACGACCCGCGCATCCTCCTGATGGATGAGCCTTTCGGGGCGCTGGATGCGCTTACCCGGGAGCGCATGAACGTCGAGTTGCAGCGCATCTGGCTCGTCAACAAGAAGACCGTCTTCTTCATCACCCACAGCGTTTCCGAGGCGGCATTCCTGGCCGACCGGGTGATCGTCATGTCGCCACGACCCGGCACCATCGTCGACGAGGTGAAAGTTCCATTCGCGCGTCCTCGGGACATCGACCTCACGAGCTCGGCGGATTTCGGACGTTTGACGACACACCTGCGCCACAAGCTTGGAAGCCACGAGAGCGCCCATGACTAATCGCGCTTTGCGCAGGAAGCTCGGCATGTGGCTCCAGATCGCCCTGAGCCTGGCGGTCGGCGTGGCGGCCTGGCAAAGCGCCGTGTCCTTCTCGGACATCCCGAGCTACGTGCTGCCGGCGCCCAAGTCGGTCCTCGCCGCGCTACTCGATGGCATCTCACAAAGCCCGCTGGTGCGATCGAGTTTCTGGTTCCATCTTTTCGATACGCTGAAAGCAACCGTTAGCGGATTTGCCATCGGCGCCTCGATCGGCCTGGTTCTGGCGGCCTTCATGGCGGAGTTCCGCGTCGTCGAGAACGCGGCGCTGCCGTACGTCGTCGGACTGCAGAGCCTTCCCAAGGTGGCGATTGCGCCGCTCCTGGTGATCTGGCTCGGCTACGGCAGCGAGTCCAAGGTGGCCATGGCGGCGGTCCTGACGCTGTTTCCGGTGCTGATCAATGGGCTGCAGGGATTTCGCTCGAGCGCCCGTGATCGTCTCGAAATGATGGCGGCATTGAAGGCGAGCCGCTGGCAGACGTTCCGTCACATCAAGCTGCCCGGTGCGTTGCCGATGATTTTTGCGGGGCTGCACATCGGCATCGTGTACGCGATGCTCGGCACGATTGTCTCCGAGTTCACCGGCGCGCAAAGGGGCATGGGCGTCATCATGATGCAGCTGCAGACAGTCTCGGATACCGCCGGCGTCTTTGCCGCGCTGGTGCTGCTCGGCTTTACCGGCTACGTGCTGATCTCGACGATGCGGCTGCTGCAGCGGCGCCTCGTGTTCTGGGCCGAGAACGGAGACCAGACGCGCGGTATCTAGGTTTTTTAAATAGGAGGAGTCCATGAACAGAAGCTCACTGCTACGGCTCTTGACTGCGACCGGGGCCGTGCTCGCGCTCGGCGCACCAGCCGCGGCGCAGCCGCTCGAGAAAATCCGCTTCGGCTATGCGCAGAGCAGCGTGTCGCCGATCATCATCAGCTACGTGGTGCCGCAGCATTTCGGCTGGTACAAGGACGAAGGGCTCGATGTCGAGATTCTTACCCTCGGCACGAACCCCGCTGTCATGGCAACCCTCGCGCAGGGGCGCATCGAGTTCGGCGTCGGCGTGCCTTCGTTCCAGCTGCCGCTGGTGGCGAAGGGAGAGAAGCTCCCCGCCATCAATTTCTTCGAGTACACCTACCCTTTCAAATGGCAGGTGGCGGTCAAGCCGGACAGCAAGGTCCAGCGCCTGCAGGATCTGAAGGGCCAGGTGATCGGCGTGTCTAGTTTCGGCGTTACCGATTACCCGGTAGGCAAGGCGCTGGTGCGGCTGGTCAACATGAACCCGGAGAAGGACGTGCAGTGGCTCGCCGTGGGCCAGGGCGTCACCGCCGGCCAGGCGCTCATGCGCGGCAACGTCGCAGGCCTGCTGTATTTCGACACCGGCTTCGGGCAGATCGAGGCTGCGGGCATGAACATGCGCTACCTGCCGCTGCCGAACGACGTGCCGAAGGTCGGCGGGCTTTATATCTCCGCCAGCCGCGAGGTGCTGGAGAAGAAGCGCAAGCAGGCGATCGGCTTCGCGCGCGCGGTGGCGAAGGGCAGCTTGTACACGATGGAGAACCCGGAGGCCGCGGCCTACGCCTTCCTGCAGGTCTACCCGGAAGCCGGCCCGCGCGGCGGCTCGCTCGCGGACAAGGTGAAGGCCGTATCCGTGCCGGTCAAGAAGCGCGCGCCGATCCTCAAGAGCTACGACAGCTCGGTCACCGACATCGGCCGCATCTCGCCGTCCGAATGGAAGGACGAGGTCGAGTTCCTCGGGCTGGAGGAGGCGATCAAGGATCCCTCGGCGTTCTACACTAACGAGCTCATCCCAGAAATCAATCGCTTCGACAAGGAGAAGATCCGGAGCATGGCGCGCAGCTTCCGGCTCCCGGCGAAATAAATGAAACTTGCAACAGTCAAAGCAGCAGGCAGCACGCACTTCGGGGCGGTGGTGAAGGACGGGTTCGTCGACCTGTCGGCGAAGTTCAAGGGCAAGGCGGTGGACCTCGCCGGCCTGCTCGCCGGCAACCTCCTCGTCGAGGCGGCACGCTACGCCGCCGAGGCGAAGCCGGATTTCAAGCTGCCCGAGGTGACCTTCCTCCCGGTGAACCCGCGCCTCGACATGCGCCTGTTCGCGCTCGGCTGGGCCTACAAGGACCACCAGCTCGAAACCGGCAAGGAGGCGCCGCAGCACCCCAACATGTTCAGCAAGCATCCACAGTCGCTGGTGGGTCACGGGCAGCCGCTCGTGCGGCCGCAGATCTCCGACAAGTACGACTACGAAGGCGAGATCGTGATCGTCATCGGCAAGGCCGGCCGCCAGATCCCGGCCGCATCGGCGATGGAGCACATCGCGGGCTACAGCATCCTCAACGACGGTTCGATCCGCGACTTCCAGAAGCACAGCGTCACCGCGGGCAAGAACTTCGACGCGAGCAGCGCCTTCGGGCCCTGGATAGTCACGCGCGACGAGATCCCGGACCCGAAGCAGATGGTGCTCACCACGCGGCTGAACGGCCAGGAGATGCAGCATTCATCGTTCGGCCTGATGGCATGGGACCTCGCCTACCTTGTGAGCTACGTCTCCATTTTCTGCCGGCTCGAGCCCGGCGATGCCATCTCCACCGGCACACCCGGCGGCGTCGGCGCGCGGCGCAATCCGCCGGTGTGGATGAAGGCCGGCGACGTCATCGAGATCGAGGTCAGCGGCATCGGAACACTGCGCAATCCCATCGTGGACGAGCAGGTGGCTTCCGGCACAGCGAGGGCGAATTCCTTGACGACGGCTTGACTCGCCATAGCGAAGGAGGAGGGGGAAATGAATCCTATTGCGCGTGCGGTCCTGGTATTTGCGCTGGCTGTCCTACCGGCAGCAGCGCTCGCGCAGACATACCCGAGCAAGCCGATTCGTTTCGTCGTTCCGTTTCCTCCCGGCGGCGGAGTCGACGTAACCGTGCGCACGGTCGCTCAGAAGATGGGCGAGAGCCTGGGCCAGCAGATCATCGTCGACAACCGCGCCGGCGCCTCAGGCATCATCGGCGCTGAGTTCGTCGCGAAGTCCGCGCCAGACGGCTACACCATCATGGGCACGACGAGCGGGCACACCATCCTCCCGCACCTGCAGAAAGTGCCCTGGGATCCGATCAAGGACTTTACCCCCATCACCGCGCTCGTAACCTATCAGCTCCTGCTGTCCGTGCACCCATCGGTCCCTGCAAACTCACTCCAAGAACTCATCGCCCTCGCTAAGGCCAAGCCCGGCGTGCTGAACTACGGCACCGGCGGGGCCGGCACTCCGCCGCATCTCGCGATGGAACTCCTGAAGAGCACCGCCGGCGTCGACATCGTGCACGTGCCTTACAAAGGCAACGCGCTTGTTACTGCCGCCCTGATGTCCGGCGAAATCCAAGCTTCTTTCGATACGATGATCGGCCCACTTCGCGGCGTGCGCGCCGGCAGGCTCCGCGGCCTCGCCGTCAGCGGCAAGAGACGCTCGATCATCGCTCCCGAGATCCCCACGGTGGCCGAGGCGGGCCTCAAAGGTTATGAATTCGAAGGCTGGACCGGCGTCTTCGGCCCGGCCGGCATGCCTCGCGAGATCGTCGACCGCCTCAATTCCGAGATCGCCAAGGCGCTCGCCATCCCCGACATCAAGGAGCGCCTCATCGCCGCGGGGTACGAGCCGAGCGGCGAGCCCGCAGATAAGTTTGCGGCCTTGGTGTCTGCTGATCTTGCGAAGATGGGAAAGATCGTCAAGGGCGGAGGTATCCAACCGAACTAATTAAATTGGTCGAAGGTGCCGCCGCCCGCATGGCAGATTTGGTCTCGGAGGCGCGCCGGCCTACGCCCTGACCGCCGTCAGGTCGATCTCGACTTTGCAGCCGGGGACGAGCAACCCGCTGACCTGCACGGTGGTGCGCGGCGGCGGTGAGGGGAAGAACTCTTTCCAGACCTGGTCGAAGTAGTAAAAGTCGTTGAGGTCGGTAAGGAAGACCTGCGACTTCACCGTGTCCTTGAGCTCGCAGCCCGCCGCCTGGAACACGCTGCGCAGGTTCTCGAGCACGTAGCGCGTCTGCTTCTGGATGTCGGAGCCGTAATGGGGGAACGCCGGATCCTGCCGAGCCTCGGGCGGCACGCCGGTCTTGTAGTCGGAAGCGATCTGGCCGGCGGCGTAGAGGGTGTCGCCGGCGAGGACACCCTGGCAGTAATGCGCCATCGGCGCCGGGGTCTTCGCGCCGGTCACGACCTGCTTCTTCACGCCGGGCTTGACGCCCCATAGATCGATCTCGACCCTGCAGCCCGGCACGAGCAGCCCGCTCACCTGCACGGTGGTGCGCGGCGGCGGCGAGGGAAAGAACTCCTTCCAGAGCTGATCGAAGTAGTAGAAGTCGTTGAGATCGGCAAGGAAGACCTGCGACTTCACCACGTCCTTGAAGGCGCAGCCTGCGGCATCGAACACACTCTTCAGGTTGTTCAGGATGTAGCGCGCCTGCTTCTGGATGGTCGAGCCGTAGTAGGGAAACGCCGGATCCTGCCGCGCCTCCGGCGGGACGCCGGTTTTGTAGTCGGAGGCGATCTGCCCGGCGGCATACAGCGTGTCGCCGACCAAAACGCCCTGGCAGTAATGGGCCATGGGTTTGGGCGTGGCGGCTCCCGTAATGACCTCCCTCTTGACGCTGGGGCGAACGCCCCAGAGGTCGATCTCGACCTTGCAGCCAGGCACCAGGAGCCCACTCACCTGCACCGTGGTGCGTGGCGGCGGGGACGGGAAGAACTCCTTCCATGCCTGGTCGAAATAGTAGAAGTCGTTGAGGTCTGCGAGAAAGACCTGCGACTTCACCACGTCCTTGAAGTCGCTGCCTGCCGCGTGGAAAACGCTTTTCAGATTGTTGAGGACGTAGCGCGCCTGCTTCTGGATCGTGGAGCCGTAATAGGGAAACGCCGGATCCTGCCGCGCCTCCGGCGGGACGCCGGTTCTGTAGTCGGAGGCGATCTGCCCGGCGGCGTACACCGTCTCGCCGGCGAGAATGCCCTGGCAGTAATGGGCCATGGGCGTCGGCGTGCCGGAGCCGGTGAGCACTTCACGCTTCATTTCTGTCCCCTGTCATGGTGGTGAAAATATCCTGCCGCTAGCCGCCGAGGTAGGCGCGGTGCACCTCCGGATTGGCCGCCAGCTCTTTTGCCCGTCCCGAGAGCGTCACGCGTCCGGTTTCGAGCACATAGGCGCGGTCCGCGAGGCGCAGCGCGAGCGCGGCGTTCTGCTCGACGAGAAGCACGGTGGTGCCCTGGCCGCGTATGCGCACAATCATCTCGCCGATCGCCTCCACCATCATGGGCGCGAGGCCAAGGGACGGCTCATCGAACATGCAGAGCGTCGGGCGGGACATCAGCGCGCGGCCGATAGCGAGCATCTGCTGCTGGCCGCCGGAAAGCGTCCCGGCGAGCTGGTCGCGGCGCTCCTTCAGGATGGGAAAGGTCTCGAACACGCGCTCGATGTCTTGGCGCAGCTCGGCGGCGTTGTTCCTGCGGACGAAGGCGCCGAGCTCGAGGTGCTCGTGCACTGACATCTCGGGCCAGATCTTGCGCTCCTCGGGGCAGTGGGCGATTCCCATCCGTACGATGGCGTCCGAGCCGGCGCCGTGGATAGGCTTGCCGCCGAAAGTGATGGTGCCCGCGCTCGGCACGAGCAGCCCCGACACCGTGCGCAGCACCGTCGTCTTGCCGGCGCCGTTCGCGCCGATCAGCGCGACAAGCTCGCCTTCCGCGACCTCGAGCGACACCGCATCGAGCACGCGGGTGTTGCCGCGGTACAGCGTGACGTCAGCCAGCGCGAGCATCGGTTTTCTGCACGCCGAGGTACGCCTCGATTACGCGTGGGTCGGCGCGCACTTCCGCGGGGCGACCCTCGGCGATCGTCTCTCCGTAATTGAGCACCATCACGCGGTCGGAAATCGTCATCACCACGTGCATGTTGTGCTCGACCAGCACGATGGCGAACCCCTTGGTGCGCAACTGTCCGATGAGTCGCACGATGTGCGCGCTTTCCTGGTGGTTCATGCCCGAAGCGGGCTCGTCGAGCAGCAGCACCTGCGGCATCGCGGCAAGCGCCTGCGCGATCTCGAGCAGCCGCTGGTCGCCGTAGGGAAGCTGGTCGGCCCGCAGATGGGCCTTTTCCTGCAGGCCGACGCTCTCCAGTGCCTCGCGCGCCCGCGTCTCGGGGTCCGGGTCGCCGCGCGCGAGTGCGCCCGCGAGCACGCCTTCGACCAGCGACAGAGCACCGAAGACCTCGGTTTTCTGGAAGGTGCGCACGATGCCCATCCGGGCGATGCGGAACGCGGCCTCGCGCTGGATGGCTTGTCCCCGAAAAACGACGCTGCCGAGGCTCGGCCGCACGCGGCCGGTAATCACGTTGAAAAGCGTGGTCTTGCCGGCGCCGTTCGGGCCGATCACGCTCAGCACCTCGCCGGCCGAGACGGCCAGGTTCACGTCCTTCAGCGCCGTCAGCCCGCCGAAGTGGACCATGACGCCTTTGATCTCAAGCAGCGCGGTCATGGCCCTTGCGCCAGCGCCGGGGCACGAGGTGCTCGACCAGCGGGAAGATGATGCCGCGCGGCATGAAGAGCGTGGCGATGACGAGGATACTGGCGAAGATCACCATCCGGTAGTACGAGGCCTCGCGCAGCAGCTCGGGCAGGAAGGTGAACACCACCGCGCCGAGCGCTGGCCCGATGAGCGTTCCCTTGCCGCCGAGGATCACCATGATCAGCATGATGGTGATGTAGGAAAAGTTGAACAGATCCGGGCTCACGAAGCCGATGTAGTGCCCGTAGAGCGCGCCCGCGGTCCCGGCGAGCGCCGCGCCGACCACGAAGGCGATCATGCAGGTGCGGAACGCCGAGATGCCGAGGGACTCGGCGAGCACTTCGTTCTCGCGCACCAGGACGAAGGCGCGGCCCACCGACGAGCGCACCAGGCGGTAGCAGATGTAAAACGACAGGAGCGCGGCGGCCAGCACCACATAATAGAAACGCTCCTTCGAGCTCACGTCCACGGCGCCGATGCCCGGCACGTAGAGCGCGGGGATCTGCAGCCCGGGCAGGCCCATGAAGCCGCGCGTTAGGTCCACCCAGTTGGTGGCCACGAGCCTCATGATCTCGGCAAAGGCCACCGTGATGATGACGAAGCGGTGGCCGCGCACGCGCAGGATCACCCAGCCCAGCGCGAACGCGACGGCGGCGGTGACGATCGCCGCCGCCGGCATCCCGATCCACATCGACCACTTGAGGTTGAAGAAGAGCAGCGCCGACACGTAGGCGCCGAGCGCGAAGAATGCCGCGTGCGCGAGCGAGAGCTGCCCGACGTAGCCGACGATGAGATTGAGCCCGAGCGCGACCACCACGAAGATCGCCGAGACGATGAAAAGGTGCAGGTAGTACTCGTCGCGCACCACGAGCGGGATGATCAGCAGCCCGGCAAGCACCGCGCCGAGGATGATGGGATGCGGCTTTGAATCAGGCACGCTTGAACAGCCCCTCGGGCCGGAACAGCAGCAGCAGGATCACGGCGAAGAAGCCGATCGCGTCCTTCCAGCCGGTCGAGAAATACCCGGCGCCGAGCGCTTCGGCGAGGCCGAGGAGCAGCCCGCCGGCGATCGCGCCGACGAAGCTGCCCATGCCGCCGAGGATCACCACCACGAAAGCCTTGAGCGTCGCAACTCCGCCCATGGTGGGCTCGACCGGGATGAAGCCGCCCAGCACCGCGCCCGCCGCCGCGGCGAGCGCGGCGCCGAAGGTGAAGGCGTAGAGATAGACGCGGTCGATGCGCACTCCGACCAGGGCCGCGGCCTCCCGGTTCTGGAAGGTCGCCCGCATCGCCTTGCCCATCCGGGTGCGCTGGATCAGCAGGTGCCCGACGACGATGAGCGCCGCGGTCACCGCCATCGAGAAGAGATAGAGCGGCGTGGTGTAGATTCCGAAGAAGCTGAGCGGCCGGGTCGGGAACGGGTTCGGGATCACCTGTGGCTGCGGCCCCCACAGCAGCAGCGCCACGTGCTCGAGCAGGATCGACAGGCCGATGGTGACGAGCGTTGTCGTCATCACCGGCGCGTCGCGCAGCCGCTTGAACACGATCTGCTGGATGGCCACGGCGAGCACCACCACCAGCACCACCGCCAGCGGCAGGGCGATGAAGTAGTTCAGCTTCAGAAGGGTCACCAGGTAGAACGCCGCGAAGCCGCCCATCATGTAGAACTCGCCGTGCGCGAAGTTCGCGATGTTCATCACGCCGAAAATCATCGTGAGGCCGATCGCGATGAGCGCGTACGCGCACCCGATCAGCACCCCGTTCAGCAGGTGCTGGCCGAAGATCGCCAGGTCGAGCACGCGCTACGGCTTGGCGATTTTCGCCGTCTTGACGACCTCCGGCACGCCGTGTGTGACGCGCGCCAGGTACACATCCTGGCCGTAGGCCTGGTTCTTCTCGTTGAAGCGTATGTTCCCGACCAGGCCGTGATAGTCGGTTTTGGTCAGGGCGGCGCGGATCTTCTCCGGATCGGCGGCACCGGCGCGGCGGATGGCGTCTACCATGATGTGGATGGCGTTGTGCGCGGCACCGGCAAACTTGCTCGGGTTGTCCTTGAGCTTTTCGCGCGACATCTTCACGAAGGCGGCGTTGATCGGGTTCTTGATGGTGTACACGTACTCCACCAGCCCGTAGACGCCCTCGGCGGCGGGCCCGGCGAGCTTGAGATAGCTGTCGCTGGTCCAGGAGCCTTCGCCGATCAGCGGTTTGGTGATGCCGAGCTCGCGGATCTGCTTGGAGAGCGCGACCGCATGCTGCGTGTTCGCCGCGAGGATGATCGCGTCCGGGTTGGCGGCCTTGATCTTGGTGATGTACGGCAGGAACTGCAGGTCGCTCGACTGGAAGAACTCGGTGCCGACGATCTGCCCGCCCGCGTGCTCGATCGGCTTCGGATACGAGCTCACCATGCTGCGCCCCCAGTCGTCGTTGATGACCAGGAACGCGAAACGCTTGCCCTTGACCGCGGCTGGCAGCTCGCCGCCGAAGGCCGCGCCCAGCATCGGCGTAGTCGCGACGGCGCGGAAGAAGTACGGGTTGTTCTGCTCGGTGAGCTGCGCCGCGGTCGAAATGGCGGTGAGGTGCGGCACCTTGTGCTTGCGCGCCACTTCCATCATGGCGGCGCTCGACGTGCTGCAGAAGGCGCCGAGCAGCGCCACGACCTTGTCGCGCGTTACCAGCTTCTCGGCGGCGTTGACCGATTGCGCCGGGTTGCAGGCCCCGTCCTCGACCACGAGCTCGATCTTCTTGCCGAGGACGCCGCCCTTGGCGTTCATGTCATCGACCAGCATCTTCACGGTGTTGACGTAGATGTTGCCGTCGTAGGCCACCGGACCGGTGAGCGGCTGCACCACGCCGATCTTCACGGTTTCCTGCGCAGCGGCGCTTGCGGCCACGGCCAGCGCGATTACGGCAACGGAAAGTCTCGATTGCATGGTAGGTCCCCCTCGTCGGTTATCAACACAAAGCGTAGCAGACTCCGAGGCGCTCACGCGGCCCGCCTTCCCGTGGCCCGCACCACCGCCCTCGCCATCGACACGGCATCGTCGCGCAGGGTATCGAGATGGCCGCGCATGCGGCTCGCTGCGGCGGCCTCGTCCATGTCGAGGATCGCCTGCAGGATCTTCACGTGTTCGTTGATGGTGAGCGCCATCAGCCCGGGGTGAAAGGTGGACTCGCGCCGGTAGGCCTCGAGGCGATTGCGCAGCCGCAGGGTCTCGGCCGCGAGGTACTCGTTGTGGCTCGCGGCATAGATGCATTCGTGAAAGCGCGCGTTCGCCGCGTAGAAGGCGTCCGGGTCTTTGCGCTTTGCCGCTTTTACGCAAGCGCCGTGGGCGGCGGCCAGCCGGGTGCGGTCCGCGTCGGTGTGCCGGCGCGACGCCAGGGCGGCGCACGCGGCCTCGAGATACGCCATGGCCTCGAACATCTCGACCAGCTCGGTGACGCTCAGCGTCGCGACGAACGCGCCCATGTGCGGGCGCAGCGCGATGTGGCCCTGCGAGGCGAGCTGCTGGAAGGCCTCGCGCACCGGGGTGCGCGAAGCGCCGTAGCGCGCGGCGAGCGCCTCTTCGTCGAGCTTCGTCCCGGGGGCGAGCTTGCCCGTGATGATGTCCTTCTCGATGGCCTCGCGGATGCGAAGCATCCGGGATCTCTTCGGCGTTGACACCGCAAGATTGTATGCGACACAATCAAAATCGTATACAAGCGAAGGGAAGGAATGGACCTGCGGCTGAAGGGACGATCGGTGCTCGTCACCGGGGCATCGAAGGGCATCGGCCTGGCGGTGGCGCGCGCGTTCGCGGCCGAGGGCTGCAACCTGGATCTGGCGGCGCGCTCCGAGGACGCGCTGAAGAGCGCCAAGGAAGAGCTCGGCCGAAAATATGGCGTGTCGGTGGCCATCCACCCGATGGACCTCGGCAAGTCCGAGAACATCGCAGAGCTCGGCAGGCGCTGCGCGAACGTCGACATCCTGGTGAACAACGCCGGCGAGATTCCCTCGGGGCCGATCGAGGCGCTGTCGGAGGCGGACTGGCGCCGCGGCTATGACCTGAAGCTGTTCGGCTACATCCTGCTCACCAAGGAAATCTACCGGTCGATGAAAGCGCGCGGCTCGGGCGTGATCATCAACGACATCGGCAACTCGGGCGAGAATTGGGACGCCAACTACATCGCCGGCAGCACCGCGAACGCGGGGCTGATGGCATTCACCAAGGCGCTCGGCGGCCAGAGCCTCGACTTCGGGGTGCGCGTGGTGGGCGTGAACCCCGGCCCGGTGGAGACCGAGCGCATGGTGAAGATCAACAAGCGGCGCGCCCTCGACTGGTACGGCGACGAGAGCCGGTGGACCGAGATGCGCGATCGCTTTCCGGGCGGGCGCCCGGCAAGCCCGGAGGAGGTCGCCGACCTCACGGTGTTCCTCGCCTCGCCGCGCTGCGGCTACATCACCGGAGCGATCGTCACCATCGACGGCGGCATCGCCGCGCGCGGCTCGGTGATCAAGGAGCGGAGCGTGCAGACATGAGAAGCTTCGAAGCGCGCAACCGGCACTTCGACCGGCTGTTCAACACCCCGAATCTCATGTGGTTCGGGCAGAACACCAACCATTTCCCGACGCACCCGGCGGTGCGCCGGGCGATGATCGATTCGATCGAAGCCGAGGAATTCCACGCCTACGCGCCGCCCGCGGGGCTGGAAGAGCTGCGCACGCTGATCCTCGCGGACCTCGGGCTGACCGAAGCGGCGGTGCTGGTTACCGACGGGGCGGTCGAGGCGCTCTACAACGTCTGCCGCACGCTCGCCGAGCCCGGCTCGGAATTCCTCACCACCGACCCGGGCTGGAAGTGGCCGATGCAGTTCGCCATGGCTTCGGGCGCCAAGGTGGTCGAGATCCCGATCTACGGGCCCCAGAACGGGTACCGCCTGACGGTCGCGCAGCTTGAAGCGGCGGCGACTGAGAAGACGCGCATCATCTATCTCGTCGATCCTAATAACCCGCTCGGCGTCTGCTACACGCCGGCGGAGATCAAGGCCTTCACCCAGATCGCACGCAGAGTCGGCGCCTATTTCCTGCATGACGCCACGTACCGGCACTTCGCCGACGAGCACACGCTCGCGGCGCGCTTCTACCCGGAGCGCTCGATCACCATTTACAGCTTCTCCAAGTGGCTGGGGCTCGCCGGATTGCGCGTCGGGGCACTGGTCGCGCAGCCGGAGCTGGTGGAAAGGCTCGCCGCCGCGCCGCCAAACAATCTCGGCTGCAATGTGATCTCGCAGCGCGCGGCGATCGCCGGCCTCAAGGTGAAGGGCGAATGGCTGCCGGACATCAACCGCCGGCAGCGCCGCAACCAGGCGGAGATCCACAAGGCGGCGAGCCGGGTGCCCGGGCTCAACGTCGCCGTATATCCTTCGCAGGCGAATTTTCTGGTCGTCGAATGCATCGACGCAGGCATCAGCCCCGAAGCGCTGTGCGAAGCGTTTCGCGCAGAGGGCATCATGATCCGCCAAGGCTCGTATCACACGCCGAGGTTCGGCCATCGCTTCGTCAAGATCGCGACCACCGTGCCGGAAGCCTGGAGCGACGCGCTGTGCGCGAAGCTGCCGGCGATGGTCGAGCGCGCCCGCGACATCGAGAATCCCGGTCCACTCTTCTAGAGATTCGACATGCCATTCGCCACCGCCAGTGACGGCGTAAAGCTTTACTACGAGGAGGCGGGCGCCGGCACGCCGATCGTCTTCGTGCACGAGTTCGGCGGCGACCACCGCAGCTGGGAGCTGCAGATGCGGTATTTCTCGCGCCGTCACCGGTGCGTCACCTTCGCGGCGCGCGGCTATCCGCCCTCGGAGGTGCCGCAAGCCGTCGATGCGTATTCGCAGCGGCGCGCGGTGGACGACATCGTCGCGGTGATGGACGCGGCCGGGGTCGATCGCGCCCACGCAGTGGGGCTCTCGATGGGCGGTTTTGCGGCGCTGCACCTCGGGCTCGAGCACCCGCAGCGGGCGCTCTCGCTCGTCGTCGCGGGTGCCGGCTACGGCGCCGAAAAGCAGTATGAAACCTACTTCCGCGGCGTCTCGCTCGAAGTCGCGCGGCAGTTCGAGGCGCAGGGCAGCGAGACGTTCGCCAAGACCTATGCGCTCGGCGCCTCGCGGGTGCAGTTCCAGAACAAGGATCCCCGCGGCTGGCAGGAGTTCGCCGCCATGCTCGGCCAGCATTCGGCGCTCGGCTCGGCCAACACGATGCGCGGTGTGCAGGCGCGCCGGCCTTCGGTGTACGACCTGGAGGAGCGGCTCAAGGCGATGCAGGTCCCGACCCTGGTGATTGTCGGCGACGAGGATGACCACTGCCTGCAGCCGGGGATCTTCCTCAAGAAGACGGTGCCGGCCTGCGGGCTGCTCATCCTTCCGAAGACCGGGCACACGCTGAACCTCGAGGAGCCGGGGCATTTCAACGGCTTCGTCGACGAATTCATCGGGATGGTGGAGGCGGGACGCTGGCTGCCGCGGGACCCGCGCGCCAAGCCCGCCGAGGTCATGAAGACGTCGTGAGCGTTGCCGGGCACGTGAGCCGCGAGCGGCTGTGGGAGCGGCACATGCTGCTCGCCCGCCATGGCGCGACGCCCGCCGATGGCGTAAACCGGCAGGCGCTCTCCGCCGAAGAGATCGCTGCAAGGCGCGAGCTGATCGAATGGTCGCAGCCCCTCCGTCTCGCCCCGTCCACGGACGCGGTGGGCAACTTCTTCCTGCGCATGGAAGGACGCGACAAAGAGGCCGCGCCGGTGCTCACCGGCTCGCATCTCGACAGCCAGCCCACGGGCGGCAAATTCGACGGCGTGTACGGCGTGCTGGCGGCCCTTGAAGCGGTGCAGGCGATGCGCGACAGCGGTCACACGCCGAGGCGACCGATCGAGATCGTCGCATGGATGAACGAGGAAGGCTCGCGCTTCGCGCCCGGCATGATGGGCTCGGCCGCCTTTGCCGGCGCGGCGCCGCTGGCCGGGATGCTGCCGGTCCGCGATGCAAATGGGGTCAGCGTGGAACAGGGGCTGGCGCAATTGAAGGCCGCGTTCCCGTCGCTGCCCGAGCGCGAGCTCGGCCGGCCGGTCGCCGCGTACGTCGAGGCGCACATCGAGCAGGGACCAGTGCTCGAGAAGGAAAGCTTCAGCGTCGGCGTGGTGACCGGAATCCAGGGCAAGCGCACCTACCGCGTCGCCGTCGCGGGCGAGGAGGCGCATGCCGGCACTTCGCAGCGGCGCGATCGCAAGGACGCGCTTCTCGCCGCCACGGCGATGATCCAGGCGCTCGCAAGAGCGCTGCACGACGAGCAGGACATCGTGAAGTTCACCGTGGGACGGCTCGACGTCAAGCCGAACGCGCCCTCGGTAGTCGCCGGCCAGGCGGTGTTTTCCGTCGATCTGCGCCATCCGGACGAGGTCACCCTGCGCGCGCTCGGCGACCGCGTCCCGGAGATCTGCCGGGCGAACGCGGGCCGCTGCGCGGTCAAGCTCGAGGAGCTGGTGACCGCGTGGCCGCTCGAATTTCCGGCTTCCATGCGGGACGAGATCCGCCGGGCGGCGACGCGTCTCGGCCTTCGCACCATGGACCTTCCATCGGCGGCGGGCCACGATGCGCGCTACCTGCACTACGTCTGCCCGTCGGGCATGATTTTCGTGCCGTGCAAGGACGGCATCAGCCATAACGAAGCCGAGTCGGCCACGCCAGAGGACCTGTACGACGGCGCGCGCGTCCTCGCCGAGACGCTCGTCGCCCTCGCGGACCGTTAGCCGCTTCCCGTGCCGCGCCTGCTGCTTCGCCACGCCGACGCCATTCATGTCTGCGATGACGCGCGCCGCGTGATTCGCGACGGCTACATCCTCGTCGAGGACGGCCGCATCGCCGCCGTCGGCAGCGAGCCCGCGCCTCCGGTCGCCGCAGACGAAGAGATCTCGCTGGCGGGCTCGCTGGTGACGCCGGGTCTCGTCAACATCCACCACCACCTCTACCAGACGCTGACGCGCGCCGTCCCGCTCGCCAATCGCGCCTCGATCCTCGACTGGCTGTACGCGATGTATCCGGCCTGGGCGGAAATCGACGCCGACGCCTACTACTGGGCGGCGCTGGCGAACAGCTGCGAGCTTCTCGCCTCCGGCTGCACCACGAACGCGGATTTCGCCTACCTCATGCCCGAGCACGACGGCGAGATGGCGGCCGAGGAGCTGCGCGGGGTCCGCGAGGCGGGGATGCGGTTCGTGCTGGTGCGGGGCGGCATGCCGACCGTTGAAGCCGATCTGGAGAGCCGGCTGCGTCCGGTGATGGGCGCGCAGCTCGATCGTCTCCTCGACCGCGAAGAGGAGCTCTTTCCGAAGCTGGAGCGGACCCTCCGGCGCTATCACGACACCTCGCCGGGCTCGATGCTCCAGGTGGCGATCGGGCCGACCAGCGTCACCTATGTGCGGCCGCGGTTCATGCGCCGCTTCTCGGACCTCGCGCGCGAGCACGCCTGCGGCCTGCATGTGCATTTCGACCCGCGGCCCGACGAGCACGAGACCATGCGCGCGCTCGGCGGAAAGCCGATCGACTTCCTGCGCGAATCGGGCTGGCTGTGGGAGCGGACCTGGTTCGCCCATTCCACGCTGCTCGACGGCGAGGAAATGCGCGCGATCGGCGATGCCGGTGCGAGCATCGCGCACTGCCCGCACTGCATCATCCGTCTCGGGAAGAAAGCCGCGCGCCTCGGGCACTGGCGCGCGTACGGCATCAACGTCGGAATCGGCGTCGACGGCCCCGCGAGCAGCGACACGAGCAACATGCTGAACGAGCTTCGTCTCGCGATGATGCTGCACCGGGTCGGCGGCTACGAGGACAGCGAGCCCGCCGGGCAGTGGCTCACGCCGCAGGACGTCCTGTGGATGGCCACCCGGGGCGGCGCGCGCGCGCTCGGCCGCGGCGATATCGGTCAGCTCACGCCGGGCAAGGCCGCCGACATCGCCGCCTTCCCGCTGCGGCGGCTCTCCCTGGCCGGCGCCGTGCTCGACCCCCTCGCCGCGCTCCTCATGGCGGGCGCCGACCCCTACGCTTCCCTCACCGTGGTCAACGGCCGCGTCCGCGTCCGGGACGGTCACATGGTGGACGTCGATGAAATGCGCGCTTTCGACGGCTGCAACTCGGCCGCCCGCCGGCTCCTCGAGGCCGCCCGGAAGCGCACCGGCATGGACTTCTCGAAGCACGTGTAGCACGCCAGGTCGATCTTCAAGACCGGCTACCGGCTCAACACCTGATTAGTCGTCCCCGGCGCGCGCCCCTTACAGCGCGCGCCATTTTTTTCTCCTGCCGTAAGCGCCCCCGGTGTCTCCCGACTATTCGCCGCAGCACTGTTGGGCGCGTCTGCGGCGTTCGCGAACCCGCCCGACGAGCGGTCGTTGTGGGACATGCTCAAGACAAGCGCCTCGATGCGCGCGGACCGCATGGTGACGAAGACCGACTTCATCAAGACGATGGAGAAGCGCTTCGATGCCATGGACAAGGGCGGCAAGGGCATGCTCTCCGCCGAAGAGGTCGCCAGGATCCTCGACCCGAACATCGCCAACCCGTAATTGGCTTCGCGCGGCGGCGCGCGGCGCGCCGCCGCTTTTCTACTCCCACTTCGTCGTATTTCACAGCGGATCGGTAGACATCCCGGCCGCCATCGCATTAACTTCTTCGCATGCAAAGCAACGTGCGCATCGTCGAGCGTTTCCGCCGCCTGCGCTCTGCGGCGCCGTTCTGGTCGCTGCGCTATCACGAGGAAACGCACGAGAGCTTCGCAATCAGGCAGGACGTCGTCGAGCCGCCGAGGCTTTCCATCGACCGTGGGGCGATGCTTACGGCGGTCACGGACGGCGGCTACGGGTATTGCGCGACCAGCGATCTGTCGCAGGCCGGGTTGCAGGCCGCGCTCGACCGGGCCACGGCGTGGGCCGAGGCCACGCGGGGGAGGAGCGTGGTGCGCTTCGATCCGCGGCGCATGCCGGCGCCGCAAGGGAGCTACCGAAGCGCTGTCGTCAGGGAAAATCCCGACAGGCAAGCGATACACGATTTGCTCGCCGCAGAGTGCAAAGCTGCCAATGTCGGCCCGCGCATCGTCGAGCGCTACGCCGCGCTCGAGCTGATCGACGAAGAGCGTGTCTATCTTACGAACGCCGGCGGCGAGCTGGTGCAGCGCTTTCGATTCACGCTGCCGCACATGCGCGTCACCGCGAACCGGGGGGTGGAGACGCAGTCGCGCAGTCTCGAGCTCGCGCAGCAGGGCGGCTTCGAGCTCGTCGAGCGCGCCGGGCTCGTCGGCAGCGGCGAGCGGCTCGCCGAGCAGGCGCTGCAGCTCCTGCTCGCCCCCAACTGCCCGACCGGGAAGCGCGATCTGCTCCTCATGCCCGACCAGATGATGCTGCAAGTGCACGAGTCGATCGGCCATCCGCTCGAGCTCGACCGCATCCTGGGCGACGAGCGCAATTACGCGGGCACGAGCTTCGTGCGGCCCGAGATGCTCGGCTCGTACCGCTATGGCTCGGAGCTTCTCAACGTGACCTACGATCCGACGCTCGCCGGCGAGCTCGCGACCTATGCTTTCGACGACGAGGGCGCCCGGGCGGAGAAGGTCTTCCTCATCAAGGACGGCATCCTGCTCGCGCCGCTCGGCGGCCCGGCCGTCGCCAATTCGCGTGCGAGCGGCTGGAACCGCCCGCCGATCCACCGCATGGCGAATCTCAACGTCGAGCCCGGCGCGGGCACGCTCGAGGACATGATCGGCTCGATCGGCCGCGGCGTGCTGATGCGCACCAACGTCTCCTGGTCGATCGACGACTCGCGCAACAAGTTCCAGTTCGGCTGCGAATGGGGCGAGCTGATCGAGGACGGGCGCCGCACCGCGGTGGTGAAGAACCCGAGCTACCGCGGCGTCTCGGCGACGTTCTGGAGGAGCCTGCGCAGGGTCGGCGATGCCTCCACCTTCGAAGTGCACGGCACGCTCTACTGCGGCAAGGGCGAGCCGAACCAGGCGATCCATTGCGGGCATGCCGCGCCCGCGTGCGTTTTCTCGGACGTGGATGTCTTCGGCGGCGACGCGTGAAGGATCAATTTTTTTATATAGCGGATGCGCTTGCCGCGTCGCTGCATGCGGGCGAAACCCTCCTTGCCAGCTTCCACGGCGAGCGCTCGGACTTCGTGCGCTTCAACCACGCCAAGGTGCGCCAGGCCGGAAGCGTGGAGCAGCGTTACGTGACGCTGCGCCTGGTGCGTTCGCGTCGCCAGGCGTCGGCGAGCGTCGCGGTCGCCGGCGACGGTTTCAACGAGTTGAAGCAAACGTTGCTGCGGCTACGCGATGCGCTTGCCAGCCTGCCCGAAGATCCGTGGCTGCTCATCAACGAGACGCCGCAGAGCGGCGCGAGCGAGCGCCGTGGCCGCATTGCGCCGGCGCAGGAAATCGTCGACGTCGTGACCGGCAAAGCGGCCGCGCTCGACCTCGTCGGCTTCTATGCCGGCGGAACGATCTGCCGCGGCTTCGCCAACTCGCTCGGGCAGCGCAACTGGCACGAGGTCGACAGCTTCAATTTCGACTGGAGCCTGTACCGCGAGGCCGACCGGGCCGTGAAGACCGGTTATGCAGGATTCGAATGGGACGACACGCAGTTCGCGGCAAAGCTCGAGACGGCAAAAGAGCAATTGAGCTTGTTGAACGGCCCTCGGCGCGGCATCGAGCCCGGCGAATATCGCGCCTACCTCGCGCCGCGCGCGATGGAAGACCTCGTCGGGCTGCTGTCGTGGGGCGGCTTCTCGGCGCGCTCGCGCGCCACGAAGCAAAGCCCGCTGCTTCGCATGCAGGAAGGCGAGCGGCTCTCGGAGAAGGTTTCGATCGCGGAGAGCACCGCGGAAGGCGTGGCTCCGGGATTCCAGTGCGACGGATTCGTGAAGCCGGCCGGGATCTCGCTGATCGCCGCGGGTACGCTCGACGAGGCGCTGGTGTCGCCGCGCTCGGCGAAGGAATACGGGCTCGCGACGAATGCCGCCGGCGCCGGCGAGATGCCGGAGTCGCTCGACATGGCGGCGGGAGAGCTCCCAGCGAGCGAGGCGCTCGCCGGGCTGGACAGGGGCTTGTACGTGTCCAATCTGTGGTATCTCAACTTCTCCGACCGGCCGGCCGGGCGCATTACCGGCATGACGCGCTTCGCCACCTTCTGGGTCGAGGGCGGGCGCGTCCTCGCGCCGGTGAGCCCGATGCGCTTCGACGACTCGATTTACCGGATGCTGGGCGGGAACCTGCTCGCGCTCACGCGCGAGCGCGAATTCCTGCTCGATCCTTCGACTTACGACGAGCGCTCGACCGCGAGCGCGCGCCTGCCGGGCGCGCTGCTGCGCGGGCTGCGCTTCACCCTTTGATCAAGCGAGCTCGAACTCGCCGTTGATCTCGACCGCCATGCCGCGCGGCAGCGACATCTGGCCCACCGCGGAGCGGGCGTGCCGGCCGGACTGCGGACCCCACAGCTCGTAGAAAAGATCCGACGCGCCGTCGATCACCTGCGGCGGCTGGGTGAAGTCCGGCGTGCAGTTCACCATGCCGAAGAGGCGAAGCACGCGCTTGACCCGGTCGAGATCGCCGCAGTGCGCCTTGATCGTCGAGAGCATCGTGAGCGCCACGGCGCGCGCGGTGGCGTAGCCCTCTTCCACGGTGATGTCGAGGCCGAATTTGCCGGTCTGGCGCACGCCGGGAAGCTTCGGGAGGTTGAGGCCGTGTCCCGAAAGCAGCAGCAGGTTCCCGAGCTGCGTGCAGCCGGTGCGATTCTCCTTCGGGAACACGAACGGCGGCGGCAGCTCGTAGCCCATCGTCCGCAGCTTGTCCTCGATTCTCATTGCGCCTTGATGCCGATCTCGCCGCCGAGCTTGCGCATGGAAGCGACGTACTGGCGCGCGAAAGCGCCGAATTCCTCGGGTCCCATGAAGGCCGGCTCGGCGCCGAGGTTCGCGAGGCGCTCGCGCACCTCGGGCAGCGCGAGGATCCGGGCCATTTCCTTGGCGACACGCTCGCGGATGGCGAGCGGGGTTGCGGCGGGAGCGAACACGCCGAACCAGTCGTCGCCTTCATAGCCGGGCACCCCGGCCTCGGCAAGGGTCGGCACGCCCGGCATGAACCGGGCGCCGGCGGGGGAGGTGGTCGCCAGGATCTGCAACCGGCCCGCCTTTGCGAGCGGAATGGCGTTCGGTCCGGGTGCGAACGCGTACAGCACGCGCCCGGCCATCGCATCGTTCACCGCTTCCGGCGTGCCGCGCTGCGCGACGTGTTCGCCCTTGATGCCGGCAAGATGCGCCACCGCGGCGGCGTGGAAGTGCGCCGTGCTGCCGACCCCTGCCGAGGTGTAATAAATGCCGAGCGGTTGTTGCTTCGCATGCGCGATCAGATCCTTGAGCGACTTGAAGCCGTGCGCAGGCGACACCACCAGGAAGCTCGGCGAACGCGCCATCTGCGCCACCCCGGTGAAGTCCCTGCCCACGTCGTAGGGCACCGCGCGATCGATCGCCGCGCGCACGCCGAATGCGCTCGCCACCGCAAGGAACGTGCGGCCATCGGGCGGCTGCTGGGCGGCGTATTGGGAACCGATGACGCCGCCGGCGCCGATTCGGTTCTCGACGATCACCGCGACTTTCCATGCCTCGGCCATGTGCTGCGCAACGAGCCGCATGATGACGTCCGTGCCCCCGCCTGGCGTGAAGGGCACGATGAAGCGGATCTGCGAAGGCGGGTAGTCCGCGGGTTGCGCCAGCACCGCCGCCGGCATGAGGGCGAAAAGCCATAAGAGCGCGCGTCGTTTCATATCTCCTCGCTATGGAACGTAGACCCAAAGATCGAGCATCACCACCGCCCCCGGCACGCCGAGCGCCGGCACCTCGATCGCCGAGAACGGAATAGGCTGCTGCGGCAGATGGCGCTCCCACGCCTGCCAGGCGCTATCGAAGTCCGCAAGATCGGTATGGAACTGCTGGGCTCGAACCACGTTGGCGAGCGAGGTGCCGGCTTTGGCGCAAATGCGCTCGGCAGCGCCGAGCATGTGGTCCATCTGCGCTTGCGCATCAGCCTTTACAGCGAGGGCGCCCCTGGCGTCGACCGCCAGCAGGTTGGACAGAAACAGAAGATCTCCCGCGCGCACCGCCTGTGCCTGGCCTGCGTAGGGCATCGCGACCTGCGCGTCCACGAGTTGTTTGCGGGTGCGTCCGCCGCGGCGCACGCTGAGGGTGTTGATCTCGATGCGCCCCGCCTCGCAGATGAAGCCGGGCGTGGCGGTGGTGATGAGGCTGGTCGCGGGCGGGTTCCTTCCGAAGTGCTTTGCCCAGACCTCGTTGAACGCCGGGATATCTTCGATATCGCGCAGGTAGACCTGCGCCTTGACCACTTCCTCGAGCGTGTTGCCGACGCTGTCGAGGGCTGGCTTCAGCTTGCGGTTGACGATGAATTCGGTCTCGAGCTTGATCGGCGTGCCCTTCCAAAGGTGCCCCGCCGGCATGCGCGCTTCGGGATCGAGCGGGCCTTCCTCGGTTCTGAGCGCTTCGGCGGTCTGCCCGGCCACGAAAACGTAGTCGCCGCAAGTGAGCACCGGGCTGTAGCCCGAGGTAGCGTGCACCGGCAAGTTGGGCGGCCGGTGCTGGACCGGCTCGAAACCTTCGCCCGGAATGACGGCGATGAGCTGCACCTCCATGTCCTGGCCTGCGACCTGGAAGCGCTGGTGCAGGTTGGAGGTGCTCGGCGGAATGTGTGCCGCGAAGAACTCGCGCCGCACTTCGTGGTAGGGGTCCACCGCACGGGCGGCACCGTAGTACTGGTCGATGCGCACGACGTGGCGGCGTTGCGCGCCGCCGGCTTCAAGCACCTTGTCGAGGTTCGCAAAAATGCGGCGCGCCTCTTTCTTGTGCTTGGGCACGTCGTAGCGCGGGGCCGCGGTATCCAGCACCTCGGGCGCCATCCCGCTCGCGAAGTCTGCCGTACCCTTGTGCCCGGTCGCGAAGACCCAGCGGCCTGCGCGCACGCCGGGTGCATAACGAATGCCCCCCGGCTGGAGCGTGGCCGGCAACAGCGGTGTAACAGCGCTTTTCGCCACCATGGGCTTTGTCGAGTATGACAAGCAGTTCACAACGCGCATAGCGGATGTTCGCTAAGCTTTCGGCATGGGGCGGCGCACTTGGTGGACCCTCGGCTTCGCATTCATGGCGGGCTGCTCCACCTTGTCGCCGCCCGAGCCGCAGCAACAGCCGGCCGAGAAGCGGGTTGCGCCGGAGCGGCGCATCCTCAAGGGACCCACGCAGATCGCCCGGCTCATTCCGGCGCGCGTCGCGGACCGCAACGGCTGGGCCGAGGACATCCAGGCGGCGATGGCCGCGCTCGAGATCGAGCCGAACGGGCAGAACGTCTGCGCGGTGCTCGCGGTGACGGAGCAGGAGTCGGACTTCCGCGTCGACCCGCCGGTGCCCGGTCTGCCGCGCATCGCGCGCCTCGAGCTCGAGAAACGGCGCGCGCAGGCCGGCGTGCCGAAATTCATGATCGATGCCGCGCTCAAGCTCTCGTCGTCCAACGGAACGACCTACGGCGAGCGCCTCGATACCGCGAAGACCGAGCGCCAGCTCAGCGACCTTTTCGAGGACTTCGCCGGCAAGGCGCCGCTCGGCAAGCGGCTTTTCGCCGGCTACAACCCGGTGCGCACCGCCGGGGCGATGCAGGTGAGCGTCGCGTTCGCGCAGGCCTACGCCGCGCAGAGGCGATATCCGTTCGGCATGCCGGGGTCAGTGCGCGAAGAGGTGTTCACCCGTCGCGGCGGAATTTACTTCGGCATTGCGCACCTGTTCGATTATTCGGCGCCGTATGACGATATCGCCTACCGCTTCGCCGATTACAACGCCGGCCGCTATGCGAGCCGCAATGCGGCGTTCCAGAAAGCGGTCGCCGAATTGACCGGCGTGCACATTCCCCTCGACGGCGATTTGCTGCGCTACGAGCAGAGCCGGCCGGCGCGCGAGGCGAGCCGCACCGAGCTCGCGACGCGCAGGCTCGCGATCCACTTCGAGATGACTCCCGCCGAGGTGCGGCGCGATCTCGAGCTCGCGCCCACGGCGGAGTTCGAGCGCAGCAGGCTCTACCTGTCGGTGTTCACGCTCCGGGACGGCGTGCTCGGCAAACCCGCGCCGCGTGCGCTGCTGCCCTCGATCCTGGTCGACACGTCGAAGACCACGCGGCGGCTGACGACCGAAAGCTATGCTGCTAAAGTCGATGGTCGATATCGCAGCTGCCTTTCTCGTTTATGACCCTCCAGTCCCTGCTGGGCATCGAGCTTCCGATCATCCAGGCGCCGATGGCCGGCGTGCAGGCGAGCGCGCTCGCGATCGCGGTGTCCAATGCCGGAGGCCTGGGCTCGCTGCCCTGCGCGCTGCTCACGATGGAGGCCGTGCGCAAGGAGCTCGAGGCGCTAAGGGCGGGGACATCGCGGCCTTACAACGTGAACTTCTTCTGCCACAAGCCGCCGCAGCCGAGCGCCGAGCGCGAGAAGGCCTGGCGTGCCGCGCTGGCCCCTTATTTCCGCGAGATGGCGATCGACCCGGAGGCGATTCCGGTCGGTCCGGGACGCGCGCCTTTCAACGCCGAGGCGGCCGAGATCCTCGCCGAGTTCAAGCCCGCGGTGGTGAGCTTCCATTTCGGCCTGCCCTCGGAGGAGCTGCTTGCGCGAGTGCGCGCCTTCGGCGCCAGGATCATGTCGTCTGCCACCACCGTGGAAGAAGCGCGCTGGCTCGAATCGCAAGGCGTCGACGCCATCATCGCGCAGGGAGCGGAAGCCGGCGGACATCGCGGAATGTTTCTGACCGAGGACTTGGCTACGCAGGTGGGCACGCCGGCCCTCGTTCCGCAAATCGCGCGCGCGGTGCGCGTGCCGGTGATCGCCGCGGGCGGCATCGCGGACGCGAAAAGCGTCGCGGTCGCGATGGCGCTCGGCGCGGCGGGGGTGCAGGTCGGCACCGCTTACCTGCTGTGCCCGGAAGCGACGACGAGCGCAGTGCATCGCGCGGCTCTGAAGAGCGAGGCGGCGCGACACACCGCGCTCACCAACGTGTTCACCGGGCGCCCGGCGCGCGGCATCGTCAACCGGGTAATCCGGGAGCTTGGTCCGATGAGTGCCGCGGCGCCGGCCTTCCCGCTTGCCGCGGCGGCGATGGCGCCGCTACGCGCCAAGGCCGAAGCCCGGGGGAACGGGGACTTCTCGCCGCTCTGGGCCGGCCAGAATGCGGCCGGCTGCCGCGAAGTGCCGGCGGCGCAGCTTACGCGCGCGCTTCTGCGACTTTAGCGAGCGGCAGCTCGATTTCCACGCGCAGGCCGCCGCCTTCGGCATTCTCGGCGCGGATCGTGCCGCCGTGCGCGACGACCGCCCGTTGCGCAATCGCAAGCCCGAGGCCGAATCCACCCGGCGCCGCGGCTCCGCGGTAGAACGGCTCGAAGATTCGTTCCGCCTCGCCGGGCGCGATGCCCGGGCCGCGATCGACGACGCCGAGGAGCGCGCGCCCGCCCGCCGAGGAGAGCTTCATCTCCACGGTAGTGCCGGGCAAAGTGTGCTTCACGGCGTTGCGCACCACGTTCTCGACCGCGCGATGCAGCAGCTCCGCGCGCCCGCGCACGAGCACTTGCTCGGCCGAGTCCAGCGCCACCTCGCGGCCGGCGGCTTGCGCCTCGAAGCGCGCATCCTCTGCGATGTCGGCGACGAGGTCGGCGAGGTCCACGGTTTCTTCCGGGCCGGACGCGGTGCCGCCTTCGAGCCGGGCGAGGGTCAGCACTTCGCCGACGAGCTCGTCGAGCCGGGCCGCCTCGCGCTCGATGCGCTCGAACGAAGGCTCGAGCTTCTGCGGGTCCTGGCGCGCGAGGCCGATCGCCGCGTGCAGCCGGGCGAGCGGCGAGCGCAGCTCGTGCGATACGTCGTGCAGCAGCCGGCGCTGGGCGTCGATCAGGCTCTGCAGCCGGCCCGCCATGCGGTCGAAGTCGCGGCCGAGGTCGGCGATCTCGTCGCGCCGCGAGCCGATTTTCGGGCTGACGCGCGTTTCGAGGCGGCCGGCGGCAACGCCATCGAACGCCGAGCGCAGGCTACGGATCGGGCGCGCGAGATACCACGCGAGCGCCGCGCTGAAGACGAGGCTCGTCAAGAGACCGATGGCGATCAGTTGCCACGGTTGGAGCAGCGGGCGCGGCGGCAGACGCATGCCCGGCATTGGCGGCGCGAAGAGGAGATAGCGCTCGCCGCCCGGGCTGACGACCGAGCGCGCGCGAAAACTCTCGCCGCGGCGCCGGACGATCTCGCGCGCGCGCGCGCGCGCCGCCTCCGGAACCGGCCGGCCGAGCACATCGCGCCCGGCCTCGTCCACGACGTAGATCGGCGCGGGGTGGCGCCGGTGCTGCATCCACCCGCGCAGCGCCTCGACGCCGTCGTCGCGCAGCATGGCTGCCGCCATGTCCATGCCGCCGCGCGGGCCCGCGACGAACTCCTTCGGCGCCGCGTCGGCCGCTCCATGCTGCAGCCACACGACAGTGCCGGTACTCACTGCCGCCACGACGAGCGCCAGCCAGAAGGCGAGAAAAATCTTCCAGAAAAGCCGGCCCACGGCGCTATTCCTTCGCCAGGTGATAGCCGAGCCCGCGCACCGTGCGGATCAGCTTCGCCGCATCGCCGAGCTTCTGGCGGATGCTCGACATGTGCACATCGATGCTACGGTCGAAGCGCGCCAGCGGCCGGCCGAGCGCCTGCTCCGAGATTTCACGCTTGCTCACCAGGCGCCCTGCGTTGCGCATCAGGACTTCCAGGATGTTGAACTCGATGCTCGTGAGCTCCAGCTCGCGGCCGCCCGATTGGGCCTTGCGCCTCTCGGGCCAGAGCACGAGCGCGCCGACTGCGAGCGGCCCGGCGCTCGAAATGGGATGAGAGGCGGGCTGCGTGCGCCGCAGGATCGCGCGCAGCCGCGCGACCAGCTCGCGCGGCGTGCAGGGCTTCGGCACGTAGTCGTCGGCGCCCAATTCCAGGCCGACGACGCGATCCACGTCGTCGCCGCGGGCGGTGAGCATGATCACCGGGACGCGGCTCGACTCGCGGATGCGGCGCAGCGCCTCCACGCCGTCGACCTTCGGCATCATTACGTCGAGCACGACGATCTGGTGGCTGCCCGACAGCGCTGCGCGCGCCGCGGCCTCGCCGTCCTGGACGACCGTGACGCCGAAGCCCTCGCGCTCCAGGTACTCCTTCAGCATCGCGCCGAGCTCGACGTCGTCGTCGGCCAGGAGGACCTGTGCAGTCATGCGCCGATGATAGCGGCGCCGCGCCGCCGCCGCCGGGCGCTTTACCCACCTTTACGCGCAGTTAACGGGATAGGGCTGCGTCGTCGGACGCGTGCCCGCGTTACTTCCGGTAGCGCTTCTTTACGCAGCTTTACGTGAGCTTTACCCCTTTTGAGCCTCTGCGGCGGGAGACTTCCTCACGCAAACCACCTTTTCAAGGAGAGCACGATGAACCTAGTCCGCAATCCCTTTCTCGCCAGCCTGCTGGCCGCCAGCAGCCTCGCCTTCGGCATTCCCGACGCGCAAGCCCAGCCCTTCGAGCACGGCCGCGCAATGCAGGTGCACCAGATGCGCGGCGGCGGCATGGAGCGCGGCGGCATGCGCATGCTGCGCGGCCTCGACCTGAGCGAGGCGCAGCGCGACCAGATTTTCAAGACCTTCCACGACCAGGCGCCCGCGATGCGGGAGCGGATGAAGGCGGCGCGCGCCGCGCACGAGGAACTGCGCAAGGCGACCACCGCGCCGAGCTTCGATGGCGCGCGTGTACGCCAGGCTGCCGACGCCGTCGGCAAGGCACAAGCGGATGCCGCGTACGCGCGCGCCGAAACCATGAGCCGGGTGCTCGCAGTGCTGACGCCAGAGCAACGGGCGAAGCTCGAGCAGCGGCGCGCGCAGGGACCGCGGCGCGGACCCCGCTCCTAGGCGCTCCTACCTGTAGAAGACGTGCCTCCCGATCTGGGCCACAGGACGCTTGTCCCTGGCCCAGTCGGGTCGAATGTAGCTCGCGTGATAGAAGAGCGCACCGCGGAGCCGCGGTGCTTCCCGCCCGTAGTACACGGCTTCGGCGACGCTCCAGGCGCGCTTCCATTCCTCCCCGCCTGGCTCGGGCAGTGCCGCTGCGTCGGTCCATGAAAAAGCGCTCTTCTGGTAGACCACCGCGCACACCGTGGGCGGGAAGAGCGGCGAAGCCCTGCGGTTCAGGGTGACCTCGGCGATCGCGTATTGGCCGGCGAGCGGCTCGCCGCGCGCCTCGAAATAGACGTTGCGCGCGAGGCAGGCGAGGTTCTGCCGGTGCGCTTCGAGCGTGCGGCGGCGCCGCTCCTCCTGATAGGCGAACACCGCCTTCAGCGCTCCGGCGAAGAGCGCGACGAGCAGCAGCAGGGTCGCGGCGAACACCCACGCTTCCCGGTCGGCGCGATACCAATAGGCACGCAAGCGCATGGAAGCCAATCTTTCCGACCGGCCGATGCCGGTCAAGGTCATAATTCCGGCCATGGCGGAAGGCCGCGGCGACACCCACAGCGTTCTGATCGGCTACCTGCTGTGGATCTTCGGCTTCACCGGCTCGCACCGTTTCTATTTCGGCCGGCCGGTGAGCGGCACGATCTGGTTCTTCACCCTCGGCCTTCTCGGCATCGGCTGGCTCATCGATCTTTTTCTCATTCCCTGGATGGAGCGCAGCGCCGAGCGGCGCTACGTCGCCGGCCACGTCGACTACAACGTGGCGTGGATCCTGCTCACCTTCCTCGGCTTTTTCGGCGTGCACCGCTTCTACATAGGCAAGTGGCTCACCGGTCTGCTCTATCTCGTCACGCTTGGAATCCTGGGTCTGGGAGTCCTTTACGACTTCTGGACGTTAAACTCGCAGGTGAGCGAGCTCAATCTCGAGAGATCAAGGTAGGAAAACGGATGCGACCGACGACCAAGCTGCGCCAGCTGCTTTCGCGCCCGGGCGCCATCATGGCGCCCGGCGTGGCCGACGCCCTCAACGCAAAGCTCGTGCAGCGCCATGGCTTCGAGGCGGTTTACATGACGGGCGCCGGCACGAGCGCCGTGCGCCTCGGAATGCCGGACGTCGGCTTGCTCACCATGAGCGAGATGGTGGACAACGCGGCGCGCATCGCCGACGCGAGCGGGCTGCCGGTCATTGCCGACGCAGACAACGGCTACGGCGGCGTGCTCAACGTGCGGCGCACCGTCCAGGCGTACGAGCGCGCCGGCATCGCGGCCGTGCATATCGAGGACCAGGTGATGCCGAAGCGCTGCGGCCACCTGATGGGCAAGCAGCTCGTCCCGGTCGAGGAAATGGTGGCCAAGATCCGCGCAGCGACCGATGCGCGCAGCGACGCCGATTTCGTGCTGATCGCGAGGAGCGACGCGGTCGCCGTGGAGGGCTTCGAGCCGGCGCTCGAGCGGGCGCTGCGCTACAAGGAGGCCGGGGCCGATGTGCTCTTCATCGAGGCGCCGAGCGCCGAGCAGCTGCCGAAGATCGCGCCGCGGCTCAAGGCGCCGCTGGTCTACAACATGGCGACCAGCGGCAAGACGCCGTTTCTCAAGCGCGAGGAGATCGAGCGCCTCGGCTTCCAGATCATCATCTACCCGAACTGGATGATGCTCGCCGCGATTCGCGCGGCGAGCGAGGTGCTCGCGACGCTCAAGGAGACCGGCACCATCGCATCCATCGCGAAGGACGTGCCGAGCTTCAAGGAGTTCTTCGACCTGCTCGGCATGCCCGAGGTGCAGGAGCTCGAAGCGCGCTACGGCATAGACGAGAAAGCGCGCGTCAAGTACTGACGGAATTCGGGGTCAGAGCCCTAATTCCGTAAGCTTCGCGGCGCTGGAATTAGGGCTCTGACCCCGAATTCCGAAGGGCGCGTTGCCCTTCACCGTGGTGCGGTGCATGTGCCGCCGCTGGTCGACGGGATATTCGGTGGCCTGGTGCATGACGCGCCGGTTATCCCAGAATACGAGATCGTGCAGCCGCCAGCGGTGGCGGTAGACGTATTTCGGCTGCGCCACCCACTTCTCCACCCAGTCGAGGATCTCGGCCGACTCCTGCTCCGGGACGCCCTGCACGCGGACGGCGAAGCCGCCGGCGTAGATCGCCGGCTCGCCGGTTTCCGGGTGGGTGCGGATCATCGGATGCTCGACCGGCGGATTGCGATCCTGCTCTTCCTTGGTCTGGGGCGGGCGCACGCCGTACTTCGCCGACTCGCGCGACCAGCGGCTCGCGAAGTGGTGCACGGCTTTCAGGCGCGTGAGCTTCGCGCGCATGTCGTCCGGGAGGTCCCGGCACGCCGCCGTCATGTCGCAGAACAGGGTGTCGCCGCCTTCGGCCGGAACGGCGCGCGCGTAGAGAAGCGAGCCGAGCGCCGGCTCCTTCATGTAGGACATGTCGGTGTGCCAGTAGCGCCCGGCGTCCGCGATGCCGACCGGCCGGCCGTCGGGATGCGTGTCGTTCGAGACGAGCAGAATTTCCGGCGCGCCGTCGAGATTGAACTGGCTCATCGGGTGGATCTGCAGCGGCCCGAAGCGCGCCGAGAACTCGATGTGCTGCGCGGGCGTGATGCGCTGATCGCGGAACACGAGCACGCCGTGCTCGAGATGCGCCTGTTTCACGCGCGCGAAGGTCGCCTCGTCGAGCGGCTTCGCGAGATCGAGGCCGACCACCTCGGCGAAGAAGGTCCGGCCAAGCCGGTTCACTCGAAGCATGAGCTTTAAAATAGCACAGGAGGAAAATGCCATGGTGGTCGACTTTCGCCAGTACACGCTCAAGGTGGGGGCCGTTCAGCCGTTCCTGGATCTGTTCCAGGCGGAAGGCCTGGAGCCGCAGAAGAGGATTCTCGGAAATTTCATCGGCCTTTACCGTACCGAGATAGGACCCGAGATCAACCAGATCGTCATGATGTTCGGCTACGCCGACGCCGGCGAGCGCGAGCGGCGCCGGGCCGCGCTGTACGCCGACCCCGCTTTCGCCGCCTATCTCAAGAAGGCGCGCGAGCTGATCGTGGCTCAGGAAGTGCGGCTCCTGGCCCCGGCGCCCTGCAACCCGCGCATCGAAGGGGTCGAAGTCCGATAATCGGCCATGGGTTCGCCGCGCACTCTGTTCGAAAAAATCTGGGACCGGCACGTGGTCCTGCGCCGCGAAGGC
Source organism: Betaproteobacteria bacterium (assembly GCA_004297625.1). GTDB lineage: Bacteria > Pseudomonadota > Gammaproteobacteria > Burkholderiales > SG8-39 > SCGC-AG-212-J23. The sequence goes on along the minus strand of SCTY01000068.1, from coordinate 35,427 downwards.
CAGTGCCTGCTGTATGTCGATCGCAACATCGTCCACGACGGCGCGTTCCACGCCTTTGCCAATCTCGCGCGCCGCGGCTTGAAGGTGCGTCGCCCGGGCCAGACATTCGGAACGCCCGACCACTACGTGCCGACCGTGAGCCGCTCGCCCGCGGATGCGCCGACCGCGGAGATCCGCCGCATGGTGGAAACGTTCGCCGACAACGTCCGGGCGCACGGCATCCCCGCGTTTCAGCTTGCCGACGACCGGCAGGGGATCGTCCACATCGTCGGGCCCGAGCAGGGCATTACGCTGCCGGGCTTCGTCCTGGTGTGCGGCGACAGCCATACCTCGACGCACGGCGCGCTCGGCGCGCTTGCCTTCGGCATCGGCCAGTCCGAAAACGAGCACGTGCTCGCCACGCAAACGCTGTGGCAGGCGCCGCAGAAGACGATGCGGATTTCGGTTGAGGGGAAAAGACAAGATCATGTAAGTGCCAAGGACCTCATTCTCGCGATCATCGCCAGGATCGGCGCCGGCGGCGCGGTCGGGCACGTCGTCGAGTACGCCGGCAGCGCGATCCGCGCGATGAGCGTCGAGGAGCGGCTCACCGTGTGCAACATGTCGATCGAGGCGGGAGCGCGCGCCGGCATGGTGGCGCCGGACGACACGACCTTCTCCTATCTCGCCGGCAGGCCGTTCGCGCCCAAAGGGGCCGAGTGGGAGCGCGCGCTCGCGTACTGGAAGACGCTGCCGAGCGACCCGGGCGCGCGCTTCGAAGCGGAAGCAAGCCTGGACGCGAGCCGGCTCGAGCCGATGGTCACCTGGGGTACCAGCCCGGAGCACGCGGCGCCGATCAGCGCCGCCGTGCCCTCGGGGCCACCGCGCGCCCACGAGTACATGGGCCTTGCTCCCGGCACGAAGCTCGAGGGATTGAAAATCGATCGGGTGTTCATCGGCTCGTGCACCAACAGCCGCATCGAGGACCTGCGCGCGGCGGCGGCGGTGGTGCGCGGCAAGAAGGCGCGCGTTCCGGCGATGGTGGTGCCGGGATCCGGCCTCGTGAAAAAGCAGGCCGAGGCCGAAGGGCTCGACGCCGTGTTCAGCGCAGCCGGCTTCGAATGGCGCCACGCCGGCTGCTCGATGTGCGTCGGAATGAACGGCGACCTCGGCCGGCCGCAGGAGCGCATCGCCTCGACTTCGAACCGGAACTTCGAGGGCCGGCAGGGCCGCGGGGCGCGCACGCATCTCATGAGCCCCGCGATGGCCGCGGCGGCAGCGATCGCCGGCTGTCTCACGGACATACGCAAATGAAATTCACCTCGCTCACCGCCGTGGCAATGCCCTACGAGCCGGTCAACGTGGACACGGACCAGATCATTCCCGCGCGCTTCCTCAAGTTTCCGCGCAAGGACGGCTACGGGAAGTTCCTGTTTCACGACCTGGCGGAAGACCCGGATTTCATCCTCAACCGCGAGCGGTTCCGCGAGGCGAAGATCCTGGTGGGCAACCGCAACTTCGGCTGCGGCTCCTCGCGCGAAGGCGCGGCCTACGCGCTCTTCGACCGCGGCTTCCGCAGCGTCATCGCGCCGAGCTTCGGCGACATTTTCTACAACAACTGCCTGAAGAACGGCATCGTTCCCGTGCGGCTTTCGGAGGGCGAATGCACGCGGTTACGAAAACTGTTGAATGACCATCCTGGAACGCAGCTGACCGTCGATCTCGAAAAACAGCTTGTCGCGGAACCCGGCGGCGAAACGCATCCGTTCACGGTGGACGGCTTCCATCGCGAAATGCTCTTGAAGGGCGTCGACGAGCTTGGCCTGACGCTGACCCTGATGCCTCAGATAGAGGCGTTCGAGAAGGGCTACGCCGCCGAAGCGCCCTGGGCGGTGCGGGGGTCAGAGCAAATGCTCTGACCCCGCCTGGGTTTTCCAGGCGTCGAGAATCTCGGCGCCCGTCGCGGGCCACACGCCGGGGTGGCGCATGATGTGCGCGAGAGCGCTCTCCAGCGCGCCGATGCGGTAGGGCTGGCCGATGACCCAGGGATGCAGCGAGATCGACAGGATGCGGCCGCCCTGCGACTGCGATTCCTCGTGCAGCACATCGAACTGGTCGCAAAGCTGGTTCCTGAACTCGTCCTCGTCGTGGTGGTTGTTGACGAGGATCGCGTAGTCGTCGATGTCCGAGGAGTGCGGCATCGAGTACAGGCGCTTCATGCGGTAGGGCATGTCGTCGTTCACCCAGTCGCACACGTATTCGATACCCGCCTCGGCGAGCAGCTCGAGCGTGAGGCGCGACTCCGACTTTGCCGGCGAAAGCCAGCCGCGCACCGTGGGCAGGTGCCGCAAGGTCCTTTCGATCAGCGCTTTCTCGTCGGCCATGCCCTCGTAATGCAGGTGATCCATGTCCAGGCCGTGCGCGACGATTTCCCAGCCTTTGTTCCTGCATTCGTAAATCAGGGCGGGATAGCGTGAGGCGACCGCGCCGTTCACCGCGGCGCCGGCGCGGATGCCGTGGCGCTCGAGCGCCTTCATGACGCGGAAAATTCCGACGCGGTTGCCGTAGTCGCGCAGCGTGTAATGCCGCAGGTCGGGATACGCGGTCTGCAGGGCGCCGGGCGGCTTGAACGGCTGTCCTTTCATGTCGAGCGGGAACCACTCGAGCGCCACCGTGATCCACAGCGCGACCCGAGCCCCGCCCGGCCATTTCACAGGAGATCTCCTAGGAAGAATCGACCAGTCGTACAGCTCGTGGTCCATCCCGTAGCGGCGCTTCGGGTATTTCAGGTAGTCGTCAGAGATCATGGACGGGTTGCGACGCCGCGGCGAACGCGTCGTAGTAGTGGTCCAGGAAATAGCCCGCGATCTCGCGCCCGGTCGCCAGCCATACCTTGTCGTGGCCGGTGATGTAGGCGAGCGCGTCCTCGAACGCCTTGATGCGGTAGGGCTGGCCGATGAGATACGGGTGCAGCGGGATGCACATCACCGTGCCGGAATCGGCGCCTTCCGCGTACAGCCGGTCGAACTGCCGCCTGATGATGTCGCCGTAGCGGCGCGGCGAGACGAGGTTGATGTTGTAGGCGATGACGTCGTTCATCTCGAGCGAGTACGGGATGCTCGCAAGCCTGCCGTCGCGCACCTTGACCGGGCCCGGCTGGTCGTCGTGGAAGAGGTCGCAGACGTAGGTGAGCCCCATCTCGGCGACGAGGTCCAGCGTGCGCTCGGTGTAGGTGAGCGCGGGGGCGAGCCAGCCGTCGAGCTTCTGGCCGGAGTGCTTGCGCACCGCGTCGATCGAGTCCTGGATGAGCGCGCGCTCCTGCGCCTCGCTCATCTCGAACAGGTAGCGGGTGTTGTACGTGCCGTGCGAGTAGAGCTCCCAGCCGCGCTGCACGCAGGCCTGGATCACCTCGGGATGGTGGTCGCACACCGCCACGTTGAGCGACACGCTGCCGCGCATCCCGCAACGGTCCATCGCCTCGACCATGCGCCAGAACCCGGCGCGGTTGCCGTAGTCTCGATACGAGTAATTGAGGACATCCGGTACCGGCCGGGCCCACGCAGTGCGGGTTGGATTCTTCGGCGGATCGAGCTCGTAGAACTCGATGTTCGGCGCCACCCAGAACGCGAGGCGCGCGCCGCCCGGCCATTCGATCCTGGGCCGGCGGTGGTACGGCAAATAATCGTAGAGCCCGGGGTCCCGCTTCACCGGAGAGACTTCAAGTATTCGAAAACCTCGGCAACCGGCACCACGTCCGCGTACTTGAGGGCCATGTCATAGAGGTTCGCGAAATGCGGGCTCTCGTGCTTGTCCGCGACGCATTCCTCCGGGACGATGGTGCGGTAGCTGCGCGACAGGCTGTCGACCACCGTCGCGCGTACGCACCCCGAGGTCGAGCCGCCGGTGACGACGACCGTATCGACGCCGTGGAAGTTGAACACGGAGCCGAGATGGGTTTCGTGAAACGCGGAGGCCATGCGCTTGTTCACGAGGATGTCGCGCTTGCGGTCGATCTCGAGCCGGTCGTCGAACTCCGCGCGGCGCGAGCCGACCTTGATGTTCTGCAGAGAATCGGGCGTATCGGTGCGCGTGCCCCACACGCCGCAGTCCTCGCCCGAGTCCATGTAAGCCACATAGGTCCAGACTACCGGCCGGCGCTTCTCGCGGAAAAGCCGCGCCAGCTGGTGCACGTACTCCAGCTGGCGCGGATCGGTCTCGTAAGCGGTGGCGAACTCGCCCACGCAGGTGTAGGCCTTCTGCAGGTCCACGTTGATCAGCGCCGGCCGCGCGCCGAAGCCGAAGCGGCGCCTTGCGGGGTTTGCCTTTACTTCGGCAAACAATTCCCTGGCCGTCTTCCTGGAAAGCTCCACGTCAGGCCGTGTCCTGGATCTGCTTGTAGGTTCCCGGGCCGAGGATCTGGTTCGCGAGGCGCTCGGCCGTCGGCGTGGTGAGCTTGCGCAGTTCCGCCTCGGGGAGCGTGATCACCGTGCCGGCGCCCATCAGCTCTTCCCACTTCTTGTAGTCCGCGTCGAGACGCTGCTTGAGCACCGGATACCACTTCTTCTGCTCCATCTCGAAGAACAGGTCCTGCATCATCTTGCGGTGCTCGGGCTTGATGCGGTTCCAGGTGCGCTGCGCGATGACCACCTTGTCGAAGCCCAGGCCGAAGTCGTTGCGGATCCAGTGCTTCACCACTTCGTAGTACTTCATCGTGATGATCAGCGTGTTGAGCGTTACCTGGCCGTCGACCACGCCCTGCTGCAGCGCGGTGTAGACCTCGTTGAAGGCGATGGTGACCGGATTGGTGCCGATCGCCTTGAGGCTCTCGACCACGCCTTCGATCGGCCCGGTGCGGACTTTCAGCCCTTTTATGTCGGCCCAGGACGAGGGCTTGGGCTTCGTTTGCAGGCCGAAGGTGCCCGCGCGGCCGAGGCCCAGCATATGCACCTTGTATTTCGCCTCGAACGCCTTCTGCAGCTTGTCGCGCAGGGGCCCGTTGATCACGCGCGCGGCGTGGTCGTAGTCGCGAAACAGGCCCACCGTATAGAACAGGTCGAACTCGCGCATTCCGGTGTACGCGCCGTGGTAGCCGTCGAGCGTGCCGAGGGCCACGCCGTTCAGCAGCGTCTGCTCGCCGCCGAGCGTGCCCCAGAACACCTCGCACTGCACCTCGCCGTTGGTGCGCTTCGCGACTTCCTGCCAGTATTCGGTCATGACGATGTTGGCGAGGTAGCCGGCGTTGCTGGCGTTCGAGTAGCGCAGCTTGACCTCGGCGCGCGCGAGCTTCGACAGGCCGACTTGGGAGACGATCGCCGCCGCGCCGATCGCCTTGATTGCACGCCTTCGCTTCAGATCCGCTGCCATTACCTCCTCCTCATTTAACGGGATAGAAAAGATGCGGTACGAACAACGTGAGTTGCGGAATGTACGTGATCAGGGCGAGCACCGCCAGCAGCGCCCCCAGGTAGGGCACCGAGGCGCGGAAGATGCGCATCACGTCCACCCCGGTGATGGCGGAGAGCACCATCAGGTTGAGGCCGATCGGCGGCGTGATCATGCCGATCATGAGGTTGAGGGTCATCACCACGGCGAGCTGGACCTCGCTCACGCCCATCTTCGCCAGCCACGGGAAAATGATCGGGGCGAGGATGAAGATTACCGGCACGACCTCCATGAACATGCCGAGGACGAGCATCAGCACGTTCACCATGAACAGCATCGCGTAGAGGTTGTCCGAGACCGCGAGCATCGAGGTGGTGAGGATTTCGCCGAGGCGCTCCTGCACCGCGAGCCAGGCGAAAATCTGCGAGGCCGCCACCGTCAGCATGACGAGCGCCGAGCCGGCAGCGGCGCTTCCGGCGGCCTCGACGACCGCCTTCAGGGGCGTATTCCTGTAAACGAAAATTCCGAGAAACAGCGTGTAGCCGACCGCGATAGCCGCCGATTCGGTCGGCGTGGCGATGCCGCCGACGATGCTGCCGACGATGATCGCCGGGGCGATGAGCGCGAGCACGCCGTCGCGCAGCGCGCCGATGCGCTCCTTGCCGCTGACGCGGGCCTCGCGCGGGTAGTCGCGCTTGCGGCACAGCCACCACGTCACGCCGAACATGAAGATGGTCATCAGCACACCGGGCACCACGCCGGCGAGGAACAGCTGGCCGACGGAGACGTTGATGATCGAGGCGATGAGCAGGAACACGATGGACGGGGGGATGATCGGCCCGACGGTGGCGGCGCAGGCGATCACCGCGCACGCGAAGTCATCGGGAAAGCGGCGCTTGCGCATCTCGGGGACGAGCACCGTTCCGGTCGCCGCGGCGTCGGCCACCGCGGAGCCCGAGATGCCCGACATGAGGAAGTTCGTCACCACGCCGACGTTCGCGAGCCCGCCGTGCATGTGGCCGACGGCCACGGCGGCGAGGCGCACCAGGCGCTGCGTGACGCCGCAGACGTTCATGAGCTCGCCGGCGAAGATAAAGAGCGGCACCGAGACCAGCACGAAGGTGTCGAGGCCGACGGTCATCTGCTGCGCGAACAGCGTGAATTCGGTGGGGTGGCCGGTGAACTGCGAGAGACCGATGTAGAAGAAGCAGGAAAGAGCGATCGCCCAGGCGATCTCCATGCCGAGGAGCGTGAAGACGAGCAGCACCACCAGCATGGAAGCCAGCATCATCGGCGGTAGTCCTGGATCGTTTTCATTACGAGCCGAAGCTGGTACAAGCCGATCAGCACGCAGCCGACGGAAAGCGGGTAAAAGCGCACGGCGTCGGACCATTGCGTGGCGAGCATCTTCGTCTGGCGGCCGAGCTCGATCACCGGCAGGTTGTACCAGAGGAGGAAGGCGAGCATGACGAAGATCGAAACATGCATGAACATCTCGATTGCCAGCCGGGCGAGCGGCGGCAGGCGATCGAGCACCACGGTGACCTTCAGGCTCTGGCCGCGCTTCACCGCCACGGCGATGCCGATGTAGGTGCACCACAGGAAGATCACGCGCGGCACCTCGTCGGACCAGGCGGGCGCGGCGTTGAAGAAGTAGCGCGCCACCACGGCGTAGAGGATCACCAGGGTGAGGGCCAGCATGAGCGCGGCCGAGAGGTAGTAGATGGTCAGCTCGAGGGCGCGGTCGAGTCTTTTCATCGTTTGAATTATGCTAGGCTAATTTCCGAGGAGGAGGACCGTTGAAGGCGCCGTCGTTCGCTTATTCAAAGCCGCAGTCGCTCGCCGAGGCGTTCGAGCTCGCGGAGCGGCCTGGCGCCAAGGTGCTGGCCGGCGGCCAGAGCCTGATTCCCTCGCTCAATATGCGGCTGTCGGCGCCCGAGCTGCTCGTCGACATCACCGGGATCGGGTCGCTGCGCGGAATCAGCGTAGAGCAGGGGGTCGTGCGCATCGGCGCGCTGACCACCCACGCGCAGATCGAGCGCTCGGCGGAGATCCGCAAGCATGCGCCGCTGCTCGCGCAGGCGGTAACGCACATCGCGCATCCGGCGATTCGCAACCGCGGCACCCTCGGCGGCAGCATCGCGCTGGCCGATCCGGCTGCCGAATATCCCGCCTGCCTCGTCGCGCTCAAGGCGACCATCGTGGTTGCCGGCAGGGACGGCGAGCGCCTGGTTGCCGCGGACAATTTCTTCAAGGGCTTGTTCGAGGTCGACCTGCGCCCGGGGGAGCTGGTCGTCGCGGCGGAGTTCCCCGCGATTCTGAAGGAAGAGCGCTCGGTATTCCTCGAGCTCGCCAGGCGCCATGGCGACTACGCGATCATCGGCCTTGCGGCCCATAAGGGTGCCGAGACCCGCTTCGTCTACTGCGGCGCCGGCGCGACGCCGGTATTCGCGAAGCGCGCTTCTGCAGCAAAAGATCTTGATACGGGCAAGAAGGCTCTTGAGAAAGACCTTAACCCGCCTGCGGACCTCTACAACTCATCGGCCACCAAGCTGCATCTCGCCAAGGTGCTCCTCACACGCGCATGGAACACGCTAACGACATCACATTGACGGTGAACGGCACGCGGGTCAGCCGGCGCGTGCCGGCGCGCCAGCACCTGGTCGATTTTCTGCGCGACGAGCTGGGGCTGACCGGCTCGCACATCGGCTGCGAGCACGGCGTGTGCGGGGCGTGCACGGTGCGCGTGAACGGCGAGATCGTGCGCGGCTGCCTGATGCTCGCCGTGCAGGCCGACGGCTGCACCGTGGACACGATCGAAGGGCTTTCCGACGCGAAAGAGCTCGAGGCGCTGCAGAAAGCGTTCCACGAACGCAACGCGCTGCAATGCGGCTTCTGCACGCCGGGAATGCTTATGGCAGCTTTGGATTTAACAAAGAAAAATACAAAGGTGACCCGGGAAGAAATTCGGGCCCATATTTCCGGCAACTACTGCCGCTGCACCGGCTACCAGGCGATCGTCGACGCGATCGAAGAGGTGGTGAATGGGCAAGGCTGAGCTGCCGCTTCACGCCCCCGGCACCCAGGTCGACAGGGGCTACATCGGCGAGAGCGTGCCGCGGCCGAACGCGCAGCGGCTGCTGCAGGGGCGCGGCGCCTTCATCGACGACCTGCGCTTGCCGCGCCTCGCCCACGTCGCTTTCTTCCGCAGCCCCCATGCGCACGCCCGCATCAAGAAACTCGACTTCGAAAAGGCCCGAAGAGCCGACGGCGTCATCGGGGTTTTCGACGGGCGCGCGGTCGCCGAGTACTGCAAGCCCTGGGTCGCGGTGCTCGGGCACCTGAAAGGCATCAAGTCGCCGCCGCAGCACGCGATCGCCATCGAGCGCGCCTGCTGGCAGGGCGAAGCGCTCGCCGCGGTCGTCGCCGAGTCGCGCAGCCAGGCCGAGGATGCCGTGGCGCTCATCGAGGCGGAATGGGAAGAGCTTCCGGTCGTCGTCGACATGGAAGAGTCCCTGCAAAACAAGACAACCATTCACCCCGAGCTGGGCGACAACATTTGCTTCAACCGCGAGCTCGATACCGGCGGCGTCGAGGAGGCGTTCGCCAAAGCCGACGTGGTGGTCGAGGATACGTTCCACTTCGGCCGGCATACCGGCGTATGCCTGGAAGGGCGCGCGATCCTGGCGGACTACAACGCGGCCGAGCATTCGCTCACGGTGTACCAGGCGACGCAAGCGCCGCACATGATGCAGGACATCTTCTCGCGGCATCTCGGCATTCCGGAAGCGAACGTCCGGGTGATCGCCAAGGATGTCGGCGGCTCCTTCGGCATCAAGGTGCACGTCTATCCCGACGAGATGGCGACCGCGGCGCTTTCCATCATGCTGCGGCGTCCGGTGAAGTTCGTCGCCGACCGGCTGGAGTCCTTTCTCTCCGACATCCATGCACGCGAGCACCGCGTCAAGGTTCGCCTTGCCGTTTCAAAAACAGGAGAGATAGTCGCGTTCGACCTGGACGACCTGACCGCGATCGGACCGTATTCGGTATATCCGCGCACCAGCGGCATCGAAGGCAACCAGGTGGTGAACCTCACCGGCGGCCCGTACCGGCACCAGAAGTACCGCGCGAAGATGAACGTGGTGTTCACGAACAAGAACCTCACCTGCCAGTACCGCGCCGTCGGCCATCCGATCGCCGTCGCGCTTACGGAAGGCATTGTCGATCTGGCTGCGCAAAAGCTCGGGATGGATCCCGCTCAATTCAGAAAAATAAATTTGATCGCGGACGACGCGTATCCGTATACGTTTCCCTCGGGGCTCAAGTTCGAGCAGCTCTCGCACCACAAGGCGCTCGACCTGCTCTTGAAAACAATGGAGTACTCAAAGTTGAGGGACGAGCAATCCCGGTTAAGACAGCAAGGCATATACAGGGGCATCGGTATCGCCGCGATGATCGAGGTGACGAACCCCTCGCCGGCCTTCTACGGCGTGGGCGGCGCGCGCATCTCGGCGCAGGATGGCGCGACGCTGCGCCTGGAGCCCACCGGCATGGTGACGGTGATGTGCAGCGTGACCGAGCAGGGGCAGGGCACCGAGGCGGCGTTCGCGCAGATCGCCGCAAGCGCCGTTGGAATTTCCATCGATAAAGTAAAAGTCATCACGGGCGACACCGGGGTCACGCCCTACGGCGGCGGCACCTGGGCCTCGCGCGGCGCCGGCATCGGCGGCGAGGCCGTGCTGCTGGCAGGGCGGGCGCTGCGCTCCAACATGCTCGATGTGGCGGCCGCCATGCTGAAGATGGACAAGACGGAGCTCGACGTCGAGAAGAACTACGTAGTGAACCTTTTGACGCGGGAAAAGAAAATCGACCTGGCCGAGCTCGGCCGCGTCGCCTACTTCCGGCCCGACACTCTGCCGCTCGACTTCCAGTCGGAGCTCACCGTCACGCGGCATTACACGCCGCGGCAGTACGCCTTCGCCTTCACCAACGGCATCCAGGCATCGCTTGTGGAGGTCGACGTCGAGACCGGCTTCGTGCAACTGCTGAAGCACTGGTGCGTCGAGGATTCGGGCACGGTCATCAACCCGATGCTCGTCGACGAGCAGCTGCGCGGCGGCGTGGTGCAGGGAATCGGCGCGGCGCTCTTCGAGGAATGCGTCTACGGCCCGGACGGGCAGCTCCTGAACGGCAACCTGGCCGACTACCTCGTGCCGATGGCGGGCGAGATGCCCGACATCGTCTGCGCGCACATCGAGACGCCGACCCGGCAATCGCAGCTCGGCGCGAAAGGCGTGGGCGAGGCGGGCACGGCGGGCGCGCCGGGCGCGGTGATGAACGCGATCAACGACGCGCTCCTGCCGTTCAATGCGCGCGTCACGGCGATGCCCTTCACTCCGGAGCGCATCCTCAAGGCGCTGAAGAAAGTCTAGTGGACCAGAAAGTCGCATCGGCCATCTCGCACTGGGCGCCGCGCTTCGTTTCGAACGGCGTGATGCTCGCCGACTTCGAGGAGGTCACCGCCTCCATCGAGCACTGGGAGGATTGGTGCGCCGCGTGGTCGGCGCGCGCGAAGCTCCACGAGGATCTGGCCAATGCAAGCCTGAAGGACGGCTACCGGCTCACGGCCGGAGAGCACTTCGTGCGCGCGGCGATCTATTACCACTTCGCAAAGTTCGTGTTCGTGCAGGACCCGGTGCAGATGCGCGCCGCGCACGCGAAGGCGGTGGAGTGCTATGGGAAGGCGCTGCCTCACCTGCGCCCACCGGGGGAGCGGGTTTCCATAGGTAATTATTTCGGGGTACTGAGAAAACCGGGCTCGGCGCGTTGTCCTGTGCTCATCATGGCGCCGGGGCTCGACTCCACGAAGGAGGAGCTTCACGCTTACGAAGAGCCGTTTCTCGCGCGCGGCATGGCGGTTCTTGCGATCGACGGCCCGGGGCAGGGTGAAGCCGAGTACGAGATTCCGATCTGCGGCGACTACGAGCGCGCCGCCGCCCCGGTGGTCGACTGGATCGAGAAGCGAAGCGACCTCGATTCGAAGCGGATCGCCATGTGGGGCGTGAGCCTCGGCGGCTATTACGCGCCGCGCGCCGCGGCCTTCGAGAAGCGCATACGCGCCTGCATCGCGCTTTCCGGCCCGTTCGAATGGGCGGAGATCTGGGACGGGCTGCCCGAGCTCACGCGCGAAACCTTCCGGGTGCGCAGCCATTCGAAGGACGAAGCGGCCGCCAGGCGGCGCGCCTCGGAGCTGAGCCTCGCGCATTGCGCGAAAAACATCGAGTGCCCGTTGTTCATCGTCGCCGGCCGGCAGGACCGGCTGGTGCCGGCGAGCCACGCCGAGCGCCTGGCGAAGAGCGTCTCGGGCCCGGTGGAGCTGCTCATGGTCGAGGACGGGGGCCATAATGCGAACAACCGTCCGTACCGCTACCGCAGCCGCTCGGCCGACTGGCTCGCGGCGCAGTTCGGGTTGCCCAGGATCTAAAGGAGGAGTGATGAGAAAAACCGCAGGCATTCTGCTTTTGGCATTCTCGGCCGCGGTCGCGGCGCAGAATTTTCCCAGCAAGACCGTGCGCTTCGTCTCCGGCGTCACGCCGGGAAGCGCCTCCGACACCATGGCGCGCATCCTTGCCGAGAAGCTGCAGCAGAAGTGGGGCCAGCCGGTGATCGTCGAGAACAAGCTCGGCGCGGGCGGCCTCGTCGGCGCCAAGTACGTCGCCGATTCCGCGCCCGACGGCCACATGATCATGATGTACGCCTCCGCCTATACGGTGGCGCCGCTTCTCAGCCCGAACGTATTGCGGTTCGACGAGCTCACGCCGGTCGCCGCCGTGGCGACGATCCCGACCGTGCTCGTCACGCAGCCGGAGAAGTACAAGACCATCCAGGAGTTCGTCGCCAAAGCCAAGGCAAGTCCCGGAAAGCTCGTCTGCGCCGACGCCGGCATCGGCAGCGCGACCCACATGGCGTTCGAGAAGTTCCGCTTCGCCGCCGGCATTCCCGACGTGCTGAACGTGCATACCAAGGGCGTCGGCGAGGCGATCACCGAGGTGGTGAGCGGGCGCGCCGACTGCTACTTCGCCCTCGTCTTCCAGGCAAGGAAGATGGTCGATTCCGGCAAGCTCGTCGCGCTCGCGACCAGCTCGCCCAAGCGCAGCGCGCTGATGCCCAATATCCCGACCACCGAAGAGCTCGGCTACCCCAACTCGCACTACAACTTCTGGGTCGGTACGTTGGTGCCGGCGAAGACGCCGAAGGCGATCGTCGACAAGCTGCACGACGACATCACCGCGCTCGTCGAATCGCCGGAGGTGAACGAGAAGATCCGCAAGCTCGGCTGCGACCCGTTGCCGATGTCGGTGAAGGAGTTCGACGACATGATCGCAGGCGAGATCAAGGAGAACACCGCGCTCATCAAGAAAGCCGGGATCAAAGCGAACTGACAAAGCAAAATCAGGGACAGACCACGATTCAAAAACGTGGTGCGTCCCTGATCAGCGATTCGCGCTATTCGGGCTTGATGTTCGCGACGCGGACGACCTCGGCCCAGGTCGCGTAGTCGTCCCGGATCATCTTCGCCATCTGCTGGGGGCCGCTCTTGCCGTCGATCTCGTTGGCCGATGGCGCAGCGCGCTGCTGGACGTCGGGGCGCGCGAGCACCTTGTTCACCGCCGCGGCGACGCGCTCCGCGATCGGCGTCGGCAGCCCGGCCGGCCCGAGTATGCCGTTCCAGTAGCTCGCGTTGAAGCTGGGATAGCCCATTTCCTCCATGGTCGGAATATCGGGCGCGACCGCCAGGCGGTGCTTGGCGGTGGTCGCGATAGCCACGATCTTCTTGTCCCGGATCGGCGGCAGCGCGGTGGAGGAAACGGCGAAGTGGAACGCGACGCGGCCGGCGATCTGCTCGGTCATCGCCTGCGGCGAGCCGCGGAAGGGCACGGGCGTCGCCTCGATGCCGGTGCGCGCGCGGAACATCTCCGCGGTGAAGTGCGAGGGCGCGCCGTTGCCCGCGGTCGCGTAGAAGAGCTGCCCGCGCCGCGCCTTCGCCAGCTCGACGAGATCCTGCGGCGACTTGACGTTGAGCGACGGATGCGCGACCAGGATGAGCGGCGACCAGCAGACGTTCACGATCGGCGTGAACGAATCGGGCACCTTGTACGCGGTCTTGGTGCCCATCGCGTTCACCATGTTCAGCGCAGCCGAAGTGAAGAGCAGCGTGTAGCCGTCCGGGGCCGCCTGCGCGACGTAGTCGGCGCCGATCACGCCGGCGGCGCCCGCCCTGTTGTCGATGACGACCGGCTGGCCGAGCTCGCGCGCGAGCGGCTCGCTGATGATCCGCATCAGCACGTCGATGACGCTGCCCGGCGGCCAGGCGACGACCATGCGGATCGGCTTGGTGGGGTACTCCTGTGCGCCGGCGAGCCCCGCCGCCAATGCAAGGATTGCTGCAAGAACGGTTCTCTTCATGACCTCCTCCTCGTTGTACGCATCTTGGTCGCTGCTTCACGCGCCGCGGACATGAGGTACGCGACGTCGTTGGTGCCCATGAGGATGCGCGCTCCGCGCGCCACCATTTCGGCAATGTCCGGTCCGCCGGCGCCGGCGACGAAGTGCTTGCCGTGCTTGCGCGCCGCCGCGGCGGCCGAAAACCACGCTTGCTCGATGCGCGGGTGCTTGAGCTCGCCGGTGAGCCCGAGGTCGCCGCTCAGGTCCGCCGGCCCGATCATCAGCGCATCGATGCCGGGAACCGCTGCGATCGCTTCGGCATTCTCGATTCCCTGCGCGGTTTCGAGCATGGCGATGACCAGGGTGGCGTCGTTCTGCAGCCGCGCGATTTCGGCAAGCGGCAGCGAACGGTAGCGCGTGGCCGGCCCGAGGGCGGCGAGCGAGCGGTGTCCCGAGGGGGGATATTTGGCCGCCCGCACTGCGGCCTGCGCGGCACCGGCATCGCCGACATGCGGGACGATGACGGCGAGCGCGCCGCCATCGAGCGCGGCGCCGATGCTCGCTTCATCGGCGCCCGGCGCGCGTACCGCCGGCATGAGCCCGGCCAGGAGGCCGCTCGCGCACAGCGCCGAAACCTCCGCGCGCGAATAGGTGCCGTGCTCGCAGTCCACATAGAAGCCGTCGAACCCGCATTCGCGCACGATCATCGCTGCGTCGGGCGTGCGCAGCTGGCGCAGCGACATCATGAGCACCCGCTCGTCGGCGTCGAGCCGGCGCTTCACGGGGTTGACGATGAGCGTCGGATCCATCACGCGGGGCGCACCGCCGTGTCGTAGGGATAGCCGCGCGCCGAGAACCCGGCATCGACGGTCACCACGACGCCGGAGAGCGCGCTTGCGCGCTCGGACGCGGCGAAGGCGACCACGTCGCCGATCTCGTGCGGCCGGATGAGAAAGCCGCGTGGCCAATGCTGCGTGAGCTCGGGCCAGCGCTCGGCGTCGCCGAGCTCCCTGGCGGCGCGGGCGCGCAGGCCGCGCTTGGATTTTTCCGTCTCGACCCAGCCCGGGTTCACGCCGAGCACGCGCACGCCGTATTCGAGGCTCACGCTGCCGATGGCGCGCGTGAGCGCCGCCAGCGCGGCATTGCCGGTAGAGCCCGCGGCGTAGGCGTACTCGAGCTTTTCCGCGCCGATGCCGATGACGTTCACGATCACTCCGGAGCGGCGCTCGACCATGGCGCGGTAGTACTCGCGCGTAAGGTTGATGTAGCCGAAGATCTTCAGCTCCCAGCCCTTGCGCCAGGTATCCTCGTCGACCTCGAGGAGGGTGCCGCGCGGCGTGTTGCCGGCGTTGTTCACCAGGATGTCGATCCCGGGGCAGGCGTTCGCCAGGTCTCTTGCCGCTCCTTGCCGGGTCAGGTCGAGCGGATGGATCGCGATGTCGATCCCGTGCGCGCTCAGCTGCGCGCGCGCCGTTTCGAGGCCGTCGCGATTGCGGGCGACGAGCTCGAGATGGCAGCCTTCGCGCGCGAGCGATTCGGCGCAGGCGCGGCCGATTCCCTGCGAAGCGCCGGTGACGAGGGCGCGCTTTCCTCGCAGGCCGAGATCCATGTCAGGCATCCTTCGGCCGGATCTCGATGAGATCGGGCGAGCAGCCTTCGGCGGCGGTCACCGCGAAGAGCACCGCGTCGGCCACGTCCTGCGGCGAAATCGGCTTGAATTTGCGCGCGGCGAGCGACTTCAGCACCTCGGGATGGGTAATGCCTTTGCGCATGTCGGTATCCACCATGCCCGGCGCGATCTCGCTCACCTTGATCCCGGCCCCCTTCAGCTCCAGGCGGAAGCCCTTGGCGAACGCCGAGAGCGCGTGCTTGGTGGCCGCGTACACGACGCCAAAGGTCTGCACGTTGCGCGCGGCGCCGGAAGTGATGAACACCATGTGGCCGCTGCGGCGCTCGACCATGCGCCGGCCGATTTCCCGGGCGAGCGCGAACGCCGCGACGACGTTGGTACGCAGCATCGCTTCGCACTGCTGCGGCGTGATCTCGAGTACCGGCGCGTACACCAGGTGGCCGGCGTTATTGACGAGGATATCGACGTGACCCGCCTGCTCCGCGAGCGCGCGGACGAACGCGGGATGGTCCAGGTCGCCGGCGATTACCTGCGCTTCGCCTCCTGCTTGCCGGCATTCCTCCGCCACCGCCGCGAGCGCATCCTCGCGCCGGCCGCTCGCCACGATGGAAGCGCCCTCGCGGGCGAGAGCGATCGCCGTGGCGCGGCCGATTCCCGCGCTGGCGCCCGTGACGAGCGCCGAGCGTCCGCGCAGCCTCACTTCCTTCCGCCCGGCGCTTCGTCGAGATTGAAGGTGTCGTAGTTCGCCGGGATGATGAGCTCGAGGATCTCGTAGTCGTCCGAGAAGCCGAGCACCGTGTGCTTGATTCCCGGCGGCTGGATCCAGCAGCTTCCCGGCCGCATCACGATCTCGCCCTGGCCCTCGAATTCCATCTTCGCCCAGCCCTTCAGCACGTAGACGAGCTGGAAGCGGATGTCGTGGAAATGCCGGTGCGCAACTTCCTCGGCGTTGAACGGCCGGGCGCGGCGGTTGACGTGCGCCTCCGCCATGCCGCCGGTGGCCTGCGCCATGCCGAGGTCGCGCGACAGCGCGTAGGCGCGCAGGCCCTGCACCTTGAAATCCTCTTCGCGCAGGTGGCTCACGTGAAACCGCTGCTTCGGCCACCCGCCCTTTTTCTCGTGGCTGCCGTCCGGATCGAACGCCGACTCCGGCAGCACGCGCAGCTCGCTCTTCTTCGCCATCGCACCTCCTCCTCCAACGTGTTTGGGTGCGACGATAACTCAAGGGTGCGTCGCGCCGACAGCGCAGGTTCATGTTGCAGAGCAACGCGCCGGCGTAGGTTAGACTTCGCTCCTTCTCCTGGAGGAGGAAGGGCGCATGAAGTCGCGCGCCGCATCGATACTGCGCGCAGCGTTTCCTTTCGCTGTCGTGGCCGCGCTGTGGGAAATCGCAGCGCATTCCGGCGCGTTTCCGCCGCGCCTGTTTCCGGCGCTCGAAGCGGTGGCGGCCACGCTCGCGAGCCTGACCGCGTCCGGCGTGCTGCCGCATCACGCGGCGGATACTGTCTTCCGCCTCGTCGCCGGATTCGCGGTCGCGGCTTTCGCCGGCGTGCTGCTCGGCATCGTCATGGGCCGCTACCGCCGCGCCGAGGACCTGCTCATGCCGCTGGTGAGCATCGGCGCGCCCATCCCCGGGCTTGCGTACGCGCCGCTGTTTCTGCTGTGGTTCGGCCTTGGCGATACCGGCTCGATCGTCCTGGTGGCCTTTGTCTCGGCGTTTCCGGTGATCCTCAACAGCTGGACCGGCGTGAAGGCGGTGAAGGAAATCTGGATCCGCGCCGCGCAGACCATGGGTGCCGACGAGCGCCGGCTCTTTCGCCATGTCATCCTGCCTGGGGCGCTGCCCTACATCCTCACCGGGCTGAGGCTGGGGCTGGCGCAGGCCTGGCGGATCCTCGTCGCGGTCGAGATGCTGGCCGCGGTCCCGTGGGGTCTCGGATGGCTGATCTTCGGCGCGCGCGAGTTTCTCAACACCGATGCGATGCTCGCCGGCATCGCCGTGATCGGCGCGATCGGGCTCGCCCTGGAGAAGCTGGTGTTCCAGCGCCTGGAGAACTACACCGTGGTGCGCTGGGGAATGATGGCCTCGTGAAAGCCGCCGTCTCCATAACCCTGAGCTTGATTCTGTATGAGGCGGTAGCGCGCAGCGGCTGGTTTGCGCAGGCGCTCGTGCCCACGCTGCCGACGATTGCCCGCACGCTCTGGGCAATGCTCGCCGACGGCACGATGGCGCGCCATGCGGCGAATACCTTGTGGCGCGTGTTCGCCGGGCTCGCGCTCGCCGCGGTCACCGGCCTGGTGCTGGGCTTTCTGATGGCGCGCTATCGCCCGGTCGAGCGCTTTTTCATGCCGCTGGTGAGCGCTCTCATGCCGATCCCGTCGCTCGCCTGGGCGCCGGTCTTCATTCTGTGGTTCGGGCTGGGGAACACCGCGACCGTGCTCGTCGTGTTCTACGCCGCGAGCTTCCCGATGGTGATCAACACCTGGACCGGCGCGCGCGCGGTGAATCCGCTTTGGTTGCGCGCCGCCGGCGCGATGGGGGCGAGCGGCGCCTCGATGTTCTGGAAGGTGGTCGTGCCGGGAGCGTCGCCCTTCATCATCACCGGCCTGCGGCTCGCGTTCCAGCGCGCCTGGATCGCCGTGGTCGGCGCGGAGATGCTCGCCGCCTCGGATTTCGGCCTGGGCTGGGTGATCTTCGACGCCAAGGAATTTCTGAACGCCGATATCATGCTCGCCTCGCTGGCGGTGATCGGCGCGATCGGCTACGCGTTCGAGCGGCTGGTGTTCGGCTCGCTCGAGCGCGGCACGGTGCTGCGCTGGGGCATGGTGCGGACGGCAAAGGCATGATCGAGGTCAAGAACGTAACGCTCGAGTACGGCACGTCCGAGGGCAAGGTCCTCGCCGTCGACAACGCGAGCTTCAGCGCCAAGGAGTCGGAATTCCTCTGCCTGGTCGGTCCGAGCGGCTGCGGCAAGACCACGCTGCTCAACATGATCGCCGGGTTCTTCCCGCCGACGCAGGGCGAGATCCGGGTCCATGGCCAGGCCGTGAACGGGCAGGGGCTCGATCGCGGCATCGTGTTCCAGGATTTCGCTCAGCTCTTTCCCTGGCGCACCGCGCTCGGCAACGTGGCTTTCGGCCTGGAGATGAAGGGCGTGGCGAAGAGCGAGCGCGAGCGCATCGCGCTCGAGCAGCTGCGCCTGGTGAAGCTGGAGAAGTTCGCCGGGTCGTTTCCCCACCACCTCTCGGGCGGCATGCAGCAGCGCGTCGCGATCGCGCGCGCGCTCGCCTACAACCCCGGCGTGCTTCTCATGGACGAGCCGTTCGCCGCGCTCGACGCGCTCACGCGCGACGAGATGCAGCGCCTGCTCGCCGAGGTGTGGCGCGCGACGCGCAAGACGGTGATCTACGTGACGCACAACGTCGCCGAGGCGGTCTACCTCGCGGACCGCGTGATCGTCATGACGCCGCACCCCGGGCGCATCAGGGCCGAGGTGCCGGTGCGGCTGCCGCGGCCGCGCGATCCGCTCAGCGTAGAATTTTTGGAGCATCAGAAGATGCTTCTTCGACATCTCACCCAAAAGGAGGAGGGGCCATCATGAACAGAAGAGAATTCCTCGCGGCATCGGGCGCCGCGGCGCTTTCGAGCGTGTGGCATCCGGCGCGCGCGCAGACGGCGAGCGTGAAGCAGGGCTACCAGACCAACATGTGGGGCATGCCGACGTACTATCTGCTGCGCTCGGGCGCGCTCGAGAAACAGGGCATAAAGGCGGAGGAGTTCGCCGTGCCCTCGGGCAATATCACCATGCAGCAGATGGTCGGGCGCCAGGTCGATCTCGGCACCTACGCCGGGCCCTCGTTCATCCTCGGCCACGCGCGCGGCCAGCTCGTCGCCATCGCGCAGATCGAAGAGGTGGGCAAGACCGTGCGCGTCATGGCGCGCAAGGAGCTCAACTTGAAGCGCATCGAGGACCTGCGCGGCAAGAAGATCGCCAACCAGACCGGCTCCTCGATCGCCCAGGTGTTCGTCGACCAGATCGCGCCCAGGGCCGGCCTGAAGAAAACCGACTGGCAGGAAGTGCGCATGAACGTGAACGACATGGTCGCCGCCATGGCGGCGAAGACCGTCGACGCCATGATCAACGTCGAGCCTTACAACGTGATCGCCGAAGCCGACGGCATCGCCACCACGATCATGAACTACTGGGACGTCGACCGCATGCCGGTGTTCATGGCGGCCACGCCCGAGTTCATCGAGAAGAACCCGAACGCGGTGGTCAGCTACCTCAAGGCCTGGCTCGCGGTGGCCGACGACTTCAAGAACAACAAGAAGAAAGTGTCGGACACGATCTACGGCTTCTACACGTCGAAGGGCTACAAGATGTCGCCGGAGACCTTCGCCAAGGCGGTGGACGCGATCGACGTCAACCCGGGATTCCCGTCCAAGGTGCGCGATTACATGCAGGAGCAGGCGCAGGTCCTGCTGCGCGAGAAGAAGATCAAGGAGATCCCGGACTGGTCGAAGGCGCTGCGGCCCGACTTCATGCAGAAGGCGCGAGCCTGACCCGTGCCCTGCGCGGACTACCACCGGCTCACGAACGGCGCGCGGCTAGATCAGGATCACGCCGGCGTACTGGATCAGAAACCAGCCGGCCATCAGGCCCATCGTGATCATCAGCAGGCGCCGATCCTTGAAGAGCGGCGCGCATTCGGCGGGGAGGGCGCGGCCTTCCAGCGCGCGCGAGGTACGGTGCAGGTGAAGGAACGCTATCAGCGCTCCGACGGTAGTGACGAAAAGCCCTATTGTCTCCAGGATCCAGGTGGTCATGTGCTTTCCCCGTTCAGTCGGCGCGCACGCCGCTCGCCTTGATCATACGCGCCCACTTGGCGACTTCGTTGGTCAGGTAGTCGAACCGGCTGGCGACGTTGCCGCCCGCGCCGCCGCGGTCCATGGTTCGCTACACGAAACCGGCCACGCCGCACGCGGCGCCGCCGGCGATGAGCCACAGCGGGTTGAGGCGCGTGCGCAGCACCGCGACGAAGGCGACGAGCGTCAGCGCGTAGCCTTGCCATTGCTCGCTCGCCGAGCGCAGCAGCAGCCAGCCGCTCGAGAACATCAGTCCGACGGCGATCGGCGCGATGCCGCGCCGCAAGGCGATGCCGAACCTGGAGTGTGGACGGCGCGTATGCAGGGCGATGGCGGCGAACGAAAGCGCGGTCGACGGGATGAGCAGGGCGAGCGTCGTCGCCGCCGCGCCCTGCCACCCGGCGATCTGCAGGCCGACCAGCGTCACCCACAGCGCGTTCGGACCGGGCGCGGCCTGCGCAAGCGCGTAAAGGTCGGCGAACTGGCGGTCGGTGATCCAGGCGTGCTCTTCGACGACGAAGCGGTGCATGTCCGGAAGCACGGTGTTGGTGCCGCCGACGGAGATGCAGCACAGGAGAAAGAACTGCCAGAACAGCGCGAGCCAGACCGGCACCTCGGTCATGCGCCGGGCCGCCTTTGCGAACCGGCTTCGCGCCACGCGGCCGCGACGGCGAACGGCGCGAGAGCGCCCATGACCAGGATCAGCGGCCAGTGCAGGAGGCCGACGCCCGCGAAAGTCAGCGCGAGAAAGAGCCAGGGAGCGAGCCGGCGCGGAAGCGGCCGCGCGAGGGCGACGGCGTTGGCGAGCAGGAGCCCCGCCACTATGAAAGTCATGCCGCGCAGCGCCGCCTGCACCATCGGCAGCGCGCTGAAGTGCCGATAGAGCAGGCCGAGCGCGATCACCACCGCGAGCGGCGGCAGGAACAGCCCCGCGATGGCCGCCCAGGCGCCGAGGGCGCCGCCGAAGCGGTGCCCCAGCATGACGGTGAGGTTGTAGACGTTCGGCCCGGGAATGAGCTGTCCCATCGCGAGGCCCTCGACATATTCGCCGTCGGTGAGCCAGCGCTTCTCCTGGACGAGCACGCGGCGCATCCAGAAATTCACGCCGCCGAAGCCCGAAATGCCGACGCGCGCGAAGGTGAGGAAAATCTCGAGCGGCGCGAGCACGGCGCGGTGCTCCGCGCCCTGCTCAGTCAATGCTTATTTTCGCGTCGCGCAGGAATTCGCCCCAGCCCTGCGTCTCCTTGCGCACGAGCTCGGTGAATTCCTGGGACGACGGCGAAACCGCGACCGTGAGCATCTTCTTGGCGAACCCTCCTCGATGCCATCATAGCGTACTGCAAACCATCGCTAAGGCTCTAGCGCATCCAGCGCACCACGCCGGCCACGCCGTCGACGGCGACCATCGAGCCGTCGGGAATGCGGCGCGTCGCTTCGAGAACGCCGAGCACCATCGGCACGCCGCGCTCGCGCGCCAGCGACGCGAGGTGCGAGGTGCTGCCGCCGAGCTCGGCCACCACGCCGGCGACATGCGCGAGCACTTCCGAAAGTGCCGGGCCGGCCACGGTCGTGACCAGCACGTCGCCCGGAGCGACACGCTCGAGCTCGCATTCGCAGCTCACCACGCGCGCGCGTCCGGTGCCCCAGCCGACGCCGCCCGGGTGGCCGGAGAGCCGGGGGTGCTTGAGCCAGATCTCGTCGGGCACCGGCGCCGCTGCCACGTGCAGCGCCCGCGCCTGCAGCAGCTTGATCCCGCAGTCGTCGAGCGCCCATTCGATCTCGACCGGCCGCTGCATCAGCTCTTCGGTTTTGAGGATCAAGCGTCCCAGCTCGGAGACTTCCTCGTCGTCGAGACATCGGCCCAGAATTGTCTTTAAGAGCTTTCCTCGGTTATGAGAGCAACCGACGGCATGGTACTTGCGCCCCGATTCGGACTCCTTCAGCTTGCCGGAACGATCGAGGACGTAGCGCTCGGGCACCACTTCTCCTTGCGCGACTGCGCCTCCGAGCCCGGCGGTGGCATTGATCACCATTTCGTCGCCCGCCGTGCGCGAGAGGGCGCCGCCGGCGGCGCGCGCGGCGACGAGCGGCTGAATGAGGACCGCCATGGCCGTGCAGGCCGGGTCTGATTTATTGGTGCCCATGTAACGCAGCACGCGCGTGGACCAGAGCGCCGACCAGCAGGCGCGCACCGCGGTGATGAAATCTTCGGCGCTTTCGATGCCGAGATAGCTTTGAAACTGCCCGGCGAAGCTCGATTCCGCGCGGTCCTCGACGAGAGCCGAGGAGCGCACGACGCAAGGCTTGTCGACGTTCAAGAAAATCCCGTTCAATACTTGAAGAACCTGCGGCGCGAGGGGCTTCTCCATCAGCGCGAGCTTGATCTCGAGCGCATGGCGGCGCGCCTGCGGGCGGTCCTGCGCTGCGAAGACGCCGCGGGCGGCCTCTTCGAGCCCGAGATAGGCGAGCTGCTGCCGGTAGGCGTCCGCGTCCAGGCAATAGCCGCCGGGGGTCGGCAGTCCGGCGTGGCCCAGCGCGGCGAGCGTCGCCGCCTTGGCGCCGAAGCGCGCCACGTCGCTCGCCTCCGGCGCCGAGAGAGAAACCACCCACTTCATGATGGCGAACCGATCACGATGCGCAGGATCCGGCTCGGATTGCGCTCGTACTCTTCGAATGCGGCAGCGGCATCGCGAAGCGGATACCGCGCGCTGATGAAGCCGCTCACGTCGACCTTGCCCGAGGCGACGAGCTCGATGCTCGGCGCCATGTCCTCCTCGGCGAGCGCCCGCGATCCGACGAGGCTGATTTCGCCGAAGTAGAGAGGGAAAGTCGAAAACCCCTCGACCGGCTCGTGGCTGATGGAATACGCGCAGAAGCGCCCGCCCGGGCGCAGCATGCCGATCGCGGCTTTGAACGCCTTCGGACCGCCGGCGGCGTCGATGACGACATCCGCGCCGGCGCCGCGGGTGAGGCGGCGAACTTCCCCCACGGCATCCTCAACCGAAGCCGCCACGACATGGTGGGCGCCCATGCGTTCAGCCATCTCCAGCTTCCAGCGCGTGCGCGACACGGCGATGACCGGGTTCGCCCCAGCGAGAACGGCAAGCCGCGTATGAAGCAATCCGCCGGTGCCTTGCCCGAGCACCACGACCGACTCGCCGGACGTCTGCGCGACGCGCCGCTGGGCATGGCGCACGGTGGCGAGCGTCTCGATGAGCGTCGCTTGCTCGAGCGGCATGCCGGCCGGCAGGCGGTGCAGGTAATGCGCGGGCAGCTTGATGTACGGGCTGAGCGAGCCATCGACCTCGCGGCCGAACAGCCCCGCGTCGCGGCATAGGTGAGTGTCGCCGCGCCTGCAGGGATCGCACTGCCGGCAGGCGATGATCGGGTTGACGATGACGTGCGCACCCGGCTCGAGGGCGCTCGCGCCCTCGCCGAGCGAGTCGACGATGCCGGTCGACTCGTGCCCCATAACTACGGGATAGCGCACGCCCGGATGCGCGCCGGTGTAGATCGAGAGATCGGTGTGGCAAACCGCGGTTGCCACGGTGCGCACCACCGCCTCGCCCGGGCCCGGCCGCGGCTTATCGCGCTCGACCAGCTCGAATTTTCTCGGCGCGCGCAGTAGCGCGGTGCGCGTCACCGGCCGGAGAGCGTCGAGTAGCCGGGCATCGGGTCCACCACCGTGATCTGCTCCACCGGGAAGCCGGAGATGATCTCCACCTTGTCCTTGTGCACGATCAGCATTTCCTCGATGCGCACGCCCCATTCGAACTTCTTGCCGTGCTGCGTCTCGAGGGCGAACACCATGCCTTCCTTGATTTCGACCGGATGGTCGAGCGACCAGATGCGCGAGATCACGGGCTGATCGTATTGCGCGAGCCCCAGTCCGTGGCCCCAGAGGTTGGCTGCCGCCTGGTCTTCCTCTTCATAGCCCCACGCTTCCTTGGCGGACGGCCATTGCGACGCGATTTCACGCGTGGTCGTGCCGACCTTCACCGCCTTGATGGAGTCGTACAGCCATTTCAATGCCGTCGCGTAGATGTCCTTCTGCTCTTTCGTCGGCTCCTTGCCGGCGCAGTAGGTGCGGTAGTAGCAGGACTTGTAGCCGTTCCAGGTGAGTGCGGCGAGGTCCATGAACACGATGTCGCCCGGCTTGACGATGCGGTCGGAGAAATTGCGCCAATTCGGCCAGGTATTCGGCCCCGAGGAGACGATCACGTCCTCGACGTCCTCCATGCCGGGGATGGAATAGAGGAACTCCATGATGTGCGCCGTCATCTGGTTCTCGGTGCGCCCCGGCTTGAGGAATTTCATGAATTCCCAGTGCGCCGCGTCGCCGATGGCGCCCACCATGCGCAGCGCCTCCTGCTCGTCCTCGTTCTTGACGGCGCGCGCCTCCATCATCGGCGTCATGCCGTCGGTCCAGTCGATCTTCTCGTCCTTGAACACCTGGATCATGTTGATATCGATGAAGTCGGTGCCGAGCTTGGCGCCCGCGACGTTGGCCTTCTTCATCTCCTGCTTGATCGCGTTGGTGAATTTCTTCACCTGCGCGAGCGACGCCGGGCCGGCCGCGCCCTTGATCCAGGCGTAGGACCAGCGCACGTGGTCCTTCGGGATCCACGGCGAATGGCGCTCGATCTGCATGCCGATGTCGCCCTGCTCGAAGAGCACCGGAGCGTCGTCGCCGCAGAGCAGCGCGTAGCGCAGGCCCGGCTTGAGCCGGTTCCAGCCGGGCGTGAGCGTGCTCGTCACGTAGCGCACGTTCTCGTCGTACATGAGGAGCATCGCGCCCAGCCCGTGCGCCTTCATGCGCGACCGCGCCCGCTCCAGCCGATATTTGCGCACCCGGTCCCAATTGATGCGCTGCTGCCAGTCCAGTGCCACCATTCCAGCGTTGGCCATTTATTTCATCCGTCCATGAAGGGTTTTTGAGCTTACATGAAGACGACCCTCATCTCGATCCAAACGGAAACGGTGCCGCTCGACGGGGCGTGGTACGAGCCGGAGGGCGGGGCGAGCGCCGGGGCGGTGCTGCTGTTTCACGGCAACACCATGAACTTCTACATGGGCGCGCAGCGCTTCCTGCCGCCGGCGCTCACGGCGATGGGCTACGGCTGCCTCGCCTTCAACCGGCGCGGGCACGACATTCTCGGCATCCGCGACAGCCGGGCGGCCGGGGGCGCGGCCTTCCAGACCTATGCGCAGGCGATCGAGGACAACCGCATCGCAGCGCGCTGGCTCGCCGGGCGGGGCTTTCCCGCGCCGGTCGTCATCGGCCACAGCAACGGCGGCACGCTTGCAGTGCAGCATGTCGCCGAACATCTGCAAACGCCGGTGCTGGTGCTGCTCTCCGCGCATTGCGGCGGCAAGGACATGGTGCCCCGCGCAAGCGCCGCCGGCCTGCTCGCGCAAGAGCACCTGAACGTGATCCGGGAAAAGGCCAGATACCTGGTCGCTTCCGGCCGAGGCGTTCGCCGAGCGCGCCGGCGGGCCGTGCAAGGTGGAAGTCGTTCCCGACTGCGACCACTTCTACGCGGGACGGGAGGCGGCTGTTTCGAAGATTGTTTGCTCGTGGCTTGCCGATGCTTTAAAACGCCGCTGAGGAGGAGGTATGCGCGTCGATTGGGACGTCCCCATCGCGATGGACGACGGCGTGGTGCTGCGCGCCGATGTCTTTCGTCCGATCGCGGCAGGGCGCTATCCGGTAATCCTGAGCTACGGCCCCTACGCCAAGGGGCTCGCGTTCCAGGACGGCTATCCGAGCGCCTGGCAGCGCATGGTGGCCGAGCACCCGGACGTCGCATACGGGTCCGGCAACCAGTACCAGAACTGGGAGGTCGTCGATCCCGAGAAGTGGGTGCCGGAGGGCTACGTGTGCGTGCGCGTCGATTCGCGCGGCACCGGGCGCTCGCCCGGCTTCATCGATCACTTCTCGCCGCGCGAGACCAGGGATTTCTACGACTGCATCGAATGGGCGGGCGTGCAGCCCTGGTCCAGCGGCAAGGTCGGGCTGAGCGGCATCTCGTACTACGGCATCAACCAGTGGCACGTCGCATCGCTGCAGCCGCCGCATCTCGCCGCTATCTGCGTGTGGGAAGGCGCGGCCGACTGGTACCGCGACATGACGCACCACGGCGGCATCCTCTGCACGTTCTGGGCGAACTGGTACGACATGCAGGTGAAGACGGTTCAGTACGGGCTGGGCAGCCGCGGGCCGCGCAGCCGCGTGACCGGCGAGCTCGTGTGCGGCGATGAAACGCTTTCGGACCGCCAGCTGCAGAAAAACCGCTGCGATTTCGGCGACGAGATCCTGGCGCATCCGCTGGACGACGATTACCAGAAAGCACGTTCCCCCAAGTGGGAGCGCATAACGGTTCCCATCCTCTCGGCGGCCAATTGGGGCGGGCAGGGCCTTCATCCGCGCGGCAATTTCGAAGGCTTCATGCGCGCGGCGTCCAGGCAGAAATGGCTGGAAGCGCACGGCATCGAGCACTGGACGCACTTCTACACGGATTACGGCAGGAAGCTGCAGCTTCGTTTCTTCGATTTCTTTTTGAAAAACCAACCGAACGGTTGGGATAGGCAACCCCGTGTCCAACTTCAGGTCCGGCATGTGGACCGCTTCGTCGAGCGTCACGAGAACGAATGGCCGATTGCCCGCACCCAGTGGACGAAGTTTTATCTCCAGAATAATTTTCAGCTGGCAAAGGAACCACGCGGGGAGGGCAGCGTTTCGTTCGAAGCGATGGGCGAGGGCCTCAGCTTCCTTTCCGAGCCCCTGGAAGAGGAAACCGAGATCACCGGACCGCTGGCGGCGAAGCTGCGCATCTCCTCGAGCACCGAGGATGCGGATCTCCTCCTCGTCTTTCGGGTCTTCACGCCCGACCTGCGCGAGGTGACCTTCATGGGCGCCATCGACCCGCACACGCCGGTCGCGCAAGGGTGGCTGCGCGCCTCGCATAGGAAGCTCGATCCGAAGCTGTCGCTGCCTTACCGTCCCTACCACACGCACGATGAAGTTCAGAAATTAAAACCCGGGCAAGCAGCCGACCTCGATGTGGAACTCTGGCCGACGTCCATCGTCGTGCCGGCGGGCCACCGGATCGCTTTGAGCGTCCGTGGCAAGGACTACGAATGGCAGAAATCGACCGGCGCCCGGCTGTCGAACTTCAAGAACGAGCTGCGCGGCTGCGGGCCCTTCCTGCACGACGATCCGCGCGATCGCCCGGCGTCGATCTTCGGCGGCACGACCACGCTGCATCTCGGCGACGCGCACGTGCTCGTGCCGGTCGTTCCGGCCCAATGAAGCTCTACGGCTTCTGGCGCTCGCTCGCGACCTACCGGGTCGACCTGCCGGCCCCCTGTGAAGGGGGCCGTGAGCCGCAGGCGAGCGGGGGGTTGCTTTCCAGTTCTCCAAACCAACCCCCCGCTCGCAGAAAACGCTCGCTTCCCCCCTTGACAGGGGGGCGGCCATGAAAAACACCGTGGAGATCGTCGATCGCAGCAGCCTTTTGAAAGGCTTGTATCAACAACTTTCGTTGAAACCGGAAGAGACCGCGATCGTCACCATCGACATGCATCGCGGGCATCTCGACATGGACGTGGCCACGATGCCCACGAAACCGGAGGATGCCCGGCGGGTGATCGCGAATGGGCGGCAGGCTTTGGATTTTTCGAGAAAACTCGACATCCCGGTCGTGCACGCAGTGCTCGTCTACCGGCGCATTCCGGGCGTCGGCAGCGAGGCCATGGTGTCGCACTTCTGGAAGGCGATGCACGCCGCGCAGGGGGAGACCGACCGGCTTACGCCCGGCCGCAAGAGCACGGTGCGCGAGCACAACATCGAAGGCTCGCCCGGCACGCAGATCATCCCCGAGCTCTACCGCGAAGGCGACTACGTCATCGACAACAAGAAGCGCCTGGACTGCTTCTACGGGACCGATCTGCGCCAGCTCCTGGACGTGTTGGGCGTGAAAACCGTGGTTCTGATGGGCATCAATACGAATACCTGCGTGCTGAATACGGCGTTCACCGCGTTCAATTTCGACTACCGCGTCGTCGTGCTGTCGGACTGCGTGGCGAGCATGTACGGCGACGATTTGCACGTGCTGGGGCTGCAGAACATCGCGCGCTGCCTCGGCTGGGTCATCACCAACCAGCAGTTCTTCGAAAAGCTCAAGGAGAGGAGGGCCGCATGAAGTTCAGCCGTAGAAAATTCGTCCAGGCGACGGGCGCTGCAGCCGGCGCACTTGCTGTTCCAGGAATAAGCTTTTCACAGGCAGAACCGATTCGCCTCGGTCTCATGACCGTCAAGACCGGCCCGCTCGCCTCGGGCGGCATCGACATGGAGCGCGCGCTCGTGCAGTTCCTGAAGGAGCGCAACTACACGCTCGCCGGGCGCAAGGTCGAGCTCACCGTCGCCGACTCGGGCGGCGTGCCGGCGCAGACGCGCACCAAGATCCAGGAGATGGTCGAGCGCGACAGGATCCACCTGATGATCGGGCCGCTCGACACCGCCTCGGCGCTCGCCGCGGACGACTATATCCGCCAGGCCCAGCTCCTCACGCTGTCGGTGGCGGCGGCCGAGGACATGACGCAGAGAAAGCCGAACCCGTGGTTCACGCGCGGCACCTCGACTTCGTCGCAGTCCGCGATGCCGCTCGCCGACTATGCCGCGAAGACCCTCAAGTACAAGCGCATGGCGGTGATCGCCGACGACATCGCCTACGGCCACGAGATGTGCGCCGGCTTCATGCGCGTGTTCGAGGACGCGGGCGGCAAGGTGGTGCAGCGCATGTTCCCGCCGCTCACCGTGCCCGATTACGGCACCTACCTGGCGCAGCTCAAAACCAACATCGACGCCATCTTCCTCGGCTTCGCCGGCTCGAACGGATTCCGCTACCTGCGCCAGATGAACGAGTACGGCATGATGGGCAAGGTGAAGCCGATCGGCGGCATGACCGCCCTCGACGAGGCCGTGCTGCGCAACATGGGCGACGAGGCGCTGGGAATCGTCACCTCGTGCTGGTACTCGGCCGAGATCGACAACCCGATCAACAGGAAATTCGCGGCCGACTTCCGGCGCGACTGGAAGTACGACCCCGGCTTCTACGCGGCGGCCACGTACACCGAGGCCGCGGTGCTCGAAGCGACGCTGAAGCAGATCAACGGCAAGATCGAGGACAAGCAGGCCTTCATGAAGGCCGTGCGCGCCATCAAGGTCGACACCTGCCGCGGCCCGGTGTCGTTCGACAAGTACGGCAACGTGGTCGGCAACGTGTACATCCGCAAGGTGGCGCGCAAGGAAGGCCGCCTGGTCAACAGCGTGATCCGCACCTACCCGAACGTGAGCCAGTTCTGGACCTACAACCCGGAGGAGTTCCTCAAGAACCCGGTGTACTCGCGCGACTGGCCGCCTGCCAAGAACCTGGAGTCCTAACTGCAATACTGGGCGATCCAGACCCTTAACAGCCTCGCGCTCGGCGGCCTGCTGTTTCTGCTGGCCGCCGGGTTCTCGCTCATTTTCGGGTTGATGCGGATCGCGAACCTGACGCACGGGGCTCTGTTCATGCTCGGCGCCTACCTCGGCGTGAGCGTGATGAAGGTCGTGCCCAATCTGTGGCTCGCCGCGCTGGCCGCCGGCATCGCGGTGGCGCTGTTCGGCGCTCTCCTGGAAAAGCTCATTCTGCGAAAGCTGGGAGGCAATGTCCTGGGCCAGGTGCTCGTCACCCTCGGAGTCGCGTTCATCATCGCGGACTTCTGCCTCGTCGTATGGGGCGGGGACCCGATACCGATTCCGACGCCGCCGGCGCTGCAGCTGCCGGTGCGCATCGCGGGGTTCGTTTTCCCGGCCTACCGGCTCGCGGTGGTCGTGATTGCCGTGATCGTCGGCATCGTGCTGTACGTGCTGATGGAGCGCACCCGGCTCGGCGCGATGATCCGCGCCGGGGTCGATGACCCGCAGATGGCGCGCGCGGTCGGCATCCCCGTGTCGCGCCTCTTTACCACCGTGTTCTTTCTCGGCGCGGCGCTCGCCGGCGCGGGCGGCGTGATCGGCGGGCCCATCATGTCGGCCTATCCCGGGCTCGATGCCGACATGCTGCCGCTCGCGCTCATCGTGGTGATCCTCGGCGGCGTCGGCAGCCTGCTCGGCGCGTTCATCGGCGCCTTCATCACCGGCTTCGTCTACACCTTCGGCGTGGCGCTGCTGCCCGACCTCGCGTACGTGATCCTGTTTCTGCCGATGATCCTGGTGATCGCCTTCCGGCCGCGCGGCCTCTTCGGGAGGTTCGCCGCGTGACGCGCTGGATCGTGCTCGTCGTGCTTCTTGCCCTGATTCCGCTCGTCTCGGGCGAGTACTACGTGAATCTCTCGAGCCAGATCCTGATCTTCGCCGTCTTCGCCGCGAGCATCAACCTGCTGCTCGGCTACGGCGGCCTGCCCACGCTCGGCCACGCGGCGTACCTGGGTATCGCCGCGTACGTTTCCGCGCTCGTCCACCTCAAGCTCGGCCTCGGCCACTGGGTGGCCGCGCCGGTGGCGCTTTTCGTCACGACGCTCATGGCGTGCGGCTTCGGTCTCATCGCGCTGCGCGCTGCCGGGCTGGGATTTCTCATGCTCACGCTCGCGCTGTCGCAGGTGCTGTGGGGCACGGCCTACCGCTGGGTCGCGCTTACCGACGGCGACAACGGCCTGCGCGGGCTCACGCGGCCTTTCGGCCTGGACGACGCCGCGTCGTTCTACTACTTCACTCTCGCGGTGACCGCGTTTTCCATCTGGATGATGGCGCGCTTCGTGCACTCGCCCTTCGGGGCGGCGCTCAAGGGCACGCGCGACCAGCCGCGCCGCATGAGCGCGCTCGGCCACCACGTCTGGCTGATCCGCTGGCTGACCTTCGTGTACGCGGGCTTCTGGGGCGCGGTGTCCGGGCTGCTCTTCATCTACTACCACAAGTACATCCACCCGGTTTCGCTCTCGCTCGCCAACTCCGCCGAGGGCCTGCTGGCGGTGATCGCGGGCGGCTCGGGAACGCTCGCCGGCCCGCTGGTCGGCGCGGCGATCGTGATGCTGCTCAAGAACTGGGCGTCGGCCTACATCGAGCGCTGGAACATGCTGCTCGGGTTCGTGTTCGTCGCGATCGTGGTGTTCATGCCCGAGGGCGTGGTGCCGGGAGCAAAGAGGCTATGGCTGCGCTTCAGATCGCGAACCTGAAGAAGTCGTTCGGCGGCCTGCCCGCGATCAACGACGTCTCGCTCGAGGTCGCGGCGGGCGAGCGCCGGCTCATCATCGGCCCGAACGGCGCCGGCAAGACGACGTTCTTCAACCTCGTCACCGGCGATCTCGCGAGAGACGCCGGCAGCATCCGGCTGCTCGGCAAGGAGGTGTCGCGGCTCGCGCCGCACCGCAGGGCGCACCTCGGGCTTGCGCGCACCTACCAGATCATCACGCTGTTTCCGAAAGACAGCCTCGAGCACAACGTCGCGCTTTCGCTGCTCGGCGTGTCGAAGGCGCGCTGGAACTCGTTCGCCTCCCTGCGAAGGTATTCCTTTTACGAAAGCGCGCGCCAGGTGCTCGCGCAGGTCGGGCTCGAGGCGCTCGCCAAGCGGCCGCTCGCCGAAGTGCCCTACGGGGATCAGCGCCGCGTCGAGATTGCCATGGCGCTCGCCCAGCGCCCCAGGCTGCTGCTCCTCGACGAGCCGCTCGCGGGCCTCTCGCGCGAGGAGCGCGTCGCGGTGAAGAGCCTCATCGCCGCCATTCCGCGCGACGTCACGGTGGTGATGATCGAGCACGACATGGACACCGCCCTCGACATGGCGGAGCGCATTACCGTGCTGCATTACGGCCGGGTCATCGTCGAGGGCACCCGCGCCGAAGTGGTGGCCGATCCCAGAACGCGCGAGGTCTATCTTGGCCACTGAGGCTTTGTCGCTCGAGGGCGTGGACGCGCTCTACGGGCAGAGCCATGTCCTGCACTCGGTGTCGCTCAGCGTGGGCGAGGGCCGGGTGCTCGCGCTTCTCGGGCGCAACGGCGCCGGCAAGACGACCTGCATGAACACCGTGATCGGCTTCCTGCCCCCGCGCAAAGGGACGGTGCGCGTGTTCGGCGAGCCGATCGGCCGGCTCTCGCCGGAGGCGATCTCGCGCAAAGGCGTAGGGCTGGTGCCCCAGGGCCGGCGCATGTTTCCCACGCTGACGGTCAGGGAGAATCTCGTCGTCGCGTCGCAGAGGAAAAGCGGTTTCTGGAATCTCGACAAGGTGTTCGATCTCTTTCCGAGGCTGCGCGAGCGCTCCGAGCAGCACGCCGGATCGCTGTCGGGCGGCGAGCAGCAGATGCTCGCCATCGGCCGAGCCCTCATGGGCAATCCGCGCCTGCTGCTCATGGACGAGCCCTCCGAGGGCCTCGCGCCCCTCATCGTCGCGGATGTCGGCCGCACCATCGCGAAGCTGAAGGAACGCGGCCAGTCCATCGTCCTCGTCGAGCAGAACGTGCGCATGGCGCTCGATCTCGCCGACGAGGCGGTGATCCTCAACACCGGGCGCGTCGCCTTTTCGGGTAGCGCGGCCGGCCTGCGCGAAAACCACGCCTTGATAACCCAGCACCTGGGAGTTTTCTGACAATGATGTACAGCTGCGCCCCCGCCTCGAAGGGTTCTTCTTCCGTAGTAAAGAGGAAAGGCAAAAGCCTTCGCGTGGACATCCACTGCCACTACCTCAATGCCGAAGCGGCGGCGAGAGTGGCGCCGCTTAGCCCGGCGCAGCACGAGCCGATCGCGCTGTACTCGAACGCCGCCACCCGCGACGTGAACGCAAGGCAGCAGAAGGACCGCGGGCCCAAGCTCACCGACATCGCGGTCCGCCTCAAGGACATGGACCGCATGGGGATCGACGTCCAGGCGGTCTCGCCGGCGCCGCACCAGACCTACTACTGGACCGATCCCGGCATGGGGCAGGAGCTCTCGCGGCAGGTGAACGAGCGCCTCGCCGAGATCGTCGCCCGGCATCCCGACCGCTTCGTCGGGCTGGGGACCGTGCCGCTGCAGGACGTCTCGCTCGCCGTCCAGGAATTGACCCATTGCGTCAAAACGCTCGGGCTGCGGGGAGTGGAGATCAACCCCAGCGTGAAAGGCATGGATCTGACCGACCAGAGGTTGAATCTGGACAAATTCTTTTCCAGGGCCCAGGAACTCGACATCGTCATCTTCATGCATCCGATCGGCTTCACGCACGGCGAGCGGCTAGTGGATCACTACTTCAGCAACGTGATCGGCAATCCGCTCGAGACCACCGTGGCGGCGAGCCATCTCATCTTCGACGGCGTGATGGACCGCTATCCGAAACTGAAGGTGGTGCTGCCCCACGGCGGCGGCTATCTCGCGCACTATTGGGCGCGCATGGACCACGCCTTCAAGGCCCGTCCTGATTGTAGAGTTTCAATTAAAAGAAAACCCTCCAGCTATTTGGAGAAGTTCTATTTCGACACCATCACCTTCGACCGCGGGATGCTCGTGCACCTCGTCGAGCGCTTCGGCGCCGAGCACGTGCTGCTCGGCACGGACTATCCGTACGACATGGGGATGGAGCATCCGGTGGACTTCATCGGCGGCGCGCCGGGCATCTCGAAGGCCGACAAGGAGCGGGTCATGGGCGGCAATTCCGCCCGGCTGCTGAAGATTGATTACAATTCCCTCACAAGGAGGAGGACAACATGAACAGTTCCAGACGTGAAGTATTGAAGGCGGGCGCCGCGCTCGCGGTTTCGGCCGGCCTTGCCGGCCGCGCGTTCGCGCAGCAGGGCCCGGTGAAGATCGGCATGAGCATGCCCCAGACCGGCTCGCTCGGCGCCGGGGGCCAGGCGGCGCTCGTCGCGCTGCGCATGTGGGTGGAGGACGTGAACAAGAAGGGCGGGCTTCTCGGCCGCAAGGTCGATTTCATCGTCTACGACGACCAGACCAACCCCGCCAACACGCCGGGGATCTACACCAAGCTGCTCGATGTGGACAAGGTCGACCTGCTGATCGCGCCCTACGGCACCGTGCCCACGGCGCCGATCATGCCGCTCGTCAAGCAGCGCGGGCTGCTTCTCATCGGCAACTTCTCGTTCCAGGTGAATCACAAGGTGCAGCACGACATGTGGTTCAACAACTCGCCGTGGAACGACGCCTCGAGCTGGTCCGACGGTTTCTTCAGGGCCGGCCAGAAGGCCGGCGCCAAGAGCGTCGCCATTCTCGCGGCGGACCAGGAATTCGCGCAGAACCTCGCCAACGGGGCGCGCGAGCTCGCCAAGAAGGCCGGCATCAAGTCGGTGTACGACCAGAACTACCCGCCCACGACCACCGACTTCTCCTCGCTCATCCGCTCCATCCGCGCCGCCAAGCCGCAGATGGTGTTCGTCATGTCCTATCCGAACGACTCGGTGGCGATCGTGCGTGCCGTGAACGAGATCGGCCTCGGCTCGCAGGTGCAGATCTTCGGCGGCGGCATGGTCGGCCTGCAGTTCACGCCGATCATGGGCTCGCTCGGCAGCCTGCTGAACGGCGTGCTCAACTACAACTCCTATGTGCCGGGCATGAAATACCCGGGCATCGAGGACTTTCTCGCGCGCTACGCGAAGAAGGCGGCGGAGGCCAAGGTCGATCCGCTCGGCTTCTACCTGCCGCCGTTCAACTACGCGATCGGCCAGATCTACGAGCAGGCGATCGCCGCGACGAAGAGCCTGGACCACAAGAAGCTCGCCGCCTGGCTGCACGCGAACGAGGTCAAGACCATCGTCGGCCCGATCCGCTGGGACAAGACCGGCGAGTGGGCCAACCCGCGCGTGGTGCAGGCGCAGTTCCGCGGCGTGGTGGACAAGGACATCGAGCAGTTCCGCAAGCCGGGCAAGCAGGTGGTGATCTATCCCGACGCATACAAGACGGGCGACGTGATCACGCCGTTCGACAAGGCGCGCAAGGCGAAATAGCCGGGCAGCACACGCACACGGCGCGGCGATCCCGCGCCGTTTTTTTGTGCGCCCGGCAGGGCGCACTCACTTGATGGTGAGAGTCCATTACACGCCTGACAGGAGGAAGTGTTAGCCGAACGGCAAGGGTGTCGCGGGCGACTGCGAATCTGAAGGAAG